>CAWJEL010000006.1:0-30698 GCA_963841825.1 uncultured Chloroflexia bacterium
ACCGCTCCATGAGGTGATCGACGACTGGGGCGATCCCTCCGTCACCAGCGACCCGGTGCGCATGTACCTACACGAGATCGGCCGCACGGCGCTGCTGACCGTGGAGGAAGAGGTCACGAGGCGACCGCGATCGCCGAAGGCAAACGAGTCATCCCACGTCTGAAGAGTGACAGCCTTACCCAGGATGAGCGCGATGAGTTACGCTGGTCCGCCAGCGGGGTCGGGCCGCGGAGCAGCGCCTGGCGTCGGCCAACCTGCGCCTGGTGGTCAGCGTGGCGAAACGTTATGTCGGCGGTGGCCGACGTTTCTGGACCTGATCCAGGAGGGCAACATTGGCCTCCTGCGCGTGGTGGAACAAGTTCGACCCCACCCTGGGTTACAAGTTCAGCACCTACGCCTACGTGGTGGATCCGCCAGGCCATCAGCCGGGCCATCGCCGATCAGGCCCGCACCATCCGCATCCCTGTCCATATGGTGGAAAGTATCAATCGTCAGATCCGTGTCCAGCGCCGGCTGATGCAAGAGCTGGGCCAGGAGCCGACCCCCGAACAGATCGCGCTGGAAATGGACTACCTGCCGGCGGAAGATCGCCGGGCCATCGAGGACGCCCTGGCCATGGGCCAGGAGCTCGACCCGAGACTTCACCGCAACCTGTCGATCGCCGCGGCCAAGGTGCGGCGCGTCATGCGCATCTCGCAGGAGCCGATGTCGCTGGAGACCCCGGTCGGCACCGAGGAGAACAGCTCGCTGGGCGACTTCATCGAGGATGACAGCCTGCCCGGGCCGGCCGATCAGGCCAGCCGCCACCTGCTGAAGGAGCAGATGACCGAGATCCTGAGCGGGTTGACCGAACGCGAGCGCAAGGTGTTGGAGATGCGTTTTGGGCTGAAGGATGGCAATGCACGCACGCTGGAAGAGGTGGGACAGGAGTTTGGCGTCACCCGCGAGCGCATCCGGCAGATCGAGGCCAAGGCGCTGCGCAAGCTGCGCCACCCTATCCGCAGCCGCAAGCTGAGAGATTACCTGGGGTGATTTGACGCACAGCCCGTTTTGGATATAATCGGGACTGTTGATCCTCGATAGCTCAATTGGCAGAGCATTCGGCTGTTAACCGAAGGGTTCCTGGTTCGAGTCCAGGTCGAGGAGCCAGATCAATCAAGCGCCGAGGCGAACGCCTCGGCGCTTTGTGTTTCATCGTGAGTTTTACCTTCTGGGCGCGATGTCGCACGCCAATCAAGACGCCTATGAGCAATACGATCGAGGACCACCCCAGCCAACACCCACCCCAAACGCCAAAGCGGCGAGGTGAAATGCAGCTCCACGGTGTGGCTGCCCGTCTCCAAAGGCACGCCCTGGAACAGATAATCCGTCCGTAGCGGCGCGCCTCGCGCTTGCCCGTCTACCACCACCTGCCATCCCGGATACCACACCTGGCTGAGCACCAGCAGCGCGGGACCGTCCGCGTTGACCTTAAGCGTCAGCCGGTTCGGCGCGGACGCAATCTCGGTGACCTGACCTGAGGCCAAGGCTGAGGTTAAGGTTGAGGACGAGGCATCTTCCACAACCGCAGTTATCGCGGGGTCGAAGTCCGGCGCGTGGATGGCGACCCAGGCGTCCTCGTGGCTGGCGGCTGGCTGGATCTGAGATGCGAAGAACGCTCGCGGCAGGGCGCGGCGGTTCTCATAGACGTTGAGCTGCGGGTCGCCGTCGAACGCCAGCGCAAACTTGTCCCAGTCCAGCGTCACGTCCTTCTTGGCGATCACGTAACGAATGTTGAGCAGATCGTACAGCCCGCTGGAGCGCGAGCCGAGGTTCTCCCAGTAGCGAGTCAGCAGTCGGCCAGCGCCAACGGATTCGCCACCCCGCCCACGTCCTCGAAGCCATACAACAACGCGGTGTCCGGCTGCCACAGACTCTCGATGTCGGTGCGCGTGTCGATCCGATACGGCCCACCGGACTGGCCGGCCAGGTAACCGGCGATGGCGGGCTGTTCGAATCCCAGGCTGGGATCCTTGCCGCCCAGATCCTGGTACGCGCCCAGGCTTGCCAGATCGAGGAGTACCAGGCCCGCGGCCAGCCAGCCCAACGTGGTCGCCCGCGCCCAGTTCCCGCGCCGGCGCCGAGAGCCACAGCAGGCTTGCCAGCAACAACCCGGCGAAGCTCAAGACAGCGATCAGCGTGATAGAGACGCGCAGCGCGACCGCCGGGTCACGATCCTGGACCAGCAGCAGCGCCAGGTAGGCCAGCGGCACACCGATCGCCAGGACCGCGGCCGTGCGCGTAGGCGACGATCCGCCAGACCTTCTCGAACGCAGCCCGGACAGACCCCTCCAGCGGACGCAGCGCGGCATCCAGCCCGATCGCAGCCAGCGCGGCCAGCGCGAAATCGGTCAGCAGCACCAGGCGCGCCGGCGCGCGCAACTGCCCGAAGCCGGGCAGGAGCGTCAGCCAGCCGTGCGGGATAGCGTAGATGCCCAACGCCAACACGAAGCTGATCCCGGCCAGCCCGGCCCAGGCCCAGGTGCGCCGCTCCCGCCGCAGCGCCAGCGCCAGCCCCGCCAGGATCAATGGAAAGACCCCAATGTAGCCCACCTCCACCCGCGGCCACGCGCCCCAATGAAACTGCGGCCCGCGGCCGAAGAAGCCAGGGATCAGCCAGCCGATCCACTGTGCGGGCGAGAGGGAATAGCCCGCAGCCTGGGTGTAGTCCCAGCCCGCGCGCGCCGTGTGTCCGGTAAGCTGGAACGCCGGCAGGAGGATGGGCGCGGCGAGGAGGAGGGAAACGAGGAAACAAGCAGACAAGGAAACAAGGGCGTAGACAGCGCGGCGTCCGGGTCCCGGTTCCTCACGGTTCAACCAGAGCCACAACCCCGTGTAGATCGTCAGCGCCATCACGATGAACAACGTCGCCTGGATGTGTCCTGCCAGGGTAGCGATCGCCAACAGCACCCCGGCCAGCGCCGCGCGCCCAGGTTGCGCAACAGGCGCTATCAGTAACGACGATCGATCGACTGACTTCCAGCTTCCAGCTTCCAGCTTCCAGCGTACGCCCAAAACACCCACGGCAGCCAGCTCGCCACCGCGTTGAAGTTCAGGTTGCCGAAGTGCACGATGAACACGTCGGAGAACATGAACGCCAGCGCGCCGGTGAGCGCGGCCACGCGGCGCACCCGCAGCCCGCGGGCCAGCAGCAGATACATCCCTGCGCCCGCAAACCAAATGTGGCCGATGCTCAACCATTGCAGCGCGACATAGGGAAAGTCCGGCTTTAACAAGAACAGCAGCAGGTTCGGCGGATAGAGGAAGCCGGCCTGGATATCGCCGATGTGCGGCGCGCCGCCGTAAAGCGCCGGGTTCCAGAGTGGCCACCAACCCTGGTGCAGCGACGCCGCGGCAAACCGATAGGTCGGGAAGAGGAACGAAACCAGATCGCCGCCGTCCGCCGGCATCCAGTTTTGCCCGACGACCACGCGCCAGAAGAAGCCCAGCGCGGCCAGCGCCAGCAGGCCCAACGCGACCACCTCCCGATGCCAGGGTGTCTTCAGGCGGCCGCGCTGGAAGGCAAGGCGAGTAAGTCCAAACAGGATCAGCCAAAGGATAAGAGGCAGAAGCCAGGCCATGCGCGCTATCCTTTCTCCGGCTCAGCGAATGGGTTTTCGACGCGGACGCCCGCGTAAACCTGCCCGGAATTCAAATCTTCGGACCACAGCGTGGCGCATCCGAGTTGAGCTGCGCTACGAACGATCATCGCATCCCAGAACGAGATCGCGTAGCGCCGATGGATGGCGATGGCCTGGTTCACGTCCTCGCCAATCGGCGCGTGGACCCGCCATGCTGCGAGGTCGGCCACAACCTCAGCGGCCACATCGCCGGCCATAGGCCGGGCAACTTTCCGCGTGACCGTGACATAAAACTCCTGCAGCACCTGGATGCTCAAGCAGCCATCCCTGGACTCCCAAAGCCTGGCCACCAGCGCCTTCGCCTGCTCATGCTTCACCCCGGCCGTGACATCGTAGGCATAGATCAGGATGTTGGAGTCCACGAACTGCAAGGCACGCTCAGCGCGCATGGAGATCCTCCCGCGTCCAGGCGATAGTTCCCTGTGTGCCCAAATCGAGGCCGTGTTCAAGGAGCGCAGTTTGACGACGCCGGGCTACATCGTAGGTTTCAGTGCTCTCCACAATCTCGGTGAGCGCCTGGGTCAACAAGCCCGAAAGTGACGTGTGCTTTTCAAGCGCCACGCGCTTCGCTTTGTACAGAATCGCTTTGGGCACAGACAGGGTGATGTTCTGCATTTCCATGACTGCCTCCACGCACAACAGTGTAGCACGTGTTTACGTGCGCAGCAAGCGGGAGTTTGCTTGATGGCAGCCGCGCCACGTTTGCCGCCGCTGCCATCTTCAGGTATCATGCCTCCACGAACGATCATCTCCGATCCGAGGTTTGCCTCCGTGACAGCATTCCTGCGCCGCCGCTTCTGGTTCGTGCTGGCTCTGTGTATTGCCCTCGCCGCGCTCGTCCTGATCCTGATGCCGGGCGAGAAGACCCTGGGCTGGGTCATCAAGATCGTCTATCTTCACGGCGCGCTGAGTCGTGCCGGAATGGTCGGCTTCTGGGCAGCCGGGATCGCTGGCCTGGTCTATCTGATCCGGCCGCGGCCGGCGCTCGCCCGTTGGACGGCTGCGCTGCTGCTCTGCGGCTGGGGTTATTGGGTTGCCCACTTCCTTGTCAGCATCCCGGCCACCCGGCTCACCTGGGGGCCGTGGATCGCCTGGGGCGAGCCGCGCGTGACGATGACGCTGCAAGTGTTGGTCGCCGGGTTAGTCGTGATCGTGATCACCCGCCTGCTCAAGGACGACCGGTTCACCGCCGCGGCTGCGATCCTGCTGGCGATCGCCGTGGCGTTTCTCCTCGGCCGCACCGGCGTGCTGCGCCATCCGCTGGATCCGATCGGCAGCTCGCCTTCGACGCTGTTCCGCCTGGTCTACCTGCTGCTCCTGATCCCGGTGGTCGGAAGCATGTTCCTGATCGCGTGGCGGCTGGCGCAGGGCAGAGCCGTCAGTTCAGCGCCGATCACGGCGAGCGCCGATCACGGCGGCTGATAGCGGTGGCGGCGTTACAAAAGACGACCGACGCTCCGAGTCGAAACCTGCCGCGGATTTACACGGATTTACACAGATTTTCCTCTGAAAAAAGGAGAAACCGGATGAAGCTCGTTAATGTGCAGGAAATGCGCCGGATCGAGCAGGCTGCGGACGCCGGGGGCCACGCCTACGCGACGATGATGGAGCTTGCTGGCCAGGCCGTGGCAAGCACCGCGGTCGCTCTGCAGCTCATCGAGCCTGAGGAACGTGTCCTTGTGCTGGTCGGCCCGGGCAACAACGGCGGCGACGGGCTGGTGGCGGCTCGTTACTTGCGCGAGATGGACATCGAGATCACGCTCTACATTTGGAAGCGCGACATCAAGGGCGACGCCAACTTCCGCAAGCTCAAGCAGCGCCGCCGCGGCACGACGATCCTCTGGGCCGACAACGACCCCGACTACGCCAAGTTGCGCGAGGAAATCAGGCGTTCAGATCTGATTATCGACGCCCTGCTGGGCACCGGCGCAGCCCGGCCCATCGACGGCCAGCTCGCGGAAATCATGACAGTTGCCAGAGATGAGATCATCGCCCGCCGGACTTTTGAGCCCGAACCCGGCCTTGAAACTCTCGGCATCCCCCGTTTTCCTATTATGGAGGCCATCGGCCTGGGCGCACCCATGCCGCCGCGACCCGCACCCGCTGCGTTTGACGATGACGATCTGTTTGATCCTGACTTTGATTCCGAAGAAGGGTCGGACCTCTTCGGCGCTGAAGGCATGCCCGGAGGTGTGTTCGACGAGGATGAAGACGAGGAGGAGTGGGACGCAGACTGGGATGACGAGGAGTCGCCGCGGTTGCCGTGGCCCGAGCTGCCCGTTCTGGCCCTGGACTGCCCCAGCGGGTTGAATTGCGACACCGGCATGCTGGACCCTGCGGCAATCCCCGCCTCAGTCACGGTAACATTTGCCTGCCCCAAATGGGGTCAGCTCCAGTTCCCCGGGGCCGGCGCCTGCGGCTTGCTCGCCGTGGTCGACATCGGCGTGCCGAAGGAGTTGATCGCCGAGATCGCGGTCGAGCTGATCGGGCCGGAGGACATCCACAGGTGGCTGCCGCCGCGCCCGATGGATGCGCACAAAGGCACCTTCGGCAAGGCGCTGATCGCCGGCGGCTCGCTCAACTACACGGGCGCGGCCTACCTGAGCGCCGCGGCCGCCACACGGGCCGGCGCGGGCCTGGTCACGCTGGCGATCCCGCTGCCCCTGCACGCGGCGTTGGCCGGCGCGCTGCCCGAAGTGACCTGGCTGCCCCTGCCCGGCCCGGAGGGTGTACACACCGCCGCGGGCGCGGCCAAGCTCCTGGCTGCTGTGGAAGATTACGATGCGCTGCTGGTGGGGCCAGGGCTGACGAGCACCGAGGATGCTCAGGGTTTCATCGAAACGCTCTTCGCGGACAACGGTCTGCCGAAGGACGCGTGGCAGGGGCTCCTCGTGGTAGACGCCGACGCGTTGAACCTCCTGGCGAAGCTGCCCGGCTGGCCCGACCGACTGCCCCCCGGCAGTATCCTCACGCCCCATCCCGGCGAGATGGCCCGCCTGACCGGGATGGCGGTCGGCGATGTCAATGCCCGGCGGATCGAAAACGCTCGCCGCTGGGCCGCCCAGTGGGGTCACATCGTGTTGCTGAAAGGCCCGCATACCGTGATCGCGGCGCCCGATGGCCGGACCGCCGTATTGCCGTTCGCACTGTCGGTGCTGGCCACCGCGGGCAGCGGCGATGTGCTGGCAGGCGGCATCGTCGCGCTGCTGGCGCAGGGCCTGCCAGCGTTCGAGGCAAGCGTTCTCGGCGCCTATCTGCATGGACAGGCCGGGCTGCTGATCTCCCGGACGGGAATGCTGGGGGGTGTCGTGGCGCGGGACATCCTCGCCAGTTTCCCGGAAGCACTGCGACAGTTGTACACGGGCAACTGAGAGGACGGAGACGCCAACGCTCCACAGGTCGAGTCGCCAGACTCAGCCTGTGGAGCGTTGGCTATTTATCCGATCGTGCGCGACCGGAGTGTTTTTGATTGGAACGGCGTCAGGAAATGCTGAACGTCACGCCGGGATCTCTTCAGGGACATCCGGCGCTGCGACGGGTTTGGTCAGCTTGACCTGAGCATCCTGCACGACTTGCTGCGCCTTCTTGACATTGTCGGACAGCACGATGCGGCCCTGTTCCTGCATCGAATCCACCTGCTGCTGGGCCCGCGTCTTCAGCTCGTCACTTTTCTCGCCGATGCCCTTGCGTAGATCTTCGCCCGATTCCGGCGCAAGCAAAAGCGCGGCGGCCGCGCCTGCCAGTGCACCGATCGCCAACCCGATGATGAAGCCACCACCTTTTGAACTCATGGAATACTCTCCTTGGCGCTTAACCCCGCCCATTACTGCGGCCAAATAGCACACTCACAGCCTGCCGCATACCGGCCGTGTAGCTGGACACTTTGACAACCGGTTGCACGACGCGATCGCTCACAAAGGTCGTTGTACCGCGTATCGTGCCCAACGTTTCTTGCGTCGAATAGAGGATCGGCATGACCTCGTCGCGCAGCAGCCTCACCAGCCGCGTGACTTGTACAATAAGCACGCCCAGCAAGACGCCAACCACGAGGGACTCCAGTGCCAGGATAATGATGCTTAGATCACGTACACTGCTGAGGTTCATTCATTGCCTCCAACGCAACCAGTGTAGCACACAAGAGATAATTCGTAAAGCTCAAAACGCAAGCCGCGAACATTTCAAGCGCGCTTGTCCGTGCGCCAGAACGTGCGCCCCATGGCCAGCAGCGCAACCGCGCCGGCGGTGCCCAGGAGGAGCTGCACCTGACCGATGCGCCCCCAATCGAAGCCCGTCAGTGTGCCAATCAGTTGGCCGGCCGCAAAACCGAGCAGCCCAGCCAACACGTCGCGCCCCAACTGCCGCCAGCCGCCCCAGCGCCAGACCGAGAAAAGCAGCGCGTAGAGCAGCGCCAGCAGCACGCTCAGCCATAGGCCCGGTGAAAGCACAACATCCAGCGCCAGGTCGAACCACGTGTTAGGGATCATACGGCGCTCTCCTTGCCGCTGTGCGTCCGGCTGATGGTTCCGCCGCCCAGGCAGCGCTCACCCTCATAAAACACTGCCCCCTGGCCTGGGGTGATATCCCGCAGCAGCGCGACAAACTGCGCCTCGGCATCCCCGCCAGCCAGTGGCGTGACGGTGGCCGCGGCAGGCGTCGCCCGGTAGCGGATCTGCACCTCCGCCTCGAATGCAGCGGCTGGTGGCCCGCCGTCGATCCAGTTGATCGGCCCTGCGCGCAGCCAGCTCTGCCCCAGCTCAGCGCCGGTACCGACGATCAGCGCGTTGCGGGTCGTGTCCAGCGCCAGTACATAGAGCGGCTGCGCCGCGGCAATGCCCAATCCCCCGCGCTGGCCGATCGTATAACCAGGCAAGCCGGCATGCACGCCCAACTGACGGCCGCGGGTGTCGAGGATCGGGCCAGGGCGCATCGCTTCTGGCGCGTGGTCGGCCAGGAAGCGGCGGTAATCCCCGTCGGCGATGAAACACAGATCCTGGCTCTCGACGCGTGACGCCGTCGGCAGGCCGCGCTCGGCAGCCAGGGCGCGCACCTGCGGCTTGGTGTACGCACCCACCGGGAAGAGCGCCTGCGCCAGGTCGGCCTGCCCCAACACGCTCAAGACGTACGATTGATCCTTGCCCCGATCCGCGCCGCGCCAGAGTTGATAGCGGCCATCCTCTCCGCGCCGGATGCGGGCGTAATGACCGGTCGCCAGGTAGCGGGCGTCCAGCGTCCGCACGGCGTAGTTCAGCAGATAGCCGAAGCGGATCTGCCGATTACAGCTAAGACAAGGGTTCGGCGTCCGACCCGCCGCGTAGGTCACGATGAACGGTCTCACGACCTCCCGCTCGAAAGTCTCCTCGGCGTTGAGCACGTAGAAAGGGATGCCCAGCTTGTCAGCCACACCGCGTGCGTCGTGCACCGACTCGACCGAGCAACAGCGATTCGTCGCGGCCGCGATTGTCCCGCCGCCGAGCGTGGGCGACAGCGGCTCGGACCACAGGCGCAGCATCACGCCGATGACCTCGTAACCCTGCTCAACCAGCAGCGCCGCGGCCACGGAACTATCCACCCCGCCGCTCATGGCGACGACGACACGTTCAGGCATGTTCGGTGTTCCAGGGAGTGGGTAGACAGGTAGACAGGTAGACAAGTAGATAAGTAGGCAAGTAGACGAGTAGGCAAGTAGACAAGTAGACAAGGACGTGGAGGCATTGTTTCCCTGTTTCCCTGTTTCCCTGTTTCCTTGTCTACCCTGTTTCCTTGTCTACCCTGTACCTCGCAACTTCTCCACGATCTCCGGCAACTTCGCAACCACGAAATCCACGTCCGCCTCAGTATTCTCCCGGCCCAGCGTCAGCCGCAGCGCGCCGAGCGCATCGGTCGGATCGCAGCCCAGCGCGGTGAGCACGTGGCTGGGGGTCGGCGCACCGCTGGCGCATGCGGAGCCGGAGGACGCCGCCACGCCTGCCAGGTCGAGGGCGATCAGGACCGACTGCGCCTCGACGCCGCGGATGATCAGGCTGGCATGACCCGGCAGCCGCTGCGTTGGATGACCGGTCAATGTCGCATCGGGGATGCGCGCCAACAGGGATGAGACGAGCCGGTCGCGCAAGTAGCCTGCAGGCGCGCGCTCTCGGCCTCGCGTTCGGCCTGGGCCAGTTCCAACGCGGCCGCCATGCCGACGATGTAGGGCACGTTCTCGGTGCCCGCGCGACGGCCGCGCTCCTGGCTGCCGCCCGTCTGTGTGGACAGCAGCCGCGTGCCGCGGCGCACGTAGAGCAACCCTACGCCTTTTGGGCCGTAGAATTTGTGCGCCGACAGCGCCAGCAGATCGACGTTGAGCGCCTGCACATCCAGCGGCAACTGGCCGCCAGCCTGCACCGCGTCGGTGTGCAAAGGGATTCCGTGCCGACGAGCCACGGCGCCGATCTCGGCGATCGGCTCGATCGTACCGATTTCGTTGTTGGCGTACATCACGCTGATCAACGCGGTGTCGGGTCGGATGGCCGCGGCCACTGCCGCGGGATCGACCAGCCCGTCGCGATCCACCGGAAGCTGCGTGACTTCAAAATCGAAACGCTCGGCCAGATCGGTGGCCGTGTGCAGCACCGCATGATGCTCGATCGGCGTTGTGATGATATGACGCTTGCCCCACGCGGCCGCGGCGAGTCCCACCCCGCGCAGCGCCAGGTTATCGCTCTCGCTGCCACAGCCGGTGAAGACGATCTCGGCCGGCTGGCAATTCAGCACGCCGGCGATCTGGCCGCGCGCATCTTCCAACGCGGCCGCCGCGCGGCGGCCCAGCCCGTAAAGACTGGATGGATTGCCGTAGCTCTCCGTCCAGTAGGGCAACATGGCATCCACCACCCGTCGATCAACCGGGGTAGTGGCCGAATGATCCAGGTAAATCATGACCGCTCCAACCGTTTTTGATTCATACTCGTCGCCGACACGTGTGCGCGATGAACGAATTTTACCCTCAGTTGCCCCAGGCGCCAAACCGCTTTCCGCCGACATGACCTGCGTCATTTACCGTGCGCTGAATCCGTGCCAGAATACACGTGCTTTGACGGGGGCCGAACGGCTGCCGTCTGGGTTCTGTGTCTTCATCGACTGCGTGCCAAGTGCCTCCGCACTTGGCACGTGATTTGCAAGGAGCCATCTCACACACGGGACGTGAAACTATGCTCGAAATGTTTACCGAAGCGCGAGGCGTCGCAGTCGTCGGCGCCTCCACCAGCCCAGAGAAGCTGGGCTATCAAGTCCTCAATAACATCATCCAGTACGGCTACGAGGGCGGCATCTACCCGATCAACCCGACCGCGCCCGAGATCCTGGGTCGTAAGGCGTACGCCAGCGTGATGGATTGCCCCGACCCGGTGGATCTGGCCGTGATCCTGGTGCCGAACAAAGCGGTGCCGGGCGTGTTGGAGCAGTGCGGGCAGCGCGGCTTGAAGGGCGCTGTGATCATCACCGCTGGCTTCCGCGAGGTGGGCCCGGCCGGCAAGGCGCTGGAACAGCAGGTGATCGACATCGCCAAGCGCTACGGGATGCGGATCGTCGGCCCGAATGTGTTGGGCATCATCGACACCGTGCTCAAGCTGAACGCCTCGTTTGCCGCCGGGATGCCGCGTCGGGGCAGGATCGCCTTCATGTCGCAGTCCGGCGCGCTATGCACCTCGATCCTCGATCATGGCGCTGGGCCAGGGCATCGGCTTCTCCCGCTTCTACAGCATCGGCAACAAGGCTGACATCAACGAGCTGGACCTGGTGAAGGCCTGGGCCGAGGATCCGGAAACGCGGGCCATCATGGGCTACCTCGAAGGGATCACCGACGGGCCGGAGTTCATCCGCGTCGCCAGCGAGGTCACCCGTCACAAACCGATCATCGCGATCAAGTCCGGCACCACGAGCGCCGGCTCGAAGGCTGTCTCCTCGCACACCGGCACGCTGGCCGGCTCCGAGGCGGCCTACGATGCGGCGTTCAAGCAGTGCGGCATCATCCGGGCCGGCTCGGTGCAGGATCTGTTCGACTACGCCCAGGCCTTCGCCCGCCAACCGCTGCTGGAAGGCAACGCAATCGCCGTGATCACGAATGCCGGCGGTCCCGGCATCATGGCGTCCGATGCCATTGAACATGCGGGCCTGCACCTGGCTGGCCTCACGCCCGAAACCAAACAAAACCTTCAGGCGCTGCTGCCGGCCGCGGCCAGCGTGGCCAACCCGATCGACGTGCTGGGCGATGCGCCGGCCGAACGTTACGCCTTGGGCATCGAGGCTGCGCTGAAGGATCCGAACGTCAACGCCGTCCTGCTGGTCCTCACACCGCAGACCTCCACGCAGATCCCGGAGACCGCCGAGGTGCTGGGCAAACTGTCGAAGCAATACGGCAAGCCGGTCTTCGGCGCGATGATGGGCGACGCCGCCATCCGCAAGGGTGTCGAGGTGTTGCGGTCCTACGACGTGCCCAACTACCAGGTGCCGGAACGGGCCGTGGCGGCCATTGCCGCGATGTGGGAGCATCGAACCTGGCTCAACACACCGCGGCTGGCTGTCGAGGAATTCGCGGTGGATCGTGCCAAGATCAAGGACATCTTCGCCAAGGTGCGCGCTGATGGCCGCGTGACCATGGGCGACGCCGAGGCCCGCGACGTGCTGGAAGCGTACGGCATCCCGCTGCCCAAGTCGGCCGTAGCCGCTACCGCAGACGAGGCGGTGGCGTTCGCTGAATCCATCGGCTACCCGGTCGTGATGAAGATCGCCTCGCCGGACATCCTGCATAAGTCCGACATCGGCGGCATCAAGCTGAACATCACCTCGGCCAGCGAAGTGCGCGATGCCTTCGACCTGTTGGTTTACCGCGGCCAGCGTTTCATGCCCGATGCGACGATCTGGGGCTGCCAGATCCAGCAGATGGTCAAGGGCGGCCGCGAGGTGATCATCGGCGTGAACCGCGATCCGCAGTTTGGCCCCTTGATCATGTTCGGCCTGGGCGGCATCTACGTGGAGGCGTTGAAGGATGTGACGTTCCGCGTGGCGCCGCTCGACCGCCGCGCGGCGACCGAGATGCTGGGCGAGATTCGCGCTTACAAACTGCTGCGCGGCGTGCGCGGCGAGAAGCCGTCCGATCAGGCCGCGATCGTCGACACCCTGCTGCGCATCAGCCAGCTCGTCACCGACTTCCCGGAAATCGTCGAACTGGACATCAACCCGCTGATGGTATTCGAGCAGGGCAAGGGTGTCTTGGGGATTGACATGCGGCTGGCTTTGAAGTAGTCTTATATCTGACTACCAAATCCTTTGACAATAAGACCGTGAGACTACTCGACTAGGAGTCAATATCATGAAGGCTTTGTACATTACCTCCGCCGAAACGTTTTCCGGCAAGTCCGCCCTGTGCATCGGGTTGGGGCTGCGGTTCCAGAAGGATGGCCTGAAGGCCGGGTATATGAAACCGGTGTACGTCAACTGCCAGGTCAAAGAAGGCGTGGCCTATGACGAGGACGTGTTCTTCGCCAAGCAGGTCTACGGGATGGCCGAGCCAGCCGAGCTGATGTCGCCCGTGGCGCTGACACCGGCCAAGCTGGAACAGCTCTTGCGCGGGCCCGAAACCGACTTTCAGCCCAAGCTGAAAGATGCATTCACCAAGCTGGCCGAAGGCCGCGACGTGCTGGTGATGGAGGGCGGCCGCAGCCTGCGCGAGGGTTACGTCGCCGGTCTGCCGCCGAAGAAGGTGGTCGATCTGGTGGATGCGGGCGTGTTGGCGGTCATCAAATACGATGACACCCTGCTGGTCGACCGCGCCATGACCGCGCAAAACTACTTCGGCAAGAACTTCCTGGGCGTGGTGATCAACGAAGTGCCCAAGACCCAGGCGGAAATCGTCAGGGACGTTATCGTGCCGTTCCTGGCCCGCCACAACATCAAGGTGTTCGGTGTCCTGCCCAAGGATCAAATGCTGTCAGCTCCCAGCGGCCGCGAGTTGGCCGAAGGTCTCCAGGCTGAGATCCTGTGCAGCAGCGAGTGCGCCGATGAGCTGGTGGAGCACATGCTGGTGGGGGCGATGGGCGTGGAGAGCGCGCTGAGCTACTTCCGCCGTAAACCCCACAAGGCTGTGATCACCGGCGGCGACCGCGCCGACATCCAGCTCGCCGCGCTGGAGACCTCGACCAGTTGTCTGATCCTGACCGGCAACATCTACCCCAGCCCGTCGGTGCTGAACCGCGCCGAGGAGCTGTGCGTGCCGGTGCTGCTGACCAAGCTCGACACGCTGGCCACCATCGAGATCATCGAAGGGATTCTTCGGTAAGAGCCGCTTCCAGCAGCCCAAGAAGATGGAGCGCTTCACCACGCTCTTGGAAGAGAACCTGGATTACGCCGCGCTGTATAAGGCGATGGGCCTGAAGTAAACGTTACTGGAAGCTGGAAGCAAGAAGCTGGAAACCGACAACCGCGTCTGGTTTCCAGCTTCTTTGTTGTTTCCTGCTAATGCATATCCCGCGTCCAGGTCATACCGGCGTGCGCTGCCACGGCAAGCGCAGCCTGGCGCCGCGCCGTGCCAAGGATCGCCGTCGTTGGCCGTCCTGATCCTCAGAATAGTAATAGTAGTAGTACCCGCCCCGACGGCTGTCCAGCCGATTCAAAGCCACGCCCAGGAGATTGGCGCCAGTCTTCTGCAACTCGCCTACGGCCTGGACCAGGGCGTGTTCCGCGTGTGGCCGGCGTCGACCACTAATACCACACCATCCACATGCCTCGCCATCACAACCGCATCGGTCACCGCCAGGACGGGCGGGCTATCGAAAAGCACGATGTCCGCGGCCTGTGAAAGCACGGAAACCAGGTGCGCCATGCGATGCGATCCCAACATCTCGGACGGGTTGGGCGGGATCGGGCCGCTGGTCAGCACGGAAAGGGTCTCGGTCTCCGTAGGTTGCAGGTAACCATCGAGCGACACGTTCTCACCGGCCAGCAGCGCATTGGTGAGCCCGACGTTATTGGGAACCCCGAAGACTTTGTGCAGGACAGGGCGCCGCAGATCGGTATCCACCACAATCACACGCTGGCCGGTCTGCGCAAGCACGACGGCGAGATTGGCCGTTGTGGTGCTTTTGCCTTCGCCGGGACTCGAACTGGTCACTAACAAGCTCCGAATCGGCCTGTCCACACTTGAAAACTGGATGTTCGTGCGCAGCGTGCGATAGGCTTCCGACTCAGGCGCCTTAGTGCGCAGCCAGGCAACCAATTGCCGGGAACCGCCGCTCTCCTTCAGCCGTGCAATCGCGCCCAGGGTGGAAAGGCCGGAAACCCGACTGACATCGTCCGGAGTCTTGATCGTATCATCAAGGTACTCGACGAGAAAGGCGATGCCGAGCCCGATCAGCGCACCCACGATCATCGCGAGCATGACATTGGTGCGGGTGCGGGGCCGAATCGGGCGTTCCGGGATCGTTGCAGGCTCTGTGACGACGATATTGTTGGTGGCCTGCGCCTCAGCCAATATCACCTGCTGATAGCTGGCGACCAGGGTGGAGTAAGTGTTGCGATACTGAGCCAGGCTCGTCTCCAGGCGCGTGCGTTGGGTATCGTCTGTGACGGACTTCAATTGCTGCTGCGTGTCAGCCAGGTCCTGCTCAGTGCGGGCTATCTCATCTTCCAGCTTGCTCTTGGATGCCGCGACGCGGCCCAGTTGCATCTCGGCGTTGCGCTTCCACGAAAGACCTCAGGCAAGGTGTTAGCAATCTGCGCCGCGAGCTCAGGGACGATACTTTCAACCTTGATCTGCAGCAACTGCGTGTCACGCACCGGTGTCACGGTGAACGGTGCCAGCCAAGAGCTTCGATGGACATCCCCAGGCGCTGAGCCGTCTCGTCCAGGACAGGCCGGCTGACCAATAGGTTCGCATAGGTGCGCGCGAGCCGTTCGCTGGTCAGGATATCGGAGTAGCCGGTAACGATCGTCGGGTTGGCAGCCTGGTTGACCATCAGCGTAGCCGATGCCTGATAAACCGGTGTGCTGCCCTTGCTAACGAGATACGCCGCGACACCCGCGACGAGGATCAAGAGAATGATCAGCCAACTCCACTTTCGGATAAGAGCTGCGTACTGTCTAATTTCCATGCCCACTCCCATGGCTCCCACGGTTTGCCCGTACAGATTCCTCTACTAGCACTACAACCGATCTTATTCGCGGCCCGGCTCTGAACCGGTCGATGCGTGGCACTCAGCCCTGCGCATGCCCGCCTTTCGACGGACTTAAGGTTCGTTGAATCTCAAGTGTGGTTGTAGTACTAAGGGATCACTGCGCCGGTCCAAGCCAAAAATCCTATCACAGGGACCCCAGATCTGCAATCGCCGCGGGCACGCCAAGCGAGTGCATGTGCCTGACTGTCGGGACCCGCGAATTGACCGGCCCTGAGGGTCACCCGCTCACGTGGCGCAACGATTCCGCGAAATAGGTATCAAAAAGCAGCATCAAGCGTCGGGTCAGCGGACCGACACGACCGGCGCCAACCGAACGTCCATCCACCGTCGTGATCGGCATGACGTGCCGGCTCGAGCTGGTGATGAAACACTCGTCCCAGCGTGACATCTCTGTCAATGGGAGCGGCGCCTCCTGAAGGGGTACGCCGTGGGTGTCCGCCAGCGCAATGACCAAATCACGCGTGACGCCAGAGAGCACAGTCGGCGCGGGTGGCGTCAGCACAACGCCTGCCACGACGGCGAACAGATTGCTGCTGGCGCCCTCGGTCAGGCAGCCCTCGCGATGTAGAAGCGCCTCGTGAACGCCGGTCGAGCCCGCGCCGTCCGCTGCGCCAGGAAACTGACAAGCGAGTTGAGCGACTTCGCCTGCGGGAGATAACGATAGCCTTCAAAGGTGATCGCCGTCGCTCCCAACGCATAGTATGCCTGTGGATAGACCGGTGGTGGCTGCGGCCAGATGAAGGCAACAGTTTCTCTACCGTTCTCTGGCCCCACGACGAAAAGCCGCAGCGTACACGTCAATGCATCGTTTGCCGCCAGTACCTCAGTGATCCAACGCTGAAATGTCACCCGGTCGGCCGGCAAGGGCAAGCCCAGGATCTCAGCCGAACGCGCCAGACGCCGCAAATGCGCCGCTACCTCGAACGGGGCTCCATCCACAACCTGCATCGATTCATATACGCCGTAGGCGCCGTAAAGCGTGGGGGTGAGCACCGAGATACGCGCCTCTGCAGGCGGTATCAGAACGCCGTTGCGCGATATGTAGACAGGTAAATCCATGCAGATCGCTCTTGCTCCTGCGCGACCTTCTCGCAACCGCGCACCGGGGCAATCCTCAAGCAAAAAATACCGGGCCACAAGCCCGGATGACTTCAAGTATAACAGAGGAAAACACAACCGCCAAGAAAATCGCGGGACTCAACGCGGTTGTGCTTGGATCAACGTGAAAATTTCTGCCAGACTGGGCGGTGGATCCACGGCACGATCGCGGCTACAGTTAAGGCCCGCGGCGCCGCAGGCGAACTGGACCTGAAGTTCCAGCGACCAATCGGGTTGCAGCCAGCCGTAGATGATCCCCGCCTTGAACGCATCGCCCGCACCGCTCGTGTCCACGACATGCGCGATCTCGTAAGGCTCCATGCCGAAGGCCGAACTATCGCCGCGCACGACCAGTACGGGCCGGGCGCCGTCGGTGATGATCACTACGCCGGTGCCGTGCGCCTGCAGTTCCAGAGAATGATCGTAGTCGAACACGCCTGGGAAATTGGTTTGCAGCCAAATTTTGGAGATCACGTTGACATCGCTCAGGCTGGCCAGCGGATATTGCGGCCAGATGGCGTCTGCGGCGATCACTGTTTTGCCCAGTGTACGCGCCACCTCGGCTGCCCGATCGCGTTCCTCTCGACCATAGGCGTCCACGCTCAGCAGGCGGGCCTGACGCATCATTTCAGCCGTTAATTCTGTTTTCGGGGTTTGATCGTACCGGTAAGCGATGCGGCTGCGATCGCCGTCGGGCGTGACAAGGAGACGCGAGAAGGGCGTCACGATATCTGCCTGCTGACGTACATAGCAGGTGTCGATAGATGGATAACGCTTCAACTCCTTGAGGATGAAGTCACCTTTGCGATCAGCGCCGATGACGTTGCCGACCAACAGAACGCGGAGCCCCCAGGTAGCCAGAAATGCAGCCACATTCGCAGCTTCGCCGCCCAACTCGTCATGATCCGACTGCGCCGCCGCATCACGGCGCGGCGTCGGCAAGTGCGGAAGATGCGTCACATTCTCGACGCTGATGGTGCCGTAGCAAAGAACGTCATACTGGTGGCTATCATCCGCCATAAAAGATCTCCCCTGAAACAGGTCGGCCCTCGTCAGCGCTCATCCGGTCGCGCGGGTCGCGACCGGATGATAATCGATCAGGGCATGGGGCACATATAACATGCCGATCCATCTGGCCCGATCATCTACATTGCCGACCAACAAAAATGCATCGTCGTCCTGCTTGGGCCCCCAGCCCGTGCTGTACACCACGTGATCGATCTCAGGCCCGAGCTCAACCTGCGATCCTAACCGCGCGCGCGTCCACGCTGAAATCCAACCGCGGCGCACCGGGGCCCAGATAGCTCAGTTGTAGGCGCTCGCGCATCTGGTCGGGTTTGAACCGGGCGCGCTCGGAGCGGTAAAGGCCGAGGCTGAAGTTGGGAGCCATCAAGGATTCCAGAGTCGCATAGTCCTTGGCGTTGATCGCCGCATCGAGCTGTCCCAGCAGCACATCCAGCCCCGCCCCTTGCAGCATCACAGTCACCGAGCTCAAATGTTCCAGCGCGCCATCGCGCGGGCTTTCGGTGAACACCTGGATGCGTCCCGGCTGGCTATTGGCCGGCACCGCGAAAGGCACCGTCACGCTGAACGGTCCGCGCTCTCCATACTCCCCGATGATGATCCCCGACGCCAGGCCGATGCGTCCACCGCTGCCGTCCAACACCGCCACCACTACAGTTTGCTCAAACGGCGACGCTGCAAAACCGGTAACCAGCGCCGGATTCGTGACCGTCACCCCGCGGCCGGGAGCGATGATGGCAATCTCCTCGCACGGACAGACAGCAAGGGACGGCACGGTGGGCGTGGGTTGCGGCGACACAACGGTCGGCTGGGCCGTGTTCGGGATACGCAGCACCTGCCCCACATAGATCCGGTCGGGATTGATAATGCCGTTGGCTGCGGCCAACTGCCGCATGTCCACTCCGTAGCGCTGGGCGATGATCCTGAGCGTTTCCCCGATGCGCACTACATGCCGAGCCGTGCCGTCTGGCATCAGGGGTGTGCTCGCACTTTGCGCAGTACGCGCATGAATCGAAGTTGCGCTTCCCCCCACCGCGGCGGCCGCGGTCAACGCCCCAAACAGAAGCGCAGCCACCGCCAGGCTCAGCCAGAAATATCGCCTGAACATGTGAGCCTCCCTCAGCCGCCGCGGCCAACGATAAAATCATAGCTGCGTCCGGCGACGTATTCCCACTCAGTGTCCACCGTGATGCAGTGTCCCGACTTGTGCAGCGTGATCAATTGCTTGTCCTGCGCGCCGATCCGCTCGAAAGTGCGTTGCGCGCTGGCCGGGTGGATGGCTGCATCCCGTGTGCTGTGGATGATGATGACGGGGCAAACGACCTTTGGTAACGATCTTCGCACATCGAGGATCAACTTCAGCAGCTCGGCCGCTGCGCCCACCGGATCGACGTCATAGCACCAAAGCTGGCGATCGGCCTCGAGGTCCGCCAGGTCGCTCTCAATGGACTTGGGCAGGAAGGCAACAAAGTGTCTGATCAGAGGGGTCAGATAGATCTTCGAGGTAGCAGTCCAAACGGCGGGAGAATAGGCGAGGATACCTGGAAGGTCGGGATGGTGTACCGCCAGGTAGAGCGTGAGCAGCGATCCCATCGAAAGCCCACCGACGAATACCCGTGTGCAGCGCGCGCGGAGATCGGCCAGCGCGGCCTCGGCATGGTTGATCCAGTCCGTCCAACGGCAGCGGTTCATCGCCTCCGGCGTCGTGCCGTGGCCCGGCAGCAGCGGACCAGAGACGGTCAGCCCGCGCGCGCAGAGATAGTCCCCGATCCAGCGCATCTCCGTCGGTGAGCCGGTATAGCCGTGGATCAACAGGACCCCGGTCTGCCCCCTTCCAGGAAGAAGGGGGAAGGGTCAAGATGGGCGTGCTGAGTCATGCCAGAACTCCTGCGCGGTTGCGTGGGAATTCTAGCACAGTTTGGCGACGAATGAAAAGGTCCTTATTCTCCGCGCACGTGGCGGACGACGGCACGCGCCTCCGCGGCCAGCCGCGTGATCTCGGCGAACTGGCCGCCGGCGATCAGCTTGCCATCCACCATCCAGGTGCCGCCGCAGGCGTGAACCGCGGGCAGCGCCAGGTAGTCGGGCAGATTGGCCGCGCTGACCCCGCCGGTCGGCATGAACTTGACCCCGCCGAACGGCGCGCTGAACGCCTTCAGCGTGGCGATGCCGCCGAGCGCCTCGGCCGGGAAGAATTTGACGATCTTGATGCCTTTATCGAGCGCCATCATGATCTCGGTGGGGGTCGCGACGCCGGGGAGCACCGGCACGCCCTGGCGGATGCACCAGTCGACAACCGCGGGGCCAAAGCCGGGCGACACGATGAAACGCGCACCGGCGATCACTGCCTTCTCCGCCTGCTCGACGGTGAGCACGGTGCCCGCGCCCAGCAGCATCTCGGGGAGCGCCGCGGCGAGGTTGCGGATCGCCTCCTCGGCCGCCGCGGTGCGGAAAGTGATTTCAGCGCACGGCAAGCCACCCGCGGCCAACGCCTGACCGAGCGGCACGGCGTCCGCTGCTTTATCGATCTTCACCACAGGCACCAGGCCGATACGTCCCAGTGCGGTCAACATTTCCGACATGTCATCCTCCTATTTTCTGTTGTAGGGGGCGGGTTTCTCCACGTGATTGGAAAAGCCAGACTTGATCGCATGGCTGCCATCGCAGATACACCTGCCGCGAAGGGCGCAGAACCCGCCCCTACCTGCCAACCAACTTTGCATACACGCTATTTCAACGCGTAAACTTCCGGGTTGACCACACCGGCGGGCCGTTCGCCGCGCAAGACCGCCAGGGCGTTTTCCGCGGCCATCAACCCCATTTTCAATGTTGTTTGTGCGGTGGCCGAGCCGATGTGGGGCGCCGCGATGAAGTTGTCCAGCGCCACCAACCCGCTCGCATCGGGCGGCTCCTTGACGAACACGTCGCACGCCGCGCCAGCCAGTTTCTTCGCGACCAGCGCATCGTATAACGCCTGCTCGTCCACCAGACCCCCGCGCGCCGTGTTAATGAGATAGGCGGTGGGCTTCATGCGGGCAAGCGCCGACGCATCGATCAGGTTGCGCGTGTCGTTGGTGAGCGGCAGGTGCAGGCTGACCGCGTCGCTTTCCGCCAGCAACTCTTCCAGGGTGCGCAACTGCACCGGCGCATCACCGAGATTCTCCGGCGTGACGAATGGATCGTAGGCGAGGACGCGCATCCCCAGCGCCGCGGCGCGCTGCGCCACCTCGCGGCCGATCCGGCCCAGCCCGACGAGCCCCATCGTCGCGCCGGCCAGTTCCATGCCCTGCACACGGCTCCAGTTGCCCTGCTTCGCCACCCGGTCGTGATACGGGATGCTGCGGGCCAGGGCCATCAGCAAGGCGATCGCCAGCTCGGCGACGGCGACGCTGTTGGCGCCGGGCGTGATGGTCACGACCACGCCGTGCCGGGTCGCGGCGGCCAGGTCCACCGCATCGACGCCGACGCCGTAGCGCGACACGACCCGCAAACGTTGGGCCGCCGCGAAGACCTCTTCCGTCACCGTGTCGAGACCGAGGATCGCGGCATCCACATCGGCGATCCACCTCGCCAGCTCCGCGGCCACCAGCGGGTGTTCGTTGGGGCACTCGACCAACTCATAGCCGGCGTCCCGAAGTATCTGCTTATGCGGCCCTTCCGTCTTCCGAAAGGACCGGGCTGTGATAAGAATCCTACCGCTCACTTGCCATCTCCTGACCCGGACAAACCGGACCTAACTGCTCACCACTAAGACACGATGCCACCAAGGACACAAAGCATATCGATTTCTTTGTGCGCCTTCGTGTCTTGGTGTCTTTGTGGTGAGACATCCCAGTCTTGTCAACGTATGTTCTCGGCGACCGCCGCCAGCCGGGCGAAAAGCGCATCGTCCAGCGCAATGTGGAAAACCTGGGCGATCACCTGCGTCCAGCCATGCAGGAAGTAGACCCAGCCATCCTCGACATAAAGCTCCGCGTGCGGCCCGCTGTGCCAACGCCTGGTGCAGGAAATCCAGCTCGCCGCGGTAGTTGAACTCCCAGGCGATGCCGCCGCGCGGGAAGCGGCCGGCATCGGTGATCGGCGAGCCGGGGCGGTCTTTGCCCATACCCGTAGCGTTGATGACGATGCTGGCGGGCGGCAGCGCGGCCATGATCGCATCGTTGCGCGCTGGATCCTGGTTGCAGATGTACTCAAACGCGATATCGGTGCCGAGCTTGTCGACCATCTCCCGGAGGCTGTCCAGCCGCCCCTGCGAGCGGTTGACGACGATGAAACGTGCGGGCCGATCCGCCGCGTCGGGCTTGTTGATCAGATGCAGCGCGGTGGCGACCGCCGAGCCACCCGCGCCGAAACACAGGATCTCGCCGCCCGTCCTGGCGAAGTAACCCTCCCCCACCAGGGCATCGAGGCTCAGGCCGGAGCTGATGGGGTCTTTGGCGTGGCCCTCCAGCCGGCCGTCGAGCTTGGAGATCGACGACACCTCGTCACACAAAATCGCGTACGGGTCGAGGTAGTCGAACATGTCCCGCGCGGCGGTGAGCAGGTCGATCTTGTGGGTCGTGACCAGCGCGCCGAGCGAGAGCGGGTCGTACTTGATCTGCGCGACCGCCTGGCGGTAGGCCTCATGTGTGTCATGCAGCTTGAGGTCCATCCCTTGGATGACGACCTCGGGACGTCCCAGCTCTGCGGCCCACAGCGGGAAGAGCCGCATCATCGCGGACTTGCCGGTGGTGACGCCGATGAAATAGAAGGTCGGCGTCTGCTGGGTGACGATGCGAAATTCGGACGATGGCGACGATAGTCCGGTCATGTAAGCGTGTCTCCTCAAACGTTATCTTTGCGCCGGCGGCAGCCAACGCGGGTTATCAATAACGGTCGGCACGCCGGCGCGCTCCACGATCAGCTTGCGAAAACCCTGTTTCTCGATGCTGCCATAATCATGCCCGGAGTGGCCCGGGTAAACGAAGAAGGTGATCAAGTCAGCATTGCCGCCAGTATTCACGGAACGGTGCGCCCAGCAGGGGGCACGTAAAGCACCTTGCCCGGACGCAGCTCGGCGACCGACGAGTTGCCTTCCGGGTCTTCCATCACCATGTAGCCCTCCCCCGCCAGACAGTAATAAATCTCGGCGGTTTCCAACACAGCATGAAAGTGGCCCTTGGTCATGAAGTACTCGTCGCCCACCCTGCCCGGATGCACGATTGAGATCCCGTGCAACAGTTCACCGGACGACTCAGGAAGCCGGATTTCGTAAACTTCATAGAGCAGCGCATCCCCTTGCGCCAGCAGGGCGTCATAGGCTTGCCGATCGGCGTATTGGCCGCGCATCGACGACAGGTTGCGGGTGATGTGGTTGTCGTACTTCGTGGGAATGCCCACGGGCAGCGCGATTTCGAAGGCGAATGGTAGACGATGCATGAAGCAACTCCTCAAAATGTCAGGATGCAGTCGATGACACTGCGATACAATTGTAATTCAGATGATCTTTGGGAGTAGAGGCTCACCTGCACAAACCGCAGGTGCAGTGCAGGTGAGCCTCTGCTCCAGAGCCTGCAAAGCTCAAGCCTTTGTCTGACTCACGATAGCCAACCTGTCGGAAATATTCTCGCCGGTCAGACGTCGGACAGTTGCTGGATCAAAGCCAAGTGTCTGCAGGCGGGGAACAAGCGCACCGGGAAGCACGGCCGGACCGATCTCCCGCCAGAATGTCGTGCCGGCCAGGTCGGTGCCGACGGCGACTTGCCCCGCCAGCCCGGCGGCAACCATACGCTGCAGCAGCGGCCAGACGTTGCGTTCCGGGTCGTATTTCGGGCGAAAAAACGTATCATACTCCAACAAAATGCCAGCCTGAGCCAGTTCACGATGCAGGCCGAAGTCAGGCCGCTTGTCGATGTGACAGATGACCAGCCGGTCTGCGGCGACGCCGTAGCCGAGCAGTCGTGCGACGATCAGCTCGGCGGCCGCGCCGGCTTCGGTATGCGCCAGCAGGGCCGCGCCCGTGTCGCGGCTGGCCGTGGCCGCGGCCTCCCACGCGCGGCAGGGAGCGCAGCGGGATCCGCAGGGATCGCGATCTTGATGAAGCCCGCCCGGACCGGCTGAGAATCTGTCCAAGAATTCTCGCCATACGCCCCCTGAGCCTGTCGAAGGGGGTGTCCTTCGACAGGCTCAGGACCCGCAGTCGAATTTCCGGATCGATACTGACTCGTGCCACGCGTCTCCGCCAGCCCGTCGACGATCTCAGCCACGAAGCTGTCCCGCGCCGCCTCGGCCGTCGCGCCCCACAGCCAGAAATCCGGCGGATAATACCGTGCCAAGTGAAAGCCGGTGCAGGCAATGATCGGCACGCCGGTCGCACGGGAAAGCTCGGCCAGCGCCCGGCCATCGCGGCCGCACCCGCCCGGTTGACAGTCGAGCAGGCTCCCACCGCCCGCCACGCGGTAGTCCGTCAGACCCGCCGTGATCACGTCCCGGTCGCACAGGAGCGGCACGTCCGCGGCGGCCACCCGTCACCGGCGCAATCCAGACGTGCTGATGTGCGTCGGTGACGCCCAGGGCCGCTGCGTCAAGCGGGCCGTTGACCGTCGTGACTTGGCCGGCGGGCAGGGCATCGGTTTCAACCGATGCCTGATACAGCGGCAAACCCGTTGAAACGGGTTGGCACGTCATCGGGGAAGAACTCGTTTCAACGGGTTTGGGCCTGCCAGACACCGAATTCATTCGGTGGCGCTCCTGGGTATGCCACAACGACCTTCGACCGCGGTGCGGTCGCCGGCCGCGGCAAACGCCTCGCCGATCCTGTCGAGCGGATACCGCGCCTGCACCAGCCGGGCCAGATCGACGCGCCCCGAATTGACGATGGCCGCGGCCCGCCAACAATCCGCGGTGCTGCATGCCGTGGTGCCGGTGACGCGCAGCTCCTTATAATGCACCAGGTTCGAGTCAAAGGCGATCGTCGGGCGATCTTTGGGCAGCCCGCCGAAGAAGTTGATCCGCCCGCCCAACCCGGCGATCCGAAGCGCAGCCTCCTGCGCGGCGTGTGCCGGCGCAGCGACGATGACGACGTCGGCGCCCTGGCCCTGGCTTTCGGCTGCCACGACCTCGGCCAGATCCTCGTGATCCGGGTCGACGACCCGGTCAGCGCCGAACCCCGGCGCCATCGCCAGGCGGTCGCAGTTCATGTCGCTGGCGATGATCCGGCCCGCGCCGCGCAGCCGGGCCAGCAGGATGTGCATCGCGCCGATCGGCCCGACGCCGACCACGACGACCACGTCGCCGGGGCCGATGTCGACTGCGTCCTGCCCGCGCAGCACGCAGGCAAACGGCTCGGTCAGCGCGGCGACGGCGGGGTCAACGCCAGCAGCGATCGGCATGAGGTTGCCCTGGGCGATGGCCGCGGCCGGGATGCGCATGTATTCGGCGAAGCCGCCGTCCAGGGTGATGCCGACGGCCTGGTAGTCGACGCACAGGTTGTTGTTGCCCGACACGCACTGGCGGCAATGCCCGCAGCCCATGTTCGGCGCCACGAAGACGCGCTGGCCGACGACCAAGCCGCAGACTTCGTCACCCACCGTGGCGATCTCGCCCACCACCTCATGGCCGGGGACGCGCACCGTGCCGGATGGGTACATGCGGTGGCCGCCGTGCAGGATCCGCATGTCGGTGCCGCAGATGCAGGCGCTGGTCACGCGCAGCAGCGCCTCGCCCGGCCCGATTTCGGGCAGCGGACGTTGCTCCAGGCGCAGGTCGTCGGGGCCGTGGTAGACCGCAGCCAGCATGGTCGCGTCGCTCATGCGCCGCCTGCCCCGGCGATCCACGGCGCCGCGTCGGCAGCGGCGCCTCGAGCACCTCTTTCAGCGTCACCGGCCGCTCTTCCAGGAGCGAGCGCGTCGCTGCGAGGACGCCCGCCACGGCCCAGCGGCCATCTTCGCCGCGTGGCGCGCGGCGGATTCCCGGAGCGGACGCAGTCGACGAAGTGTTCCAGCTCGTGGATATAGCCCCAGGCGAACCGCTCGCCCCAGGTGCGGATGACCGGCGTGACGAGGCCGTGGTCGCGGTCGGTGCAGGCCACGATGGCCTGCCCCTGCAGCTCGCCGATCTGCAGGATGCCCTTCTCGCCGATGATCTCGACCCGCGCGTCGTAGGCGTAGCCGCACGGGCAGATGCCGGTGATCGTGCCCAGCGCGCCCGACTCGAAGCGCATGTTGACCACGGCGTTGTCGTAGAAATGGGGCGTGTCCACCCCGAGCGCCGCGCCCTTGAAGTTGGCGACCTCGGTGTAGACCCGCTCGTAGTTCGAGCCTGCCAGCCACCGGATGCTGTCCCAGTCGTGCGAATTCACCTCGGCCAGCATCCCGTTGGAGATGCGCAGGTCGCGCGCCCACGCGGGGGCAGGCCCGGCCCGTTGGTCGCCGACTTGATCATCATCGGCCGGCCGATCTCGCCCGCCTCGATCCGTTGCGCGGCCGCGACGAATTCGGGCGAGAAGCGGCGCATGAAACCGATCTGCAGGACGACGCCGGCGCGCCCGGTCCCCTCGATGATCGCGTCGCATTCCGCCAGGTTGAGCGCCATCGGCTTTTCAAGGAAGACGTGCTTGCCGCTCGCCGCAGCCGTCAGGCTGAGCTCCCGGTGGGTGAAGGTCGGCGTGGTGATGATCACCGCGTCGAAAGTCACCTTGTCCAGCGCCTCTTCGAGCGAGGCAAAGCGGGCCTCGATGCCGAACTCGTCGCCGGTCGCGGCCAGGGTCTCGGCCACGGGATCGACCAGCGCCACGATCTCCGCGCCGGGAACGCGCCTGAGCACGCGCGAGTGGTTCTTGCCGACACGTCCCGCGCCGATCATGCAGATGCGAACTGGTGTTTTTTTCATTGGTTTCTCCAAAGGCGTCAGATGAACCTGGCAGGTTTTGATATTTCAGATGTGTGTAAAACCCGTGGTAGGGGCGGGTTTTTCCCCAGTCAACGAGGAGCTTGCCACCACAACACTGTTGCCAAACAAGGTGGGTCTGTGCTAACCACGGGAAACCCGCCGTTACGCCCCGCACCAACTTGATCCACCCTGTCGGGTTACCGCCCCTCAAAATACCCATGCAGCGTCTCCTGCAGGGCGATGTACTGCGCAGCCAGCTTGTCGTAAGCGGCCCGGTGTTCGAAGCCGGCGCGAACGGTTGGCCGACCGGCTGGGCTGCGTCCACCGCCACTGCGGCCAGATCGTCGAACACGCCGACCGCCTTGCCGGCGATCAGCGCCGCGCCCCAGGTGCCGAGCTCCGAGCGCCCCAGGCTTTGATACGGCAAGCCGAGGACGTCGGCCTTGATCTGATTCCACGCCGCGCTGCGCGCGCCGCCGCCGACCACGCGCGCCTCGACCAGTGCCAGGCCGGGAAGCTGATCTTTCAGGATGCCCAGGTAAAACGCGTACTCGTAAGCGATGCTCTCCAGCAGCGCCCGGCAGAAATGCGCCTGGCTGTGGCCCCATGAAAAGCCGATCCACGCCCCGCGCATCGGCCGGTGCGGACGGGCAGATCCGCCCGCCCAGGTGCGGCGAGAAGAACAGGCCGTCGGCCCCGGGCGGGATCGTCTCGGCCCAGGCGATCATCGCCTCGTAGAGATCGCCCTCCCTGGGCTGCTCCGCGCCGCGCAGCGTGTTGTAGAACTGATCGCGGAACCAGCGCAGCGCGATCCCGCCGCCGGCGATGTAGGCCAGCGGGTTGTAGACCCCCGGGATGACCGAGTGCATGCAGAGCAGCGCACGGTGCTTCCGGTCGGCCACGAACTGGTCGGTGCAGGCCGCCAGCACCGCCGCGGTCCCCGCGGAGTCGAACACCATCCCGGGCACCACCGCGCCTGCGCCCAGGGCGCACGCCGCCGTGTCGCCGCAGCCCGCGGCCACCGCGGTCCCGGGAGCCAGGCCAAAATCCGCGCGGCGGCCGGCGTCACTTCGCCCACCACGCGCCACGGCTCGACGATCTCAGGCAGCTTGCTCCTATCGAGGCCGAAACGGTCGCACAGCTCCGGCGACCAGGCCACGGCCTTCGAGTCGCTGAAGCCGGTGAAGTGGATGAAGGTGTAGTCCATGAACGCCTGGTCGGCCTTCAGCCCGGCCATCGT
Organism: uncultured Chloroflexia bacterium; assembly: GCA_963841825.1. GTDB lineage: Bacteria > Chloroflexota > Anaerolineae > CG2-30-64-16 > CG2-30-64-16 > CAWJEL01. The sequence continues at coordinate 28,113 of CAWJEL010000006.1, forward strand.
CCCGGCGACGTAGCCCGCGGGGGTGACGAACTTGGCGATGCGGGCGAAATCGGCCGGCCGCTCGTGCATCCACCAGAGGATCTTCGGCCCGTGGTCGCAGGTCGGCGCGCAGCCGGTCAGCTCGGTGATGCGGTCGCCGGCCTGGCGATCCATCGCCTCGATGTAGGGCTGGCAGCGCATGTCCAGCCACGAATCGAAAGCGCGCCGCCGGCCGGAAGTCCTCGTCGACCGAGCCGATGCCGGCCATCTGCGAGTCGAACGCGATCGCCGCGACCTCCGCGGCATCGACGCCGCTATCCTGGATGCAGCGTTTGACCGTCTGCGCCGCGGTGGCGTAGAAGTCGTCGTTCTCCTGCTCCACCACGCCCGGCCGGGGATAGTAGATCGGCACCTCGACGCCGGCCTCGGCGACCAGCGTGCCGTCCGTGCGATACAGGGCCGCCTTGGTCCCGCTGGTGCCCAGGTCAACGCCGATGAGATAGGTTTTCTTCAACCAATCCTCCGTGGGCTGAATGACGACAAGACTTGAGAACCGGTGTTTCAGGAAGAAACAGCCGCGGTACGCGGATTCGCACGGATTTCTCGCTCTTGATCCACGCAAAGTCCGTGTTGACACCGCACTGCACCAAACGCAGTGCGGTGCAAGCGTCAGCGGCCAACCGATTTGTCAGTCAACCGGCTCCGTGGAGAGATACGCTAACCAACCGCGTCAACGAATACTTCGGCTACGTCTTCAACTGGATCAGGTCCCACAGATTGCCGTAGAGATCCTCGAACACAGCAACCGTGCCATACGGAGCCTCCTTCGGCTCCCGGATGAAGTTGATCCCCGATGCACGCATCGCGTTGAAATCGCGCCAGAAGTCGTCGGTCCGCAGGAAGAGGAACACGCGGCCTCCCGTCTGCCGGCCGATGAAATCCTCCTGTTCGGGCGTCGCTCCGCGGGCAAGGAGCAGGGTCGTGCCGCTGGAGCCAGGGGGCACGACGAGAACCCATCGCTTATCCTGCTCCGGCTGGTACGTGTCCTCGACCAGCGTGAAATGGAGCTTCTCGCAGAAGAACGTAATCGCCTCGTCGTAGTCTCTCACGACCAGGGCAACATGGAGGATTGCTTGATTCATCCTTGCTCCGATTGCTGTGGGCGGGTCTTCGCCTAACCACCACCGCTTCACTTGCGCATCGAGGACGGCGAGTCGATGCATCGACTCGCCCCACATGGAAAACGAAAATTGGTCGATTTTCGTCTACACCAGGGCGTGGGGTGAAGGAGATCGTTAGGGCCTGTCGACCACGACCGCACCCTTAGTAAGACATGTAATGGCAGCTAAGATATGCCACTAACAAGTTCGGGGACAAAGTATAGGTCGATTTGGCGTCTGCCTGTTCAATGCGGATAGACTTCTATCAAACGGCACTACCTGATCGGGTTCGCTTTCATCTGCATAGGCAAAGCCCATGGCTATCACTTCACCATTGGCTTTTTCGCGGCAATTTTGTTTAGTTTGGGGGATTTTCACTCCTCCAGTATTCTTCAGTTGACCAACTATCTGTTTATCTCCAACGAGATTGGACTGCACCAATTCCACTGCCGCATTCGGCCAGGCACTTCAAAGGCAGCATGGTTCGGGAGTACGTTTATTTGGATCTTGTCGTAGGTCTTGTCCCGCGATGTTAATTCCCGTGAGAATGAAAGCCACCTCCTTTCCTGGTGGAACAGCAATGACATTGTTGTCTGTGGCAATAATATTGCCGGCAGCATCAAAGATAGAGGCTGTTACTTTATGGTAGGTAGCCACCAATCGAGGATTCAGTTCTGTTGGCGTGACAGATGTTGAGGTGGTGTAGTTCCATCATAACTTTCCGTGCAACTACTATGGGCTACGCGCGAACTGGATGTGGGCAACTGACCTCTCGTCATCTGCGGTCGTTGGCCCTGGCTTTGGTGTATCAGTTACGGCGACCTGGACTATTCACGTAGACTTGTACTGTTACACGGTTGCAATTCTCGTTACTTCCACCGTCTGGGGAACAAGGCATATAACCTCCACTGTTACCGGTTTCGATGCGCCCCCACCACAACTTTCGCGACTATTAATGGGTCCCACTAATAAAACCAATATGAGACTATACTTCATTATTGTCTTTCTCCTTTTTGCCGAAACTCCGCCCGCGACCGCCAAGCTGCCCGCGATCGTCGCCACCGCACATTGGGGCGAAGCTGATTGCTTAGTTTTGGGATCCTAGGCTTACTTGTCCTCCAGGACATATACAACGTGCCACTCAGTATCTTTACGACCAGCCAGCGCTCCGGCGGCAAGCCCTAATGGACCTAACAGGATGGCCCCACCTACCCCCAAAGCTGCCGCTTTGCCTTTCTTAACGAGCCCCCTCAGGTGTCATTGATTGGACCTTATACCCCTGCTTTGCCATCCTTGGTACATCTTTGTCGCGCTCTTTCGAATCCTTGTACGTTTTCGTTAGTACTGACGGCTTCTTTCCAAACATAATCTATCCTCTCCAAGACCGGTCAATAGTGTGCGTCTAGTCCCAAGAATTGCACAACAATTTCGCTACAAAACGCCGAAC
>CAWJEL010000007.1:0-18155 GCA_963841825.1 uncultured Chloroflexia bacterium
TCAGTCTGCGCGCCGCTCGAGTTTTGCGACCAGGGGTAGGTGGCAGCGTGCTGGCGAGCTTCGAGCGCGTCTGCAACCTGGTCACCGACGCCGGTGAGGTGGTCGCGCTGGTCTGGGCGGGATCGGGAACGGGTCCCTGAATGTCGTGCTGGTGCAGAGGCCGGGGGTCGGCCTGTCGGCGGGCACTCAGTTTATGGTCACTGGGGCGGACGACCCGTCCGATCTCGACGGGCGACTGCAGGTGTGGCCTCGCCGTCACAGGACATGGATGCGGACGAGGGTGCCACGTCCTGGAGTGGAGGATCTAGCCGGTCGGGGGTGGCGGTGAAGACAACGAGCTGAAGCCTGAGTCCAGGGAACTCTGGCGCTCTCACCCATCGTGATCGACCTGTGGCGGCGGGGTTATGGGATCCTGAGCCTGAGTGCGCCTGCTGCGAGCGTGCAAACAGCGATCGCCGCCGGGGCGGAAGTCATTGCGGGGCGTCCTCGCCAAAGCTCGCTGGTCGCCGACGCGCTCGGCGGATTGCCCGAGGCACTGTGCGAGCAAGCTGCCAGAGGCAACTCGGACGCCATCCGTGCGCTCGTGGGACTGGGACCGGGGACAACACCTGCCGGCGACGACTGGCTCGCCGGTGGCTGTTGGCGCAGCATGTGAGCGTAGATGCCACGAGATATGCTCCCGGAGCGTGCCACGGAGACACAGAGAGCACAGAGGTTCGATAGAAGATCGATCGCTGGAATGCGGCCGACTGCACGACGACGCTGTAGCTGCCTGATTGGCCTGCGCGGCCGCCGGTGAGGCCGACGCCGCATGGCATGCGCTGCTCTCAACCCTGATGACAACCCCAATGACCAATCTACCAATTTACCAATCTACCACAACCATCCTATCCCACGGCGCAACCTCCGGCGCGGCCATGCTGCTCGGATTCTGCGCCGGCATAAGTCGTCTGACTCCTGACTCCTGATCCCTGCAATCTGCTCCCTGCCGAGGTCTCTCATGCCTACCTCACCCGCATCAAACCTTCCGCATACCACGACTCCGTCACCCTGATGCTGGCCGCCCAGGCCGTGTTGAAGCTGCCCGGCGTACAGGATGCCGCGGTCGTCATGGGCACGCCCGCCGACCGGGAGATCATCGACTCGGCCGGCCTGTTGACGCCCGAGGGCGCAACCGCGCTGCCCGATGACCTCTTGATCGTCGTCAAGGCCGAAGATGAGGCTTCCGCCCTGGCCGCGTTGACGAAGGCAGAGGAGATCCTGGCAGCGAAGGCGCCCAGGCTGAAGGCGGCGCAGCGCAGCGGCCCAAGTCGCTGGCTTCGGCCATCGCCGCAACGCCGGACGCCAACCTGGCGGTGATCTCGGTCGCGGGACGTTACGCCGCGAGCGAGGCGTGTACCGCACTGGAAAACGAGCTGCACGTACTGATCTTCTCCGACGACGTGCCGCTGGAGGAAGAGATGCTCTCAAGAATCTGGCGGCCGAGCGAGGATTGCTGTGCATGGGGCCCGACGCGGTACGGCGATCATCAACGGTGTGGCGCTAGGTTTCGCCAACGCCGTGCCGCGAGGCAACGTCGGGCTGGTGAGCGCGGCGGGACTGGGTTGCAGGGGGTCACCGTGGGCTGGCGCGTGCCGGCGCCGGCGTTTCGCAAGCCATCGGCACGGGCGGCCGCGATCTGAGCGAGGCGGTCGGCGGCGCAACGATGCTCGCGGGCTGGCCGCGTTGCAGGGAGACCTCGACACCGATGTGATCGTGCTGATCTCCAAGCCGCCGCTGCCGCGGTCGCGGCACGTGCGTGCTGGCCGAGGTCAAACGATCGAACAAACCGACTGTCGTCTGTTTCCTCCGCGCCGAGCCTGCCCCCATCGAGACCGCGGGCGCGATCCCGGCGACCAACCTCACGCAGGCGGCCGCGCTGGCAGCGGCTGTCGCAACCGCGACCGCGACCGGCGTCAACCGGTGCGACGCGCCGGTCCGGCTGGAAGAAGAGAGCAAGGCGTTGATCCCGCTCGCCGCCGCGGAGCAGGCCAAGCTAGCGCCCGGCCAATACGCTCTGCGCGGGCTGTTCGCCGGCGGCACCTTCTGCTACGAAGCCCAGCTCATCCTCAAGAACCTGCCCGATCCGGTTTACAGCAACGCGCCGCGGTGAAGGCCAACCGGATGCCCGACAGCCACGTGAGCCGCGGCCATGTCTGCGTCGACCTGGGCGAGGATGAGTTCACCCAGGGCCGGCTCCACCCGATGATCGATCCGGGCCTGCGCAACCGGCGCATCGCCCAGGAGGCACGCGATCCGGCCACAGCAGTCATCCTGCTCGACATCGTGCTCGGCTACGGCGCGCACCCCGATCCGGCCGGCGCGACGGTGGAAGCGATCCGTGAGGCGCAGCATCTGGCGGCAGCCGCAGGCAGACATGTGATTTTCGTAGCGTCGGTCTGCGGGACAGAGGACGATCCCCAGCGGTTGGGCGGCCAGGAGGAGGCGCTGCGCGAAGCCGGTGTGCTCGTACTGCCGGAAAACGCCTCGGCGGCGCGGCTGGCGGGGTTGATCACGCAGGCGCTGCATGAGTGACGAACAACGACTGACCCATGACGAGCGACGGATTCGCGGCGTTCATCCTTTTTCCGCTCATGAATTTTCAGCAGGAGGCAGCCTGATGGATTTCTTCCAACAATCCCTGCGCCCCATCAACCTGGGCCTGGAGAGCTTCTACGAAAGCATGGCCAGCCAGGGCGCCGAGCCGGTGGCCGTGGACTGGCGGCCGCCACTGGATGGCTACGCTGAGCTGACGTGCACGCGCGACGGGATCGATGTCGACGCGGCCAACGCCGAGGCGGTGCGTCGCATCTCCGCGGGCCGGCCGCTGCTGATCGGCATGGGGATCGCCCGCGACGTGATCCCCGGCTTTGCCCCGTCAGGGGGGCGCGCATGTTGATCGCCCACAGCGGGCCACCGATCACGTGGCGCGCATGTGCGGGCCGACGTGCGGCGCGATCATGGGCGCGCTGATCTACGAGGGGCTGGCTGAAACGCCGGAGGATGCGGCCGCGCTGGCATCCTCCGGCGAGATCGAGTTTGCGCCCTGCCACCACTATGACGCCGTCGGGCCGATGGCCGGCATCATCAGCCCGTCGATGCCGGTGTTCATCGTGAAGAACGAGGCCACGGGTCAAATCGCCTACGCCACGCAAAACGAAGGGCTGGGTAAGGTGCTGCGCTACGGCGCATACGGCCCGGAGGTAATCCGCCGTCTCAAATGGATGGAGGCGACCCTCTACCCCACGCTGAAGGCCGCCCTGAACGTCAGCGGTCCCGTCGACCTGCGCAGCATGATCGCCCAGGCGTTACACATGGGCGATGAGTGCCACAACCGCAACAAGGCCGGCACCTCGCTCTGATCCGCGCCCTCGCGCCGGCGCTGGTCGAGGCGGTATCGGATGCGGCCACGGTTGCCTCAGTGCTGCGCTTCATCGACGGCAACGACCACTTCTTCCTGAACCTCTCGATGCCGGCGATGAAGGCGATGCTGCTGCCCGCCGAGAACCTCCCCGGCTGCACCGTCGTGACCGCGATGGCGCGCAACGGCACGGATTGGGGCATCCGCGTCAGCGCGAGCGGCGACCGGTGGTTCACCGCCCCCGCGCCCTACGTCCAGGGCTTGTGGCTGCCCGGTTTCACCGCGGCCGACGCCAACCCCGACATCGGCGACAGCGCGATCACTGAAACGGGTGGGATCGGCGGGTTCGCGCTGGCAGGCGCGCCGGCCATCGTCAAGTTCGTCGGCGGCGCGCCGCAGGACGCGCTGAATGCCACGCTGGACATGTACGAGATCTGCGCCGGCGAGCATACGGCGTTCACGATCCCGCCGCTCAACTTCCGCGGCACGCCGGTCGGGATTGACGTGCGCAAGGTCATGCGCGCCGGCATCACCCCCTGGCTGAACACCGGCATCGCCCACCGGGAACCCGGGATCGGCATGGTGGGCGCGGGGCTCGTGCGAGCGCCGAAGGGGTGTTTCGAGGCCGCGTTCGAGGCGCTGAGACTACTATAAAAGACAACCACTGAGGCAGGCGGAGGGCACGGAGTTCCTATAATTTCCGCGTTCTCCGTGTTCTCTATGTCTCCGTGGTTTATTTTTTCTTCTGCGGCGGTACGCGCACTTGGCGCGCTTCACTTGCCCTCCGCCGCGACCCATGCTATACTCGCCGCCATGCACAGATCAGACACACCCACAAGGTGGTCTCTTGCGTCGATGCTGCTGATTCTGATCCTAATCCTCCCGGTTTCGAACGTGCATGCTGCCGGGGCGCCCACCGACGCTGAGACTCCCGCTAGTTCTACAAGCACATCGCCTTCATCCTTGCCCGGTATCGGTTACTACTATACCGTGCAGCCGACGGACACGCTCTGGGATATCGCAGTCGCGCACGGTATCTCGGTTGAAGCGCTGGTCGCGGCCAACACCCAGGTGGATCCAAAGCTGCTAATGGCCGGGCAAGCGCTCTTCGTCCCTGCCCAACCCGCCGTTGTGCCCAGGAAGCCGACGCCGACCGCGCCACCGCCGACCAGTACGCCGCTGCCGGAGCCGACCGCCGCGCCCGCTCAGGAAGCGGACCAGCCGCCACCGGCTGAGGGCAGCGCCCGATGCGCCGCCACCCGAGCCAGCGCCGACTGATATGGCCACGCCCACGCCCACGCCCGAACCGGAGCCGGCCGGCGAAGAAGAAGTCGTCGCACCGGAGCCCAGCGGCTGGCAGGCTGAGATCCTGGGGTTGATCAACGGGAAGCGGGTTGCACAAGGACTACCGGCGCTCAATTGGTCGGTTGAGCTGGCAGCCGCGGCACAAGCGCATACCGAAGACTGCGCGCAGCGCAACCGGGGCAGCCACGTCGGTTCGGATGGCGCAAAGCTGGCGGCACGATTGGCCCGAGTCGGCTACGCGGCACGCACGTCCAGCGAGAACTGGGCCAACGCGCGCAGTGTGCAGCATGCGTTCGGGATGTGGTGGAACGAGCCTAAAGGCCGCGACCCGCATCGCCGCAACATCCTGAACCCCCGGTTCACCGAGGTCGGGATCGGCGTTGCCCGGGGATCCTGGGGCTATTACTTCGTCGCTGACTTCGGCGGGCGGTAAGGGCGAAATAGCGAATAGAGAATGACGTATGGCGGAATATGCATTGCGCCATTCGAGTCACGAAGCACGATTCACGTTTTCCGCTCCACGCATCACGGGAGGTATCTGATCACCATGAAGCTCATCGACCTCACCATTCCCCTCGGCATCGGCACCCCGGCGTGGCCGACCTACGAACCGCTCCAGGTGAAGTACTTCAAACGGCTGGCGCCCAACGGCGCGAACGGCCAATTGCTCACTCACTCCAACCACCTGGGCACGCATCTCGACGGTGAAATCCACTTCTACACGCCCGGCAAAGACATCGCCAGCCTGGACATGGACTTCCTGGTCGGCCCCGCGGCCATCGTGGATCTCTCGGACGTCTGCGGCAACTATGACATCTACACGTCGCAGATGGTCGAGGAACGCGTGGAAGTGCGCGAGGGCGACATCCTGATCATCCATACCGGCTACCACCACTTCGGCTGGGACATGCCGCATGCCAACGAGATCCGCTACATGGTGCAGCATCCGGGACCCGACCGCGAGTTCTCGGTCTGGGCCAAGCGCAAGGGGATCAAGTGGATCGGCGTGGACTGCGGCAGCGCGGACCATCCGATGAACACCATCATCCGCCAGTGGATGCCCCGGCAGGCAAAAGAGGCGGACGCCCACTTCCAGAAGAAATACGGCGTGAGCCTGGCCGAACAGTTCGACGAATCCAAGTACCAGCTTATGCACATCGAGATGTTCCCCGATCACATCATCCACGCGGAATGCGTCGGCGGCGAGATCGACCTGCTGCTCAACCGCGCGGACCACCGTCGGCTTCTTCCCCTGGCGCTTCGTGGATGGCGAGAGCTGCATCGGCCGCTGCGTGGCGTTCGTCGAGGATGACGAATACGAGGAGCTGATGCAGGTCAAGAAGACGCTGGGCATCACGAAGTTCGGCGACGCGTTCAACCCGGCGCATGTGGAACAGATCAACGCGCTGTCGACTGGAAGCTAGAAGCTGGAAGCTGGAAGCTGTGATGAGTCGCTCCCCACAATTGGCTTTCGCGCCCGCAGGCAGGGCTGTCCAGCTTCCAGTTTCCAGTTTCCGGTTATGAGGAGCCGCCATGCAACGCTTCACCGCTGCCTGCGCGCAGTTCGCCATCACACCGATGGATGCGGCCGCGAACGCCGCTAAAGCTGCCACTTGGACGCGCCGTGCTGTGGATGAATCCGGCGCGCAGCTTATCGTGCTGCCGGAGACGGTCACGACCGGCTTTGTCCCGGATGTCGGGCCGGACGGGCTGTGGGATATCGTAGACTGCGTTGCCGGGCCGCTTCAGCGAGCCGCTGCAAGGGGTTGCGCAGGCGTTGGGCGTCTACGTGGTCTTCCCCAGCTACGAGCGCGGCGCCGAGCGCGGCGTCGTCTACAACTCCGCCGCGCTGATCGGGCCGAGCGGCGACGTGCTGGGCGTGTATCGCAAGACGCACCTGTTCCCGACGGAGCGAAAAACAGCGAATTGCGACACCCCGGCGTGCGGCTGGTCGACGCCCGGCGACGAGCCGGTTGTTATCCACACGCCGCTGGCGTCCATCGGCCTGGCGGTCTGTTACGACGGCGATTTCCCGGAGCTGTTCCGCGCGATGGCAATCATGGGCGCGGAGGTGATCTGCCGGCCGACGATGCTGACGCGCTCGTTCGAAATCTGGGAGCTGACCAACCGGGCGCGGGCGTATGACAATCATGTCTATATGGTGAGTTGTAACGGCGTCGGGCCGGACGCCGGCGGCAACTACTACTTCGGCCACAGTATGATCGTCGATCCGATCGCCCACAAGCTGGCCCAGGGCCGCGGCACCGAAGAAGTTGTCTTCGCCGAGCTCAACCCCGACCCGATCAAATTCATGACTTACGGCACGAAGACGCCGATGACCTTCGATCACCTGGCCGACCGCAATCTGGCCGCGTATCGGAACATCCTGACGCCGGCAAAGAGCCGGTTTGAGCCGGGGAAACGTGATGCGGGAAACGTGATGCGGGATACGTGATGCGGGATACGTGATGCGGGATGCGGGATACGTGATGCGTGATGCGTGATGCGTGATGCGTGATACGTGTGATGCGTGATCTGGCTACCGACACGGGTCACGTAATCACGGGCCACGTCTTCACGCCAAAGGAAACTTCCTCAGTGAAACCCCAACGCCGCATCATCGAATTCCTCGGCCTGCGCCGGAGCGTCGTCGCACTGTTGACCATGGTGATCCTGGTCGGCATGGGCGAGAAGTTGGGCGAGCGCTTCCTCCCCATCTACATCCTCGCCCTGGGCGGCACCGCCTACGTCATCGGCCTGCTGAGCTCGGGCTGGATAACCTGCTGAGCGCGCTGTACTCGTTCCCCGGCGGCTATCTCAGCGACAAAATCGGATACAAGAAAGCACTGGCCGTTTTCAACCTGGTGTCGATGCTGGGATACATCATCGTCATCGCCGTACCCACCTGGCAGGCGGTGATCGTCGGCGCCATCTTCTTCATCTCTTGGGACGCATTGTCGCTCCCGGCCACGATGAGCCTGGTGGCAACGGTGTTGCCCAAGCAGAAACGCACGATGGGCGTGTCGCTCCACTCGTTCATCCGGCGCATCCCGATGGCGCTGGGACCGCTGATCGGCGGGATCCTGATCGCGCGCTGACGGGGAAACCACCGGGATTCGTATTGCGTTCGCGCTGGCGCTTGTGTTGGCGGTTATCGCCCTCATCCTTCAACAACTGCTGATCGAGGACGCGCCCAAGAAGCTCACCGCCGAAGGCAACCCGCTGCGGTTGTGGCGCTTCATGACGACCGACCTGCGCAACTTGCTCGTATCGGACACCCTGATACGTTTCTGTGAACAAATCCCCTACGCGTTCGTCGTGGTTTATGCGATGAACATCGTGGGCGTCTCGGCGGTGCAATTCGGCATCCTGACCACCATTGAGATGATCACCGCGATGCTGTGCTACATTCCGGTGGCCTACTTTGCGGATAAAAGCCATAAGAAACCCTTTGTCGTGATCACGTTTATCAATTTCACACTGTTCCCACTCGCTCTGCTCATCTCGCACAGCTACGCCGGGTTGATCGTCGCTTTCATCATCCGTGGCCTCAAAGAATTCGGCGAACCGACACGCAAAGCATTGATCATGGATCTGGCGCCGGAGGACAAGAAGGCGGGGATGTTCGGCATGTACTACCTGGTGCGTGACGTAATTGTCTCGTTCGCAGCTTTCGGCGGCGCGTGGCTGTGGGTGAAGTCACCGCAAACCAATTTTCTGGTCGCCGCGATGTTCGGGGTAGCCGGCACGCTTTACTTCGCGCTGTTCGGCCGCGATCTGCCCACGATGACTCCGAACGATCCACCGCCAGCCGCCGCAGGTTGACAGCATCGACCGATTCCCCTGCGCGCGCATTGGACATCTGCCGGCAACTTCTGCTAGAATCCGGTGTTGAAAGAGGTAATATCCGCTCGTCTCGCTGAGGAGACCTGGACGCGAACCGCGCGTGATCCCATAGGAGGATACCCCCGCCTCACAACCGCTCCAGGGAGCCTGGCACTCCTACGATAGTCCTTCCTTTGACCTTCATCTTTATCCGTTTCATCCACCACAGCGCAAAGGAGTGAACCAAGATGGCCGTCGAAGCCAAGAAATCTGTCCTCGGCTACATGCCGGAGGATACCCCCCCTGTCGGCGCCATGATCAGCCTGGGCATCCAGCAAGTGCTGACTATGTTCCCTGCTACCGTCCTTGTCGCCATTCTTACCAAATTCGACGTCGGCGTGACGTTGATGACCAGCGGCCTGGCTACCATCATCGCCCTACTCGTCTCGAGGCGGCGCATTCCCCTCTATTACGGCTCCAGCTTCGCGTACATTGCTGTGATCATCACGGTCATGGCGGTCTACAATCCGGACTGTTTCAATTCGGCCGACACCTTCTATTGCCCGGACGGTGTGCGCATCGCCCAGGTCGGCATCCTCGGCACAGCCGTGGTTGAAATCTTGTTCGGCTTCCTGATTATGTCGATAGGAAAGGCCCGCCTGGACAAGGTCCTACCTCCCATCATCACGGGCAGCATCGCGATCGTCATCGGTGTCGCGCTCGCCGGCGCGGCGCTGGGCATGGCCGGCGCAAACTGGCTGGTCGCGGTGATCACGTTGGTTGTTACGATCGCCTTCTCTGTCTACCTGCAAGGAAGGGGGCTGCTCGGCATGTTGCCGATCTTGCTCGGCGCGATCGCCGGCTACGTTGTCGCGCTGTTCTTCGGGCTGCCGCAGGAAAAATGGGGCCTCATCAGCCAGGCGCAATGGCTGCGCGTCCCGAGCATCACCTTCCCGGCATTCACCGATCCGCGCGCCTGGGGCGCCTTTATCAGCATCGCGCTGATCGCCGATCGCGACTATCCCGGAGTCTACGGCTCATCTTTACCAGATGAGCCTCTACATCGACCAACTCGCCAAAGACCTGGGTCGCAAGCCCACGTCGATCAAGAACCTGATCGGCCTCAACCTCGTCGCTGACGGGTCAGCCGACGTGGTCAGTGGTCTCCTGGGCGGCTGCGCCGGCACCAACTATGGGGAAAACAACTCGTTGATGGCGATCACCCGGAGTTATTCGGTGCCGGTGCTGATGACGGCCGGGGCCATCGCCATCCTGCTGGGCTTTGTCGGCAAGCTGGCCGCGTTGATCAACACCATCCCGGTGGCGGTGACCGGCGGTCTGGCGATCTATCTGTTCGGCGTCATCGGCCTACAAGGCGTCGCGCTCATCCAGAGCGAGCGCGTCAACCTGTTCGACCCGAAGCAGTTGGCCATCGGCGCCGTGATCCTGGTGCTGGGCATCGGCGGGTCGATGGGGCTGGAGAATGGGCTGTTCCCGTTCAAGATCCCGTACATCTTCCCGGACGGCATCCCGGCCATCGTGTTCGCGGCGATCGTCGGCATCCTGCTCAACGCACTCTTCCTGCTGTTGCCGCCAGCCAAGTTCGGCGTGAAGGAACGCAGCAATCTCGAGTTTTAGGCGCTGACTGCTGGAAGTTAGAAGCTAGAAACTGGTCACTGGATCGACTTTCCAGCTTCTAGTTTCCAGCTTCTAACTTCCGGTCAGGGAGGTTTCAACGTTGCAACCCTTCGACTACATCATCCCCAGAGATCACGCTGAGGCCAGCACCTTGTTGGCGCAGGGAGCCGGCGTCGCCCGAGCCTTCATGGGCGGCACAGATCTGCTCATCCGTGTCCGCGGCGGGTTGGTCCGGCCGGAGCGCGTGGTCGATCTCAAGCGCCTCCCCGGCATGCGCGAGATCGAGCCAAGCCCGGAAGGCTGGCTGATGATCGGCGCCGCATGCACGATGAATCAGGTGGCTGGTCATCCGACCGTGCAGGCGCGCTACAACCTCCTCGCGCAGGCCTGCAACTCTGTTGCCTCGTACCAGTTACGCAATCGTGCCACGTTGGGCGGCAACATCTGCAACGCCAGCCCCGCCGCCGATACCGCGCCCGCACTCTACTGTTTGGATGCCGTGGTCGAGGTCTTTGGCCCGCAGGGTTCCCGCCGCATCCCCGTCGCTGAGTTCTTCATCGGACCGGGGAAAACGCCGCTGAAACCCGGTGAATTCGTGACGGCCGTCCACCTCCCACCCGCGCCCCTTCAAAGTGCTGCCGCGTTCAACAAGCTCGGCCGAACAAAGATCGGCGATATTTCGATGGTGAGCGTGGCGGTGTACTGTCGGACCATGGACCATAGACCATCGACGATGGAAGGCAATGGTCCATCGTCGATGGTCTATGGTCGACGTTGGGCTATCGCCCTCGGCGCGGTCGGGCCCACGCCGCTGCGCGCGCCGGAGGCGGAAGCCGCTCTCGCCGAGGACGCCATCGCCCGAGGGAGTGCGGCGCGCGGCTGAGTTGGCCGCCGCCGCTGCTCGCCCGATCGACGACATCCGCGCCAGCGCAGCGTATCGCCGGGCGATGGTCGCCGTGTTGGTGCGCCGCGGCATCGAGTCGGTGCTGGCTGCATCTTCGTCCTCCGTCCTTCGTCATTCGTCCGCCGGAGGCGCCGCATGAACCAGCCCATCCAACTCACCGTCAACGGCGAGCGCTACAGCCTTACCGTCCCCGCCCACCACACGCTGCTCCAGGTGCTGCGCGAACAGTTGGTGCTGACAGGAACCAAGAACGGCTGCGAGGCTGGCGAGTGTGGCGCGTGCGCCGTGCTGATCACCTGGCCGGGGGCGGACCACGCCGAGCCGATCAATTCATGCATGGTGCTGGCGCCGGAAGTCGACGGCGCCGAGATCGTCACCATCGAGGGGCTGGCGCAAGACAGCCAGCTTGACCCGCTGCAAGAGGCGTTCATGATCACCGGGGCCACGCAGTGCGGCTTTTGCACGCCCGGCATCCTGGTCAACGCCCGTGCGCTGCTCGACCGCAATCCCGCCCCCAGCGACACCGAGATCCGTGAGGCGCTGGTCGGCAACCTCTGCCGCTGCACCGGCTACGTCCGCATCATCGACGCGGTGAAGCTGGCCGCGCGGGCGGGAAGGGAGGCGGCGCGATGACCAGGGATCAGGAGTCAGGGGACAGGGATCAGAGGACAGGAGGCAGGGGACAGGGCAGCTTCCAGCTTCCAGCTTCCAGCGTCCAATCGCAAGCACTCCATCATCGGCACCAGCCCACAGCGCATCGAGGGGCGGGCGAAGGTGACGGGTGCGGCGACCTACGTGGATGACATGCAGTTCGGGCCGAACCTGCTGCATGGGATGCTCAAACGCAGCCCGATCCCGCATGGGATCATCAAACGCATCGATGTGAGCAAAGCCACGGCGCTGCCGGGCGTGCGCGTGGTGGTGACCGGGCCGGACTTCCCCGGCTACACCGGCCTCTATCTGAAAGATCGCCGCATCTTCGCTTTGGATCGCGTGCGCTACGTCGGCGAGGCGGTGGCCGCAGTGGCGGCCGACACACCGGAGATCGCACAGCAGGCCGTCGAGCTGATCGAGGTCGAGTACGAGCCGCTGCCCGGCGTCTTCGACCCGGAGTTCGGCGCCAGCCCAGAGGCGCCGCTGGTGCATCCGGATCTCGCCAACTACGAGTCGGTCCCGTTTATCTTCCCCCAGCCCGGCACCAACATCTCGAACTGGTTCAAGGTGCGCAAGGGCGACATGGACAAGGGCTGGGCCGAGGCCGACCTGATCTACGAGCACAAGTATCGTGTGCCGCAGATCCAGCACGTGCCGCTGGAGACGCACATCTGCGTCGCGCAGCAGGATGTCAACGGCAAGATCACGCTCTGGTCCTCCAGCCAGTCGCCGTTCGCCCAGCGCAACCTCATCGCCAAGGCGCTGCACATCAGCCACAGCAAGCTGCGCGTGATCACCCCGTACGTCGGCGGCGGGTTCGGGTGCAAGGCCGGCGTGAGCATGGAGGGCGCAGCGGTCGCGCTGGCGATGAACGCCAAGGGACGACCGGTCAAGCTGCGCATGACGCGCGAGGAGGAGTTCTACACGACCTTCGTGCGCCAGGGTCTCGTCGCTTATGTCAAAATGGGCATGGACCGGGATGGCCGCATCACGGCCATGCAGAATCGCTTCTACTGGGACGGCGGCGCCAGCACCGAGTACGGGACCAACATCACGCGCGCGGCCGGCTACAGCGGCACCGGGCCGTACTACGTGCCGAACATCCACGTCGACAGCCTGTGCGTCTACACCAACCACCCGGTCGGCGGCGCGATGCGCGGCTTCGGGATGCCGGAGATCCATTGGGGCATCGAGCAGCACATCGATCAGATGGCCCATCAATTGGACCTGGACCCGGTGCAGGTGCGGCTGTTGAACTGCCTCAAGGAGGGCGATGAAACACTGACCGGCATGATCATGCACCCGACAGGGCTGAGCCAGTGCATCCAGAAAGCGGCGGATGCCATCGGCTGGACCTCACCCCCTGCCCCTCTCCTCGCAGGAGAGGGGAGCCAGGCTCCTCCTTCCCTCGCAGGGAGGGGGGACGGGGGGGTAGGTCACAAACGCCGCGGCAAGGGGCTGGCCGCGATGTGGAAAGCGCCCGCCATGCCGCCCAACCCCGGCTCCAGCGCCACTGTCCGCATGAACGAGGATGGCACGGCGACCGTCAGCATCGGCGGTGTGGACATCGGCCAGGGCGCACTGACCGCGATGGCGCAGTTCGCGGCCGAGGGGCTGGGAGTGAAGATCGAGGACGTGCGCGTCAACACGGTCGACACCGACTACAGCCCGTACGAGTGGCAGACCGTCGCCAGCCGGCTCACCTGGAGCATGGGCAACGCCGTCTTGCAGGCCGCCGAGAACGCCCGCATCCAGATCCTGCAGACCGTGGCTGAAGCGTGGCACGAGGACATCAACGACCTTGACATCATCGACGGCCAGGTGATCAGCTACCGGACCGAGGAGTCCAGACCGCTGCGCGACTTGGTGATCTACGGCCTGCAGCGGCCGGACGGCACCTGGATCGGCGGGCCGGTCGTGGGCCAGGGCAAATTCATGCCGGAGTACGTCACACCGCTCGATCCTGAAACGGGGCAGGGCCGCCGCGCCGTCGTCCATTTCACCACCGGCTGCCAGGCCGTGGAGGTGGAAGTGGACGAGGAGACCGGCGAAGTGCAGGTGCTCAAGATCGTTTCCGCCTACGACGTGGGCAAAGCGATCAACCCCGACATGGTGCGGACACAGATGGAGGGCGGCGCGGTGCAAGGGATGAGCACGGCGCTGCTGGAGGGGATCATCCTACAGAACGGCGTGCCGCGCAACCCCAACTTCACCGACTACCGCATCGCCACCGCCGTGGATGCGCCGCTGGAGATGGAGAATATCATCGTCGAAGTCCCGCAAGATGACGGCCCGTTCGGCGCTCGCGGCATCGGCGAACACCCGATGGTGCCAACCGCCCCGGCCATCGCGAACGCCGTTTACAACGCGATCGGCGTGCGCGTGGATAACATGCCGATCACAAGCGAGAAAGTGTGGCTTGCGTTGCAGAAGTAGGGGTATAGCGTAGGCCAATCGTATGCTTTCCGTATATAAGCCAGCTTGTGTTGTACCGCGCGAGTGCGTTATAATTTTATTGTAACCGCTTAAGCCGGGAAAACACGGAGTTGCCCTGGCCTCACAACTTGTGGGCCCGATTCATCATCGGCCCGATCCGTCAGCAAAAAGCAAGCACCGGTGCTGATGCCTGTTCACTCGATCACCTGACCACTGCCCTGCGGAGGTGTACGATGCTACGGAAATCTTGGGTTCTTCTCCTTGTATTGGTCCTGGTCCTCGTCGGCTGCGGCAAGCCGGTCGAACCCCCCGAACCTTCTACGACCCAGTCGGGTGAGGTATTCCAGATCGCGTTGCCGCGTATCGTTATTGACGTGGACAACGCGGGAAACCCGAGTGTGCTGGGACTCGGCCCAGCGGTGCTCAAAGGGATGGGCGTCGATCTGGCGGGTATGCAGGTACCCGTGACAACGGTCGAGCAGATGGCCAACGCCAACGTCCAGCACATCGAAATTGCGTCAGTGGGTGACCGTCTGGTGTTCCTGGTCAATGGCGAACCCATGCCGCACCTGGGTTGGAACGCGGATTCGCTCCAGCAGGGTCTGCACCTGGCTGATGTGCTGGGGGTGCAGAATGCCGAGCTTTACAAAAAGCTCTTGCCCCTGGTGACGCGCCTCGGCCTGAACATCGTGCTGCGCTTCCCCACCCCGTCGGGCGCGGCCGAGGTTCCCCTCTCCGAACCCGGGGCCGCCAAGAAAACGACCATCACGCCCACCACCGAGGCGGCTTCGCTCATCGCCAAGTTTGAGGTCAAGTTCGACGAAAACGGGGTCC
The DNA here is from genome assembly GCA_963841825.1 of uncultured Chloroflexia bacterium. Taxonomy (GTDB): domain Bacteria; phylum Chloroflexota; class Anaerolineae; order CG2-30-64-16; family CG2-30-64-16; genus CAWJEL01. The sequence continues at coordinate 14,997 of CAWJEL010000007.1, forward strand.
CCGGCATCATGGGAATCTCCGGCAATGACCTGGCTGCCCTGGGCGCCGGAGCCATCGGCGGTTTGTCACCCGACATGATCGCCAAGCTACAAGCGGGCAACATCCAGAACATGGAACTGAGCATGAAGCCGGACGGCTTGCACATCTATGTCAACGGTGAGTCTCTGCCAGTGGCCATGTGGGACACTGCGCTGCTCAAGAACGTCGTCGATGTGTACAGCCAGCTCAGCCCGGAAGCCGCGCTTCTGCCGGTCATCCAGGCCTTCCTGCCGTATCTGGACCGGGCGGACGTGGGAATTCTGTTGCATTTCCCGGCTGCTGCTGGCCAAGAACCGATCCCTGCGAAGATGCACGAGTAGTTAGCGCCGTGCTTAACATCAAATCACTCTACATCACAACTTTGGAGGTGCTTTATGCGTAAAACTGTACTCGTCCTGCTGACCATCGCCGGTTTGATCTTAGCCGGTTGTGGCCCTGCCGTCATGCCACAGAACACGCAAACCGAATCCGGAGAGCAGTTCGTCGTGGCGCTGCCGCAACTCGTTATTGACTTCGATGCGGCAGGCAACCCCAGCATCATGGGCATGGACCTGGCGGCCGCGGGCCAAATGGTCGGACAGGATCTGAGCGGCCTGGGGCTCAGCAATGTCTATATTGCGCCAGGACATCAAGTTAGTTGACTCGCTGATGGCCGCCAATGTGCAGAACGTGGAGCTACGCCAGACCGGCGACGGCGTCGCCGTCCTGGCGAATGGCAAACCCCTACCACACATCGCCTGGACCGATGAATCCCTCAAGCAGATGACGGACGTGGCCGCGATGTTCAATGTCCAAGGCCTCGACCTGATCAAAAAGGTCTTGCCGATCGTGCGGCGGCTGGGCGTCAACGTCGTGCTGCGGTTCCCCGCTGCACCCGGCGTTGAGGTCATTGCGCTGACCGATCCCAACGTCCCGCTCCCGACGCCGCAAGCAGATGATGGGCCCGACTCGGTCGTGGCGCACATGGAAGTCAAGTATGACGGCCAGGGTGTGCCCTCGATTCTCGGCATCTCGGCCCGGGATTTACAGGCGATGGGGTTGAACCTACCCTTGGCCTTGGCCCCCAGTGTCATCCAATCCTTGCAGGCCAACAACATCAAGACTATGGAACTGCGCAGCAAACCGGATGGGATCTTTGTCTACGCCAACGACGTGGTCCTGCCCAACCTCTCCTGGGATAACACGATGCTGCTCAATGCGGCCGATCTGTACGGCCAAATGAATCCGACGAGCCCCTATGTCGCCGCTGTCAAGCAGTTCCTGCCGGCGATCAACAATGTAAACATTGATCTTCTATTGCACTTCCCGACGGCAGAAGGCCAATAGTCGCCTAAGCCCGAGTTGTACTAGACCAACGGCAACTTTCCGGGGTGCGCTTGCAGAGAGCGCACCCCATTGAAGTGCCCTCTTAGCGAAAGGACGCGTGCTTTCATGAACGTGCCTCGCAAATATCCTGTGCTGCGCATCATCGCGCTCATCCTCAAGATCCTGGCGTGGGTGGTGCTCGCAGCCGGGTTTATCGGAATGATCGCCCTGCTATCAACAGGTTCGCGCCTGCCAAGTGACTTGCAGGTCCTCCGCCCAGTCACTACTGCGGGCGCCTTTGGTGTACCACTGATCGCAATTCTGAACTTCATACTGCTTTTTGGTTTCGGCAGTATCCTATCACTCCTGGTTGATATCGAAGAAAAGACACGGGCAATGGCCTCCCGACTATCCGAATAAAGGCACGAGTATCCTCAACCGCCGAAAAAGGGCTGGCCGCGGGCCAGCCCTTTTTGGGATGCACCCGGATGAAGATCAGAGTAGACCGGCGCTAACTTGCCAAAACCGCCCGACAACGATAAACTACCCTTTGGCATCTTGGTCGCGCCCGCGCTTCTTGATCCATCTTCCCATCTGCGACGCGACCCACTCAGGAGAACTGTTCATGGCACCTATGAAAACTCTCGGTATCCTTACGGGCGGCGGCGATGTGCCGGGTCTCAACCCCTGCATCAAGGCCGTGGTGGATCGGGCCGTCGACGATGGCATGGAGATCATCGGCTTCCGTCGCGGCTGGGCCGGCCCTCTCAATGTCAACCCGGATGATCCGTCTGAGGATTGGCGTTGGGTGATGCGGCTAAACAAGGCGGTTGTCCGCAAGATCGACCGCTCCGGCGGCACCTTCCTGCACACTTCCCGCACCCGGCCGTCGCATGTCAAAGCGAAAGAATTGCCTGGTTTTCTGCGGGACGAGTACACCAGCAAGGCCGACCCCCAAACCGGCTCGATCGACTTGACGCCGCACGTGCTCAGAGTCATGAAGCACCTGAAGATCGACGGCTTGGTCGCCATCGGCGGTGACGATACGCTGAGCTATGCGGCTCGCCTGCACCAAGAGGGCTTCCCCGTTGTTGCCATCCCCAAGACGATGGACAACGATGTTTACGGCACCGATTACTGCATCGGGTTCAGCACGGCTGTCACCCGCAGTGTGGACTTCATCACTGCGCTGCGCACGCCCAGTGGCTCTCACGAACGTATCGCGATCGTGGAACTGTTCGGACGCAACTCGGGTGAGACCTCGCTTTTCGCAGCGTATCTTGCGCATGTGGACCGCGCCGTCATCTCCGAAGTGCCGTTCGACCCTGAGAAGCTGTCGGCGCTGCTGCTCGAAGACAAGCGGGCCAACCCCAGCAACTACGCCATCATGACGATCTCTGAGGGCGCTACGCTGCTCGGTGGAGCGATCGTGGAAACCGGCGAAGAGGATGCGTACGGCCACAAGAAGCTTGGCGGCGTCGGTGAGGTGACAGGGGATCTGATCAAGCGGTTCACCGGCGAAAACATCATCTACCAGCAGCTCGGTTATCTGATGCGGTCGGGCGCGCCGGACTCGCTGGATCGCATGGTAGCGTTGAGCTACGCCAATCTCGCCACAGACTTGATTGCACAAAACCGTTCAGGTCGCATGGTCGCCCTGCGCGACGGCAAGTACACCCACATCCCGCTGAGCACGGTCATTTCCGGCATCAAGCGGGTCGATGTGGATGAACTGTATGATCGCGAGAACTATCGGCCCAAGGTCGCCAACATGCTGGGCAAGCCGATGTTCCTGTATTAGACGGTAGACGGGAA
>CAWJEL010000008.1:0-116549 GCA_963841825.1 uncultured Chloroflexia bacterium
CGCGTCTGTCAGCAGCTCGCTGTTTTCCGTTCACCGGCAACCTTGTCTCGCACCTGATCAATCACAGCATCACAGGCTTCTTCAATCGAAGCCGGGTCCTGAAGCCCATGCAGGAATAGCTCATCAAATATCGGCTCCGCGTCCACAGAGTCCATCACGTCTGACGCTTTGTCCACACCGAATTCCTGGGCGATGATTTCTAGCTTGGTCTCCAGCACCTGCCGCACCCGGTGTTCCACCGTGTCTTCCAGGACAAAGTTGATGGCGCGCACCACATGGCGCTGGCCGATACGGTCCACGCGACCAATGCGCTGCTCAATGCGCATGGCGTTCCATGGCATGTCGAAGTTGACGATCACATGGCAGAACTGCAGATTCAAACCCTCACCGCCGGCATCAGTAGAAACCAGAATCCGGACCTCCTGCGCGAAGAACTGCTGCGCTTTTGCACGTGTATCCAGGTCCATGCTGCCGTTGAGCAAAGCCACAGAGAAGCCACGGCTTTCCAGAAAACCAGCCAGCATGGCCTGTGTTGGCACGAACTCCGTGAAGATCAAAACCTTCAGGGTGGGGTCGTTTTCTTCTTGCTGCAGCTTGTAAATCAGCTCCAGCAGGGCTTCAGCCTTCGCATCAGTGCCCTGTGCTTCGGTTTCTCGCGCCAGGGTCAGTAGAAGTCCACCTCGGCCTTTTCTTGTACCCAGCCTGAGGTTTGAATCGCAATGTCCACTTGGGTTTGTCCATCCAGTTCGGCCCACTCATCCATATCAGAAGCGTCGAACAGCGGCATTTGCGGCTGTGGCTCATTGAGTAGGGCCTGTCGCCTCTCAAGGGTCGTCCGAATGGCAGCAGTGCTGGACGTGACCAGCCGCTGCATCAAGATCATCAAAAAGCCAATGTGGCGCTGCTTTGCTGCCAGCGCCTGGTTGTAGCCGTGGCGCACATAGTCGGTGACGGCTTCATACAAGCGTTGCTGGGCACCGTGCCGGGCTTGCCAAGCCACGGGCTGCAGACGCGTAACCCTGGGTTTGAACAGTGGCTGACCGTCCGCATCGATGGCGTTGCGTTTTTCAGTGCGAATCACAAACGGACGAACTCGATCGCGGCTCACGCTTCCTTCATCCGGGAAGGAGTCCCGGTCTATCAACTGCATCAGGCGCAGAAACTGATCTGTCTTTCCCTGGTGCGGTGTAGCTGACAGCAACAACAGGTAGGGTGCCGCTTCGGCCAAGGCTGCCCCAAGTTTGTAGCGCGCCACCTGGTCGGTACTGCCACCCATGCGATGGGACTCATCAATGATGACCAGGTCCCACGATGCTGAAATCAAATCTTCAAAGCGTTCCCGGTTATAGTTGTTCAGCTGCTCCAGGCTCCAGCCTTTTCGGCTTTCGATCGGTTTGACCGAATCGAGTGAACAGATCACCTGGTCGTGCATGCGCCAGAGGTTCTCTTCATCGTTGCGCCATTGCCGGAAGGCCGCAAGCTCTGCAGGGTCAATGTATTGCAGCCTCTCGCCGAAGTGAAGACGCATTTCCGCCTGCCACTGGCGGACCAGGCCTTTTGGTGCCACCACCAGCACCCGTTGGGCCATGCCGCGAAGCTTAAGTTCGCGCAGGATCAGTCCCGCCTCAATCGTCTTGCCCAAGCCCACTTCGTCCGCCAGCAGGTAGCGGATGCGATGTTGGCTCATGGCCCGGTTGAGCGCGTAAAGTTGGTGTGGCAATGGCACCACGCTCGACTGGATCGGTGCCAACAGCAAGTTGTCTTCCATCGCGTCCAGCAGCTTTGCAGCTGCAGCAGTGTGAAGAATGCTGTCTGCTGAGGGCTGGATACTGTCCAACCGAGTCAGGTCTTGCGACCGTGCACGCACGACCGCATCTTTGGTTGGTAGCCAAACCCGATAAGCGGTCTCGCCCCACATGTCTTGCCTGTCCACGACGCGGCAGGGTGTGCCGTGACGGATATGCCAGCACCACGCGTCGACTTCATGACCATCCAAGGCGTGGCCAATTTCCTCCATCAGGCACCGGCTTCCATACGTGTCAGCGCCTGGTCATACCAGAGCAGCAGCTTCTCGTCTTCCTGCAATGCTTCCTCAGGGATCTTCTGGGCGATCGCGATGATGACCTTGTAGTCCTTAACGGCCCATGCAGCTTTAAATCCGGCGCGAAGCACCTCGAGCCGGATTCCTTTCAACTTACGGCTAGTGGATGCTTGATATTCTTCAAATTCCTTAAGCAGAGTTTTCTCACGTTTCTTTTCCAAATCCTGCGCCTTATTTGGATCGGGCACATACCAGCGATCCTTAGCCTTTGAGACGAGCGCTGGGCTACCTTTGTCTAAACCGCGAAGGTCCTTGTGGTTGCTGGACAGGTAACTATGGATCTGGCTAGGCACATCCCCGTCGCTGTCAAATCTGAGGAAGTTGGATTCCAGCAAATCCTGCAACTCTGGCTTGTTTTCATGCTTCTTCCATCCGGCACCCAATTGGCTAACGAACTCTGGATGAATCTCCCGATAAGTTGAGGGTCGCTTCTTCAAATAATCGCTTAACCAATCTATTGCAGACCGCTCATCAGACACAAACAGTTCGATCTGTGGCTGCTGCTGAAAGCGTGACCGATCTTTTTCGTATTGAGAGACTTGAGCCTCCAGGAAGAACATCTCATCCCGTTCAACAAATCTCTGCCGCATGCCCGCTTGGAATTCCTGTGAGGACAATGGAACCATTGCTCCATGCTTGATAAACCAACCGACCATTCGATCGTAAATAATCCTTGAACTTCGCTCGGATATGTAGAGCAGCTCATCACCCTTAATATTTGATACCGGAAGATGCTGCAAATGACTTTCGACAAAATCCCAAGCGGCCTCGGGTGATCCACCTGTCAGTTGGAATTTGTCCTCCAACCCTCCGTTTGGCTTATAAGCAGAAATGATCAGATCCTGAACCACAGCGCCAGGCCGAATGTCTGCGAGGATCGTCGTAGAGCCTTTATCGAGTTTTCCGACTTGGGCAACGATGAATCCAGCTTCTGCGAGATTCGTCTGGATTAGGTTCCAGACGCTGGCCTTAGTGTTATGAAACTCAACAGTTATCCACCTGCCTGGCTTAAGAACACGAAAATATTCATTGAAAACCCGTCTCATTAAACGCCCGTAATCATCGAAACTCTTGTCGCGCACCTCGTTAATGACGGCTTCGGATTTTTCCGTAGACCGGACCTTGAGCCAGCCCTCCAGCATTAAGTTCATTTCGCTATAAATAATGTTCGCCCCAAAAGGTGGGTCGGTGTAAATATAGTCAATTGATTTGCTTGGTATTGCGCTTAAGTTGGTGGATGACTGAGCTGAAACTGCGCATGCAGTGGTTGAGGCTGGTTTCGCTGCTTCAGAGTCGATCATTTTCTTGATCTTTCTTTCTAGCGAATCATAGATATTCTTCTCCATGCGGACGATAGGCATGTACAGATTCCCTGACATGCCGCCACCGCCGCCGAAATACCCCTGCCTTTCTGAGACGACTGTAAATATTGAGGTCAGGCAGGCTCTGGCCACATTGCGAATTGAACAATCCTGGAGTTTTGAAACACGATCCCATAAATCCGAAAAAACCAAGCAATTCCTATCAGACAGAAATCGACTAACGTCAGTAATTCCCTTGTCACCTAGTTGCGCAAGTTTTGCGGAGTATCCGTCGGGATCGATTGCATCGTTTGGTTTCCACTTACTATTCCCAAGCGCAGCAATTTTCTCCAGTACCTTCTGATCGAATGAATTAGCCTCTCTGTTGATTCTGGCGCGGCCAGTCCCTGCATTTGTCCAAACTAACGCTTTCTTCTTGCCTGCTGAGGTTATTACACGCTCTACCCTTCGCACATTCAAATCAGCCGCACAGGAAGGGCAAGGGAATGATTTTCGGGTTTCTACCTTATTGCCGTGGTGCACAACGCCATGTGGAAAAAATGGAAACTCATATACGCATTCAGGACAAGTAAAAACGTCAGCCCAAACGAAATAGTTGGCCTCTACTTCCGTTCCCGATTCTTCAGTTTCATAAACCCACCCTAATTCCTTCTTGGATGCGGAAATGATTTGAGTCAAGGCAAGTGCGGCTGAATTTGCAGGATTGGTAGTACCGTTTACGGAGGCAATAAAGGTCGCAATGGGTGACAAGTCAATGACTATTCCAACCCTGCCAGATTCCCTTGCGGCGACCCCTGTCATTCCCGTTCCGCAAAACGCATCAAGAACGATCTCGCCGGGCCTTGTGTAATGCTCGATCAGCTTCCGGATGATTTCTGGTGGGACCTTTGTGTGATAGGGGTGGAATGAGTAGACGGGATGACGGCTTTCAGCTGCCAGGTCCCCCGCGAAAGGAAGCTTTGTCTTGCCATCCTTCTCTTTTGTCAGGTGATGATCAATGAATTCCGACAGAAAAGGATTGGGACAAGCTGTGTAATAGGGAGGATCTGAGAGGTCCAAGATCGCTTGGTCGATTGCGTCTGGAAATCCCTCTGTCTTTCTGAATTCTGGATCTTTAAGTTTCTCCGCAAGAAGTTTGGTGTAGTGTTCCCTACGTGCTGCGTCGCTGGGAAACGATTTGCCCAAGCACATGACCGATTTTGAGTTGGGTTTGCTAGAGGTAAAGAGATCGTTCATAGTTAATTCCGTGCTGATTAGAGAATTGGGCGCACTTGGCGCACGTAGGTTGCCTTATCGATTCCCACATGGTGCAGGAACGTCTTGAAGACGCCGGGACTCACTGGGTCGCGCGTGGGAAGAATGAAGGCGCGTTGATCCGGCCCCGTCCATTTCTGGTGGCAGCCTTTGCCACCCGGTACGTCCATGTGGTGCCTGAGGTGCTTCAGTGTCCATTCGAGCACGCAATGTCCCGAGATCCCCTGCGCCACTTCGTTGTTGGGGCGACTAGGCGAATCGCGGAACCCAGTCGGGGTGAACTCAACGAAGTCGGGGCCGCTAAGTGACTTAAAGATACAGAAAACATGTTGTACGAACGTCCACGCGAAGCTTGACATAAACCAGCTCTGTGGCTGTATTTGTCTTCCAATTGTGGCCAACTGATCGAATGCAGGAATCACAAGCTGTCGAGCCTCGTTCGAATTTCTGGATAAGAATAATGTGCGTCAATCTTTCCTCCGTTTTGGTCAGTCATTTCATCAACAAATGCCTGCCAATGAGGCCGGGTTTGCTCAATAAGACCGTGGGTTAGCTTGAACAATTCCAAGACGACGTCTGGTGTGCCGGAGCCATAGGAAATTTGGCTGTTGCCAAGTACTGCTTCCAGCGTCTTCCTGACATCTTGTTCTGAGAAAAATGATGCGAGTGGCAAGATCAGAACTTGACCGTATTGCTCTGCCGTTCTGTAGTTTCCAGCCGACGCATAGATGTCAATGGCCCGGTAAACAAACTCCTTGCGAGGTGTATCTGAGATCAGTTCGATCTGGCCATCGTTATCTAAACCTGAGAACTTAGCCAACAAAAAGTCAACCAGGTCTGGAACTGCAAACGCATCGAAAGCCATATACAGCTTTAGCGTTGGCACATCTGCATCCTCAAGCAATTTGGTTATGCGCATTCGAACTGGTTCTGAGAACCAGTTCCAAATTCTCGGTTCTGCCCCCAAATACACGCAGAGATGCAACAGATTCTGGTCATCAACCCCGTCGAAAAAGGTCGCAACCATCGGCCTTGCCACTTCTTCGAAGATCGCTGTCTTTGAAGTAGCTACCTCACTCAGTGTCCATGCAAGCTGTCTTCGCTTAGCTAGAAAATCTTGACTATCTGGGAGGAATAGCGCCTTGAGCAAGACCTTCACCAAATTCGAAACCAGGGCATCTTTGGCTCGATTCAGATATTTTGCTGCAACGTATGTCCCAACGCCGTCACGAGTGGCTGGGTATGAAGGGCTAAGTATGTCGCCCCGTATACGGTTCAACGCACTCTTGCCCTGCAACGGTGCATGAACCAATAGGCATTGCAGTGCATGTACAAGGTGAGAGCGAACCAAGTCAGGCGCTGGCTGAAACAACTCGTCTTCGGTGATGAACGCCGGGTGCGCGCAAAGGTTTCTGTCGTCTTGGATCCGCTTGAGCACGTCAAACTCATGTTGAGTTACTAATTGCAGTTGTATACGTGCCGTGCTGAGCAAATCACGTTCAATTGCCTGCATTTGCGAAACGCTTTTGTGCTCGATGGCTGCGTCAAGAGTCCCGACAAAAGCTGAAGCAGCAGGGTCCCCCTGTGCCGCCAACTCGCGGGCTTTGGAGAAAGTATCGTGAACGACAGCAATCCAGATCGACATGATGGACGAGCGCAGTGCACCGCCCCGATATGCCGTGATGGCTTCAAGTATGAGGCGACGAGACTCTCGGTCGCGTACTGAGAGGGCAAGCACGTCAATGTCAGTGACTCCGTAGGTAGTCATGGCTATACGTCACTCCACCACGAACCGCAACTTGCTGGCGTCTTTGCCCTTGCAGCGGTCATTCAGGAAGGTTTCAAAGCGCTTGCGGAGGTCGTCTGGCGTGGCCGGTGAACCGCCTTGCAGAAGTGCCGTCTTGATGTCGTCGCCACTGACGGCGATCTTCTCCAGCCCGGACAGTGCCTCCTGCACGGCGCTGACAAAATTCGGGGTAATGGGGTCGGCCAGCTTCTTTGCCGCGACGAACTTCTTGATCAACTCACTTGCAGAGGCCTTCAACAGATCTAAATTGGCCTGAATGATCGGGTCGTCCAGGTTGTCGAGCAACGTTTGCTGCCATCCGTCAAGTAGCCGGTCCAGTTCGTCGTCGAGTTGCTTGAGCACATTGACGGCTGGCAGAAAGTCACCTTGCTCGTTGGCAGGCCGAAAGCTGCAATGCGGGCAATAGGGGCTGGCAGCCAGCTCGGACTCCACCAAGGATCCGGCGGGCCAATGCCGTGTGGGTGCAGATATTCATCTCTCGGTGAGCGAGTCCTTGTGCCGTGGTATCAGTCCGGCGTGACGCCGGTGACGCTCCCGAAGCCGTTCACCTCAAGCTGCCAACGGCTGCCGGGCTGGAAGCTGCGGAATTCGTCCTCGTTGCGTGGCGTGTACTCGTAGGTGCGGCCATCGGTCGCGAAGACGACCGTGTAGCCCTCGGTGCGGCCGGCCTGCCGTTGGTCCTGGCCGAGCGCCGCCTCCGGCCAGGCTGGGGCGAGGTCATGCCCTTCGCGCACCAGCGCAGGCACAACGACCCAGGCCAGCGCCTTGTACTGGCACTTGTCCTCAAGGATCTGGTACTGGCAGTCCTGGATCACCTTGCCGTAGCCGCTGCCCTCGTCCTTGACGTAGGGTGTGCCACACACTTCGCGCGCACCTGGCTCCGGTTCGCTCTGCGTGCGGCGGACCTCTTGCCGGCAGCTCCCGAGCTCGGCGTCCGCAGGAATCTCGGCGCGCCAGTTCTCGCGCGTCACCGGCATGAACGCTTCGATGGCGATCGCTCGCTTCCAGTAGACATCGGAGACGTTGCCGACGACCGCCTTGCTGCGCGAACCCATGACGATGAAGGCGATGATCGCGATCAGGATCACCGCGCCGATGCCGATCAGCACGGGCAGACTGACGCAGCCCCGTTTGGCCGCGGGGGGTGGCGGCGGCGGGAGGTCCTTGGCCAGCGGCGCGCCGCATTGGGCGCAGGAGCGGGCCAGGGCCGGGTTTTCGGCGCCGCAAGACGGGCATTTGACCGGCGGCGCCGGTGTGTCCTTCAGCCCACCTAGCACGCCGCCTGCCTCACGCGCTTTACCTTCGGCCAGGGGGGCGGAGCACTGCTTGCAGGCCGTCGCGGTGCTGGGGTTGCGGGTGCCGCAATAGGCGCAGTAGATGTCCGGGCCCGCTTTCGCCTCAGCGATCTTGGCCTCGTCGGTGATGATTTTCTCTTCGGGGGCCTGTTCAAACTTCACATCCGCCGATTGGACGGCGCCGCATTGGGTACACTTGCGCGTTGTCCCCGGGTTGCGGGTGTTGCAGGCGGGACAGGTCCACTCTAGCTCAACATAACCGAGTTCTTTCTGGGCCATGATGTTGCTCCGGGGGTGGATGACTTGTGCTGCGTGCTACGTGCTGCGTGCTACGTGCTACGTGCTACGTGCTGCGTGCTACGTGCTGCGTGCTGCGTGAGCCGCGTAGCGTGCGTGTAGCACGTCTCACGCTTCACGTCTCACGCTTCACGCTTCACGCTTCACGCTTCACGTCTCACGCTTCACGCTTCACGTCTCACGCTTCACGCTTCACGTCTCACGCTTCACGCTTCACGTCTCACGTCTCACGCTTCACGTCCTACGTGCCAATTGCACGCGTGCGCGAACGTCAACAACTGAAATCCGTGCTTCGCCACGATCGGTCGGCTCATGGGGCTGGCGTCGATGGTTAGGAAGCGATAGCCGCGCCGCCGGGCCTCCTGCGCGCGGGCTGACAGTACGGCGGTGTAGAGGCCGCGGTCCGCGATAGGCTGGCAGCGTGGAGCCGCCCCACAGGCTGGCGAACTGCGTGCCGGGGTGAAAGCGGATCCACGCCGAGCAGGCCGGCATGCCGTCGGCGTACGCCATGTAGAACTGGATGCGTTCGCTGTCCGCTGCCATTTCGTCAGCCAGCGCCTGGGCCAGCCAGTCGAACTTCTCGTTCCATACCGCCTCCTGGATCGCGGCAATCTCGACCAACTGTGCCGGATCGGTGAGGCGGCGCACATCCTGGGGGATCGGTTGCCAGAGCGCATCCGAGGCGTGCGCCAGATCGAGCACCATCACCGCCTCTTGGTCCTCGACTTCAAATCCGCGCGCCTTCAGCCGCGCCACAAGGTCGGGCGGCGTATCGTGGGCATAAGCCTTCCACTCGAAGTCGCGGCCCAGCCCTTCGAAGTAGGCGATCTCCGATTCGATCACTGCATCCGCGCTGTCTTCGCCCAACCGTGAGTAGAGCACGAATGCCCCCCCGGGCCTGCCGGACAGGACCACATGACGGATCGTGTGCGGCGTTACCTCGCGCCGGATGTCCAGGGAATGCGATTTCACGGCGTTGTTCGCGGTCGAAGGTGGCAAGGAGTTCGTCGTGAATCAAGGTATTCGTCCCATGTGATGCGTTGGCGGCACGCAGCGAGCGCCGAAGCGCGAGATACTTCGTTTATAACATGCTCCGGGCCGGCGATCAAATCAGGCCAGGCCGCGGCGCAGGAACGTGAGGCCCTCGCGCGCGAACGCCTCACCATCAGGACAGACATCGTGGAACATCCCGCGGCGGAATGCAAAGTCGCCCAACGATGAATTATAGGCTTCGAGCATCACATAGCCGTCGAAGGCGATGTCTCGCAGCGCAGCAAATACCTGATCCCACGGCACCAACCCGCTGCCGGGCACGCCGCGGTCGTTTTCGCACGCGTGCAGCCCCCAGAGCCGATCGCCGACCGTTCGGATGGCCTCACCAAAGTCGCGCACCTCGGTGATTAAATGATAGGTGTCAAGCAGGACGCCCAGGTTTGGGTGATCGGCCAGCGTGACCAGTCGTATGATCTGCGCAGGCGTGTTGGCGATGTGCGTGCGGAAGTGGCTCATCGGCTCGACGGCGACGGCGACGCCGCGGCTTGCAGCGTGTTCGGCGAGACGGTGCAGGCTGTCCGCGGTGTGCGGAAGCTCATCGGCGCGGCGGCACGCGACGCTTGACCGTGCCCGGGTGGCCGTAGAGCGCACCAGTATACGCCACCGCACCCAGCTCGGCGGCGAGGTCGATCTGTTTGCAGTGCCAGGCTAATCCCTTGGCTTGATCAGCCGGCTCGTCGGCCGAGATGTCGCATTCAACTGGCCATAGCCCGCCCGGTCCGACGGTCAGCTTCAGACCCAACGCCTCGGCCCGCCGCCGGGTGAGCCGGGGAGCGAACTCGATGTCATCGCCGACGACGACCTCGAAACACTCGGCGCCGAGCGCGCGCGCCGTGTCGAGGACGGCCAGACTGTCATCCGACCATTGATCGGTGAATAGGTAGCAGTGCAGACCGAGTTTCATGGCTCAGATCAGGCTCCGCGTGTACGCGAACAACGCCGGCTGGCCGCCGGTGTGCCAGAAGATCACGGTGTCTGGACGGATCGGGCGGGATCGAGGAAAGCGTCGGGCCGTCGTGCGCAGCAGGTCCATCAGCCCGCCGAGGGCCCGGCCGGTGTAGACCGGGTCGAGCAGGATGCCCTCGGTCTGCGCCATCCGCTTGATCGCCGCCCGCTCCAGGTCGCCGACGATGCCGTAGCCCGCACCGAGGTAGCTGTCGTTTACCAGGATCTCATCCGGCGTGAAGACATCGGCCCGGCCGAGGTGCGCCACGGTGCGCGTCGCCAGGTCGGCGACCTTGGCCTGTAGGTCGGCCTGCGTCTCGTCGATGCTGATGCCGAGGATCGGGACATCCCAGCCGAGGGCCCGTGCCCCGGCGACCATCCCCGCCTGCGTGCCGCCCGAGCTGGACGCGACCACGATGGCGTCGACCCGCAGGTCAAGGGCGCGTGCCTGGTCGAACGTCTCTTCCATCGCCAGCGCATAAGCGGACGCACCCACGGGATCCGAGCCGCCGTAGGTAATGAAGTAGGGGCGGCGTGACGCCGCCTGCAACTCGCCGGTGAGCTCTCGTAGCCGGTCCAGACGCTTCTCGCGCGTCGTCCAATGCAGCTCGGCGCCGAGCAACCGATCCAGGAGGAAATTGCCATTGGGCTGCGCGGGTGGCTCTCCACCCAGCACCAGATGGCACGCCAGCCCGGCGTGCGCCGCGGCGGCTGCGGTCTGCCGGCAGTGGTTAGACTGCACCGCGCCGGTGGTCAGCAGCGTGTCGCAGCCCTGGGCCAGCGCGTCCGCCACCAACAGCTCTAGCTTGCGCGTTTTATTGCCGCCGCCGGCCAGTCCAGTCTGGTCGTCGCGTTTGATCCAGATCTGGAAACTTGAAGCTGGAAGCCGGAGTTCCTGGCGCAGTGTCTCGCTCAGGCGTGGAAGTGGGTGCAGCGGTGTCGGCAGGAAGGCGAGCGGGTAGCGCGGCAGCGTGAAAGTAAGCATCATGGAAGCTCCTCAAGTTCAGCAGGGTGTTGACGCATTGTATGCCGGTCCTTAATACTGGGCAAATGCGCGCGGGCTTGATGGGCTTTGCGAGCAATTAGAAAAGTGCCTCGGATCAGCGCACCGATCCGAGGCACGATCATCAGGTGGCAGCGCAACCGTTGTCACCTGATCAGACGCGCGGCAGGCCTACGGTTTCCAGTAGGTCACCATCAGCTTGGGCGCGTGTTCCGGCGTCCAGTTCTCCGCACTGACGAACCGGTAGCCCGTGACGCTGCTCACCTTGCGCAGCCGCAGCGTCAGGCCGTAGTTGCTTGCCGGGTCGGCTGTCCACTTGGCCACCAGTGGGGTCACATCGAGCGTGATCCACTTGCCGACCATGCTTTGGTCGATTCCAGCAACGCTGACTGCCGGTTCGATGTAGTCGCCACCGGGCTTGACCCACGGTGTCTTCCAGGTCACCGTGTTCTCCGCCCAGGCCGTCGTCACTTCGTAGGCGCGCAGCTCCCCATCCACCGCGCCGCCTGAGGTCGCGTCCAGATAGACCGATAGCTCGGCCTTCTGCAGCATGTACTCCGGTTTGATGTTCGACACATCAAACGCCAGCAGCGTGCGCAGGTAGTCGAGGCCCGTTGCCGAAACGCGGGTGTGCAGGTAAGGCGAGGCGCCGTAGTTAACCATCGGCTCACCGCTATGCACATACGCGTCTGCTGTCGGTGCGAAGGTGTCTGCGATGGTCGTCGCCAGGTTGACAGGCTGCGCGTTGAGTGTCTTGAAGAACTTCCCATCGGTCGAGATTGTTACGTAGTGCTCGACCGATCCCGTGCTGGCCGTCACTGTGACATGGAAGCCGAAGTCCGCCTTGCTGCCGTAGGCGAAGCCCGGAGCTTCGTAGGCCACCCCCACGACCATGTCCGCCGCAGCGCCCTCAGCGATCGCCAGACTGGCCTTATCGTACTTAGCCGCCAGACTTGCCGCTGCGCTTGCCGTTACCGGGTAAGCGCCGCCGTAGGCGCTGTCCGGCACATAGGCGACCGCCGGGCTGATCGGCACGAAGAAGAAGGCGTCGGTCTCGGCGCCGATGTTAAGGGCCTTGACATGTACATCGATGTCGCTGCCCGTGGTTACCGCGCCGGCGGCTGGGGTCTGCGTGATCTCCGCATCCATCTCCACGACGGAGGACGGGCCGAACCGCAGGCGTCCCTCGATCGCGGGCGAGATCGGCCCGGTTTGTGCCGAGATGTAGTCGATCACCGCGTCGCGCACATAGTACTGCGTGTCATGCACGATCTGGTTCAGCGGCCACAGGCTGACGCCGCTGTCATTGAAATTACACGACCCCGCAGCCAGATAGTTCACGGTCGACACATTGTAGTATGTGTCGGCATCGCTGAAGTCCACCGCCTTGCCGTCGATCATCAGGCCCACGACATTATTGCCGTCCGGTAGGGTAGGTGAAGTGTCCTTGTAGTAGATGCGGCCCATCGAGTCCGTGTCAAGCATGCAGGTGGTGTAGTAAGAGTAGCCGCCGTAGCCAGGCACGTACTTGTAGTAGTAGTAGTTCCGGTACCCGCGTTCCAGCACCGCCTTGAGCTGCGGTCCGTTCATGCTCATCACTACGAGCGAGTTCTCGTAGGGCATGAGGGTAAACATGTCGGACACCTTGAGGGTGACCGGGCTCGCGGGCGTCGCCGCGTCGGCGACCTTGCGGTTGGTCATCGCGCCCGAGATGTGGACGTCGACGTCCGTGATGCCATTCTTGGCCAGCTCGAACACGGAGGCGTCTGCCTGCAGGTTGGCCGCGTTGGTCTCCTGGGTGAAGGCCTGCAGCGCATCGATCGGCACCGTGGTCGCGCCGATAACCTGGTTGTTGTAGGTGTTCAGTGCGGCGACATACGGGTCGACGATCGCCTTGATCTCCGCGTCCTCAGGCGTGCTCGACGTCACCGACAGGTACCGCCCGACCCGGCTCGCGACTTCATAGCCGCCGCCGGCCTTGGCGCGCATGCCGAGCACAACCTCACCGAGGGTGTTGTTGTAGCGATAGGCATGGTTGATGATGACCGGCAAACCATTGGGATCGGCGATGAGGGTCGGCAGGTACTTGTACTCGCCGAATCCGCTGGCCGGGTTGGTGTGGCTGTGGCCGCCGATGATGGTGTCCAGGCCGGTGACGGTCATCGCCAAGTTGGTGTCGACGTTCGTGTCCACCTCGACGCTCGACGGGTTCTCGGTGAAACCGATGTGCGTCAGGGCGACGACGGCGTCGTTGGTCGGGCGGAGCATATCCGACAACTCCTGGGCCTTGGCCAACGGATTACCGAAGGTCAGGCCGGGGATGTTGCTAGGCAGCTCGTAGTTGGGCACGCGGTGGTTGCCGATGCCCAAGATGGCGACCTTGATGTTCTCGGGGCCGACCGTCTTTTCCACATAATCTTCGACGGGCACGCTGGCGATCCCGTACTGGCCGTCATCTTCGAGATTGGCCTGTAGCGTCGGGAAGGCTGCCTGCTGGATCACGCTGGTGAAGATGTCCTTGCCGAAGTTGAATTCGTGGTTGCCAAGCGTCCAGGCATCGTAGCCCACCGCGTTCATGGCCGCCATCATCGGGTGCGTGGTCAGCGGCGGCGCTAACGGCGTGCCATCGGCCGCGTAGCCCAGCGGGGCGGACTTGAAGTAGTACATCATCGCATCGCCCTGGATGTTGTCGCCTGAGCTGAGCAGCAGCGTGCGGTCCGGGTTGTGCAGCCGCTCCTGCTTGATCAGTGTCGCCAACTGGGTGTAGCCGACGTAAGTGCCTTTCGCCAGGTTGCCGTGCGAGTCGTTGTGGTGCAGGATCGTGATCGGGACGATCGAACCGCCAGCGTTGGACCCGTCGCGGGTGATGCGCCCGTCGAGCGCCCCATCGCCATTGGGGCCCTTGTAGGGAGTGGCGGCGGTGCCATGGTGCGCGGAAACGTAAGCGTTCACGGCATTGAGCATGTCACCCCAGTAGCTGATGTCCTTCATATACTTGAAGGGCGTGAAGCCGTCCTGGCCGGCCGGTGCGAGAAACTCGTTGGTGCCGACCTTGTAGGTCTTGGTCAGGTCGAGCGGCTTCCAACTGCTGCTTCCCTTGTCCCAGACCTCAGCGTCGAAGGCGCCCCAGGCGTACGGTTGTGGTCCGGGCAGGGCATCCTCGTAGCGGAAGAATTTGTAGCGGATGCCCGACGGCTGGATGGCGCCCTTGAACAGGGTCGCTGACTGATTGAGCAGATCCAGCACCTGGGCGCCGGTCATCGTGCCGACGGCAGTCGCGTTGCCGAACGGCAGGATGGTGAACATCTGCCCGTAGTTCAGCAGCATCGGGTCGTGTGTCCAGACGCCCGGCTGGCAATCGGTCGCCGCGCTGCTCCAGATGTAGGTCCCCGGGTTGGCCGGGTCTTCCTTGTCGCACCAGTCGGTTCGGATACCGCCTGCGTTGTTGAAGAACATGTCGACGTCGTTCGTCGGCTCCGTATCGGCGTTCAGAGCACCGTAGATGGCGTCGTCGATGAAGTCGCCCATCATGCTGTCGCCGTTGTAGTTGCGCAGCAAGTCGGTCTGAGCGTAGCCAATGGGCTGGTTGATCAGCGCCAGGTAGGCCGGATCATTGGCGTAGGTATCGATGAGCGCCTTGATCGCCGGATCCTCGGCGCCGGTCGTGCTGACGGCCAGGCTCTGCCAATTCGCCGTGACAGCCTTTGTCGCCGGATCGAAGGTCATGTCCGCTCGCCCGACCTTTCGACCGTTGTAGTAAGCCTGGACGACCGAGGTCGTGCCGACCACGGTCGCGGCGCTCAGGTTCGTGTGGCTGTGGCCGCCGATGATCAGATTCGCGGGTTTGCCGGCGTCATTTAGCTTTTTCGCCAGCGTTTGATCGCCGTAGACCGGTATCCCGTAGCCGTAGCCACCATCCGGGTAGCCAAGGTGACTCAGGACAACGATGACATCGGCCTGAGCTTTCATAGCATCGTAGTAGTGGAGGATCGAATCGGCCGGGTCCTTGAAGCACAGACCCGCGGTGGCCGTAGCGATGGTGATGATCGGCGTTTCGGTGGTGGTCACGCCAATAAAGGCGACCTTGACTTGATTCGGGGCGGTCCCCACGGTCTTCACAACGTACGGCAGCGGTAACCCTGCCGGCGGTGTTGCCGGCCAACTGACTGTGCTGCAGTCGGCAAATGTCGTGTTCGGGACGATGTTGGCGGTGACGTAGGAGTAGGTAGCCTGTTGTACACGGTCCATCAGGGCCGTCAGGCCCCAGTCGAACTCGTGGTTGCCGAAGGTCGCTACCTGGTAGCCCATGGCGTTGAAAGTCGCGACCGTGGGTTCGCCCTGCTGCAAGTTAGAGAGCAGGGAACCCTGCATCTCGTCGCCGGCGTCCACGAGCAGCGCGTTGTCGGCGCCGACGGCTGCACGGACGTCATTGACGACTTGAGCGACCCGGGCCATGCCTGGGTTGCTGCCCGACGGCTCCAGTTGCCCGTGGAAGTCATTGGTGTGCAAGATGGTGAATGAGATTGCGGCGTCCGGCCCCTGGGCGGCGGTCGGCAATGCCAGTCCGCTCACTAGAAGTGCGACGATCATGGCGAGCGCAAGAAGCTTGTTACTGGTGCGAGACATAGCATCCTCCTCGATGACTAGGTGCATGGTTCTGAATGGATTGACGATGGGGAAAACAGGCTTGGATTCCGGCGCACCTCCTTGGCTTGGCCGCCAGCCCGACTGCGCGGTGACGCGGGTATCAGCGTCTCTGCGCAGTCAGGCCGACCGGGGCAGGTTCCTTCTTTGACCGCAGATGACTGGTTTTACTGGCAGCCTTCCTGGTCGATGGTGATTAAGATGTCCGCCACTTCATCGCCGATGCGGGCGGTCGCTTCTTTGGTGCTGGCGCCGATGTGCGGTGAACCGATCACCTGCGGCAGCTCGAACAGCTTGCGGTCCGTCAACGGCTCGTGCTCAAAGACGTCCAGCGCGGCGCCGGCCACCTTGCCCGCCCGGATGGCGTCATACAGCGCCCCCTCATCGATCACGCCCCCGCGCGCGCAGTCGACGATGCGGACGCCGTCTTTCATCTTGGCGATCATCTCGGCATCGATCATGTGCTTGGACGTTTCGGTGAGCGGGATGTGTAGCGAGAGAAAATCGGACTTGGCGATCAGCTCATCGAACTCGACCATCTGCATAAACGGTGCCGGTCCCACGGTGCGGCTGTCGTAGCCGAGCACCACCATGCCCAGGGCCGCGGCGCGGGATGCCACGGCCAGGCCGATGCGGCCCATGCCCACGATGCCCAACACCTTGCCCTGCAGCTCGATGCCCTCGAACCTGGACTTTTCCCACTGCCCATCGCGCATCGACGCGGTGGTCTGGGCGATCGGACGCGCCAGGGCGAACATGTAGGCAAGTGTGAGCTCGGCCACCGAGTGCGTGCTGGCGCCGGGGGTGTTCATGATCTTAACCCCCTTGCCCTGGGCGTAGTCGACGTCGATATTGTCGACGCCCACGCCACCGCGCACGACGACCTTCAGGTTGGTCGCCGCGTCGATCACCTGCTTGCGCACCTTAGTCCGGCTGCGCACGACCATCGCGTCGTAGCCACCGATGACCTCCAGCAACTCCTCCGGGGTGATTTTGTCCTGGACATCAACTTCGATACACGCCGTGCGCATCTTCTCGACCGCGCGTGACGAAATGGAATCGCAAACGAGTACTTTCATGCTGGATGGCTCCTTATGCGGGTAGACAGGTAGACAGGGAAATAGGTAGACAAGTAGACATGTAGACAAGGATCCCACCCTTGTTTCCCCTGTTTCCTTATCTACTTGTTTCCTTGTTTTCTTGTCTACTACAACCCCAAAATATCGTCAATCTGCCCGGTCAACCACGTCACATCGTCCAGCGTCAGGTCGCCCATGTGGCCGATGCGGAAGGTCTTGCCCTTGAACGGACCATAGCCGTCGGACACCGTGGCGCCGCGCTTGCCCAGTTCCTTGTTCATCGCGCCGAAGTCGAAGCCGGTGGTGTTGGTGATGTGCGTGACGGTGGGTGAGGCGTATGCCTCGTCGCCGTAAAGCGCGAAGTGCTGCTTGGCCCAGGCGCGGCAGTGTTGCGCCATCGCCAGGTGGCGGGCATAGCGGTTCGCCAGCCCTTCGGCGAACATGGCGTCCATCTGCTGGTCGAGCGCGTACAGGAAGCTGATGCCGGGCGTGGCCGGGGTGTTGTATTTGACCGCGTACTTTTCGTTCTCAATGAAGTCGAAGTAGTAGCCGCGATTGGGCACGGTCTTGGCCCGCTCGAACGCGCGTGCGCTGACGGTGCAGACAGCAAAGCCGGGCGGGAGCGCGAAGCACTTCTGCACGCCGGCCAGGATCACATCCAGGCCCCACTCGTCGTTCTTGATCTCGACGCCGGCCATGCACGACACCGCATCGACCAGGATGATGATGTCGGGGTACTTGGCCCGCACCAGCTTGGCGATGTCAGCGATGGGGCTGATGATGCCGGTGGAGGTCTCGTTCATGGTCAGACAGAGGGTGTCATAGTCGCCGCCGGCTAAGGCAGCGTCCACAAGCTCCGGGGTGATCGCTTTGCCGGGTTCGACCTCGATCGTTTCGGCCGGCAGGCCATTGGCTTTGGAAATCTCGGACCAACGTCGGGAGAACTCGCCGTTGAGGGTGTGCAGCACCTTTTTCCCGACACAATTGCGGACAGCGCCCTCCATGACCCCAGTAGAAGATGAGGTGAAGAGCATCACCCGCCCCTCGGTGTTGAGCAGCTTCTTAACCTTTTCTTCGACGGACTTGTGCAGATCGGCGTAGGCGCCGGTGCGGTGGCCGATCATGGGGGTTGCCATGGCTTGCAGGATTTCTTCCCGTACTTCAGTCGGGCCGGGGATGAACAGCTTCTTGTGCATGTAGCACTTCTCCTTGAGCGTGATGCAGTTTAAGTGAGGCCGCGACCCAAGGGGGCGCGGTACTGTGGGTCGCGCGTATATTACACCCTTTCGATGTTTCTGGCAAGGATTTGGGGCCACACTCAACGCGTTTCGGGTCCTTATTTTCAGGGGTTAGGCTGAACTGCTGTCAGAAGAATCTTCCGGGTTGCTGCAAGCGCCTCTGGATCGGCGAGGACCAGCAGCCGATCATCCGGCTCGATCACCGTGCCGCCGTTCGGCACGACAAACTCGGCCCGACGCCCGATCAGCACGACCAGCGCGCGCGGTGGGAGTCCCAGTTCCACGATCTGGCGGCCGACAGCGCCTGATTGCGGGGCGACTGGTACCTCCACCAGAGCACTGCTGAGCTGATCCGTGGGATGCAGTTCAATCGGTGTGCGAGCTGGCGCAGGCGCCGACGCAGTAACGCGAAGCCGGCGCGCGACGAATGGAATTGAAGTGCCTTGGATGAGCACCGAGGTCAGGGTGATGAAGAAAACGATGTCGAATATCAGTTCGGCCTGTGGCAGGCCTGCCAGCCGGGGAAAGGTTGCCAGGATGATCGGCACGGCCCCTCGCAAGCCAACCCAGGCCACCATCGTCTTCTTCTCCCAGCGCATCCTGGACGGCAGAAGTGTGACGAAGACGGCCATCGGTCGGGCGACGAAGATCAGGAAGGCGGCGGCCAGCAGACCGACTCCGGCGACCGCCGCGAGGCGTGCCGGGAAGACCAACAGCCCCAGAGTCAGGAACATCGCAATCTGCATCAGCCAGGCGATGGCGTCGTGGAAGCGCATCAGACTGCGCTTGTGGATGAAATCCGCCTGTCCCATCACCACGCCTGCCAGGTACACGGCCAAGAAGCCGTTGCCGCCCAGGACAGCCGTCGCTCCGTAAGCCATGAGCACCATCGCCAGGGTCAGCACCGGATACAGACCTTCGAACTGAAGGCGCACGTGATTGACGATCCAGGTCATAGCCCGCCCGCTGCCGTAGCCGATGGCAGCGCCGAGGACCATCTGCCGGAAGAACATCGGCAGCAGCTCGAGAGGTGAAGCCGATGGGTCGACCAGCAGTCCGGTCAGCCCCACGGTCAGAAAAACCGCCATCGGGTCGTTGCTGCCCGACTCGAACTCGAGCAGAGGCTCCAGCGGATCGCGCAGCCGCACGCTGCGGGAGCGCAAGACCGTGAACACGGCGGCCGCGTCGGTGGAGGAGACGATGGCGCCCAGCAGAAGGCCCTGCCATAACGAGAAGCGCAGCACCGCCATGGCGAACAGGCCCATCAGCAGGGCGGTGAGAAGTACACCGAGGGTAGACAGCGCGAGTCCCCAGCCGGCGATCGGTCGCACGCGCTCCCAGTCGGTGTCCAGGCCGCCGGAGTAAAGGATCAGGGCCAGGGCCACCACGCCGAGCGATTGGGCCAGCCGGGGGTTATCGAAGTAGATGCCGCCGGGCCCGTCGGACCCGGCGAGCATGCCGATCAGGAGGAACAGCGCCAGCGCCGGCACGCCGAGCTGGCCCGAGGCTTTGCTCGCGATGATGCTGAGTAAGAGCAGCGCGGCCGCGCCGAGCAGCAGTTGTTCGATAGGGATCGATCCGATCAAGATGCTGCCATCTCCTGGATCCGTTATCACCCACCTGTCTTGGCCAAGGCGCGCACGATCTGGCCGACGTACACCCGATGGAAATCGGCCTGGGCATAGGTCTCGCCGATGATGCCCCGGTCGATGAAGCTATCGGCCGTCAGATCCTGGGCATAGAGCTTGCGGCAGACCAGCGCCAGCCGCGCCTCGGCAAAATAGACCGCACCCGTAGCCTCGTCGGCAGCCGGGGTCAAACCGGTGGCCGCGATCTTGTCCACATCGCGGCCCGAGTGGCTGCCGCAGTAGGCCAGGGCTGCCTGCTCCTCCTTGGCGAAGAAACAGAGGGTGTAGTGCTCCGCCTGCTCCATGAAGCCGAAGGTGTAGCGCTGCGGCCGGACGAAACTGAAGGTGACGTCGCGATTCCACAGGTGGCCCCAGCCGCCCCAACTTGCCGTCATCGTGTTGAAGTGATCCGGGGTCCCGGCGGTGATCAGCATCGCATCGCGGCCGATGATCTGGAAGACATTGTCCCCGAGCGCGGTCGGGGCGATTTCGACGAATGGGTGAGCCATGAAGTGACCTCCGTGATATGGGGTTGGCCGCTATTCTACGTCCGTTGGCCCGGGAGGTCAATGTCGCTGATGCCTCGTCAACCGGCAGCCGCGAAACGCGATTTGCCTCTCAGCCGAAAACGCGTTAGAATTGCCCGTCTTTTGAATTCCCCTCTCTGACCGACGATCGCAGCCGCTCGCCTGTCTGTGGTGTGGCGCGACTCGGTTCTGCTGGTCGTCCGCTGATTCTGCGCAT
This sequence comes from uncultured Chloroflexia bacterium, assembly GCA_963841825.1. Taxonomy (GTDB): domain Bacteria; phylum Chloroflexota; class Anaerolineae; order CG2-30-64-16; family CG2-30-64-16; genus CAWJEL01. The sequence goes on from CAWJEL010000008.1 coordinate 20,411, forward strand.
CCTGTTGTTCCCACCGGCTATGTCCGGAGCGCCTAAATCCTTTCTTGTTGAATTGGAGGAAAAAGATGAGTATTCGCCTGTCCGATGGCCGCGTGATCCCCATGGAAATGCACAAGGTGCGTATCGTCCAGAAGACCACGCTCCCCCCGATCGCTGATCGCCTGACCGCGATCGCCGACGCCGGCTATAACACCTTCCTGCTGCCCACCCGTGACATCTTCCTGGACATGCTGACCGACAGCGGCACCAACGCCATGAGCGATAACCAGTTGGGCGCCATGATGGTGTCGGACGATGCTTACGCCGGGTCGGAGAGCTTCACTCGGCTGGCCGCGGCGGTGAAAGAGGTGATGGGCTTCGACTGGACGATGCCGGTGCATCAGGGCCGTGCGGCCGAGCACCTCCTCGCCAAGATCTTCGTCAAACCGGGTTCGGTCGTGATCATGAACTACCATTTCACCACCTCCCGGGCGCACGTCGAGCTGGCCGGTGGCACGGTGTTGGAGCTGATCTCTGATGAAGGGCTGAAGACGACGAGCAGCAACCTGTTCAAGGGCAACATGGATCTCGACAAGCTGAAGGCGGCGATCCAGAAGCACGGCGACCAGGTCGCGTACGTCCGCATGGAAGCCACCACCAATCTGGTGGGCGGACAGCCCTTCTCACTGGACAACCTGCGCGCCGTCGCCGAGATCGCCCGCGCCCACAATATCCCGCTGGTTTACGACGCCAGCCTGATCTCCGAAAATGCCTTCCTGATCAAAGAACGCGAGGCGGCGTACCAGGATTGGTCCATCGGCGAGATCATCCGCGAGCAGATGAAGTACGTGGACATCATGTACCTTTCGGGCCGGAAAAGCACCGCGGTGCGCGGCGGCATGATCGCCACCAATGATCGCACCTATTACAACCGCCTGCTGGAATGGCTGCCGGTTTACGAGGGTTTTGCGACCTACGGCGGCATGTCCACCAAAGAGGTCGAGGCCATGACCGTCGGTTTGCGCGAGATGTGCGAGACCGATGTGGCCGGCGCCGCGACGCAGTTCATTAAATACTTCGTCGATCGACTGGACGCCAACGGCGTGCCGGTCGTGACCCCGGCCGGTGGGCTGGCCTGCCATCTCGACGCCATGCGCTTCGTGCCGCACATCATCCAGCCGGAGTACCCCGCCGGCGCGCTGGCTGCAGCGGTCTTCATCGCCTCCGGCATCCGCAGCATGGAGCGCGGCACCATCTCGACCGACCGCGATCTGCAGGGCAACGAGGTGATGGCCGATCTCGAGCTGGCGCGTTCTGGCGGTGCCCCGCCGCGTCTACACGATGTCGCACATCGAGTACGCGGTCGATCGCATCACCTGGCTCTACCGGCATCGCGACCTGGTGGGTGGACTCAAGTTCATTGAGGAGCCGCCGGTGCTGCGCTTCTTCTTCGGCCGCCTCGCCCCGGTCGGTGACTGGCCGCAGCGTCTGGCCGAAGCCTTCGTGGCCGAATTCGGCGCGGGGTGCTGAAATAAGAATTGAACCACGGAGGCACGGAGGACACGGAGTTCTTTTTGGATCGTCATTCTGAGCGGGAAAGCGACTCAACCTTCATTGCAGCGAAACCTCAGCGAAGAATCTCGCCTGGGTAGACCGAGATGCTTCACTGAGGATTCGCCGTAGCGCTTATTGACCTGTATACCCGTTCAGCATGACGTTCCGGAACCTATCCCCACAACCCCGCCAGGAACTTGACCTTCTCGATGGCCTGGTAGCCTTCCCCGCCCTCGTGATCGTTATACTTGTACACCTTAATCTGCTTGGCGCCCGCGTAGTGGTTGTACGCGGCGAACACGGTGGACGGCGGGCAGATCATGTCCATCAGCGCGGTCGAGAAGAAGGCCTGGGCTTTGGCGCGCACGGCGAAGTTCAAACCATCGAAGTACGACAGCGTGCGGAAGACCGTATCCTCTTTGTCGCGGTGAATCTTGCAGTAGCGGGCGATCTCCTCGTACGGGTGGCGATCGGTGATCTCGGTCGCTCGTCGATAGTGACATAAGAACGGCACATCGGGCATGGTCACGGCGATGTCAGGCACGAGGCCGCTAACCGCCAGCGCGATGCCGCCGCCTTGGCTGATCCCGCTGAGCGCGATCCGCGCGGCGTCCACAGCGGGATGGCTGCGCGCCGCTTCCACGGCCCGCACGCTGTCCACGAACACGCGGCGGTAGTAGTACGTTTGGGGATCGAGCACGCCCTGCGTCATGAAGCCGGGGAAGTGGGCGTTCCCACCGTCCGGCGCGATGTCAGGCGTGTCGCCGTTGCGCCAGGCGCTGCCCTGGCCAGCGCGTGTCCATCACCAGGTGCGCATAGCCCGCGCTGCTCCACAGCAGCCAGTCGGTGGGGAAGCCGCGGCCGCCGCCGTAGCCGATGTATTCGACCACACAAGGGAGCGGCCCGCTCCGGTCACGCGGGAGCAGTAGCCAACCCTTGATCGGCTGGCCGCCGTAGCCGGCGAAGGTCACGTCGAAGGTTTCGACGGTGCGCATGCCGAAGTCCGCCGTCGCGAACCGGGCATCCAGCGGATGTTGGCGGGCATCCGCCAGGCTCTCGCGCCAGAATTGATCGAAGTCCTCCGGCTCCTCGCGCGCGGGCTGATACGTCTGTAGTTCGTGCAACGGAAGATCATAGAAGGCCATGTTTTCGCTCCTGAGGTCAGATGGCGTGGTGTGCTTGTGCAGCAGGCGACCGGAGCATACCGCGTCCGGCGTCGGGTTGTCAAGCAGGCGGTGGCAACCGTTCATTTGAGCTTTCGTCCGGCGAATGATATGATCCGCCTCAATGGACGACCTCCTGACTCACGTGCGGCAATACGCGCAGCGCAATTGCCTGTTCACCCCCGGCGAGACGGTCGTCGTCGGCGTGTCGGGCGGGCCGGACTCGCTGTGCCTGCTTCACCTGCTGCGCCGGCTGGCGCCTGAGCTCCGGCTGTGGCTGCACGTCGCGCATCTCCACCACGGTCTGCGCGGCGCCGAGGCCGACGCTGACGCCGCGTTCGTGGCGGAACTGGCTGATTGCTGGGGCCTGCCCTGCACCGTCGGCCGGGCCGATGTGGCCGCGCTGGCACGCGAGGCCGGCCTGTCGCTGGAGGAAGCGGCGCGACAGGCTCGCTATCGGTTCCTGGCGGGAGTTGCTGCAGCCGGCGGCGCGACCACCCTCGCGGTGGGTCACAACGCCGACGATCAGGCCGAGACCGTGCTGATGCACTTCCTGCGCGGCAGCGGCGTGGCCGGGCTGCGCGGGATGTTGCCGCGGACGATGCTGGATGACTTCCGGCTGTCCCCGGCAGTTTCCGATGCCGAGCGCGGCGTCGTGGGGGATGAAAATGCTGGACAGGTTGCCAACCTGTCCTACGAGCCGGCTTTCGGAGCAGATGTTCTGGCGGCATGCGTCGACAGCGTGCCCGAAAATTCCCACGGAACGGCCTCTGAGGATTGGTATCTGCGTCCATCTGCGTCATCTGCGGTTCTCAGTACCGGAGATTGCGACGAAGGCGATCGATCGCTTGCCTCCGATCCCCATGTCACCGCATCTCCGTGTCTCCACCTGGTGCGTCCACTTCTGACGATCTCTCGCGCCGAAATTGAGGCCTATTGTGCTGAATATCGGCTTGCGCCGCGCATCGACCGCAGCAACGAGGAGATGACGTTTTTCCGCAACCGGCTGCGGCACGAGTTGCTGCCGCTCCTGGAAACCTACAACCCGGGCATCCGCCAGGTGCTGGCGCATACCGCCGAGGTGCTGGCGGGTGATCACGCGGTGCTGCACGGGACCGTGGAGTCAGCTTGGATGTCGCTCGTGACGGGTGATAGGACTGAGGAAGTCCAGTTCTCCCTGTCCGCCTGGCGCGCGCTGCCGCTCGGCCTGCAACGCGCCACCCTCCGCGAGGCGATTCACCGGCTGCGGCGCAGCGTGCGGGACATCAACTGGGAGCACGTCGAGCGGGCGGTGTGGCTGGCGCGCGAGGGTCACACCGGGCAGGCGGCGACCCTGGCTGCCGGACTTGAGCTTCAGATCGGGTACGATTCGCTGCGTGTGGCAGCCGAGGACGCGCCCTGGCAGGTGGATCTGCCGCAAGTCAGCGGTGTGTTGCCTCTGGCCGTGCCCGGGGTGACGGACATTGGCGGCGGGTGGCAGGTGATCGTGCAGCGGCTGCCGCGCGATGAGACGCCTGTCGACTTCGCCGCTGTCGATCCGTGGACAGCCTTCCTCGACGCCGGCGCGGTGGGTGACACCTTGATCCTGCGCCCGCGCGCGCCGGGTGACCGGTTCTGCCCGCTGGGGTTGGCAGGCCACAGCGTCAAGCTCAACGAGTTTATGATCGACACGAAGATCGCCCGCGACGCCCGATCGGGTTGGCCGCTGCTGATCGGGCTCGGAGGCATCGCCTGGGTCTGCGGCCTGCGCTTGGCCCAGCCGGCGGCCATCGGCTCGGAAACGACTGAGGTCTGGCAGGTTAGGTTTGCGAAAGCCTGAGTCGCCGCCGAATCTGGCATCTAACGCAACGGCAACGACCAAAGCACCGGTTCGCGAAGACCATTGACTTCGTTTGTGCGTCTTCGATCGTAGTGTCTTGGTGGTAGGATTCTTGTCTCGTCTGCGAATGACCGGCAGCGGTAAGTGCTTGAGCCGGGACTGCACCTTGGAAGCATCAAGATCGTGCCTAGGGAGTCCGTTCTTTGCGTCTTCGCGCTTTTCTGGGGTATCATCTCTGCTCATGACTGCAACCGTCTTTCTGCAACCCGGCAAGGACAAGCCTGTCCGCCAGCGCCACCCGTGGATCTTTTCGGGTGCGGTCGCGCGCGTCGAGGGTCAGCCGGCGCCGGGTGATCTGGTGGACGTGGCCGATGTCCGCGGCGATTGGCTGGCGCGCGGCTACTACAACGCCAAGTCCCAGATCGTCGTCCGGCTGCTGACCTGGCAGCGTGAGGAGCCGGTGGACGCCGCGTTCTGCGCGCGACCGGCTGGCTGCCGCCGCCGCGCTGCGCGCCGAGTTGCAGCTTGAGCCGGAGACCACCGCCTATCGGTTGATCTACGCCGAAAGCGACGGCGTGCCCGGCCTGATCGTCGATCGCTACGCCGATTGGCTGGTCGTCCAGTTCCTCACGCTCGGTGTCGAGGCGCGGCGTGACGTGCTCCTGGGGTTACTCGCTGAGCTTTTCGCTCCGCGGGGGATCATCGAACGTTCGGACGCGACCGTGCGACGCCAGGAAGGTTTGGCGCTGCGCAGCGGGTTGGCCTGGGGCGAAGCGCCACCGCCCGATCTCGAAATCCGGGAGCACGGCCTGCGCTTTCAGGTCGATCTGCTGGGCGGGCAGAAGACCGGCTTCTATGTGGATCAACGTGCGAACCGGCGCATCGTCGGCAGCGCAGGCGCGCGGTCGGCGGGTGCTCAACGCGTTCAGCTTCACCGGCGCGTTCGGCGTCTACGCGCTGGCGGGCGGCGCCGAGCACGTGACCAACATCGATACTTCCTACGACGCCCTGGTCGGCGCTGAGGCGGCGTTGCGGCTCAACGGCTGCGACCCGGACCGTCAGAGCGAGAGCATCTGCGGCGACGTCTTCCAGGTGCTGCCGCGCCTTCCGGGATGAAGGCCGGCGGTTCGACCTGGTGATCCTCGACCCGCCGAAGTTCGCGCGCAGCAAGGCCGAGCTCGACGGCGCGACGCGCGGCTACAAAGACATCAACCTGCTGGGGCTGAAGCTGCTGGCGCCCGGCGGGCTGCTGGCAACTTTTTCCTGCTCGGGGTTGGTGACGCCGGACCTGTTCCAGAAGATCGTCTTCGGCGCCAGCATCGACGCCGGCCGGCCCGCACAGATCGTCGCCAAGCTGAGCCAGGGGCCCGATCACCCGATCCTGCTGAGCTTCCCGGAGGGCGAGTATTTGAAGGGGTTGTTGTGCCGGGTGACGGAGTGAGGTAGATGCGTTAGTGAGGTAGTGAGATTGTGTTGAAGTGACGAGCTGGAGGACAACGTATCACGATCACGGTCAACGGACCACGCATCACGTATCACGGAGCCTATGTCAACGATCTACGAACGCCAAGCCGAATACTGGACGCGTGACCTGGCCGACCGGGCTTTCGAAGAGGAAGTGAAGGCCGGCTTGAACGCGCTGGGTTGGCAGCTTGAAGACCATACGGCCGATCACGAGCATCCTGACCTGAGCTTCTTCCGCACGGTGCGCGGCAAGACGGTGCGCGCGGCGCTGGAACTGAAGGAGAAGCGCCAGCCGTTGCGAGACCGTTGGGTGGGGCTGGCGGGCGTGCCCGAATCTGAGCTCCTGGTGCTGGATGAAGTGTCGGCGCGCAAGCTGCTGGCACGGGCGCCGCGGGCGTTCCTGCTTTTCAATGATTTGACGCGGGCAGATCAACCATACGTGCTCTTTACGATCATCGACCTGTTCTGCATGCCCAAGGTCCGCGTCCAGCGTTCGATCAACCTGAACGACCGGCGCATGAAGGCCAAGTGGCTGCTCGATCGCCGGCACGGCCAGGCGTTTGTTAACCTCAACGGCGTGTTTGCGGCGCTGGCGACCTATCTTGACCGTCAAATGATGGATGATCTGCGGCGTTTGGAGCCGCACGGTCCGTTCATTGGCGAGACCCTGGAGACTTTGTGAGACGTATTCAATCTGGCTGGCGAGCGGCCTTGCTTCTACTGCTCTGCGTATTTTTGGTGTCTGGATCCTGGCCGGCCCCCGCCCGTGCCGATGGCGGCGAGCGTCTGGTGCTGGCGTTCTACTACAATTGGTTCGACGAAAACAGTTGGGGGCCGAACAAGGTGCCAGATCAGCCTGCGTCACCGTATGTCTCGCGCGACCGCGGGGTGATGGCCCGGCACATCGACCAGGCCAAGGCCGCCGGCATCGACGCGCTGGTCGTCAACTGGTGGGGGCCACAGGGTGATAATCAGACCGAGACCAATTTGCGGATCATGTTGGACGAAGCGGCGGCTCGCGGGTTTCGGATTGCGGTGGATGTGGACTTGAATTCGCCCTATCTGCGGAGTGCCGGCGCGATCCAGGCTGCGATGAGTACTCTGCTGAACAGCCACGCCCAACATAGCGCCTACTTGAAGGTTGACGGCAAACCGGTGGTGTTCTTCTATAATCAAGATGCCCGACTCAGCACGGGCGGTTGGTCGGCTATTCGGAGCGCGGTAGATCCTGGACGGAATAGCCTGTGGATCCAGGAGGGCATTAACGTGTCGCCTCTGACGGAGTTCGATGGACACCACCTGTATTCTGTGACCTGGGCTAATCGTACCGATATGAGTTACACGGCCAATAAATTTGCACGCCTTGTCCGGGCCAAAGCCGCTGCGCTGGGGGCGCCGAAGGTCTACGTCGCCACCGTCATGCCCGGGCTACGACGACCGCAAGACCGGCCGGGGTAACGCCTTCGCGGTGGGTCGCGAGGATGGCGCCTACTACGCCCGCTCCTGGCAGGCAGCCATCGGCAGCGCGCCGGATTGGGTCGTGATCACCAGCTTCAACGAGTGGCCCGAAGGCACGTACATTGAGCCGAGCCAGACGTACGGTAACTTGTTCCTGGACCTGACCGCACAGTGGGCGGCCGCGTTCCGGGGTTCGGCCCCACCGCCGTCCCCTCCGCCGCCGAAGCCGAAGGTCGCCGCGCCGGCCAAACCCAAGCCGGCCGCGGTGAAAGCCACACCGACGCCGAAGCCAACGCCGCGGCCCACACCGATACCCGAGCCGGTTTTTACCCTGCCGGGCGGTCTGTCCGCCAAGTAAGTCAGCCATTATCCGGAGGTGCGCCATGATTGATTCCAGGTTCATCGATCCCTCGTTCATCGAGGAAGTCCTCGTGCCGCCCGACGTGCTGCAAGCGCGCATCGCCGAGCTGGGCGCCGAGATCAGCCGGGATTATGCTGGCCAGGACCTGATGCTGCTGTCCGTGCTCAAAGGCAGCGTCCTGTTTCTTTCCGACCTGATGCGGAGTATCACGGTGCCGCACAGCATCGACTTCATGGCGACCTCCAGCTACGGCAACGCGCTGGAGTCATCCGGCGTCGTGCGGATACTCAAGGACCTGGATGTCTCCATCGAAGGGCTGAACGTGGTGATCGTCGAGGACATCATCGACACCGGCCATACGCTGGATTATCTGGTGCGGATCCTGCGGGCTCGCCAGCCGCGTTCGCTGGAGATCTGCACGCTGCTGAATAAGCCGAGCCGGCGGGAAATTGATGTGCCGGTGAAGTACATCGGCTTCGACATCCCGGATCGTTTTGTGTTGGGCTATGGGCTGGATTTTACAGAGAAGTATCGCAACCTGCCGTATGTGGCCGTCCTTTCGCCGGAGCATTTCCCCGGTTAGGGTAAATGTTGCCTCGGCCGCGCAAGGCACGCCTCTACGGTTGGTCGCGTGGACGGCGGTGCTCGTCCTTTGCACCGCTGTCCTCTTTGCCGCGCCCGTCTCGGCTGATGGGCTGATCCTGGACGCGCGCCCCGCCGGGGATGCCGGTCCACAGCTCGATGCGGCGACGATTTCGCCGCTCCCGCTGCGATCAAGTGCTGGGGCTCCCGGCGCGGCGCGGGCCGTGACGAGCCGGGAGACCTATACGATCCAACCCGGTGACACGCTGGCCGCCATCGCTGGCCGGTTTGGCATGGGCGCAGGCGAGCTGGCCTCGCTCAACAAAATCACCAACCCCGATCGGATCATCGCCGGCCAGGTGTTGAAGGTCGGCGGGACCCCAGCGTCCGCACCGGTGCTCCCCGGCGACGGCCCGCTTGCGCGGGTGCAGTTTTGGCCCTGGCCGCCCGCCCAGGGCCAAACGTTGGCGGTGTGGCTCGAAGCGCGTGAGCCAATGACGCTCACGGTGGCATTGGATGGCCGCGCCTATCCGGTGGTCACGCGTGGCCGCCGCGGCTGGACGCTGATCCCTGTCCCACCCCTCATCGAGCCGGGCATCAAGTTACTCTCTGTCGACGTTGGCGACACGCATGTGCGGCTGCCAATCCCCGTCGCGGCGGGCGCGTTCCCTTCCGTGAATATCCCGGCCGCGGTCAGCCAGCCGATTCTCGCCGAAGCAGAAACGGTGCGGGCCGAGACCGCGCGCATGGACGCTCTCTTTGCCGGGGTTACGCCGGACGGCTGGACGCCCCGCGACCGATTCCAGTCCCCCCTGACGGGCGAATTTCCGCACACGTCCCCTTACGGCTCGCGGCGCACCTACGGCAACTCACCCGCGATTACGGCGCATGCGGGCGAGGATTTCGAGCGCGGCAGCCGGCACACCGGTCCTTGCCCCGGCCGCGGGCACGGTGGTCCTGGCCGAGAAACTCTTTGTGCGCGGCAATGCCGTGGTATTGGATCACGGCGGCGGGGTTTACACCGGCTACTGGCATCTTTTAGAGTTGAACGTGACGCCGGGGGAACAGGTCGCGCCGGGGCAGCGGTTGGGCGCTGTGGGTAGTACGGGACTGAGCACCGGCGCGCATCTGCACTGGGAGCTGCGCGTCGGTGGGCTGCCGGTGGATCCGCTGCAGTGGCTGGCAGAGTAGCGGACGGGTATTGTCCGGCGGCGAAAAAGAAACGCAGAGGTGATCTCTCACCCCTGCGTGTGTTAGCCTTCAGACCGAGGAACGGATCAGTCCTTCTCCGTCTCGTCTTCTTCCTTCGGTTTGCGTTTGGTGACCACTTCGACTTCATCAGGGCTCGGCGTGAGGGTCTCGACCTCTTCAGCCTCCTCCTCTTCCACAGCCGCGCGGGACAGGGTGACGGAGAAGAGCACTTGATCTCCACTGGTCAGCATGGCGACGCCCACAGGCAGCTTCAGGTCTTTGGCCATGATCTCGTCATCCACGGTCTTGAGCTTTGACAGGTCCGCCACCAGGTGTTCGGGGATGTCGCCCGGCAGGCATTCCACCTCGACTTGGTCCAGTTGGCGCATCAGCATCATGTCTGAGCTGTCCAGGACCGGCGCGATACCATCGGGCACGACCTGCACATGCACCTTCAGCTTCTCCGTCATCGATACGGCCAGGAAGTCGATGTGGAGGATATTGTGCTTGGTGGGATGTCGCTGCACTTCGCGTGCAAGCACATGCAGTGTGGGCTGGTTTGGCAGCTCCATCGCGATGACACCACCGCTGGCCTTGTGCAGTGCCTGGCCCAGCGCTTTCCTGTTTAGCGAGACGGCCAGCGCCTCTGCATGTTGTCCGTACACCACGCCGGGAACACCGGCGGTATTGCGGATTTCGCGGTTCGAATGACGCCCCGGCTGGCGGGGTTCGGCCTTCAGTGTGACTTTATCCATGTCGGTTCTCTCCGGTAGTGACTTGCCGTAAGCACGTAAATGCCCGGCAGATGCCAGGCGGATGAGTACGACGCGAGATTGTAACCCAGGAGTGCGCTTTCGTCAAAAGCATGGGGTATCCTTTGCAGAGCGGGGCCGGTTGTGGTAGCATCAGGCAGGTTTGACGAGCATGCACCGCACGATCGCACCCAAAACCGGATTACTTCTGGCGACCTTTCTGTTAGCGCTGCTTTGGCTCAGCGCCCTTTTCGCGTTCCTGCTGCTCCGTCCCCTGGCCCAATCCGCAACCGCGGCCTATCCAGTGCAGTCAGAGTTCAGCGGGCTTGCTGGTATCAACCTGGACGCCAGCGAATTTGCCCCCGAACGTCTCGCGCGCACTCTGGCCGATGCAGAGGCGCGCGGCATCCGCTGGGTGCGCTTCACTTTGCCCTGGCATGAAATCGAGCCGGCGCGCGGCCAGTACGATTGGGCGACGTGGGACGCGGTCTTCGCTGAGCTCACCCAATATCCCGCCCTGACCCCGGTGGTCGTGCTGAACGGCGCGCCGGTGTGGGCGCGGGCGGCAGCGGACGGCAGCAATCCGCAGGCCCCACCGCACGAGCGCGCCGATTTCGGCGCGTTCGCCGCGGCTGTGGCGCAGCGCTACGGCGATCGCCTGCGCTACTACCAGGTCTGGCACGAGCCGAATATCGCGCCGCACTGGGGCGCACGGGACGTCGATCCGGCAGGCTACCTGGGCTTGCTGCGCGAGGCCGCCGTGCAGATTCGCGCCGCGGATGCGGATGCGCAGATCGTGCTTGCCGCCCTGGCGCCAACGACAGAAGCGGGCGGCGCCAACCTGAGCGACATCACCTTCCTGGACGCGCTGTACGGCCTGGGCGCACGGGCCTGGTTTGACATCGCGGCCGCACAGCCCTACGGCTTCTCGGAGCCGCCGGATGCCGGCGCGGATGCTGGCCGGCTCAACTTCGGGCGTGTCGAGCTGCTGCGCCAGGTGATGGCGCGCCACGGCGATGGCGATACGCCGCTGTGGGCGACCGCGTTTGGCTGGAACGCGCTGTCCGCAGATCAATCGCCCTGGGGCGGTGTAGGCGAGCAGGCTCAGGCTGAGTTTACAAGGCAGGCGCTCGCCAGGGCGCGCGCGGACTGGCCCTGGCTGGGGCCGCTTTTTTGGGCTGCCGCTTGCCCCGACCGCCCGGCGGATGATCCCTGGCTGGGCTTTGCCCTCTGCGGCGACGGAGGCGTGGCGCGACCGGTGGCAGCCGCTCTCAACGAGGCCGCTGCGCCGCCCGCGCTTCTGCCGCCCGGCGAGTATGGCGTCGATCATCCCGCGTTGCGCTACAGCCGCGGTTGGCGCGTGACCCCGGCTGCCGCCGATCCCAGCGCGGACGGGGATGCGCTGGCGTTTGCATTCACCGGCACGGGGCTGGACTTGCGCGTCCAGGGTGGACCCTACTGGGCCTACGACCGGATCAGCGTAGACGGTCAGCCGGCCAATGCGCTGCCCCGTGACGAGTCGGGCGCGGCGTACCTGACGCTGCACGATCCGCTGGCAGCGGTGCGTTGGGTTCCGGTCGCGACCGGCCTGACGCCAGGTGAGCACACGGTGCGCCTGGAAACAGTGGGCGGCTGGGGCCAATGGGCGCTGCAAGGGCTGCGGGTGACAAGCGGCAACCGTGCGCCGGTCTGGATTGCGTGGCTGCTGCTGGCGTTGGCGCTCGTTGCGACGGTCGTCTGGCTCATCCTCGCGTGGCCATTCCGTCGCGGGGCCGCACGTTGGCTGCAAAACCGGCTCGACGTTGCTGCCGCGTGGCCGGAGGCGGCGCTGTGGGCGGCAACCGTCGTCTGCGCCCTGCTCCTCGTGCTTGGCCAGCACTTCGCCGTTGACCTGGCCGCGCTGGCCATGCTGGGCCTGCTCTTCCTCGTGCGGCCCGACCTGTCGCTCCCATTCATCGCGGCCAGCCTCCCGTTTTGGCAGCGTCCCGAACAATTGCTGCGCTGGCAGTTTCCGCACTACCTGATCTTCGTCTGGCTCGGCGTCCTGGCGCTGGCAGTTCGGTGGCTCATCGAAGTCATGGCTCGCCCTCAGATCATTTCAGCACCAGCAGGCAGTTCAAGTCCGCGCTCGGACTCTCGCTCCACGCACCACGCACCACGCTTCACGCTTAACGCTTCACGCGCCACCTCCCTCGACTGGCCCGTGCTCGCCCTCCTCGCCAGCGGCCTGCTCTCGACGGTCTTCGCTCAGAACAAAGGCGTGGCGGTGCGGGAATTCTACATGGTTTTCCTGGGCGGCGCGCTGTTCTACTGGCTGATCACGCGGATGCGCTGGCCTGGGGGACGCGGCTTCGCGCCGATGCCGCTGCTCAACGGCTTCCTGGCCGGCATGGTGGCCGTGAGCCTGATCGCCTTATGGCAGCTTGCGACCGGCGCGGGCCGCATTGACGTGGAGGGGGTCTGGCGCGTGCGTGCGCTCTACGGCTCGCCGAACAACCTGGCGTTGGTGCTGGATCGGGCGATCCCGCTGGCCCTGGCCCTGGCGCTGTTCGGGAGGCCGCGACCGGTGTGGCAGGCCGCGTGGTATTGGGCTGCGGCGGTCGTCATGACTCTCGCCTGCGTCGCCACCTTCAGCAAGGGCGCGCTGCTGCTGGGCCTCCCGGTCGGCCTGGCCCTGGTGCTGATCGGCGGCGCGTGGCGGAGCCGGCGCAGATGGCCATTGGGGCTGTTGGGCGGACTGGCGGTGGCCGGCGCGTTGGGGCTGCTGGCGCTTTTCCGCACGCAGCGTTTCGCCGATCTGCTGAACTTCCGGGCGGGCACCAGCTTCGTGCGGCTCAAGCTGTGGCGCGGGGCGTGGAACATGGCGCTCGATCATCCGCTGCTGGGCGTGGGGCCGGACAATTTCCTGTACGCCTACCGGACGCGTTACGTGTTGCCCTCGGCGTGGGAGGAGTTGGGCTTGAGCCATCCGCACAACATCGCGCTGGACCTGTGGACGCGGCTGGGCCTGCTCGGGTTGCTGGCCGGCGCTTGGGCGCTGATCGCCGGCTGGCTGCGGGGCTGGCAGCTCTTCGAAACCGGCGCGCCGGAGGTGTGGCCGGTCGCGCTCGGCCTGCTCGCTGCCCTGGCCGCGACGGTGACGCACGGCCTGATCGACAACTCGCTGTTTTTGCTGGATCTGATGGGCGTGTTTATGATGACGCTCGGGATTTACAGAGGATTGACCGAGTAAGTTGCCAACGTGCTGCGTACTGCGTGATTCGTTCATCCCCGGGGAGACGATCTCCTTTCGCAAGAACCACGTTTCACGCAGCACGCTTCACGCAGCACGTTTCACGCAGCATGTTTCACGTAGCGCGTTTCACGCAGCACGCTTCACGCAGCACGCTTCACGCAGCACGTTTCACGCAGCACGCAGCACGTATTCTGGAGGCCTTATGCGCATTCTCATCACCGGCGGCGCCGGGTTCATTGGCTCGAACCTGTGCGACCGCCTGCTGGGCGAAGGTCACGAAGTCATCGCCATGGACAACCTGATCACGGGGTCCACGGACAACATCGCGCACCTGGCCGGGGTGCGGCAGTTCAAGTTCATCCATCACGATGTGACCGACTATGTCTACGTGCCGGGGCCGCTGGACGCGGTGATGCACCTGGCGTCGCCCGCCAGCCCGGTGGACTTCGACCGCATCCCCATCCAGATCCTGAAGGTCGGCTCGTTGGGGACGCATAACGCGCTGGGCGTGGCGAAGGAGAAGGGCGCGCGCTTCCTGCTGGCCTCCACCTCAGAGGTTTACGGCGACCCGCTGATCCATCCCCAGCCGGAGAGCTACTGGGGCAACGTCAACCCGATCGGCGTGCGCGGCGTGTACGACGAGGCCAAGCGCTTCGCCGAGGCGATCACGATGGCCTATCATCGCATCCACGGCGTGGACACGCGGATCATCCGCATCTTCAACACCTACGGCCCGCGGATGAGGCTGAACGACGGCCGGGTCGTGCCGAACTTCGTCGGCCAGGCGTTGCGCGGCGAGCCGTTGACCGTCTACGGCGACGGCAGCCAGACGCGCTCCTTCTGCTTTGTCTCAGACCTGGTGGATGGCATGGTGCGGCTGCTGCTGTCGGGCGAGAACGAACCGGTGAACGTCGGCAACCCGATCGAGCTGCCGATCTGCGCCTTTGCCGAGACGATCAACCGGCTGACGGGAAACCCTGCCGGCATCATCTTCAAACCATTGCCCACCGACGATCCCCGCCAGCGCCGGCCCGATATCACCCGTGCGCAGACAATTTTGGGGTGGGAGCCGCAGGTTCCTCTGGAAGATGGGCTGGCACGGACGATCACGTACTTCAAAGCCAAGCTATAATTGTGTTATCAGCGGCAGCCAGACTGGTCGTCCGTTCCAGTCGCCGAAGTCCACACTGCGCGTTTCCCCGGCGGCGAGATCCAGCATGAACTCATCCGGTGTGACGGAGAAGCGTAGGTCTGGCGGCTGGATCTCGCGGACCGTATAAGGGCCTGGCAGTAACCCGACGAAGCGATACGCGCCATCATCGGAAGTCCACACCGAGAACACGCGGCCTCCCCTGTATCAGCAGCACGATCTGAACACCACGGATACCCGGCTCATCCACTTCACGCACACCGTCGCCGTTGACATCCAGCCACACTGTGCCGAAAATCTCCGCAGTCGATGGGGTGGGTGTTCCCGTCGGCGTCGGTGATGCCGTGGGGGTTGGGCTTGGCGTCACGGATGGCGTCGTTGTTGGAGTAGGAGTAGCCGTAGACGTCGCAGTCGGCGTCCGGGTCACGGTTGGAGATGGGGTCGTTGTGAATGTGGCGGTCGCCGTAGCTGTAGTGGTAGAGGTCGCGGTGGGTGTCGGCGTCGGCGTGGAACGCAAGAAGTCATAGGTCGTGTCATCCAGCGCCAAAACACCCCAGTCGGGCTTCAGTATATCGGTGGCGTCGCTCATCCAGAGCATGTGCGTCTGGCCGGGCGCGGCCAACCGATCATTGTCCCACAGGCCGAAGGTGAAGGGGTACTGCTGGCCGGCCGCCAGCGACGTGAGGCCCAACGCCGTGGCCGGGATCGCAGCTTCCACCGTCCAGCCGCCAGGGATCGTGCGTGTGGCCACGGTCATGGCTGCGACGATCGGCGTCCCGTTTACGAGGTGAGACTGCCGTCCGTCGACTGCCAGGGTGAACTGATGGGTTTGCCCCCTGACCGGGACGTGAATGGCGAACTCGATGCTGTCTGAGTCGCGGAGGGTCGCGCCGACTCCGCCAACCAGGTGATCGTCCTGGATTTCAGCGGCGAAGTACACCCGATCCGCTGCCCACGCCGATTTCAGCCGCGCGCTGAGGTCGTTCGGGTTGGGAGCGGGTTCAGCGCCGGTCACACTGCTCGCCGTATCGCGGTCCAGGTGCGTCGCAGCCATCCAATACCATTCGCTCAGATCGCCGTTGATCGCGGGACCGTTGGTCGCGCGCAGGGCCAGGATGGTCGGTGGTGGCGCGATCGCCAGCTTCGTGACGAAATGATCCCGAGTGTCCGGCCAACCGGTGGTTGCGTCAAAGGCGCCGGCGCTGGTGGGGAAGTTTTTCGAGTAAGTATCGCCGGTCACGTAGGCGTGGCCGACGCTGTCCAGCGCGATACTCCGAACTCCCTCGTCGCCGCCGCCGCCCAGGAAGGTCGCATATTCCAGGCCTGTGCCCGCTTCGTTCAGCAGCGCCACGAACGCGTCATCCCAGCCGTCGTTGAAACTTTTGTCGAACGCGTTGGCCGTGGTCGGGAAGTCGGCTGCGGAGTTAGACAGGACGTTGCCGGCCACGGCGACACGGCCGCTGCGATCCAGGGCGATGGTCGTGTAGTTATAGCATTCGATCCCGCTTCCTCCCAGATAGGTCCCGTATTCTAACGCGCTACCCGACGCGTTCAGCCGCGCCACATAGCAGTCGTAGCCGCCGCCCAGGCTTCTGTCAATCGCGCCGGGCGATGTTGGCATGTCGGCGGACTGAGTCGACAGCACGATGTACGGCCGGCCGGCGCGGTCGAGCGTCAACGCCGCCTCACGGTCGGTGCCCAGGCCACCCAGGAAGGTGCTGTACTCCCAGTGACTGCCGCTTGCGCTCAACCGGACCAGATAGATATCGCTGGGACCGCCGAAGCTGCGGTCGAAGGCGTCCGGCGTGGTCGGGAAGTCGCTTGCTGCCGTCGTACCCACCACGTGGGCGCGGTAGCTGTTATCGACTGCGATCCCCGTGGCGTTATCCAGACCCTTGCCGCCCAAGAATGTGGAGAACTCCAATGTGCTGCCGTTGGCGCTGAGCCGGGCCGCGAAGCCATCCCAATCGCCGTTGAACGAGGAGTCGGAGCCGTTGATTGTGGGGAAGTCGGTCGAGTTGGTAGTGCCTGCCACGTAGACCCGCCCCTGATCGTCCAGTGCGAGCGCGGCGATGTCATCATCCCGGCTGCCGCCCAGGTAGGTGGCATATTCCAGCACGGTGCCGGTGGTGTTCAGGCGGGCCACAAATGCGTCGCCGCCGACGTTGCCGCCATTGAAGGTGCGATCATAGGCCGACGAGGTCGTCGGAAAATCGGAGGAGTCGGTTTCGCCGGCGACATAGGCGCGGCCCGTCTGGTCGATCGCGATGGCGCAACGGGGCGACGCGTACTCCCAGTCGCTCCCGCCCAGGAAGGTCGCGTACTCCAGCTTGCTGCCGGCGGCGTTGAACCGGGCGACGAACGCCTCCTGGCCGAGCGTATACGTTGTGTCGAATGCGCCCGGCGTCACCGGGAAGGTCGCCGAAGTTGTGTTGCCGGTGAGATAGGCGCGGCCTGCGCTATCGACGGCGATGGCGTCGCACATCTCGTCCCCCCCGCCGGGTCCCAGGTAGGTGCTGTAGATGAGGCTCGCCGGGTTGTCGTTCGGCGCCGAGGCCGGTGCGGACGCTACCGTGCGATTGCCCGTTGGGATACTTAGTGTTTCGACCTGGCCCTCCGATCCAGTCACATCAATGGGCAGAGCAAATCCCGCCTTCAGCGCCAGGCTGACCGGGCCACCGGTGGTTTTCAGCGTGATGATACCATCCTGAATTATCGTCGCCCGGCTCCCTCGACGCGCAGCCGCACGCTTGACAAATCGGCCCCGGGGCGTGCAGTCAGGCGCCAGGCCAGCTCACGTCCTTCGCCGGACACTTCGAGCGTCACCCCTGGATAGAGGTCGACATAACTCATGCCACTCCAGACAGGCACGTCGCTGCGCCAGCCCGCGGGATCATTGCCGATGAAGTACGACACATGGGTATCCAGGCGGCCGAAAGGCTCCAGCCGCGGGTATGGGTTTGCGCCAACGAAGCTCAGCTTGATGTTCGTGCCGCTTGACGCGCGCCATCGTGCGAACGATCAACGGCAGTCACCCAGATCGCGTCCTCGGCCAGCCACTGCGTTTGCTGACCGCCCCAAATCTGGAAACGGGCCGCGGGGCAAACTGGCCTGCGTTTTCGATGAACAGCAGGCTGCTCGGCGGCTGGGCGGGCTGAGCTGGGACCGATGCAGCAGCGGCGCCGTTGGTCGGGGCAGTTGTGGGGATCAGCCCGGCCAGCGCGGCCAGGGCGAGTATCATCACTGCGAATAGTGTACGAATCACTTGTGATCTCCTCAGTACGTGAATACAAGGTGGCCGGCACCTCCCGGCGACATCAGGTCGCCGGGAGGATTTTACCAGGAGATGGTCGATTCGCGAGAATGTGGAGGCGGAGGGAGGCGAGACCAGGCAGGTCTGAGTTTAACTTTTTTAGCGCAAGATCAGCGGCAGGTAGGTTGCTCGCCCGTTCCAGTCGCCGAAGTCCACGGTGCGCGTCTCGCCGGCGGTGAGCGGGATGGTGACCTCGTTCGGTGTCGTAGAGAAACGCACCCAGTCAGGCTGCATCTCGCGCACCAGATAAGTTCCGGGCGCCAAGGCCGTGAAGTGGTAGGCGCCGTCGCCGGCGGTGGCGGCCTGACCGATCTGTACACCATCCCGGAGCAATTTGATGGTTACGCCGGACAGCCGTGGTTCGCCCGCCTCCGGCAGGGCGTCGCCATCCGCGTCCAGCCATACGACTCCCCGGATATCGACGCCCAGCGGGGTGGCTGTCGGCGTAGGCGTTGCAGTCACTGTCGGCGTGGGCGTTTGGGTCGAGGTCGCTGTACTGGTGGGCAAGGCTGTGGGTGTCGATGTTGCTGTCGCAGTGCTTGTGGCAGTTGCGGTAGAAGTAACGGTAGCCGTGGGTGCGGTTGGTGTAGCTGTAACCGTTGGCGTTGCCGTGGTTGTAACCGTTGATGTCGCTGTCGGGGTGGGGGTAGACGTGCCCGTCTGCAGGAAGTCGTAGACTGTGCTGCTGAGCTTCAGCGTGCCCCACTCCGGCTGGTAGAGGGTGGTGGATGTGCCCTGCCAGAACATGTGGGTCTGGCCAGGGTAGGTGCGCGTGTCGTCGTCCCAGAGGGCGAAGGTGAACGGATACTGTTGATCGGCGGCGAGCGCACTCAGACCGAGCGCCGCGGGCGGGATCGCGACCTCTAGCGCCCAGCCGCCCGGGGTGGTATGCGTGACGACGGTCAAACTGGTGATTGGGATGCCGGTTTCGGCTTGCCGGCCATCAACGCACAGGGTAAACTGGTGGATCTGGCCGGTCTGCGGCACGCGGATGGCGAGCTCGATCACATCGTCACCCCAGATCTGCGGGCTGTTATTGCCCACCAACACGTCATCGGTGATGGCCGCGGCGAAGTAGAGCGCATCGGGCGCCCAGGCGGTACGCAGGCCGGCAGAGAGGTCGGCTAAGGTCGGAACCACGCCGGTGATGTGGCTGGCGTTGTCTTTGTTCAGCAAGGTCTGGCTCACGCCGGCCCACTCGCCCAGGTTGCCGTCGATTGCCGGCCGCGCGCCGGCACGCGGGGCAACTACGATCTGCGCTGCCGGGTTGACCGTTGCTGTGGCGGTCGGAGTGAGAGGCGGGGTGTTTACGAACGGCGCGATCAACGCGCTGAGCCGAACCTGCCCCCAGGTTGTGTTGGCCGAATACGTATCTTGCCCTGCCCATTCCAGCCTGGCTTCGGCATTGCCGCCATCATCATCATCGATCAAGGCCCAGTTGAGGCCCGCCAGCGTGGAGGCGGTCAGGGGGAAGGCGCCGAGTTTCGACTTGGGAATGGCTGCTTCCAGGAGGTAGCCGTTCGCCGTGTCGGTGCGGGCGACCGTTAGACCGGTGATGGGGGCGCCACTCTCGTAGGTGGCGCCGAAAGCGTCGATCGTGAACTGGCGATCGTCGTCCGCCTCCCAATCGCGCTTGTGGTCGTGCTTGCCATCCAGGCCGATCTCGATTGCGTCATCCTGCCAGGGCTTGGCCCCGCTGTCGATCTTGATGACGTCATCATAAACGAGAACTGCGAGGTAAAGCGTGTCGGCATCCCAGGCAACCTGCAGGCTGGCGCTGGCATCGAGTGGTTCAGGGGGGAAGAGAGCACGCGCGCAGCGCGATCGGCGTTGAGGTAGTAGGCCGGCACCCCGCTCCATTCGTTCAGGTTGCCGTCTACCGTCGGCGGCGTGGCGGCTTGTACGCGACGACTTCCGTATTGCGGTAGCGAAAGAGCGCCTCGCCGGATGCGTAGGCCTGCCCCGTCCGGTCGAAGCGGAAGCGGTCACCCAGGTTAGCGCCCTCGCTGCGCTGCTTCTCCCAGGTCGCGCCGCCGTCGATACTGGCGAAGACCGGCCAGGCAGAACCGAGCGCCCAGACACGCTCCGAGTCAGCCGCGTACGTGTCAGCCTGGGTATAGTCGGGGATCCATGCGCCGGAGCCGCCGTTTTCCCATTGCGTCGTCCAGCTTGCGCCACCGTCAGTCGAATGCTTGATGTTGTAGTTCCACTGAAGGCTCTCACTCGTCAGCGAAGTCACGTAGCGCTCCTGACCCCATCCGCGCTGCGGATCCAGGAAGAACGCGGCTTCGCCCGGCCCAGTGGACGTCCCCTGCCAGGTTATGCCGCCGTCGGTGCTGCGCGTGCTGTAACCGCTGCAGGTTTGTGGCGGCGTGACCTGGCATTCCTGGCCCACTGCCCAGCCATGCAGGCTGTCCACGAAGACGATCCGTTTCAGGCTGTCGGGAATCGGCACGGGGCCAAGGAGCGTCCAGGTCGCGCCGCCATCAGTTGTACGGCGCAGCCGCTTGCTCCCGTCGCGCACCCAGCCGTGACTTGCGTCCACGAAGTGGATGTCATCCAGCGTGTCACCCCCTGTGACCTGTGGCTGCCATGACACACCGCCGTCGGTCGTGCGCCGCAGCTCCAGGCTGCCGTTATGCCAGGCCCAGCCGGTGGTCGCGTTCACGAATTGGAAGCCATCCACCGCGGGCAGGCCGGTGTTCGCACTGCTCCAGTTAGCTCCCCCATCGGTCGTGCGTGCCAGGTCCGCACCGGTGGCTCGCCAGCCGGTCAGCGGGTCGTGGTACCACTCGGGCAACCGCGTCGGTACGCTGAACACCTTGGCCCAGGAGCCGCCGCCATCCGTGGTATGGTGAATGTCGCCGCCGCTCACGCCCCATCCCTCGCTTGCGGAGCGAAAGCGGACGCGCGCAGGCGGCGTCCCCGCTAACTGATCCCAAGTGGCGCCGGCGTCAGTTGTGCGCCAGAGCTGATCGCCGCGCCGCATCCAGGCCGTTGGACGCATCCTCAGCCTGAACCCAGGTGACCGGGGCGCCGCCCGTGATCTGCGATGTCCAGGTGGCGCCGGCGTCGGTGCTGCGCCAGAGCGTGGTTCCGGCCGCCAACCAGCCGCTCGTGGCCGAGGCAAAGGCGAGGTCTCCGGCCCCCACGGTGTCATCTAGTGTGACGGATTGCCAGGTCGCTCCTCGATCGGATGTTCGCCAGACGACTGGCTTGTTGGGGCCGCCGGGATTGACCTCATCCCCTGCCATCCAGCCATGCTCGCGGTCATAGAACGCCACATCGTTCAGGCCGGTCTCGTGGGCGAGCGTGCCTTGCCAACCGATCTCCCAGGTGCCTCCGCCGTCGGTGGAGTGCAGGTATTGCCCGTTGTGGATCGTGTCGAAGTAACCGGCCCGGTGGCCGATGCCCACTGCCCAGACATCGGATGCCCCAGCCAGCGCCAGCGACCGGAGATCTTCGCCGCTTGTTTTCGCCAGCCAGCTTTCACCGCTATCGGTGGTGAGTATGACAGGCGACTTACCGATGACATGACCTCGGTTTGTATCAGCGAAAACCACTTGCTTCAGGGGCGATTGCTCGAAGACCGGCACGCGCTTCCAGGTGACGCCACCGTCGCTCGTCTTCCAGATCCCGGAGCCAACAGCCCAACCGTGGGTGGCATCAAGAAAGAAGATATCGTTGAGTGTGCCGCCGCCCGCCCACTCCCAGCGGCCTGATTCTATCAGACTGCCGGTAGCAGGGTCAGCATCAGCCTGTGTTCCGTAGCGCGCCCCGCCCGGTGATACCGCGGGACGATTTGGCGCGGGGGCGGCTCGCTGCGCAAGGCTCGTGTTGATGCCGATCAGTGGCGCCAATGCCAGCGCCGAGAGTAGCAGCATACCCGTGAAGAAATGTTTCGGATTCATAGCGCACCTCTGGTGCTGCATGGGCGAGGAGGTTTTTGCGCGCCAGCCGCCGCGCGATGGATCAAGGAGAAATGTCTGGCCGCGCCATTGTAGCACAACGACGGCGGACGTCAATCATACGATTTTGTGATTTTGTGATGTCTGGGTTTAACGTCCGACCGTGATAGGTCCCGAGAGCTGGACTGCGTCCCCGCCCCCCGCCAACTGTGCTCGCACACCGCTCACGGGGTCGTACAGGCCCACCATCACTGAATAGTTTCCCGGTTGCGCCTCCGGCGGAAGTTGGATCAGGTGGCGATCCGGGATAATCTCTCCGGCAGGCCAGCGTGCGGTTGGGTAGCCGCCCAGTCCGGGCTCAGCGTCATGTTGCGCGACGACCTGACCCTCGCGCACTACATGCACGAACACCTTATAGTCTTTATCGAGCGGCTGCGGCGATCGCCAGTAGAGCGTGAGGTCAAGCGTGTCACCCGGAGTGACTGACTTGTCGGCGATGCGAGAACCCAGCAACTCAGCGCCGTTCGTCCAAACCACACTTTGGACCGTCGTACCGTCGTGGCGGTTCGGTCGCCGGGCGCGCCGCACTGCGTTCCGGCATGCCGCCCGGATCGGTGCGGAAGTTCATCAGCTCCGCCAGTGTCTTTTCGTCGGCCAGCGGGATCATCAGGTCGCCGCCGCCAATTTGGGGCAGCAGGCGGGCCTCACGCGCCCACGGGTCATCGCCGCTGAGCACGCCGAGCGCCACGCCGTACTTTGCGAACTGGCTTGTCCACCAGGGCATGTCGCTGATCTCCATCTTGATCGTCTCGCCCGGCTGCCAGCGCGACGGGGGGTACCAGGTTTGCACACCCGGCAGCTCGCCCAGATCGATCGTGCCCTTGACTTGACGCTGATCGTCCAGGAGATACAAGGCGAAACGATAATCTTCAGGGAGCGGCTTCAGCGCCTGCCAGTAGAAGAAGAAGCGGAGCGGCGTCTGCGGCATCTCCGTGTGGCGGCCATCGAGGATGTCGAAGCCGACGAGCCGCAACGCATCGCCGAACACGATGTCGGTGCGATACTGCGGCTGGTGAAGCAGCGTGCCATCCGCCGCCTTCGGAACCACTGCGTATTGGCCGAAGTTATCCGGCAGCGGCGCATGGGGCGCACCACGGCGCAGCAGCAGGTAACCGTCCTCGGCCGCGCACCAGGCCGAACTCATCACCGGCGAGCAGATCCCGGATCAGACCGTACTGATCGCTTTTGTTCGCCAGTGAGGAGACGTCCAGGAAGATGTAGTCGGCGTCGCCGATGTAGGGGAAGCGATACAGCGTTTTGCGTCCGCTGACATGTGGGTTGAGATTCGGCTGCGCCGAGACGGCCGCCTCGGCCGGGATCTCCTGAGCGATGGAAGCACCCACGCGATGGTGGGATGTCACCTGATAGCTCTCAAAGGCGCGCGCCAGCGGGGTATAGCCGTGATAGTGATGATAGTACAGGGAACTGGCCAGCACCAGGCCGGTGAGCGCCAGCACCGCGGTTCGCTGGGACAGCCGCGTTCGCCGGGCGATCTGCCGTGAGAGCCAGGCGACGCCTAGAATGGCCGAGATCATGATGCCGGGCAGCAGCGGCGCGACATAATGATATTTTTGCACGAAATGCATTGGCTCATGGGTGCTCAGCAGGTTGATCAGCAGATCGGGCGCTGAGATCACCATCGCGAGTGGGCTGAACAGGGACAGGAACGCCACGGGCGTATAGAGGTCGATCAGATATTGCACGTTGCGTGCGTTGAACACGGCGCGCAGGGCTGCCGTCACCAGCGCGACGATGCCTCCGCCTCCAGCGGCCGTGTCCCCGGAGAGCTGGTTGTAGTAGCTCAGGTAGGGTGAGCGCGAACCCTCGAAGTGCGGGACAACCACAAAGACCGCCACGTAAAACCAGAGCGCGGCCACCAGCATCAGCGCCGCCCCATGGATCACGAGCGGGGTGCGGACAGCGCTGCGCAGCCAGGTGCGGGTGCTGGCCGGTTGGGCGAGCTTCTGTCGCGCCTGGACAAGACCCCAAATGCTGAAACAGCCCCCCATGACGAGGACACTCAGCGAGATTTCTTCCTTGGTTGTCATCGCCAGGATCGCGAATAGCCAGAGCAGGCGCCAGCGACCCTTTTGGCCGAAGTAGAACGCGAAGAGCAGCAGCGGTGCGGCCAGCGCGACCGCGTGGAATTCCCACATATTGGCTGCTTCCAGCCCCGGAAACAGCAGATAGACCGCGGTGAAGGCAATGCCGGCCAGATGGCTGTGCAACCGATCGCGCGCCAGCCAGAAGACGGGCAGCGCGCCCAACGCCAGGATGATTGTTTGTAGGATTAGGATCGTTTCCGGACGCTGCCACAGCCAATAGATCGGCGCGAGGACGAAGTAGATCGGCTCGACGTGCATCGCCAGGCGGTTATCGCTGGCCAGGTCCAGCTCGACCCCGCGCCAGTTGGTGAAGTGGAGCGGCCGGCCATGCACTGTGTTCCAGAACGCCTGGTTGACGTTGCCCAGGTCGTAGGCGGCCGTCGCAAACGCCTGATGCCGGGCGACTGACTGCCAGCTAAACAAGCCGATGTAGAGCAGGATGAGCAGCCAGACCACGAGAGACGCGATCAGGTTCTTCCTGGAGCGTGAAGTATTGGCCATTGACATTACCTGGTGTCAAGTGCTGAGCAGCTCGTTTTCTGTTCGGGGAAAGCTGTCCGGCATCAACATCCTATCACACCTGACCAGACGGCGGCAAGCAAGTGTCGAGGCAAAGTTGGAGTTTGAAATTTGGATCGAATTCCTGTAAGATTGCGGCGTTAGCGCCCCTCTTAACTACAAGGTATCTATCCCCATTCAGGAGTCAGACATGAAAGAACGTCTATTTATCATCATGGCAGCAGGGATCCTGCTGGCGGCGGTCACGCTGCCGATCCTGTTCTCTGCACTCAGCCTTCCCGACACTCGCGCCAATGCCCGTCAGACAGGTTTCGCGCAGGTGGCTAGGTGGGGGATCGAACTGAAGTGTCAGTCTGGTACGGCATGCGGCGGCTGAACTGACCGCTCCTGTCAGGGTGGATGTAGTTTGCGATCTCGCCTAGTAGGTCGTTTGGCATGGCGTCCGCCATCTGGACCAGTGATTGAAACACCTTGCGTGCGGTGCAAGTGTCACCGTCTGGCATATCAAGTGCGTTGAAACGCACTGCGCTGCCTGGCATCAACCTGCTTCAGCGGGTTTGGGCAGTGCCAGCCTACGGTTTCAAGCGTAGGCTGGCACTGCATTGGCTTGTTTATGTTGGCGTGCTTCCGGTCGGCATCCGTTCCAGCAGGGCAGTGTAGTGCTGGCGCAGTTGTATCGGTGGTGCGGGTAGCGTGCTCATCAACTCCGCGGCTTGTTGCAGAGGGGGCTCGAGCTTGTTCCGCGTTGCCTCGGTCCAGCAGGATCTCGGCCCAGTTGAGGAGCGAGGTCGCGGCCTCACCGAGATTGCCGCTCTCCCGATGGATTTGGCTGGCCTGCTCGAACGCCTGGGCGGCCTCATCCCACCGGTCTGACTCGGCCAGGAAGATGCCCTCGTTGTTGATGACCCGGGCCAGCATCGGGCGGTCGCCGAGCCTGCGGTAGAATAACTCAACCTCGCGATTAAGGCGCAGCGCTGCCTCGTGCTGACCCTGCTGGTAGAGGAGGATGGCGAGGGCGGTGCGCGACCGCACCGCGCCGACTTCATCCCCAGCTTCCAATGGCCTTCGCGATAGAACGCTCGAAAAAGAAGACCCGGCCTCCGTCCAGCGATCCTTGACGGAGGTGTGCCTCGCCCTGGTTATGGAGCGCCTTGGCTTGGCCGCGGCGGTTGCCTTGCGCCTCGAACATCGCCTCAGCGAGCACGAGGTGCGCGAGTGCTGGCTCCATCAGCCCTTCTTCAGAACAAGCGATGCCCCAGTTGTTGTGTGCGATGGCAACTTCCGCCTCAGCGCCCAGCGGTTCAAGGAGCGTGATGGCTTCCTCACAGAACGCTTTGGCTGCCTGATAGTTGCCCTGTGGCAAGTGTTGTTGGCTCAGATGCACGAGCACGCGGCCGATGAGCGCTTGCTTTTCCAGGCTGCGGGCCAGCCTCAGCGCCTGTTCCTGCCAGGCCAGGGCAGCCTGGTTTTCGCCCACGCTCCGGGTCAACTCCCCCAGTTGGTCAGCAATCTCCACTTCGGCGTCCGGGTTGTTTAGCCGGCAACCCACTGCCAGCGCCCGCTCCAGTACGCCGCGCCACGCCAGCCAATATCCGTGCCAATCGACGAACGGCCAGAGGGCGACAACCAGCGCGATCCCATCTGACCAGGCGGTCGGCTCGCACAACGCCAGGTCGGCGGCACGTTTCACATTGGCGAACTCGCGCGCCAGATCGCTCGATTCGGGGGTTTCGTCTCGCACGAATCCCAACCAGGCGCGCGCATTTTCGCCGAGTTTGCCTCTGAAGCGTGTCAGCGGATCCTGCTGGGGGGCGCGATCCGGCTCGATAGTCACAGTGCGATGCTCTCTTCGCCCTGCCATTTGATGACCTCCCTCAGCAGAAAGGTCTCAGTCAGGTGATGAAGGCTATAGCGCCGTCGGTGTAGGTCGCCAGCCACGTTGACCAGTGAAAGCTTCACCAGGTATTCCAGCGCATCTACCACCGTAGCGGGTGATAGATCGCTCACCCGGCCAATGGCTGCAAGATCGGCGCCATCCCCGGCGAAGAGCGGCATCAACATGAGGACGTCGCGAGCCTCGGTGGGCAGCCGCTGCCAGGCCTCCCAGTAGATGTAGCGATACAGATCTTCGGCCCGCTTGCCGCGCGCCTCGCGCAAGTTCTCGACGACCTGGGGCAGCGCCAACAGGTGGAGTTGGCCGGTCACGAGCCGCAGCGCCAAAGGATTACCTCCCACCGTGGCGTAGATCGGGGATAAATCGGAATCGCTTGCCTCAGCGACGTGGCGAAGATTGTACAGCCGCGCCTCAGCACGGATCAGCGCAATGGCGTCCCGTTCGACCAGCTCAGGCACAGGGAAGTGATAGATCTCAGCCTGCCCGGTAAATGTCTCGCGTGAGGTCAGTAGGAATTTGCTGGGACCGGCCAACCGTGCCAGCGAAGGCAGCAGCGTCTCGATGTCGGTCACAGTCTCCAGATTATCCACAACGATCAGACAAGGCGCCTCGCGCAATCGTGCTTCAAGCGCCGCCAGCGCTCGTTCGGCCGCGACCGGCACGTGGATGCCGGCGCCGTCCAGTAATTGAGTGGCCAGGGCTGCAATCAACGCGTCAGCGGTTAGCGCAGGCTCGCCCAGCAGGCGGATGCTCCCGCCCGGGTGGAGCATCTGTTGCTGCGCGCTGACCCAGGCAAAGTCGATGAACCTCCCACCGCGCCGGGCTAGTTGCTGGAGGAGTTGGTGCGCCAGAGCCGTCTTGCCGCTGCCGCCCAGCCCTTCGACAGAGACCAACCACGGCGCTTGGGGCGCCAGGAGTACCGCGCTGAGCTCAGCCAGGTGCGTGTCCAGACCGAACAATTTGGTGTATGTTGCCGGGGGGAGGCGTTGCTCGATGACAGATTGCTGGTGGGCCAAGGCGCGTTCTTCCATGCGCCACAGAGCAGCCGCCAAACGGCGTACTGCCCGCCGCTGTGATTGATAGAGCGTGACTTCCGCAATATGGCGTTCGTCGGCGACCACAAAAGCCTGCTTGCCTTCGAGGAAGCGGTCGCGCAACAACTCAGCATCCGATTTATGCTCGGCTGCAAGCGCGTCGATGGCATCCAGAATCACCTGGCTCATAGCCCGATGCAGGTTGCCGTCGAGCGCTATCTGCCGCTGTCGGATCAGCATCAGGTGCGCCAGTGGCTCTGTCACTTCCGTGTCTTGGCGCCAGAGCTGAAGCGCCTTGAGGACTGCGGCCTCGAATTCCTTCGTGGGCTGCTGCGGCGTCATGTATAGTCTCCACCCTGTTACATAGGTATTACATAGCCGATGTATCGGCGCGGTATAGGTACACTATAGGTCAGGGTGTCCCCTGCGTGATACTCTGCTACTAACTCAATTGTACCAGATGACATGGAAACTCGAAACCCGATTGATGAGGTGCTCACCATGTGCGGACTGGAAGCTGAATTATCTCCTCCTGTCCTCGCGGCGGCTCCGGATGTCCATCCTGAGCGCGATGCGGCGCGTGAAGCGTATGCGCTTCTGTTGGCGACGGACCCCGAACTTGTACGCCCGGCGGAGGCTGAACTCTGGATTGAGCGGGCGGTGACCGTATTGACGGCGAACATCGCCTCGGGGCGCTTTGCGTGTGTGCGTCGCCATGAGCAAGACAACTCACTTACTCTGATTCGCTATGCACGAAAGGTGCTGGGCTGGCTTATAACTGAGTGGGAGCGGGTTGAGAGGTTGCGGGATGGCGATAACCTGGGCTGGACGGTGGTCATCCGGCACATGGAACGGCAAGCGTACTTCTGGTTGGGTCCGACCGGCCGCGAAGAATGGGCGCGGTCGGAGGCGGGCGAGGCCGCCGCCAGGACCTGCGCCGATCTCTGGCACTGGCTTCAGCGCAATGTCTTTCCGTTCGATGTCTCGTTTGATCACTGGGCAGCGCGCGCCTTGCGCAACCGGCTGAAGGATTCGGTGCGCTCGCGGCGCAGGCAGGCGCGTGTCGTTGTGGACTCGCTGGACCGTCCGTGCTTTGAGGATGGCCGTGCCCCGGACGGTTTGTTGCCCATCGATGATATGAGCGTGTGGCTGGAACTGGAATCCAGGCGCGAAGTACTACGGCAGGCATGGACACGGCTCGAGCAACGCCAGGCGCACATCATTCACCGCTGGTATGTCGAAGGTTGGTCAGTTGGTGAGATCGCGGCCGAGACGAAGTTGGAGGTTGGGCACATCTACGTCCTGAAGCACCGCGCCCTCAAAAAGCTGCGGGAGTACTGCGTCAACGCCTAAGATCTCGGTCAATAGTTGTTTTTTGCCCACTCAGTCGAGGGTAGTGCAAGCAGACTGGTATCCAGGGCGGTCAAGCTCCGCCCTGGATGAGAAAAACGTCAGGTTCGAATACTCAGGCCTGATACGCCCGCGCCGTCACATCTCCGCCTTCGCCGGTCCAGTCGGTGTGGAAGAACTGGCCACGCGGCCGATCGACGCGTTCGTAGGTGTGCGCGCCGAAGTAGTCGCGCTGCGCCTGGGTCAGGTTTGCGGGCAGTCGCGTCCGGCGATAGCCGTCATAAAAGGCCAGCGCACTGGACAGCGCCGGGACGGGGATTCCCGTCTGCACGGCGGTGGCGACGATGCGGCGCCAGGCCGGACCAGCGGTCGTCAGGGCATCCCGGAAATAGGGTGTCACCATCAGGTTCGCCAGGCCCGGATCAGCGTCGAACGCGTCCTTGATTTTGCCCAGGAACACGGAGCGGATGATGCAGCCGCCACGCCACATCAGCGCGATGCCGCCCAGGTTCAGGTTCCAGCCGTACGCCTTGGCCGCGGCCTGCATCAGCATGTAGCCCTGGGTGTAAGAGGCGATTTTCGCGGCGTAGACCGCTTCTTCCAGATCGGCCAGGAACAAGGGCTTGCCGTTCGCAGTGGCGGCGCCGCGCGGCAGCGCGCCGGTCGGCCCCGTGAGCAGCCCTGCCGCCGCGGCGCGTTCGCTCACCAGGGATGACAGGAAGCGCGCGAACACCGCCTCACCCACCAGCGTGAGGGGCGTGCCCTGGTCGAGCGCCGACGCCACGGTCCACTTGCCGGTGCCCTTTTGCCCCGCGCTGTCCAGGATCAGGTCCACCACCGCCTGGCCCTCGGCATCCCGGTAGGCCAGGATGTCGCGCGTGATCTCGATCAGGTACGATTCCAGCTTGCCGCGGTTCCACCGGTCGAAGACGGCGCTCATCTCATCGTTGCTCATGCCGTGGCCCTCTTTCATGAGCTGATACGCCTCACCGATGATTTGCATGTCGCCGTATTCGATGCCGTTGTGCACCATCTTGACGAAGTGGCCGGCGCCGTTTTCACCGACCCAATCGCAGCAGGGCACGCCGTTCGGATCCCCTTCCGGGATCTTCGCCGCGATGGCCTGGAAGATCGGCTTGATGTGCGGCCAGGCCGCGGGCGAACCGCCGGGCATCATGGATGGCCCATGCCGCGCGCCCTCTTCGCCGCCGGAAACGCCGCTGCCGACGAAGAGTAGTCCTTTCGACTCGACATAAGCCGTCCGGCGAATACGTGTCCTCGTAGTTGGAGTTGCCGCCGTCAATGATGATGTCGCCCGGTTCCAGCAGTGGGATCAGCTTCTCGATGAAGTCGTCGACCGGCTGTCCGGCTTTCACCAGCATCATCACGCGCCGCGGCCGCTTCAGCGTCGCCACCAGCTCTTCCAACGAGTGCGTGCCGATGACGGTCATGCCCTTGGCGGGGCCTTCAACAAATGCATCGACCACCGAGGTGGTACGGTTGTAGACCGCCACGGTGAAGCCGTGATCGGCCATGTTCAACACCAGGTTCTGCCCCATCACGGCCAGGCCGATGAGGGCGATGTCTGCTTGGGTCATCTTCTTTCTCCTACCTTTGAACTCGCGCCGAGCCGCCCTGGGCGAAGGCGCGCACCTGATCTAAGGTCGCCATCGTCGTATCGCCGGGGTAGGTGGTGATGAGCGCGCCGTGGGCCCAGCCCAGGTTGACCGCCATCTGCTCCGGTTCGCCGGCCAGCAAGCCGTAGATCAGGCCGGACGCGAAGCCATCCCCGCCGCCGATGCGGTCATGCACATCCAGCTCGCGGGTCGGCGCAACGACCGTCTGTCCGTCGATCCAGGCCACCGCGCTCCAACCGTGCCGGTTGGTGGAGTGTACCTCACGGAGGGTGGTCGCCACAACTTTTACCTGCGGATAGCGCGCGGTGACGTTGTCGATCATGCCGAAGAACGCCTGTGGATCGAGGCTGGATCGGGCGCCGGCCGCAGTCGCTACCTTCGGCCCCGGGATGCCCAATCCCATCTGCAAATCTTCCTCGTTGCCCACCAGCACATCCACATGCTGCACGATGCGCCGGATCACCCCTTGGGCGACCTCCGGGCCGCCCCACAGGTTCCACAGCTTGGCGCGGTAGTTCAGGTCGAACGAGGTCACGGCGCCTGCGGCCTTGGCAGCCTGCATCCCCTCGATGATCACCTCACCCGTGGTCTGCGACAGCGCCGCGAAGATGCCGCCGCTGTGGAACCAGCGCACGCCGTGACCGAAAGATCGGCGCCCCAGTCGAAGTCGCCGGACTTGAGCTGGGCCGCGGCTTCGTTGGCGCGATTGTAGAACACCACCGGTGGTCGGACGCCGTGCCCACGGTCGCTGTAGACCGTTGCCATGTTCGGCCCGTTGACGCCGTTGTGCGCGAAGCGCTTGTAGAACGGGATCACGCCCATGGCCTGCACCTGCCCCGCGATCAGGTCGCCGATGGGGTAGTCCACCATCGCCGTGGCGATGCCGGTGCGCAGACGGAAGCAGTCAGCCAGGTTGGCGGCCACGTTGTACTCGCCGCCGCTGACGTGGATGTCACAATGGGTCGCCTTGCGGAAGGGCACGATCCCCGGATCGAGCCGGTGAACCAGCGCGCCCAGCGACACCAGGTCCAGCCCGCCGTCCCGCAGATCCCCCTCAGGGGTCTGTTTCAGGTTCAAACCGTAGCTCATGATGCGCTCCTTACTCGATACAGCATTTCGCCGGCCCGCGGCACGACGAGGATCCCTTCAGCCTCGCGGCCTTCCCACGCGGCCACGTCGATCGTCGCGGGGTCCAGGTAGCCGAGATTGATCTGCTCACAGCGTTCCCGCGGGATGCCTGTGGCCAGGGTCACGCGGATGCGCGCCGTCTCGACGCCGGTAGTTGGATCGTACGTCCCCAGCCCCTTGACGTGCGTCGAGTGGGCCAGCACGCCGCCGGGGTAGTCCCTGAAACTTCTCCCACTGCTTCAGGAAGTAGTCGCGGCAGTGGTAGCCGACTTCGTCGATCAGCGCCCCGTGGGTGTAGCTGACCTCGTCGATGTGTGGCGCGTAGATCACCACCTCGCCGCCGTCGGCGATGGCCGGCTCCATCTTGTACATACCCTTGGCCGCGGTCCACAGATCGTCGTACAGGTGGGGCATGATCGAGAGGACGCGCCGGTAAGGGCGCTCTACCCAGACGATATGCGTCTGTGAGGAGAGCTTCGACGCGGCCTCCCACGCTTCCTGGGCAGTGCCGAAGTAGAGGCCTTTCAGCCCGCTGTGCGTTGTGACCAACCCGAAGCAGGCCACGGGCCGGTCAATGAACCCGGCCGCCCGGTCGATCACTGCGCGCACCGGCGTATAACCGGAGCCGATGACCTCGAAATTGGTGATGACCGCGCCCAGCCAGTGGGTGAAGTTGATGATCTCCGGCCCGCCGATGCCGGGGAAGAAGTACTTGTTGCCGCCGGAGAAGCCCACCACCTCGTGCGGAAACACCGGACCGCAGATGATGAGCTGGTCATAGTCAAAAATCAACTTGTTCAGGCTCACCGGCACATCTTGCGCCATCAGCCCGCCGGTGATCCCGTCGATTTCGCCCGCGGGGATGACGCCGATCGTGCGGAAGTTGGCCGGGTCAGCCCACTCGTGGTTGAAGATGCGCGAGCCGCCAGCCCGCCCCGCCACGACCTCCCGGCCCACCAGCTTGCTGAGCTGCGCGTCGGTCATCGGTTGGTGCGTGCCCAGCGCCACCAGGTAATCCAGCGCGGCCGCGCGCGGCCCCAGTGTCTCTGCGAACAGATCGAACATCAGCGGCATCGGCATGGTGCGCGTGCCATCGGGGATGATGATGAGTACGCGCTTGCCGTCGACCGCCAGCGTAGCTCCGGCTTCACCGACGATCGCACGGATTTTGGCCTCCGCCAGAAAGCCGTCTGTATCTCCAGCACCGATAATCACAATGTCCACTCCTCCTCGCCATCAACGTGCTGGTTTCACGTTGGGCGCTGGAACCTGAAAGTTCCTGTCTGCCGCCGGTGATGTTCCCGGCTCTGCATGAATACCCGATCCCGGTTACGCTTGCCACCCCGGCGGCATACCTGGCTTCCCTTCCTGCCGGTTATCGTAATACCGATAGGTCGGATAAGCGAAATCGATGCCTGAGCTCTCGCCGAAGGCGGCCAGGATGTCTTCCCAGATCGCTTGCGCGGACCCGCGCCGCCGCCTCGGCTCGCACAGGTAGCGAATCGTCAGCAAAACGCCGCTGTCCTTGACGCTGGTGTACACGGTTGGCGATAAGGTGCCGTAGCGAATCAGGTAGCGCCGCGCCGCTGCCCGCAGCTTCTCCTGCGCAACCTCGTTGAGGTGTGCCCCGTGGCGATCGGCGATTTCTTGCAACAGCAATTTCGCCCTCCGCCAGTCGCTCTCGAACGTGACCAGCACGGGGATTTCGTTCCAGATATACTCGAACCCCCCACTGAAGTTCGCCTGCGCTTCGCTGAACACTTTGCCGTTGGGGATGTGAATCACCCGGCCCGTGCTTTGATCTGCGTCCACCCAATTCCGGATCTCAAGCAGGGAAAACTGAAAGAGCCGCACATCGATCACATCGCCGCTATGTGCGCCAACCTCGATGCGATCGCCGACCTGAAACGGGCGACGCCACAGGATGAAAATCCAACCGGCCAGATTCACGATCAAAGGCTGCAACGCGATCACGAGTCCGGCTGAAAGCAGCCCAAAGTAGGTTACGAGGTTCTGGATGTCACCCAGCCAGATCGGGACCAGCAACGCCACGGCCAGCAACGCGCTCACGTAGCCTGAGAGTTTGCGCCACTGATAGAGCACCGTCGGGTCGTCGAAGCGTTTGTGGACGTATCGCAGGAGCAGCGAGCGCGCCAGGATGATAGCAGCCACTACAATGAGGGTGAGCAGCAATTTCTGGACAAGCTGCGACACGAACCCCAATTCACGCCACCATTGCGCTACGCCTTCCATCTGTGATACCCCCAACGCTTTCCCGACTCACACCCCGCTGAACGCCGAGAACCCGCCATCCACCGGCACCGTGATCCCCGTGACGAACGCGGCGGCGGGTGACAGCAGCCAGAGGATCGTGCCCAGCAGGTCTTCGGGGTTGCCGAAGCGCCCCATGGGGGTGTGGTCGATGATGGATCGGCCGCGCGGGGTCAGCGCGCCTGTCTCCCGGTCGGTCAATAGGAAGCGATTCTGCTCGCCCAGGAAGAAGCCGGGCGCCACCGCATTGACGCGAATCTGCTTGCCGTAATTTTGCGTCATATGCACGGCCAGCCACTGGGTGAAGTTACTGACCCCAGCCTTCGCCGCCGAGTAGGCGGGGACACGTGTCAGCGGCCGGAATGCGTTCATCGACGAGAAGTTCAGGATCACCCCCTCGCCACACTCGGCCATCTGCTTGCCAAAGACCTGGCTCGGCAGGATGGTGCCGATGAGGTTCAGGTCAAATACGAAACGCAACGCGTCGTCGGATAGATCGAAGAAGCTCAGATCGGGGCCGGTCGTGGCGGTCGGCTTGTTGCCCCCGGCCGCATTGACCAGGCCATGCACGCAGCCGAAGCGCCTGTCGATGACCGCGGCTGCCTCGACCAGGCTGCCGCGATCCAGGACGTCGCCGTACACCGCCTCGGCGTTGCACGCGTGCGGCCCCATGCGCTCCAGCAGACCCTGCGCCGGGTCCAGGTTGCGGTCGAGGATGACGACGTTCGCGCCGACCCCCGCCAGCGCGCAGACCACCTCGCCGCCCAGGACGCCGGTCCCCCCGGTGACGATGAAGGTTCGGCCGGTAAAATCATACATTTGGGTGAGTTGTTGTAGGTCCATGAATGCTCCGTGAACTGGTTGCTGGAAGTTGGAAGCTGGATACTGGAAGCTGGTGGTCGGGAGCGCACGCAAACACTGCGTTCCTAGCTTCCAGCTTCAAGTTTCCAGCCTACTACAGTCGATACGCCCGCTTCGCCAGCCCGTACGCCAGCTCGTGTGCCATGTCGGCTGCATCGGCGTCGTCGATCTGGCTGCGGACGACCAGGCCGGCCAGCCAGTCGCAGCTCACGCGGCGCCAGACGTCGTGGCGGGCCGGGATCGAGCAGAATGCCCGGGTGTCGTCGTTAAAGCCGGCTGTATTATACAGCCCCGCGGTCTCGATGACCTGATCGAAGTAGCGCCGCATGCCGTTGGGGCTGTCGTGGAACCACCAGGGTGGGCCAAGCCGCAGCGCCGGGTAGTGGCCGGCCAGCGGCGCCAACTCGCGGGCATAGGTCGATTCGTCCAGGCTGAAGAGGATCAGCGTCAGCCGCGGATCGTTGCCGTGGGCGTCCAGCAGCGGCCGCAGGTTATGCGTGAACTCGCTGGTCATGGGAATGTCGCAGCCCTTGTCGTTGCCGAAACGCTCGCGCACCAGGGCGTTGTGCCCGCGGATCGAACCGACGTGGAGCTGCATCACCAGGCCGTCGTCGATGCTCATGCGCGCCATCTCGATCAGCATGTGGCCGGTGAAGCGCCGCGCGTCTTCGGCTGATGCCGTCCCTCTCAGCACCGCCTGGAAGATCGCCTCCGTCTCGGCCGCGTCCAGCCGGCCCGTGTAGGCGGTCTCGGCCGCGTGGTCGGTGGCGGTGGCGCCCAGGCCTTTAAAGAAGGCCCGTCGATCTTCCAGCGCCCGGATGAAAGCCCCATAGGACGTGATGTCACTGCCGCTTGCCTGGCCCAACGCAGCCAGGTTGGCCGACCAGCCGGGCGTTCCCAGGTTCACCACCGCGTCGGGGCGGAAGGTGGGGACGACGCGGCCATCCCAACCCGACGCGGCCAAGGCCTGATGGCTGCGCCAGGGGATCGGATGCGGCATCGGTGGTGGCCAACACCTCGATGTTGAAACGTTTGAACAGCGCCCGCGGCCGGAATTCGGGCGTCGCCAGTTTGGCTGCGATCTCATCATATAACGCCTGGGCGTTGGCGCCGGTTGGTTTCTGCCCGATCCCGAAGACCTCAACCAGCGCATGATCGAGCCAGGCGCCGCTGGGGGTACCGCGGAACAAGTCATAATGTTCGGCGAAGGTCTGCCAGATCTTGCGATGATCGGTCTCCGCCGCGCCGCCGTCAGCGCGCGGCACGCCCAACGCCTCCAGGGGCACGCCCTGGGAATAGAGCATCCTGAAGACGTAATGATCGGGGATGATGAAGAGATCGGCTGGCGTGCCGAACGACGCGTGTTCATCGGCCAGCAGCCGCGGGTCGACATGACCATGCGGGCTGATGACGGGCAGCCCCGCCACGCCTGCGTACAACTCCCGCGCCATGCGCCGCTGCGCCGGGTCGGGGTCAAAGAAACGATCTTCGGATAAGTGCCAGTTGGATGTGGTCATGGGTTGCACCCCTGAAAGATGATTGCGTGATGCGTGATGCGTGATCCGTGATTGCGTAGTGCGTATTTCGTCATTCGCCATTCGCCATTCGCTGATTCGCTCCGCCCCTCACGCCCCATACTGTCGATACCGTTCCACCACCTCGTACACGGCGAAGATGTTGTCGTCCGGCGTGCCGTGGTCCATGTTGATGCAGCAGAGGCCGACCTGATCCAGCGGGCCCGCCGCTCGCAGCAAGTTCTCAGCATCCGCGGCCATCTCGGCAGGCGTACATTGTAGCATGCGGATCGGGCTCAGGCGCAGGTTCAGGAAGACATCAGGCAGAGCGGTGCGGCAGGCGGCCACATCGGAACCCCAGCCCACATCGGCGAAGGCGATGCCCAACTCGGCGTAGGCGGCCGCCACCCGGTGCAGGTTGTCGCCGCAGTGATGGATGCCGAAGGGGCGGATGCGTGATGCCATGCGCTGCTCGACCGGCAGGTGCAACGCGCGGTAACTGGCCGGCGAGATCATCTGCACCGAGCAGTTGGCGTGGATGAAGAGCCGGGGATCGACCCGCTCGGCCATGCGGTTGACGGCAATCGAGCAACTGCCGGTGCGCGCCCGCACGTAGGACGCGACATCGACGATCAGATCGGCGATCACCTCCAGGACACGCCGCACGCGGTCGGGCACGTCATAGAAGTCGGCAAAAAGGTCCTGGCCGTAGAAATGATACGCCGCGTTGAGCAAGCCATCGGTGTTCAGATCGCCCACCAGATACCCGTACTCGGCCTCCAACGCGTCCCAATCGGCGATGAGTTCCGGCATCGGCCAGGTCGTGCGGAAGTCAGGCTTCTCCAGCCGGTCAATATCCTCCGGCGTCAAGTGAACCGGCAGCGGCTGAGGCGCCTCATTGCTGGCAAAGCGGACCTCCGCGCCCAACAGCGCGGGGATGACGAAGCCGCCGGCCACGTGGAGCGACCCGGCCACCGGCCGCGGCTGTGGGTCCGCTTCGCCCAGGCCGATGTTGCCGAAGCGCTGGTGGAGCACACGCCGCATGATCACATCGTTGGCGACCCGCGTGGCCGCGTGGAAGTAGAATGGCCGCTCAAAACTGATGCCCGCGGTGCGATGCCACCAGTTGGGGTTGAACACCACCTCGAAAGGCAGGAAGCTCCTTGCCGTCATCCGTTCCATGCAAACCTCACTACGCGACAAGCGCATCTCATTAGTACGACCCCATACTCGCGCAACGCCTGCCACATCGCCACGATGTTATCCGGCGGGACGTCGGCCTGGATGTTGTGGACGGTGTTGAAGACGAAGCCGCCGCCCGGCGCCAGCGCGTCGATGTTGCGCCGCACGTCGTCTCGCACTTCGGCCGGCGTGCCGTGGGGCAGCACATCCTGCGTGTCGACGCCGCCGCCCCAAAAGACGATGTCCCGACCAAAGTCCCGCTTGAGCTCGACCGGATTCATCCCGGTCGCACGGACATGAACCGGGTTCAGGATGTCCACACCCAGCTCGATGAAATCGGGCAGGAGCGGGCGGACGTTGCCGCAGGAGTGGAAGAAGAGCTTCGCGTCCGGCGCCAGCACCTTGATGCGGTCGAACAAGATGCGCGAGCCTGCGGCTTCATCAGCCGGCGGAACATGCGTGGGGAGATGAGCTGGGAGACCTGCGTCCCGTAATCGTCGGCCTCGGAGATCACATCGACGACGTCGCGCAATTGCGGGAGCGCCATTTCCCAGAACGCCAGCTTGAGTTCCACCATCTTGTCGAGCAGCGCACCGGCCAACGCCTCGTCGGAGGCCATGTCGATCATGAGCGGCGCCATGCCGCGCATACGCTGCGCCATCTCGAAGATGCCGGCCAGCACGCCTTTGATCATCACCGCGCGGCCCTGGGCCCGGTAAGTGGCGGCGAGGTCGTGAAGGCTGGCGATCCGCCGTGGGTCGCCCGTATCCGGCCAGGGATAATTCGTCACATCACCCACCGAAATATCGCCTTCCAGGGGGTGGCGGACCGCGGTGAAGTAGAGGCCGTCGGGGTAGGGGCGGTGCTGCGTGATGCCCCACTCGTCGACGAACGCCTCGACTTCCTCATCGCCACCCTTCGGCTCGCGGCGGATCCGTTCGTTGACGCGATCGTTGTGGCTGTTCAGCGGGAAGATGCCGCGCACGTCGACGCCGAGGCGATCCAACAGGTCGTCATCCGGCAGCGCCAGCCCTTGCACATCGTCGCAGATCGTCGGCGTCACGGGAGGCAGTTCCAGTCGGTCGCGCAACCCGCGATACGCAATGGTGTGAATGCCCGTCACCTGCGTGCTGCCCAGGTCAAACGGCACGCGGTCAGGCTCCTGGTGGTCGAGTGCTGCCAGGAGTCGTTCTCTTCCATTCATCGAGGTGATCCTCCAAGACGCCTGCGAGAGGGCGTTAGACATGAATCCGGCATTTTCATCCGGAGTAGAGGCTTTAGCCGGTGCCTTCTACTAATAGGAGCGACCGGCTGAAGCCTCTACTCCGGAAGACAATCCGAGCATCTGTGTCAGCCAGTAATTCTATCCGATCGGTTGGGATCACCCGACCCGAACATGGCGCTGCTCACGACAGGAACGATACGCCGCAGCCATGACCTGCCAGGTTGCAACCGCCTCCTCACCGGGGACGGGCGAGGGCTCGCCTGACGACAAGCGTCGCACGACCTCGGTGACCAATTCCATGTGCGCGGCGGCCGAGCGCGGGAAGCGCAGCGTTTCAGGCTCGCAGTTGCCA
Organism: uncultured Chloroflexia bacterium; assembly: GCA_963841825.1. Taxonomy (GTDB): domain Bacteria; phylum Chloroflexota; class Anaerolineae; order CG2-30-64-16; family CG2-30-64-16; genus CAWJEL01. The sequence goes on from CAWJEL010000008.1 coordinate 59,472, forward strand.
CGTTGCAGCATCAGGCGGCCATCGGAGAGCGGGCCGGCGAACAAGCGCCCGCGCGTGCCGGCGATGTCGAATTCGTTCACGGCTGCGGGCGAACAGAGCGTCACATTCAGCGACACCAGCGCCTCGGAGGCCAGGCGCATCTGCACGCCGATGGTATCTTCCGTCGCGAACCCGCCGAAATGCGCCGCACAGGCCGCGGTCACTTCGACAACATCACCCAACAGATACCGGACAAGGTCGATCCAGTGGCTCCCGGCGTTGGCGAGCGCCCCGCCCCCGGCCTGCTCAGGCTCGGTCAGCCAGGACCGCTCCGGGTCGGGCACGTATTGATCCGCAAGCTGGACCCGCGCCTGCACCACCTCGCCGATGGCGCCGTCCGCCAGCAGCCGTCGCATCTCCTGGGCGACCGGCCAGTGGCGGCGATAGTAGGCCACGGATAGCGGCACCGAGGCGGCGCGACACACAGCCACGACCGCTTGCGCCTCCGCTGTGCTCACGCCGACCGGTTTCTCGCAGAGGATCGCCTTGCCTGCCTGGGCCGCGCGCGCCACATGCGCCAGGTGCAGATGGTGCGGCGATGCCACGTAGACCGCATCGACTTCCGGGTCAGCCAGTAGGGTATCAACATCAGAATACCAGCGCGGGACGCCGTGGCGCTCCGCGAAGTCGCGGGCCTTTTCAGCGTCACGCCGCATGACCGCCACCACCGTGGAGCCGGGCGCCTGCATCAATGCGGGGCCGCTCTTGAATTCAGCCACATTCCCCGCGCCGATAATACCCCAGCGGATGATGTGGTCAGTTTTTTTGTCACTCATTTTCAGGTAAGCTCCGATACGCGCTTGCATCTAAACGGCACTATGCACCTTGCCGCGCGCCAGCGAGGCGAAGACTCCGAAGACGCACAGGACTGTGAAAACTGAAAATGCGATCCGGGTGCTGACCAGGAACGCGCCGCCGACTGCGGCTGTGATTTGGACATGGCCGATGACGATAGAGAAGATCAGGAGCGTGATGCCCATGCTGAGCATCTGCCCGAGCGTGCGCATCGTGGCCACGATAGCCGAGGCGACGCCGTACAACCGCTTCTCCGCTGATCCCATGATCGCGTTCATGTTCGGGGAAGAGAAGAGGCCGAAACCTATGCCGAGGAGCAGCAGGGCAGCAATGATGTACCAGAACGGCGTGGTCTGGCCCAGAAACACCAGCATCAGCAGGCCGACCGCGGTCAGCGCCATGCCGGCCGACGCGACGACGCGAGCTTCCAGGCGATCGGATAAGCGCCCTGCGAGCGGTGAGCAAAGCGCCATCATGATCGGTTGCGTCACAAGGATCGCGCCGGCCGCCTGCGGCGTCAGCCCCTTGATGAATTGCAGGTAGAGACTCAACAGAAAGGTAACTGCCGTCGTCGCCAGGTAGTTGATGAGCGCGGCGAGGCTGGAGAGTGTGAATGCGCGATTGCCGCGAAAGAGGCTCAGGTTGAGCACTGGCGCCGGGCTGCGGCTCTCCCAGGCGACGAAGCCGACTGCTCCTGCAAGCCCCGCGGCAACCAATACGCCGCCAAGGGGATCCGGCAGCCGCGAAAGGCCGTACATCACGGCTGCGATGGCCATGCCGTAGATCGCCGTGCCGATCCAGTCGAAGCGCTCTCCCGCGACTCAGCCCAATCCGTCTTGTTTTGCAGTGCAACCAGGGCCGCCACAAGGCCCAGCGCCGCGCCGACCACGAAGACGCTGCGAAAGCCGAAATTCTGTGTGAGGATGCCGCCGATGAAGGGGCCGAGTGAGAGCCCCATATAGACTGATGCCACATTGATGCCCAACACCCGCCCTCGTTCCTGGGGCGGGTAGGCCGAGCTCAGCAGCGCCGAGCTGGTGGCGAACATCATCGCAGCGCCGATCCCTTGGAGCGCTCGGAACGCGATCAGCATCGTGCCCGATGTGGCAAAGTAGCACAACAGCGATGTAACGAGAAAGCTAAACACCCCGATTGTGAAGACGCGCATGCGGCCGTAGATATCGGCCGCGCGGCCGAAGGGCACCAGGCAGATCGCAATGGTGAGGGTGTAGACGGTCGCGACCCAGCCCAGCAGCACGGCATCCATACTGAACGTCTTGCCGATGATCGGCAGCGCCACGTTCAGCGCAGAAGCCATGAACGCCGTCGAGAACGAAGCGACGCTCGTGGTAAGCAAGACAGATTCCCGTCTCGGCAGGTTCATCTCGTCCTCAGTATCCCAGGCGTTTGTCCACGACGTTACGCAGCGGCTGACCCGCGCCATCGCAACCCGGCCGCTGATTCGGTGTCCAGGAACAGATGTGCGTGAGGCGTCTGCCGCAGGACCGATCCCGGGCAGTCCTCGGTGATGGGGCCAAGTAGCGACTGCGTCACCGCGTCCGCCTTGCGCGCCTCAGGCACGATGCACAGGACGCGCCCCGCCGACAGCAACGCCGGGATCGTCAGGGTAATGGCGTGCGTCGGCGCTTCGTCGAGCGATTGAAAGTGTCCCTCGCCCACCTGTTGGCGCCGCGAACGCTCATCCAGCTTGACGGGCTTGACCCAGACCGGGTCGTCGAAGTCAGCGTAGGGCGGGTCGTTGAACGCCAGGTGGCCGTTTTCGCCGATGCCGCAAGCGCAGAGATCGGCCGGGTGGGCGCGCAGCAGCGCCTCATACTGGCGGCAGGCGGCCTCGGGGTCGGCAGCCACGCCAGGCACGGGGAAGAATTCCTTGACCTGGACATAATCCAGCAGATGTCGGTGCAGGAAGGCGGGGAAGCTGGCCGGGTGGCCGGGCGGCAGGTTGACATATTCGTCCATGTGGAAGACGTTAACTGACTCCCACGGCACACCGGGCAGCTCGCGCAGCGCGGCCAGGAAGGTGAGCTGCGAGTTGCCGGTGGCGACGATGATGTTGGCGACGCCACGCGCCGCGACCGCGGCGCGGATGACCTCCGCCGCCTCGTCAGCGGCCGCCGCGCCCAGCGCTTCATTGGTGGCGTAGACGCTCACCGGGAGTTGGTCGATTTGGGTGGTGGATAGAGGTTGGGTTGACATGGGACTCCTTTTGCGTGGTGCGTGATGCGTAGAGCGTAGAGCGTGGTGCGTGATCGCCATTCGCTGATTCGCCCACCGGTCATCCGTAATTCGTAATTCGTAATTCGTAATTCGTCACACCCACTCACCGCCCAGCATGACACGCTGCGCGGCAAAGGTATTGTCAAAGACCACGAGGTCGGCGCTTTTGTCGGGCTCCAGCGAGCCGATCACGTCGTCCACACCGATGATCCGCGCGGGGGTGAGGGTGGTCATGCGCACGGCCTCGGCGACCGGGATGCCCACGATGTCGATCAATACCGGCAGCATCTGGGGCAGCAAGGTCGCGCTGCCGGCAAAGCTGGAGCGATCAAGCATCATGCCCACGCCATCTTGGACATCGTATGACATGCCGCCCATGGTGTAGACGCTGCCCTCCGGCAATCCGGCCCCGGCCAGCGCATCCGAGACCGCGCACAGGCGGTCGGGGCCGAGGCACTTGTACGCCAGCCGCATCAGCGTGGGCGGCAGATGGCGGTTGTCGGCGATGATTTCAGCGGTTAGCCCGTCGAACGTCAGAGCGGCCTCCAGCACGCCTGGCTTGCGCCACGGCCCTTCGCGCACCACCAGCGACATGGCGCTCCAGAGATGCGTCACGTGGCGCAGCCCAAGCTGCATGGCGGCGCGGACGTGGGTGTCGTGCGCCATGGTGTGACCGGCCGAGGGCACGATGCCGGCCGCGTTGGTGGCTTCTACCAGATCAAGCGCACCCGGGAGCTCCGGCGCTAGCATGAAGACGCGCAGGATGTCAGCGTATTGAAGCAACGCGGCCGCCGAACCGTCATCTGCGGCGCGCACGCACGAGGCGTCCAGCGCACCCTTCTGGGCCACGTTGATGTAGGGGCTTTCCAGGTACGCGCCCAGCACCCGCGCTCCGTCGTGCGTCTCTCCCATCCACTGCCGGCAGAAGGCCAGGCCATCTTCCAGGTCAGGGGTGGGTGCGAATGTGGCGAGCAGCGCGGTGGTCCCGCGGCGCAGGTTCTCACGCGTGATAGTCGCCCAGGCCGCGGGGTCCGGTTCGTTAAAGGTGTGTCGCAGCGCGCCGTGCGTGTGGATGTCGATGAGGCCGGGGGTGATCCAGCTTCCGCCGACGTCAACGCGCTCGACATCTGATTCAAGGTCGCCGGGGTCGGCCAGGCCCGCGATGCGGCCGCGCTCGATGACCAGCGCGCGGTCGGTCACGACGCGGTCGGGGAGCACGATGCGGCCGTTGACCAGGGCAAGGCGGGGCCGGGATGCGCCGCCGGATGCGCCGCCGGATGCGCCGCCGAATGCGCCGCCGAATGCGCCGCCGAATGAATTCGGCGTCTGGTACGGGAAACCCGCTTCAGCGGGTTGGGCGGCGGCCGCGGAACCTGCTTCAGCAGGTTTGGTTGTAACAGGCTGCGAATTCATTCGCAGACAATGTTGCGGTGGGGGGGACGCGTGTTGTGTCGGCTCCCGACCGCCGAATGAATTCGGCGTCTGGTACGGGAAACCCGCTGAAGCGGGTTGGGCAGCGGCCGCGGAACCTGCTTCAGCAGGTTTGGTTGTAACAGGCTGCGAATTCATTCGCAGATCGGACTCAAAATGGTGGTTCACCCAGGACATTGTACACAACCTCTTCTTCACGTACGCTCGGTACCGGGCGTTTCCCCATCACATTTGTGTCTTCCGGCCCCTCGTCATCGTCGGCATCGCGTTCAAGCCAGGGGATCATCGTACTGTCGCGATGGTGTTCTTTCTGCCTGCGCACGTATTCCACCGCATCAGCCAACTGTCGACTCCCCAGCGATAACACTCCGTACCGCGTTGCCAGGCAAATAGGGCGTTGGGGGCGTATTGCTGGTTCAGGTCATGCGAGCTGGATCCCTTGAGGGTTTTTACGACGTGCGCCACCGCTTCTTTCGGTGGTATAGCCGCCACAACGTGTACATGGTCGGTCCAACCGTTGAGGGCGTAGACATAAACCCCCAGTTCAGCGGCTTTGTTAACGATGTAACCATACAGGCGCGGCTCGATCTGTGGCGTGATGAGCGCCTCCCGATTTTTGGTGACCCAGACAATGTGGTAGTACGTCCGCCAAAACGACATGGGCGCACTCCTTCCGCTCTATCATCTTGCTTCAGCAGTTTCGTCGTAGCAGACTGCGAATTCATTCGCAGATTTACTACGCGCACAGCGCGTGAATATCTCGATACAACCGGTGCTGCGCGGCCGGATCCTGCTCGTACGTCACCACGATCAGCCGCATCCCCGGCCCCCAAAGCTGTCGTACGCGTGCCAGCAACTCATCCGGGTCACCCACCATGCGGGCCTGGAGGACGATGCCCGTGCCGGCGAGAGCCGCCCGAAACGCGGCCGCGTCGTTGTAGTTCGGGTCGGTGCGCGGGGTGAACGCGGCGTCTACCAGGGTCAGTTGCGGGTTCGCCTTCACGGCTTCGACCCACCTCGCCCAATCGCCGCACGAATGGATCGCCGTCCCGCCGAAGGCCGCGCCGGTCCTGGCGTCGTTGTCGACGCAGAACTGCCGGTAGGCGCGCGGCGAGATCATCACCAGGTTGTCGCTGCTCAATCCGATGCCTGTGCCGGCCCGCACGCTCGCGAAGCCGTGGCCCGGTCGCACAAGCTGGTCGCCGATGCGCCGGCTCTGCTCCTGCGTGAAGCGGATCACCTCGTCGGTGAGCGCCGCCAGGATCCGACGCACTGCCTCCGGCGCCTCGACGAAACCCGTGAAGAAACCGGAGGTCTCGACCAGCTCTGTCGCCACGTTGAGCGGGTTCTGCAGATCCGACCAGGACATGGGTATCCGGCCTCGCGTTTCCTCCAGGAAATAGTCGATCATCGCCAGCACATGGCGCATGATCTGAGCCTGCTCGGCAGGACGAGCCACCAGATCGGGCACCTCGTTCACGGTTCGGTAACGCGGCCGCGCCACAGGCGCCTGCCCCTCCGGCCACTCGTATTCGGCGCCGAACGCGGCTGCGGTCACGCCGATGCCGTACCACGGTTCCAGGTAATTCGGCGCGTCGGTCAGATAGTCCAGCGCCTTCGTCAGGCCGCCGAGCTGCCAGCGCAGCGACGCCGCCATGTCGCGGCAGCCGTCGCGGAATACATCGGCTACGCGCACGCGCTGCCAGACGGCGATGCCCTCGGGCTGGCGCATGAACTCGGCATAACGCGCATCGGCTTCGGTGGCATGCGCCTCGTAGCACGCAACGTCGAAGTCGGCCGGTGCGATCGGCGCCACCGGCATGGCCTGCGCGTCCAGGGTGGTGATGTCGAAAACGGCGGGCATCGTCAGACGAGCCTCCCGTGCTCGCGCGCCGCGTCGCGCAGGTAAACCAGGTTTTCCCAGGGCGTCAGCGGTGAGGTCATGCAGCTTGACGCATAGACGAAATGCCGCATATCGCCCATACTGGCAAATAGATCGCGCGTGTACGCGTGCAACGCCGCTTCGGCGTCGTCGCGCAGCTCCAGGTGCGGCGAGTCCATGCCGCCGTTGACGGTGAAGTCGGGTTTGCCGGCGAGGCGGCGCGCGTCGCCGAGTTGAACATCGCCCAGCGGCGGCGGCGTGATCCCTTCCAGGCAATCAACCCCGGACGCGCCGACCAGCGGCAACAGCACCTTGTTGCGGCCGCAGGCGTGTACCACGAACCGCTTGCCGCGGCGATGGACGATCTCTGCGGCGCGCGTGAAGAAGCTATCGCAGTAGTCACGGTAGAAGCGCGGGGGATAGAACATGCTGTCCAGGTTATCGCCGGAGAAAAAGATTTCGGTCTCGGGCAGATCGACCACCTGTTCGAGCAGCGCCAACGCTTTCTCCTCGTGAATCCGGGCCAGCGCCCGGGTCTCCTCGGGGTGATCCATGATGAAGTAGGTTGCATTCTGCGGGCCGGCCAGCCAGTGCAGCATCTTCAACGGCGATTGCGTGAGGTGGCACATCACCACACCGTCGTCGCCCACGCGCTGCACCCAGCCGCGGAAAAGCTCGGGGTCGAGCACGTAGTCGCGCGCTTCCAACATGAACCGCACGGCCTCGTATTCGTCCCAGTCGGTCCACCAGTACTTCGCCTCGAAGTCCGCGGCGCTCTCGGCGGTGAATGACCAGGTCTGCGTCAGCGTGCCGTGCGGTGTGACAAACTGCCGCCGGTGCTCGTTCGTGCCGGGCGGATAGATGTTGAACGAGGTGGTCGTCGGCACACCTTCCGGGAGAGACGACGACTGCACGCCCCCCTGATCCACAAATTCCGACCGATACTCACCCGCGTTGTACACCTCTTTCACTGCCCATTGTGTGTCCCAGCGGGCCAGGATGTCGGCGCCCAGGTGACGCAGCACGTCGAACGGGTGCGTCGCCGTGCGCAGTTCATCCGGCAGCGTGCCGTGATAGCGGTGATAGTAGAACCACAGATAGATATTGGGCGCGAACGGGACGTAGTCCGCCGGGCCGCCGTTGAACGCGGCCAGGATGCGCTCTCTGCCGGTCATATCGCCTCACTTTGCGCGTTTGACGCTCGCGAAATCCCAACCCTTATCCGCACAGATGCCGCGCACGTGGTCATCCCAGGTGGGCTCGTCGGTGGGGCGGGCGCCGGGGAAGGCATCCACGCTGACGTAGCGCACGGGCACGCTGCCGTCGTTGGCGATCATGTGCCAGGTGTCCGGCGGTATGCGCACCACGTCGCCCGGTTTGACCCGGAAACACTCGGCAGCTTCGGGGCCGATGCGGAGCTCACCGCTGCCCTGCAGGACGTAGAAAATTTGCTCGGTGTCGGGATGCTTGTGGAGCGGCGGCGCTTCGCCGGGTTCAAGCACGGTGATGAAGACCTCGGTGACCGTCGACTCCGACGCGGTCGAGCACGAGTTCGTTCACGTGCGTCGGGAAACGATAGACGATGGTGTCGGTGGTGCTGAAGACGTAGTTCATTGTACTCCTCGCAGTGGAAGCAGATGCCGGATAAAATGACGTTCGAGCACGTCGTAGTAGGTTTCTTCGTTCTGACTCAGGCCCGCCATCAGCCGATCTTTCAGCGCGGGGGTTGTCAGCACGGAGCCGAAGGTGACATGCAGCGCCTGCCGGGTGTCAAACTGCTCCAGCAGGCCCGGCAAGTCCCGGTTGGCCACCGTTTCCGGGGGGGGGACGTTGGCGAGACGGGCCGAGACGTGGTAGCTGGCCTTGTCGATCTCATAGCGGTCGATGGCGAACGCCAGGATTTCCCGGAAGAGCGCCGGGTCAAACGAAGCCGTGGCGCGCAGCGCCTCCAGATAGCTGGTGCCGGCCGTCTTCAGGTGTACCATGCCGCGCGCCAGCTCGGCCGCGATGCCGTAGATGCTGAATTTGTCGGACCCGGAATGGAGGCTGAGCTTGTATGGCCCCAGCGCCCGCCGATCGCGGCGTGGCCGGCAAAGTCCGCGGCGAAGGCGTCAGTGGTTCCCTCCTCTGGCCGATGAGCGCCTGGCGCGATATAATCCACGCCCTTCTCGAAGCTGCCGACGTAGCGCGGGGCCAGGCTGACCCAGCGCACGCCCAGCCGGCGCAGTTCGCGCGCGATGAACAGGTGCTCGGCGTGGCTGGTGGGCGTTTCGGTCTCGTCGACAGACACTTCCAGCTCAATGGTGTCAATCGGGCGGATCGAAACGAGATGGCGATAAAGCGCAGCGACGTGCGCCACTGCGCCGCCATACTTCACCGCAGCGCGCAGCAGTGTTTCGTCGTCCACTTTGTAGGCCCGATCCTCGACATCGATCTGTTTGCCCACATACGCGTTCCGCAAATCCCGCGCGGTGGTGGCCAGGTCGGGCCAGGGCAGGCTGGCGTATTTGGCGCGGAGGTCCGCCTCGTCATCGGTGTCGGCGGCCGGATCGACGTGCGCGCCGGGGTCAATGGTGAAAAAGGTGAACCCGGCGGCCGCGCAGAGGTCAATGTCGGCGGTACTCTTCAAATGGTCGGCGTCCGCGCCCACACCCGCGCGCCACCCCTCCTGGAAGATGCCCCAGGTCGCATCGTCCATCACGTCGTCGGGGCTGCGGCCGGTGCGGGTCATCTCGCGAATCGACTGCTGCGCGAAGATCATCCCGATGTTGCCCCCCACCGAGCGCGCCGCACGGACGTGACCAGGCGTCGCCAGCCCCATTCGGTCGCCGCAGCCCGCGGAGGTGCGCAGGCCGAAGGTTGTAGGCCGGAGCCACGGCAGCGCCGCGCGCAGCGCGGCCGCAGTGGCGTGCGTCGGCGGGCAGACCAGCAGCGTTTGTTCGCCCAGGCTGCTCGGAGTGCCGGAGAAAGACGCCAGTATTCCGTTGCCCGCCGGTGCGATCACGCACAGCGGCTTCTCGTCTCCGTTGCGCGCAAGGAAATAGCTGACCTCGCCATTGTCCACCAGAGAGTTCGGATAGATCGCCAGATCGATTTCGGAAAGCTCGTTTAATGTGACCGTCATTGTTTACTTCCACCTTGTCGTTTGCGGCAAACCACGAATTACGCATTTCGAATTATGGAATACGCATCACGCACCACGCTCTACGCTCTACGCTCCCCGCACCGCCGCCACCAGCGCATCTACATTCTCCGCCGGCGTCCCCGGGCTCACGCCGCCGCCGGCCGACAGGATCAGCCCGCGGCCCCCTGTCTTCTCGACACACGCGCGGGCCCATGCCTGCACCTGTTCCGGCGTGCCCTGGGTCATGACCGATAGCGGCGGCACGTTGCCCATCAGCACGTGCGCCGGCATGGCCGCCCGGACGTCGGCGATATCGGTTTCGTGGCTGAAATTGAACACCTCGAACGGCAGCTCGGCGAGCCGGGGCAGCAGGTGAGGGCAGGGCGTGTCGTTGTGGTACACCCGCACCAGCCCGTCGAACGCCTCGAAGATACGGGCCAGATAGGGCGCGGCCAGCGCGTCGAACAACTGGGGCGATAGCAGGCCGGGGATGTCATCCAGCAGCAGGATGCCCTCCACCCCGCCGACGGCGTCGGCCTGGGCGCGCAGCCAGGCGATGATGGTGTCGGTCAGGACGTCCAGCACCGGAGCGATACGTTCGGGCTGCCGCTTCAGCGCCACCATCAGTTCGGTGATGCCGAGCAGCCAGCCTGCCACCGCATGCGGGCCGCGCGCCGCGACCATGCGAACGGCACGGCCTTCGGCCTGCAAGCGGCGCTGCGCATCCCCGTATAACTGAAGGGCCAGCGGCATGAACCCGTGTTCGTGAGGGTCGGCCGGCCGCATTCCCGCCAGTGCATCGAGGCCGCCCGGCAGCGGCTCGATCGAGGGTGGCGAGTTGTGATGCCAGACGACGCGTGCCCCGAAAGCCGAAGGCTCTGCGGCCATGCCGTACTCCACCCAGAAGCCCGGAATCCAGGCCACATCGGGGAAGCGGGTCAGCAAATCCAGGTTTGCCCGCCACCACACATCGGGGTGCAGGAAATAGTCGAGCGTGTCGACGCCGATGTAGCCGGGCAGCCACGGGCTGTCGACGATCAAAGCCACCGGCGTCCGATCGGTTTCGCCCCCGCGGGCGACGGTCATGAAGCGATTCCAGGGATCCATGCAGCTACCTCTCCCCCCGTACGAGTGTGCTTCAGCACACTTTCCTATGTCAGCCGCCGAATTCATTCGGTGGCGTGGCGCCGGCGTAACCAGCCCATTACCTGCATAATTCCAGAACTTTCATCGTTCGACGGCGCTGTTTCAATCAGGCGCGCTGGCCCGTACGATCAGCTCCGGCTGCAGCACCACATCCTCGCAGCCATCTACGCAGCCAGCCAGTTTCCGCAGCAGCAGGCGAACCGCCTCGGCACCCAGGGCACGCTTATCGCTGCGCAGGGTGGTCAGTGGCGGTGTAACCAGCCCGGCGAGCAAAATATCATCGCAGCCGACCACCGCGATATCTTCCGGCACGCGCCGGTCCAGCGCAGCGCACGCCTGCAGCGCACCCACGGCCACCAGGTCGTTGTAGCACAGGAAGGCATCGATTTCCGGGCAGCACGCGAGGAGCTGCCCGGCAGCGTTGTAGCCGCCCTCCAGGTGCGGAGTACACTCTACGCTCAGGGCCGGATCGACGGTCATTCCCGCTTCCGAGAGCGCGCGTTGATAGCCTTGCGCCCGGCGCTGGCCGCTGTGCGAGGCCGGGGGGCCGGCCAGGAAGGCAAGCGCGCGGCGTCCGCTGCGGAGCAGGTGTTGCGTGGCGCTCCGTGCGCCAGCTTCGTCGTCGATGCAAACTGATTTCAGATCATTTCCGGAAGATTCGCGATTGACGAGGATGACGGCGGGGAGTCTGGACAGAAACGCACCGAACTCCTCCTCCGACAGGCGTGAGCTGCACAGGATGATGCCATCCACGCGTTGTGCTTCCAGTGTGCGCAACGCCTCCATCTCGCGGGCGGAATTCTCCATCGTGTTGCAGAGCAGCAAACTAAAACCGGCCCGATGTGCGGTGTCCTCGGCGCCGCGCGCGACTTCGGAGAAAAAGGGGTTGGCGATATCGGGCACGACGAGGCCGAGCGTAGAGGTCTTCTGGGTCACCAGGCCGCGGGCCAGGGTGTTGGGCCGATAGCCCAGGCGCTCGACGGTCGCAAGGACACGCTCGCGCGTCTCAGCGCTGATCTCGCCTTTGTTGTTCAGCGCGCGCGACACCGTCTGCGCTGACACGCCCGCCTCACGAGCAACATCCGCGATGTTCACCCGTTTGCTCATCATCGGCTCAACCTCCTGCTGCGGCCCAGGCGTCGTGACTGCCGTTAGCGTTCACGGCAGCGTTCACGGAAGGATTGCGCCGATTATACTGCGCGGATGCAGGGACGTCAAAATCGCGCAAAGCGCGAAAATCTGCGCGAATCCGCGTACATCCGCGGCAGTTTTCAACCCTGAGCGTCAGTTTTTCACCAGCTCCCGAGTTTTGTCAGTCATTCAAGATCAGACGGTGTTGAGCGCCCAGATGCCTGCCAGCACGAGCAGCGCACTGATGACGATGATGGGGGTCAGGACTTCACCCAGGAAGATGATACCGATAAGCGCCGAGAATAGCGGCGTCGCGATACCGGAAAACCCGCCCAGGGTCGCGCTCGTATTTCTTAACCATGTAGAACAGCAGCCAGTAACCCAGCACCGCCGAGGTGATAGCGGAAACGATCATGGCGGCCCATGCCTGCCAGGGATACGCTGCCAGGCTGGGAAGATCAGCAGTCACCAAGCCCAGAAGGAGAAAGACGGCCAGGCTGGCGAAGACCTGGCCCGCAGCCAGCGCGGTCGTGTCCGTCTCGCGGAAGCGGATGCGGGTGTAAATCACTGCGAACGCGCCTGCGGCTGAAGCCAGAATAATAAACATCTGCCCGATCCAGCCCTGGCTGTTCGCTGTCTTGAGACCGCTTGAATTACTCACCACCAGGAGCACAGCCCCGGAGATGGCCAACGCCGTGCCGATGATTTTGGCAGGCCGCAGCTTTTCGTCCGGGAGCAGGAAGTGCGCGAGCACGATGGTCATCGCCGGTCCCACGTTGAACAACACCGACGCCAGCGAACCCGAGATGTAGCGCAGCGAAATCGCCAGCAGGACGAACGGCAACCCGATGTTGCCCATGCCGATGATGAACAGATCGAACACCATCCGCGGCTGCCAGTGAATGGTCGGCCGCACGTAAAAGAGGATGCCACAGAAGATCAGCGAGGCGACCGTCAGGCGCATGATCGTCAGGGGTATCGGCGGGATAGAGCGGGATGCCAGGCCGACGCCGGCGATGGCGATGGCGTAGAGAAACCCCGAAGCCAGGATGAGGGCCACTTTCTCCCAGGAACCGCGGCGTCGTGTCATTGTGCCGGTGATGATCGTTGTGCTCAAGGCGAAATCTCCAGGGTGAATGTCAGACAGAATGTGTGCGCGCGTATGCGCCGATGACCTCGGTGATGGCGCGCTGCACCTCGGCCGGCAGCGGCGCCACGGTGTGCGAGTTAAGGATCTGATGGACCATCGCTCGCGCCCGGTCCACGGATGTCTGGGCCGGCGGCGCGCCGTTGCTGAGACCTGCGCGTAGGGCCACCCGAGGCTGCCAAACTTCGGCGCTGCGCAGATGTCTCAGCGTATGGTCGTGGCCGAGCACATCGTCGCCCGCGGCCGCGCCTGCGATGACCTCCAGCCCCAGATGGTCGTCGTCCACCGCGACGCCGGCCAGGATCCGGCGCACGGCGCCGAGCCGCTCGTCGTCGAGCACCAGCAGCTCATAACTGCCCAGCGTGACGTTGGCCAGCCCACCCAGACCGCCCAGGATGGAGGGCCGGGCGCTGGCGAGCAGCAGCGTGTTGAGCGCCTTCTCATCGCCGGCCTGGAAATCCGGGACGCGTTGAGCTGGTGTGGCCGTGTACGCACGAGGGCAGGCCCAGGTGGTGCGAAAGCTCCGCCACGGTGCGCCGGATCAAGCCGGTCTCGGGCCCGCCCGTGGTCGAGGTGAGCGTCCGCATGTCCGCGACGCTCGGCGTGTTCCCGTTCAGGATGGGCAGCCCGGGCTGCACGGCATGCGCCATCACGGCCGCGGCCAGCACCTCGGCATGTCCCAGCGCCACCGTGCCGGCGATGGTGTAGGGCGCGGTGACGCCCATCACCGGGTTGGCGATCACCTCAAGCGGCAGCCCGGCCTGCGCGACGACGGTCAGCGCATCCACGAGGTCCGCTGGGAAGCGCAGCGGGGTGATCGGGCAGATGAAGGGGACGCAGACCGGGTAGCGCGCCAGCTCCGGGCCGCGCAGCGCACGCGCCATGGCCACAACCGCCACGGCCTCGACGCCGTTGACGACGCCGGGACCGATCAGCGGCTTGGTGGTGTTGGCCAGCGTCGTTGCAAAGTCGGCCAGGGTGATCAGGGGCGGCGGTTGATCGGTGGCATCCAGCAGCGAGACATAGATGATGTCCACGTTGGCCAGCGCGTCGAGGATGCGGGTCGTCGCCGCCACGTCGGCCAGCGTCGCCCCGCGCACGGTCCCGGAGGTGGGGTCAGAAACGTTGGGCAGGATGCCGGTGTTGGTACACAGCATCGGGCCAGCGGCGTCCACCCGTACGTTGATTTCCGGGGTGCGCCCGTAGAGCCGGAAGCTCGACGGGATGGCCGCTACCGTTGTCGCGATCAGCTCGGGCGGAAAAGTGACGCGGGCACCGGTGACCCGGCAGCCGAGACCGGCCAGTCGCGCGCGCATCTCCGCATGGTCCGTCTCGACTCCGATCTCAGTCAAAATGCGGAGCGCGGCCTGGTGGATTTGCTCCAGGCCGGCGGTCGGCGTAAAGAAGTCATAATTTAGCATGATGCCTCTGATCTATAGAGATCCAACTGAAATACTCTCGCAGTACGCACCCTGAGTGCTTCGCGATCGAAGGGGGCGTCCTTCGACGAGCTCAGGACGCGGGCTTGAGTTTGTCGATAGGTCCTTATTCTATCGTACATCGCGCGCTTTCCGCCATTTGACATCCAGTCTACTTTTCTGTTTATAATGGCCGTGAGCGATCCCGTGAGCGATCACGGGAACTATTGTCCCACATTTACCTGCGAGGCACAAGGATGTCGTTTCGCGTCTCCATTGCTGATGTTGCACGTGAGGCCGGGGTTTCCCGGCAGACAGTTTCGCGCGCGCTCAACGGTAAAGGCGAGATCAGCGACGCCACCCTCCAGCGTGTACAAGAAGTCATCGATCGTCTCGATTATCGTCCCAGCAGCATCGCGCGCGGCCTGGCCACGTGCCACACTCGCACCATCGGCCTGATCGTTCCCGACATCGCCAACCCATTCTTTGCCGATATCGGCCGCGGGGCTGACGACGCGGCCCATGCGGCTGGGTATAGCCTCCTGCTGTGCAACGCCGTGGAAGACCCGGATCGTGAAGCCGAGCTGCTGCGAACCCTTGAGCAACGGGCCGTCGATGGGGTCGTGCTGTGCAGTTCGCGCTTGCCCGAGCAGGCGTTGGCTGACCTGGCGAAACGGCATGATGCGGTGGTCCTGATCAACCGCAGTCTGGCCGGTTGCAGCAACGTTTGCGTCGATGATGCCCGGGGCGCGGCGCTCCTGGTTGAGCATCTGCTGGCCTCTGGCCGGCGCTGTATCGGCCTCCTGGCGGGGTCACTGATTTCTCACAGCAGCCGGGAACGCTCGCGCGGCTTCGCCGAGGCAATGATCGCGGCAGACGCGGATCCGGCCCCGGCGTTGACAGAGCGCTGCGACAGCCCTGACATCGATGGCGGTTATCGTGCAGCCCTCTCCCTGCTCACCGCGCGGCCGGACGTGGACGGCCTGATCTGTTATAATGACCTGGTGGCGACCGGCGCGCTGCGAGCGTGCACTGAGTTGGGTCGCCGCGTGCCCGACGATGTCGCGGTGGCCGGGGCAGACGATGTCCTGCTCGCCAGTCTGGTCACGCCCGCGCTCACGACCCTGCGTGTCGATCGGCAGGCCATCGGCGCGGCCGCCTTGCAGATGTTGCTGGATCAGTTACATAACGCTTCCGATGTCTGCAACACGCTGGTTTTCCAGCCGGAACTGATTGTGCGCGCCAGCGCGCCATGATCGAATTATCTGAAAACTATAACGAAGGGGTTATTGCATGAATTTGCTTATCAAAGGTGCTGGTTTCCGGGAAGGCTATGTCATGATCGCCGGGCCGGGTGACGGCATCTTGAAGATGTTGGAATTCGGACGCCTGGGCGTGGTTCAGGGCCGCCCGTTCGAGGGCGACACTGGCGTGCGCGAGGCGGTTTTCGATATCATTTCGGGCCTCTGCCAGCTTGAAGTGGCCGGCGGCCAGATATACGATCAGGTTGGCGGGCGTTCCAACCCGTTCGCTGCCGGCCCGACGCTGATTTGCCTGCCGCCCGGCACCCGCTACCGTTTCACGGCGCTCACGGCGAACCTCGATATGGCCGTCTCCCTGACACCTGCCGACGCTGGGCTGCCGGTGGCGATCATCGGCCCCAACGACATCCCGGAAAACCGGGCCGGCGCGGCGAATTGGTCGCGCACCATCCGTCCCGGCACGAGCGTGGCGCCCACGACCCGGCGCTTGATGATGGCCGAGACGCTCGTGCCCCCCGGCAACTGGACTTCGTATCCGCCGCACAAGCACGATGTCGAGAACCCGCCCAACGAGGCGATCTACGAGGAGGTCTATTTTTACCTCTTCAAGCCCACCGGCGGCTACGGCTTCCAGCGGGTTTACGAGCCAGGCGACGCGCCCGACCGTCTGAATGAAGTCTATGTCGTGGAAGACGGTGACGCCGTGGCGATCCCGCGCGGCTATCATCCGCTCGTGGCCGCGGCCGGCTATCAGCTTGTCTATATCTGGGCGCTGTGCGGCGTCAACCGAACCTATGGCGCGTGGAGCGATGACCCCGACTCATGTGTGGATTCGCGGCGCCGAGGCGATTATCAACGCTTGACGCGTTGAGCGTTTCAGCAGATACTGCAAGGTGACGCCTGATGCCAGACCACCCAAGCGGCCGGCACGCAACGGCTTTGACCAATGGTCGCATTATACTGCCCGACCGCGTGATCGATGGGCAGGCCTTGTTGGTCGAGGGTGACAGGATCACCGGTGTAGTCCGGCGGGACGAGATACCCGAGAATGCGTACGTGCTCGATGTGGGCGGGCGGATCATCGCCCCCGGCCTGGTGGACATCCACACGCACGGCGCGGTACATCACTACTTTCAATGAGCCGGACGCGGCGGCGTACGAGGCCATCACGGTTGCGAACGCGCGGCGGGGCGTGACCTCGTTGCTGGCGACATTGGCCGCGGTCGCGCCGATCGCCGAATTGTGCGCCTGTCTCGACTTCTGCCGGAGCTGGATGGCCGGTCAGCATGACGGCGCTCAGATTCTCGGTGCGCACCTTGAAAGCCCGTTCATCGACCCGGCGCAGTGCGGCGGGGTGAATCGCAAAGGGTTACGGACACCGGTGGATGGCTCGGCAGAGCCTTTGCTGGCTTACGGTGACATCCTGCGTCTTTTCGTGCTGGCGCCTGAGTTGCCCGGCGCGCTTGAGCTGGTGACTGCGCTGATCCGTCACGGTATCATGCCGGCGGCCGGGCACAGCTCGCGCCCGTGACTCGGATCTGGCCGCGGCGATGGCGCGTGGATTGCGGCACATCACCCATATCTGGAGCTCGCAGTCGAGCACGATCCGCGTGGGCCCCTGGCGCAAACCCGGGCTGCTCGAAGCTTCGCTTGTCTTCGACGGGCTGACGGTCGAGATGATCTGCGGACAACCGGCATCTGCCGCCGACCTTGATGAAGCTCGCCTACAAGTGCATCGGTCCCGACCGGCTGTGTGCGATCTCCGACGCCACGAGCGGGGCGGGGTTGCCCGAAGGCTCGCCGTTCACCATCGGCGGCATGGCGTATGAGGTGCGCGACGGCGTCGGCATGTTGATCGGCGACGACACGACCTTTGCGGGCAGCTCGACGCTGCTCAATCAGATGTTGCCGGTGCTGATCGACGAGGTAGGAATCCCGCTCCTCGAAGCAGTGCGTATGGCAAGCCTGACGCCGGCCAGGGCGATCGGGTGGGCGGAGCGCAAAGGCAGCCTTGAACCCGGCAAGGATGCCGATGTTGCAGTGTTCAACCCTGATTTCACAGCCTGGCGGACGATGATCGGCGGGCGGTGGGTCTGGACGAGCGACAGCCCATCATAGAGGAGAAACGCTGGATGAAGATCGTGTGCTGTTGGATGTTCGCCATCGGAAAGTACGGTTTCCCGCCCAGCCTGCCGGACATGCTGAAGGCGATCCCCGAGATGGCCGCGCTCGGGTTCGAGTATGTCGAGCTCGAGGGGGTCGGCTTCGAGAACCTGCGAGCCGTCATCGATAACCGGGAGCAGTTCCGGGACGTGTTGCGCGGAGCCGGTGTCAAGCTCTCGAATTTCGCCATCATCCTGCCCGAGGTTGTCAGTGAGGATCCGGCTGTCGCGGAACCGGCCCTGGCTGCGTTCACCGAGGGTGTGCGGACTGCCGCCTATCTCGGATCGCCCAACGTCTGGGTGGACAGCTACTTTCCCCCGGTCGAGGTGGTCAGCGGCACTTTGATGACCGAGCAGATCGTCTTCGGCCAGCCGCCACGGATTCGGATCCCGCGGGATTCGACTGGCCGCGGTACTGGGCGCACTATGTGCACGTGATGAAACGATGTACGCAGATCGCCCGTGAGCACGGCGTGCAACTCTTGGTCGAGCCGCGGGTCGGCGAGTTGACCTCGAACAGCGAAGCGCTCCTGCGTCTGCTCGATGCCGTCGCCGACGACAATCTCGGCGTGATCCTTGACACGGCCCACCAGCACGCTCAGAAGGAGATGCTGCCGCTGAGCGTCGAAAAGCTGGGACGGCATATTCGCTACGTCCACGTGGCCGACAACGACGGGACAGTGAACCGCCATTTCGAGCCGGGCACGGGCAACATCGACTGGGAGGAAGTCTTCCGCGCGCTGAAGCGCCAGGGGTTCGACGGGTACTATGCTGTCGACCTGGAACAACTCCCGGACCTTGAGGGATGCTTCGTCCGAGGCAAGCAGTTCTTGGAGAGTTATGCGGAAAAACTGGGCTTGTAGCCCATGCGCTGCCGCGCCAATCGCGGCAGGAGAGAAGGGAGGTGATGGCAGAGCATCCAACATATAGAGGCAATATCGTCGTTTGTCCACCGCGGACATCCTAACCAGTTCACCGAGGAGAAAGGGATAATGAACCGTAAATCTATCATGACAATCCTGAGCATGATCATGATCCTGGCGTTCGTGATCACAGGATGCTCCAGCCCGACGCCGGCCGCACCGACGGCTGCGCCCGCACCGACGGCTGCGCCCGAACCGACCGCAGCCCCCGCTGCACCTGAGCCTACCGCAGTCCCGGCTGCGGCCGAACCGACCGCGGCGCCCGAACCCACGGCGGTGCCGGAGCCGATGAGCAAATACCAAGAAGCTCCCATGCTCGCCGACCTGGTCAACGCAGGCACATTGCCGGCCGTTGACGAGCGTCTGCCCATGAACCCGTTGGTTGAAGAAGCGCCGGCAGTCGGAACCTACGGCGGCGTGTGGCATCGCGGTTTCCTGGGCCCGTCCGACCGCAACGGCCTGATCCGCGTGGTGAACGACAGCCTGGTCCGCTTCTCCGTTGACGGCGCCAGCGTCGAGATGAAGTACGCCGAGAGCGTCACCCCCAACGACGACTTCACCGAATGGACCATCAAGCTGCGCGAAGGCGGCAAGTGGTCCGATGGCGAACCCTTCACCGCGGACGACATCTTGTTCTGGTACAACGACGTGGTGAACAACAAGGACATCATGCCTTCTGTCCCGTCCTGGCTGCTGAACAGTGATGGCAGCCAGGTCAAGGTGGAGAAGGTCGACGACCTGTCGGTGAAGTTCACCTTCGGGGCCCCGCAGACGCTGTTCCTCTCCGAAATCGCCCAGAAGGATGCCGGCGACAAGAACTATCCCATGTTCCTGCCTGCGCACTACATGCAGCAATTCCATGCGTCCTATGCGAGCCAGGCTGACCTGGACAAGATGGTCGCCGATGCTGGCCTGAAGACCTGGGGTGAGCTGTTCTACCTCAAGCAGGACCAATTCGATAACCCCGACCGCCCCGTGATGTCGGCCTGGGTGGCGAAAAACCGCTTCAGCGAGCAAATCTTCATGATGGAGCGGAACCCCTACTACGTCGGTGTCGATCAGGATGGCAATCAGCTTCCGTATATCGACGAGGTCCAGTTCAAGTTCTTTGCGGATGCTGCCGCCTTGAACCTGGCTGCCATCGCCGGCGAATTGGATGAACAGGAACGCCATGTCAAGCTGGCCAACTTCCCGGTACTTAAGGAAGAAGAGCAGAAGTCCGGCAAGTACAAGATCTTCCTCTGGTCCAGCACGGGCGGTGAGGAAGCCGGCGTGATCTTCAACCAGACCTACCAGGGCGACCCTGAACTCACGGAGATGTGGTCCAACCTGGACTTCCGCAAGGCCGTCTCCTACGCCATCAACCGGCCCGAGATTCAGGAATCGATCTTCCTGGGCACGGGTGAGGCACGCCACGGGATCATCAAGAGTACCAGCCCCTGGTACCCCGGCGACGAGTGGGCCTACAAGTACACCGAGTACAAGCCGGATGAGGCCAACGCTCTGCTGGATGGGCTCGGCTATACCAAACGCGATGCCGAAGGCTACCGGTTGCTGCCCAGCGGCAAGCGGGTCGGCTTCGAGCTGTCGGCGGTTCCTGCTCTGGGCGCCTACGTGGATGTCGCTGAGTTGGTGGTCGCCGACCTGAAGAAGGTAGGCGTCTGGGTTGACCTCCAGGTGCGCGAGCGTGACCTGCACTTCCAGATGCGCCAGGCCAACGAACTGCAGGCCGAGGTGTGGAACCAGGATTCGGCAGGCACGATGTTCAGCGGGTCGACCAAGTTCGACATCCGGCTGCCCATCTACGGCAACCTGACCTACGGCCCGCTGTGGAAGACGTGGTACGACACCAACGGCAAGGAAGGCGTCGAGCCGCCGGAGCCGTGGAAGCAGATCGTCACGCTCCAGGACGAGGCCAAGAGCGCTGGCCCGGACCGGCAGACCGAGATCGCCCAGGAAATCTTCAAGATCTGGGTGGACAATCTGTATGACATCGGCACGATCGGCCTGACGGCCATGGATCAGGGCGTCGCAGTGGTCAATGCCAAGCTGCAAAACGTCCCTGAGAACCTGACCAAGGACTGGGCTCTGCGCACGCCGGGCAACGGCAAGCCTGAGCTTTGGTTCTACACCCAGTAAGGGCTAAGGTCCCGGAATCGCGGCTTACCTGCACTGCGCTTGCCGACTTGTGCAGGCGCAGTGCAGGTAAGCCGCCACCGGTTGCTGAACGTTCCGATATGTGCACAGAGGAAACCATGGATTATACCTACGCCGACATCGCGAAGATGATTGACCACTCACTGCTGCGGCCGTATTACAACGACGAAGAGCTCGAAGCGGGCTGCCAGCTCGCGCTGGACTACGACGTGGCAAGCGTCTGCATTAAGCCGTACTCCCTGAAACGGGCGGCAGCCGTGCTGGCCGGCAGCGATGTCAAGGCTACCACAACCATCGGCTTCCCGCACGGGGGGCATACCACGGCCATCAAAATCGCCGAGACCGAGCAGGCGTTGGCCGACGGCGCCCAGGAAGTCGACATGGTCATCAACATCGGCAAGGCGCTCAGCCGCGATTGGGATTTCGTGCGTGAGGACATCGCCGCAGTGGCGCGTCTGGCTCACGCAGGCGACGCCTTGGTCAAGGTCATCTTCGAGAACTGCTACCTGCAGGATGAGCATCGCATCCGGCTGTGCGAAATCTGCGGCGAAGTGGGGGTCGATTGGGTCAAGACCTCGACCGGATACGGGACCGGTGGCGCGGTGATGGACGACCTGCGACTGATGCGGAAGCACGCACCTGCGCACGTGCAGGTCAAGGCCGCCGGCGGGGTCAGCACGCTGGACATCGCCCTGGAGGTACGTGCCATCGGTTGCACGCGCTTCGGCACCCTTCAGACTGTAGAGATCCTGGAAGAATGCAAGCGCCGGCTGGCCGGGTAGCGGGCGGAGGCATCAATCATGCGCGAGTATCAGGTGGCCCTGATCCCCGGTGATGGCATCGGCCACGAGGTTTGCCCGGAGGGTGTCAAGGTCATCGCGGCGGTCGGAGAGCTGCTCGGGGATTTTCGGATCACCTACGAGACCTTTCCGTGGGGCTGCGAGTACTATCTGGCGCACGGCGAGATGATGGCGAAGGATGCGCTGCGCATCCTGGAACCCTTCGACGCCATCTACTTCGGCGCAGTGGGATTCCCCAGCGTGCCGGATCACATCTCGCTGCACGGACTCCTGCTGCCGGTGCGTCAGGGCTTCGAACAATACGCCAACGTGCGCCCCAGCCTACTGCTTCCTGGGGTGCCCGGCCCGCTGCGGGACAAGCAGCCCGGCGATATCGACTTCGTCGTGGTGCGCGAGAACACTGAAGGGGAATACGCGGGCGCAGGCGGACGCAGCCACAACGGCCTGCCGCTGGAGCTGGCCGTCGAGACTTCCATCTTCACCCGAGAGGGGGTGGAGCGGGTCGTGCGCTACGCGTGCGAACTCGCGATGGGACGCCCCCGCAAACGGCTGGCGAGTGTGACGAAATCCAACGCGCAACGCCATTCGATGGTTCTCTGGGACGAAGCTTTCGAGCGCGTGGCGGGGGAATACCCGGAACTGCGTACTGAGCGGGTGCTGGTGGATGCGATGGCCGCACGTTTTGTGCTGAAGCCGGAGACGCTCGATGTACTGGTGGCCTCCAATCTGTTTGGGGACATCCTTACCGACCTGGGAAGTGCCATCTGCGGCAGCATGGGGATCGCGCCGAGCGCAAACATCAACCCGGAGCGCAGGTACCCATCGTTGTTTGAGCCAGTGCATGGCTCTGCCCCCGACATCGCAGGACGTGGGGTCGCCAATCCTATCGCTGCTATCTGGAGCGGGGCGATGATGCTGGACTTCCTGGGTGAGCGTCAGGCTGCCGGTCTCGTGCTGGATGCCGTCAAAGAGGTCACGGGCGAGGGCCGGGTGTTGACGCCGGACCTGGGCGGCCATGCCCGGACGAGCGAGGTGGGTGACGAGGTCGTCGCCAGGTTGAGGTCGTTGGCAGCCCATCTGTACTCCCGCCAGCCGCACCGCTACGTCGCCACCGATTGAAATCGGTGTCTGACAAAGCCAAAGTGTGCTGAAGCACACTCGCAGCTCGGGTATAACCTGCTCAGGCAGGTTTCCGGCCATAGCAGCCTGTGGGTTCACCTGCATTTGCGGCTGCGCCGCGGCGGAGGTGCAAGTGTCAACCCCAGGCGCGGTGGCAACCAGCCAACTTGGAGTGCCGGGATAAATTTTGCATCTACATGAACCGTAGGTGACGGCACGGGATCTAACTTTGTTGCGGGAGTGCTTATGCTCAGGTATATCGTCCAGCGCCTGTTGCTCTTACCGGTCCTGCTCTTGATATTTTCGCTGATTGTGTTTGGGCTGGTGCAAGCGCCTCCGGGCGACTTTCTCACCAGCTATATCGCGACCCTGGCCGCTTCGGGTTCCTCGATGGACCAGGCGCAGGTGGATGCCCTGAAGGTACAGTTCGGCGTCGACCAGCCATTCACGGTGCAGTACGGGCGCTGGATGGGCGGACTCCTGCAGGGCGATTTAGGCCGCTCGCTTGAGTATCAGCGTCCGAACGCGGACCTGATCCAGGATCGCCTGATTCTGACCGTGGCGCTGGCGGTTTTCGCCTTGATCATCACGTGGGGGATCGCCATACCGGCGGGCATTTACTCAGCCACGCATCAGAACACGGCCCTGGATTATGCGTTGACGGTTTTCGTCTACATCGGCGTGGCAATCCCCAACTTTTTATTGGCCCTGGTATTGATGTGGTTTGCTTTCGATAAGCTCGGCATCGGTATCACTGGGCTCTTCTCACCGCAGTTCGTGCAGGCGCCGTGGAGCTGGGCCCGGTTCGCTGACTTGATGAAACACATCTGGGTGGCCGCTATCGTTCTGGCCGTCGGCGGAACCGCGTCGTCTGACGCGTATCATGCGCGCCAACCTGCTGGACGAACTGAACAAACAATACGTCATCACCGCCCGGGCCAAGGGTCTGTCCGAATGGCGGCTGGTGATGAAATACCCGGTCCGCCTGGCCTTCAACCCGCTGATCAGCACCCTGGGCTGGTATCTGCCTCAATTATTCTCCGGCAGCCTGATTGTGGCCACCGTCATGAATATCCCGAACATCGGCCCGCTGTTGTTGCGGGCGCTGCAGCAACAGGATATGTATCTGGCGGGCACTATCCTGTTGATCTACTGTCTCCTGACAGTCGTCGGCACGCTGATCTCCGATGTGCTGCTGGCGCTGGCCGACCCGCGCATCCGCATGGAGGGAGGCAACTAAGATGACTGAAGATCTCGCAAGCGCCTCCACTGCGGAACTGACTCCCACTTCGAAGGCTGAGGATCTTGTTTCCGTTGCGCCTAATTGGAAACTGGTGTGGTGGCGCTTCCGGAAAAACAAGCTGGCGGTCGTGAGCGCGGTCGTGCTCATTGTCTTCTATGCGATTGTGCTGGTCCCGGCCTTCTTTGCCACGCAGGACCCGCAGGAAACCAGCGCCAAGAACGCCTTCATCCCGCCACAGCGGATCGCCTTCTTTCGCGGCGGATATTTCATGTCCGTGCCTGCGGTGGAGGGCAAGCGTAACCCGGTCACACTGCGCATGGAATGGACGGTGGACCCTGAACGGCGCATCGGCATTCAGTTGATCGCGTCCGGCTATCCTTACAAGGTGCTGGGCCTGTTCACGACCGACATCCATCTCTTTGGGCTTGCCGACCCTGACGAAACGGACGGGTTCTATCTCGTCGGAACCGATCGCCTGGGTCGCGATCAATGGTCGCGGCTGATGTATGGCACGCGCACCTCCATGACGGTCGGCTTGATCGCGGTGCTGCTGAGCGTCGTCCTGGGTGTTCTGCTGGGAGGCATATCGGGCTATTTCGGTGGCGCCCCGGACATGATCATCCAACGTGTCATTGAGATCCTCCAGTCGCTGCCCACGATCCCGATCTGGCTTGCCATGACCGCGGCGATGCCGCGTGATTGGCCGCCGGAACGGGTCTTTTTCGCCATCACCATCATCCTCGCGCTCATCGGTTGGACAACGCTCGCGCGCGAGGTGCGCGGTCGCTTTCTTTCGTTGCGCGAGGAAGATTTTGTGCTGGCCGCCGAGCTTTCGGGCGCCAGCCATCTTCGCATCATCACGCGCCATATGGTGCCGTCATTTTCGAGCCATATCATCGCGACCAGCACGCTGGCTATCCCGGTGATGATCATCAGCGAGACTTCGCTCAGTTTCCTGGGGTTGGGCATCCGTCCGCCTGCCATCAGTTGGGGCGTGTTGCTCCAGGAGGCTCAGAACATTCAAACGGTTGCGCAAGCATCCTGGCTACTGATCCCTGGCCTGGCCGTGATCATCGCGGTGCTGGCGTTCAACCTGGTCGGTGACGGTCTCCGCGACGCCGCCGATCCCTACAGCCGTTGAGTTGCATATGAACCAACAAGCCGAACCTCTGCTGTCAATTCGAGATCTCAAGGTTCACTTCTTCATGGACGAAGGGGTGGTAAGGGCGGTCGACGGAATCTCTCTGGATGTCAACCCGGGCCAGGTCTTCGGCATCGTGGGCGAGAGCGGCTGCGGCAAGAGCGTGACCATGAAGGCCCTGCTGCGCATTGTCGAGGCGCCGGGTCGTATCGTCGGCGGCAAGATTCTGCTCCGGCGCACCGCCAAAGATGGCTCGCTCGAGACCGTCGACCTGACGGAGCTGGACTCCAGGGGCGCTGAGATGCGGGATATCCGCGGCGGCCAGATCGGCTTGATCCCGCAAGAGCCCATGGCCGCGTTCAGCCCGGTTCACACGGTCGGCGACCAGATCATCGAGGCCATCCGTTTACACCGGAATGTCAACAAGCGCGAGGCGCGCGAAATCGCAGCCCAGCAGTTCAAGGACGTTGGTATCCCCGCGCCGGAGCAGCGGCTGGATGCGTACTCGTGGCAACTGAGCGGCGGGTTGCGCCAACGGGCCATGATCGCGATGGCGCTTTCCTGCAACCCGATGATCCTCATCGCCGATGAACCGACCACGGCCGTTGACGTGACGACGCAGGCCCAGGTGCTGCGCCTGTTGCGCCGGCTTCAGGAGGAACGTAACTCGGCCATCATTTTTATCACCCACGACCTGGGTGTCATCGCGCAGATGGCTGACTTCGTCACCGTGATGTACCTGGGGTTAGTGATGGAACAGGGCCCGGTGGATCGGATTTTCCACGCTCCCAAGCATCCCTACACGCAGGCGCTGCTGGAGTCGATCCCCAGCATCGACATGACCCCCCGCGTCGATCTGCCGACGATCAGCGGCTCAATCCCGCACCCATTCAATCGTCCGGCCGGGTGTCCGTTCCATCCGCGCTGCACGAAGTTCATGCCCGGCCTCTGTGATCAACACTCGCCGGAGCTGTTGCCGGTCGATGAGGTGCAGCGGGTGAGTTGCTTCTTGTATCATGGGCAGCCCCAGGGCGTTGCCGGGATGGAGGTGCAGGCATGACAAACGCCAACCCACAGCCGCTCTTCGAAGCGAAGGACCTGCGCAAATTCTTCCCGATCCGGGCAGGCTTCCTGCGCAACACGGTCGGTTACGTGCGCGCCGTGGACGACATCAACTTCTTCATCAACGAAGGTGAGACGCTCGGCCTGGTGGGCGAAAGCGGCTGCGGCAAGACCACTGCGTCGCGCTGTATCCTGCGCGCGCTTGAGCCGACCTCGGGGCAGATGCTCTTCCGCACGGACAGCGGCGACGTCGTCGACCTCGCCAAGCTCACGCGGGAGCAGTTGAAGCCGCTGCGCGCACAGATGCAGATGATCTTCCAGGATCCTTACGGGTCGCTCAATCCCCGCATGACCCTCTTCGACATCGTCGGCGAGCCGCTGCTGATGTCCGGGATGAAGAGGCGCAAAGAACGTGAAGAACGGGTGGCGGAACTGCTGCGCCTGGTGGGGCTGCGGCCCGAGTTCATGCAGCGTTTTCCGCACGCCTTCAGCGGCGGGCAGCGCCAGCGTATCGGGATCGCCCGGGCCCTGGCCCTCAACCCGCGGTTGGTCGTGGCCGACGAACCTGTCTCAGCGCTCGACGTCTCGGTTCAGGCGCAGACGTTGAACCTGCTGCTCGACCTGCAGAAGCGGCTGAACCTGACGTACCTGTTCGTCTCGCACAACCTCAGCGTCGTCAAGCACATCTGCGATCGTGTCACGGTGATGTATGTCGGCAAGATCGTCGAGACCGCTACATCGGATGATCTCTTCGCACATCCGCGCCATCCGTACACGGCTGCGCTGCTGGCCGCGCTGCCCGTCGCGGATCCCCGCATCAAGACGGGCAACGTGGAGCTGCCCGGTGAGGTCGCCAGCCCCGCACATCCACCCACGGGGTGTTACTTCCATCCGCGCTGCACCTACTGTATCGACCGATGCACGACGGAAGCGCCAGCTTACCGGGAAATCGTGCCCGGCCATTATACGGCGTGCCACCGCGCAGAAGAGTTGAACCTGGTCGGCCTGGCGTGAGCGATGGATCAGGGGTCAGGAGTCAGGGGTCAGGGGTCAGGGGTCAGGGGTCAGGGGTCATGAGTCAGGGGTCAGGGGTCATGAGTCAGGGGTCAACCATCGTCTTTCGTCCTTCGTCCTTCGTCCTTCGTCGTTCGTCGGTCAACGGTCAGCGCGGAGACACACTCTATGACCTCTCGTGAACGCGTCCTGGCCGCGCTGCGCCATCAGGAAGCGGATCGCGTCCCCATCGACCTGGGCGCGATGCGGTCATCGGGCATCCAGGCCATCGCCTACAACCGGCTGAAGGCCCACCTCGGCATCGAGGGCGGCCAGACCGTGCTGTATGACATCATGCAGCAGTTGGCGCAGCCTGAGCAAACCATCGTCGATCGTTTTCACCTGGACGCGCTGCCGCTGCCGCGCGCCGTGATCGGCCTCGATCCGTCCCGCCCGCGCTGGAAGCCGTGGCGCCTGCCCGACGGCTCGCCGGCGCTCGTCCCGGACGGCCTGGAGCAGGTGCGCCGGGAAGACGGCGGGTTCGAGATACACGACGACGCGGGCCATGTCATCTACCGCATGCCACCCGCCGGTTTGTACTACGAGCCGGTCTATGAACCGTTGGCCCATGCCACCACCATCGCCGAGATCGAGGCGTGGCAGCCACCGTCCATCGCCGACGCGGAACTTGCCTGGCTGGCCGCCGAGGCCCGACGGCTGCGCGCCACCACCGACAAGGCGATCATGGGCCTGACAGGGCAGAAGATCTACGAAGGGGCGCAGTCGGCGCGCGGCTGGCAGCGTTTCATGGAAGACCTGGCCGGGCAGCCGGCGCTGGCCGAGGCGTTGTTGCAGCGGCTCGCCGACGCGGCCTGCGCCGATCTGGCGCGTTATCTGGATGCGGTGGGCGACTACATTGACATCGTTCAGGTGGGCGACGATCTGGGGACGCAGAACGGCCCGCAGCTTTCGCCCCGCATGTACCGCCGGCTCGTCAAGCCGTACCAGCAGCAGATGTGGCAGTTCATCAAGGCCCGCAGCGGGCTGCCGGTGTTCCTCCACTGCTGCGGCGGGATCTATCCGCTCATCCCCGACCTGATCGAGGCGGGCGTGGACATCCTCAACCCGGTGCAAATCTCCGCCGTCGGCATGGATCCCGTCCGGCTCAAGGCTGAGTTCGGCCGCGATTTGGTCTTCTGGGGCGGCGGTGCGGATACACAACACGTCCTGCCGGAAGCGACGCCGGGGCAGGTTGCCGACCACGTGCGCCGGCAGATCGACATCCTGGCGCCGGGCGGCGGGTTCGTCTTCAACCAGGTGCATAACATCCAGGCCAACGTCCCGCCGGAGAACATTGTCGCCATGTTGGACGCGGCGCTGGCGCATGGTGGTTATGGTGGGCAATGTCATGCTCGAGCGGGTTAACCGGCTAACATCAGTCGCGGCGGGACTCTAGCGAAGCATCTCTCGTGGCGACGAAGCCCCTTCGCTGGCGGGAAGTTGGAGCTGACGAAGTGTTGCCAACCCGTTGCTTTCGAAGTACTAAAACGAGATTCTTCACTGGTGTCTCGCCGCAACGAAGGTTGAGTCGTTACCCCGTTCAGAATGACAAGTAGGAACCTCTCTGTACCGATCGCAAGCCGCGCGGCTTGGTAGCACTCAGAGTGACAGAATGGAGCAAATGTGAAGTTCGCGCAATCCTCGTTTGTTTACAGCAACTATTCGCTGCAGTACGCCATCCGCAGCATGGGCCGCATGGGCTATGACGGGATCGCGGTGTGGGGCGGCCGGCCGCACATGTACCGGCAGGATTTGCACGCGCAACTGCCTGAGCTGCGCGACCTGCTGGCCGAGTACGGCATGGCGGTGTGTCATGTCATCCCCGCGCAGTTCCGCTATCCGTCGCTGCTGGCTTCAGCCAACGAGAAGGTGCGCCGGGACAGTGTGCGCTACATTATGGATAACGTGGACAACGCGCTCCTGCTCGGTGCGCCGTCGGTGCATGTCTGCGCGGGCATGAGCCTGCTCGACCAACCGCTGGAACAAGGCTGGGAGTGTCTGCGCCGGAGCATCGTCGAGATCCTGGAGTACATGCGCGGCATGGGGCTGCGGCTCTACATCGAGCCCGCGCACCGCTTCGAGTCGAACCAAATCCTGACGCTGGACGACGGCCTGCGGATGGTGCGCGAGATCGACGATCCGCAGCTCGGCATCCTGCTCGACACCGGCCACCTGCATGTCAACGGGGAGGACCTGGCCGAGGGCATCGTGAAACTGGGGTCGCTGCTGGGGCATGTAGATCTGGACGACAACGACGGTTCGGCCGACGCTCACCTGGCGCCGGGCCAGGGGACGATCGACTTTGCACCGTTTGCCGCCGCGCTCAAGCGTGCCAACTATGCGGGTTACATGTCGGCCGAGTTGGGCATGGCGTACGTGCTCGATCCTGAGCCGGTCGTCGTTTCCTGCCTGGCGTGGATGCGACGGATGTTCGAATGAGATTCAGTATCGTTCTTTCCGTCCAGCAGGCCCAGTTCGAGGCCGTTGCCTTCAAGGGTGATCTCGACCGCAACCTGGCGAAGATCGCGGCGTGGGGGTACGAGGGTGTCGAGCTGGCGATCCGTGATCCGCAGGCGATCGATGTGGAGGCGCTGGCCGCTCAGGTGGCGGCGCACGGGCTGACCGTCCCGGCCATCGGCACGGGCCAGGCCTGGGGCGAGGAGCGCCTCTCTTACTCCGACCCCGACCCGGCTGTCCGACAGGCGGCCATCGAGCGCACGAAGGCGCATATCCCGGGCGCGCGCCGGCTGGACGCGCTCATCATCATCGGCCTGTTGCGCGGCCTGGTCCAGCCGGGCGTGAGCCAGGCGCAGGCGCTGGATTGGACCGTCGCTGCGCTGGCTGAGTGCTGCGCGGAGGCGGCGCTATCCGGCGTGCGCATCGCGCTGGAGCCGATCAACCGCTATGAAACCACGCTGGTCAACAATGTGGCGCAGGGTTTGGAGTTGATCGACCGCGTGGGCGCCGACAACCTGGGGCTGCTGTTCGACACCTTCCACGCCAATATCGAGGAACCATCCATCGCAGACAGCCTGCTGGCGGCAGGCGGCCGGTTGTTTCACGTCCACGTGGCCGACTCGAACCGGTGGTATCCCGGCGCCGGCCACCTGGACTTTGCGCATATCCTCGACGTGCTGACCCGCAGCGGTTATGGCGGTTTCGTCTCGGGCGAGTTCATGCCCCGGCCCGATGCCGATACTGCCGCGCAGCGGGCGATCGCGCATCTGCGAGGGCGTTAGCTGTGTTGCCGAATGCGGCGCCGAATGAATTCGGCGGCTGGCACGACCAAGTGTGCTGAAGCACACTGCCGTGCGGACAACTTAACCCGCTTCAGCGGGTTTCGCTGTGCCAGCCTGCGGTTTCAACCGTAGGCGAGCGGTCGTGGGAAGCGAGTGCCGCCGAATGAATTGGGTGTATTCAAAATCAGTTAGCCAGCCGAGCGGAGCATCCTGAGCGGAGGGCCGCAGCCCGTAGTCGAAGGGTGCGGAGCGTCTATCAGCCAGAATCGCGTCCTTCGACTACGCACGGCGCAGGCTGTGGGTCACGGAACGCTGGGGATGCCGTGCGCCGTGCTCCGCTCAGGATGCTGCATAACTAACTTTGAATACACCCGAATGAATTCGGCGTCTGACTGCGGTTTCAACCGTAGGCGGCCAGCGCGATCGTGCTCTCGGACGCGGCTGAGCGATAGATCGCTTCCACCAGCGCCACGCTCTGGCGGCCGGCGTACCCGTCGATCTGCGGCGGGCGCTTTTCGTGCACCGCGACGACAAAATCGTTGAAGAGCGCCGTATGTCCGGCCGCAGTGATGTCCATGGGGCACGCGGCGCCGCTGCTGACTTCGGCCTCGTCGATGCGATCCTCGATCGGATCGGCCAGGTGCCATTCGAGGCGCGCCTGTCCCTTGTGGTAAACCGCGCTGCCCTGGCTGCCAAAGAATTCCAGCCGTTCGGGATAGCCGGGGAAGGCTGCGGTCGTCGCCTGGATCAGCCCGAAGCGGCCATCAGGGTAATCCAACAGCGCCAGCGCGGCGTCCTCGACCTCGATGGCATGGTTCAGCGTGCGCGCTCGGGCGGTGACACTCACGGGCATACCGGCCAGCCAGATCAGCAGATCGACCGCATGAATCGCCTGATTGATCAGCACGCCGCCCCCTTCGTGCTCCCATGTGCCGCGCCAGGGCCCGCTCTGGTAGTAGGCATCGGATCGATACCAGAGGGTGTTGGCGCTGGCCCAGAGCAGGTGGCCCAACCGGCCGGCGTCCAGCGCGTCTTTCAGGCTGATCGAGAGCCGCTCGAACCGGCTTTGGAACACTACGCCCAACGTCACGCCGGCCCGGTCACACGCGGCGATCATCGCGTCGCACTCGGCCACGTTGCGCGCCATCGGCTTCTCGCAGAGCACGTGCATGCCGGCTGCGGCCGCGTCAATCGTCATCGGCGCGTGCAGATCGTGCGGGGAGCAAATGGTGACAATATCAGCCTTCGCCCGTGCCAGCAACTCCCGGTAATCGGCGTACCATGTGCCGCCATGTTCGGCCGCGAACGCGCGGCCGCGGTCTTCGTTCCGTGTGGCCACAGCCACCAGCTCAGCTCCCGGCACGCCATGAATGGCTGCGGCATGGATCGGCGCGATGTTGCCGACCCCGATGATTGCAAAACGCATAAGAGAACTCCTATCGTTGGCCATCGTACCCTGATTTTGTATCGAATTGGCGGATGGGCGGATGCCCAAACTCGCAGCGCTCTAGCCCTGACCAACACAGTTCAATCTACCCGATGCCGGCATGATTGTCAAAAGGACAGGTGCGCGCCGGCTCAATTCAGATGGGTGTATTCAAAATGAGTTATGAGCATCCTGAGCGGAGCACGGCGCACGGAATTCACAGCGGTGTGTGACCCACAGCCTGCGTCGTGCGCAGTCGAAGGAGGCGGTCTTGGCTGCTTAACCGCTGCGCATCCTTCGACTGCGGGCTCCCACTCCGCTTCGCTTCGGGGACAGGTGTGCGGCCCTGCGCTCACGCGAAGCGTGCTCCGCTGAGCTGGCGCCAACTAACTTTGAATGCACCCAATTCACATTCTTGGAGACCCCTAACGATGCTATCTCCTCTCACTACACAGTACGCGACCGTTACCTTGCCCGATCATCCATCGGCGAGTGATTTACGCACGGTGAGCGAGCCGTATCAGGCGATGATCGTGGCGCAGTTCCGCGCCATCCTCGACCGCACTGAGCGGAGCGAGCACTACCCGTGGATCGATACTAAGATCAACCTGACCACCGGCGAGGAGTTGCCGCCGACGCACCCGCTTCTGGGGCGTGACGTGGTCAGCGGCTGGGTGCAGGGGCGCGGGCTGGAGTCGGTCGCGAAGTTCGCAGCCTGGCTGGCCCCTTTTGCCGGAGACGGCGAGGTGGACCGGCTGATCAAGCGTGCGTGCCGCCTGGCCGCCGACCTCTCCGCTCAACTTCAACGGGCGCGCACAATCAACGGGGGCCATCTGTACTTTTTCATGGATCCGGCCGGACAGGCGTTTGACTTCGGGCCGGGTATGGCGCGCGTGCCGCTGGCGCTGGAGGCTGCGTCTCCGCATGGTTACAGCGATCTGTTTTGTGCGAAAGGGATGTATGCTGCCGCGCACTTGCTGGGCGATCCGGTTGCGGTGGGCGAGGCGCGTGCCTTCGGCATGGCCGTTTACCGCGACATCATGGCACGCGCCTTCCGCAGTGATCAGCCGCAGCCGGTCGAGGGCGCCCGGGCCTGGGTCGACGGCGCTTTTTCGCACGGCCCGCACATGATTGCGCTCGGCATGGCGTCCCTCTTTGCGGAATTCGAGCCGGGTCCCGAGTCGACGGATCTGGGCTTGAACCTGGCGCGCTACGTTCTCGAGACCCACGTTAATCTTGACGGCCGGTGGCCGCAGTTTCGGGCGTATGACCTGGTGGAGTTTGTGGATGCGGCGGGCGACCCCTGTGCGGATGAGGCCGGCAGGATCATCTCTGACCCCGGTCACTCGCTGGAGTTCGTCGGCCTGTTCCTGAAGTTCAGCCGCGCGGTGAGGCGCTATGGCGGTGCCGCGCCGGCGCAGCAGGAAGCGATGCGGGGTATCGAGCGGGTCATGCCTGCGTTGCTGGCCCGGTCCTTCGAGAACGGCTTCCGCCTTGCGGTCGGCGGCATCTGCAAGACGGTGGACCTGCGCACCCGGATCCCGGTGGACGACACGATGCCCTGGTGGAGTTTGCCCGAGACGATCCGGGCTGCGCTGGCCGCGTGGCGCGTGGCCGAGGACGCCGAGAGCCGCCGGAGGTGCCTTGAAATCCTGGCCCAGTCGCACAATGCGTTTGTGACGCATTACGTGCGGCCCCAGACTCATCTGATGGCGGTGAAGGTGCGCGATGCCCGTGGCGAAGTGCTTGACGTGACGCCCGCCTACCCCGATGCCGATCCCGGTTATCACACGGCGTTGAGCCTGATCGACGCGTTGGAGTTGATCTCAGTCGCATGATGCTTGCGTATCAGTGGGTGTAGCATAGGGAAGGGATCGGTCGTCAGCCTCTTACGGCAAAATGGTCACCGGCATTCCGATGTAAGCCAGATCGTACAGCGCCTCAGTCGTCGCGTTGTCGAGCATGATGCAGCCGTACGTGATCGGCGTCCCCACCAGATCCTGCCACAGGGTCTCACCGGTCTTCGCGGTAGGGCACGCCGTGGATGCCGTTCTCATAGATCCCGGCGTCGTACACCCCTAACCAGAACGGCATCCAGAAGTCAGCCGCAGCGCTGTAGGCGCGCGGCTGCTTCGTCTGAACGGTGTAGTTCCCAGGTATCGACGGTGATCCGGGGCGCCCGGTTGAGCACGGCCAACTTGACACGATGCTGCTATCCTGGAACAGCCAGCACGTCTGACGGGTGATGCTTGCCACGAAATGCGGGCCTCGTCCATCCACCACAGGCCCGTCGATCCCATTCCGCGCTGTGCCGGCCGTGTTACTCCACGGGATCAGGAGGTCCATGCCCTCCCGCAGCACTTTGCTGCCGTCGAAACCGTTGGCGTGGGCAAGTATATCGACGGACAGGCCGTGGTACGTAGCGATTTGCCACAAGCTATCACCGCGCCGGACCGTGTAATGCACGGGGTCCTGGGGGATGAGCGGCCCGGCGGGCAAAACCGGGCCGCTCAAGACCTGCGGCGAGGCGGGCCGCGCTGGCGCCGTCGCTGCAGGTGCAGCGGCCACTGCCGACACGCGCGGCTGCCGGCCGCCTCCCCCGATACCGGCCCCGGTGGGCAGCGACCGTTCGTTCGCCGCGTGGGAGCCCAGCGGTGAGAAGGCCACCAGTATTGCAGCAAGGATGTCCACCATCATGAGGCTTGTGCGGCGCATCTGATCTCCAACGCCCCTCACGACCCCTTCACATACTGATCGAAGAATTTGATCGTCCGCTGCATCGCGGTCGCGAAGTTTTTGTTGATGTTATGGTTGTCGCCCGGATACGTGTACAACTCGGCCGTCTGCCCGGCCGCCTGCATTTCCCCGTACAGCGTTTCCGAGGCCGCTACGGGAACCTCTTCGTCGGTCACGCTGTGGTGCAACTGCAGTGGGCCGGAGATGTCAGCCAGGTAGCTGTTGGGCGAGATGGAGGCCCAGAACGCCGGGTTCTGCTCGGCCGAGCCGTATTTGTCGGTCAGCTCCTGGCGCCAGGGCCGCCCGTAGGGGCCCATGCCGCCGGGCGGAACGGGCGTCTCGGTGACCGTGCGCGTGGGGCGCTGCCGGTTGGGATCGCGCGCGAAAATGTTCGGATAAGGCGCCACCACGCCACCCCAGATCGCGCCGGCCTTGATGTCCTGCGAGACAACCATCGCACGCAGGGTGAGCTGGCCGCCCAATGAATGCCCCCACATGCCGATCCGATTCGGGTCCGCATCGCTGTGCGCTTTCACCGACGCCAGCGCGTTCAGTACATCATCCGTATAGCCGGGGTAGCCATACGCGCCCTCAGGTGGCCCCTGCGAGCTGCCGTGGCCGCGATAGTCTGACTTGAAGACGATGTAGCCGCTGCGCGCGATCGCATCCTGGTAGGCGACATAACGCTCGGCGGTCCGGTATTGCGCGGGCGGGATATAACCGTGGTTGAAGATGATCGCCGGCCAGCCGGTCGTCGGTTTTGGGCCGTTGGGCACGGTCATCAGCGCGTGGATCTTGTAGCCGTCCGACATATAGGAGACGACGTAGCGGCTGTAGTTTACACCCGGCGCCAGCGTCTGCTCGATCACGATCTCGCTGCCCGGGTAGCTCTGTTCCCGCATGACCTCGATCTGCAGCGGGTAGGGATCCTGCGAAGGGAACGTCGCTGTGGGCTCTGGGGTCGCCGTCGGCGGCACCGGAGTCGGCGTGGAGGTCGGCGGAATCGCTGTGGGGGAGGGCCGGGCTGTCGCGCTCGGCGCCGCCGTTGGGGTCGGCACCGCTGGCGGTACGATCGTCGGCTCATCGGCCGTCACGCCGCCCGCGTCAGGCGGTGCATTCGCAGACAGGCGCGCCGCGGTGGCTGCCGACGTCGGCGGGAGCAGCGTTGCGGCAGGCGCCGGTCGACCTCCGCAGCCGGCCAGCACGATCGCCGCGGTCAGCGCCAGGGTCCAAACGCGTTCGGTTTTCTGGTTGAACATTTCCCGATCCTTTCTGAGACACTCCTGCGCTTCCAAACCGGTCAGCCGAAACGCCCTGCTTGCCTCGTGTCGTCACCCAAGGCGCTGGCATGCGGTGCGGAACCCAGCCACCGGGCAGGTAGTATACCAGAAGCGCGTAAAGATGTTATGAAGATTCTGTTGGCGCTCCATGAAGATCGCGTCTTGAGCGTCTCGCAGGTTGGGAGCAACCGATTACAAAGGGTGAAATACACCCCATTTTCTTCACGGATTTGACAAGGCTCTGGTGCGCGTGCTATCCTGCAAATGGGTCAAGTGGCCAGGTGGTCTGACCAAATTTTGCTACCGGCCGGTTCTCGGGACATGTCATGAAGATCGCAGGACAATCGACCCTCGATGCTACGGCTGAATCTATCTGGCCGCTTATCTTCGATCCGCGCACTCTCTTGCAGCTTCTGCCCGGTTGCGAGCAGGTTGAGCAGGTGGCGCCTGATGAATATCGGGGCCGCCTGAGGCTGCGTGTACCAGCGATCGCCGGTACCTACGAAATTTGGGTCAAAGTGTTGAAGTATGAGGCGCCCAGCTTCTGCCAAATCCAGGGCGAGGCGACTGGGGCGAGCGGCAGCGTGCGTGGTCAAGCGAGCTTTTCATTACAACCGCAAGCCCAGCAAACACGCATTGAATACCAGGGAGATGCCCTGATCGGGGGGCCGCTCGCCGGCATGAACCCACGCTTTGCCGAAGGCGTGGCCCAAATGCTGATCCGGCAAGGGCTGGCGAGGCTGCCGGAACTGGCGCGGGAGCGTGCGGAGGCCATGCAGACAACTCCGTTCGCTGTGCCAGCAGCCTCCTCGCGGGGTGTGGGGCGATGGTCGAGCTGGTTGACCGTCTGTTTCGCCGGCTTGTGGCGCCGACTGACACGCATCGCAAGCTGTTTTCCGCCCCGCGGAACTGCCTGACCGGTTGTTGCAGTTGTTCAGATAATCTAAGGATTAGCCGCACGTTTGCCGCCCAGGTCACGTCAGTTAATGGCAATCTTAAGAGTGTATCCTGTGTCCGAATTCGTTTCCACAGCACCGACTTACGGGGTATTTGTCCGCGATGTGCTCCCAGAGCGCATCGCCGCACGCCTGGTTTCCCTGATTGCTGAGCGCCAGTTGCGGCCGGGCGACAAGTTGCCTCCTGAACGCGATCTTGCGGCTGTGATGCAGGTCAGCCGCCCATCACTGCGGGAGGCTTTGCGAGCACTGGCCATGTTGAACGTCGTGGAAATCCGACAGGGCTCGGGCACTTACGTCAGGGCACTTGCGCCCGAGGTGCTGATTGAGCATCTCGATTTTGTCTTCGCCCTCGATGATTCGACTTTCACGGAACTTCTGGAAGCCCGTCAGATGTTGGAACCTGGCCTCGCTGCGGCGGCTGCCACCCGCGCGACGGACGAGGAACTGGCGCAATTGCGCGCTTGTGTCGACCGCGCTGCTGCTCACGTGGACGATCCTGAGGCCTTTCTGGTGGCCGATCTTGAGCTGCACCAGATCATCAGCGCGGCAGCTCACAATCAAGTCGCCGCGCGGATCATGAATAGTCTAACCCGACTGGGCATGGCCAGCCGCAGGCGCACTGCGACCCTACCTGGCGTGCGGGCTCAGTCAGTTCAAGATCATCAGGCAATCGTGGAGGCGCTGTTGCGTCGGGACCCTGAGGCGGCTGCCCACATCATGCGGCAGCACCTGGAAATCATCGTGAGCAGCTTACACAAGGCCGTTGCTTAGAGTCTATCCGAAAACCCAATTGCTCGTCCTGAGCCTGTCGAAGGACGCCCCCTTCGACAGGCTCAGGGGGCGTGCAATGGAAGTTATCGGATAGATCGCTAGTACTACAACCGCACTTGAGATCCAACGAGCCTTGAGCTTGTCGAAAGGCGGAGGTTCGCAAGGCTGAGCGCGGCGTTTCGACAGGCTCAGCGCCCATAGGGAGAAGGAGTACGGTTGTAGTGTTAGAAGCGCGTGCAGCTATAAGATCAGGAGGATGACATGTCACAAATCACCACGTGGGACGAATTCCCGGCCTATCCCTATGTCCCCGGCGTCTTGCGCCAGGCTGTCTGCGGCGAGAAGGTCATGATGACCCGCATCACCTATCAGGGCGAGGTTACCATCCCGTCCCACAAGCACGAGGCTGAGCAGATTATGTTGGTTGTGCAGGGCCGCTTATGGGCAAAGGTCGGCGACGATGAGCAAGAGGTGGGCCCCGGCGCGCTTTTGATCGTCAACTCAAACGCCATCCATGGCTTTCGCAAGCTGAGCGAAGAAGATGTCGTCTTCTACGAGTGTTTTGCCCCGATCCGTCTGGAGTACCTGATCGGCTACAAAGGTCCTGACCCTGCGGGGGCGATGATTAAGCAAGGAATGGCCCAGGCAGGGGGCTGACGCACTTTCCAAAAATCCAACTATCTCAGACACTCAACGGAGGTGTTAATGTGACAACGCAAGCGTACTTCCGGCCGCAGTCATTGAGCGAGGCGTTGAATCTGCTGGATGCGCATGGTCCGGCGCTCCTCGTGATGGCTGGCGGCACACTGGCCGTCCCGCTGGTGAACAAGGGCGTCTCCAGCCCCGAGAAGGTGCTGGGGCTGCGCCAGGCGGGGCTCAACTACGTGCGCCAGGTCCATGGCGGTGCAGTGCATATCGGCGCCGCGGCGACCCTGACGCAGGTCCGCCAGGAGTCCGGCATCCCCGTGCTGGTCCAGGCGGCGAAGAACGTCGGGGGTTGGGCCGTCCAGAACATGGGGACCGCGGGCGGCAACCTGTTCGCGCCGCCGCCTGCCGGTGACCTGGCCGTCGCCTTCCTGGCTCTGGACGCCAAGATCAAGCTCGCCAGCAAAGCCCGCGGCGAGCGCAGCGTGCCGCTGGCCGATTTCTACACCGGGTTTATGGCCACCGTTGTCGAGCCGGATGAGCTGGTGGTCGAGATCCAGGTTCCTAGGCCCACGGGCGAGACCGTCCTGCTGAAGCATGGCCGGCTTTACACCAACACGCCGGCGATCGTGAGTGTTGCGGCGCACGTGATCGCAAGGGACGGGGTGGTCAGTGACGCGTGCATCGCGCTCAGTGCGGTCGGCCCGCATCCGCTGCGCGCCCGCCGGGCTGAGGCCACGCTCACCGGCGCGGCCTTGAACGCGGAAACGAACGTGGCCGCGGCCAGCGCGGCCGCCGCCGAGTGCGAGCCGTTCACCGATCCCATCGCCACCGAGTGGTACCGGCGCAAGATGGCCGGCGTTTTTGTCCAGCGCGCGCTGGAACAGTTGCGGTCGTAGAAGGAGGAGCAGCATGGCATCGAAAATCGTCACCTTCACCCTGAACGGCAAAGAGACCGAGGTCATGGTTAAGCCGTTCATGACCCTGGCTAAGGCGCTGCGCGAACGACTGGCTTCGACGCCACCAAGTGTGGCTGCTATGAGGGCAACTGCGGCACCTGCACGGTGCCGCAGTTGCCCTCATAGCAGCCACACTTGGTGGCGTTGAAGCCCAGTCGTTCGCGCAGCGCCTTCCACGACGGCTTAACCATGACCTCGGTCTCTTTGCCGTAGGAAGGTGACAATTTCGAATGCCATGCTGCTGTCTTCTACGACCGCAATTGTTCCAGCGCGCGCTGGACAAAAACGCCCACCATGTTGCACGGTCTTCGGTGGCGATGGGATCGGTGAACGGCTCGCACTCGGCGGCGGCCGCGCTGGCCGCGGCCACGATCGTTTCCCCACGTTCAAGGCCGCGCCGGTGAGCGCAGCCTGCGGCCCGGCAGCGCGGATGCGGCCGACCGGCGCCATGCACGCGTCACTGGCCCAGCCCGTCCCTTGCGATCACGTGCGCCGCAACACTCACGATCGCCCAGCGGTGTTTCGTGTAAAGCCGGCCATGCTTCACAGGGGCGTTCTCGCCCGCGGGCCTAGGAACCTGGATCTCGACCACCAGCTCGTCCGGCTCAACGGTGGCCATGAACCCGGTGTAGAAATCGGCCAGCGGCACACTGCGCTCGCCGCGGGCTTTGCTGGCGAGCTTGATCTTGGCATCCAGACAGGAAGGCGACGGCCAGGTAACCTGAGCAGGGGCGGCGCTGTTCCCATGTTCTGGACGGCCCAACCCCCAACGTTCTTCGCCGCGTGCACGCGGGATGCCGGACTCCTGGCGGACCTGCTCGCGCCGGCGCCGATATGCACTGCACCGCCATGGACCTGGCGCACGTAGTTGAGCCCCGCCTGGCGCAGCCCCAGCGCCTTCTCGGGGCTGGAGACGCCCTTGTTCACCAGCGGGACGGCCGGTGCTGCACCAGCCATCACGAGGAGCGCCGGACCATGCGCCGTCGGCAGAGTCAACGCCTCGCTCAACTCGGCCGGAAGTACGCTTGCGTTGTTCCGTTAACACCTCCGTTGAGTTCTTTGATAGTTGGATTTTTGGAAAGTGCGTCAGCCCCCTGCCTGGGCCATTCCTTGCTTAATCGTCGCCCCCGCAGGGTCAGGACCTTTGTAGCCAATCAGGTACTCCAGACGGATCGGGGCAAAACGCTCGTAGAAGACGACGTCTTACTTTGACCAGCTTGCGAAAGCCATGGATGGCGTTTGAGTTGACGATCAAAAGCGCGCCGGGGCCCACCTCTTGCTCATCGTCGCCGACCTTTGCCCATAAGCGGCCCTGCACAACCAACATGGGGTGCAGCCGCCTCGTGCTTGTGGGACGGGATGGGTAACCTCACCTGATAGGTGATGCGGGTCATCATGACCTTCTCCACAGACAGCCTGGCGCAAGACGCCGGAAATAGGGATAGGCCGGGAATTCGTCCCACGTGGTGATTTGTGACATGTCATCCTCCTGATCCTTATAGCTTGCACGCGCTTCTAACACCTCAACCCGTCCTCCTTTTCTGCCTATGGGCGTTGAGCCTGTCGAAACGCCACGTCTCAGCCTTCCGAACTCTCGCCTTTCGACACAGCTCAAGGCTCGTTCGATCTCAAGTGCGGTTGTAGTACTATTAAGAATCTTATCCGAAAACTTCCATTGCCGCGCCCTAAGCTGTCGAAGGGGGCGTCCTTCGACAGGCTCAGGACGCGCAATTGGGTTTTCGGATAGACTCTAAGCAACGGCCTTGTGTAAGCTGCTCATCCGATGATTTCCAGGTGCTGCCTGGCATGATGTGGCAGCCGCCTCGACGCAACAGCGCCTCCACGATTGCCTGATGATCTTGAACTGACTGAGCCCGCACGCCAGGTAGGTACAGCGGTCCGCCCTCGGCTCGGCATGCCCAGTCGGGTTAGACTATTCATGATCCACGCGGCGACTTGATTGTGAGCTGCCGCGCTGATGATCTGGGTGCAGCTCCCAAGATCGGCCACCAGAAGGCCTCAGGATCGTCCACGTGAGCAGCAGCGCGGTCGACACAGACACGCAATTGCGCCAGTTTGTACAGTCCCGTTCCCGCACGGTGGCAGCCAGGCCAGGTTCCGAC
The DNA here is from genome assembly GCA_963841825.1 of uncultured Chloroflexia bacterium. Taxonomy (GTDB): domain Bacteria; phylum Chloroflexota; class Anaerolineae; order CG2-30-64-16; family CG2-30-64-16; genus CAWJEL01. The sequence goes on from CAWJEL010000008.1 coordinate 100,883, forward strand.
ATATGCAGAAGTTCCGTGAAAGTCGAATCATCGAGGGCGAAGACAAGATAGAGATGCTGATCAGCACCTCGGCGCAAGTCCCTAACGTGAAGGCCCGGCCCCTCGGATTTCCACGACGTTCGACATGGCCCTGGCCTGCGCAGTGATGGGCAGCTGACCTCATCACAGCCGCAGGATCGCGTTCAGGACCATCTTGTCACCCGGCCACAACTGGCGGCTCACGATAGGGAGACCGGCGTCGGCGATACGCTCTGGGCGCGTCGCGGACAATCCCCCGTTAGTCGGTGCTGTCGAAACGGTTCGGACACGGATATTTACCATTACCCATAACTCACGTCACCTGGGCGCAAACGTGCGGCTAATCCTCAGTCTGTGAACACACTGCAACACGTCGGTCAGGCGACCGCGGCGGACAGCTTCGATGCGTGTCCGTCGGCGCACAAGCCGCGAACCAGACCGGTCGCCGACTCGCCTCGCCACACCCCACGAGGAGGCTGCTGCGCAGCGAACGGAGCTGCTCTGCATGGCCTCCGCACGCTCCACGCCCAGTTCCGCAGCCTCGCCGGCCCCTGCCGGATCGCGGAGCTTTTCGGCCACGCCTTCGGCAGAGCGTGGGTTCATGCCGGCGAGCGGCCCCCCGATCAGGGCATCTCCCCGGTCATCTCGATGCGTGTTTGCTCGGCTTGCGGTTGTAATGAAGAGCTCCGCTTGACCACGCACGCTCCGCTCCGCCCCAGTGCCTGGCCTGATCTGGCAGAAGCTCGGCGCCTCATACTTCGACGCTTTGACCCAGATTTCGTGACACCGGCGATCGCTGGTACACGCCGACCTAGGCGGGCCCCGATTTCGTCAGGCGCGCACCTGCTCAGCCTGCTCGCAACCGGGCAGGAGCTGCAAGGTGCACAGGATCGAAGTAAGCGGCCAGATGAGCTCAGCCGTCACATCGAGGTCATTGCTCCTGCGATCTTCATGACATGTCCCGAGAACCGGCCGGTAGCAAAGATTCGTCAGCCCACCTGGCCACTTGACCCATTTGCAGGATGGCACACGCACCAGAGCCTTCTCGATCCGTGAAGAACAGGGCAGTATGTCACCCTTTCTAATCGGTTGCTCCCGACCTGCGAGACGCTCAAGCACGATCTTCGTCGAGCACCAACGAATCTTCTTGACGTCTTTACACGCTCCTCGTCTGCTACCTACCCGTGGCTCGGGTTCCGCACCCGCATGCCAGCGCCTTGAGTGACGACAGAGGCGAGCAGGGCGTTTCGGCTGACCGGTTTGGAGCGCAGGGGTGTCTCAGAAGGATCGGGAAATGTTCGACCAGAAATACCGAACACGTTCGGACCCTGGCGCTGACCTCGGCGATCGTGCTGCCGCGGCTGCGGAGTCGACCGGCGCCTGCCGCAACGCTGCTCCGCCGACGTCGGCACCACCCCCGGCGCGCCTGTTGCGATCCACCGCCTGGCACGGGCAGCGTGACGCCCGATGAGCGGACGAATCGTCCGCCAGGTCGGTGTCGCCCGACGGCGGCGCCGGCCGACAGCCCGGCCTCCCCAGCGTTCCACCGACCTCCACGCCGACTCCGGTGCCGCCGACGGCGACCCCAAGCCCGCAGCGACGGTCCCTCGAGGATCCTTACCCGCTGCCGGTCGAGGTCGTACGGGACCGAGCTTCCCCGGGCCGCGAGATCGTGATCGAGCGACGCTGGCGGTGAACTTGCGCCGCTACGTCGTCTCCTATATGTCGGACGGCTAGGATCCACACGCTCATGACCGTGCCCAACGGCCAAGCCGACGATCGCTCACCGGCGATCCTGTTCGACCACGGTTATGTCCGCCACGCCGTTCCCGACCGCCGAGCGTTATGTCGCCTACAGGATCCAATCACACGCAGCGGCTACATCGTCTTCAAGTCGGTCTCTGGCCACGGCAGCCTCGCAGGGGCCACCTCGCACGTATCGCTACCCCGGCTATACGGACAATGTACTCGACACGCTGGCGTCGGTGAAAGCGCGCAGCAATACGGACCCGATCGATGGCAGTTGAGGCATTCATTGGGCGGCCAGCTCACCCTGCGTGCGATGGTTGTCTCGCAGGACGTCAAGGCCAGCACGATCTGGGGTGGCGTCGTCGCGCCTTATGCGAACATTCGCCCACGATCCCAACCGCACGCCCCACGCGCACGGTCACCGGCGCCCGTTCCACCACGGCGACATCGGCTCCACGGGCGGCCCTCGCGCCAGGAGCTGACCGCGGATACCGCTCGGCCGAGCAGAACCCACGTTCTCGGCCTCCGTCTCGCCCAACAGCTACCTGGCTGACATCTCCGGCCCACTCCAGGTGCAGCGGCGGGACCCGACGAAGAGGTTCCCGTAGCGGCCTCGGAAACGCTGTACGGGAAATGCAGGCGGCAGGGCACCGGCCGAGTTATTCACGTATCCGGGCGACAACCCTGCATCGACGGAGACTCCGCGACCACGATGCAGCGGACAATCAAGTTCTTCGATCAGTGTGTGAAGGGTCGTGAGGGGCGTTCGAGATCCGATTCGCCGCACAGCCTCATGATCGTCGACATCCTACTGCGGATACTCGTGGCCTTCTCACCGCTGGGCTCCCCACACGGCGAACAAACGGTCGTTGCCCACGGGGCCGGTCTGGGGGGGCGGCGCCGCGGCGTCGGCAGTGGCCGCCCGCCTCGAGCAACGGCGCCCGCCGTCGCGCCCGCCGCAGGTCTTGAGCGGCCCGGTTTTCCCCGACGGCAGCTTCAGTCCCAGGACCCAGTCAGTACACGGTCCCGCACGGTGATAGCTGTGGCAAATCGCTCGTACCACGACCTGTCCGTCGATCTACTTGCCCACGCCAACGGTTCCAACGGCGGCGAGTGCTGCGGAGGGCATGGACCTCCTGATCCAGTGAGTAACACCGGCCACACAGCACGCAGTGGGATCGACGGGCCTGTGGTGGATGGACAAGCACCCGTTTTCGTCGCAGCGTCGCCCGTCAGACGTCTGGCTCGTTCCAGGATAGCGCATCGCGTCAAGTTCGGCCTGCTCGGCCCGGGCGCCCCGGTCACCGTCGATACCTGGGAACTACACCGTTCAGACGAACCAGGCCCCCGCCTGGCGCTGCGGCTGACTTCTCGATGCGTCTGGTTAGGGGTGTACGACACCGGGATCTATCGGACGGCGTCACGGCGTCCCTACCACACGAAGGACGGTGAGCCCCTGTCGGCAGGATTCGTGGGGCACCGATCACGTACGGCTGGACCGTGTCGACGCGACACTCAGGCGCTGCTCGATCTGGTTTACGTTCGGAGTCCGGTGACCGTTTTGAGTAAGAGGCTGACGACCGATCCCTTCCCTATGCTACACCCACTGATACGCCAGCGTCATACGAACTGGATCGACTCCAGCACGTGGATCGGCTCAACGCCGTGTGATGACCGGGGTGGCATCGGGGTAGGCAGGCGTCACGTCGAGCACTTCACCACGGCATCGCGCACCTCCACCACCATCAGATAGTCTGGGCCGCACGTAATGCGTCACAAACGCATCTGCGACTCGGCCAGGATTTCAGGCACCTCCGGCCGCTCTCGGCGTCCTCGGCCACACGCCACACGGCCAGCGCGCGCCCGGATCGTCTCGGCGAACTCCGCGGCATCGTGTCGTCCACGGCATCCGGGTGCGCAGGTCCACCGTCTTGGGGATGCCGCCGACCGCAGGCGGAAGCCGTTCTCGGACCGGCCGGCGACGCAGGCATGACCCGCTCGATCCCCGCATCGCTTCCTGCTGCGCACGCGGCCCGCCATAGCGCCTCACCACGCGGCTGAACTCAGGAACAGGCCGACGAACTCCGCGAGTGACCGGGGTCAGAGGTGATCCTGCCGGCCTGATCCGCCAGGGGTCACCCACCGTCCACAACTCCACCAGGTCGTACGCCGAACTGCGGCCACCCGCCGTCCGGATCGACGTGGGTCTCGAGAACGTCACCGCGCCAGGTTCAGCCCAGATCCGTCGACTCGGGACCCGGCTCGATTCCGGCGGAGGGACGCCGTGCCGAGCGCCATCATGTGCGGGCCGTGCGAAAGCGCCGTGGACCACCGGCGCCTCGACCGCTGCGGCTGATCACTGCGGAAGGGCACGTGCCGTGATCTTCACGGTAAACAGCCGTGCAAAGGCACGCGCCTCGCCCACCGCGACCGGATCGCCCACAAGTCCGCGGCAGCATGCATCCCCTTCGCCCAAAGCAGTTCGGTATGACCGTGCGGAGACGCAGCCTCCAGCGCCCGCGGCGCACGCGCCATCCCGGCCCGAAGTCAGACGCCTGTCCGGCCCGGATCCATGAAAAGGTCCGATGGCCCCCATTCATGTGCGCGCCCGTAAGTGGCGGAGAGGTCGGCGGCCCGGCGGCACGCAGCTTGATCGCCGGTCCACCTCGCCGTCTCCGCAAGGGCCCGCCCGCTGCGAACTTCACAATCGACTCCGGCCCGCGCCCCTGCCGCGCCCGCTGACCACGTCACGCCCGGAAGCGGGGTACGTCGGCGGCGCTCCTCGCCGGTGGTCAGGTTGATCTTCATATGGATCCACGGTCATGCTCGCTCCGCTGGTGCGGTGGAGGGATCCGCGCGGAACTGCGCCACGATCATCGCCTGATCGGCTCGCTCACCGTCGTAATCACTCGCCGATGGATCATCGGGCAAGGTAACAGCCGCGTACTGTGTAGTGAGAGGAGATAGCATCGTTAGGGGTCTCCAAGAATGTGAATTGGGTGCATTCAAAGCCGTCGGCGCCAGCTCAGCGGAGCGCGCCGCGTGAGCGCGCGCCGCACACCTGTCCCCGAAGCGAAGCGGAGTCGGAGCCCGCAGTCGAAGGATGCACAGCGGGTAAGCAGCCAAGACCGCCTCCTTCGACTGCGCACGACGCAGGCTGTGGGTCACACACCGCTGTGATTTCCGTGCGCCGTGCTCCGCTCCAGGATGCTCATAACTCATTTTGAATCACCCATCTGAATTAACCGCACGCACACCTGTCCTTCGACGATCATGCCGGCATCGGGTAGATTGAACTGTGTTGGTCGCTCGAGCGCTCAACTTGGGCATCCGCCCATCCGCCAATTCGATACAAAATCAGGGTACGATGGCCAGACACGATAGGAGTTCTCTTATGCGTTTTCCAATCATCGGTGGGCAACGTCGCGCCGATCCATGCCGCAGCCATTCATGGCGTGCCGGGAGCTGAGCTGGTCGCTGTGGCCACGCGGAACGAAGACCGCGGCCACGCGTCGCGGCCGAACATCGGCGGCACATCGGTACGCCGATTACCGGGAGTTGCTTGGCACGGGCGAAGGCTCAATATGTCACCATTTGCTCCCCGCACGATCTGCACGCGCCGATGACGATTGACCCGCCGCACCGGCATGCACGTGCTCTGCGAGAAGCCGATGGCGCGCAACGTGGCCGAGTGCGACACGATGATCGCCGCGTGTGACCGGGCCGGCGTGACGTTGGGCGTAGTGTTCCAAAGCCGGTTCGAGCGGCTCTCGATCAGCCTGAAAGAGACACGCTCGACGCCGGCCGGTTCGGCCACCTGCTCTGGGCCAGCGCCGACACCCTCTCGTATCGATCCGATGCCTGCTCCAAGCGGGCCCTGGCAGGCGCATCGGAGACGCGGAGGGCGGCGTGCTGATCGATCAGGCGATTCATGCGGTCGATCTGCTGATCTGGCTGGCCGGTATGCCCGTGATGTTCACCGCCCGACGCACACGCTGAACCATGCCATCGAGGTCGAGGACGCCACGCTGGCGCTGTTTGAGTACCTGATCGCCGCTTCGGGCTCATCCAGGCGACGACCGCAGCCTTCCCCGGCTGTCCCGAACGGCTCGAATCTTGGCAGCCAGGGCGGCGCGGTTTACCACGAGGGACAGGCGCGCGCCTCGAATGGCACCTGGCCGATCCGATCGAGGATCGCATCGACGAGGCCGAAGTCGGCGCGGCGCCCGCGCGCCCCATGGACATCACTGCGGCGACATCGCGCTCTTCGACGATTGTGTCGTCGCGGTGCAGCGAAAAGCGCGCCGCAGATCAGACGGGTCGCCGCCGCCAGAGCGTGGCGCTGGTGGAAGCGATCTAGTCGAGCCGCCGCGTCCGAGAGCACGATCGCGCTGGCCGCCTACGGTTGAAACCGCGGTCAGACGCCGAACATTCGGGTGTATTCAAAGTTAGTTATGCAGCGTCCTGAGCGGAGCACGGCGCACGGCATCCCCAGCGTTCCGTGACCCGCAGCCTGCGCCGTGCGTAGTCGAAGGACCGCGATTCTGGCTGATAGACGCTCCGCACCCTTCGACTACGGGCTGCGGCCCTCCGCTCAGGATGCTCCGGCTCGGCTGGCTAACTGATTTTGAATCACCAATTCATTTCGGCGGCACTGCGCTTCCCACGACCGCTCGCCTACGGTTGAAACCGCAGGCTGGCACGCGAAACCCGCTGAAGCGGGTAGGTTGCCGCACGGCAGTGTGCTTCAGCACACTTGGTCGTGCCAGACGCCGAATTCATTCGGCGCCGCATTCGGCGACACGGCTGACGCCCTCGCAGAATCCACGATCGCCGCTGCCGCGGCAGTATCGGCATCGGGCCGGGGCATGAACTCGGCCGAGACGAAACCGCCATAACCGCTGCGGGCCAGCACGTCGAGGATCTGCGCAAAGTCCAGGTCGCCGGCGCCGGGATACCAACGGTTCGAGTCGGCCACGTCGACGTGAAACGACCGGCCGCCTGCCGCCAGCAGGCTGTCTGCGATGGATGGTTCCTCGATCTGGGTGAAGGTGTCGAACAGCAGCCCCAGGTTGTCGGCGCCCACACGGTCGATCAACTCCAAACCCTGCGCACATTGTTGACCAGCATCGTTTCATAGCGGTTGATCGGCTCGGCACGATGCGCACGCCAGATAGCGCCGCCTCCGCGCAGCACTCGCCAGCGCAGCGACGGTCCGATCCAGCGCCTGCGCCTGGCTCACGCCCGCTGGACCACGCCGCGCAACAGGCGATGGTGCATCGGCACCGTCCACCGGCACCGCGCCCGGGATATGCGCCTTCGTGCGCTCGATCGGCCGCCTGTCGGACAGCGGGTCGGGGTCGAGTCAGAGGCGCTCCTCGCCGGCCTGGCCCGTGCCGATGGCCGGGACGGTCAGCCCGTGCGCCGCCACCTGAGCGGCCAGCGCCTCCACATCGATCGCCTGCGGATCACGGATCGCCAGCTCGACACCTCGTACCCCCGCGCCGCGATCTTCGCCAGGTTGCGGTCGAGATCACCCTGAAGGCAACGGCCTCGAACTGGGCCTGCTGGACGGAAAGAACGATACTGAATCTCATTCGAACATCCGTCGCATCCACGCCAGGCAGGAAACGACGACCGGCTCAGGATCGAGCACGTACGCCATGCCCAACTCGGCCGACATGTAACCCGCATAGTTGGCACGCTTGAGCGCGGCGGCAAACAGCGCGAAGTCGATCGTCCCCTGCCCCGGCGCCAGGTGAGCATCGGCCGAACCCGTCGTTGTCGTCCAGATACTACATGCCCAGCAGCGCCCCAGTTTCACGATGCCCTCGGCCAGGTCCTCCCCGTTGACATGCAGGTGGCCGGTGTTCGAGCGGTGCCGAGCTGCGGATCGTCGATCTCGCGCACCATCCGCAGGCCGTCGTCCAGCGTCAGGATTTCGTTCGACTCGAAGCGGTCCGCGGGCTCGATGTAGAGCCGCAGCCCCATGCCGCGCATGTACTCCAGGAGTCTCGACGATGCTCCGGCGCAGACACTTCCAGCCTTGTTCCAGCGGTTGGTCGAGCGGCTCATGCCCGCGCAGACATGCACCGACGGCGCACCGAGCGGAGCACGTCGTCCACGTTATCCATAATGTAGCGCACGCTGTCCCGGCGCACCTTCTCGTTGGCTGGAGCCAGCAGCGACGGATAGCGGAACTGCGCGGGGATGACATGACATACCGCCATGCCGTACTCGGCCAGCAGGTCGCGCAGCTCGGCAGTTGCGCGTGCAAATCCTGCCGGTACATGTGCGGCCGCCGCCCCACACCACGATACCGTCATAGCCCATGCGGCCCATGCTGCGGATGGCGTACTGCAGCGAATAGTTGCTGTAAACAAACGAGGATTACACGGACTTCACATTTGCTCCATTCTGTCACTCTGAGTGCTCCAAGCCACACGGCTTCAGATCGGTACAGAGAGGTTCCTACTTGTCATTCTGAACGGGGTAACGACTCAACCTTCGTTGCGGCGAGACACCGAGTGAAGAATCTCGTTTTGGTACTTCGAAAGCAACGGGTTGGCAACACTTCGTCAGCTCCAACTTCCCGCCAGCGAAGGGGCTTCGTCGCCACGAGAGATGCTTCGCTACAGTCCCGCCGCGACTGATGTTAGCCGGTTAACCCGCTCAGCATGACATTGCCCACCATAACCACCATGCGCCAGCGCCACGTCCAACATGGCGACAATGTTCTCCGGCGGGACGTTGGCCTGGATGTTATGCACCTGGTTGAAGACGAACCCGCCGCCCGGCGCCAGGATGTCGATCTGCCGGCGCACGTGGTCGGCAACCTGCCCGGCGTCGCTTCCGGCAGGACGTGTTGTGTATCCGCACCGCCGCCCCAGAAGACCAGATCGCGGCCGAACTCAGCCTTGAGCCGGACGGGATCCATGCCGACGGCGGAGATTTGCACCGGGTTGAGGATGTCCACGCCCGCCTCGATCAGGTCGGGGATGAGCGGATAGATCCCGCCGCAGCAGTGGAGGAACACCGGCAGCCCGCTGCGGGCCTTGATGAACTGCCACATCTGCTGCTGGTACGGCTTGACGAGCCGGCGGTACATGCGGGCGAAAGCTGCGGGCCGTTCTGCGTCCCCAGATCGTCGCCCACCTGAACGATGTCAATGTAGTCGCCCACCGCATCCAGATGCACGCGCCAGATCGGCGCAGGCCGCGTCGGCGAGCCGCTGCAACAACGCCTCGGCCAGCGCCGGCTGCCCGGCCAGGTCTTCCATGAAACGCTGCCAGCCGCCGCGACTGCGCCCCTTCGTAGATCTTCTGCCCTGTCAGGCCCATGATCGCCTTGTCGGTGGTGGCGCGCAGCCGTCGGGCCTCGGCGGCCAGCCAGGCAGTTCCGCGTCGGCGATGGACGGCGGCTGCCACGCCTCGATCTCGGCGATGGTGGTGGCATGGGCCAACGGTTCATAGACCGGCTCGTAGTACAAACCGGCGGGTGGCATGCGGTAGATGACATGGCCCGCGTCGTCGTGTATCTCGAAGCCGCCGTCTTCCCGGCGCAACTGCTCCAGGCCGTCCGGGACGAGCGCCGGCGAGCCGTCGGGCAGGCGCCACGGCTTCCAGCGCGGGCGGGACGGATCGAGGCCGATCACGGCGCGCGGCAGCGGCAGCACGTCCAGGTGAAAACGATCGACGATGGTTTGCTCAGGCTGCGCCAACTGCTGCATGATGTCATACAGCACGGTCTGGCCGCCCGCGATGCCGAGGTGGGCCTTCAGCCGGTTGTAGGCGATGGCCTGGATGCCCGATGACCGCATCGCGCCCAGGTCGATGGGGACGCGATCCGCTTCCTGATGGCGCAGCACGGCCAGGACGCGTTCACGGGAGGTCATAGAGTGTGTCTCCGCGGACCGTTGACCGACGAACGACGAAGGACGAAGGACGAAGGACGAAAGACGATGGTTGACCCCTGACTCATGACCCCTGACCCCTGACTCATGACCCCTGACCCCTGACCCCTGACCCCTGACCCCTGACTCCTGACCCCTGATCCATCGCTCACGCCAGGCCGACCAGGTTCAACTCTTCTGCGCGGTGGCACGCCGTATAATGGCCGGGCACGATTTCCCGGTAAGCTGGCGCTTCCGTCGTGCATCGGTCGATACAGTAGGTGCAGCGCGGATGGAAGTAACACCCCGTGGGTGGATGTGCGGGGCTGGCGACCTCACCGGGCAGCTCCACGTTGCCGGTCTTGATGCGGGGATCCGCGACGGGAGCGCGGCCAGCAGCGCTGCCGTGTACGGATGGCGCGGATGTGCGAAGAGATCATCCGATGTAGCGGTCTCGACGATCTTGCCGACATACATCACCGTGACACGGTCGCAGATGTGCTTGACGACGCTGAGGTTGTGCGAGACGAACAGGTACGTCAGGTTCAGCCGCTTCTGCAGGTCGAGCAGCAGGTTCAACGTCTGCGCCTGAACCGAGAACGTCGAGCGCTGAGACAGGTTCGTCGGCCACGACCAACCGCGGGTTGAGGGCCAGGGCCCGGGCGATCCCGATACGCTGGCGCTGCCCGCCGCTGAAGGCGTGCGGAAAACGCTGCATGAACTCGGGCCGCAGCCCCACCAGGCGCAGCAGTTCTGCCACCCGTTCTTCACGTTCTTTGCGCCTCTTCATCCCGGACATCAGCAGCGGCTCGCCGACGATGTCGAAGAGGGTCATACGGGGATTGAGCGACCCGTAAGGATCCTGGAAGATCATCTGCATCTGTCCGCGCAGCGGCTTCAACTGCTCCCGCGTGAGCTTGGCGAGGTCGACAACGTCGCCGCTGTCCGTGCGGAAGAGCATCTGCCCCGAGGTCGGCTCAAGGGCGCGCAGGATGCAACGCGATGCGGTGGTCTTGCCGCAGCCGCTTTCGCCCACCAGGCCGAGCGTCTCACCTTCGTTGATGAAGAAGTTGATGTCGTCCACGGCGCGCACGTAACCGACCGTGTTGCGCAGGAAGCCTGCCCGGATCGGGAAGAATTTGCGCAGGTCCTTCGCTTCGAAGAGCGGCTGTGGGTTGGCGTTTGTCATGCCTGCACCTCCATCCCGGCAACGCCCTGGGGCTGCCCATGATACAAGAAGCAACTCACCCGCTGCACCTCATCGACCGGCAACAGCTCCGGCGAGTGTTGATCACAGAGGCCGGGCATGAACTTCGTGCAGCGCGGATGGAACGGACACCCGGCCGGACGATTGAATGGGTGCGGGATTGAGCCGCTGATCGTCGGCAGATCGACGCGGGGGGTCATGTCGATGCTGGGGATCGACTCCAGCAGCGCCTGCGTGTAGGGATGCTTGGGAGCGTGGAAAATCCGATCCACCGGGCCCTGTTCCATCACTAACCCCAGGTACATCACGGTGACGAAGTCAGCCATCTGCGCGATGACACCCAGGTCGTGGGTGATAAAAATGATGGCCGAGTTACGTTCCTCCTGAAGCCGGCGCAACAGGCGCAGCACCTGGGCCTGCGTCGTCACGTCAACGGCCGTGGTCGGTTCATCGGCGATGAGGATCATCGGGTTGCAGGAAAGCGCCATCGCGATCATGGCCCGTTGGCGCAGCCCGCCGCTCAGTTGCCACGAGTACGCATCCAGCCGCTGCTCCGGCACGGGGATACCAACGTCCTTGAACTGCTGGGCTGCGATTTCGCGCGCCTCGCGCTTGTTGACATTCCGGTGTAAACGGATGGCCTCGATGATCTGGTCGCCGACCGTGTGAACCGGGCTGAACGCGGCCATGGGCTCCTGCGGGATCAAGCCAATCTGGCCGCCGCGGATATCCCGCATCTCAGCGCCCCTGGAGTCCAGCTCCGTCAGGTCGACGGTCTCGAGCGAGCCATCTTTGGCGGTGCGCCGGAGCAGAATCTTGCCGCCGACGATACGACCCGGCGCCTCGACAATGCGCAGCAGGGCCTTCATGGTCACGCTCTTGCCGCAGCCGCTCTCGCCCACGATGCCGAAAACCTGGCCCGGGTTGACATCCAGAGAGATTCCGTCGACCGCCCTTACCACCCCTTCGTCCATGAAGAAGTGAACCTTGAGATCTCGAATTGACAGCAGAGGTTCGGCTTGTTGGTTCATATGCAACTCAACGGCTGTAGGGATCGGCGGCGTCGCGGAGACCGTCACCGACCAGGTTGAACGCCAGCACCGCGATGATCACGGCCAGGCCAGGGATCAGTAGCCAGGATGCTTGCGCAACCGTTTGAATGTTCTGAGCCTCCTGGAGCAACACGCCCCAACTGATGGCAGGCGGACGGATGCCCAACCCCAGGAAACTGAGCGAAGTCTCGCTGATGATCATCACCGGGATAGCCAGCGTGCTGGTCGCGATGATATGGCTCGAAAATGACGGCACCATATGGCGCGTGATGATGCGAAGATGGCTGGCGCCCGAAAGCTCGGCGGCCAGCACAAAATCTTCCTCGCGCAACGAAAGGAAGCGACCGCGCACCTCGCGCGCGAGCGTTGTCCAACCGATGAGCGCGAGGATGATGGTGATGGCGAAAAAGACCGTTCCGGCGGCCAATCACGCGGGCATCGCCACGGTCATGGCAAGCCAGATCGGGATCGTGGGCAGCGACTGGAGGATCTCAATGACCCGTTGGATGATCATGTCCGGGGCGCCACCGAAATAGCCCGATATGCCTCCCAGCAAAACGCCCAGGACGACGCTCAGCAGCACCGCGATCAAGCCGACCGTCATGGAGGTGCGCGTGCCATACATCAGCCGCGACCATTGATCGCGACCCAGGCGATCGGTTCCGACGAGATAGAACCCGTCCGTTTCGTCAGGGTCGGCAAGCCCAAAGAGATGGATGTCGGTCGTGAACAGGCCCAGCACCTTGTAAGGATAGCCGGACGCGATCAACTGAATGCCGATGCGCCGTTCAGGGTCCACCGTCCATTCCATGCGCAGTGTGACCGGGTTACGCTTGCCCTCCACCGCAGGCACGGACATGAAATATCCGCCGCGAAAGAAGGCGATCCGCTGTGGCGGGATGAAGGCGTTCTTGGCGCTGGTTTCCTGCGGGTCCTGCGTGGAAAAGAAGGCCGGGACCAGCACAATCGATAGAAGACAATGAGCACGACCGCGCTCACGACCGCCAGCTTGTTTTTCCGGAAGCGCCACCACACCAGTTTCCAATTAGGCGCAACGGAAACAAGATCCTCAGCCTTCGAAGTGGGAGTCAGTTCCGCAGTGGAGGCGCTTGCGAGATCTTCAGTCATCTTAGTTGCCTCCCTCCATGCGGATGCGCGGGTCGGCCAGCGCCAGCAGCACATCGGAGATCAGCGTGCCGACGACTGTCAGGAGACAGTAGATCAACAGGATAGTGCCCGCCAGATACATATCCTGTTGCTGCAGCGCCCGCAACAACAGCGGGCCGATGTTCGGGATATTCATGACGGTGGCCACAATCAGGCTGCCGGAGAATAATTGAGGCAGATACCAACCCAGGGTGCTGATCAGCGGGTTGAAGGCCAGGCGGACCGGGTATTTCATCACCAGCCGCCATTCGGACAGACCCTTGGCCCGGGCGGTGATGACGTATTGTTTGTTCAGTTCGTCCAGCAGGTTGGCGCGCATGATACGCGTCAGACGCGCGGTTCCGCCGACGGCCAGAACGATAGCGGCCACCCAGATGTGTTTCATCAAGTCAGCGAACCGGGCCCAGCTCCACGGCGCCTGCACAAACTGCGGTGAGAAGAGCCCAGTGATGCCGATGCCGAGCTTATCGAAAGCAAACCACATCAATACCAGGGCCAATAAAAAGTTGGGGATTGCCACGCCGATGTAGACGAAAACCGTCAACGCATAATCCAGGGCCGTGTTCTGATGCGTGGCTGAGTAAATGCCGGCTGGTATGGCGATCCCCCACGTGATGATCAAGGCGAAAACCGCCAGCGCCACGGTCAGAATCAGGCGATCCTGGATCAGGTCCACGTTCGGACGCTGATACTCAAGCGAGCGCCCTAATCGCCCTGCAGGAGTCCCCCCCATCCAGCGCCCGTACTGCACCGTGAATGGCTGGTCGACGCCGAACTGTACCTTCAGGGCATCCACCTGCGCCTGGTCCATCGAGGAACCCGAAGCGGCCAGGGGTCGCGATATAGCTGGTGAGAAAGTCGCCCGGAGGCGCTTGCACCAGCCCAAACACAATCAGCGAAAATATCAAGAGCAGGACCGGTAAGAGCAACAGGCGCTGGACGATATACCTGAGCATAAGCACTCCCGCAACAAAGTTCGATCCCGTGCCGTCACCTACGGTTCATGTAGATGCAAAATTTATCCCGGCACTCCAAGTTGGCTGGTTGCCACCGCGCCTGGGGTTGACACTTGCACCTCCGCCCACGGCGCAGCCGCAAATGCAGGTGAACCCACAGGCTGCTATGGCCGGAAACCTGCCTGAGCAGGTTATCCCGAGCTGCGAGTGTGCTTCAGCACACTTTGGCTTTGTCAGACACCGATTTCAATCGGTGGCGACGTAGCGGTGCGGCTGGCGGGAGTACAGATGGGCTGCCAACGACCTCAACCTGGCGACGACCTCGTCACCCACCTCGCTCGTCCGGGCATGGCCGCCCAGGTCCGGCGTCAACACCCGGCCCTCGCCCGTGACCTCTTTGACGGCATCCAGCACGAGCCCGGCAGCCTGACGCTCACCCAGGAAGTCCAACAGCATCACCCCGCTCCAGATAGCAGCGATAGGATTGGCGACCCCACGTCCTGCGATGTCGGGGGCAGACGCCATGCACTGGCTCAAACAACGATGGGTACCTGCGCCTCCGGGTTGATGTTTGCGCTCGGCGCGATCCCCATGCTGCCGCAGATGGCGCTTCCCAGGTCGGTAAGGATGTCCCCAAACAGATTGGAGGCCACCAGCACATCGAGCGTCTCCGGCTTCAGCACAAAACGTGCGGCCATCGCATCCACCAGCACCCGCTCAGTACGCAGTTCCGGGTATTCCCCCGCCACGCGCTCGAAACCTTCGTCCCAGAGAACCATCGAATGGCGTTCCGCGTTGGATTTCGTCACACTCGCCAGCCGTTTGCGGGGGCGTCCCATCGCGAGTTCGCACGCGTAGCGCACGACCCGCTCCACCCCCTCTCGGGTGAAGATGGAAGTCTCGACGGCCAGCTCCAGCGGCAGGCCGTTGTGGCTGCGTCCGCCTGCGCCCACGTATTCCCCCTCAGTGTTCTCGCGCACCACGACGAAGTCGATATCGCCGGGCTGCTTGTCCCGCAGCGGGCCGGGCACCCCAGGAAGCAGTAGGCTGGGGCGCACGTTGGCGTATTGTTCGAAGCCCTGACGCACCGGCAGCAGGAGTCCGTGCAGCGAGATGTGATCCGGCACGCTGGGGAATCCCACTGCGCCGAAGTAGATGGCGTCGAAGGGTTCCAGGATGCGCAGCGCATCCTTCGCCATCATCTCGCCGTGCGCCAGATAGTACTCGCAGCCCCACGGAAAGGTCTCGTAGGTGATCCGAAAATCCCCGAGCAGCTCTCCGACCGCCGCGATTAACCTTGACACCCTCCGGGCAAACCTCGTGGCCGATGCCATCACCGGGGATCAGGGCCACCTGATACTCGCGCATGATTGATGCCTCCGCCCGCTACCCGGCCAGCCGGCGCTTGCATTCTTCCAGGATCTCTACAGTCTGAAGGGTGCCGAACCGCGTGCAACCGATGGCACGTACCTCGGCGATGTCCAGCGTGCTGACCCCGCCGGCGGCCTTGACCTGCACGTGCGCAGGTGCGTGCTTCCGCATCAGTCGCAGGTCGTCCATCACCGCGCCACCGGTCCCGTATCCGGTCGAGGTCTCTGACCCAATCGACCCCCACTTCGCCGCAGAT
>CAWJEL010000009.1:0-47380 GCA_963841825.1 uncultured Chloroflexia bacterium
CATCACGGAGACCAACCCTTGTCTAACTTAAGCGACATCACCCACCTCGTCATCGACATGGACGGCGTGCTCTACCGGGGAAATGACCCGGTGCGCGGGCTGTCTGAGTTCATCAGCTTCCTGCGCGCGCACGGCCGATCCCGTTCCGGATGGCCACGAACAACTCGGGCAGCACGCCGACGCAGTACGCCGCCAAGCTCGCCAGGCTCGGTGTGACGGTCGCACCGGAGGAGATCATCTCTTCCGGCACCGCGACCGCGCTGATCATGGCGCAACAGCTCCCGCGGGCGCGCGCGTCCACGTGTTCGGCGAGAATTCGCTGCGCGACGCGATGCTGGAGCAGGGCTTCGTGCTGGCCGATGAGGATGTGGCGGCGGTGGTCGCCAGCATCGACTGGGGCGTCAACTTCGAGAAGATCAAGCGCGCCTGCCTGCTGATTCGCAGCGGCGCTCGTTTCTACGCCACCAATCTCGACCCGACGCGGCCGACCGAGGAAGGGTTGGTGCCCGGCACCGGCGCGCTGATCGCCGCGATCGCGACCGGCGCTGAGACCCAGCCCGTTGCCATCGGCAAGCCGGAGCCGACCATGTTCGAGCTGGCAATGGCACAGATGGGCGCCAGGCCGGACACCACAGCCACGTTGGGCGATCGGATCGACACCGACATGCTCGGCGGGGTGAGAGCCGGGCTGAAGACCATTATGGTACTTTCGGGTTCCACCACGCGTGACGAAGCGGTGGCCTACGGCCCGGACTTCATGTTCGAGGACATCGCCGAGCTGACCGAGGCGTGGAAGGCGGCGCTCGCATGACCTTTGTTCCTGTGCATGAACTGCTGGCCGCATGCGTGCGGCAGCCCTGGGCGGTGGGCGCCTACGACACCTTCAACCTGGAAATGACCCAGGGCATCGTGGACGCGGCCGTGGCCGAGCGGTCGCCGCTGATCATCATGATGCTGCCGGGCTTCATGCCCGCGGCGGATTGGCCCGGCGTGATCGCGATGATTGCAGCAGAGGCCGCCCGCTCGCGCTAGCATCCCGGTCGCGTTGCAGTTGGATCACTGCACGACGCTCGAACAGGTGGCCTGGGGGATCAAGCTCGGCGCTTCGGGTGTTATGCTGGACGCTTCCAACCTGCCGTTTGAGCAGAACGTGGCGCTGACCCGACGGGCGGTCGCGATGTGCCATCCTGTCGGCGTCAGTGTGGAAGCGGAGTTGGGGCACGTCGGCTACAGCACCGAGAAAATTTCGGATGCTGACAGCCATGCGCGATTGACCCGCGTGGATGAAGCCGTGCGTTTTGTGGCCGAGACGCAGGTCGATGCGCTGGCCGTCGCGGTCGGCACGATCCACGGCCTCTACCGTGGGAAGCCTGTGATCGACTTCGACCGTCTCCAGGTGCTGCGGGAGGCGCTGGACATCCCCCTGGTGCTGCACGGCGGATCGGACACGCCCGACGAGGATATTCAGCGGGCCATCGCAACCGGCGTGGACAAGATCAATATCTGGACCGACGTGCGGGTGGCGTATCTACGAGCCGTCCGGGATTTCCTTGCAACTACCACCCTTGAAGGCTACGCTTTCGAGCAGTTGATGGCTGCCGCCCGGCAAAGCGTTTGTGCTGCGGCAAGGCAGAAGATGCGCGTCTTCGGCAGCGCCGGCAAGGCGGACGGAGTCCACCCGCCGGTTGCTGCCTCGAGTCTCACCGCGGAGATCGCGGAGGGCGCAGGGTAATTAAGCGCTTGCCGTCTGAATTCTCGTACAACGAGCAAGGATTAACCATCAGGACATCAAGACTCGAAGATGCACAAGGGAATCAGTGGTTTTTGTGGACTTGGTGACTTTGTGCCGTTGTGGTCAGGGTTCCGGCTCGTTCGGGGTAGGAATCGCTTCATTTGGGGCAGGGGGTGGCCAATGGACCAGGATCGCCTAGACTTTCTGGCACAGATCGCGGTCTGGTACTACGAAGAGGGCCTCGATCAGGAGACGATCGCGGGGCGCATCAACAAGTCGCGTTCGATGGTTTCGCGGCTGTTGGATCAGGCGCGCGAGGCCGGGCTGGTCGAGGTGAAGGTGCTCTATCCCCTGCGCACCGATGCCGAGTTGGAGCGGCGGCTGTGCGCTGAGTTCGGGTTGGCGAACGCGCAGGTGTTGGCCGAACCGCCGGATGATTACACGCTGCTCCTCAAGCGCCTGGGGGAACTGGGGGCGCGCTGTTTGCAACAGGCCCTACGTCCGGGTGTCGTGATCGGCATCAGTTGGGGCACGGCGGTCCACGCGGTGGTGAGCGCCATGCCTACCGCGACCGTGCCGGATTCGACGGTGGTCCAACTCATCGGCGCGGTGGGACACGGTGATCCCCTGGTGGACGGCGCTGAGTTGGGCCGTTGGCTGGCGCAAAAGTTGCACGCCTCGTTCCGTTTCCTGTCCGCGCCACTGTTGGTGGAGGATGAAGCGCTGGCGGCGGCGTTGCGCCGGGAGCGTACGATTGAGGAGACCCTGGCGTTGGCCGCGCGTGCCGACGTCGCCCTGATCGGCATCGGTACGCCCCAGCCCGAACTATCCAGCCTGGTGCGCGCCGGTTATCTCAGCCGCAGCGAGATCGAGTCGTTGATGGCAAGCGGCGTGGTCGGTGACATCGTGGCCCATCAGTTCGATGAAAATGGCTTATGGCTGGACATCCCGGCCAACCGCCGCGCGATCAGTCTGGATGCCGAGTCTTTGCGCCGCATCCCGCACGTCATCGCGGTATCGGGTGGCATCAACAAAGCCCGCGCCATCCTGGCCGGTCTGCCGCGGGCGTTATTGCACCTGCCTGGTGACCGATGCGCGGGCCGCGCAGGCCGTCTTGGAGTTGCAGCGGCAATCGGTTGCTGCGCACGGGGCGACAGGTTGTCGGCCGTTGAGCCATACCGTTGCGACCGCGAGGGGTTGACAGCATGTCTGAACAAGGGATCGAGGACGCCCTGCCGTTCCTCAAAAACGGCGTCGCACAGGTCGGCCTGGTTGTCCGGGACCTGGACCGCACCGTTGAATGTTATTGGAAGCAGTTCGGCATCGGACCGTGGCATTTCTACACCTACCGCCGGCCTTTGGTCAAACAAATGACCTACCGCGGCGAGCCGGCCGATTATGCCATGCGCATCGCGTTGGCCTGGATCGGCCCGCTGCGCATCGAGCTCATCGAGATGGCCGGGGGCGATTCCGTTTACGGCGATTTTGTGCGCGAGCACGGGTACGGCGTCCACCATTTCGGCGTGCTCGTGGATGACATGGACGCGGCGCTGGCTCAGGCTGCCGCAGCGGGACTGACCATGACCATGGATGGGGCCGGCTTCGGGCGGGATGGCGACGGCCATTACGCTTACCTGGACACTGAAGAGGATCTCGGCACGACCCTGGAGCTGATCGCACGACCGAAGGGCCGCGTCCTACCGGAACGCGTTTACCCGCCGGAAGAGGCATCATCTTGAACATCCACATCACTTTCGATCGCGCTGCGTCTGCGCGTCTGGTTGAATATGTCACCGCACGCGGCCTGGCGGCATTCACGCTGGTGGCCGATCGCAACACCTACGCTGCGCTCGGCCACCAGGTCGAAGCTGCGTTGCGCTCAGCCGGCCTGGCAGTCGAGACGGTCGTGCTGCCGGGTGATGAAGTCGTGCCGGATGAGGGACGGATCGTACATATCCTGATGCGCGCCCCGGTTCAGACGTGCTATCTGGCGGTCGGATCGGGCGTTATCACCGATCTCACGCGGTTCGTTAGTTACCACACCCGCAACCGCTTCATCTCCCTGCCGACCGCGCCGTCCATGGATGGCTACGCCACGAGCAGCAACGCGCTCACCATCGGTGGCCTCAAACAGAGCATCGCGGGCCAGGCGCCGGAGGCGCTCTTCTGCGATATTGACACGCTGGCTGCCGCGCCGCGGCCGATGATCGCAGCCGGCTTGGGGGACACACTCGCCAAGTTCACCTCGGTGAACGATCTGCGCCTGGGTCATCTGCTGTGGGATGAGCGGTGGGATGAAGCCATCGGGCAGCGCATGGAGAACCTGGCGCACACGGCCCTGGCGCGCGCTGATGAGATCGCGTGTGCTGATGTGGACGCCGTCGCTTTGCTCACCCGGACGCTGATTGACTCCGGGCTGGAGATGGCCGCGTTCGGCAGCTCGGCGCCGGGCGGCGGATCGGAGCATCACATCTCGCATTGCTGGGAGATGCGTATGCTCCAGGCGGGCCTGCCCCCGCTGCTGCACGGCGCAAAGGTGGGCGTGGGAACCGTGATCGCGGCCGGGTGGTACGCGCGCGTGCGCGCGATGAGCCGGGACGAGGCTGCCCGTCGCCTGACCGGCGCATCCTTGCCCGATCCTGAGGTGACCGAGGAGACTATCCGTCGCGTCTACGGCCCGGTCGCCGATCAGATTATCGCGCAGCAAGCGCAGTTCATCCGCATGACGCCGAAGCAATGGGCGGCGCTCAGGCAGCGCCTCCTCGACCGATGGGCTGACGTGCAGGCCATCGCCGCCAGGCTGCCCGCGCCGGAAGCCATCACCGCCGCGCTGCGGAGCGCGGGCGGTCCGGCGACCCCGCAAGAGCTGGGCCTGTCCGAATCTGAAGCCAGAATCGCAGCCGACTTCGGCCACTTCACCCGGCCGCGTTTCACCGTCGCAAAACTGCGGCTGCTCCTGGGATTGTAAAAGATTTGAATACACCCTCATAAACAGCGAGGCAGCACGCCAATCTGATCAAGAAAGGTGGTTACATAATGTTTGAGATCGAAAACGTCGTCAAGACGCAAAGTGAGTTGGGCGAAAGCCCGCGCTGGGATGCCGATGAGCAGGCGTTGTACTGGCTCGATATTTGGGACAGCCCGGCAGTCTTTCGTCTCGACCCGGCGACGAAGGAATTCACTCGCTGGGCGCCGGGATTGCCGGTGACAGGCCAGGCGACGACGGACGGGCGGCGGTTTCGTGCTGGCCACACGTACCGGCCTCTACTTCTGGGACGAGCGCACAGGGCAGAGCCAGTTCATCCACGACCCGGAGGCCGATAACCGGCCGGTGCGCTTCAACGACGGCTCGGCCGACCGCATGGGCCGCTTCTGGGCGGGCTCCACCCAAGCCGACGATCAGTTCCGGCCGGAAGGTTCGCTCTACCGCATGGATGCTGACCGCGGTGTGCATAGAATGGCAGGCGGATTGGCTTGCTCGAACGGCCTGGGCTGGAGCCCTGACAACCGGACGATGTACGTGACGGCACAGTTCGCCTACGAGCTATTGGCGTTCGACTTCGACCCCGCGACCGGGGAGCTGGCGAACCGGCGCTCCTTCGCCAAAGTGCCGGAGGCGGACGGCCTGCCGGACGGGCTGACCGTGGATGCCGAAGGGGGCGTGTGGAGCGCACAGTGGGGCGGCTGGCGGCTCACCCGCTACGACCCGGACGGCAAGATCGAGCGGGTGGTCAAGCTCCCCGTGCCGAACCCGACGAGCTGCGTCTTCGGAGGGCCTGACCTGAAGGACCTGTACGTGACCACGGCGTGGTTGCTGCTCACCGACGCTGAGCGCCAGGCCGCGCCGGGATCGGGCGATCTGTTCGTGATCCACACCGACATCCAGGGGGTGGCGGAACCGAAATTTGCCGGGTGAACATGAAGCCTGAGATCGACCATTGCACGCACCCTGAGCCCCTCGAAGGGGGTGTCCTTCAATCGCGAAGCACTCAGGTCGCGAGCTCGACTCTTTGGATGAACCCCAAGCAACGTTTCTGCGCGGCCGCGCGGCGGCAGCCGGTCGATCGCATCCCTACGCACTTCCGGGCGTCGAAGGTGTTAACGCGCCGGTTGATGGCGCATTTCGGGATCGATCCGGCCGGCGGCCTCGCCTCGGCGGAAGCGCTGCTTGCGCGGCTCGGCGCGGACTCCTGGGCTTCTGGCTCGCGGGCGGACGCGTGGGCCACCTTCCTGCCCGCGTATCGCGGTCCGCAGCCGCAACCACCTCACATCACCGACGCGTCCTACTTCTACACCCTCGGCGTCCCGGTCATCAGCAGCGGGGCCGATGAGCAGGGTTTCGAATATCCTGCCTTTGTCGATCCACCCCTGGCGCGGATCGAGCGGGCGAGCGACATCCCGGCCGGATATCTGACGCAGCGGTTGATGCACTTCGACTTCGATCAAATGATCAATCGCCAGGCCGATGCGCCCCAGGCGGCGGGCGAACCGCTGTCTTACGAGGTGTTGGCCGGCCGCGGCAACCACGTCATCTGCATCGGCATTCTGAACAACCTCTTCATGATCTGCAGTTACCTGCGCGGCATGGAGCAGTTCCTGATGGACCTGGCGCTGGATCGGGCGCTGGCGGAGCGGCTGATCGGCGAGGTCGGGGAGTTCTGCCTGGAGTTCAACCGGCGCTACCTGGCCGCGTTCGGCGCCAGGGCCGAGTTGTATGGCGCGTGGGACGATGTGGCCGGGCAGGACGGTATGATGTTCTCGCCCGCGCTGTTCCGCCGCTACTTCCAGCCGATCTACCGGGAGATGATCGCCGAGGTCAAGCGTTACGGCCTGATCTTTAGCTGGCATTGCTGCGGCAGCGTGCACCAGGTACTGCCGCTGATGATCGACGCGGGGATTGATGTGCTCGACGTGGTGCAGACATCCGCGCGCGACATGGATTTGGAAACCATGTACCGGCGGTATGGGCAGGATGTCTGCCTGAGCGGCGGCATTGACGTGCAAAAGCTGCTGGTGAGCGGGACGCCGGCGCAGGTGCGGGGTGAGGTGCGGCGGGCGCACGATCTGTGGGGCACACGCGGCGGCCTGGTGCTCGGCCCCTCGCACGAGGCCGCGCCGGAGACGCCGATCGAGAATATCCTGGCCATCTATAGCGAGCGCTGGATGAGGTCAGCGTAAGGCGTCGCGTAGTTTCACCGTCGCTGCCAGCCACGGAGATCACAGAGGCCTCAGAGGTCTCATGCTTGAGCTACCATCTCGGTGCGCTCTGTGTCCTCTGTGGCTTGCCGGTGATTGTGTTTGAAGGTTCTCCCGCCTCACCCCAGCGCTTTTCGCTTCACGGCTTACATGCTATCATTCTCCCTATGAGGGGATGCCTCATCTCCTTGCCCGTAGCCCCATTCTGCAGGACAATGGTGAGAGGATGTTGCGCCGTACTGCCTTCAGCGTGGGGGCGTTGGCCGCGGCCGCGCTCCTCCTCGAAAGCGCGTTGACACGGCTCCTTGCCGTGGCGCAGTTCTACCACTTCGCCTTCCTGGTGGTGAGCCTGGCGCTGCTTGGCTTTGGGGCCAGTGGCAGCTTCCTCAGCCTTCGCTCGTCACCGGCGCCCAACCCGCACATCTACCGCCTGGCCGGCGCCGGTTTCGCGGCGAGCACGCTGCTGGCGTATGCCGCGGTCAACTGGCTGCCGTTCGACAGCTACACCATCGCCTGGGAACGCCGTCAACTCCTCTATTTTGCGCTCTACTACCTGGTCCTGGCGCTGCCCTTTTTCTGCAGCGGTGTTGGCATCGGCGCGGGGCTGGCGATCGGCGGTGGCCGCGGGCACCTGGTGTACGCCGCGAACCTGTTGGGGTCGGCATTGGGTGTGCTGCTGGCATTGTTCGCCCTGGCCCTGGCGGGTGTGCCGGGCGCGGTGCTGGCCAGTGTCTTGATCGGCCTGCTCCCGGCGGTGATCGAGCCGTCCGAAAAATCACCTATGCACCCTGAGCCCGCCGCAGAGTACGGTTTTCCGCAAGCGCCAGTTCTCCTTCGACAAGCTCAGGATCACCGGCAAGGGCGTTTTCGGCTGGATTTGCCCTCGCTTGGCAGGTGGGTTGCGATCGCCCTCGTAGTTGTCGGCGCGGCCGGTTTTGGCGCGCTCGCCGTGTTGAACGCCCAGGGGCGCGCGCCGCTGGGCCTGGTGTTCTCACCGTACAAGGGCCTGGCGCACGCCCTGCGCTACCCCGGCGCGGCGACCGTGTTCGGGAAGTGGAATGCCATCTCGCGCGCCGATGTGATCTTTGACGCGGGCACACGCAATCTGCCCGGGCTGAGCTATACGTTCACCGGCGCGCCGCCGCCCCAGGCCGGCCTGTCGCTCGACGCCGATTCGCCCCAGCCCATCACGCTGATCCCGGCTGACGAGTTCGCAGCCGCTGACTATTTGCCGGAGGCCATCGCCTTCGAGCTGCGCGCCGGCGGGCAAAGCCTGGTGCTGGAGCCGGGCGGCGGGCTGGGGGTGCTCCAGGCGCTTGCTGCGACATCCAGCTTGTCAGAGCAACCTGTCACGGCTGTCGTCAGTAACGCGCTGGTGCGCGCGGCGGTGGGACAAGCCGCTCCCTCCGCGGATGTCTACGCTGCCCCGCGT
Source organism: uncultured Chloroflexia bacterium (assembly GCA_963841825.1). Taxonomy (GTDB): domain Bacteria; phylum Chloroflexota; class Anaerolineae; order CG2-30-64-16; family CG2-30-64-16; genus CAWJEL01. The sequence continues at coordinate 8,361 of CAWJEL010000009.1, forward strand.
GTGCGAACCGTGATCGAAGCGCCGCGCGTCTACCTGCGGCGGGCCGGCCCGTCTTATGATGTGATCTTCCTGCCGTTGACCGACGCCTATCGGCCGATCAGCAGCGGCGCGTATGGCTTGGGCGAGACATATGGCCTGACGGTCGAGGCGTTCGCCGACGCGTTGGCACGACTCGCACCCGATGGCGTGCTGGCCACCACACGCTGGCTACAGACGCCGCCCAGCGAGAGCCTCCGGCTGGCCGCGACGCTGATCGAGGCGCTGGCGCGGCGCGGGATTGTCCGGCCGGGTGATTCCCTGGTTGCCTATCGCGGCATCCAGACGATCACGGTGCTGGCGCAGCCGGATGGCTGGTCGGCGGACGAGCTGGCCGGCGTGCGCGAGTTCATCGCGGCGCGGCGCTACGATCTTGTCTGGGCGCCGGATGTGCAGGCGGACGAGGTCAACCGTTACAACCGGCTGCCGGCGCCGGCGGATTATCAAGCCCTCAAGTCGCTGCTGGCCGCGCCGGATCGCGCCGGTTTTTACGCGGAATACCCGTTTGACATCACCCCGGCCACCGACGATCGCCCCTTCTTTTATCATTTCTTCAAGTGGCGGCAGACGCCGGAGGTGCTGGCAACGCTGGGCCGCACCTGGCAGCCGTTCGGCGGCAGCGGCTACTTGATCCTCTGGGCGCTGCTGGCGCTGGTGCTCGTGCTGTCGGCGGCGCTGATCCTGGCGCCGTTGGCCCTGCGCCGTGGCGTAGCACAGGCGGCTCCTGGCTCGGCGGTGCGGCGAGGGAGCGTCCTGGCTTACTTCGCGCTGCTCGGTATCGCCTTCCTCTTCGTCGAGATCCCCCTGATCCAGCGTTGGATTCTGCTGCTCGGCCACGCGACGTACGCGTTTGTCGCGGTGGTGCTCAGCCTGCTGTTTTTTTCCGGCCTGGGCAGCCTGCTGACGCGCGCAGCCTGGCTGCCCAGGCGCGGCACGTGGGTCGCGTTAGTCCTGCTGGCGTTGCTCACCCCGCTGATAATCGTGCCTATGGCTGATGCGGCGCTGGGTTGGCCGCTGTGGGGGCGCGCTGCGATCGCCGTGATCGGCCTGGCGCCGCTCGGAGTCTTGATGGGATTGCCCTTCCCGCGCGGGGTCGCGTGGCTTGAGGATCGCGCCCCGGCGTTGATCCCCTGGGCTTGGGCGGTGAACGGGTCGACCTCGGTGGTGGCCTCGGTGCTGGCGGCCATCCTGGCGTTGAGCAGCGGCTTCACCGTGGTGCTGCTGCTGGGCGCCGGCTGCTACGCGGCAGCAGGTATCGTGCTGTTCCGGAGTGAGAAGCGTGCGCCTCAGTAAGGTGGATAGCGACTGAGCCCTTACCGGTTAAGTGCTTGTACAACGAGCAAGGATTTTACCACGAAGACACCAAGACACGAAGAAGCACAAAGAATACCAGTACCAGAAATCACCTGAGCAACTATTGCAGGGTAAATCCGCGTCCATCTGCGTGTATCCGCGGCATCGTCCGGCGCAGAAGGCTCGTTATTCAGCCCGGATCTACTTCGTCCCTCCGGTGAGCGGCACAAAGCTCACCGCGCCGAGGTTGGTGGCCGTCAGCTCGCCGTTCTGCTTCTCGAAAAGCCAGAGCGTCTGCACGCTGCCTGTTGGCCCGATGGGGATGACCAGCCGGCCGCCCTCTTTGAGCTGCTGCCCCAGCGCCTGCGGCAGGTGATCCGGCGCCGCGGTGACGATGATGGCGTCGTAGGGCGCATGGGCCTCCCAGCCGAAGTAGCCGTCGGCGTTCTGCGTATAAATGTTGGTATAGCCGAGCTCGTCCAGCACCACGGCTGCCTGGCGGGTGAGCTCGGGGATGATCTCGACCGTGTAAACCTCGACCCCCATCTCGGCCAGGATGGCGGCCTGGTATCCGCTCCCCGTGCCGATCTCCAGCACCCGATCCCCCGGTTTGACTTTGAGCGCCTCACTCATCAATGCGACAATGTAGGGCTGCGAAATCGTCTGGCCGTAGCCGATGGGCAAGGGGTGATCCGCGTACGCGGCCCGCACGTATTCTTCCGGGACAAAGCGCTGGCGTTCGACCTTGCTTAGCGCCGCCAGCACTGCCGAGTTTCGCATGCCGCGGCCCGCAATCTGCTCATGCACCATGGCCGCGCGCGCCCCGGTGTATGGGTCCGCCACCGCCGTCGGTGTGGCAAGCGCCGGCGTGCTCAGGGGCGCTGTAGGAACTGGCTTCGCCGGCGACACACAACCGGCGAAACCGATGAGCGCCAGAAGAAAAGTGACCAGGGTCAGGCGCAGGATCATTTAGCGTATCCCCCTCTGGCCTGAGACGATCGCGATCGCGCGCAGCCAGGCATCCCCTTCGGCGCCGATGACCTCGTGTTTGAAGCGATGGTCGAATTTGCGGGTGAGCTCGCGCAGCTCAGCGCGCAAACGTCCCAGGCACTCGAGCTGAATCTGAATCAGCCGCTGCAACGCAGCCGCGTCCGGCGCGCCGGGAAGCACTTGCCGCAGATGCGGTAGACATAAGCCGGACGAGGCACGGAGCGCGGCGGTGAGCGCCTCGTCATCCAGATAGCGCCACAGCGTGCCGAGGTAGCTTTCTTCGACCAGGAGTTGGTGGCGACAGGCCAGGCACGGCCCTTGCGGCTCCAGCACACGGACTGCCTGGGCTGCGGCGCGTTGGATTCGGGATCCGCTGGGGACGATTCCAGTTACTCTGGCCGCGATCGAAACTTTCACCGACGCGCCGACCGGCGGCACTGCCCCCGCCAGACCCTCCATCACGGTGTCGATGATGTCTTCGTGGATCAGGGCGACGCCCAAACCCTTGCCGGTCAGTTGCGCGAGTTGGCTGGCATGTTCGTTGCAGAACCCGCGCGCGGCGCGTATCTCTGCCCGTGTATCGGGTTTGACCGCGGAGAAGAAGACCAGATCATCGAGGTAGTGGGCGACCGATTCCGTGGCGAGTTGGCAGATCGGGCATGCCTGGCATGACGTTCCGTCGTCCGGCTTGAGCACCCGCATGAGGTCATGATACGGGATCGGTTTGGGTTCCATGTCGCTCCTCTGGGCACCCAGCCGAGCGCGCTGCACGGCAAACTGACTGCTAAGGTAAGCATACTGCATTCCAGAGGATCGCGCAACACTGATTTGCGTCGCGGGTGCGGTACAGAGTTTTGCGCCAAGCGCCCCGCTTGTCATGCTGAGCGGCTCAACCAAGCAAGGTGCGGCATAGTGCAAGATCAGCGAAGCATCTCGCTTTGACTCTCGATGGCGAGACAAGCACGCGAGATTCTTCGCTGATCGTTCGCCGGGACGAGTCTGTCGTCGTCAACCCGCTCCCAAGAAACTCTCAAATGGATCCTTCGGCCTGACAACCTGAGACGCTAACCGAGGTCAGGGACTCGGCCTCACGGCAAAGCCGTGACAGCGCGAGTTTCTTGTTCAGAACATGCGGCCTTGGCGCATGCGGGTCTCAGAATGACTACCTCTCATGCAAAACTCTGTACCGCACCCTTGCGTCGCACAAGACGTGTTGGATGCAGTTGGCGCCAGATCTACAGCCTGGCATCCCAGCCATAGCTCCTTGACGCCACCGACTTCGTAAAGTATAGTACCAGTCAGCCAAGTCAGTTCATCAGCATCTTGTGTACCCGGGAGGGTCTTGCATGCCCTACTTCCTCGGCATTGACGCCGGCACCACTTCGATGAAGTCGGCGCTCTTCGACGAAAACGGCCGCATGTTGGCGGTCGCGCGGGCCGAGTATGAGTTGCTCACCCCCGCGCCCGCGATCGTGGAGTGCGACGCGGAGACGTATTGGCGCGCCTGTTGTGCGGTGGTGCGGCAAGTCGTCGCACAGTCGAGTGTGGCGCCCGCGGAGATTGCTACGCTCGCTATCTCCAGTCAGGCAGAAACGCTCGTGCTGCTTGATGCCGCGGGCGTGCCCACCCGACGCGTGATCGTGTGGCTCGATAATCGCGCTGTTGATGAAGCCGCGGCCATCGCCGGGCATTTCGGCACGGAGGCGATGTTTCGCATCTCCGGCCAGCCCGAGGTCGTGCCCACCTGGCCGGCCTGTAAGATCCTCTGGGTGAAACGTAACGAGCCGGCGGTGTTTGCCGCGACCGCCAAGTTCCTGCTGCTGGAAGACTATCTGTTGTACCGCCTGACCGGGCGGTACGTGACGGAACTGGCGCTCCAATCCGACTCGCTGCTAGTGGATATCAACACCCGCCAATGGTTTCAGCCGATGCTCGATTACCTGGGGGTGGGCGTGGAGCACTTCGGCCGCCTGGTGGAACCCGGTACGCCGATCGGGCAATTGGATCGGCAGGGCGCGGCCGAGGCTGGGCTGTCTTTGTCCACGCTGGCGGTCGCCGGTGCGCTCGACCAAACGATCGGTGCGCTGGGCGCGGGCAACCTGCGGCCCGGGCTGGTGAGCGAGACGACGGGCGGCGCGCTGGCGGTCGTCGCCACCACGGATCGCCCGTATTTTGACCCCGATCGTCGCCTCCCCTGTTTTTATCACGCCCGATCGGGCTTGTATTGTCTCTTCCCCTGGGGTCAGACCGCCGGCATGGCGCTGAAATGGTTCCGCGACGAGTTCTTCGCGGTGGAGGCTGCGGTCGCACAGCGGGCCGGCCTCGACGCGTACGACCTCATGACGGCTGCGGCCGGCTGCGTGTCTCCCGGCTGCGATGGATTGACCGTGCTCCCTCACCTGGAAGGCGCGTTCACGCCCGAGTACAACCCTCAGGCGCGTGCCGTTTTCTTCGGCGCAACGCTGCGCCACGGCCGGGGTCATTTTGTTCGGGGTCTCATGGAATCGGTCGCATACATGCTGAAGCGCCAGCTTGACCTGATCGAGGGGATGGGCTTTCCCGTCACGGAGATCCGCAGCATCGGCGGCGGCGCACGCAGCCCGCTCTGGCTGCAGATCAAGGCGGATGTGACGGGTAAGACGCTCCGCACCGTGCGGAGCGAGGAAACGGCCTGCCTGGGTGCGGCCTTGCTCGGTGCGGTTGCCGCCGGCTGCTACGCCGATCTCGAAACCGCCTCCGCCGCGATGGTGCATCTGGATCGTACCATTGAACCAAACCCGATGCATGCGGCCGCATACGCGGCCGGCTATACGCGTTACTGCATGCTCTACGAGCGACTGACGCCCCTGTTCGTGTGAGCCGCGTCGATCAGGTGGTGCAGAATAACCTATTCAACCGCAGCCAGATCGGTACAATTCTGGTCTGCATATTCAAGCGGGTACGACAGGCGCTGGATGACATCAATCCAACCTTGCAACCATGTGAGATTGATTGACCCAGAGCAGGTCGGCGTCACTCATCCTCGCACAAATCCGCCATCTCCGCGGCCATCGCAGCCGCCATGCCGGCGGGCGCCAGCGCCAAGCCCCGCGTCCGGCCGCCCCGCGCTGATGATGACCTGCGGCAGGTCGAGCACACGGCGATCCACGTAGCCGGCGATGTCGTCGCGGCGAAACCCCGCCACCGACACCGAACCGATTTGATAGCCCGTCACCCGGATCACGTCACGCTCGGCGGCCAGGCGCACGCCTTTGTCGCCCAACGCCGCGGCCACCTTCTTCAGGCTTAGCTTGCGATCGCCCGGCACCACCATCACCGCGAACTCGCCCTGTCCCGGCGCATGCACTCGAGCGCTGCACGATCATCGCCTTGACCACCTGGGCGGTCGGGATGCCAAGATCTGCAGCCACGCCCGCGGAGGTGACTTGCTTGTGTGCGTGCAGATGGACTTCGTACGGGACGCCCGCCTCGTCCAGAACCCGCATCGGCATGGTTTTCGCGATGCCCTTGTCTTTTTTGCTCACCTCGCCCCTCGCTCAATCTCAACCTTAACCTCAGCCTGCAACGGCGGCCACATCCTGCGCTTCGCCGCGCGGCGACGGATGATCTGCGGCTCAGGGCCGCTCCGCGACCGGCCCTGGTTGCTCGCCGGCAGCGGATGGCTGTTCGGGCCGCGCCGACACCGTCAGCAGCACCACGGCGCCGATGATCACCACCGCGCCCATGATCTGCCAACCGTTCATCCGCTCACCGAGCAGGACATAGCCGAAAAAGGCGGCAAACAACACCTCGGACATCGCCAGGATCGACGCCACGCTGGCCTGCAAATGGCGCAGCGCCAGGGTATAGGCGCTGTACCCGGCGATGGTGGTGATGAGTACCAGTCCAGCAAAGGCTGCGACGGCTGCCCCGCTCGCCTGGGTGGGGAGCGGTCGGCCGATCTGGAAGGGGAGCAGCGCCAACGCCGCAAACCCGAACGAGTACATCAGGATCACGAACGGGTTGTAGTCACCCGACAACTTCTTGGCAAAAAGCGTGATGCCGGCGTAAGTCAACGCTGAACCCAGCGAGACCAGCAGCCCGACCGGCGTCAAACGGATGTTTCCGGCACCGCTTACACCCGACATCAGGATAGTCCCGATGCCGGCCAGCGCAATCGCCGTCCATTTGCGCCAGGTCAACGGCTCGCGCCAGAAAACCCAGGCCAGCAACGTCACGATGATCGGCGCGTTGCATTGGATCACGGTCGATACGGATGCGCCGTTGGTGAGGATCGCCAGAATCCAGAGCACCTGGAACATGCCCACCGCCAGGCCCATCCCGGCGAGCCAGGGTAGATCGCGTCGATGAACACGCAACGCCCGCGGGCGAAACACGCCGATGGCGACGGCCAGGCACAGAAAAGCTATGAACACCCGCCAAAAAGCCAGCCCCAACGCCGAGATGCCGCTGCCCCGCACAGTCGTCATGATAAAAACGCCGGCTGTCGACCAGAAGAGGCTGGCCAGGACGACCAGTCCAGGGCCGAGCCAGCGCCGTTGCTCGCCTGTGCTTATATCTTGTTGGGATGATACCGAGATCGCCCCGACATCGGCCGGAGCCACATCCGCGCTTGGCGTATCGGTCATTTGCCTGCCTCGGGCGTCAACGCCAACGAACGGATGAAACGCCGGTCGAAATTAGGGTCTGCATCCAGATCCACTTGTTCCGCCGCAGCCGCGATATGTTCCGCGCGCGTGAATTCCGCATCATTCAGCATGCGCGCCGCGCCAAAACCTGCGCCGTTGGGGGAGGTTTCGATCACCTCAAACGGCACGGGCGGGATCATCCCCAGGCTGAGAACCGCATCCACATCAAGCTGGCTGCCGAACGAACCGGTCAGGATCATCCGCTGCAAGTCCGCCGGCTGTAACTCAAGCTGCGCCATGAGGGTATCGAACGCGGCCCGGATCGCGCCCTTGGCCTTTTGCAACTCCCGCACGTCGTGCTGCGTCAGATAGAGCGAAACCTGGGTTCCCGGTTCATCCGCATCGACGCCGCGGCGGTCCACCCCCTGATCGGTGATGAGGAAGCGGCGCACGCCCTCCTCGTCGTAGCTGAGGCGGGAGCCGAAGACGGCATGCTCCGGGACGATCCGGCCCTTCGCGTCGATGACCTCCGCGCGGCGAAGCTCGCAGACCAGCGCCAGCAGCCCGGAGCCGGTCAGCCCGACCGGCGGCTGGGCGCCGACCGTCGTCAGCGCCACGCTGCCATCCTCAGGCACGACCCGTGCGTCGATGATCGCGCCGTCGACCGCGCGGGTGCCGCAGGAGATGTTCACCCCCTCGAAGGCGGGGCCGGCCGCAGTGGAACCGACGAGGATGCGCCGGCCATCGGTCACCATCACCTCGCCGTTCGTGCCCAGGTCGATCGCCGCCATCGGAGCTGGCGTACGGTCGAAGCCGTAATAGATCAGGCACGCCAGCGCATCGGATCCCACGAACCCGCCGATCAGGGGCGGCAGTGCGACCTCGGCGCCGGCCGGGAAGATGTCGGCGAAGGGATTGGGAGGGTCATCGGTCCTGTAAATGGCCGACCTACCCCCCAACCCCCTCCCTGCGAGGGAAGGGGCGCTCGGCTCCCCCTCGCCTGCCAGGCGAGGGGGCAGGGGGGTGAGGTTCTCCTGGGTACCAACACCACCCGCGGCATCAGAAACTCCTGGGAAACGGACCGTTGCGGTGCTGTGGGGCTGAAACGGAATCTCGGCCAACGTGTCCACAGGATAGCGCAGCAGCAGGTGGTGCATGGCGCAGTTGCCCACGATGGTGACCCGGCGGATGCGCGCCCGGACGCTGGGCGCCAGTTTGAGCGCGTCCACCGCCTGCACGATCGAGGAGAGCGCCAGCACCGAGACCCGCTCGGCGGTGGCCGGACCAAGTTGCACCGCGGCCAGCCGCGAGATCACGTCCGCGCCGAAGGCCGTCTGCTGGTTGAGCGCGGCCGCGCCGGCGCAGACCATGCCCTCGTCTAGCGTGGTGACGAACGCGGCCACGGTGGTGCTGCCCAGGTCGATCGCCAGCCCAAGCGGCACGCCAGCGCGACGGTGATCGTCGCACGCCCGGAAGATCTTGTTGGAGTAGACGACGATGGGCGCAAGCGTCACCGAGACGTCGCCTGTCACCCTGGCGCGGCAGGCCAGCCGGTAGTGCGCGGCCCGCTCGGCGGACGAAAGCCCCGCCAGCTCGTGCTCGTCCAACGGGGTGAGCGCGCCTTCGGCCATCACCTTGCACTTGAGACAGGTGCCTCGCCCTGCACACGGCTGCTCCAACGAGAGACCTGGTCGCGATGACGGCGTCGCCCAGCGAGCTGCCATCCGCCACGTCCACCGACCGCACATCATTGCCGTAACTGACCGCAACTGTGTATCCCACGATGCCCCTTAACTGCGGCGCCTTTTTCGCCGCAGACCTCTTCAACTGGCAGTAGTTCCAGTTTTCACGACAGAACGTGCCCTGAGCTTGTCGAAGGGCGCTCATCCCGTCGCTTCGACAGGCTCAGCGAACGTACCAAGCATGGGTTGCCCTTATGGTGGCGCGTCCCTTCAACTGCCCTGCTCCAGCACCCTGCGCACCTCGGTGTAGAAGCTCTCCACGTGGCTGTGCATGATGCGTTCGGCGGCCGCGGCGTCACCGCGGCGGATCGCATCGGCCAGATCGAGATGCTTTTCCACTGCGCCAGGAAGAAAACCAAGGTGCGGCAGCACCAGATACCACAGCCGCAGCGACAGCCCGAAGAAATGATCGAGGGTCTGCGCCAGGTATTTGTTGTGCGCCGCCTGGGCGATCGCCTTGTGAAACTGGTGGTCGATCTCGAACAACCGGCGCGGGTCGCCCGGATCGGCCGCCACCTGCTCCTGCCGGATCGCCTCCAGCACAACCAGGTCATCGGGGGTGGCGCGGCGGGCGGCCATCCCCGCGGCGAGCGTTTCCAGTGACAGGCGTAACTCGCTGAGCTGATCGAGATCGGGCGTGCTCACGTCAGCCACGTACATCCCGTGCCGCGGGGTGATCTCCACCAGGTGCTCGTGCGCCAACAGCTTCAGCGCCTCCTGAACCGGCGTCAACGCCATGCCCAAATCCGCGGCCAACTGCTGCTCGTTGATGGCCGCCCCAGGCTTGAGCGCCAGCGTCGTGATCTGATCCCAGATCAACTCATAAGCCCGTTGCGTGTCAACGCGCTGAATGTCCATAACGGAACCTCCTTGCACCCTCACACCACCTGCCGTGAACTTTAGCTGTTCGAACAACCTTTGGAGTAGAGGCTTTAGCCGGGCGGGCTTGGTGTTGAGGGCCACCGGCTGAAGCCTCTACTCCAGGACGGGCACGCACACCTTCACATCGTTTGTTGAAATCCGGAATGCTACTTGGAAGCTGACGATTGAGACGCGGAGATCACGGAGAATAAGTAGAAATCTCTGCGCCCTCCGTGCCTCTGTGGTTCAGTCTTCATCTCGCCAGTCGCGGCTTGCCCATTGCCTTAGCGCGCACGCGGTAGGTGTCCAGCCCGTCACTGGATTCCTCGACCATCACCTGCGGGTTGTCGGCGCCGGAGCGGAGCGCGCCGCCCAGCGCGCGCTCGTGGCTGAGGCTGCGGGCGTGCGCCAGCGCATCACCCAACTCCTCGAACTCGAAGCGCTCCTCGCCCGTCTGGGCGTAGTAGCCCAGCACTTCCAAACCCACATTGTTCAGCATGGGATAGACCAGGATCTCCTCCGTGACCATCACCGTCCCGGCGATGGCGCCGACGGCGTTGGCCACCTCGTGATACTGCGGCAGGATCAGGTCGGTGTGGAGGGCGTCGGCGACGGGCTTCAAGAACAACCCAGCCGGCGCGCCGATGCCGATGATCGGCTGGCGCAGGTGAAATTCAGCGTTCAGGTGCGGATGGTCATGATACAGGCTGTTGTAGAAGAACCAGGAGCCGATGCCATCGTCACGCGCCGCGTCCGGAGCGCCTGGCGAGGCCAACCGCTTGCCCGAAAGGAACGTCACGATGGCGTGCAGCGCCATCTCGCTGACCCGGCGCCAGATCTGCCCGCGCACCTCGGCCGGCTCGCGCCAGCGATTGTGGGCGAACACCTCCAGCGCCACAGCCGCAGCCTCGGCGTCCCAGCTTCCGTAGGTGCCCTCGACGTGCATCAGATCGGTCGGCGTCAACCCGGCCTTGCCGATGATCTCCTGGCGCAGCAGCTCCTTGGCCTCCACCTGGCCGATGTGCAGCACTTTGAGATGCTTGAGGATCTCGGGCACCGGCTGCGGCCCATCGCGCAGCAAGGAGACGAGCGCCTCCTCGCGCGGCGTCTCCAGGAGGCCGGGCGGCGGCTCGCGCAGCAAATACCAGTATTCCAGCCAATCCGGCGTCGCCTGCGCCCACTGCCGCCGCGCCAGCGCTTTAAGCCGCTTGCCCACCTCCGAGTGATCGGCGGCCAGATGCGACAGCGGCAGGACGCGCTCCGGGCCGACCGCGATCTGTTGGTCACGGGTGAAGGTAATATGGCTGTCGCCGCCCAGGGCAATAGAGAGCAGGTTGGCAGCCTGGACGCAGGTCTTATATTCGCCGACCGTCGCGCCCTCGACGCTCACCGTGACCTGGCCATTCTCGATGAGCGCCAGATCCGTGGTCGTGCCGCCGACGTCCACAATCAGCGCGTCGTCCAATCCCGAAAGGAACCGCCCGCCGATGGCGCTGGCCGCCGGGCCGGAGTGGATCGTCTCCACCGGCGTGCGCGCGGCAAACTCGTCGCTCATCAGCGTGCCATCTCCGCGCACGACCATCAGCGGCGCGTCGATCCGCCGGCGTTCCATGGCCCGCCGCACGGCGATGATGAAATCTTGCAGGACAGCCAGCAACGAGGCATTCAGCGCGGCCGTGGTCGCCCGTTCCACCGAACCCAGCTTGGTCGAAAGTTGGTGGCCCAGCACGATCGGCAGGTCGCAGATGCGCGAGACGGCGCTGTAGACGCGGTTCTCGTGCTCGGGGTTGAGGGGGCTGAAATAGCTAGAGACGGCAAGCGCGTCGGTGCGATCCTTGAGCTTGTTGACCTGCGCCAGGATGGCCGGCAGATCCAGCTCGGTCTTCTCCCGGCCGTACAGATCGTGCCCGCCGCGAAAGTAGTGAAACTCCGGGGTGGCGAACCGCCGCTCCATCTTGAAGTTGGCGACCAGCTCGGGGTCGTAGCCGATCAACAGCAACGCGACCCGTTTGCCCTTCCCCTCGGCGATGGCATTCGTCGCCAGGGTGGTCGAGACGGAAACCATCTTGATCGCGGACGGATCGTCGATGTGAATCCCATCGATCACTTTCTCGATACCGATCGAGAAGTCGCGCTTGGTGGTCAGGCTCTTGTGAGAAGCCAACACCCGGCGCGAATAATACTCCATCAGCACGGCGTCGGTGTAGGTGCCGCCGGTGTCGATGCCCAGCACCAGGCTGTCAGAGTGTGTGGTGCTTGCGTCCAACACGCCTCCTGCGTTTATACCTTCTGCAAGTTTTGCTTTTCTACGAACAGTGATTTATGATTGACTAAGATAATCATGCTTATCATAACCTGGATTATCTTAGCGGATATCGTCCAAAGGAGTCACGCATGTTTGTCAATCGCATTGCCGAGCTACGACTTCTCGAACAGCGTTACGCTTCAGATCAGGCCGAACTCTTCGTATTGTACGGGCGTCGCCGCGTCGGCAAGACGGAGTTACTGGGTCACTTTTGCGCGGACAAACGACACATCTTCTTTGTGGCTGACTTGGCGACGGAATCTACACTGCGTGCCGGTCTCTCCGCCGCAGTCGGTGCAATCCAATTCGGCGCTGACGCGCCGGCCCCGATCTATAGCTCCTGGGAAGATCTCCTTACTGCCCTGGCCCGTCTGGCGCAGACCGAACGTCTCGTCGTCGTGCTGGATGAGTTCCCTTACCTGGTTGCAGCCCACCCTCCGCTGGCATCGGTCTTGCAACGACTATGGGATCACGTTCTGAGCAAGACGCAGGTGATGCTTATCTTGTGCGGTTCCTACATCGGGATGATGGAGGAAACCGTCCTGAGTTACCGGGCCCCGCTCTATGGCCGACGCACTGCCCAATATCTCCTGGAACCACTGGATTTCTCTGCTGCCCAGCTATTCTATCCCCAGTTTGCGCCGGAGGATCGTGTGCGAGCCTATGCGATCTTCGGCGGCACGCCAGCCTACCTCAAGGTAATCAACCGAAATCAGCCCCTTGCGACAAATATCGAGCAAAATATCCTGATGCGTGGCGCGTTCCTCTACGATGAAGTGCGCTTCGTCCTGCAGCAAGAGCTTCGTGAGCCTCGCAATTACTTCGCCGTGCTGCAAGCTATCGCTTCAGGTCGAACCCAGTTGAATGAGATCAAGCAGGCCACCGGTCTTGATAGCGTGATGGCTTACCTCGACACCCTGCAACAACTGCATCTCGTGGAACGCGTCGTGCCGGTCACCGAGACCCAACCTCACAAAAGCCGCCGCGGCCTCTACCGACTCAAAGACCAGTTTCTCCGGTTCTGGTTCCGTTTTGTGCATCCCAACCGGTCGCAATTGGAAAGAAACAGCAGTGCTCAGGTGCTTGCAGGCGCCGTCCTGCCGGAGCTCGATCAATTCACCGGTCCGGTCTTCGAAAACGTCTGTCAACAGTTCCTCTGGCACGCCGGACAGAATAGTCAATTACCGCTTGTACCCAAACAAGTCGGCGGATGGTGGCGCGCCAACGAAGAAATCGACCTGATCGCTTTTGATGATGCTACCGCGTTGCTGACCGAATGCAAATGGACATCGCGCCCGGTCGGCATTGATGTCCTGGCCGACCTGGAGCGTAAGGCAACGCTGATCCTGCCGGAATTGGCAGGGCGGCATGTCCGTTACGCGCTATGCGCCCGCTCTGGATTCACAGAACAACTAGAACAGATCGCGATCGACCGGATGGATGTGCATCTGTTCGATCTGGCAGAGATCCTGGAAACTGGTCAATTGGTAGATCGGTAAATTGGTGTATTCCCAATCTACCGATCTACCAGTTTACCAATCTACCAACCTACACAAACATCGAAACCGCCAGCTCCTCATCCTTGTGCCGTGCATCCGCCAGCTCGCAGATGCGCCGCAGCTCACCGTACATCTTCTCGTCCAGCAGCGGCTCAGACTCGGCTTCCAGGATCTCGATCATCCGCTCGTGGACGCGCTGCTGATAGCTTTTGCTGCCCGAGGCCTCCCAGTCAGCGTAGACCTGCCGGTCGACCAGCGGCGAGCGCCAGTTCTCGGTCTTGAACCGCTTGAAGGTGTGATCGTGGCCCAGGAAGTGGCCGCCGGGGCCGATCTCGTCGAGCACATCGAGCGCTTTCGTATCATCATCCACCGGGATGCCGCGCAGGATGCGCTTGGTGCGGCTGATGATGTCATCCGACGCCACCAACATGTGCGGGCTGCTGCACAAGCCTTGCTCGATGTAGCCGATGTCGTGGATCATGTTGCCGCCGACCAGCGCCGCGGTGGTGATATTGATCGCGGCCTCCATGCACGCCTGCTCGTCGAAACACTTGGCGTCGGAGCAGCCGGCCGTCTCGTACTCCGGCACGCGCAGCCATTTGGTGATCTCGGTGTAACCCGCGCTCAACAGCGCCATCTCGGGCGAGCCGTAGCAGTAGATCGCGGTCTGCATGTCCATGGCTGACATCAGGCCGCCGATGATCACCTCGCAGCCGGGTTTGCGCAACTGGCTGAGCACGATGCCAAACAGGCTCTCGGTGAGCGTCTGCACCATCGTGCCGGCCAGGGTCGCCGGTGCGGTGGCGCCGGCCAGCGGGCACGGCGTGTAGACGATCGGGATGTCGTTGTCCGCGCAGAAAAGCAGCTTCTGGATCACCTCTTCGGAATGGCTCAACGGCGACACCGGCTCGTTGTAGAGCGAGAAGCACGGCGCCTTCTTCCACTCCGCTTTGCCACCCAGCCGGATGTAGGCCATCTCAAGCTGATCTTTGAGGCCCTCGATGTCCACCGCCGTGATGTTGATCGGTTTAGTGGTGGATTCGAGCATCGCCAGATATTGCCAGCGGTCGTAGGTGCCCACGGCCGTGTCCTGGGTGATGCCCAGCGACATGAAGAAGTCGACGTTAGGCAGCGCCTCGGCCAGCTTGGCCAGGTTCTTCACGTCCTTGTAGAGCGCGCGGCGGCGCTGCAAGGTGTAGGGGTCGATGGTGAAGGGCGTGTCCGAGCCGGTGCCGTAGTAGATCTCGTTCTTGAAGAGATCCATCTTGTACTTGCGCACGCCGTCCCGGCCCGCCGGGCCGATCACCCGGATGCGCTGCGGCAGCGTCGCCCGCGCCTTGTCCACCATCCACGAGGGCATCTTGACCAGCGCGTTGTCGTCTTGGACATCCTCGACACTCGCGCCGCCCTGGTAGGCCAGATCCCAGCCCTCTTTGTCGTACACGCGCACGCCGGTCTCCGACAGCACCCCCAGCGCCGCGTAGTAAATCGCTTCGATCTGTTGCTCTGTCAACACCTGAAGCGTCGGTGTCGCATTGACTGTGTAGTTATTCTTTCTGACCTGCATGGTCTGATCTCCTGTATGTGAGTAGATGGGTAAATTGGTGAATTGGTAACTTGGTAACTTGGTGAACCGATGCACCGTGTTCCTGATCTCCCCGTCTACCAGTCTACCAATCTACCAATCTACCAATCTACCAGTCTACCAAGTCACCGCATAAACATCTCTTGCCGGATCTCGCCGCCGGGCGGGATCACCAGGAAGTCCGAGCCGACGCGCGTCTCCGGTCCGCCGTCCCGCACCGCGATGGCCGTCTCGAACAGCCGGCGCACGTAGTCGTCGGAGCCGATGATCTCCTCGTAGCGCCAGCCCCACCGCTCGCAGAAACGGGCAACCTCTAACGCCTGTTCGCGGTAGGTCGCTAGCTCCTCAGGTGTGGATGCCACCAGGGCGATCCGTTCGTAGTGCTGGTATTGCTGGTCGAGGAGCCACAGCGTCTCTTCCGGACCGTACTTTGGCAGATACTCGTAGTACTCCTTCAGCGGATGGCTGCCCGACTCAAGCCAGCCCTTGGTCAGGTAATAGGTGCCTGGCGTCGCGCTGAACTCGCGCATGTAGGTCTTGTACGAGCCCAACAGGATGGCGATGCAGTCGTCCGCCCGCGGGATCAGCAGCGTGTGTACGCCGGCCCGGATGCCGCGCAGCCCATTGCCGCACAGCCCGTAGCCCAACACGATCAAGCTCGGCTCCGTGATTTCGTCCAGCGCCTCTTGCACGGCCTGGGTGAGCTTGACCGGCACGCGGTGCAGGCCGTAATCCAGGAACCTGACCTCTCCCGCGAGATCCGATGGCATCACCCGCTCCAGCGCGGCGGCCAGCACCTTACACGTCACGATAACGACTGGCGGCATGTGGATTCTCCTGCGACGGCATCGGTTGAAACCGACGCCTGATATGCTAAACCCGTTCAAACGGGTTCACCATCACACCGCACGCCAACCCGTTTGAACGGGTTGGCCATGCCAGCCGCCGAATTCATTCGGCGGCGGCCACCGCGGCGACACACCCCGCCGCCATCCTCAACTCGCCGCGGCGAACTTCTTGGCCAGATCGGCGCCGGCCGGCGCATTCGAGCCGTAGCCGTCCGCACCGATGCGTGTGGCAAACTCGGCGTCTACCGGCGCGCCGCCCACCATGATCTTCACGGTGTCGCGTAAGCCAGCCTCTTCGAGCGCTTTGATCGTGTAACCCATGGCGCGCATCGTCGTGGTCAGCATGGCCGACATACCGATGATCTGGGGCTGATGCTTTTTGATGCCTTCGACGAACTTCTCCGGGTCGGCGTTGAAGCCAATATCGATGACCTCGAACCCGGAGCCTTCGCACATCATCGCCACCAGGTTCTTGCCGATGTCGTGCAGGTCGCCTTTGACTGTGCCCAGCAGCACCTTGCCGACCTGTTTGGCGCCTGCGCCCGTCAGCAGCGGCCGCAGGATGGTGGTCCCGGCCTGCATCGCCTCGGCCGACATCAACACTTCGGGCACGAACATGTCGCCGGCCTTGAAACGGACGCCGACCTCGTTCATGCCGACCAACAGCCCGTTATCCATGATATCGCTGGGGGTCATGCCTTCGCCGAGGGCCTTGTTCACCAGCTTCGTGATCTGTTCCCCGTCCCCTTCCAGGATGGCGGTGGCGATTTTCTCAAGAATCCTGCTCATGGTATTTCCTCTCTGCATTCAGAGGGCGACCGCAACGGGCCGCCGCTACGCCCTTTCCGCGTTCACCCCACGGGGCAACCACGGAGGGTCGCCGCTACTTCTTGTCTTTGACCCGGTCTTCCGCTTCCGCCAGCACCTGCTCGATGACTTTCTGGGTCTCCGGCTTGATGCGCGAGGCCTTGTGGGTGGCCAGGATGTCGCGTACGCGGGCGATGGTGCGATCCTTCATCGTCAGGCTGCCGGTGGACTCCCAGGTCTCAAAATCCTGGCGGTCCAGCAGCTTGGGATAGAAGTACTCGCTCTTGAAGTATTTGCGGGTGTGCGGCTGGCGTAGGTAATGGTTGTTCGGCCCCACCTTATGGATCACCTCGGCAGCCAGGGTCTCGTCGTTGACCTCGATGCCACGGGTGATGCGCCGCGAGTAGCCGATCGCCTCGTCCATCGCGCAAAGCTGGAAGAGTGAGCCGGTCATCGCGCTCTCGGTGTAGCCCACGTCGTGGCACAGATCGCCGCTGGTGAGCGCCGACATGAATACGGAGATCGAGCCCTCGATCACCGCCTGCCCGTCGAAGCACTTCGAGTCGGTGCAGCCGCCCGTCTGCCACAGCGGCAGGCCGGCGTAGTGCGCCAGCTCGGTGAGACCGGCCATGTAGAGCGGCAGTTCCGGCGCGCCGTAGGCCAGGATCATCGTGCTCATGTCCATGGCCGAGAAGACGCCGCCCATGAAGAAGGGCAGGCCCGGCTGCAGGATTTGCGCCAGCGTCAGGCCCATCCACGACTCGGCCGCGCCCATCGTGATGATGCCCGCGCCCGTGATCGGCGCGGTGCCGCCCGCGATGGGGCAGGGGGTGAAGACCAGCGGGACGCGGTGCGTCGCGGCGAAGATCAGCTTGTCGATCGCCTCGAACGTGCTGACCAGCGGCGACAACGGCTCGCAGTAGTGGACGTAGGTGGGCCGCTGCTCGAATGCGGCCTGCCCGCCCGCCTCGGCCACCGCGATCGCGTGGATCCCGGCCGAATCGAACTTGTCATAAGACCAGGCCACGATGGGCTTGCTGGTGTTGGGGAACATCCCGGCAAACTCGTAGAGCGCGCCCAGGTCGAAGTGTACGTCACCCACCGTGCCCAGACGATTCGCAGAAGTCGATGTTCGGCAGGGCATCCACCAGACGAGCGACCATCGGCACGTCGGCTTTGGTGTAAGGCCGCCGTTCCATGGTCTTCGGGATCGACAAAGTGCGTGCAGGTGGGGCCCGGGCCGAAGTGGGCGCGGCCGGGACCGATGTTGATGTTATGCTTGGGGTTGCCGTCGCGCGCCCACAGGGTGAAGCTGCGCGGCGCCTTGCGCAACGCGTCCTTCACCATGTGCGAGGGCAGGCGGACACGTTCGCCGTCCACCCACGCGCCGGCCTTCTTCAGGATTTCACGGGCTTCTGCGTGCTTAACGTCCAGGCCCGTGTACTGCAGCAGGTGGAGGACGCCGTTGAACAGCTCCTCCAGTTGATCCTGCGAGAAAACGTTGAACCGTACGCCCGCATTGGCTACATAGTTCGTCCTCATGTAGAGGGTCTCCTTTCACAACCTAACTCGGACAAGCCGGAACCTAACTGAGCTTTGCCACAAAGGCACGAAGCCACCAAGTTCACAAAGACCGTCGTTTTGTGTCTCTTCGCGTCTTGATATCTTTGTGGTGAAGTGCTTAGGCGTTGTAAATGACAACTGCAACTTATGCACCCACCAACTTCTTGGCGAGGTCGGCCGCCGAGGCGGCATTCGACGCGTAACCGTCGGCATTGATTTGATCCGCAAACGCCTGGGTCACCGGCGCGCCGCCGACCATCACCTTGACCTTGTCGCGCAGACCCGCCTCTTCCAGCGCCTTGATCGTGTGCCCCATCGCCCGCATCGTCGTGGTCAACAAGGCGGACATGCCGATCACATTCGGCTCGAATTCCTTGACCGCCGCGACAAAGGCGTCGGGATCGATGTCCTTGCCGATGTCCTTCACTTCGAACCCGGCGCCTTCGCACATGATGCCGACCAGGTTCTTGCCGATGTCGTGCAGGTCACCCTTGACGGTGCCCAACAGGATTTTGCCCGTGCTCTTCGACCCGGCCTTGATCAGCAGCGGTCGCAACTGCTCCATGGAGATCTGCATCGCCTTCGCCGAGCGCAGCACTTCGGGCACGAACATATTGCCGGCCTTGAACTCGACGCCGACATAGTCCATGCCGGCCATCAGGCCACCATCGAGGATTTCCTGGGCGGTCAGGCCATCATCCAGGGCTTCCTCGGTCAGGTCGGCCATATCCTCAGCATTGCCCTCGATGATCGCTTCGGAAATTTTAGACAGGATTTCGCTCATCTTTGTGCTCTCCCTCGTTGTTGGATGATCTGCGATGGCAAAGGGTGGGGGCAGGTTTCTCCGCGTCAACGGGGAGTTGACCACTGCCGCACTTCCGCCATCTCAGGCAGGACCGGGTTAACCCTGGAGAACCTGCCCCTACGTCCCAAACCAATCTTGAACCGCCTGATTCTTTGTCTGTAGGTCTAAGTCGCCCACGCACCTCCTTCCGGGTCATGCAAACTGCCTACTACAAGTACTGTTTGATCGATTCATGGAAGTGCAAGATGTGCCGCCGTATCGCCCGTTCAGCGCGCGACGCGTCTTTGGTCTCGATGGCCGCCAGGATCTCGCCAAACGCATCCTCCGCCAGATCGCTGGGCGCGATCTGGTTTACGCAGAGATACCAGATGCGCAGGGAGAGATTGTACAGTTTCGCGGTCTCTGCCTCCAGCAGACGGTTATGCGCTGCCTCGCCGATCAGGGCATGGAACCGTCGATCAAGCTGCAACAAGGTGGCCTGGTCGCACTTGCCCGCGCAGTCGTCCACTTCCCTGACCACCCGGCGCATCTCTTCGAGTTGGTCGCCGGTGATGCGTTCCACGGCCAGGCACACACACAGGGCGTCCAACTCAAACCGGATTTCGTGAATCTGGAGCAGGTCTGTCAGGGTCACATCGGCCACAAACATGCCTCGCCGGGGCGACACCACGACGAGCTTCTGCGCTTCGAGCAGCTTGAGCGCCTCACGGATCGGCGTCCGGCCCAGGTTGAGATCGGTCATCAGATCATCGATTTGAATGACCGCGCCGGGGGGCATCCGCGTCGTAATGATGCGTTCCTTGACCTGCTCGTAGGCTCGTTGCGCGTCGGTGGCAGTCATCATGACACCTTAACAGTTTCCGATGTCACCCTGAGCGGGGATGTCCCCCTGTGGTGCGTTCCGGCGAGTCTCCAGCGAAGGGTCTCGTTGAGCATGAACGAGATTCTTCGCTGGTGTTACATCGTAACGGAGATTTTCGGGGTCAACCCGCTCAGAATGACTGCTACTCCTATTGAACTTCATCCTTACCCTGCAACAGCGGCTTTTTCAGCGGCCTTCAACCGCTTGCGATACGCCTTGATCCAACGCATGGCATAGGAATCGCGCCCCATCGACAGGTCGGCGGCCAGGATGGATGTGACGACCTGGGTCACGAGCGGGTTGGTGATCGGACAGGTCATGCCGGCGTGGATCGCCATCGCGATGAAAGCCGAGTTGATGTACGCCCGGTCGGGCATGCCGAAGGAGATGTTGCTGGCGCCCATGGTGATGTTGACGCCGAACTCCTTCACCAGCAGTTCGATGGTCTGGAGCGCCACGAATCCCGCGCTGCTGTCGGCGCCCATCGTCAGCGCCAACGGATCGATGGCGATGTCCTCGATGGGGATGCCGAGCTGGCCGGCGCGATTGATGATCTTGTCCGCCACCTTGAGACGCGCTTCTGGCGATCCCGGGATGCCGTCATCATCCATGCACAGGCCGATCACGGCCGCGCCGTACTCTTTGACGACGGGGAGGACGGCCGTGAGGGACCGTTCCTCACCGTTGCAGGAGTTGACCAGCGCCTTCCCTTTGTAGATCGACAGCGCGGCGGCCAGCGCCACCGGATCGGCGGTGTCGATGCACAGCGGCACATCGGTGGCTTCCATGACGGTCTGGAGGACCTTGGTCAGCAGGACGGGTTCGTCGGCGCCGGGCACGCCCGCGTTGACGTCGAGCATCGTCGCGCCGGCCTCCACCTGCGCAATGGCGTCGGTGCGGGCGATCTCGAAGTCACCGGCAGCAAAGGCCGCCAGCACCTGCTTCCGACCCGTCGGGTTGATCCGCTCACCGATGATCACGGTGGGCTTGTCGCGGCTGATCTCGACCGTCTTGGTGGCCGAGGAGACGATGGTTGTGAGATTGTTAGCCATAAGTTTCACCTCTTGGAAGTTTGAATTCCCTCTTTGTCATCCCATTCAATCGGCGTTACGAACTGTGTTCCTGGAGATAGGCTTGGAGTTGGCGGCTGATAATCGGATCGAGCTCGGGGTCTTTGTGTTCCCGCACGAGCTTCTGCCAGCGGGTGCGGGCACGCGCCACCGCATCCCGCCGCCCGCCGCCCATCCAGGCTTCCAGGCCGCCCCGATCACACACGCCGGGCTTCCAGAACTCCGTCCGGCAGCGCTCTACTGTGTGATCCTCCATCAGGTAGTTGCCATCCGACCCCACTTTGGCGATCACATCATAGGCCAGCGTTTCGGGGCTGACGGTGAACCCGCGGCGCAAACGCCGTACCATGCCGCACATTTCGTCATCCAGCACAAATTTCTCGTAGGAGAAGGCCAGGTAGGCGCTGAGGATGCCCGCTGAATGCAGCACGAAGTCCACCCCGCTGTTAGCCGTGGTGAGCAGCGCCATCATCGACTCGAAGCCGGCCTGGGCATCAGGCGAACTGGCGTCGGTGAGCGCGCCGCCGCTGCGGGAGGGGAGGCCGTAATACCGCGCCAGTTGCGCGTGGGCCGCCACCATCTGCGAGAGCTCCGGGCTGCCGATGCACAGCGCGCCCGATTTCATGTCGATGTTGGTCGAGGTCGAACCGAAAATCACGGGCGTGCCCGGGCTGATAATCTGGGTGAGGACAATGCCGGCCAAAAGCTCGGCGCTTTGCATGGCCAGCACCCCGGCCAGAGTCACCGGGCCGGTGGAACCGGCCATAGCCAAGGCGGCGATCACGACCGGCTGGCGAGCCCTGGCGTATTCGATCAGGGCGTCGAGCATCTCGGTGCTGTAGCCCAGCGGACTCAGGCTGTTGATCAGGCCGATGACCACTGCCCGATCCCCCGGATCGCCGCCAAACAGGATCCGGGTCATTTCCAGCGTCGCGCGCGCGCCGTCGCGGCCGGCCGTGCTGCCCATCAGCGGCTTGTCTGAGTGTGTCATGTGGGCATGTAGCATATGCAGATGGGCTGAGGGTACGCCCTCTGGCTCCACGAGCAGATAGCCGGCGATGTCCTGGTTGGGCAGCGCATGGCTCAACCTGGTGAGGTTGTGATAGTCGTCGAGCGTCGCCGAGCGTTTGCCGACCTCCGCGTCCACCAGGAATGGCGCGCCGTAAGCGGGTGCAAACACGGTGCTGCCCCCACCAATGGTAACGCTGCGCTGAGGATTGCGTGCGTGGAGGGTGAACTGTTTGGGGACGCGTCTGATCGCGTCCATGACTTGTGTTTCGGTGAGGTAAACGCGCCCCGCCTCAACCCGGACGCCGTGCTGCTTGAAGATAGCCAATGCGTCCGCCTGGGGAATTGCGATCCCCACCTGTTCCAACACTTTCATGCTGGTCAGATGAACCTGGTCCAAATCCTCGGGGGATAGAAGCTCAAAGTATCCCACGCTGCCTCCTCGTTGCGCTGAACTCCAGTGTCGATCTGCAGGAAGTCAGACGCTTAATATATCGACGATATACCGATCATGGGACAAACATCTCATCTCACGTCGAGTTCACCAAATTTCACGGATAAACGCTTGGGAGTCGCTAGGATTGAACTTCCTGCACATCCAGGATCTTGACGACGAGCGGCCGGACCACATCGATCAAGTCTTCCTTGGATATGTCCGCCACCTTGAGGACGCAGCCCCACGTACTGTCGTCCTCGCCCCTGAATGAGTTGAGCGCGTGGATCAGGCCGCCTTTGCTGGTGACGGCCGTCGCGATCTGAGCCATCGAACCCTTGAAGTAGGGCGCCAGGGCTGTCAGGCGCACGCCGGCCTCCTGGGCCATCAGCAGCTCGAGGAAGATGTCGAAGATGTCGGACTCGGTGATGATGCCGGCGAGCTCACCGCCGCGCAGCACGGGAACACCGCCGATGGCGTGTTTGCGCATCACGCGGGCGGCCTCCTCGATCGGACAATCGTCGTCCACTGTGATGACCTGCCGGGTCATCACCTCTTCCACCTTGATCTGGTTGAGCAGGTATGTCACTTCCCACATATTCAGCGAGGTGGCGGAGGAAGGCGCGGCGTATAATAAGTCGGAATGACTGACGATGCCGACCAGTTTCCCTTTGTTGTCCACCACCGGAAAACGATGCACTTTGTGGTGCCGCATCTTCGCCAACGCCTCGGCGACCGGCACATCCGGCGCGATCGTCTTCGGATCAGGTGTCATTCTGTACGCAACCAACATAGTTCGCTCCTATATCGACAGGTATCGATCTTCGTTGTCAAATGTCCTGCTCAGCCCGCCGACGGGATCGTTGGCTTGGGCGCACGCCTCTCCTGCAACCAGGCTTTGATGGAATAGTAGATGCCGGAGATCCCGCCCGGGTAGTAGATCATCATCACAATCATCAGGACGCCGTAGAGCACCAGTTGCAGGCCGGGCAGATCGGTCATGTTCGAGCGCAGTTGTTCGATCACCAGGACGAAGGGGAAGGCGACCACCATGCCGCCCCACAGGCTGCCGCGGCCGCCGATGTAGGCGATGGCCAGCACCTCCACCGTCTTGGCCGTGACCATCACCGTGGCGGGGGTCAACGAACCGTAGAAGTGGGCATAGAACCCGCCCAGCCACCCGGCAAAGGCGCACGACAGGGTAAAATTGAGCACCCGGTAGTAGGTCGGGTTGATCCCCGAGGCGCGCGCGGCTTCGTAGTTCTGGCCGATGGCCTTGAACGCCAGCCCGACCGGCGACTTCACCACAAGCTTCAGGGTGATGTACGTGACGAGCATCATGACGAAGATCACGTAGAAGTAGGGGCGGTTCGACGCGCTCTCGAACAGCGGCGTCGGGCTCATGCCGAGTGGGCCGCGGGTGATGGGCACCAGATTGCGAGCCAGGCCCAGCAGCGCCAGGCCCACGAACCACGCCATCACCGCGGCGTAGATGCCGCGCAACCGCAGCGTCAACACGCCGAGACCCAGGCCCACCAGGCCCGCAACCGCTGCGCCGGCGAACATGCTGATCCAGGGTGAGATGCCTGTTTGGATGATGATCACCGGCGAGGTGTTGGAAAGGATGGCCGAAGTGTAAGCCCCCAGCCCGACGATGGCCGCAAAGCCGAAGTTGACCACGTTGATGTAACCGGCTGTAAAATCAAACGCCACGGCCTGGGCCGCCAGGAACGCCCCCATGATCAGCCAACGGATGTAGTGCTCCTGACGGAACACCGGCAGGAAGGGTGAGACCGCCAGCAGCAGGATGAGGGCCGCGCCTAACGGCGTGAAGCCGATCCGGTCGAGCGCGCTGACGATGGAATCCCATAGGCTCCGTTTGGCAGCCTGCTGCGGCTGCGCTGTGCTTGCCGTCATCGTTTCACCCCCAAAGGTAGCCGTTACTGTTCCTGGACGCCCTTGACCTCGGAACCGAAGATGCCCGAAGGCGCGACGATCAACACGAGCACCATGACGAAGGTCGGGATCACGTCTTCCCAACTGATGCCGAAGAACTGCTGGGTGGCCGTTTGCAGCAATGCCACGATGAAGCCGCCGATGATGGCGCCGGCGATATTCCCAAGCCCCACCAGCATCACCACGTACCAGGCGAAATAGAGAGGCTTGAGGCCCACCGTGGGATAGGCCTGGAACATGAACAACAGGGCGGCGCCGGCCATCGCGGCGGTCGCGGTCGCCAACGCGAAGGTGAGGCTGTAAATATTGTTCAGGTTGATCCCCACCAGTTCCGCGCCGGTCTCATCCTGCGACACCGCCCGGATGGCGCGGCCGGTGCGGGTTTTCTGCAGGAAGAGCCACAAGGCAAAGATGGTGAGCATGGCGATCCCAAAGGCCACCAGCCGCTCGACCGCAATCCGGATCCCGAACATCTCGATCGGCGGCACATCCCAGTAACGCGGGATGCCGCGGAAGTTCGGACCGAGCAGCAGCGTAGTGCCGTTGATCATCACAAAGGAGAGGCCCACGGTAACCAGGAAGGTATTCATCACCCAGCCCGACTTGCCGCGCTCGCGCAGAGGGCGAAACAAGAGGCGCTCCAGCAGATAGCCCAGCACCAGCCCGGCCAGTGCCGCGACGATGATGCCCGCAAACGGTGCGATCAGGCTCAGAAACTCGTTGGGACTCGTTTTGAGGTATTTGGAAATCGGGGTGAATACGAAATAACCGATGAAGGCGCCGACCATAAACGACTCGCCGTGCGCGAAATGGGCGACATTCATCACGCCGAAGACCAGCGACAAACCCACAGCCATCAGGGCCCACATGCCGCCGGTGACCAGCGTATTGAACAGGGAGGAAGGCCCCGCCTTAACCCCCAGGAACACGCCCAGGATAAAGGAGCCGATCATGACGATGATGGCGGATTTGTACTTCGAGATGAACGCCCGGGTGTTACGTTTCGGCACAGCCGTCGATGCACTCGTTGCCTGCATGGTGCTAACCTCCCTGCGGCGCCGCTGTCGGCGCCCAACCGGGCTCAGATGCCCATGTATGCCTTGCGGACGTGCTCGTTGTTCTTGAGCTCCCGGCTGGGCCCCTCAAGGGTGATCCGGCCGTGTTCCAGCACGTAGGCGCGGTCGGTGATTGCCAGCGTGGCGTTCACCCGCTGCTCGACCAACAGGATGGTCACGCCGCGTTCCTGAAGTTTGCGGAGCGAGTTGAACACGTCGGCCACCAGGTGGGGCGCGAGGCCCAGCGACGGCTCATCCACCAGCATCATGGTTGGATTGGACATCATGCCGCGGGCGATGGCCAGCATCTTGCGCTCGCCGCCACTCATGGTGCCCGAAAGCTGGTTCTGCCGTTCGGCAAGCCTCGGGAACAGGCTGAAAACGAACTCCAGGGTTTTTAGCTGCTTCTGTTTTTCCGGCACGATGTAAGCGCCCAGAAGCAGGTTATCGCGGACCGACATGCCGGTGAACAGGTTCAGGTTTTCCGAGACGTAACTGATCCCCTTGCGGGTGACTTCATGAGCCGGCATGCCGCCGATCGATTCGCCGCCGAACTCGATCTGGCCGCCGGAGGGCTTCAACAGGCCGGCGATGGTGCGCATCGTGGTGCTCTTGCCGGCGCCGTTCGGACCGATCAGCGCAACGAATTCGCCGTCCCCCACCTCCAGCGTGACATCCCATAGGATCTGGAGGAACCCGTAGCTTGCGTCGAGATGGCTTACTTTGAGCACGCGTCCGTCTCCCTTCAGAAGCCCAGCTCGCTGGTCCCCAGATACGCCTCGATGACGACCGGATTCTGTAGCACGTCGGTCGTGGTGCCCTCGGCGATCTTGGTGCCGTACTGCAGCACGAACACCCGGTCGCAGATCCCCTGGATGACCTGCATGATGTGTTCGACGATGATGATGGTGATCCCATCACCGCGCACCTGTCCGGATCAGCTCCATCATGTCATCCAGCTCGCCGGGGGTCAGCCCCGATGCGAGCTCGTCGAGCAGGAGGATCTTGGGGCTGCAAGCCAGCGCCCGAGCCAGATCCAGCCGCTTGAGCTGGACCGTGTTGAGTCGTTCGGCCGGCGTGTCCAGCGGCAGCGGGAAGCGCACGAACTCGAGCGCCTGCCCCGCCCGCGCGCGGGCCGACTTCCCGTGCAGGTGCTTGGCGCCGAAGACAGCGCCGACCATCACATTCTCGAGCACGGTGAGCTTCGGGAAGGGGATGGGGATCTGAAACGTGCGGGACATCCCCTTGTTACACATCACCTCGGGCGCGGCGCCGGTGGTTTCTTCGCCGGCAAACAGCGCGCGGCCGCCGGACGGCTTCAGGGCGCCGGCGACGCAATTGAGGAACGTCGTCTTGCCGGCGCCGTTGGGGCCGATGAGTCCCACGATCTCCCCTTCTTCGATGCTGACTGACACATGATTCACGGCAGTCAGGCCGCCGAAGTTCTTGACGATGTCTTGTGTCTCAAGGATGGCCAACGGGCACCTCCCTCAGGGCCGTCAGGGTCCGTGGCGACAGGGTTCGTGTCTGCCACCACGGACTTCCGACTTAGCGATATGCGTCAGGGCTTCGCCTGCAGCTTCTGCGTGGCCCATTCCGGCGGATAGATGATGTTCCCCGTGCCGTCCATGTACTGGAGGACCGGGAAGATGTAGTAGCCTTTGCCGACAACCGGATCAGGCATCGGTCTCGGGCGTCGACGAGTAGTTGCTCATGACGATGCCCTTGGTGTAGGCCCACTTGCCGGTCCACACGTTATCCTTGACGAAGTTGTAGATGTTCTCGCTGGTCAGTTCGCCTTCCTTCGCGCAGATATCCTGGGCCAGCGCGATGAAGAAGTTGGTGCCGTCGAAGGACAGGCCGCCAGCGGATGGGCTCGGCGTAAGGTTGCAGCGCGCCTCGAAGTCCTTGGCGTACTGCTTGCCCGCGTCGGTGGCCCAGCCCGGGAATCTGATCAAGTACGTAGTTCGACGATGATCCCGTCAGGTCGTACCACTCACCGACCCAACCCAGGCCGTCGGCGATGATCAGGCTCTTCAGCCCGACCTCGTCCGCCTGCTTGATGAACGCCGACATCTACCGGCGCCGCCGTGCTGGTGCCCGCCACCAGCGCCGGGTTCAGGCTCCTTCAACTTGTTCAGCAGCGGATAGAACTCCGTCTGGTCGAGCGCGAAGTACTCCTCAGAAACCGTCTTCCAGCCCGCCGCCTCAAGCTGGCCCTTGATGGCGCCGCCGAAGGAGCGGCCCCAGTCGCTATCCTCACCGTAAATGGCGACGGTCTTCTCTTCGGGGTCCAGGTGCCGTTGGCAATGGCATCTTCGAGGGCCTGGACGTAGGCGACGCTGAGCTTAGCCGGGGTGGGCCAGCCCTTGATACATCCAGTAGCCGTACTTCTCTGGATCAGAGGCGAACTTCTCGTTGACAACCTCGGTCGCGCCGAAGCCGAAGAAGTGCGGGATCTTGTACTTTGCAACGACGTCCATCACCGACACGGCGACGGAGGAGTGCCAGTTCAAGATGCCGGCCTGGATCTTATCCTGAACGATGGCCTGCTCGTAGGCTTGGGAAGCCTTGGCCGGGTCAGACTGGCTATCGATCCATACCGGTTCGATCTTGTACTTGCAGATCTGCCAGTTGATCGCGTCGAAGGCCATATTGACCGAACCCTTGAATTCTTCGCCGGTGCGAGCGGCTGGACCGCTGAACGGTCCCAGCACGCCGAGCTTGAACACCTCGGTTGACTCAGCAGCAGCCGGCGCCGCAGTTGGCTCGGCCGCCGCCGGCGCCGCAGTCGGCTCGGCGGCCGCTGGCGCAGTCGTCGGTGCCGGAGCAGGCTGGGCCGCACAACCCGCCATGGTCATCACCAGGACTAGAATCATCAGCAGTGGGAGCAGCTTCGCTAAGCTGGCGCGGTATGTCGTGGAACGCATGTCATTTCCTCCTTGAAACTACATCTGTGGACCGAACTAAGCGAAAAGATGGAACACAAACTGGCTGGCAAGCTGAGTGCCTGCTTGCGGTCGTTTCACCTCCTTTCCTCCTGCGCACGGAGCCACCACGGCCTGCAAGTCGGGGCCAGGCATCAAACGCATCAATCCGCATAAGACGCCTGTGCAGACGAAGACCAGAAACTTCCAGAAAATCAGAGAGGCCTCGTACGCGGTTATCGCGCACGAGGCCTCTCCACGGAGACACATCGCTCTGAACGGATCATAGTGGGCGGTCTGGCTTAACGGGCCCTGCGGGGCCAGTCTCACAGTTGCGGGACAGCGCCGGCCTGTGCCTGCTCCAGGCAAGTCACCGGTCTTCACCCTTGATCGCTCGATGAGGTATGATATA
Source organism: uncultured Chloroflexia bacterium (assembly GCA_963841825.1). Lineage (GTDB taxonomy): Bacteria > Chloroflexota > Anaerolineae > CG2-30-64-16 > CG2-30-64-16 > CAWJEL01. The sequence continues at coordinate 37,046 of CAWJEL010000009.1, forward strand.
CTAGCAGTATACCTATAATATACCCGAAGTTCTGCTTTGTCAAGACCCAATTTGGCCAGATCGTGGGCATTGAAGTTCTTAAGCATCTCGATCAAAACCTGACACAACCGGGGCGCTCTGTATCAATTCCTTCAGACCATCCAAGACCCGCAATCGCACCCCCTGAGCCTGGCAAAGGATGCACCCTCACCAGCTCAGGGAACATGCTGTGGATGTTTTCGTCGGTTCTTGGCGCAAAAGTTCTATGCGATAAAATGTATCTCCTTGAAGGCTTCCTCCGCCCGTCGCACGATGGCATCAATCTTGGCCTCCACGTCATCCGCCAACGGCTCGGGCTCATGCGAGTCCAGGATCGCCAGAGTATCCTCTGTCAGACGGTCGCCGAACGTCTTGCCGCCTTTCTGGAGCCAGGTGTCGGGGTCATCGCGGTTGGAAGTCCTGGGCCGCCACAGCTCGGTCTTGTAATACTTGTAGGTATGCTCTTCGGCCAGGAAATCGCCGCCCGGACCCACCGACCGGATCACGTCCAGCCCCATCAGCTCAGGCGTGATCTCGAAGCCGCGGATCACGCGCTTGACCCAGCCGATGATCTCGTTCGACATGACGATCGAAGCCGGGCTGCCGATCAAGCCGGCGCCCATGTAGCCGACATCGTGGATCAGGTTCGCGCCGTCGAGGGCGGACATCAGGATGGTCAAGGCAGCTTCAAAAGCCGTTTGCTGATCGATGGCGTGCGAATCGGTGATGCCCGCCGTGCCCCAGCAGGGGATGCCGTAGTAGTGATACAAATCAGAGTACGCCGAATGGGTCAATCGGAACTCTGGCCCGCCGTACACGAACACCGACGACAGCATGTCCATCGGGGTGGCAAAGAAACCCGAGATGATGGGCGAGCCTCGGCGGCGCACCTGATGGATCACGATCCCGCTCAGCGCCTCGGCGTTCGCCTGGACGATGGCGCCTGCCAGGGTGACCGGTGCGCTGGCGCCCATCACGTCGGCGGGCGTGTAGCAGATCGGGATCGCCTTATCGGCGCACAAGAGCAGCTTGCTCACCGCGCCGAAGGAGTGCACCAGCGGCGGCGTCGGCTCGGAATAGTTAATCAGGAACGGCTTCTCAGCGAGCGCGTCCTCGCCGCCGGCCACCGCCTCCGCGATCTCGATCATCGTCGCCAGATCCTCGCGGCCCGCGGCGGTGAAGAAGATCGGCTTGACCGTGTTCTCCAGTTCAGCCCGGAAGCACTCGATGTACATCATGTTGGTCTGCGCTTCCATGGGCAGGGCATAAGAAGCCACGAAGTCGATGTCCGAGCAGTAATCCACGACGCGCGCCGCGTTTCGGACATCGTCGAGCGTTGAGGCGCGCAGCTCGCCCGTGCGCACATCGATCGTCTTGATCAGGTCGGTGCCGAGGCCATAGTGTATCTTGCGCCCTTCCAGCCGCATCGCCTCTTCGCCGCGACGATTGTAGATCGTGATGCGCGAGGGCGCGCTGCGGATGCATTGATCCACCAGCCAGCCGGGAATTTGCACGACGTTGCCCGGTTTGACGCGACAGCCGGCGGCCTGCAGCATCTGCACGGCCTCGTCGTGATTGACGCGCACGCCCACCGTCTCGAGGATGTCCAGAGATGCCAGGTGGATCTCCCGGATCTGGTCCTCGGTCAACAGACGATAGCTTGGAACGACCTGCGATTTGAATCCGCTATTCATGTGTCTCTATCCTTTCCCCCGGCCGCAGCCGCTGACTCAGCCGGCCACCAGGGCCTTGGCCACATCGACCGCCGTTCCCGCATTGGCAGCGTAGGCGTCCGCGCCGATCTTCGCGACAAAGCCTTCCGTCACCGGCGCGCCGCCGGCCATGACCTTGACCTGCTCCCGGATACCCGCCTCTTCCAGCGCACGGATCGTCTCGCCCATGCGCGGCATCGTCGTCGTGAGGAGGGCCGACATGCCCAGCAGCTTCGGCTTGTGCTGCTTGACCGCATCGAGGAACGCCTGCGGCTTCACGTCGATCCCCAGATCGACCACGGTGAACCCCGCGCCCTCCAACATCATCGCGACCAGGTTCTTGCCGATGTTGTGCAGATCGCCCTGCACCGTGCCGATAACCACCGTGCCGCGGCCGCCGCCCTCGCTCATGGCAAGCAGAGGCTTGAGCACCTCCATCGCCGCGGACATGGTCTTGGCTGAAAGCAGCACCTCCGGGATGAACATCGCGCCGGTCTTGAAGAGCTTCCCGACCTCGTCCATGCCCGGCAGCAGCCCCAGGTCGAGCACCTGTTGCGCGGATGAACCGCCATCGAGCGCCGTCTGTGTCAGCTTCTTGATGTTTTTCAAGTCCCCGCCGAGCACAGCTTCCGACAATTGATCGTAGATTTGCGACATCTTCTTTCCTTTCTGTGATTGGATGTACGGAAACGGCAACAGAATGTCATTCTGAACGGGTTAGCGGCTCAACTTCCGTTGCGGCGAGACACCAGTGAAGAATCTCGTCCTCGTACTTCATGAGCAGCGGGTCCATGCTTTGTCACACGTAGCGCTAGCCTCCAGCGAAGGATCCCGTGCGACATGAAGGAGATTCTTCGCTGGCTTCGCGCCGCAACGAGAAATCAGGGGGTGACCCGCTCAGAATGACCGGTATCCTGGATAAGGTCTATCGCCAATGCTTTGCCATAGCCTCCAGCTCGCGGCTCACGTCCTCGGACAGCGGCCTGGGCTGATGTTTCAGCAGCTTGGTCGTCTTGTTCCGCAGCCGCTCATCGAAGCGCTTGCCGCCGCGGTCCAGCCAGGTTTGATAAATCGAGCGGTCGAAGAGATCCGAGTACCACATCTCCTTGTAGTGCCGGAGCGTGTGATCCTCGTTGAGGTAATGCCCGCCGGGGCCGACGCGATGCATCACGTCCAGCGCCAATGTCTCGTCGTTCACCGGCACCCCACCCATGAACTGGTTGACCATGTAGAGGATTTCGTTCACCAGCACCATGAACGCCGGCGAGGCCAGCGACCCGTGATCCAACCAAGTGCCCGCGTCGTGGATCAGGTTGGCGCCGACGGCCGCCGAGGCCAGGCAGGAGAACGCCACCTCCGCCGCGGCCTGGGCGTCGGGAAACTTGGCGTCGGTGCAGCCGGCCGTGCCGAAGAAGGGGAGACGGTAGCGCTGGGCCATCTGCGCCATCGCGGCGACCATCACGCTGTACTCCGGCGCGCCGTAGGAGAAGATCGTGGTGCGCATGTCCATCTTGGTCGCAAACGCGCCGTAGATGAAAGGCGCGCCGGGCCGCGCCAGTTGCGCCAGCACCAGCCCGCTCAACGACTCCGCGCTGCCCTGGACGATCTCGCCCGCCAGGGTGGCCGGCGCGGTGCTGCCGCCCTGCGGCGCGGGGAAATTGATCAACGGGATGCCCTGTTCGGCGCAGTAGAGGATCTTTTCGACGGCCGGATCGTAGTAGAGCAGCGGCGAGATCGGCTCGGAATAGTGGACGATCGTGGGCGCTTGCCGGAACTGCGATTCGCCCCCGGCGATGATGAGCGCCATTTCATAGATGTCGCTTACGCTGTTGACATCTTTGCAGCAGAAGACCAGCGGCTTCTCGGTGTAGGTGAAGACCTGTTTGGCGATCACGCGATCCGCGATGTCGGCGGGCACGTCATCGGCCATGCCGATCGTCATCACCCAGGTGTAGTTGGGCAGCGCGTCCGCCAGCGTCGCGGTGACGCGGCAGTCGTCACTGGTGAAGCGGCGGCGCTGATCCGTGAACGGGTCCAGGTAGTCGATGCAGTCAAGGCTCGGCCCGAACCAGTACTTGTCGCCTTCGAGGAAGACTTTGCGCTCACCCTCGCGGTTGGCCAGGACCACGCGGGATGGCGCCCCCCGGATGGCGTCTTCTACCAGCCAGGCAGGGATGCGGACACGGTTGCCGTCGACATGTGCACCGGCGCCGTGCAACAGCTCCAGACCCGCGAGGATGCGTCATCTGGACGCCCGTGCGTTCGAGCAGCTCCAGCGTCGCCTGGTGGATTTGCTCCATCTGCTCGGCGTTGAGCACCGACATCCGCGGTCTGAAAGTGAGATCTGGACAGAACATGCCTTTCGCCTCCTTTGCCGAACAGGATTCTACCAGAGTTTGGTGACTCGTTCCTAACCCGGACGAGCCGGAACCAAGCCTTCACCACAAAGACTCAAAGGCACGAAGTCCACAAAGGTAGAATTCTTAGTGATCTGGGTGTCTTGGTGGTGAGATTCTTGTTTTTTATGCCGGAATCCGATTGGTGAGCGCCTAATGATGTCCGCGCAGGAAACTGTCCCCTCTCGAGATGACCCCCTCCGCATAGCGCGTCGGCCGCAGCGCATTCTCCTGCGGATCGAGCTTGCCCGTGACCAGGTCGGCTACGCGCCGGCCCGCGCCCGCCGCCAGCATCACGCCGGCCCAGTAGCCGCAGTTCAGATAGAAGCCGGGCACCTCGGACACAGGCCCGATCAAGGGCTGATCGTCCGGTGTGTAGACGTACTGCCCGGCGCTCAGCATCACGTCGCCTCGCTTCAGGTTGTCGCAGACCGCCTTCCAGAAAGGCGCGAGCGGGATCAACTTGTCGAGCACGGTCGCCGGGAAATCCCACTCGGTCGGCAGATGCTCGCGCGGGTCGCGGATGGCATCATCCGGGTCCACCCAGGCGATGAAGGCGCCCCCGGTCTCGGGCCGCCAGTAGGCATCGCGGGCGACGTCGATGACCAGCGGCGCGTCCTGCGGAATCTGCGGCTTGGGCGCGATGTAGACCTTTTGCCGCCGCATCGGTTGGAGGGGCAGATCGAGGCCGAGCATGCGACCCACGACGCCGGCAAAGGGGCCGGCCGCGTTGACCACCAGGCGGGTAACGATATCGCCGTGCGGCGTCTCGACCGCGCACACGCCCTGCGCGTCCTGTCGGATCCCCGTGGCCCGGGTGTTGAGCAGGAAGCGCGCCGCGCTGCCCTTGGCAAAGCCGTGCGTCGCGGCGTGGCTGGAGAACTGGCCGTCGCGCTGGCGGAAGGTCGCGGCCACCGCCCGCTCGGAGATATAGGGAAAACGCGCGTGAACCTCGGCCGCGGTCAGGAACTCCGAATCGGTCACTCCCAACGCATGATGCTTGGCGACCGCCGCTTGCAGGCTGTCCACGAGGCCGGGTTCGTCGGTGACGAACAGATAGCCTGTGTGGCGCAGCGCGATATCGTAGTCTGGGATGCCGATGAGCGCGGCGAAGTTTTCGTAGAGGCGGATGCTCTCCTGCGCCAGGTCGGACATCGCCGGCTCGGTGAATTGCAGCCGGAAAGACTCGATGGACTGAGCCGAACGTCAGGCCGCCCAGATCGCTCCCCATCTCCAGCAGCACGGTGTCCAGGCCGGCGCGCGCGAGCCAGAACGCGGTCGCCGCGCCGACGATGCCGCCGCCGATCACCACGGCATCCGCGGTCGCGGGCCAGGTCTCGGCTAAAGGTGTGAAAACGTTACCCACGAGGCGCCTCCGCAAAGCCCGATCCAGTGGCTCCAGGAGCAAACCACTCACCACCAAGTCACATAAGACACCAAGCACACCAAGTATAGCTTCCTCTTTGTGCTCCTTCGTGTCTTGGTGTCTTGGTGGTGAGTTTCTTGATCGTTATGGGCGAACACTTTTCCTTACGCTGCTGCGGCGCGCCGTCGCAGCACGTCGGCGATCGCTGCCTCCGCGGCCGCGGACAGTGGCGGGGCCTGATGCTCGTCGAGGATGCGCCGCGCCCAATCGTTGGCACGCGCCGCCATATCCTTGCTGCCACGCTTCTGCCAGTTGCCGTAGCGCTGCCGATCCACTACTCGCGGCCGCCACTGCGCCGCCTTCCAATTCTCCAGGGTGTGATCGTCCGCGACGAAGCCGCCGCCCGGCCGCGCCCGACCAATAGCCTCGCGGGCCAGGGTGCGCTCGCTCACCTCCACGCCGTCCACGATAAAGCGCGTGTTCCGGATGATCTCATCGCAGATGACCAGCAACTCCATCGACGAGGTGCTGCCGTATTCCATGTAGCCCACATCATGCACCACGTTGCAGCGGGTCAGGAAAGCGCTCATGATGGTGGACGTGGCCTCGAACCCGGCCTGCGCGTCGACGACCTTGCTGTCGGTCGCGCCGGCGCCACCCCAGACCGGCAGATGATAGAAGCGCGCGATGTCGCTGACCGCCGCCATCGCCTGAGGCCAGTCGGGCGCGCCGTAGGCGACGATGGTGGACTGCATGTCGAGCGCGGCCACATTCATGCCGTACAGGAACGGTGCGCCTGGACGCACCAACTGCGTGAGCACCAATCCGATCAGGCTTTCGGCATTGCCCAAGGCCAGCGCACCGGCCATAGTGATGGGCCCGCCGCCGCCCGTGTTGGGGGAGGGCAAGTAGGCGACCGGGATCCCCTTCTCCGCGCAAAACATCAGGTTGCCGACCGACTCCTGGTTGAACAGCAGCGGCGAAATCGGTTCAGCGTAGAGCAGCAGGAAGGGTTTGGCGCGCAGTTCCGCCTCGCCGCCGGCCACCGCGCAGGCGATCGCGTAGATATCTTCCATGTCCTGATGGTTCTGCGCGGTGTAGACGTTCGGCTTCACAGCTGCCCCGGATCATCTGGATGAAACTGTGCACGTAATGATCCATGGCCGGCACATCGCTCGGAGTGCCCATCGACATGACGAAGTCGATTTGGTCCAGCCCGTCGGCCAATTGCGCGAAGCGGCGGACATCCTCGGCCACCGCCGGGCGTCGCTCCCGCGTTTCGAGGTCCCACGTGAACTGGCAGTCCGATCCGGTCCCGAAGTAGACTTTGCCCTCCTCCAGCGGCATGGTCAACTCGCCCAACCGATTGTGCATGGGGATGCGGGATGGTGCGGTGCGCAACGCCTGCATGATCAGGTGTTCGGGAATCTTGATGCGATCACCCGACTGCCACGCGCCGGCGTCCAGCAGCAAGGTCCGGGCGCATCGTGCCGCATCTCGATGCCGGTGCCGGACAGGATGTCCAGGCTGGTGTTGTGGATGGTGCGAATCTGCTCATCCGAGAGCATGCGCAGGATTGGACGAAGGGTCGGACATGCGATCTGTTCGGTCATGAATGAATCTCCTACTGAGCAAGATGGATATGAAAGCCCGGTTCGAACCCCAATCGCAGAGAGCTGCCATGACCCGTTGGGCTATGGCAGCTCTCCGGCGTGCTACTTTCTGGGTCGAGTAAGGGGATACCTGAAGGTTGGTTCTTATTTTCCGAAGCAGCTCCAGTAAATTCTCTCGTAGCTCTGCTTCGTCAGGTCGCGCGGATTGCCAATCGTCTGCGGGTCGTTGTAGGCCATGTCGACCAGCATTGGAATCTCCTCTTCCTTGACGCCCAGCTCGGCCACCGATGGGATTTCCAGGAGCTTCACGAAGGCGGTGACAGCCTTGACAGCCGCCTCCGCCGCCTCGAACATCGTCATGCCCCAGGTGTTGACGCCCATGGCCTGCGCGATGCGCGCGTACTTGGCCGGCTCGCCCAGGTAGTTGTACGCCATCACCGGCGGCAGCATCGCCGCGGTCAGCACGCCGTGCGGCAGGTCGTAATAGCCGCCCGCGGTCTGGCTCATGGCGTGGACCGCGCCCGCGCTCTCCGTCCCGTACGACATGCCGGCCAGCATCGCCGCCATCGCCACTTTGTAGCGCGCCTCCTGGTTATGGCCCTGCGCGAAGGCGATGGGCAACCACTGCGCCAGCGTCTCCATCGCCCACAACGCCACGGCATCGGGCCAGGGCTGGGCGTAGGCGCAGGTGTAGCATTCGATGGCATGGGTCAGCGCATCCAGCCCGGTGCTCGCCGTGATATGCGCGGGCATGTCCAGCATCAGCAGCGGATCGATCAGCGCGACATACGGCGCGATCAGCCCGGTGCCGCCGACGTTGTATTTGATGTGGCGGGCCGGGTCGGTGATCACTGACCAGAGGGTGACCTCGCTGCCGGTGCCCGCGGTGGTCGGCACGGTGATCAGGGGTGGGATGCGCTTCTTGATCGGCTGCGGATCCGCCCACTCGTACTCCAGGATCGAGCCGCCGTTCTTCACGACAACGCCGATCGCCTTCGCCGTGTCCATCGGGCTGCCGCCGCCCAGGCCGATCAGGCTGTCGCACCCCTCGCCGAGGTAGCGCATGGCCGCCTCGTTCACCAGCCGGATGGGCGGGTTTGCGACGACCCCATCGAAGAGGAAATAGTCGACACTGCCGGCTTTCAGTACGTCGGTGACGCGCTCAGCGATACCGGCCTTGACCAGACCGCCGTCGGTGACCAACATCGGCCGCTTGACGCCGAGCGCCTTGATTTCATCGGCCAGGCATTCCACCGCGCCTGGGGCATGTTTCACAACAGTCGGAACTTCGAATGAACGTAGGTTGACCATAAAGAGTCTCCTCTGACTGAAATGGATATGGGCACTTGCCCGACTGATTTCCACCACAAGTAGAGGCGAGGTTTTCGTACGCCGCGCACTCTGCCTTCGATGGCAATTATACGTCAAGTCTGGCTTTCCGATGGCGCGGAGAAACCCGCGCCTACACTTGATTTTGAATACGTGCGATCCACACCTACCGCTGCACCTCTTCAACTTCATCGTACCAGGGCACCTTCGTGCCCAGCCTGGCGCGCAATTTCCAGACCATCGGCTTGGGCGCGCGGTCCATGGCCGCTTGCAGTTTGTCCAGGCGGGCGGAAATCTCCGCCTTCAGTGGTTCGCTCAGCAGCTCGGCCTCGCCCCGCGCCATGAACTCGCGCAGCTTGCCGATAGTCAAAGACACCGTGGTGTACAGGCCCCAGTCCTTGGCGCAGAGGCCCGCGATCACGTCGCTGTTGATGGTCTCTGCGTCGCTCGGCCCGACGTCGTGATCCAGAAGCAGTGCCAACAGGTCGAGCACATCCTTGCGGTTCAACTGCACGATCTGCGCCTTGGAAAGGAAAAGCTCGGCCAGCGGGATCGTCAGCGGCTCCACGTCAAGGCGGTCGGCGAGCGGCAGCTTGTGGCACATGTGGAAATCGCCGATGAAGATATCGATCTGTCGATTCCGCGCCATGTCGTAGTAGAGCTGGCGGTGATCGCCGCTGAGCGTGTTGAACGTCTTATTGGGTGTGTACCCCATGTCGACCAGGAAGGATTCCAGGCGCTGCGCTCCAGCCTTGTCGGTGACGAAGTCGATGTCCGGGTAGTCACGCATCAGGGCGCGATGGGTGGCGCGATCGGCAGTGCATCTTGACCGCCAGGCCGCCGATCAGGCGCAGGAAGATGCGCTGCCGTTGCGCCTCGTCCACCAACCGGTGCATCTCATCTTCCAGGAGCGGCAGTGTGCTCATGATTTATTCGAACCGGGATTCTCAGTCACAAATCGGTCTTGCTCAGCAATCGATCGATCACTCCTGGACGTTTACGGTAAACCCTGAAGCCGATGTAAATCGCAAGCGCCAGAACGTACATGGCCGCCATGTAGATGACCGAACTGGTATTCTTCAGCCCGATCCCATACAGTTCGTTCGGGTCGATGATCCACTGATAAAGCAGGAAGCACAGGAACCCGCCGAAAATCACCCCGGCGATGCTAATCAGCGGGATGCCGAGGACCTTGTATTTGGCGATCGGCGACGCCGCGTACAGGTCCTTCTTGATGAAGGGCAGCAGGATCGCGGCGACGGTCGAGCCGAGGTAAGTGACGGCGATGACTAGCGTCGAACACAGCGTCAGCGTCTGGAAGTTGAAGACATTCCAGGCGAACAACGCGCCGATCAGGAGCGATGGGATCACCATCAGCAGCAGGGCGTAGATCGGTGTCCGGGTGCGCGGCTCGACTTCGGCGACCTTCTCCGGCAGCAAGCGATCGAACGCGGCCGCGAAGATGACGCGCGTGGAACTGAGGAAAACGGTGCCCGCCCAGCCGAACCACCAGGCGCTCATCGCCAGGATCACGATAAACTGGATGATCCGATTCGGGGTCATGAAAACGGCCAGCAGCGCGGGATAGGGCCAGATGGGCAGGGGCGGAACGACGTCTGTGTATCCCCAGCGATAGTTCCACCAGGCGCCGTTGGCGGCCATGAACCACTTCCAGGTGAAGGTTTTGTCGATCAGCAGGAACAGAACGATCGCCAGCAGGGTCGTGGCAAGCAGCGCCCAGGCCATGCCGCTGAAGTTCCGCTTGAAATCAGTGGCCCCAGCGGACTTCGCCGTAAAGCGTCGCCCCCCAGTTGGGCCAGAGGTTGAAGAAAACCATGTAGCCCATCGCCAGGAAGATGGCGACCATGCCGCCGCCCATGAGCGGGGCGATCGCACCGGCC
>CAWJEL010000010.1:0-447229 GCA_963841825.1 uncultured Chloroflexia bacterium
GTTGGGCTACCTGCTGCTGCATCAAGCGCAGGTCACGACCTATGAACAGACCCATCCGGCGCGGGTGAATACGCTCGCGCTGTGAGATAAGGCTTTTCACCACAAAGGCGCAAAGACACAAAGGACACGAAGTTAATACGACATCATCACTTGAGATCCAACGATCCTGAGCTCGTCGAAAGGCGGGCATTCCTGGGCGAGCGTCGACCTTCGCCAGGCCCATCGCTCGCCCCGAGAAGACGGGCGATCCAATTTACCAACTACGTATCTTGATTCATTGGGGTACGGGAGCATCCGCATGACTCATCTCTACATCTATGACACGACACTGCCGCGACGGCAGCCAGGGCGAGGGCGTATCCTTCTCGATGGAGGATAAGCTCAGCATCACCCGGCGGCTCGATGAAATCGGCGTCCCTTTTGTCGAGGGCGGCTGGCCGGGGTCCAACGACAAAGATCGCGACTTCTTCCGCGCGATCCGCGACGTGCCGCTCCGCCAGACGCAACTCGCAGCTTTCGGCTCGACGCGACGCGCGGGCGCGCAGTGTGAAACCGATACCCAGATCGCAGCTTTGCTTGAAGCCGAGACCCCGGTCGTGACCATCGTCGGCAAAAGCTGGGATCTGCACGTGCATCATGTGCTGGAGACCACGCTCGAAGAAAACCTGGCGATGATCGGGGAGAGCGTACGCTATCTCCGCGAGCAGGGCCGCCGCGTCTTTTACGACGCCGAGCACTTTTTCGATGGCTACAAGGCCAATCAGGAATACGCCCTGGCGACCATCGGCGCGGCCGCGGGTGCGGGCGCGGAGTTCGTCATCCTGTGCGAGACGAACGGCGGTGCGCTGCCGTGGGAGGTCGAGGACATCGTCCGCAAGGCTTCGGCCTATCTGAACGAGCACGCGGGCGAGCGCGAGGTCGCCGCACCCGTGCAGATCGGGATTCACACGCACGATGATAGCGGGCTCGGCACGGCAAACGCGTTGGCCGCGGTGCGCGCCGGTGCGACGCAGGTGCAGGGCACGATCAACGGCTACGGCGAGCGGGTGGGCAACTGCAACCTGTGCTCCGTGATCCCCGATCTCCAACTCAAGATGGGCTACCGCTGCCTGGCAGATGATGGGCTGGCACGCCTGGCCGAGCTCTCGCACTTCGTGGACGAGACGGCGAACATGGCGCCCAATCCGCGCCTGCCCTTCGTAGGATCGAGCGCATTCGCGCACAAGGGCGGCATCCACGTCGCGGCGATGCTGAAGGTGGAAGCCAGCTATCAACACATCGACCCGTCGCTGGTCGGCAACCGCAAACGGGTGCTGGTGAGCGAACTCTCCGGCCGCGGCAACCTGTTGTACAAGGCGCGCGAATTCGGCCTGGACGCGACGCGCGAGGATGTGCAGCGCGTGCTGGCGCAAGTCAAGGAGTTGGAGAACCGCGGCTTCTACTTCGAAGGCGCGGAGGCTTCGGTGGCGCTGATGCTCCAGCGGATGCAGCCCGACTACAAGCCGCCGTTCGAGTTGATTGACTTCATGACCGTGGTCGAGAATCGCGCGGGCCGCGGCATCCTGGCCGAAGCTACCGTCAAGGTGCGGGTCGGCGGCGAGATCATGCACACCGCGGCCGAAGGCAATGGCCCGGTGAACGCGATGGACAAGGCGCTGCGCAAGGCCCTTGTGCCGCACTTCCCCCACCTGGCCGACATCCAACTGGTGGATTACAAGGTGCGCATCCTCGACGGCGATGCGGCCACCGCAGCCATCACGCGCGTTATTATCGAGACCCGCAACGGCCATGCTTCGTGGAGCACGGTCGGCGCGTCCGCGAACATCATCGAGTCGTCGTGGCAGGCGCTGGCGGATAGTATGGAGTATGCGCTGTTGAATACGTGATGCGTGATGCGTGCTCCGTGAGAACTGCGCCTTGCTCGACACTAATCACGCAGCACGGATCACGCAGCACGCCGCGTTGGTTTTCAGGGTAACTACACCAAAGGAAGATCCATGCAAGCAAAAATCACTCTCCTCCCCGGCGACGGGATCGGCCCGGAGGTCGTCGCCGAGGGCGTCAAAGTTTTGCAGGCCGTGGCCGCGCAGTTCGGCCACTCGTTCGAATTCGCCGAGGCATTGATCGGCGGCATCGCCATCGATACCACCGGCAACCCGCTGCCGGATGAGACGCTGGCCGCATGCAAGGCCGCCGACGCGGTGCTGCTGGGCGCGGTCGGTGGGCCGAAGTGGAGCGACCCCGGCGCCAAGGTGCGGCCGGAGCAAGGGCTGCTCGGTCTGCGCGGTGGGCTGGGTCTCTACGCCAACGTGCGACCGGTGAAGGTCTACCCGGCGCTGGTCGGCGCGTCCACGCTCAAGCCGGAAGTGTTGGCCGGCGTGGACATGATCATCCTCCGGGAGCTGACCGGCGGCCTCTACTTCGGGAAGCCCCAGGGACAGAGCGGCGAGAAGCCGAATCGGTCGGGCGTGGACACGATGTACTACACCGAAGGCGAAGTCTCGCGCCTGATGCGGCTGGCGTTCGAGTTGGCGCGCGGGCGGCGGAAGAAGGTCACATCGGTGGATAAGGCCAACGTGCTGGCGTCGTCGCGGCTCTGGCGCACGGTCGCGCACGAAGTCGCGGCCGAGTACCCCGACGTCGAGATGGAAGATATCCTGGTGGACGCCTGCTCGATGTTCCTGATCCGCCGGCCGGCCGATTTCGACGTGATCGCGACCGAGAATATGTTCGGCGACATCCTCTCCGACGAAGCCGCGATGTTGGCGGGCAGCATGGGGATGTTGCCGTCCGCGTCGCTGGGCGCAGGCAAGTTCGGCCTCTACGAGCCGATCCACGGCAGCGCGCCCGACATCGCGGGCAAGGGTGTCGCCAACCCGCTGGCGACAATCCTGAGCTGCGCCATGATGCTGCGCTGGTCATTCGGCCTGGAGCGCGAGGCGGACGCGGTGGAAGCCGCCGTGGATGCCGTGCTGGCCGACGACTACCGCTGCGGCGACATCCAGACGCCCGGCTGTAAGCTGGTGGGGACGGTCGAGATGGGGGATGCGGTGGTGACGCGGCTATGACCTCGTCAGATCACAGGCTTGCATCCGTACGGTGGTGATTGTATCATGCGAATATGAGAAAATTAGAAATTCGCACTGTGCGAAAGCGAGGTTGACATGATGCAAGCGATTTATACGGTTCGTCTACGAGAGCGAGGACGATTAACATTGCCGCAGATGGTGCGGAGGGAACTGGCCGTGGAGGACGGGGATGTCCTGAACCTGATGCAAATTGACGATCTGGTGGTGTTAGGAAAGCGAGAGAGTCTGCTGCCCAAATTAGCAGATGAATTCGGTTCCATAATGAGGGAAGAAGGCGTGAGCTTGGCCGATTTGCTCCAGGGCCTCGAAGAGGAGCGAGAGCAGATTTGGCGTGAGCGGCAAGCCAACCATGCGTAAGGTTTTCGCAGACGCCAATGTGTTGATTGCTGGCGCCAGTTCTTCATCCGACGTCAGCAGCGGCATCTTGCGGCTTGGCGAGATCGGCATATTCCAGCTTGTTGTTTCGCGCCAGGTCTTGGATGAAACGGAGCGCAATCTGCGAAAAAAAACTTCCCCATGCGCTACCCAATTTTGCCGTACAGATGGCTCGTTTGCGTCTCGAAGTCGTGCCCGATCCGACGCTGGAAAAGACCAGAGTTTGGGAAAGGATAATAGCCGCGAGCGATGCGCCGATCCTGTGCGCTGCGGTGAAAGCCTCGGTGAGCCGTTTCGTAACACTGAATACACGCCACTTCACGCCAGCGGTTGCCGCACAGAGTGGGCTGGCGATCCAAACACCAGCTCAATTGATGACCGAGTTGCGCGACTGGGTGACGAAAAGACTAACGACGTATTGATGCCTGTCCAGGATGGGAGTGACTTAGACATGCCAAACAACCTCAACCGTTCCATGCGCTCCGACATGATCAAAAAGGGCTTCGAGCGCGCACCGCACCGGTCGCTGTTGCGGGCGACCGGTGTTATTCAGAGCGAGGACGACTGGAACAAGCCGTTCATCGCCATCGCCAATTCGTACATCGACATCATCCCCGGCCACGCGCACCTGAACGTCTTCGGCGAAGTCGTGCGCGCGGCGGTGCGGGCTGCGGGCGGCGTGCCGTTCATGTTCAACACCATCGGCGTCGATGACGGCATCGCGATGGGCCACGCGGGCATGAAGTACAGCCTCCCCAGTCGTGAGCTGATCGCGGACTCGGTCGAGACGATGATCGCCGCGCACTGCTTCGACGGTATGATCTGCATCCCCAACTGCGACAAGATCGTGCCGGGGATGCTGATGGCCGCGCTGCGGCTGAACATCCCGACGATCTTCATCAGCGGCGGGCCGATGATGGCCGGCGTGACACCCTCCGGCAAGGTCGTGGACCTGATCTCGGTCTTCGAGGGGGTGGGCGCATACCGGTCGGGCAAGATCGACGACGCCGGGCTGAACGAGCTGGAGCAGTTCGGCTGCCCGACGTGCGGCTCGTGCTCCGGCATGTTCACCGCCAACTCGATGAACTGTCTGTGCGAGGCGCTCGGCATGGCCCTACCAGGCAACGGCACGATCTTGGCCGTGGATCCTTCGACGCCGCTCAGGATGAATCCGCGTCGCGAAGAATTAGCCGGCGCGGCCGCCCGGCAACTGCTCAACCTGATCGACCTCGATCTCAAGCCAGCGCGACATCGTCACGTCTGATGCGATCGACAACGCGTTTGCACTGGACATGGCGATGGGCGGTTCGACCAACACCGTGCTGCACACCCTGGCGCTGGCGCACGAGGCCGGCGTCGAGTACCCCCTGGCGCGGCTGAACGAGGTTGCGGAGCGGGTGCCGAACATCTGCAAGGTGTCGCCGTCGTCGAGCTACCACATCGAGGATGTGGACAAAGCCGGCGGCGTATCGGCGATCCTGTGGGAGTTATCGAAGCGGCCGGGCATCCTGCACACCGACACAAAGACGGTGACGGGCAAGACGCTGCTGGAGAACGTGCAGGGCGCGGAGAGCCAGGACAAGGCGTGCATCCGCCCGTTGGAGAACCCGTACAGCGAGCGCGGCGGGCTGGCGATCCTCTTCGGCAACCTGGCGCCCGACGGCGCGGTGATCAAGACCGCGGGCGTGCTGCCGGAGATGTTGCAGCACCGCGGCCCGGCGGTGGTGTTCGACTCGCACGACGAGGCCAACGCGGGCATCCTCAGCGGCAAGGTCAAGACCGGTGACGTGGTGGTGATCCGCTACGAGGGGCCGAAGGGCGGGCCGGGGATGCAGGAGATGCTGGCGCCCACATCGAACATCATGGGCATGGGGCTGGGCAGCTCCGTCGCGCTGATCACCGACGGCCGGTTCAGCGGCGGCACGCGCGGCGCGTGCATCGGTCACGTCTCGCCCGAGGCCGCGGCCGGTGGCCCGATCGGCCTGCTCCGGGACGGCGATATGGTCGTGCTGGATATCCCGGCGCGGCGGCTGGACGTGGACGTGCCTGACGCCGAACTGGCTCGCCGTCGGGCCGAGTGGCGTGTACCCCAGCGCGAGCTGACCGGCTGGCTGCGGCGCTACACGGCGATGGTCACATCGGGGAGTCAGGGGGCGGTGCTGGCAGTGTAAGCGGATTGCCAAGGTCTGTCGGGGCGGCGAAACCTAACAAACCTGAACCAGGCATTTCCTGATGGGTAAAAAGGTGCGTTTGGTGCGGAAGCCGACCTGGTGTACACTACATTTCACGGTAAGAGATGATGGAATGACGCGCAAACTAACCATAAGCGAGATCATAGACGACCTGCGCGTGGCAGACGAGATGCTACGCTGCTTTGAACGACTCTATTGGCTATCATCTGAGCAATTCTACGAGTTGTACAGCCAGGGTATGCTAGATGACGGCGAACATCTGAACGATTTCAGCCAGTGGGCCGGCTACTGCAAGCTCCGCAAACGAAGGCTGGAAGTATTCGACCGATTCAGCCGAGAACAGGTTGTGCATTGGCGCCTGCAAGGCGCGCCGATTCACCTGGAACCACGTGAACCAACAATCGAGCCGATACCGGCATGAGCCTGCTCCTTTCTCAGCCCGATTATGAGCGATGGCTGTATGCCATTCCAGCCACCTATGCTTCTGTTCGCACCTCAACATTGCGTTTTTTCACAACCAGCGCGGCCACGGCGACCGTCGTTGGTAGCGTCTTCTTTCATGTCGGGCATGAACTGTGCGTGTCCGAGGTTGTAGACTTTGCAGCCGCCGAGATTTTAGATTACGGTTACGAAGTTTGGCTGGGCGGCGAGAAGCTGTACTGCATGATCCGCAGCCGCATCCCAACGATCCGACTCTTGCCAGCACCGCTCCGCACCACAAGCATATACCGCCTGACATTAAACATCATCGCATCCCAGCTCCCGGGTTGAGCTTCGATCAGCCCAATCTGCCTTTGCTGATCGAAGAGATCGAACGCGTGACGGCATCGCCTTGATGCGGCGGCACTAAGCCTAGATTTCACACCTTGAGAATCGAATAGAAAGACCGGCGGCGTGGCGGCATGACGGCACAAGAGTGTGCTGCAGAGTTGCTGCGCCTGGATTGGAGGCGAAATGCTGCGCCGAGGCGGCGTTGTCCCCGCGGCGCACCCCTGGTCCGGCCGGTGGGCGTACTGCGGCCTCCCGGCTGGACCGGTTCAACACAGCCGACGATCTGGCACCAAAGGTTCGGGCGCTAGGTGTGCGGTGGCGAGCAAATGGTGCGGTTGGGCAGGCCCTGTTGCCGCACCTGCCGCTGGAGCAGGGTGTAGGCCAGCAAGGCCAGCATATTGATCCAGAGCAGGGTGGCGATGCGCTGGTCCTGGTGGAGATAGAGCGACAAGATCGCCAGATCATCTTTGCTGACGTGGAAGCATTTTTCCACGCCATCCTTCTGCCGGTAGAGCCGAAACATCGCGTGGTGGGAGAGCGCCCAATCGTTGGTGACCAGCAGATAACGGCCATCGCAGCGCTCGACCTGAGCCAGCGCCGTGGGGTTGCGGCGCCAGTAGAGGTTGATCTGGCCAGTGGGCGTGGCATACACCGTGACCTCCAGGCACTGGGCGACTGGGGAGGCCCGCAGTTGGGCGTTGACCCGGCGGTGCACGGCCTTGAGCGACCGCAGGCGCGGCTGGCCCAGTTTGTCTCTGAGCTGGGCGAGGGCTGCCTCCAACTCAGCCAGCCCGGCCTGGCGCGTCTGCCGCAGTTGGTCGCGCAAGGGGCCCGCCACGACGACCAGCCCCCGCTGGACGGTGGTTTTGCCCGCATGGGTGAAGGTGACCTGACAGCCGTGGCCCCGATACTGGGGGTTTGGCCCCTACACGATGGGAAAAGCCTCGATCTGGGCATCGGACCACGCAGCGAGGGTGGCTTTGAGGGCCGGCGTGGCGGCTTTGAGGCCGGTCAAGTGGCGCAAGCCGCAGCAGTCATAGCGCAAGGCGATTTCAGCATTCAGCATGGCGCGGTCGCCCACGATCAGGGTGTCCTGGAGCGGCTGGCCGTGCTGGCGCAACCAGCGCGCCAGGTTGTCCAGGTTCGTTTCCACAGTCGCCTGGTCGGCCGTGCGACCGGACCAGGCCTGAAAGAGCAAGGGTAGGTTGCCGTCAGCCGCCGCATCCAGGCCCAGCTTGAGCTTGCGTTTGTTGCTTGGGGTGTTGTGGGCAAAGCCGAAGTCAATGCGTTTGCTCTCCGCGAAGCGGCCCTGGGCCACGACCGCGGTCACATCATAGAAGATGACGGACAGGTCGGCGCCCGTCTTTTGCAAGGCTACCTCGACAATCTCGAGCCAGATCGCCCCCAGGTGCGGATACAAGGCGTCGAGGGTGCGGCCCAGGCGGTCATCGTTGAACTTGCCCGCTGGGATGCCCAAGACGGCAACCAGCACGGTCTGGCCGACCCAGTCGGTGATCTGGTAGAGCGGCAGTGGCAACAGCAACCGGTTCAGCACCAGCACGAGAGCGACCGTGCCATGGTCGACATCCGCCTGGGTCGGGCAATGGCGATTGATGATTTGGCATACCTGCAGGGTTTCCAACAACGCATACAAGACGGGTAAGGCGCCCAACTTGTAGCGCACCTGACTGGCCGTCAGCCAGTCCACGACGTGCGCCATGGTCGGCACACCCTGCAACGCCCATTGGGCTAACTGCGCCGCACGTTGCGCCCGGCGTGCGGCCGCCTGCCAGACCTGGTACTTGTGCAGCGCCCATTTCTTCCAGCGGGTGGTCGCTGACCAAGGAAACACCGGGCCTGATCGGCCCGCGTCAGGGCTCACAACGCCCAAAAGAGGGGCGTCGGCCGCCGGGGTGACTTGGCTTGCGCTTGGCCCGAGTGCGCCCAACACGGCCAGAAACCACACGATCCAGACGATAACTCGAACCCAAGCCGCTTTTGTGGCATACTGGTTCATGCGAAGATGCTCCTGCAAAGTCGGGATGCTACTCTAACTTTGCCACAGATCGAGCCTCTTCGCATCTTGGCTCTATTCAGTTTTCAAGGTGCGAAATCTAGGCTAAGGGTCACGGAGACCCTTAGGGTTTCCGTGACCCCGCGTCGTCCGCGTCCCGGTTTCATCCGACGACCTACCCCCCCCAACCCCCTCCCTGCGAGGGAAGGGGCGCGCCCCCCCCGTCACCGTGTCCCCGCCCCATCTCCCGAACGCCGCGCCCGCGCCACTGCCTGGCTGCGCCTCGCCACCCCCAACCGCTGCAGGATGTGGTGGCTGTGGGAGCGCACGGTCGCCTCCTGCAGGTGCAGGATGGCGGCGATCTCCGCGTCGCCGCGGCCTTCTTGCAGGAGGGCGAAGATCTCGGCCTGGCGGGGGGTGACCCTCGGCGCGTATTTCGGCTACCTGATGCTCGGGATCACGCAGACCTTGTGGGCGAGCGGCGTCTGGCTTTCCGAGAACGACGTGCTCGAACCTCGGGCTGATCGTCCGGGTGATCTACCTGGCGCGGGTCGTGGCGCCGCGGGTGCGAGACGCGGCATAGCCCGTTGACACCTTCGAGGTTGCGCAACCTCGAAGGCCTTGGATATCCGCTTGCTTTATCTCCTCGCCTGTAGCAGCTCATAGAAGCTCCTCTCTTCGAGTCGATCACTTTCCACCCTCTCAGCTTCCGCTCAGTTTTTGCACAGGTCCATCTCAGACGCGCGCGCGACAATCAGCATGGAAATCAGAAAGGAGGCTTCCATTGATGAACAACGATCAAACGTTGATCACGATCCGAGATATGACCAAAACCTACCGTATGGGCGACCTCACGGTGGAGGCGTTGCGTGGCGTGTCTCTCGATGTGCATGCCGGAGAGATGATGGCCATCATGGGACCGTCCGGCTCAGGGAAATCGACCCTGATGAACATCCTGGGTGCGTTGGATGTGCCCACCAGCGGGGCCTATCAACTGGATGGCGAGGACGTGAGCCGGATGAAGGAAGATGCGCTGTCGGATATCCGCAACCGCAAGATCGGTTTCGTCTTTCAGAGCTTCAACCTGTTGCCGCGCACCTCAGCGCTGGCCAACGTCGAGCTGCCCCTGATCTACGCCGGCATCAGTCAATCGCGCGACCGTTGCGTGGCCGCCCTGGAGATGGTGGGGTTGGGTGACCGCCTGCATCACAAGCCGAACGAGCTGTCGGGCGGGCAGCAGCAGCGCGTGGCGATTGCCCGCGCGCTGGTGAACTCGCCCAGCCTCATCCTGGCCGATGAGCCGACCGGCAACCTGGATTCGAAGTCGGGCGAAGAGATCATGAGTATTTTCCAGGAGTTGAACGATAAGCACGGCATTACGATCATGTTTGTGACGCACGAGCCGGACATTGCCGAACATACGCGGCGGATCGTGCGCCTCGCCGATGGCCTGATCGTCAGCGATGCGCCGGTGGCAAACCCACGAAGGGCCACGCGTCAGGCCGTAACATTCCAACTGTCCGCACGTTCCAACGTTTGAACACTCCGGTCTGGCAGCAGCAGCCGGTGCAAGATAGTATCTTACCAATCGGATTCCAGCATAAAAAACAAGAATCTCACCACAAAGACACCCAGACACCAAGATCACTAAGAATTCTACCTTTGTGGACTTCGTCTTTGAGCCTTGGTGGTGAAGGCTTGGTTCCGGCTTGTCCGGGTTAGGAGAAGCAGCATGAAGAAGATCATCCGTATCGTATTGGCCGTGTTAGTCCTGGCGGCCGTTGGTGTCGGTGGGTATTGGTTCTACCAGAACAAGATGGTATCCGCAGCGTCCACCACCAGCGGCACAACCTACACGCAGGTCGTTCAGGTGAAGCAAGGCAGCCTGGACGCGACGGTCAGCGTCGTGGGCGAATTGGACGCCGAGCAGAGCGCCTCCCTGGCGTTTGAGAAGATGAGCGATACGATCAACTTGTTGGCGCTCGCGGTGCAGGCCGGCAACGTCGTCACCACAGGTCAGGTGCTGGCGACCATCGATGCCGCGTCGTACCAGCAGGCGCTTGACCAGGCCAAGAGCGATCTGTTGGCCGCGGAGGAGACCCTGGCCGACCTGCAGGAGCCGGCCACCGCGCTCGAAATCGCGCAGGCCGATGTGGCTGTGTCCAAGGCCAAGGTCGCGCTCCAGACGGCGCAGGATGCGCTGGACGAGTTGGTCAACCCGGACATCCCTAGCCTGGAAGCGGCAGTGGCGAGCGCCAAAAGCGCGCTGGCGAACGCCCAGGCCAACGTGCTGGCTCAGGAGCAGGATACGGTTGCCAAAACCCAGTTGGATCAGTTGATCTACGCCGAGTCGACTCCGACAGCCGAATACACCCGGTTGGCCAGCGAGACCTACTCGGACGACTTGTATCAGGATCGATTGAATCTGGCCTACAACAAGATGATGGACACCCAGGATGCGCGTGTATCGAACCAGTTGAACAGCCAATCCGACGTCCTCCAGGCGCAGATGACCCTGCGCAACGCCCAGACGACCCTGACGGATGCGCAGGAAGCGTTGGCGGAAGCGAAAGGCGGCGGCGATGCTTCGACGAGCTCAGCACTCGCGCTGGCGCAGGCCAAGGTCGCGGTGAACCAGGCCAAAGTTGACCTTCAGGCGGCGCAGGAGGCGCGCCAGGAGTTGGACGCAGGCGCGGATGCGACTGATTTCGCGACGGCGCAGGCGGCGGTGGACGAGAAGCGGTTGGCGGTAAGCGTTGCCGAGGCTGCGCTGGCGGGCACACAACTGGTGGCATCGTTTGACGGCACGATCCTGGAGACGAATGTCAGCGAGGGGGACCAGGTGACGGCCAGCACGGCGATCCTGACGCTGGCAGACCTGAAGACGTTGCAGGTCATCGCCTCAGTGGATGAGACGGCGATCCGGCAGGTGAGCGAGGGCCAGGATGCTGCGATCACGTTCGATGCCTTCCCGGGGCAGAGCTTCACGGGCAAGGTGTTGGCAGTGCCGTTGCAGGGCACACTTCAGGGTGACGTGATGGTGTACGACGTGCCGCTGTCGCTGATCGGCGCTGAGAAGCTGGCGCTGCGGGTGGGCATGACCGCGAACGTGGAGATTCAGGTACAACAGGTGGTGGACGCCTTGCTGGTGCCGACCATCGCCCTTCAGCAATCCAATGGCATGTACCAGGTGCTGGTGCCCAACACGACAGATCCCAGCGGCGCGGCCGAGGCGGTGCCGGTAGAGATCGGGTTGAGCGACGGGACCTACACCCAGATTACCCAGGGCCTGAATGCCGGCGACCAGGTCCTCGTCGAGGTCTCAACCAGCGCATCTGACCAACAGCAGATGACGGGTCCGGGCGGGTTTGGCGGCATGGACATGGGCGGCGGAGCGCCGCCTGCGCCGCCATCGGGTGGCGGTGCGCCCCCTAAGCGATAGACAATACGGTAGGGGCACGCGCGACGGTCATGCCCCTACCCTCAAGCGTGATGGCAAATGTATAGTCCTACTGAACGAGGTGAAGGCAATGAACCGCATCATAAAAATCATCCTGGCCGCCCTGCTTATCGCAGCCATCGGCGGCGGCGGATACTTCTACATGCAGAGCCGCGCGGCGACCGGGACGGATGCCGCCGGCACGGGGACCTATACGCAGGTCGTGCAGGTGAAACAAGGCGACTTGAGCTCGACCCTGAGCGTTGTGGGCCAGTTGGAAGCCGAGCAGAGCAGCTCTCTGGCCTTCGAGCAGATGAGCGGGACCACGAACCTGTTGACGCTGGCGGTGCAGGCGGGCAACGCCGTGACCCAGGGCCAGGTGTTGGCGACCATTGAAACCGCATCCTACCAACAGGCGCTCGGCCAGGCGAAGAGCGATCTGCTGGCCGCGGAGGCGACCCTGGCCGATCTGCAGGAGCCGGCCACCGCACTCGAGATCGCGCAGGCCGACGCAGCGGTTGCGACGGCTGAGCAGGCGCTTGCGCAGGCCAAGTCTGACCTGGCCGATCTCAGCGATCAGGACCTGACCACTCTGCAAAACGCCGTCCAGGACGCGCAGGACAACCTGGCGCTGCTGCAAATCCAGAGCGACCTGGCCGAACGCGATTCCCTGGCGAAGAGCGAGCGCAATCTGCGCTATACCGTGAACTGGTACGGGCGCCGCATCGCGTCGCTGGAGGCGATGACCAAACGCAATCTGGAAGAGACCGAGGAAATAACGACAGACCAGGGAATACTGGCCGCAGCTCAGGCCGATCTGGACCGTGTTTTTGCCCAACGCGAGCTGGCACGCCAGGCCAGGGCCGATGAATCGGCCAAAGACAAAGTGACGCTCGCAGATGCCCAGGAAGCGTTGGCAGAAGCGGAGGCCGGCGGTGACAAGCTCACGCTGGCGCAGGCACAGCTCGCGGTGCATGAGGCCGAGGTCACGTTGCAGGCGGCGCAAGAGGCGCGGGCAGATCTGGATGAAGGCGCGGATGCGACCGATCTCGCGACGGCGCAGGCGGCGGTGGATAAGAAGCGGCTGGCAGTGAGCGATGCCGAGGCTGCGCTGGCGGGAACGCAACTGGTGGCGACATTCGACGGCACGATCCTGGAGACGAACGTCAGCGTCGGCGACCAGGTGACGACGAACACAGCGATCCTGACGCTGGCGAACCTGAAGACCATGCAGGTCGTGGCATCGGTGGATGAAACGACGATCCGGCAGGTGAGCGAGGGACAGGCTGCGAGCATCACGTTCGACGCCTTCCCGGGCCAGAGCTTCACGGGCCAGGTGTTGGCGGTGCCGCTGCAGGGCTCGCTGCAGGGTGACGTGATGGTGTACAGCGTGCCGCTGTCGCTGACGGGCGCCGAGGAATTGTCGCTCTTGGTTGGCATGACGGCGAATGTCGAGATCCAGGAGGGGCAGGCCACGGATGCCCTGTTGGTGCCGACCCTCGCCCTCCAACAATCCAACAATTTGTATCAGGTGCTGGTGCCCAACACGACCGATCCCAACGGCGCGGCCGAGGCGGTGCCGGTGGAAATTGGGCTGAGCGACGGCACCTATACACAGATCACTAAAGGTCTCAACCCCGGTGACAGTGTCGTGGTGCAACTCACCGCCAGTGATTCCAGCAGCACTTCACGCAACATGGGCGGCGACAGCATCCTACAGAACGTCTCGCGCCAATTGGGCAGATGATGCGGCGAAAATCAAAGGAGTATCTGATATGAAAAAACTCGTGATGGTACTGCGTGTCGCGGTAAGTTCCCTCACCATTCACAAGATGCGGACCATTTTGACCATGCTGGGCATCGTGATCGGTGTGGCGGCGGTCATCTCGCTGGTAGCCGTGGGCAAGGGCGCCCAGGCCCAGGTGCTCAACCAGTTCCAATCGCTGGGTTCAAATCTGGTGACGGTATCTCCCATGCAGAGCTTCGGCTTTCGGACCAGTGGCCTGCAAACGAGTTCCACCGATTTAACCATGGCCGATGTGAAAGCGATCGAAGCGCTCGCCGATTCGGTCAGCCTGGTGGCGCCGGTGTACAGCAGCAGCGCCACAGCGACGTATGGCGGCAACACGACCTCGACCAGCATCAGCGGCGTGACTGAGGCGTACGCCACGGTTCGCAACCAGACAATTTCGCAGGGACGCTTCATCACGACCGCGGACAACGACAAGACCGCAATGGTGGTGGTGCTGGGGTCAACCGTGGTGGAAGATCTGTTCGGCAGCGCCTCGGTGAATCCCGTCGGCGAGACGATCCGTATCAGCCGCCAGAACTACAAGGTGATCGGCACCCTGACTTCCAAGGGCACCAACGGCCCCAACAACCAGGATGATGTGATCATGATGCCGCTGCACACCGCACAACTGAAGCTGGGCGGCGCAGGCACCACCACGGTGAACACCATCAACCTGCAGGTGCGTTCGGCCAATGACATGGACCTGGCGCAGGCGCAGGCCACGGCGATCATGCGGGCGCGGCACGGCCTGGCGGCCGCCGCTGACGACGATTTTCTGGTGCGCAACCAGGCGGACCTCATCAGCAGCGTCGAAGAGACGTCCGGCACCTTCACCACGCTGCTGGGCAGCATCGCCGCGATCTCGCTGCTGGTCGGCGGCATCGGCATCATGAACATCATGCTGGTGTCGGTCACCGAGCGCACCCGCGAGGTGGGCTTGCGCAAGGCGGTGGGCGCCAAGCGGGGCGACATCCTCGTGCAGTTCCTGACGGAGGCGATCGTCATCAGCGCCCTGGGCGGCCTGATCGGCGTCGTGCTGGGCGTGGGGGGCGCGCAAGTCATTGCGCCGCTATTGGGCGCCAGCCAGGCGGTGGTCACGGGGCAGAGCGTCGTGCTGGCGGTGGCGGTGTCGCTGGCCATCGGTGTGTTCTTCGGGTTGTATCCGGCCAACCGAGCGGCGGCGCTGAACCCGATTGAAGCGTTACGGTACGAGTAAGTCAGGGGACAGGCGACAGGAAACAGGCGACAGGAGTCAGGAGGCACGAGTCAGGATCAGCGGGGCGGGCGCGGTGGAAAGAGGCGCGCCCGCCCCGCCGCGCGCCTCCGGGCCTATCGAGGAAGAGGCAGCTCACTTGAAGTACAGTCGCCGCGCTGCAAGCACATGGGTGGATTCAAAATCAGTTGTACAAGGGGCGGGTTTCTCCACACCAATGGCGAGCTGATCTTCACAACGTTGCTGTCATAAGAGGCAAGCCCGTGTTGACGACGGCAAACCCACCCCGACGCCCCCAACCCCAACTACACTTGAACACACCCCAATCCTATTACGGATTCGCCACCGAAGTCGATACATGCGGCGGACAGACGCCTGCATAGCCGGGTCGGATCTGCCACCACTCGTTGCACGAGCGCGGATCCATGAAACTGCCGATATCGACGATGGCGACGACCACTTCTGAGCCGCGCGTGACGCCGAGCGATTTGCCGGTCGGCAGCACAGGCAAGGGGTAGGTGTAGGGGCGTTGGCTGGGCGGCCAGTAGAGGTAGCGAGGGCCGTTCGCTGCGTCCAGTTCGAGGTACAGCGCCAGCAGATTGGGATCGGTGCATAAGCCGTCAAGGTGTACGGTATAGCCCTGGGCGCCCGCGCTATCCTCGCGGGCGTAGCGCAGCGTCACGCGGCGCTCGTCGGCATACAGCACGATCACCATGTACCCCTGGCCGATGCCGTAGCCAGACTCAGGCACGTGCAGCGCCTCGCCAGGCGTCACCTGCAACCCCAACGCGGTCACCGGCCACGTTGTCAACGGCGTACCCGGCGTGCCTGGCTCGGGGGACGGACGCCAATTCCAGTCGTGCATGCGGTAGAAGCCGCTCAACGGCGGCACGCGGGCAGGCAGGAACAGCGTCGCCAGTTGGGGCGGCCCAAGTGGGTCATCCGTTCCGTAGTTGACGAGCTCACGGCGCAGTCCCGCGTCTGTGTTCGGCTCATACCCGCGCAGCGCCAGATTCTTATCGGCGTGGGCCAGGGCTGGGCGCACCGGGTCGTCCAGGTCGTATTGGGTTGCCGTCCCGCTCTCATAGCTGTTGGTCGAGTTGCTTGGGCAGGCAAAGGGCGATAGCGCGGACTTGGCCACCAGCGGCAGATAGACCCGCGGCGCCGGCGGTGCCTGGGCGTCCGATCCCGCAGCACTGGCCCACGGCTGCGAGGCCAGGCCGATCACCAAGGCAGAGAGCAGCGTGAGCGCGACGGCAGAAGACTGTCTGGTCACAGTGCTGGTCCCATTACTGCCGGTGGTCCCGACCGCCCGGCCCAACCCGTCGCGGGCGGCGTCGCTAAGGATCACGTTCAAGATTGCGTCCCGGCTGGACCGTACTTCGCCGCCATCTTCTGAACCGTGTTGGCCCCGCGGAAGGTTGCCTGCCTGCGGAGGGTCTTTTCGAGGACGGCATTCGAGAAAGTGGACTCGCTCTGCTTCTTGCGGCACAGCCAGTAGATCTCGCGCTCGTGCGTCGCGAAGTCGTCGATCGCGGTCTTCAACGCCATGAGCTTCCGCACGGCCTCGGCGTCGAGTGGGGCGGCCAGGAACGCGATGTTGAGCGCCTGCGCGGCGGCGAGATCGGACGGCGGGAAAGCCTCGTGCGCCGCGATGCGGGCCAGCTCCGCGTCGGTCCGGATGAACGTGGCAACCTCAAAGCCAAGTGTCGCTTGCAGGCCGGCCGCGATCCGGGTTTCCAGCGCGGCCGTGTCCACCGCCGCCGTCTCGAACACGACATTCCCGCTGGCGATGAAAGTCTCGACGTGATCGAAGCCGAGCGACTCGAAGATCTCGCGTAAGCGGTCCATCTTGACGGTGTGTCCGCCGACGTTGATGGCTCGCAGGAAGGCGATGTATCGCGGCATGGTATGTCCTTTTGGGGAATGGTTTTGTGCGGCAATCCGCTGGATTGCCCCGCGTTTGCCGGCGCTATGCACGCATCCCGTCAAGTGAGCGCGCGATGAACGTATCGGTGATCTCGTTCAGCCGACGCTGCACCACGTCCTCGACCACGCGCGTGATCACCGCGTCGGGGATCAGCTTCCATTCAAGGCGCTTGGGCACGGCGGCCTGGATCTCGACGTCGTACGTGATGTTCGTGTGCGGGCCGGCGGGTTGAAAGGCTGAACGGCTGCGGTAATAGCCCTGCCCGGTGAGCGCATTCAGCGTCGCCCTGGCCGCAACCGGCGGCACGCCCTCCAGCGGCGTCACGTGGAGGACCTGGCTGCTCTCATCGTACTGAACCTGGATGTCGCAGTAGAACGCGACCCGATAGACGCCGGCCTCGGTGACGCTGTAGCGCATACGATATTGATCCGGGGCGTACGTGGCGACCAGGCGCAGGTGGGGCGCCAGATAGGCGAGCGTGTGTCGGAAATCGCGGAAGTGCGCCGTCGTCCTCGCCAGGTCGACAGGGACGGTGAACACGCGCTGGGCGGACACGGCGATATGGATCATTGTCAGGCATCCGAAGCCGTCAACTTGCCGCTTTAAGCCGTGAGATGATCGATCGTGTTCAACTTGCGTCTGCCAGGTCAATTGCGATCGTTGATGAGTTCGACGATGATGCGGGTCAGGATCTCGCGCTGGTCGGGCGCACTCTCCGCGATCATCAGGGTGATGGCGACGAGCGCATTGTCCGCCACCCGCTTAACGCCGTCCAGCCGGTACAGCATGCCGTTCTTCTCCATAAACCAGAGGAACAGCGCGGCCCCGATGCGTTTGTTGCCATCCACGAAGCTGTGGTTTTTGACCAGGAAGTAGAGCAGGTGCGCAGCCTTCTCTTCGAGGCTCGGGTAGACGTCCGCGCCGTCGAAAGCTTGCATAACGGCGCCAAGCGAACCGCGTAGGCTGGCGTCTTTTTCGCGACCGAAGAGCTCTGAGCCCCCGTAGGTCGTCCGCAACTGCGCCACGATCGCGATGGCCTCTTCGTAATCGATGCCCCGCGCCTCGCCGCAACGAACGGCGCCGAGCCGCACCCGCTGGTGATCGTAGTCGTCGAGGATGTCCAGGGCCCGGGCGTAATCCGTGACCACGCGCGAACAGCGCCTGGGCCTGGTCGGAGGAGACATCGTACCGATCAAGTACCTGGCCGACGACGCGCAGCGACTGTTTCAGTTCCTGAAGGCGCCGCTTATTGACCGAGTAACCCTGCAGCAGGTGGTCGCGTAGGACGTGCGTGGCCCAGATGCGAAACTGCGTGCCGCGTTTCGAGTTCACGCGATAGCCGACGGAGAGGATCGCGTCGAGGTTGAAGTATTCGATCTGGCGCTCTACCGTACGCCCGCCTTCATCTTGAACTGTTGCAAAAAATGCAACAGTTGCCGCCCGATCTAGTTCCGCTGTCGCGTAGACGTTGCGCAGATGCCTGGAGATGACCGACTTGTCGCGCTCGAACAGGGCGGCGATCTGGTTGAGGCTCAGCCAGACGGATTCCTGCTCAAGGCGCACTTCCAGACCAGGCTGGCCTTGAGCCTCCTGGAAGATGACGATCTCACCCCTGTCGCCGACCAGCGTGCTCAATCCCGCCTTCATCCTATAGAGCCTTCGCTTCTTGGTCGAATACTTGATTTAGCTGATTGTTGTCGCTTACCTTCAACACCTTCTTGCGAACAGACTCTTTGCCCACATCCAACCGGTAGAAACGCTCTTTGCCATCGGCGGCTTTCTGCTTACGGATCAGTTGAATCCGGTCGAAGAGGGTCCAGTGTTTGTCTGCGAATTCGGCCAACCCAACTGCCTTCGCGGCATTATCGTCGCGGCTTGGATCGTGAGGCTCCAGGATGTCGAAATGGAACCCGTTGCCGATTTGGCGCACGATGACCAGATCGGGAAACATCGGCTTGATCGTGCCGCTGTCACGGTAGGGGATCTCAAGCGACCACGGTTTGCGATCAATGTTGCGCAGCCAGGCAACTACGGCGGGATCGCTCAACTCCTCTTCGATGAGGCCCTGTTCCCATGCGCCGAGGTCGGCCTGGAATTTCCCGTTCTCGTCAACGTACAGGTGCCTGTCGAAGAAGTGCGCATCCGGTGAACGTCTGAAATCAATGCTATCGGGCAGGGGCCAGATAATGTCTTGTGGTTTTGCGGTCGCCAGACGGAGCTTTTCGTAATGTTTGCGGCGCAGTTCTTTGAGTTCGCTGATCTTCCACTTGTGCTGCTCATACAGGGTGTCGAATTCTGCCTCGGCAAGACGTTCCAGCCCTTCCATGCCGGCGTTGTCTTGCGCCAAGACGATCGCTTCGACTTTGACCTCATCAGCGTCTCGATCGCCCTGCGACCGCCAGTAGGCCACATGTAACCCATTACCGAACAGGCGACCAGTCTGCTGAAAATGGCGGTCAATGTCGGCCGAAGCTGCTTCGACCGTATAGACCTGCCGTTCGTCCAACATGACCGTGCCACTGACCACGGTGGTCTCGAGAGCGATGCCGGTAATCTGTTTGGCCCGTTGCTCAAATTCTCCGGCTGCACGGATACGCGCAATCTCCCCGGTCATTTCCCTGATGATCTTCTCCGTCACCTGCGTTTGCAGCGCCTCGTCAATCCGATCATGTGTCAGGCCCCGGCCTAACCCCATCAGGCGACGGAGGTGGCTCTGTCTGCGCACGGCATTGACCCGGTAGGTCACCAGTTTGCGCATTGCCTCGAAGATCGCCTCGGTTCCGGGACGTTGCGTCAGCGTCACGAGTTCGCGCTGCGTGCCGATGGTGGTGGGCGGTACATCCTCAACATTTTGCAAATCATTGACGATGGCGTCCACGGTGGCCCGGTCGTAGTGCGGCAGGTAGAGATGCACATCGTTCAGGGCAG
Source organism: uncultured Chloroflexia bacterium (assembly GCA_963841825.1). Lineage (GTDB taxonomy): Bacteria > Chloroflexota > Anaerolineae > CG2-30-64-16 > CG2-30-64-16 > CAWJEL01. The sequence goes on from CAWJEL010000010.1 coordinate 19,744, forward strand.
CATCTTTTTCTACGCGGCGCGCCAGCGGCGCCCGCACCATGCGGCCAAGAAGCTGGGCGATGTAGGTGTGATCCTGGGCGCGGCGGAAAGACATCATCACTTCGGCGCGGGGACAGTCCCAGCCGGTGGAGAGGCTCATCTTGAACAGCACGACGTTGATCTTGGGATCGTCCTCGATGCGAGAGGCCTCGATGCGGCGCACGAGGCGGCCGTCAATCTCATGATCTCCGACCTCGTTGAAGGTGTGGGCTACTTCGCCCTCTTTGAGCCGCCGGCCGAGTACGCTTTCCAACGCGGACAGGGTCGCGCCCAGGTTCGTTTTGGTCAGCACCTTGTCGTTGCCATCTTCAACCTGCACGACCAGGATGGGGCGGACCTCAGGCTCGTCTTCGCCGCGGCAATAGGCTTTCCAGAGTTTCCGCATGGTCTGCCAGCGGGTGGCGGCTTCGCCCAGCAGTGTCATTTCGGCTTGCTCGTCGGTGGCCGGGTAGTTGATCACGATGCGGTCTTTGAGCAGCCCGGACTCCCGGACATCGTCCGCTTTGACAGGAACTTTGTATACGGTGTGGGGCGCGTTTGCCAGCAGATTTTCGAAGCGTTGGGGCGTGGCCGATAGCCCCAACACCAACGGCATCCGGCACAGCGCGTCTTCCGCGCTGCCCAACAGAAACTTCTGCATGATGGTCAGCGCCCTTTCCGCGGCCTTCCCCACGCGCATCCCGCGGTGCGCTTCGTCAATCACCACGTAGAAGCGGTCAGGAATGGCCTGGGCGGTGTTGGTGAGCGTCTCCCAGAGGGTGTGCTGGCGTTGATCGCCTTTGCGTGTCAGCAGTTTATCCGTGCCCAGCTTCTGGGTGTTCATGAAGTAGATGGCGCCGCCGGCCAGCCGCTCGGCGTCGAAGGTCGAATCCACCGTCACCAGTTGGCGCACGCGGATGCGGTCGGACTTGCTCTCGATCTTCAGCCGGGTCTGCTCGTTCAGCTCCGGCATGTCGGAGAGCCACAGGACCACAGCGTCGGGCTGCGCCTCCAGATCGGACGAACCGAAGAAGATATCCTCAAACAACGCGGTCATCACGATGGTCTTGCCGGAACCGGTGGGTGCGGAAAAGGAGATCGCTTGCGGATTGTCAGTGGAGGCAAAGGCGCGCGCCTGCGCCAGCTTCTTGTGCAGCTCCGCCAGGGCATCTTCTTGAAAATCGAACAGTGTGACCTTCATGCCGTCTCTCCGCGGTTGATCACGAAGTTTTCGAGGTAGTCTCGATAGAGCTGGATGACGTGCGGGGCTGCCAATTGCGCGGCCATCTCGCGGAAAGCGTCCTCGGAGTCAGTGATAAGGAAAATGTGCGTAATGTCGCTGCGGCCGCTGACGGCCTCCAGGAAATCGGCGAAGCGGGTCTCATCCACCAGCACAGCGAAGGGATTGGCGGCCGGCATCAACATCACCGGGATCGGCGCGTCGGCGGGCAATTCGGGCCGGGCGCCGACCGCGCCGGCGCGCAGCCACAGCAGCGGCACGATTTCCCGGAACTGCCGGCCCAGCACGACGTGGTTTTTATCGAGAAAATCCAGCTTGAAGTATGCCAGGTTGGCGGGGAAGCCGTCCCGCATGGGGCGCTTTTCTTCTTCCGGCACCTCAATGGGGCCGAGCAAGTCCTCGATCTGCGCCTTCAGTTCGGCGAAGCGCTGGTTGTTCTGAGTGACGATGTAAAAGTGGGTGATGTGATCCAGCCCCTCCAGCGCCTCGAGGAAGGCGTCGCCCTGCGCGTCATCGAACAAGATGGCGGCGGTGCGGCGCTCATTCCCGGAGACGAAATAGGCGGTATCGGCCTTGATCTCGCTCATGGGAATGGCGTCTATCAGGCCAACCACTTCTTTCTTGCGCGCCGCCGTGGTCAGCGTCGCCGGGTCAATGAAGCCGAGCTGACGATACGTGCGGGGCTTTTCTTTGGTCACGGTGCGGCCGGTCAGGTATTCGCCCGCCAATTCCGTGCCGTCGTCGCGCCGACCCAGGATGGTGTATTTGGAGCGCGGCCAGGTGACCGAGCGGCAGACGCCGTGCCGTTCCCACGGTTCGTCACCTGGGCGATGACCTTGCTTAGTCAGGTTACTGGCCTCATCTGCGGAGACCTCGTTGTTCGTGACCAGGATGCAACGACGGTTTCCACCATCCGCGGCATTGAGCTGGTTGACTGCATGAAGTGTCGTTCCGGAACCTGCGAAGAAGTCCACTACAAGAGCAGCTTTGCGATCTCGCACGACCGCTGAAACCGAATCTGTAACGGCATAGAGAGATTTCGGAAAGGCGAAGTTTGTCTCACCGCGAAGGATGCTTCGCAACAAGCTCGATCCATAGTTACCCGAATCATGAGTGGGTCGATGCCAGACAGTTTTGATGTTCCGTTGTTGGGACTCAGCATATTCAACTACGACAGTTCCGGAGTTTTCATCGCGGTTCACAATTCGTATCAGCCCTTCCTCGATTTGTCTCCCGCCTTTTGTCCGAGGTACAGGACAGTCCATGTTTTTCGCTTCTCATCATAGCCGCCGAGTTTCACGTAACCCTTTGCGATCAGATCACGTAGTGTGGGTGGACTGACACGCCAGTTACCTAACGATCCGTCTGTCCTCAGCGGCCAAGCAACAGTTGCGTCAGTTTTGTCCAATTCCGGTGTTTCCTCGAGAGGCAAGGGCTCCCCAACACCAGAAATCGCTTTACGCGGCAGGATCAACAAATATGGGGAAAAACAACCATTGCCGATCCTGTCTTCTTGAGTTGGTACCTCCGCGCAGCAACCATTCCCATCTTGGGTTGGTGAATCGTTTACCTTCTCGTTCGGGCGAAAGAAGATCGTCCGGTGCGGGCAACAGATAGGCTTGAGGCATAAACACGAAAAACGCATACTCTTCAGCTCGCGAAAGCCGTCCCTGCGCCACACCCTTCTGGTTTATGACAATTGTCGCCATTTGGCGAGGGCATTCAGGGAATATATCGTCCAACAAGCATGCCAAGGTGATGCACCTCATGTTCATCGATGGTAACGATCAATACACCTACCTTCGGATTCAATAATCGCTTTGCCAGTACCAACCGCCTTCTCATCATTGCCAGCCACTTGCTGTGCCGCCAGCGGTCATTGCTGTCCACGTAATCGTTGTTGTACTTCCAATCGCGTGCGCCGGTGTTGTAGGGCGGATCAATGTAGATGCAGTCCACCTGTCCGGCGTAAAGGTATTCCAGCAATTGCAGAGCGTGGTAGTTGTCGGCCTCGATCAGCGTATGCCAGGCCGCGTCGTCCGGGCCGTTCTGCACCCGATCCATCGGCACGAGAGAAGGGAAGATGGGGTCGCCGAATTCGAGCACCACGACCAGGTCCGCCACAGGGAGGACTTCATGCACGCCGCTGGCGCGATTCAGACAGTGGGCCTGGCCGTTTTCAATCGCCAGCACGCGCCAGATCTCGGTCAGCGCCGCGCCGCGCTGGGCGACCAGACAGCCGGGGCGCACCTCCGCGGAGTAGATCGGCGTCAACTCCGGCAGATGCTCTTCAAAGACCAGGCCGAATTTCTTCTCGCGGCGCAGGCGGTCGGCTTCCTCTTTCAGTCGAGCGTGCAGCGCTTTGTCTTCGATTTGGGCGATCAGGTCATCTATGGCCGCCAAGTGGATGCTCCTGATGGATAGAGAGATGTACCGGTGCGATTCGGGTACGGACGCCTGGGCTGCGAAGATTATAGCCTACTTCCGTCGCGAGCGCCAACGATCCGATTGGGGCGAGCTGATGCCTGAGAGGACGACTGTGTTACAATCACGACACCTTGATTGCGGGAGGTTCAATGCGACGATCCCTGCCCCGGCTCCTCATCATCCTGCTGCTGTCCGGCTGTGCGTGCCTGGATACGATCCCCTACACGCCGCCGCAGACTGCCGCCACCTGGCTGACGATCCAGCCGTATGCGACTCTTACGATCGCCGGGCACGAGATCATCCTGATCCAGCCGAGTACGACCTTCTTCGTCTATCTCCTGGGCGCGGTGGCGATCGGCGCCGGTCTGTACTTCTTGCGCATCCGGCAGGGTCAGAAATCACGGCTGTGGTGGGGCATCGCGCTGCCCCTGTGGGGCGTGGGCGCGCTGCTGGCGGGGACGAGCTACGAGGCGTTCAGCTACGCGCTCAAGTGCGCGGGACGGCCGGCCTGCGTCTGGACGAGTTGGTGGGAGGTGCTGTACCTCGTCCTCTCGGTGGCGAGCGTGGACGCCATGCTTGTGGCCGAGGCGTACGCCTGCGCGGCCGGCCGGCTGCGGCGCTGGTTGATCATTTACGCCGCGGCGAATCTTGCGGCCTACGTCCTGATCGCGCTGATCGGCGCGCTGGTGCCGGTCAAGTTCCTGATCTCGTTCGAGCTGTTGATCCTCTTCGCGGCGCCGACGATCCTGCTGTTTTTCATCCTCAACGGGTGGCGCTACATGAAATTCAGAGACCGCATGGATTTGGCGCTGCTGGGCGTGTGGGCCTGGCTGGCGCTAACCCTCGGCGTGTATTTCGGCTACCTGATGCTGGGGTTCACGCAGACTTTGTGGGGGAGCGGCGTCTGGTTTTCCGAGAACGACGTGCTGCACCTCGGGCTGATCGTCTGGATGATCTACCTGGCGCGGGTCGTGGCGCCGCGGGTGCGAGATGTTGAAGGAGTGCCAGGCAATGTCCGCCACGGATAACCTGTCGGGCGCACGCCAAGACGCCAAGAGCGCCAAGGAAGAAAGGATTTGCGTCTTGGCGGCTTGGCGTGAGACTTCTCTGGCTCCAGCATATCATTGATCTGTAACCCACTGAGGTATACGTATCCGCCTGAAATTGAACCTCTCCGCTGAATCATCGCGCCGCCAAGTTCCAATCGTCCGAAAACGCGTTCCTATCCTGCGAGACAAAGCGTCGGCGCTGTGGTGAAATAGACACGGCTGGTATTGCCGCATTGAGACCTCGCCCCACCGGATGTGACTGATGACCGCGACCTGTCTGGTCGGCGAGGCCGACCCCTTCCTGGCCCGCCTGTTGGAACGCTTCGGCGAGGCGAGCGGGCTCACGATGGTGCGAGCTAAAGCAGGCCAGGACCTCCTGCTGCTGGCGCGTACGCTCAGACCCGGAAGTCATCATCGTGGAAGCCGAGCTGCCGGGCACCCTGCGCGGCTGGGAAGCGATCCGGGCGGTCAAATCAGACGCGGCGCTGGCGCACATCCCGGTGATCACCTGCTCATGGCTGACCCAGGCCGAAGCCTTCGATTTGACCGGCGATGCCATCGCCCATTTGCAGAAACCCGATTTGCACTACGCGGACTTTGCCAGGGCGTTGGCCAGCGCCGGCATCGATCAGGTGAGCCAACCTCTCGCTGTGTCCGACGGCTGAACGCCAGGTCGGGTTTTACCAGTCGCGCGGCGCGCAACGAGCGTGACTCAGACGGAGATCGAGCCGCCTGAAGGAGGTGTCGAAGCAGACACTCACGATGATTGCATCTATCAGATACCAAGCCAGTGTTTCCCAAATCCATACCCCAGAGGAGGAGCTATGTCTACCCGGAAACTGAACATCGTGCTGGTCGCGTTGATGATCGCGACAATGGCGCTGGCAGCTTGTGGCGGCGCCGCCCCGGCGCCCGCGCCGGCTGCTGCACCGACCGCGGCCCCCGCCGCGGCTGAACCAACCGCGGCCCCTGAGGCTGCACCGGCCCCCGCCAGCGACAAGAAGGTGGCGATTGCGTACCTGAACAAGATGGGCGACAACCCATGGTTTGTGGACGAAGTGTCCGGCGCCAAGGCCGTGGCCGACAAGTTGGGGGTTGAGTTCTTCAACCAGGACTTGCAGTTCGACTCGAACCTGGCGATGACGGCCATGGACACCTACATTGCCAAGGGCGTGTCCGGCATCATCATCGTGGTGCCCGACACCAAGATCGGGCCGGCGGTGATCGAGAAGGCGCAGAAGGCGGGCATCCCGATCGTGGCGGTGGATGACACGATCCTGGACGCCGACGGCAAGGCGGCGCCGTTCTTCGGCTTTGATGCGGGTGCGGCCGGCATCAAGGTCGGCGAGCTGATCGCCGAGTACTACAAGAACGAGGGCTGGGACAAGCTGAGCGGCGCGGTGATCAAGGCCGTCTCGGTGGAAGACCAGGATCTTGAGGTGTGCAACCTGCGCACCGACGGGGCGACCAAGAAGCTGATCGAGCTCGGCATCCTGAAGGAAGCCGACATCATCCACCTGCCGTACGACAACACCGCGAACTCGGGCATGGACGCGATGGCCCCGACCATCACGGCCAACCCGCAGGTGACGAACTGGCTGCTCTACTCGTGCAACGATGACGGTGTGCTCGGCGCCTGGCGTGCGCTGCAGAATGCGGGTGTTACGGCCGACAAGGTGATCGGCGTGGGCATCAACGGCCAGTTGGCGGCGGAAGAATTCAAGAAGGGCGAGCCGACCGGGCTGCGCGCTTCGCTGATGGCGCAGGCGAAGGAACACGGCGGCCAGGCCGTGCAGGCGATCTACGACAACGTGACCGCCGGCAAAGAAATCCCGGCCATCACCTTCATCCCCGCCGCCGTCATGACCGCGGACAACTGGGCGGAACTGACCGGCCAGGAGCAGGAAGCGAAGCCTGCCGCCAGCGACAAGAAGGTGGCGATTGCGTACCTGAACAAAATGGGCGACAACCCGTGGTTCGTGGACGAAGTGTCCGGCGCCAAGGCTGTGGCCGACAAGTTGGGGGTTGAGTTCTTCAACCAGGACTTGCAGTTCGACTCGAACCTGGCGATGACGGCCATGGACACCTACATTGCCAAGGGCGTGTCCGGCATCATCATCGTGGTGCCCGACACCAAGATCGGGCCGGCGGTGATCGAGAAGGCGCAGAAGGCGGGCATCCCGATCGTGGCGGTGGATGACACGATCCTGGACGCCGACGGCAAGGCGGCGCCGTTCTTCGGCTTTGATGCGGGTGCGGCCGGCATCAAGGTCGGCGAGCTGATCGCCGAGTACTACAAGAACGAGGGCTGGGACAAGCTGAGCGGCGCGGTGATCAAGGCCGTCTCGGTGGAAGACCAGGATCTTGAGGTGTGCAACCTGCGCACCGACGGGGCGACCAAGAAGCTGATCGAGCTCGGCATCCTGAAGGAAGCCGACATCATCCACCTGCCGTACGACAACACCGCCAATTCGGGCATGGACGCGATGGCCCCGACCATCACGGCCAACCCGCAGGTGACGAACTGGCTGCTCTAGTCGTGCAACGATGACGGTGTGCTCGGCGCCTGGCGTGCGCTGCAGAATGCGGGTGTGACGGCCGACAAGGTGATCGGCGTGGGCATCAACGGCCAGCTCGCGGCTGAAGAATTCAAGAAGGGCGAGCCGACCGGGCTGCGCGCTTCGCTGATGGCGCAGGCGAAGGAACACGGCGGCCAGGCTGTCCAGGCGATCTACGACAACGTGACCGCCGGCAAGGAAATCCCGGCCATCACCTTCATCCCCGCCGCCGTCATGACCGCGGATAACTACAAAGAATTGACCGGCATGCAGTAAGCCGAGCAATTGATCGGTACGGGATGTAGGGGCGAGGTGACCTGCCGCCTACTCGCCCCAAGGGCCCGAAACCTGACGCGAACAGCAACATCGAGGCCAGACCTATGGACCAAGGATCAGTCGCCACGAAACCCACACTCGAGTTCGTCTCCATCACCAAGGTGTTCCCCGGCGTCCAGGCGCTCGATGACGTCAGCCTGGAGGTGTTCCCGGGCGAGGTGTTGGCGCTGGTGGGCGAGAACGGCGCCGGGAAGTCCACGCTGCTGCGCGTGATGAACGGCGATTACCATCCCGAAGGCGGCACCATGCGCTTCTTCGGTGAACCGGTGACCTTCGAGTCGCCAGCCATCTCCCACGCCAGGGGCGTGCGCGTGATCTACCAGGAGCCGGAAATCCTGCCCGATGTGACGGTGGCCGAGAACATCTACCTGGGCGAAATGCCGCGGCGCATGGGTCCGGTGGTCGACTGGGGCTCGCATACAATAACGCGCAGACGCTGCTGACTCGTTTAGGTGTGGGGAATGACATCTCTCCCCCGCGCGGGCCGGCACGTTGAGCGCCGCCCAGAAGCAGATGGTCGAAATCGCCCGCGCCATCAAGTCGGATGTCAAGGTGCTGGCGCTGGACGAGCCGACTTCGTCGCTGAGCGAACGGGATTCATCGCAGCTCTTCGACATCGTGAATCAGTTCCGCAACGCCGGCGTGGCGATTATCTACGTCTCTCACCGCCTGCCTGAGGTCCTGCAACTGGCCGACCGGATCGCCATCTTGCGCGACGGCAAGCTGGTCGCCGTACGTAAAGCCGCCGATACCACCGAAGCCGACCTGGTGAGCCTGATGGTGGGCCGAGAGCTGGTGCGCCGCTTCGACCACCAATCCTACGTGCGGACAGAGGTTGTATTGAAGGTCGAGGGGCTGACCACCGAACGGGTGCGCGACATCTCCTTTGAGGTGCATCGGGGCGAGATCGTCGGGTTTGCCGGGCTGGTCGGCGCGGGCCGCACCGAGCTGGCCAAGGCGCTTTTCGGCGAGGATAGGATTGCCCGTGGCAAAATCTACGTCAGCGGCAAAGAAGCGCGCGATTGAAAACCCACGTCAGGCGATCCGCGCCGGGATTGGCTTCACCCCCGAAGATCGCAAGCGCGAAGCGTTGGTGATGGCCCGCAGCGTGCGCGAGAATATCACCCTGGTGATCCTGCGCTCGATCAGCCGCATGCGTATGGTCAATCGCCGCAAGGAACGACAGACGGTGACTGGCTTGGTGGATCGTCTGCGCATCAAGACGCCGTCGGCCGAGCAAGAAGTGGGCAAGTTGAGCGGCGGCAATCAACAGAAGGTCGTGCTGGCGCGCTGGCTGGCCCGTAAGCCCGATGTGCTGGTGTTCGATGAGCCGACGCGCGGCGTGGATGTGGGCGCCAAAGCTGAGATCTACAAGCTGATCCACGAGATGGCGGCCGAAGGGATGGGGATCGTGTTCATCTCCTCCGAGCTGCCCGAGGTGCTGGGCGTCAGTGACCGGGTGATCGTGATGCAGAACGGCCGCATCACAGGTGAAATGCCGGCGGCTCAGGCCACACAGGAAGCTGTGTTGCGCCTGGCGATCACCGACTTTGTGAGCTGAACGGGGAGAGGATGGCGCATTATGACTGCTTCAGATAAGGCTGCGACAAACAGAAGCGGTACGGGACAGGGCTTCCGCAGATGGCTGGCGGGGGTGGACCAGCAGATCGTGGGCCTGGTGATCGCCTTGGCTGTGCTGCTTGTATTCTTCGGCATCCGCATCCCCGGCCAATTCTTCAACCCGCTGAACCTGATGTCCATCGGCGAGGGCGTCACCCTGATCGGGATCGCCGCGCTCTCGTCCACCGTGGTCCTCATTTTGGGTGGGCTGGACGTGTCGCTCGGCTCGCTGGTCGGTTTCTGCTCGGCCGCGGCCGGGGTGGCGATGATGCGCATCGATAGCCCGCTGGCCGGGCTGGCCGCGGCGCTGCTGGTGGGCGTGCTCGGCGGCTTCATCAACGGCCTGGGCGTGACCAAGGGCAAGCTGGAACCGATCATCGTCACACTCGCCACCTACTCGGCCTTCCGCGGTTTCGCACTGCTGACCACCGGTGGCTACGCGGTCAACGTGAAGAATGGCGCCTTCAACGCCCTGGGCACCGAATCGATCCTGGGCATCCCCATCCTGGTACTGATCCTGCTCGTGTCGATCGCCGTCTTCATCTTTTTGATGGGATTCACTACCGTCGGCCGTAACATCTACGCCATCGGCGGCAACCCGAACGCTGCCCGCCTGGCTGGCGTCAACCTTGACCGCTACAAGCTCGGCGTTTATATGTTGGCCGGGCTGATGGCGGGCGTGGCGGCGATCGTGCTGACTTCACGCACCAAGTCTGGGCAGCCCATTTCCGGCTCCGAAGGGCTGGAATTGCAGGCGATTACCGCGGCGATCCTGGGCGGCATTTCCACCAAGGGCGGCAAGGGCACCGTTATCGGGGCCATGCTGGGTGTGTTGATCATCGGCACGCTGAATAACGGCATGATCCTGCTCAGCGTCCCCACCTTCTATCAGCGCGTCGCGCGGCCTGCTGCTGATCATTGCGGTGCTGATTCAGAACTGGCAGATGCGCCCGCGGCGGCAGGCAATCCCGCCCGCGGCCGTCCCTGCCACCGAAGCGGAGGGTTGAGAGATGACCGCTTTGCTCACGCGCGATAGTTGGTACGGTTCGCCAGCCTGGCGGCTGGAGGACGATGCGTTGCGCATCATCGTGGTCCCGCAAGCCGGCGGCAAGATCGTCTCGCTGCTCGACCGAAGGACCGGCTACGAGTGGCTGATCCAGCCGGTGCATGCTAATCCCTTCCGGCTGCTGTCACCCGGCGCTGATTACAATGCCGATCAGGTGGGCGGCTGGGACGAGATGCTGCCGACCATCCTGGCCGGGCCGTATCCTGAGCCGGGTCCCTACGCAGGGGTCGCACTGCCGGATCACGGCGAACTGTGGACGATGGTGTGGGAAGACATGGGCACCGGCAACGGCGCCATCCGGCTGACTGCGGACGGCGTGGCGTTGCCGTACCGCCTCGAACGGACACTGACCCTGGTGGCGACTGCCGGCGGCACAGCCCTCCGATTCGACTACGCGCTGCGTAACACCGGCGCGGCGCCGTTCTGTTATTTGTGGGCCGCGCATCCGCAGTTCGCCTGCGAGCCTGGCGCGCGCATCGTCCTGCCGCCGGATGTCGCCGAGGTGATCAACGCGGTGCCGGCCTCGTGGGGGCCGGAGTGGGGTGGGCCGGGCACGCACAACCCGTGGCCCGAGAAGCCCGGCGCGGGCCGCCAGGATGTCGTTGCCGCTGTGACGCGGAAGGGCGGACGCAAGTTCTACCTGCCGCCTGAGTCACCCATCGCGTGGGCCGGATTGGAACAGCCGTCCGCCGGCTGCACCTTGCGCGTGGCGTGGGATGCGGCGCTGCTGCCGTACTGCGGCGTTTGGATCGATGAAGGCTATCTCAACAAGATTCCTGCCGTCGCCATCGAGCCCACGAACGGCTACTACGACGACCTGGGCGTGGCCTACCGCAATGAACGTGTCGCGCGGATCGAAGCCGGCGAAACGGCGCGGTGGTGGATGGAAGTTGCGTTGGGGGCGTGAGACGGGAGGCGTGAAACGTGAAGCGCGAGACGTGAGACATGGAACGTTACGCATCACGCATCACGCGTTACGCATCACGCATCACGCATCACGCATTACGCATTACGAGTTACATATCACGCAGCCCCCGCCAAGCTGAGGCAACATGGTAGAAAGCACAAAAACCACCCCGCGAGCCCGCGGGATGCAACGATTCAACCCGCTCATTGTGGCCCTCCTGGTGGCGTTGGGCGTCCTCGTCGCCGTGATCGGTTTGCAGAAGCCGGATATCTTCTTCCTGCCGGTCAACCTGCTGAACATCGGCCAGGCCATCACCATGATCGGCCTCGTCGCGTTGGCGCAGACCATCGTCATCATCATGGGTGGGTTGGATCTTTCGGTAGGTTCCATCGTGGGGATGACTTCTATCATCGTCGCGCTGGCAATGAAGGGCAATAATAGCTTGCCCGCCGGGATCGTGGTGGGTCTGCTGGTCGGCGCGTTTGCCGGCCTGATCAATGGTTTGCTGATCACCAAGGGCAAGATCGAGCCGGTGATCGCCACCCTCGGTACCCTGGCGGTCTTCCGCGGCGCGGCCTTCATCGTCACCAGCGGCGCGCCCATCGGGATTATGAGCAAGCCGTTCAACTCGATCGGCTCCGGCCGCATGGCGCAGATCCCCATACCGCTGGTGATCCTGATCGCAGTCGCCGTGGTCTTTCACATCTTCCTCAACTACTCCGATGCGGGGCGCAACATCTTCGCCATCGGCGGCAACGCCATCGCGGCGCGCATGAGCGGCGTCAACATCGATCGTTACAAGCTGGGCGTCTATATGCTCAGCGGGCTGGTGGCCGGCATCGCCGCGATCATCCTGACCGCGCGTTCCAACGCCGGGCAGCCGAACTCGGGTGTGGGGTTGGAACTGGAATCGATCACCGCGGCCGCGCTGGGCGGCACGGCGATGGCGGGCGGCAAAGGGTCGGTGCTCGGCACGATGCTGGGCGTGCTGATCATCGGTGTGCTGGCCAACGGCATGATCCTGTTGGGGGTGTCGCAGTTCTACCAGTTCATCGCACGCGGCGCCCTGTTGATCATCGCGGTGTTGATCCAGCGGTGGTTGACGAAGAGTTAGAACTGTCCGAAGAAACCAACACGCGCCCTGAGCTTGGCGAAGGGCGCCTTCGCAAGCTCAGGGCGTGTTGAGGATTCTTGAATAGTCACAATCGGTGCGTGGGATGCGGAGGGATGCATGAATTCTCGGGAAAGAGTGATCGCGGCGCTGGAACATCGGGAGGGCGACCGGGTGCCGCTGGACCTGGGCGGCTGCGGCCAGACTGGGATGCACGTCAGCACCGTCTACGCGCTGCGCCAGGCGTTGAAGCTGGACCCGCCGGGGACACCGGTCAAGGTGACCGAGCCGTACCAGATGCTCGGCGAGATCAAGCCGGACCTTTGGGATACTTTGGGCATCGATGTGGCGGGATTCGGCGGCCTGGGCAACCTCTTCGGCTTCAGGAATGAAGATTGGAAACCGTGGACGTTTTGGGATGGCACGCCACTGCTCGTGCCCGGCAAGTTCAACACCGAGCCGGACGAAAACGGCGACATCCTGATGTATGTGGACGGCGATCAATCCACGCCGCCCAGCGCCAAAATGCCGAACGGCGGCTTTTACTTCGACTCCCTGGCCCGGCAGGATCCCATCGACGACGACGCGCTCGATCCCGCGGACAACGCCTCCGACTACGACCCGATCTCCGCGGCCGACCTGGCGCACCTGGCTGCCGAGTCGGAGCGGCTGTACACCCAGACCGACAAGGCGCTGATGATGGTGTTCGGCGGGACAGGATTCGGCGACATCGCGCTCGTGCCGGGGCCGTGGGTCAAACATCCCAAGGGCATCCGCGACGTGGCCGAGTGGTACATGAGCACCGTGACCCGTAAAGACTACGTGATGCAGGTCTTCGAGCAGCAGTGCGAGATCGCGATGGCGAATCTGATCAAGGTCTATGATGCAGTGGGTGACCGGGTCACCGTGGCCTGGATCAGCGGCACGGACTTCGGGTCACAGAATAGCTGTTTCATCTCGCCCCGGTCGTTTCGCACATTGTACAAGCCGTTCTACACCCGCGTCAACGCCTGGATCCACGCGCACACGCCGTGGAAGACCTTCATCCATTCCTGCGGCTCGATCCAACCCTTGATCCCGGACATCATCGAGGCCGGTTTTGACATCCTGAACCCCGTCCAGACCTCCGCCACCAACATGGATCCGGCCGAGCTGAAAGCGCGGTTCGGGGATCAGGTCACCTTTTGGGGCGGCGGCGTCGATACCCAGCACGCCTTGCCCTTCGGCACGCCGGACGAGGTGCGGGCGCAGGTGCGCGAGCGGCTACAAATCTTCGGCAAGGGCGGCGGCTTCGTCTTCAATCCGATTCACAACGTCCAGGCCAAGGTTCCGGTGGAGAATCTGCTGGCGATGTACGAGACGGTGCGCGAATACGGCCGTTATTAGGCGCTCACCGGTTGGATTCCGGTACAAGAAGTAATAATCTCACCACAAAGACACCAAGACACAAAGGAGCACAAAGACTATAATCCTCTTTGTGTACTTCGTGACTTCGTGCCTTTGTGGTGTAGGATACCGTTACCAGATCCGATGTAGGAGGAATTATGTCGAACAACGCCCCGTGGTGGGACATCGAATTGGAGTCGAAGCCCGACTTCAACCAGGCTATGAAGCGCATCTATGCGTGGTACGAGCAGGCCATCATTGACCGGCCGCCCGTGCGGTTTACGCGGCACAACGCCGAGTTTGAGGACGCGGACAACATCTGGAAGCCGGAATGGCGCGAGCTCAAGGACAAGTGGTTCGACGAGGAATATCAACTGGAGAAGTTCATGACCCAGGTGCGCGGGAAGCGTTACCAGGGGGAGACCTTCCCCGTGTTCTGGCCGAATCTTGGCCCGGTGGTGTCCGCCGCATTCTACGATTGCCCGATCGAGTTCGGTGACGTCACTTCCTGGTCGCTGCCGCTGCTCAAGGACTACGACCAGCCGCTTGTTTTTGACTGGAACAACCTGTACCTGAAGAAGCTCGAGAGCCTGACGCGCATCGGTTTGGAGCATTGCAAGGGTAAGTTTCTGGTGGGGTACAGCGACCTGCACGGCGGCATGGACGTCCTGGCCGCGCTGCGCGGGACCGAGCCGCTGCTGTGGGACCTGGTCGATAACCCCGATGCCTTTGCGCCCGCGCTGGATCAGATCACCGACGATTTCCTGCGCGTCTACGACTATTTCGACGACATGCTGAAGGCTGCCGGCCAGCCGTCCGTCACGTGGATGGGCGTCCCCGCGTTCGGCAAAATGCACATCCCCAGTTGCGACTTTGCGTTTATGATCTCGTCGAAGCAGTTCGTGCGTTACCAGTTGGACCTCAACCGGCGCGAGATGGCGCACATGGACTACAACGTCTACCATGTGGACGGCAAAGGGGTCGCGCGCCACATCGACCTCATCCTGGAGCTGCCCAAGCTCAACGCGATCCAGTGGGTGCAGGGGATGGGCGATGACACCCCGATCATGCAGTGGGTGCCGTTGATCAAGCGCATCCAGGCCGCGGGCAAGTCGGTCATGGTAGATCTGACGCACGACGAGCTGGAAGACTTTATCGCCGCGGTGCGCCCCGAGGGCATCCTGCTGACCATGGCGTCGGTGGATGAGGAGGAAGAGCGCGCAATTCTCAAACGCGTGGCGCAGTGGTAGAATACGGGGACACGGGGACACGGAGACACGAGACACGGGGGATGATAGATGAAACCACGCGAACGCATTCAAGCTGCGCTCAACCGGCAGGAGCCGGATCGCTGCCCGATGCAGATCAGCTTCACGCCGGAGTTTGCCGACCGGCTGAAGGCGGACATGGACATGCGCGCAGGCGCGCTTAACCTCACGCGCAGCGGCCACAACCCGCACGGCGGCGGCAATACGTACGATCTGGAACGCGCCCTGGGTGTGGACCTGCTCCAGACCTCGGTGGGCTGGGCGAACTCCTACTACCAGGCGGGCGACACGTACACCGACGAGTGGGGCATCACCTGGATTTCGCACCCGTACGAAACGCCGTTCGGTATCGGCCACTACACCGAGACGACCGGGCGTCCGTTGGGCGATGCCAGTGCGTTGGATAGCTATCAGCCGCCCGATCCAAACCGGCCGGAGCTCTACGAGGACGCGGCCCGGCTGCTCGCCAATTACGGCAGCGAGTATTGGATCGTTGGCGTGACCGTATGCACCATTTTCGAGACGGCCTGGGCGCTGCGCGGCTACGAGCAGATGCTCACCGACTTCATCACCGACCCCGGCCTCAGTGAGCGCATCCTGGACATCCCCTACCAGTATCATCTGACCGCGGCCAAAAAGCTGGTGCAGATGGGGGTGGACATGATCTGGATCGGCGACGACGTGGGGATGCAGACCGGGATGCTGTTTGCGCCGCGGGTGTGGCGGAAACTCCTCAAGCCCAGGATGGCGGAGTTCATCGGCACGCTCAAACGTATCAATCCGGCGCTCAAGGTCGCCTACCATTCCGACGGCGACATCCGGCCGATCATCCCCGACCTGATCGAATGTGGGCTGGATGTGTTGAATCCGATCCAGCCGATGTGCATGGATCCCGCCGAGCTGAAACGGCTCTATGGCGATAAGCTGTGCTTCTGGGGCAGCATCGACGAGCAGGAGACGCTGCCGTTCGGCACGCCCGAAGGAGTGCGCGACGAGGTCATGACCCGGCTGAACACCATCGGGAAGGGCGGCGGGCTGATCATCGGCCCGACGCACCACGTGCAGCTCGACACGCCGCTGGAGAACTTCTGGGCGATGGTGGACACGATCACGGGGACGCCGTACGCGGCGTTGTGAGGTTGAGGTTCAGGATAAGGCGCAGAACGTCATCGGCCCCGCCAACGTCATCGCCCAGTTCTTGAATACTGGGATTCCTGCCGCATGTGCCTCTGTTGATTGTTGATTATTGGACAAGGCAGATTCACGGCAAGCGCATCCTCGAGAACGTGATGTACAGGTCATTGCTCCAGGCGGCTTATTCAGGACATAGCGGAGATAGTGCGCATCATGCTGCCAAGGCCATCTGGCGCGTGGTCAGCACGTCGGCCGGCGAAAGCCGACGCACCTGGAAGGGGGCCAGGGTCAGCAGCGCGCGGGTCGAGCCGTCGGGGTTGACGAACTCAACCTCGTAAGCCAACTTCGGTGCGGTATAGACTTCGACGACCGCGCCCAGGTCGCCGGTCAACACACGGTAATCGGGAAAACTTGCGGTCGCTACAACCGTAGCGATGAGGCCTAATTCGTCGTCCATGTGAAGTAGCTCACTCAAAAGAAGGGGGAAACCCTCCGGGGTACGCCGGGAGATCCTGAAGCAGGTTCGCGAATCCGGCCTGACTGAAGTGCCGGTCGGTCGTCAACACTTGCGTCAGGTTGCGCTCCTGCATAACGACGAAGGACAAGCAATCGGTCAAGCCCCATTCCTTGTCCATGCGTTCGCCGTACAATGCAAGGGCGCGTTCGAACAACGCGGCATCCACAGACACGATTTCGATGTTGGGATCGTCGCGCAAATCTTGGATCGTCGCGTAGCCCAGAGAGCGCCAGCGAGCTCGGCTCAGGGCATTGCCGATCTCCGTCAGCACGGCCTCGGTGGTGAGATATGGCGGCTTGATCTGGTGCGAAGCCGCAGCGGCACGGTGGTGGTGCTCATCGGCGGTGTTGACCAACGCCAGAATGTAGCCGGTGTCGATGAAAACCGGAGGCTTCATTGTCTCTCGGTACCGTAGAGATAGTGGTCGTGCTGCTCAGCAAGATCGCTCACGCCTAGATCGGCAGCCCGGCCAAGAATGCGCTGGAACGCGGTAGCAGATGGCTCAACCTCCGCCCGCGGCGCCGTCGCCGATGCAGCCAAGCGGTTTAGAAGCGCCACCATGTCAGTGCGCTCTTGCTTCGCCAGGGTGTCCAGCCGGGTATAGAGGTCCTTGGGCAGCTTGACGGTCACAGTACCAACGGTCATAGCCTTGCCTCCTTGTGTCTCTTGATGACTTGATTATAGCACGACAAAGAGGATTTTCATAGAATCCGGCCAACGTGCGAGCCAAGGACCGGATCCAAGAACAAGCGCAAGAAGTGCTTGGCGCTCGTTCTTGGATCCGGCGCCCGTCAACGAGGCAAAACTCGTTCGAAATTGGTCCGACTCTGGCGGTTTGTCACGGGCCAAACTGCCAGAAGGCTTGACTTGTGACCAATGGGCTGAGGGTTAAGCAGGTGGGGAGAGATTGGGGCATGAACAACCTGGAACGTTTCACCAAAGCGATCAACTGGGAGCCGGTGGATCGCATCCTGACGTACGACTATAGCGATTGCGGACCGTTGTTGGAACAGCTTGGCGGCTACGACCGGACGCGCAGCCACTCCTGGGAGGATCTGCTCGAGGTCAATGCGCTGGCCTGGAAGAACGCCGGCCTCGATGTCACTCGCTCCGTCTATGACCCGATCAACCACTGGATGGGCGGTAAGATTCTCAACTGGATTCGCTTTTTGGGTGTAGATGCTGATGAATGGGCAGTCGAGCAGACCGGCGGCACGGCCTGGATCTCGAAGCGGCCATTCACCGATCTGCGCGGGCTGGAAAAACACATGCCGCAGATGCCGAAGTATGAGGATGTGCGCGACTGGTACGCGCCGGCCATCAAGCAGATGCAGGAAACGCTGGCCGAGCATGACATCGTTTTCATCGGTGCGGTCGAAGGGCCCATCACCGACGCCTACACCTTTATGGACATGGAGCTTTTCTGCGGCGCGATCTATGAGGCGCCCGAACTGGTCGCGCACGTGATGGATTGCTGCGGCAAGTTCTCCGCCTACATCGCCCGCACCTACGCTGAGGTCGGTCAGGTACCGCTGATGTTTATGGGCGAGGACATCGCCACCACCACGGGGCCGATCTTCAAGCCGAGTTGGGTGCGTCAGGAAGGGTTGCCGCGCTGGCGCTGGATCGTGGATCCGATCCACGAGGCCGGGATGAAGTTTCTGTTCCACACCGACGGCCGTTACGGTTCCTTCCTGCCGATCATCTTCGACGAGTTGGGCGCCGACGGCCTCAATCCCATCGAACGCAACGGTTGCAACGACATCTTCGAAATCCGGCGACAGTACCCGCACAAGCTGCTCTTCGGCAACGTGTGCTGCGCGCAGACTTTGCCTTATGGCACACCTTACGATGTGGAGGACGAAACGCTGGAGATCATCGAGAAGATCGGGCCGCAGGGCGGCATCTTCATCGGCTCGTCCAGCGAGGTGCATGACCTGGTGCCGGTGGCGAACGTGGTGAGCATGTATCGCACGGTGCATGAGTACGGACACTACCCGATTGATGTCGAACGCATCCGCACCCGCCGCGCCGCGCTGCGTCGGAAGGGCCAGCTCAAACTGCGCGCTGATCTGATTTTGTGAAACCCACGGCAGAACCTCGTTAGCAACCCGATCGCACCTCCAGAGCGCTGCGGCGGCCACGCCGCCTGGGTCATGCCCAGGCCGGTTTCAACCGGCTTTCACCTGCTTGAGCCCGCCGTTTCAACGGCGGCGGGTTTGACTGAAAAGCGGGGCGCCACACCCGCGGGGCTGAACTCCAACAGTGCCCGGACTTGACATCCAAATATCTCCTATGGTATCTTCTTGTTTACATATCTCCTATCGTATTACTCTACTTTCGGGTGCAACGCAATGAAACTCTCCAAACGCGGTGAATACGGCCTGCGCGCCATGGTGGACCTGGCCTCGGCGCCGGCGTCCGGTTCGCTGGTCCAGGCCAAAGAGATCGCGAGGCGAGAGAAGATCCCGGTCAAGTTCCTGGAGCAGATCTTGCTGACGCTGAAGAATGCGGGGTTGCTGGGGAGCCGGATGGGTGCGGGCGGCGGATACTACCTGGCCCGGCCAGCGGATCAGATCACCCTGGGGCAGATCGTTCGCCTCCTCGACGGCCCGCTGGCGCCCATCCGCTGTGTGAGCAAGATGGCCTACGAGCCATGCGCCTGCCCCGATGAAGCGACATGCGGGCTGCGCCTGGTGATGCAGGATGTGCGGAATGCGATCAGCGATATCCTTGATCATACGTCTCTGGCCGATGTGGCGCGCCGCGTAGAACTGGCACGAGGGATCGCGTTTCCGATAGAACGTTCATAGTCGCGGCGTCTTGCCGGCACGGTGACTGAGGAAGCTCTCGACCCCGCGCCGGTTTTGTTAGCGGCAGGAAGTCAAGTATTTCTGTAGGAATTATAATAGCTCGGAGCAAGAACAGCCAACGGAGGTATTCCCCATGAATGAGATGCAAAAAATGAACAGGGGGTTGGTGATGCTGCTCGTACTGCTGCTGCTGCTGACCGGCTGCGGCGGAGGCGCGGCCGCACCGCAGGGCGAGACGCTCAAGGGGACGCTGACGGTGTCGGGCGCATGGGCGCTCTATCCGCTGATGACGCGTTGGGCTGAGGAATTCACTGCGCTGCACCCCCAGGTGCAGTTTGACATTTCGGCGGGCGGCGCGGGCAAGGGGATGGCTGATACCCTGGGCGGCGCAGTAGACATCGGCATGGTCTCGCGCGATATCCTGGCCGAGGAGGAGGCCAAGGGGGCATATTGGGTCGCGGTGACCAAGGACGCGGTGTTTCCGTCGGTGAACGCCGCGAACCCTGTCCTGGCCGAATTGCTCGCCAAAGGGGTCTCCAAGGAGGTCTTCACCAAGATCTACATCACCGACGAGATCACCAACTGGGGCCAGGTGGTCGGCCGGCCGGAGATCACCGACCCGATCCACATCTATACCCGCTCCGATGCCGCGGGCGCGCCCGACACCTGGGCGAAGTACCTGGGCAAGAAGCAGGAGAACCTGCTGGGCATCGGCGTCTACGGCGACCCCGGCATCGCAGAAGCGGTGGTGAAGGATCAACTGGGCATCGGCTACAATAATCTGAACTATGCGTTCGACCCCGACACGGGCAAGGCGGTGGTCGGCGCGGTCGTGCTGCCGATCGACGCCAACGGTGACGGGGCTGTCGATGCTGACGAATTGCTCGAAACCAAAGACGCAGCAGTCCAGGCTGTGACCAGCGGCAAATACCCGTCACCGCCGGCCCGCATGCTGAACCTGGTTACGAAGGGCAAGCCGGTCGGGTTGTCCCGCGAGTTCCTGCTCTGGATCGTAGGGGATGGACAGAAGTTCCTGAACGAGGCCGGCTACGTGTCGTTGACCCCCGAACAGGTAACCGCAGCACAAGAGAAGCTCAAGTGAACGTGAGTTTGATACGGATGAACACAGATCTGAGGGGCGGCCGCCAAACGTCTCTGGACGACCTGCTCGTAACGATGCTGAGGCGTCCAGCATGAGGTCCGCTGTGCCTGAAAGCGCAACGGCACGCCCCGAACAGACAACGCCCCGGACGCAGCATCGTCGGCTGAAGGATCGGGGGTCGGCATGGCTGTTTGCCGCGCTCACCGCACTGCCGCTGGTGGTCACCGCGGCGATGCTGGCCGCGCTGGCCGTCAGGGCGCAGCCGATCCTGGCGGGCCACACGATCCCGGCGCTGCTGACCGGGCGGGTGTGGCAGCCGATGCAAGGCGAGTTCGGCTTCTACCCATTTATCGTGGGCACGCTGTGGGTCACGGCCCTGGCGATGCTGATCGCGGTCCCGCCCTCGCTGTTGACCGCCATCTACCTGGCCGAGTACGCCCGACCAGCCACGCGCACCACGGCGAAACCGATGCTTGATCTACTGGCAGCCATCCCCTCGGTCGTGTACGGCATCTGGGGCGTGGTGGCGATCGTGCCGTGGGTGGGACAATGGCTGGCGCCTTCTATCAGCCGGCGGCTGGGGTTCATCCCATTTTTCGCTGCAAACAACCCCACCGGCTTTGGCGTGCTGTCGGGCAGCCTGGTGTTGGCAGTGATGGTGACACCGGTGATCATCGCTATCAGCTATGAGGTGCTGAGGGCGGTGCCGGGCGGCCTGCGCGAGGCGGCGTTGGCGATAGGCACGACGCGCTGGCAGGCCGTGGTGCATGCGGTGCTGCCCAAGGCGTTGCCGGGGATCGCGGCCGCCGTGGTGTTGGGTTTCTCGCGGGCGTTTGGCGAGACGATGGCTGTGCTGATGGTCGTGGGCAATGTCGCCAAGACACCCTCCTCGATTTTCGATCCCGCGTACCCGTTGACCGCGCTGATCGCCAACAACTACGGCGAGATGATGTCGATCCCGCTCTACGATGCCGCATTGATGGGCGCTGCGTTGACCCTGCTGCTGGTGGTGCTGGCCTTCAACATCATCTCGGCACTGGTGCTGCGGGGAGCCGTGCGGAGGGCTGCGGCATGAGGGGAAGGCGCTGGCTGTGGAAACGGCGGCATCTCGAGGAGAGCTTCTTCAAGGCGCTGATGGTGGCGGCGTTCCTGGTTGTGGCAGGCAGCCTGGCCGCGATCCTGTTTACGGTGATCGCCAAGGGGCTGCCCGCGTTGAATTGGGCCATGCTGACCCAAACACCCAAGGGCGGTTACTACCTGGGCAAGGAAGGCGGCATCCTGAATGCCATTCTTGGGTCGCTGCTTCTGGCTGGGGTTGCGACATTGCTGGCGTTGCTGATCGGGTTGCCCATGGCGCTTTACCTGGAGATCTACGCGCCCCGCTCGCGCTGGGCGGCGGTCGTTCGCCTGATGTTGGACGTGATGTGGGGCATCCCGTCGATCGTCTACGGCGCGTTCGGCTTCACCATCATGTTGCTGCTCGGGCTGCGCGCCTCACTGTTAGGCGGGATCCTGGCGCTGACTTTGCTTGAACTGCCGATCGTCACGCGAGCGATGGACGAAGTTATCAAGCTGATCCCGCCTGAGCTTAAGGAGTCGGCGTTTGCGCTGGGCACAACGCGTTATGAGGTCGCGGTCAAGGTGATCGTCCGCCAGGCGCTGCCAGGCATCATCACCGGCGCGCTGTTGGCTTTCGGTCGCGGCATCGGCGACGCGGCCGCGGTGCTCTTCACCGCCGGCTACACCGACCGTCTGCCCACGTCGTTGCTGCGGCCGGTCGCTTCCCTGCCGCTGGCAGTCTTCTTTCAGCTCGGCACCCCTTATCCCGAGGTGCGGCAGCGCGCGGTACGCGGCCGCGTTGATCCTGACGATCATCGTGCTCGGCGTGAGCCTGGGGTCGCGGCTCCTGGCCGCGCGACTGTCGCGAAACGTGGTGAAGTAACATGAACACACATCTTGTCGTCCGCAATCTCAATGCCTACTACGGCAAACAGCAGGCGCTCCGTGACATCAACGTGGAGATTCCCCGTAACCAGATCACTGTGATCCTGGGACCGTCCGGCTGCGGGAAAACTACCCTGCTCAAGAGCCTCAACCGGCTGTTGGACGTGACCGAGGGCGTGCGGGTGACCGGACAGGTGCTGCTGGATGGCGCGAACATCTACGACCCCGCGGCCGACGTGACCGAGATACGCAAGAAAGCCGGACTCCTGGCGCAGCGGCCCTACCCGCTGCCGATGTCGATCTACGACAACGTCGCGTTCGGCCCGCGCATCCACGGCACGGTGCGCAGCCGGAATCTCGATGCGACGGTGCAGCACTATCTGGAGCTGGCCGGGTTGTGGGACGAGGTGAAGGATCGCCTGCACACCCCCGCGACGCGGCTCTCCATCGGTCAGCAACAGCGTCTCTGCCTGGCGCGCGGCCTGGCGGTGGAGCCGGAGGTAATCCTGGGGGACGAACCTACCTCTGCGCTCGACCCGATCTCGGCGCAAAATATCGAGCGTCGTCTGTTGGATCTGAAAGGCCAGTACACCATCGTGCTGGTGACGCACATCCTGCGGCAGGCTAAGCGCCTGGCTGACTACGTGGTCTTTATGTATATGGGGGACCTGATTGAATCAGGCCCAGCCCAAGAAATTTTCGCCAACCCGAGCGAAGAGCGTACGCGCGCCTACCTGAGCGGAGAGTTCTGACCGAGGCTGTGCAGGATAGAGGTCTGCAAGTTGACAGGTGCGGGGCTTCCGGGTAATGTGCCCATCTGCGACCTTCAATCTTGCATCCTAAAACTCTGTACCTCCAGGAGCTGATCATGTCTGATAATGCAATCCACACCATCGCCGTCCATGCGGGTGAGCGCGCCGCCACCCCGCTCCCTTCGACCCCGCTCAGGGCAAGCTTCACCCCGGTCGTCACGCCGATCTATCACGCGTCGAGTTATATCTACGATGAGATGGAGACGCTGGACGCGACCTTCGCCGGCACGTTCGACGGGCCGATGTACACTCGCTACGGCAACCCGACCGTCTCGGCGCTGGAGGTGGCAGTCGCCGCGCTGGAAGGCGGCGAGGCGGCGCTGGCCTACGGTTCGGGCATGGCCGCCATCCACGGCGCGCTGCTGGCCGCGGGCGCGCGGGCCGGGACGAGCGTCGTGGCCGCGCAGGACTGCTACGGCGCCACCTACGCGCTGCTGAGCCGGCTGCTGGCGAGCCAGGGCGTGACCCCGCGCTTTGTGGACACGGCCGATTTCGCCGCGGTCACGGCCGCTTTCGCGGCCGCCCGGGCTGCCGGTGCGCCTGCCGTCGCGCTGATCGTCGAGACGATCTCCAACCCGCTGCTCAAGGTGGCCGATCTGCCCGCGCTGGCCGAGCTGGCGCACGCGGCCGGCGCCGTGCTGATCGTGGACAACACGTTCGCGTCGCCGTATCTCTGCCGGCCGCTGGGGTTGGGCACGGATTTCGTCGTCCACAGCGCGACCAAGTACCTGGGCGGCCACGGCGACGTGCTGGGCGGCGTGGTCGTGACGAGCAAAGAACGCCGCCGCGAGCTGAACGAGATCAACAAGCTGGTCGGCGCCAACCTGGGGCCACAGGAGGCGTGGCTGGTGTTGCGCGGGATCAAGACGCTGCCGCTGCGCGTTCAGCGCCAGTGCGAGAACGCCGTGCAGGTGGCCGCGTGGCTGGCGGAACACCCGCGAGTGAGCCGTGTCAATTATCCCGGCCTCGCTTCCCATCCGCAACACGCCCTCGCGGCGCGGCTGCTCGAGCGGGGCGCGTTCGGTGCCATGATCAGCTTCGACATCCGGGACGGCGACCGGGCGACCGTCTTCCGCTTCATGGAGGCGTTGCGGCTGGTGCTGCCCGCCACGACGCTGGGCGATGTCTACAGCCTGGCGCTTTACCCGGCCCACTCCTCGCATCGCGCGCTCGACCCCGACCTGCGTCGCCGCCTCGGCATCGGCGACGGGCTGGTGCGGCTGTCGGTGGGCATCGAGGATCCCGCGGACATCGTTGCTGATCTCGCACAGGCGTTGGCGGTGTTGGAACGTTAGGCGCTTACCAATCGGATTCCGGCATAAGAAACAAGCATCTCACCACAAAGACACCAAGACACCAAGATCACTCAGAATTCTACCTTTGGGGACTTCGTGCCTTTGAGCCTTTGTGGTGAAGGCTTGGTTCCGGCTCGCCCGGGTTAGGCGTTTTGACATTTCAGTTAGCTCGAACAATCAATTCATCTTGTGGGCGGTCTCTGAGAAGGTGGGCGAACTGAAACAACAGCTTGACGACCCGGCTTTCCCGCACGTGACCTATCGGCGCGGAGCCAGTGGGCAACCGACGCCTGTCGTGCGCGGCGCCGGTATCCGGGTTCAGACGCTCGCTGTGGCGGCGCAGAAGTGGGGTTGGGGACCGGGGCAGATTGCCGAAGAATACGGCGTCGGGGAGCCGCAGGTGCGCGAGGCGCTCGCTTTTTATGAAACACACCAAGAGGAGCTAGAAACGGTCATCGCGGCCGAGCGCAGCCTGGAAGACACACGTGACTAGGCCACATCTGCACCTGAATGCGGATACCTCGATGAGGTCGCTGCAACAGGCGCTGCTCGCCCGCGGGCACGATGTGACACGCACACCGAGCTCCTGGATCCCGCTGGATGCGAGCGACGAGGACCAGCTCTTGGGAGCTACCGCACAAGGACGATGTCTCTTTACGTTCACCGTACGGGATTTTCTGGCGCTGGCCTCCCGCCATCCCCGCCATAGCGGCATCATCCTGGCCGCTCAAAACAGTTGGAGCCTGACCGATCTGATCGGCGCGCTGGATCGGTTGCTGACCGAGACCAACGCAGACGCGTGGCCCGGACAGGTGCGTTGGCTGAACCAATGGCGCTTGTGATGAAAGCATGGAAAGGTGAGATGATGCGCACGGCTCGACTCCTGTCCCTCCTGTTCTGCCTGACCCTGCTGACCGGCTGCGTCGGCGGCACGCTGCTCGTGCCCTGGCCGCCTCTGCCGACCTCGGTGATCCTGTCGCCGACGCCGCGGCCGACGATCGACCCCTCGACCCGGCTCACGGCGACGCCCGTCCCCACCCCCGCGCCGGCCCTCGATGCTCAGGCGATCTACGCGGCCGCGCTGCGCCCCGACGGGCTGGCCCAGGCGAACACCGCCGGGATGACCGAGTACCGGCTGGATGTGACCGTGGCGCCCGACCTGAGCGGCATCTCCGGCCAGGCGGACATCCGTTACACCAACCGGGAAGCGATGCCGCTGGACACGATCTATCTGCACCTCTATCCCAACCTGTGGGATGGCGGGATGACCGTGACGGAGACTCAGGTGGACGGTGCGCCGGTGGACGCGGCCTATCCGTCCGGCGACGACGTGCTCGGCCTGCCGTTGGCTGCCCCGCTGGCGCCCGGCGAGTCGGTCGAGCTAACGCTGAACTTCAGCGTGCCGGTGCCGAGCGGCGAGGGGGTAGGCAACTACGGCGAGTTTGCGCTGCAGGACGGCGTGCTGGCGCTGGCGCACTTCTACCCGACGGTGGCGGTCTATGACACGGGCTGGCGGCTCGAAACCCCGGCGCCCCACGGCGACGTGATCTTCCAGGATGCCAGCCTGTACGACGTCACGTTGACCGCGCCGGCCGATCTGACCATGGTCGCAACGGGCGCCACGCTGGGCAAGACGGCCAACGGCGACGGCTCCGCCACGTGGCGGCTGGGCGGCGGGCCGATGCGCGACTTCAACGTGGTCGCCAGCCGCGACTATCTGTCCGCCAGCACACAGGCGGGTGACATAACCGTGAATAGCTACTTCCTGCCCGGAGATGAGGCGGGCGGGCGGAAGGCGTTGGATTGGGCCGCCCAGGCGCTCACGATCTACCAGCAGGAATTCGGCGCGTACCCGTACCGGGAGTTGGACGTGGTCGAGACGGGCACCACCGCGGGCGGCATCGAGTACCCGGGCCTGGTGGTGGTCGCCAGCCGCCTCTACAGCGACCCCGCGCGTCAACAGTTTTTTGAATCCGCCACCGTGCATGAGGTGGCGCATCAATGGTGGTACAACGTCGTCGGCAACGACCAGGTGAATCAGCCGTGGCTGGATGAAGCGTTGACACAATACGCCACCTACCGCTACTTCCAGGACGCGTACGGGGATGCTGGCGGCCAGGGCTTCACCGACTCCCTGGACAGCCGATGGGCCGCCGTGGACGGGGAAAAGAAGCCCATCGGCCTCCCTGTGGGTGACTACACGGCCAAAGAATACAGCGCCATCGTCTACGGCCGCGGGCCGCTCTTCTTCATCGCGCTGCGTGATCGGCTGGGCGACGCGAAGATGGCCGAACTGCTGCGCCGCTACTACGCCGAACAAGCGTGGGACATCGCGACGCCGGCGGAATTTCGCGCCTTGGCCGAGGAAGTTGCAGGGGCGAGCCTCGCCGATCTGTGGGCAGAATGGGTCGAGCCGTAGGCGCGATCCTCCCCCCATTCGAATGCACGCTGACTCAGACACCTCTCGTGCCGGCGACCGCAACAGGAGGATGTTGCGACGTTGACTCCAGCCCCGTCCTGACCTGATCGCCTGAAAGGACGCCCCGACCGTCTGAGTGATCTGAAGTATTCACTGTGACGCCGGCAAAGTGCCTTACGATCGCCGCTACTGACGCGAGTTGCACCATAATGGTGCGCCGCCCAAGACGCATGCACCCGGCACGTTTGAACAGACTGTCAGATTCCTCTCACTTGGCTTTCATTATGCATTCATGTACGCTGGATATGATTGCGTGTGAATGTGTAATGAGGATATGATGGCTACAACATACGGAAGTACCCATGCTGTTTTCCCGGAAACTCCCAAATCTTTTGCTGCCGATACTACCCGGTGGTATAATGACGGCACAAAGTCCGTTCGACCGGCATCACAATATGCTGCGGCCGAGGAGAAACCCGGGATGATCCGAATTCTGATTGTAGACGATGACCGCCCTAACCTAAAAATGACGGGCTTTTTGCTTCGGGAAGAGGGGTACAACGTTCTCACCGCAGACAACGGTCACGATGCCCTGCGGATGATCGACGAGAAAACACCCGATTTGCTGATCCTGGATGTGATGATGCCGGGGATGGACGGTTGGGAGGTGACCCGACAACTGCGGCGTACTACGAATCTGCCCATCATTATCCTTTCCGCTAAGGGCGAGACTACTGACCGGGTTTTCGGACTGGATCTGGGCGCCGACGATTACCTGGCGAAGCCCTTCGAACCGTCCGAATTACTGGCGCGCGTCCGCGCTGTGCTGCGCAGGGCTGAAGCATTCACATTCGGCGAACCGCAGACGCAACTGAGTGTCGAAGGATTTCGTCTCGATCCGGTGAACAACACGGTTACTCTGCCCGGCAACCGGGTGGTCGAGCTGACACCCATCGAGTTCCGCCTCTTGCACTACCTGGCGCGCAACAACGGCCGGGTGCTGACCCACGAGCAACTGCTCAATACCGTCTGGGGCTACGAATACGAGGGTTATTCCAACCAGGTCGCGGTCTATATTCGACGGCTGCGCTCGAAGCTGGAGCCGAACCCGGATGAGCCGCGCCATATCCTGACGGCGCGCGGGATCGGCTATCGGTTCGAGACCGGCAACTAAGGCCCTATCCGAAAATTGCCATTGCACGCCCCCTTCGACAAGCTCAGGACGCGCAATTGGGTTTTCGGATAGACTCTAAGATCATCTTCGGAGCGCCGGCAGCCACGCGGTCAGGCGCTCGCGAGCGCCTAACCGCGATTGCCCCGCGTAGCTCTCCAGACCCTGAGGTGTGGGAATGCCCATCCGCCATCGCTCTCGAACAGTTTCGGCCAACGCCATCGCCGCGCCGCGCGGACCAGTCTGCGCTAGGTTACTCCGCCAGGCGGACACGACGCAAGGTAGGGATCCTGTCCCTGTTGATCCTGCCCCTAATCCTGGCGCTGACTGTGGCGGTTTTGCCTGTGCGCGGCGCCCCGCTCAGGCTGGTTCTGCGCGCCGGTCATCCCCTCGAACGCCTGCTGACGCTCAAGGGGATGACTTGGAGTGATTTCGCACCGGCAGGCTGGGTGACTGTTATCCCGACAATGAGCAGCGTTGTTGCTTCATCTACCCACGGGTTCGACCCCGCAACCGCGGATTACGCTATCAGCACGGATGCCGGCGGCACGTGGAGCGCCTGGTTGGTTTCCGGGCTCAGCGTCACCGGCGCGGTGAGCTCAACCCAAACCCTGGCGGTGACCAATCTGACTTTCCCCGATGCACCCAGCGCGAACTTGATTCGTTTTCGCATCGCTGAGATTGGCGGTGCATTGCAGCTCAGTCCCAATTACACACTGCGAGTCGATACAACACAGCCAGTATCAGTCGTGACCCAGCCCATCGACGGCGCGGCCCTGAAAGTTGTGCCGGCGATCGCAGGCACGGCGGACGACGGCGCTGGTTCAGGCGTGAGCCGGGTCGAGACAAGCCTTCGGCGCCACACCGATGACCGCTACTGGAGCGGGACGGGGTGGGTACTTGAGGAGCAATGGCTGACAGCAACCGGGACTGCCGCCTGGAACTATGCAACGACCCCGCCGGCCTGGGCTGACGGGACAGGATACACCGTGCGCAGTCGCGCGACTGATACGGCTGGTAACGCTGAAGTGCCGCACGCCGGCAGCTCTTTCGTTTTTGATACCACACCACCAGTGATCACGCTCACCGCACCCAATGGCGGTGAGGTCTGGACTGGTGGCCAAAGCTACACGATCACCTGGACTGCAACCGACGCGGTCGGCCTGCCACCTGAACCAATTACCCTCAGCGTTTCCTACGACGCCGGGGCCACCTGGGCGACGCTTGCCGTCAACCTGCCAAATACTGGCAGCTATCCCTGGACACCGCCCCTAGCCGATACCAATCGGGCCATGATGCAGATCGAGGTGATCGACCGGGCGGGTAATCGCGGTGTCGATCGCAGTAACGCAGTCTTCACCCTCGATAGCACGCTGCCCGGGGCGCCGCTCAACCTGACCGCCAACCCGGATACCTGGACGAACGTTGACGGTTTCACCGTATCCTGGACCAATCCAGTTGATGTCAGCCCAGTGGCCGGCGCCTGGTACAAGTTGGATGCTCCGCCCAGCGGCCCCAGCGATGGCGTCTATGTTGCCGGCACAGCCATCACGCACATCCCCGATATCGCTCCCGCGACCGACGGCGCCCATCCGATTTATGTATGGCTTCAGGATGCCGTGGGGCGCGCTGACCACAGCAAGGCGGCTACGACCACGTTGTATCGCGACCAGACACCGCCGCCGCCGCCGTTTGGCCTTGCGGGCAACCCGGCGCGCCGCTGGACCAACGCCAATAGCTTCACCGAAACGTGGACCAATCCCTTGGATCTTTCCGGGATTGCTGGCGCCTACTACCGCTTCGACTCCGAAGGCGCATATCCGACAGATGGCATCTTGGTTAGCACCTCAAATCGCATCACGGATATCATTGTGCCGGAAGATGGCAAACATGATCTGTACCTCTGGCTGGTTGACACAGCAGGCAACGTCAGTCATCTCAATCGTAATATTGATCCGCAGGTATTCTGGTATGACGGCACCCCGCCGAGCAGCGCTGTCGTGCTCACCCCGCCCTTGCCAGCGAGTGGTTGGTACAGCGCCACCGTGACTGCTGCTTTCCAGGGACTGGACCCGGTCGGTGGTTCGGGGCTCGATGCGGTGCGCCACCGCATCGACGGTTCGCTCTGGAGCACCGAACCATTGGCGCAACTCACAACCGAAGGCCAGCACGAGATTAACTTCTATGCTCAGGATCTGGCAGGAAACTGGGAGCCGGTCAGGCAGGTTCTACTCGCGCTTGACTTGACCCCACCGGCCGTCTCGCTCATCCCGGGGCGACCACCCCAAGCCAACGGCTGGTATACAGCGCCCGTCACCCTCACCCTGACCGTTGCGGATGCCTTGTCAGGTAATCCGCGGGCCTACTATCGCCTCAACGGCGGAGCCTGGCAAAGCGACCGCCAGATTCGGATCACCGCTGATGGGGTCTATCAGATCGAGTACTTTGGCGAGGACGCGGCCGGCAATCGCACGGCGATCGGCACATCTCAGGTTAAGCTCGATTCGACACCGCCTTCCACGGCCTATCTGGTTGAAGCCAACCAGGGACAAAATGGTTGGTTCACTTCGTCGTTGACGGTCAAGCTGATCGCCACAGATAACGCGGCGGGAGTGGCGGCGACCTATTACCAGATCAACACAGGCGCCTGGCAGACGGGCAGCCAATTCCAACTTTCCAACGATGGCCTCTACACGATTCTGTTTTACTCCACGGATGCGGCCGGCAACACAGAGACCGGTTTCCCGGTGCAGTTGAAATTGGATAGTGCTGCTCCGGGCGCGCCCACCGCCGTGGAGACGACCCCGAACGGTTGGAGCCGCGTGAACCGGTTCAGCGTACAGTGGGCCAACCCCACCGATCTAAGCGGCCTTGCCGGAGTATATTATCGGCTGGACAGCGCGCCGACGGGCAACACGGACGGCACATTTTCGCCGCTGACAAATCGACTCGATGGCCTGACTGTGCCGAGCGAGGGTGTCCATCCGATCTACCTTTGGTTGCGCGATAACGCGGGAAACGCTGATTACCGCAACCGAACCCAGGCGCCGTCGCTGCGCTATGATGCCACGCCGCCCACCACAACTGCCACCTTGCAGGGTCCCGCGGGCAGCAATGGCTGGTATCGCGGCCCGGTCACGGTGACGCTGACAAGCGTTGATGGCGCTTCGGGCCTGGCCTTTGTGCGCTACCGCCTCAACGCCGGCCCGTGGATCGTCACCACAGCGCCAACGACTTCGCTGCTCATCTCTTCTGCAGACAAGCACATCGTGGAGTTTGCCGCCCAAGATGTGGCGGGCAACGCAGAACCGACGCGCGAACAGACGATCCGTATCGACTCGACCCCACCACCCGCAGCGATCAGGCTCAGCGCTGGCCCATCCGGCTGGCAGCATTACAACAGTTTTGACCTGCTCTGGACCGCACCGGCGGATCAATCGGGTATCGCGGGCGCGTACGTGAAATTCAACGCGCCACCCACCGGGCCGACCGACGGCACATTCCACCCGGCCGCGGAGGCGCTCCACGGCCTCGAGGTACCCGGCGAGGGCGTGCATGATGTGTATGTCTGGTTGCGCGATCTCGCCGGGAACAGCAATCAGGCCACAGCGGTTGCGCTTCCGAAATCCATGTGGTACGATGGAACGCCACCGCGCACGGAGGTTGATCGGGCTGGCACGTTGGGGCAGAATGGGTGGTTTGTGGGTCCGATTACCTTCACTATGACGGCGACTGATGCGACCTCTGGGCTGGACAGCATTCGTTACCAGGTGGATGATGGTCCGTGGCATAACGGCGATCATTTCACGTTTGCAGATGAAGGGGTGCATGTCGTACGGATCAGCAGCACGGACATCGCTGGTAACACCGAGCCGGCGCAAGTCTTTGAGATCAGGTTGGATAGCCTGCCGCCGATCGCACAACTCGGCTCGTTGGCGCGCTACCAGGGCAAACCGAGCTTTGCGGTAAGCTGGCAGGGGTATGATCCAGCATTGGGTTCCGGTTTGACCACCTACGAAGTTCAGGTGCGGGACGGTTACGCCGCGGCCTGGCAGACCTGGTTCGCGCACACAACGCAGACGAGCGCCACCTTCAGCGGTGAACGTGGCCACACATACTTCTTCCGGGTGGCCGCGCGTGATCTGGCAGGCAACCGGCAGCCATTTACCGCGGGCGAGACCCGCGCGATGGTGGAGACCGTGTTGAACGGCGGCTTCGATACCGGGAATTTCGCCGATTGGCAGACCAGCGGACTTCTGTTTAAAGCAGTGGTGCCGACCGCCGGCCCGAGTGGCGCTAACATTTTAGCTGCGCGGCTCGGGTCAGAGGAGTACGGACCCAGTATCATCGATCCAGGCGCTGTACCGGTCGGGGACGCCAGCATCCTGCAAGTGGTTCAGGTGCCGGACTCAAGCCAGATGTTGCATCCCACCTTGAGCTTCTGGTATCGTGTGCAGACATATGATGTTATGCATAGCAAGGTCTGCCAGAATGGTGTATGTGATACTTTTGATGTAACGGTGGATGATGGTAGCGCCGAGACGCTTTTGCTGCGAGATGGCAATCCGACGACCAAGTATAGAGAATTGTATGATACTGGCTGGAAGTGGGCCAAGTTGGATCTGACACCCTTCGCCGGTCAGACCGTACAATTGAAGTTTGCGAATTGGAATCGGCATGACAACAAGTTTAATACTTGGACTTACATGGACGATGTCCGGTTGATAGAATGGCCTTTGTATGGCACCTACCTTAGCTCGATAATGAATGGGACGAGCGGTGGGGCAGCTTGGTTCAGCGGTAGCGAAATGCCGCAAGTTGCCCCAACTACCGCGCTGGGCGATGAGATCGCCGAGACAGATGACGAAAGGTGATCGCTTGCCGTTAGCCGGACCAGGTAAGATTATCCCCGGGCCGAAGCCTGCGGCAGGGGCTGAAGATCCCAAGCCGGTTACCGGCCAACCCTCTGAAGCCGCACAGACTGGCTCCGTTTTGTCGCGCGCACCGAGCGCAGGCGACAACATCATTCGCCCGCGCAGTTTTTCCGTGCCGCCGCCCGGCGCCCCCGATGCCGCCGAGGCCCTGTACTACGAAGGTATGGCCGCCTACCAGCACCGCAACTGGGAACTGGCGTTGGATCGGTTCACGCGCCTCAAGGAACTTCAACCCGCGCGCCCTGGCCTGGCTGCTCTCTTGGATGAGGTGCGCTGGTTCCAGCAGCTTCAAACAACTGCCCCTGACACAGCCGGCGCAGCAGAATTTCCGACGCATAGCAGGGCCGCCTCCGGCTTTCGCGTGCTTGCGCCCTTGAAACGCTGGCAAACCTGGGGGCTCATCCTGCTGGCGCTTGTCGGCGTGATAGCGCTGGTGTTGTTCAGTTCGGGCGGACGTTTGCCGTGGACTACGGCATCCGAGCGCGAGGCGTATGAACTGCTCGGTCGCGGCCAGGCGCGCCTCCTCGCTGGCGACTACGAAGGAGCGCAGGCTGCTTACAAAAAGCTGTTGGAGACCTTGCCCGGCAGCATCGATGCTCAGACCGGATTGGCGCGCGCCGAGCGCCAGCAGACCCTGGCACAGGGCTTCGCGGCGGCTGAGGCAGCCATCGCTGAAGAAGACTGGGATCGCGCCGCGCGCGAACTGGAGAAGATTCTGGCCGTCGACCCGGGCTTCGCGGATGCTCAGGCAAAATCTGACTTTGTTGCCCAACGCCAGCGTTTGGCCGCGCTTTATGCTGACGGCAGCCGGCTGTACGATCTCGGGCAGTGGGAAGAGGCCATCGGGCAGTTCGAAAAGACACGCGATCTGGCTAACTCCTTTCGGAGCGAGGCTGTAGCCGAATTCCTGTTCGTCAGCTACCTGAACGCAGGTCAGGCATTGATCGACGGGGCCGACGCTGATCCGACGGCTGTCGCGCAAGCTGTCGAGTATTTCTCGCGCGCCCTGGCGATTCATCCCCGCAATCGCTTGGCCACTGAGGCCCATCGCAAGGCCACCCTTTATGCGGACGCGTTGCAGACATTGGTCGGGGGTGATCTGGCCGGTGGACAATCCAGGTTGGAAGGCCTGCTGAAAGATGACCCCGCGTACGCGAAGGGAGCGGTCGCCCAGGCATATTTCGGGCTGTTGATCCGTAAGGCTCAAGATACCCTGGCTGCAGGCGACATCCCGGGCGCGCTGGACCTTTATCGGCAAGCAAAAACAGTGCCTGTCAGTGATCCATCCGCAGCAGAACGCGGCGAGTTGCTGGTATTATCCATCACACCGACACCAACGCCGCTGCCCACCGCTACACCAACCCTGACCCCAGTGCCGTTACCGGTTGGCATCGCCAGCGCCGGTCCCTTGAGCCTCCTCTCCGGGCCTGGACGCCTGTATCCTGTCATCGGAGCGGTCCCGATTGGCGCGCAGGTTATCATCATCGGGCGTAGCCTTGACAAGGCCTGGTGGTATGTGTGTGATGCTGCCGGAGGAGAGACGGAATGCACAGCCCCGACAGGTGTTGCGCCGCAGGGTCGGCAGGGTTGGGTACCCTACACCGCGCTAGATGTACGCGGCCGAACAGATACCGTGGCTATGATGACCCCTGCCGCGTCGCTGCCAGTTGTTTCACGAGCCACGGCCACGCCCCCAGCCTCGAAGGTGTGTGTGACGGGCCATATCTATAATGTGGCCGGCGGCGCCCCGCTGCGTAATTGGGTGCTGGAATTGCAAAGCCCAGATGGGACGATCCGTACTGCACGTTCCTACTACAACGGGCTCTATGAGTTTAACGATCTGACATCGGGCGTCTACACGGTGAGCATGCGGGTACAGTCGGGCTGGCACGTTGTGAGTCCGCAGTCCAGCATCATCGATGTAGCGCCCGCCAAAGCTTGCGTGGAGGTTGATTTCTGGAACGAGCGCATCCAGGATTCGGGTGGCTCCCCGGCAGGTCCACCGACTCCGGAGCGTTGAGGGTAACCGCAGCGTGACCGAAACGAGTTTGAGTTCAACACCCGAGCGGCCGCGTCTCGAACGGGGTCGCACACTAGCAGGCTTGGTTTTGTCAAGCCTGATCTTCTTGGCGCCGCTGTTGCTGCTGCCGTATGCGCGCGCTGACCGTACCGAAGTTTGGCGACCCCTGGGGTTACGAGGCGAAACCGTTCGCGAGTTGGTAGTCACCAGCACGGAAGCTGAGCGGATTATCTATGCTGAGACGTACACAGGACTGTGGCGTCACCTCCAGGGCGGATCCGAGCGCACGGCGAAGTGGGAACGCATCGATGAAGGCATCCCCCGCACGCGTTTGGGCGGCCCTGCCTTGGCCGCTTGGCGCAACGTGCCCGGCAGACCTTTGCAACTCTACGCCCTGAGCGGGCTCGGCACGACGCGCCAACTCTTCAAATCGGACGACGGTGGCACCACCTGGACCAATATCGGACTCGCCCCTGGGCAGACCACTCGACCGGCTATGCTTGTCGTGCCAGGTCTCAATGCTGCGCCCGATCAGATCATCCTGACGACTGGCAGCCGCGCGCAGCGCAGCACCGATGGCGGTGCAACCTGGGCGCCGGGTGGCCCCTGGCCCGGCGAGGTGGGTGTCGAATCACCTGAAGATGCTGCTGAACCGGTGCGCAGTCTGCTGGCCGATTCCAGCGCTCCCGAGTATCTGTATGCACTGACTGCGGATGCCTCCCTCTGGTTGAGCGACAATGGCGGGCTTTCGTGGCATTCTGCCGCATTGGATAAGGTCAACGCCATCGCGATCACGCCCCACTTTGGTATGTATGCCTGGGCTGCTACGGCGGATCATCTGGCGCTGAGCACGGATGAAGGCGCTACGTGGAAAACGCAAGCGCTGCCCGCTGCCGATTCAGCCGGTCACCCGCGCGAATTGGGTGGGCGCATCGCGGCCTTGCGCGGGGACCCGCGCGTGCCGGAAACACTCTACGCCGCCCTGCAGGGCGGGGCCGTGTATCGCACCGACGATGGCGGCATTTCGTGGGCTTTCTATGGGGCGCCGGGCAGCAGAAAGGTGACCGGATTGGCACTGGAACCGGACTCGCGCGCGCACCTCTACGCGGTCACCGATGATGGCATCTGGGAACGCGCCGTCATGCCCTTACAGCCGAAGGTTATACCGACACTGTCGCCGACGCCGTTGCCACCGTCGCCCACAACCCCGCCCACACAGACACCGACCGCGACCCCTACCGCGACCTTCAGCCCGACGCCGACACCGACCGCGACCTCTACTGCGACTGCCACCGCAACGGTCACAGCCACCCCCACGCACCGCCCTACCCGCAAGCCGTTGCCGACATCGTCGCCCATGCCGACTCCCACGTCTGAGCTGGAGGCGCCAAACGCGGCGGAAACACCGCCCACCGAGCCGTCTTCGGGCGGCGATCCACCCGCGCCGCCCCGCGCCACACCCGACCGTCCGGCCGAACCGCCCGCCGCGGAAACCGCGACCTCGGTACCTGACCGGCCATGAGACCTAGCGCGTCTCCGGCAGCGAAAAATTCCGCCAATCCAGTGATGGTTGGGCGCATTCGTGCGCCTTCCCTGGTGCGTATCCAGCGGCAAGTGGACATCCCCACGCGCTGGACGCTGCTGGTTTTGGGGATTTGGGTGTTGTGGCGCACGCGCGATGCGGCGCCGGTCGGTGTCTGGCCCTGGCTGCTGGGCGTTTATGCGCTGGTGGCAATCGTGGTCACAGCGTTTTGGCTCGCGCGCGCCGATGAAGGACGCGGCAATCGCCTGAACGCGGTTGTCGCGTATGTAAGCTATGTCGTCGATGCGCTCTTTGTCGTCGCGCTGATCTGGCGAGACGGCGGGTTGGGCAGCCCTTTATACATCCTGTTAGTCTTGTTGGCGCTCAAGGCTGTGGGCATGACACCCGCTTTACCGGGCATAGCCTGGATGCCATTTTTATTCGGCCCCCTCTACACGCTTGCATTGTGGCTGGCCGGCGGCAGCATCGCCTTTCTGGCCGACAGCGGCTTCTTGAGCCGCTATTTGTTGCTGTGGGCCTGGTTTCTCGGACTCGCGATCATCGCCTGGGAACTCGCGCGACGCGCCCAACAGGCGGTGGAACTGGATGCCGCCCTGGTGCAGCAACAGGCGGCCCTGGCCCAAAAGACCGAGGTGTTGCAGCGTACTGCTACCGATCTGGGCGACCGTGTGCTGGAGCTACGTGCCCTGCAAGAGGTCGCTAAGGCGCTGGCCACCACCCTGCGCACCGAGGAAACGCTGCAACTGGTCGTCGAGACGCTGCGTAACATTACCGGTAGCAGTCATTGCGCCGTTGCCTTGCGCGATGTTGCTCCGACGACGCTCAGATCAGGCGCTGACTCGACGCGCGGTGACTGGCTCAGCGGCGCCGTGACTTCCGACACGCTGACTACGCCTCAGGTGTTCGAGGTGCCGCTGGCGCAAGAACCGGCAACACGGGAGGCATCGCGGACCGGACAGACGGTTCGGATGCCGGCCGGTAACGGGTCGGACTTGCCTGTGCGCCGCTTGCTCGGCAATCATGCCTGCCTTGTCACGCCACTGATCTCGCGCGGCCAACCCATTGGCGCGCTCTACGTGGCCGAAAATGCCAGCGCTGCCTCAGGACGGCAGCCAGAGGTCAAGCTGAACGTCACGGAGCAGCTCCTCACCAGCTTCGCCTACTTCGCGGCCACCGCGCTCGAGAACGCACGGCTGTATCAGGATGCCTGGGAAAAGCGCCAGGAGCTTGAGGCCGTTCTGGCCGGCATCGGCGATGGTGTGGTGGTGGCCGCGCCGGATCTATCGCTGATCCTGATGAATCCGGTGGCCCGTGACATCCTCGGCCTGGATGCCGAACTGCAGGCCGGTGTCCCCTTGGGCTCCTATCTGTCTGCGCACATGCCATCCTCGGCCAACCCGCGGCCTCCGATTGCGGAGGCCGCCCAAGCAGACAGGTCAGCCAGCCCAGCAGAACAAGGACTGGCCGATCTGTTGTTGGAGACGCTCCACGGCGGTCAGGAGTTGATCCGCGAAGTTGAGCTGCCCGCACCGCACCGCGGCGAGTCCTCCCATGACGATCCACCGCGTACTTACGGCGCCCTCGCCTCACCGGTGCTGGATGCCGAAGGCGATGTGCGCGGTGTAGTGGCCGTGCTGCGCGACATCACCGCCCAGAAAGAGCTGGAGCGGATGAAGTCTAATTTCCTGTCGGTGGTCAGCCACGAGCTCCGTACACCGCTCCACTCTATCAAGGGTTTTGTCGAAATCATCCTGATGGGGAAGACCGGGCCGGTAACTGAGCTGCAGGAGGACTTCCTGAAAACCGTTCGGACCCAGACCACTTCGCTCCAGCGCATGATTGATGACCTCCTGGAGTTTTCCCGTATGGAGGCAGGCCGCGTCAAGCTGCACCTCGGTGAGGTTTCGCTGCCTGCCGTGGCCCAAGCCGTCGCGGCCAAGTTGGTGCCCCTGGCTGAGGAAGAGGGCCTGCAATTGCGCGTAGAATTGCCTGCCGGGCTACCGGAGATCGACGCCGACCGCGCTCGCCTGGAGCAGGTGTTGACAAACTTGGTGGAAAACGCCCTCAAGTTCACCCCGGCCGGCGGCATGATCACCGTCAGCGGCGCGCAAGTGGGGGATCGGGTACGCCTTACCGTGGCCGACACCGGCATCGGTGTTCCGCTTGATGAGCAAGAGCGTGTGTTCGATCGCTTCTACCAGGTGGATGGCAGCGAGCGACGCGCTTACCGCGGCACCGGGTTGGGGTTGAGCATCTGCAAGCACATCGTGGAGCATCACAACGGCCGCATCTGGGTGGAGAGCGATGGATTGTCCGGACACGGCAGTCGCTTTCAGGTTGAGTTGCCGATCATGCTGCGGCCGGATGTAGCGCCGACTATCGATTTCACCACCCCGGCCAGACGCTGAAGTCGATCCTGGAGCGATGAGCCGACACTGGAAGCTCGTCCTGTTGACGAACCACAACGGCGACGCGTTTGTCGCCATGCAAAGACCTATCGGATAGACGATATGACGGATACTCGTCCCCTCGGCACCCTCCAGGTCGACGTTGACGATCTTTGGGTTTACTACGAAAGTGTTGGCTTGCAAACACCGACGGATGCGCCCACACAAGCGTATGACGAGGGTATCCCGCGGCTGCTGGATCTGTTCGACCGTTTCGGCCTGCGGGCAACCTTCTTTGTTTGTGGGCGTGATCTCCCCGCGCAGAAGCCGCGGGTTGCGGAGATGATCCGCCGCGGCCACGAGGTTGCCAATCATTCCAGCGCGCATCGAAACGGCTTTGCGCGTTTGAGCCCCGCCGACAAGCGTGCCGACATCGCTGCGGCAGGGGAGCTGATCGCCCAGGCAACCGGGCAGAAGCCCGTCGGCTTCAAGTCCCCGGGCTTCAGTTTCAGTCCTGATCTGTTGGATGTACTGGCCGAGTTAGGCTACCTGTACGATTCGTCGCTGCTGCCGACGCTGTATGCGCCGCTCATGCGCGCTGTGTACCGCGGGCTGTCTGCCCGATCTTTTGATCCAACCCACTTCGGCCGCGCGACCAACGGCCTGGCGCCGTTGACACCCTTTCGGATATCGGATAGCGGATTCCGAAATCGCTTGCTGCGCAGATCGGCGGGAGAACCGGCATCTGGCCGACATGACGCGCAATCCCCAACCGGCAGCCCGCATTCGATTTGGGAGGCGCCCGTTACGACCATGCCGCTCACACGGTTGCCGATGCACAGCACCTTTGTGCTGCGCACCGGCCGGTGGCTGTTCGATCTGGGCTTTGCGCTTATCCGGGCACGCAACGTGCCGGTTAACTATCTATTGCATGCAGCGGATGTGCTGGATGCCGTCGCCGATCCCGCGCTGGCGTCTTACGGGTTCCTGACGCAGCCGTGGTCCCAAAAGAGACAAATCTACGAGCACATGCTGGAGAAGCTAGCCATGGTTTACCGCCTTGTTCCAACGCGTGACTTTGTGCAGGCCAGAGTGCCAGATGGCGACTGAAACCACCGCCCGCCGCCTGATCATTATGCCGGCGCACAATGAGGCCGACAATCTGCCCCGCGTCCTTGCCGAGGTCCATCAGGCGGCTCCCGGTTTTGATCTGGTAGTCATTGACGACGGCAGCAGCGATCGCACCGCCGCCGTGGCCGTCGAGCTGGGCGCGACGGTGGTCAGTCTGCCGGTAAACCTGGGCTACGGCGCTGCCGTGCAGACCGGTTTTCGTTACGCGATGTTGCACAACTACGATCTGGGCGTGGTGATGGACGCGGATGGCCAGCACGACCCTGCCAGCATCCCAACGCTGGTCGAAGCAGTCGAAGGTGGTTTGGCCGACGTCGCCGTAGGCTCGCGCTTTCGCGGGCGCATGGATTACCACCAACCGTGGGTGAAACAGGTGGGCATGACGGTCTTCGCCTGGACGGCGACACACATCACCGGACGGACGATCACCGATCCAACCTCCGGCTTTCAGGCATTTAACCGTGCAGCCATGCGCTTCTTCGCGCGCGACAACTACCCCGTCGATTACCCGGACGCAGATACCTTGTTGATCCTGCACTACGCCGGCTTCCGGGTGGTCGAGGTTCCGGTGACGATGCGTGAACGCATGTCGGGCATCTCAAGAATGCACAGCGGCTGGAAACCCATCTACTACGTGGGCAAGATGTGGCTGGCGATCGCCATCGTTCTGCTCCGCCAGAAGACGCATCTCAGTGCCCGGAAAGTGGAGGCGTAATGAATCCGATGACGCGCGTCTACGTGGCGCTGCTCGGCCTGGCCGTGCTGCTCTTTGTCATTAACATGGTGCGCACACGCCGCCTGCAGGAGCGCTACGCCTTGTTGTGGCTGATGGCCGGGTTCGCGCTGACCATCGCACCGCTCTTCGCGGACCAGTTGGATCGGCTGGCAACGGCGATGGGCTTCGACTACCCGCCGGCGCTGCTGCTCATGCTCGCTGTGATCGGGCTGCTGCTCTTGATCTTTCAGCTCACCCTCAACATCGCCAGTCAAAGCGAGCATCTGAAAGTCCTGACCCAAGAGCTGGCACTGCTGCGGCAGGAGGTAGAGGCGTTGACTAAGGTTGAGGCTAAGGTTGAGGCTAAGGTTGAGATGGAGGCTGTGGCACGAGAAGCGGCCGTTGAGGGTAACGCGTGAACTTCCAGCCAGCTATCCGCATCGAGAATGCCCTGGGTGTATGCACGGTGCGTGAAGACACCCGCCTGTTGGCCGAGATCGCGGGCTCAGGCCCCACGGGTCGGGCGCTGGACCTGGGCGCCGGCTCCGGTTATGTCGCCATCTGGTTGGCCCAGCGCGGCTGGGACGTGGACGCGGTGGATATCAGCCCACGGGCGTTGGCGCTGACGCGGCGTAACGCCGCGCTGAACAGCGTTACGCCGCGCATCTATGCGTCGAATATGTTCAGCGCAGTGGGCGGGACCTACGACGTGATCGCCTGTAATCCGCCACAACGCAGCGGCGAAACCGAAGCCAGCCGGCTGATCACCGCAACGTTGCGGCGAGTGCCTCCCCTGGCCAACCTGCTGCTGCGCCTTACGCAGCCGCTCCTGGAGCGCAAACGGCTGGGATTCCTGGGCGAGCTGGCGCGGGCGCGCGGCCCCATCTGAACCCAGACGGACGCCTGCTCCTGGTGATCAGTTCGCTTGAAGCCGCGGAAGTGCTGAAGTTGGCGCCGGGGCTGCGCACTGCCGGCAGTGCGCCCGTTGACGCCATTCCAGGGCTGTGTATCGTCACTTTCAGGTATGAGAAACCAGAAGATGGTCATGGTTAGCCAAGAACGCCGGAGCGAGCAGAAGCCGGGGAATGCGGGAGCGTCCTCTTCTGATCTGCGCCCTGCACGCCCACCGCGCGACGCGCACGTCCGCGTACGTTGGCTCCTCCTGGCCCTGATGCTGTTAGCAGCGGCTGTGCGCGTCTACTGGGGGCTCATGCCGCGCATCGTCTGGGGCGACGAACCATTTTATCTGTGGCTGGGGCAGAGCCTGCTAAACGGCGAAGGTTACCAGTTTTTCGGAATTTCAGGCATTCACCTTTCACCGCTCTTTCCGTTGCTGGCAGGTTTTGTCGCCAAAATCAGCGCAACTGTGGCCGGGAATTCCCCCCAAGCACTAGCCGCGGGCAGCGTGGTGCTCTACGTCATTTGTGGCACGGTGCTGCTGCTGCCAATCTATGCGATCGCGCGCCGAACAACCGGCCGCGAGAGCGTCGGCCTGTGCGCCGCGCTGGTGACAGCGCTGTATCCGACGCTGACGGTCAGAGTGCCGTTGTGGGGCACGATGACCGAGCCGCTCTATCTGTTGCTCGTCGCCACGGCCTGGTGGGGGCTGCTGGTGGCGCAACAAGATCGCCGGCTATGGGCCTACGCCGCCGCGGGTGCGTCGTTGGGCCTGGCGTATCTGACCCGTAACGAGGCCATCGTCTATCTGGTTGCTGGGTTGGCCGCGATGTTTATCATTGAGCTCGTGGCGCCTGGGCCGCGCGCCTCACCGCACAGGCACGCCGGAAGCGAAGTTGTCCTGTCCTCCGAATCCATTTTCCGGTCGGCCGGTATCAAGCGGGCGTTGGTTGGCACAGCACTGGCAATCGGTGTTTTCGCCCTCCTGATCAGCCCATACTTAGTCATTCTTCACGCTGAGACGGGCAAATGGCAGGTGCTGGAAGAGGCGGGATCCACGTACGTCAGTGCGCAAGGGCTGGCCAGCAAGGACCTGGCAGCCTTCGAC
The DNA here is from genome assembly GCA_963841825.1 of uncultured Chloroflexia bacterium. GTDB lineage: Bacteria > Chloroflexota > Anaerolineae > CG2-30-64-16 > CG2-30-64-16 > CAWJEL01. Next base: position 62,672 of record CAWJEL010000010.1, read on the forward strand.
AAGGCGACATGGGGCCTGGACACGGCCGGCGGCGAAGTCTACCTGTTCTCGCCGGTCAGTGAAGGGCAAGGCCTGCTTTCAGCGATCACCGCAGACCCCCGGACATTCTTACGTTTGCTGCGACTCAACCTGACGGACCTCGTGGTGACGACTTTCAGCAGTCAACTTATCCCGCTGATGTTTGCTGGCCTGGCGCTCCTGGGACTATTTGCGCGTGCCTGGAACACGCGCCGACTGCGCGCTGAGCTGCTGCTCATGGCCTCGCTGGCCGGGCCACTCAGCTTCCTGCTGTTCTTCATCCAGCCGCGGTACCTGGCCGGCGTGCTGATCCCCGCGTTAGTCTGGATCGGCGGTGGCAGCGCGTGGCTGGGTGACTGGCTGGCGCAGACCTGGGCGCAACTCCGCATGGAAGGACGGACGGGAGGCAGGGGAACCGGCGGCTGTATCAGCCTATCTGCTGCTGCGCGCACTGCCGGTATTGCTGCTCGCAATCTTGCTTTTGTGGCAGACGCCGCGCATCTGGGCGCAGCCACAGATGGGAAGCAGTTTCCGGCAGGCGCATCGTGCCGCGGCGGACGCGCTGGTTGCGGCTGGCGCGACGCAGGATACGCTCGTGCTGAGCCGGTATCCGGCCATTGCCTTCCACGCCGGCATGCGCTGGGCGCCGACCCCGGCTGCTTCCTGGCCCGAGGTCGCGGCTTATGCGCGCCGCAAGGGGGCAGATTTCCTGGCGCTGGATGCGACAGAGGCTAAGTTGCGACCTCAGCTCGCATTTCTGATGGATCCGACCCAAGCGGCGCCAGAACTTGCGTATCTGGCGACTGTGGACGATGGCACGGGCCCCGTGGTGATCTATCGTTTTCGATGATATGAAAATCCTGTTTGTTATCCCGTCCGGCCTGCCGGAGGTGATCTCCCATCACGAGGCCACCTCCGGCATGGGCGCGCTGGTTCCGACGGCCGCAGCGCCGGAGGACGCCTTCTTCCTCTATCCACCGCACACCCTCGCGTCCTGCGTTGCGGCAGCTCGGGACGCAGGGCTGGAGGTGGCGGTGTTGGACGGCGCGCGTTGCGCCCCGTGTGACCGTAACCTCCGATTTGCCCAGGAAGTAGCGGCGCAACCGTGTGATTTACTCGCCGTGCTGGTGAGCCACGGCACTGCGCCGGCCGACGCCAACTTCCTCCGGTTGCTCAGCCATGTCCGGGGGCAGGCCGCGCCGGCGCCGATCCTGTTGTTTGGCGCATCCGCCCACTTCGTTGCTGAAGCCTTTCTTGCTGAAGGACTTGCTGACGTTGTGTTGAGCGGCGAGCCGGAAGGCGCCTTCGCCGAGGCCGCGCGGCGTACAGCAGCCGGCGCGCTGGCCGGCTGCGTGTCTGGCACGGAGCTCAGACCGGAGCGTTATGGGATGGGCGGGCTGCTCACCCATCTGGATGAACTGCCGTTCCCCGCGTGGGAGCTTGTCCCCTGGCAGCCATACAGCGACGTGTCGCTGCTGAGCAGCCGCGGCTGCCCCGATGGCTGCCGGTATTGCGCCTATGCTGTGGCGCAGGGCCCAGTCACGCGCGCCCAGACTCCCGAACGTACCGTCGAGGAGCTGGCGTGGCTGGCCGAGACGATTCCCGCCCGTCGCGTCCAGGTGCGAGACCCGGTCTTTGCCCGTGATCGCGCGTCGCGTGGCTGCCATCTGCGCAGGGTTGCTGGCGCGCGGCGTGCGGATCAAGTTCAACTGCGAGTCCCGCCCTGAGCATTTTGATGATGAGCTGCTACGACTGCTGCAAGCAGCCGGTTGTTGGCGGATCAAGATCGGCTTGGAGAGCGGCGATCCCGCGATCCTGGTCGGGCTGGGCCGCGCGCGTGATGTAGCCGCCGCGGAACGCTACATCGCAGAGACCGTACGTGTCGCGCGCACGGCCGCGGCGCTCGACCTGAAATGCCAGGTCTTTGTGATGGCCGGGCTGCCGCGTCAGGACGTTGCGTCGCTGGCACGCACCGAGGCGGTGCTGAGGCGGCTGCCGGCAGTCGTCCAGATCATCGCCAAGCCGTATCAGTCCCATCCAGGTGTCCTGCTGACCGCGCCTTCGGCGGCTGTGCCGGCCGGTCAACTCGCGCATCTTGAGCAGGGCAACCGAACGGAACCGCGCAGCGTGCAGCGTGTATGGCGCTCGCTGAAGCGGGGAGCGGAGGCCTGGGGGAACAAAGGCGCGCCGCGCGAGGCGCAGCAGCGCGGTGACGCGGCGAAGTCGGGATCGCGGACTTACCGTCGAGCAGGCTTCCCGAGCAGGACTGGATCAACGTTTGACTGGCCTGAGACGCGCGCCTTTTTGACCGGGGGCAATGGGTTCGTGGGCGGCCACGTGGCGCAGGCGTTGGTGGCGGCAGGCGCCCAGGTGACAGCGCTGGTGCGGCCGGATAGCCCGCTCGGCGCGCTGGCCGGGCTGCCGGTGACGATTGTCCGCGGCGATCTGACGCGCCCCACGGAGTGGCGCGAGGCGCTGCGCGGTTGTCGGGTATGTTTCCACGTGGCCGCGCTCTACGCCGGCGCCGACCAGACCGGGGCCATGCTGGCCGTGAACGTGGATGCCACAGCGGTGCTCCTGGCCGCGTGCGCAGCGGCCGGCGTGAGGCGCTTTGTCTACACAAGCACCATCGGCACGGTGGGGCGACCGCCCGGCGAGGATTTCCCCGACGAGGCCACCCCGTTCAACCTATGGGATCAGGCCAGCGGCTACGTCCGCTCGAAGTACCTGGGTGAACAGATCGCGCAGGCGTGGCATGGCGCGGGCCTCGAAGTGCTGATCGTCAAACCCACCGCGCCGGTGGGCGTCGGGGACGCGCGGCCCTCGGCCACGGGGCGCCGTATCGTCGCCGCGCTGCACGGCCAGGTCACGCCTTATCCGCCCGGCGGCGTCAACCACGCGCCCGTCGTCGACATCGCCGCTGGGCATTTACTGGCTGCCGAGCGTGGCGAGCCGGGCCAGGTCTACATCCTGGGACATCACAGCGGCAACCTTGATCACGCTGCCTTCTTGCGGTTGGTGGCCGAGGCGGCCGGGATCCCGGTGCTCCAACCGCCGCGGCAGACCGCGCGCGGTGGCATGCCAGACGCGCTGACAGCAGATCCGGCGCGGGCGATTGCTGAGCTGGGAATGCCGCAGGGTGATCTGCGCGCGGCCTTTGGCGAAGCGGTGGCGTGGTTTCGTGCGAGCCAGGCATAAGGGAAGCGCCCGCGTTGTGATTGGACACCCAGCCGCCTTTCGGCTACAATCGTGGCGTCGCCGGTGGAAACACCGGCGTTATTCATCCTGCAAAGCAGCGAGGAAATGGCCCAACGCACCTCTCCGAACCGACGAGCATCGATTGCAGGTTGGTTGCTCCTGGCGATCCCCGTCATGGTCTATCTTGCCCACGCGGCGGTTTTTCGCCACTGGCTGATCGATGACGCCGGGATCTCATTCACCTACTCCCGTAACCTGGCGCGGGGCTTCGGCCTGGTGGCTCAGCCCGGCGCGGCCCCTGTCGAGGCCTATTCCAACTTCCTATGGGTTGTTCTGCTGACACCCTTTTTCCTGCTACGTATTTTTGAACCCTATGCCACGTTGAAATTATTGGGAGCCTTTCTGGTTATTGCCACCTTTGCGGTGATCTACCGCGCTGTCCGCCCATACTTCGATGGGCTGGACAGTGAGGCTTCGGTTAGCGGGAGACCGTTTGGGACGGTTGCAAGGCGGTTAGCGCTCCCTTTGGTGCTCACGCTGGTCGCCACAAATACGTCATTCGTTGTCTGGACAACTTCAGGGTTGGAGAATTCACTCACCGTGCTGTTGACGAGCCTTTTGCTGGCCGGGCTCGTGCGCGTCATCGTCCGCGGGGAGATGGGGTGGGGGCTGCCGGCCGCCTTGGGGACACTCGTGGCGGCTCTGGGCCTGACGAGACCGGATGGTGTCGTGTTCTTTGGCGCCTACCCAGCCGCGCTTCTGGCGACTGTGCTGATGCGGCGGCCGCGACGATCCCTGCGGCGGCAAGACCTGCGCAATGGGGCGATCTACGTGGCGAGCTTCGCAGCGATCTACGGCGGCTTCCTCCTGTTTCGGTTGGCCTACTTCGGCGAGCTGCTCCCCAACACCTTCTACGCCAAGGGCGGACCTTCACTGAGCGCCATCGTTGCGCTGGTGACATTGCGGTCCGATATGATCGTTAAAGCCCTTGACTTGATGGCCGGTGTCGCCGGGCCCAGCCTGGCCGGGCTGGCGCTGGTGACCCTCTCGGCCACCACGTTCTATCTGATCCTTGCGCGTCGCTTTCGGCGGCTATCATCTGGCGATCTTGATTATCCTGCTCGGTTCGGCCGCCGCCTTCCTCCTGCTTCCGGCCGATGGTATGGGCGAGTATCGTTTCGGCACTAATTTTGTACTGTTCGTCTATCTGTACGGCGGCGCGGTGGCCTGGGAATGGTTGGCCGGGCTGCGGCTGACGCCCCGTATACGTGACCTTATTGCCGCTGGCCTGATTATTCTGCTGCTCGCCGGCAGTGCGACGATGTTCGCCCGGCGGTCGCGCCACTTCGTCGAATACCCGCCGATCCCGTTCTCTGCTATCGAGGCTGAGTACGGCCGGCGATATGATGAATACGCGGCTGCCCTCGGGATTTCACCAGCGCGGGCCTCGGTGCTGTTGCCCGACCTGGGCGGGACGTCGTATAACACCGGCGTAAGGATCTATGATCTGGGCATGTTGGGCGACAAGACCATCGCTCGCACGCTGCGCAAAAACAAACCCGCCTTCTACGACTATATCTTTGCCGAAGTCAAGCCGACTTTCATCCACGTGCATGACACCTGGACCTACTTGGCGCGGCTGGATGACGATCCGCGCTTTCGCCGCGACTACACGCCCGTGTTCGAGTATCCCGACCCCTGGATCGGCAAGCGGCATGGCCTCACGCGGTATTCGGGCGATTACGTGCGCAAGGATGTGTTGAACGAGGCCAACGCAGCGGAGCTCGCCCAACTGCGCGCGGGATGGCAGCGCCGCGCAAGCTTCCACGCAGTGCTCTACTATATGGTGACCGGTGACACTGGGGCCGCGGAGCGTGCGTACACCGAAGCGTTAATGGGCGCGACGGCGCAGGATCTGCGCCAGGCCTTTTACGATTTGATAGGGTTTTTGGTGATCTATCCTGGCGATCCAGACGCGTCCGCTTTGCAGGCGCGTCTGACGGCAGACGCTGCGGCGCTGCTTTCAAAATAACTGCGGTTTCTAACCGCCCGGCAATGCGTGCTTGACGAAAGAGGGGATATGTCGGTCTTAACTGAGCGTTGGGTCGCGTTCTGGATGAGTCACGCCGGGTTAGGGCGGTCAGGCCGTCTCGCGACGCGCCTTGCGACCTGGGCTGTGCCGCCCTACAAGGGCAAACGTTCCCTGGCACAGCTTAATCGACGCGGTTTCGTTTCACCCAGCGCGCAAATCGTCTGCCGTGACCTGCGCCTGGGCGTGCACTGTTACATCGATGATCGGGTGGTCATCTTCGATCGTGGCGATGGCGGGCACGTGACACTAGGTGATGGTGCGCTCATCGGGATCAACACAATCATCGAGATGGGCCAAAACGGCAGTATCGAGATCGGCGCACATACGCACATTCAACCCAATTGCCAGTTCACCGCCTTCGTCGGCAGCATTCGGATCGGTGCTCACGTGCAGATTGCCCCGCGCTGCGCATTCTACCCTTATCAACACAGCTTTGCCGCGGGGCAGCCGATCTCCCAGCAGCCATTATCCAGCGCAGGCGATATCGTCATCGGTGACGATGCCTGGTTGGGCTACGGGGTGATCGTGCTGGACGGGGTGACGATCGGCGCCGGGGCGGTAGTAGGCGCCGGCGCCGTGGTGACACGCAGCGTGCCCCCCGGAGCGATCGCCGCTGGGACGCCGGCGCGTACGATCGGGCAGCGAGAAGCATAGACGGATGACGCTAGTGACCAAGAGAATCGAGTTCAATCGTTGGTATCTGGCTATCAGCGTCGGCCTGCTGGTTCTGGCCTTGCTGCTGCAGCCGGCCTGGGTGGGGCGCTTGCGGCCAGATGGCTCCTTGAACGCGGTCAACACGCTGGCGCTGACTTTCGTGCGCATCTTCCTGGTGTTGCTCGGCCTGATCGTGCCGTTCTGGCCCTCCCTGGCCGACCGGCGCCTGCGCGGCGTGCTGATCGTGCTGCTGCTGTTGATCACTATATTGCCGCGCTGCGTGCGCTTAAACAGTGCGTACCTGGATGATCATTCCCACCGCCAGACCGATAATGCGACCCTGGCGCGCAACTACTTCGAGAAAAACCCCAACATCCTGTGGCCAGAAGTCAACTGGTATGCTGACCGACCGAACTACATCGAGTCCACCTTCACCCTGGTGCCCTGGCTCACCTCGCTGGGCTATCGCGCCTTCGGTGAACAGCCCTGGGTGGGCCGCGGCCTGGTCGTCCTGTTTTCAGCCTTGGGCGTGGTTTCTCTCTTTGGGCTGGTGAGCCTCTATTGGGGGCAGGCCGCTGGCTTCCTGGCCGCGCTGTTCCTGGCGATCAGCCCGATGATGCTGTATATAGGCCGTTCACTCATGGACGATGTGCCTGCCATCGCGCTGGGTATAGCTGGGCTCTGGGGTGTGGCAAGTTGGCTGCGCGGCAGCCGACGCTGGGTGTTGGCGTTGGGTTTACTGGCTCTGAGCCTGTCCCTGATGGTCAAGGTCGTGACCCTGTACTTCTATTTTCCACTGGCCATGATGCTTTGGGAACGGTGGCGCTGGCGTGTTTTTCACCAGCCCGCAGTGTGGCTGATCATCGGTCTGCCGTTGCTGCCGACTGCGGCGTGGTACGCCTGGGCGCGGCATATCGGACAGCAATATCTGACTTTTGGTATCGGCGGCCCGGCCACAAACGAGCATAATTCCAAGTGGAGTTCGGTCTCAGACGTGTTGCGCTGGGGCTATTTCAGGAAGATCGGCAATCGGGTCAATGGTCAGGTCATCACGCCACCCGCGACCCTGGCCCTGATCCCTGGCGTGATCGCCGCCGGGCTGAAACGCGGCACGGGCTGGCTGGTCTTCGGAGGCTGGGTGATCGGGGTGGCGTTCTTCACCCTGATCAGCGGCACGGCGCAGTGGATCCATAATTACTACCAGCTTCCTTTCGCGGCCGCGTTGGCGCCTTTTGTGGGCGTAGGGCTGGCCGCTATCTGGAGCAGGCGGACGATCGGCAAGCTGGCGGCGTTGGGGCTTGTGGTGTGGTTGGCCTTTGCATCCGCGCGGACGACCTCTGTCTGGTTTAATCTCTGGCAGGGGAGCATCCCCCAGGAGGCGCAACTTGTTCAGGCACTGATCGGTCCCGACGATCGGGTTATCACGGTGGTGTGGGATAACGATCCTACGCTCCTCTATCACCTGCACCGCCCCGGTTGGATCGTCAATTACCTCGACCCAGCGGCAGTGGCCGAGGTCCCGAAGTGGCTCGACATGGGGGCCAAGTTGCTGATTGTGCAGGGAACGCAGCGTCCTCAAGCCCAGTGGCTGTGGGATCAGCGGTGGCTGCAGGGCCTGAAACCGGTGGCACGCGGGCCGGATTACGTGATCTATCAGGTTCCATAGCACGTTTCCCGCAACTTGCGTCGATTTGGGGATCAACGTTTCCCTATGTATACTGTCTGAGCTTGCGGGCTAGAGCGCGAAAACAGCGCGGCCATTTGATGGCTGTGCGCGCCGAAACTGCCTTGCTCGCAAATCCAATAGCTGCCCTGCAACCACCCGTGGTTGCAGGGCAGCCCGATAACACACCGAGGAGTATCATGTTCCGTAAAACCAAGACACCCGCACACCTGCGACCCTGGTGGCTGGCCCTGGTGGTGGCGCTCGTTTTGCTGGCATCGGTCGGCCTGAGCCTGGCCCAGGGAAGTGACTTGCCGTCGCGAACCGCGGCGGCCGGCGATCTGACCTGGGAATCCGTATTTACGCTCACTGATCGGAAGTTTTACAATCTGGAGTTTGCCGGCCGCGACGTGGCGTACGCCGTGGGCGCCAATGATTGGGATGGGCCCCACGTGCCGGCGACCCTGGTCAAGAGCACGGATGGCGGGGTCACCTGGGCGACCAGCCAACTACCCAGCCTCGGTTGGCTGGCGGGTCTGGATTGCAAGGACGCCAACACGTGTTGGCTGGCGGGACGCGGCGGCACCAATTTGAAAACCACGGATGGCGGTGCGTCCTGGCGAGCGATCAGTAACTCATACTACGACGATGTGAGCGACCCTGCGAATCCGGTGTGGAAGACGTATAGTGGGTGGGAGTATACGTTGGCGCTCACCGGAGTGGGTGACGGCTTGGTGGTTGGCGTGACGTGCAGTGTGCCGGCCTTCCTGCGTTCCACCGATGGCGGTGCGACCCGTTTGACCGGGGTGAATGATTCGACATGTGCGGTCAAGTCGGACCTCAATTGTCCGACTCCGGGGGTCTGCTACGCTGCGGCCAAGCTGGGGCGCATCTATGCGTCGTCCAACAATGGTGCGAGTTGGAGCAGGCGTCCCAGCGGCGCTAACAACTGGCTGTTGGGGGTGGATTGCACGAGTCAGAACACGTGTTGGGCCGTGGGAGAGGGTGGGGTGATCTGGCAGACCACGAACGGTTTCAGCAGTTTCCAACGCCAACAGGCCGACATCCCGGCCCAGGTCAAGTTACAGAAGATCGATATGCTGGATGCGCAGCATGGCTACGCGGTCGGTTGTAGCAGCATCAAGACGGCGGACAACACGTGTCCTGGGGGCGGCGCCGTCTATCGCACCGACGACGGCCAGACGTGGACCAAGCTGCCGGTGTTCACAACGTTCGAGATCGTGGACGTGCATGTGCGCAGCATGGATGATGTCTTCGTGGTCGACTGGGGCGGCAAGATTTGGCATGGTAAGGCTGGCGATCCGCCCACACCAACGCCGACCGCGACGTCGACTAACACACCCACCGAGACACCGACGCCGACGCCGACTAACACACCCACCGCGACGCCCACGGCAACCCCCAGCACCGGCATCGTTATCGGCACCGCCTACGATGATCTCAATCGCAACGAAGAGCTCGATCCTGGCGAGCCCGGCTTGGCTGGCGCCATGTTCGTCCTCAAGCGGGGCCTCACTGAGCTGCACACAGTCACCTCTGGTTCAGATGGCGCCTTCCGTATCGAAGGGGTAGCCCCTGGTGCGTACACGTTGGTGGAGAAACAGCCTCCGCCGGGCTATCGCTCGAACGTCCGCGTATCGTTCCAGGTTTTTGCCAACACGACCTGGACATTCTTCATTGACTATCGGTCAGAGCCGACTGCGACACCCACGGAGACGCCAACGGCAACAGTCACGCCGCCGGCAACAGTCACGCCGCCGGCAACAGCAACGGCCACGCCGACTGAGACGGCGACATCGGTGATCAACAGTCAATATCTGCCAGTGATGCTGCGCGCGTTGACGAATCAATAAAGTAACGTAACAAATCTAAACCTGTCAGGCTGCGAAGGCCTGACAGGTTTATGTAGTGTCTCTCATGTGACGAAACCGTCACACACTATCCCCCCCGCCTTCATACTCCTTTCATGCGATTCAGGCATAATAGCGATGTTGTAAAACCACCTGTAAGGGGATTCCCATGCGTACGATTGCTCACTTTTTTTCGCGCCAGCGTGCTGCCATCACGCCGTGGTTGGTCGTCAGCGTTGTTCTCGCGCTGCTCATCCCCACCAGTCTGGTCTTATCGCAAGGCGGTGGCCCGTCCGCGCGACTCGCCGGTGCTGCAAACAGCCCCGCGGCGGCCGGCGATCTGACCTGGGAATCCGTATTTACGCTCACTGATCGGAAGTTTTACAATTTGGAGTTTGCCGGCCGCGACGTGGCGTACGCCGTGGGCGCCAATGATTGGGATGGGCCCCACGTGCCGGCGACCCTGGTGAAGAGCACGGATGGCGGGGTCACCTGGGCGACCAGCCAACTACCCAGCCTCGGTTGGCTGGCGGGTCTGGATTGCAAGGATGCCAACACGTGTTGGCTGGCGGGACGCGGCGGCACCAATTTGAAAACCACGGATGGCGGTGCGTCCTGGCGAGCGATCAGTAACTCATACTACGACGATGTGAGCGACCCTGCGAATCCGGTGTGGAAGACGTATAGTGGGTGGGAGTACACGTTGGCGCTCACCGGTGTGGGTGACGGTTTGGTGGTTGGCGTGACGTGCAGTGTGCCGGCCTTCCTGCGTTCCACCGATGGTGGTGCGACCCGTTTGACCGGGGTGAATGATTCGACATGTGCGGTCAAGTCAGACCTCAATTGTCCGACTCCGGGGGTCTGCTACGCTGCGGCCAAGCTGGGGCGCATCTATGCGTCGTCCAACAATGGTGCGAGTTGGAGTAGGCGTCCCAGCGGCGCTAACAACTGGCTGTTGGGGGTGGATTGCACGAGTCAGAACACGTGTTGGGCCGTGGGAGAGGGTGGGGTGATCTGGCAGACCACGAACGGTTTCAGCAGTTTCCAACGCCAACAGGCTGACATCCCGGCCCAGGTCAAGTTGCAGAAGATCGATATGCTGGATGCGCAGCATGGCTACGCGGTCGGTTGTAGCAGCATCAAGACGGCGGACAACACGTGTCCTGGGGGCGGCGCCGTCTATCGCACCGACGACGGCCAGACGTGGACCAAGCTGCCGGTGTTCACAACGTTCGAGATCGTGGACGTGCATGTGCGCAGCATGGATGATGTCTTCGTGGTCGACTGGGGCGGCAAGATTTGGCATGGTACAGGAGTGCCTGATCCAACACCGACCGCTACCAGTACTGCCACGGCGACTTTCACCCCGACCAGCACTGCGACGTCGACGGACACGCCGACGCATACGCCGACGCCGACCGAAACAGCGACGCCGACCGCCACGAGCACGCATACGCCGACACCTACGGAGACTGCGACACCGACCCCCACATCCACTCCCACTGAGACCCCCACGCTCGTGCCCGGGCAGGCGATTATTGCCGGCTATGTCTACGAAGATCGGAATGAGAGCCTGAGTCAGGATCCGAGTGAACCTGGGGCGCCTGGCGTCGATGTGACGCTGCGCACGGCATCCGACGGCGCGCTTCATGCCGTTACTACCACCGACGCGGCCGGCCACTATGGCTTCTTCAGTGTCGCGCCGGGTGACTATACAGTTGAAATTGCACCGCCGCCGGGCACCACGGTTCTGAACCCTGTCCACCCGGTGCCGGTGACAGCCATCGGTGACACGGTCCACATGGTCTCTTTTGCACTCAGACCTCCGCCGACGCCAACGCCGACGCCGACGAGCACACCGACGGAGACACCAACCGCGACGCCGACTGCGACCGAAACTGCCACCGCGACAGCAACCCCCACCGCGACCGCGACGGTGACGAGCACGCCCACTGCCACGGCGACAGCTACGGCGACGGCCACGGCGACCGCCACCGCCACCGCCACTGTGGTCTTTCCAATGGTGAACGGCTGGGAGAAAGTTTACACCCAACCCGGTGTTTACTGGCGCGACCTGCATTTTGCCGATCGTCAGACGGGTTACACTGTCGGTGGGCCGGATTGGAACGCCACGGGCGCGGCTACCTTGAGTAAAACCAGCGATGGCGGCATCACTTGGTCAGCGCAACAGCTTTCAACCTCATCCTGGATGGATGGACTGGACTGCAAAGATGCTGACACGTGTTGGACGGCAGGCCGGTTCGGCACGATCCTCCGCACAACCAACGGTGGGACTACATGGAGCAATGGCGTCAACGCATCGAGCTGGAATCGCTACCTGGTTTCTGCCAAGTGGACCGGTGTGGGCGACACCGTCCTGATCGGCAGCAGCGGTGGTCGCATCCTGCGCGCCACAGATGGCGTCACTTTCACCGCTCAAGATACCGGTTTCGGCGGCGATCAGTGGGATTTCGCCTGCCCAGCCGCGAACACATGTTTTAGCGCCTCCAGCGACGATAGCGTCCTGCGCACGACCGACAATGGCGTCACCTGGACGCGACAGGCTGTCAGTTTTGATGGCACGGTCTATTCTAGCATTGCCTGCACGGACGCCAACACATGCTGGGCCGTGGGTACCAACGGACGCATCATGTTTACGAACAACCAGGGCGCGACCTGGCAGCGCCAACAGGCGAGCATTCCTGCCCAAGTCAAGTTCAATCGGATCCGCATGCTGGACGCGCAGCACGGTTACGCGGTTGGATGCGCGAACTATGAATCTTCCACGGACACCTGCCCCGGCGGCGGCATCTATCGCACCACCAACGGTGTGAATTGGACGCCTCTGCAGTCGTTCGCGGCCAGCGAGTTGATGGATCTTCACATTTTCAGCATGGATGACGTCTATGCCATCGAGTGGGCTGGTACGCTGTGGCATTACGACGGCAAGACCCCGTTGCTGACGGCTACGCCGGTGCCGACTGCCACGCCGACCGCCACTGAGACACCGACGGCGACGCCGACCGCGACCAACACACCGACAGCTACTTCCACAGCGACGCCCACCCACACCCCCACGCCAACCGCGACGGCCACCCCGACCACGGGTGAGATCGCAGGGACCGTTTTTAACGACTTGAACCGCAATAGCAAACAGGAAACAGGCGAGCCGGGACTGCAAGGGGTGTCGGTATTGCTGCAGGATGACCGTGGTATCCTGTACGGCGCTACTACGACCAATGTCAACGGGCAATTCCAGTTCGTTGCATTGAACCCCGGCATCTGGACCACCCGGATATTAATCGATCCCCTGCTGGAACCCGTCGGTGATTGGAGCAACCCCGCCGGCTGGTACGTCCAGGCAGGGCAAAGGTTTGAGTTTAAATTCCCGCTCGCCACGAAACGTACACCGACCCCGACAGTGACGCCAGGGCCATCCCCCACGCCGACTTTTACACCGACCTATACACCCACCCCGACCCATACACCAACGGCTACGTTGACACCCACAGTGACGCCGACGCGGGTACCCGGGGTGCGCCTCGTCTCAGGCACCGCGTTTGTCGATGGCGATGGGAACTACATCCCCGGTCCAACGGAGGCGCGGCTGCCAGGCATTGAGGTGATTGTGCGCAAGGGCAGCGCCGTGCAGCGGGTGACCACCGACGCCAGCGGACGTTTCATTTTCGACGACCTGGACCCCGGGATTTGGAACATCAGCATCGAAGTGCCGGAGAGCATGCGCCTGCTGTATCCGCAGACGAACCCCATCCCGGTGGCCGTCCAGTCCAACACACAGTTGGATCTGCCATTCGCGTTGGTTTACCTGCCGACGTCCACGCCGACGGCCACGGCTACAGTCACACTGACACCGACACCGACCAGCACGTCGACACGTGTGCGCTACACCAACTACCTGCCGCTGCTGCTTGCCGAGCCGGGATCGTGAGAAGTGGCCTCGGGCCGGGCTTTGCGCGCCGTGGGTGACCGTGCTATACTCTGGCTATTGAGCATGCCAGTGGCTCAGTCAGACGACGAAAGATGAAAGCGGAGTGCCTCGTTCCCGGTATACCGGGGGCGGGGCACTCTGACCGAAGGAAAGCTGTACTGTGAGTGACGGATCGGTCGGACTCGCTGCCGCGTGCCGTGGCCGCAGAACCTCCTGGAGAATACGTCTCAATATCTTGCTTAGCGTTCTTTTGCTGGTCGCCACATTAGGCGCAGGGGGGGGCTGGCATGTGAGCGCCGCGCCTGCTGTCCCTGGCACAGCTTCTTCGATGGTAATCCCCTGCATCGCCGTAGGGCCAGACTATCTGGGCGCCGAGCACGCATCGCCCTACGATGTGAGCGCCGAAACCTTCCTTACCTGGAGCGGGACGCTTACATCGGCGCAACTCGTGGCGTATGAATTTAACGCCGGTGGCTCCTATGGCCGCTACATCTATATCAATGGCGTCAAAATCGGGTCTGCCACCGGGACGCGCGGCGGGGAGCCGTTGTGTCGCGGCTTCAAAGGTCGCCAGCCGCTGACGTGGGACATTCCACCCAGCTTGCTCATCCAGGGTCAGAACAGCGTACGGATCACAATCGATCCTGGCCAGACCGGCGAGCGAAGTTGGGGCCTCAGTCGGGCCCAGATCGAGGTGAGCGGGACCGACGTGGACGGCCGGCATTACAGCCAGGTCACCGTGCCCAGCACTTACAATAACAACTGGACCGACTACGCCGATGAGGGCACTTACACGCACATTATGGAGCCGCAGGGCTATGACAACAGCAGGCCGACACCCCTGTTGATCGGCGTTCACGGCTACCAGAGTAGCGGGCAGGATAGTCTCTCGGACTATCACAACGCGGCCAACGCCAAAGGCTGGCTGGTGGCGGCCGGCGACCTGCACGGCGAAGTATTCAGCGATTATTATGAGAGCGCGCCCGTCACCCATCAACTTTACCCGGCTACCGGAAAGCGGGTCTTGAGCGCGCGCGCGGCACAGCAAGATATTATCGACATCCTGAACTACATGGGCGCGCACTACAACGTGGATCCGACCCGAATCTATCTGGCGGGCCATTCGATGGGAGGGCTGACTGGGTTGGTGACGGCTGCACGGCTTGCCGATGTGTTCGCCGCAGTCGTCTCTGACAGCGGGCCGACCGATCTGGCGCAGTGGGAGGTCGAAACGTCAGAAAGCCCTGATCCCGTCAACCCGGTCATTAGTTACCATATCCGGACTGAGACGGGAACTTATACCACGTCCACCCATAAGCCCTTGCAGCAGCGCTATCCCAGCCATTACCCCTACGAATATGAGCGCCGGACCGCGCTGAACTACGCCGCCAACTTCAAGCACGTGCCGTTGCTGATCATGTACCCGGCTTCAGACACCAAAGTGCTGCCCCATCACAGCACTGACATGTACCTGCAAGCGCAGCAATATGCACCCGATCACGTGGAATTGGTCCCCTTTCCGGGCGTTCACGGCGATCGCATACAAGACCACGGTAACTACACCGTGGCGTGGCTGAACCGGTTCACGCGGCCGGTTGGTGACGCGCCGGAGGAGATTAGCTTTACAGCCGACACGCAGAAAATTAGCCTCACCAACGATGGGACCTTCGCCCATTTCTGGATGGGCGTGCAACCCACCGTGACCGCGGCCAATGCGGCCCATTTTGTGCGTGTCAACCGGGCTACCTACCAGCGCAACGATCGGTTCATCGAAGCCGATGTGGAGAACTTGCGGCCACTGACGGGCGATCCTGCCGCACTGGGCGTGCCTGCGCCGAAGGATGATGCGCTCATCGTAAACCTCACCTTCGATTTGGCGCGTATCGGACTGCCGACAGGTGGCGCCTACACGGTGGAACGGCTGGACAAGGACAAGGGCGTCTTCACGCAAGAGTTCGCGACGGCTATGGCTGGCAAGCTGTCCGTACTCGTGCCGCGCGGCAGCTACATCCTGCGTTTGACCGCGGGTAACCAGCCGCCGTCAACGCAGGTGCTGAAGCTGCGCCAGGGATGGGACGGTTATACGGGCGTCCAGGACACTTATCTTAGTGGCTGGGCGGACCTGAACTACAGCAGCAGTGCAACTCTCAGCCTGCGCGCCAAAGATGAAGCGCCGCTCCACAACCCGGCGCTTAAGTTTGATCTGTCTAGACTGCCCACCGGCGCCTACCTGCGCTACGCCATTCTGACCATGAAGGTGAGCACCCCGCCGGGCAGCGCCATGCCGGCCCAGGTCTACGCCATCAAGCGAGCCTGGAAAGTCACTGAGGCGACCTGGAGCCGAGCGAGTGCAGGTGTCCCCTGGCGTATCCCCGGCGCCGAAGGGGTTCCCGATGACCGTGCGGATCAGCCCAGCGATACCCGGACGATCTATCCGGATACGCTTATTGCGGATCGCTATGGCTTCAACGTCACAGACATCGTTGCCGGCTGGCTGGCGAATACCGGCGCCAACCAGGGTTTCCTTATCCACAGTGACCCTGTAAACGGGATCTATCTGAATCGCAATGATGGGATGACGTGGGGCGCTGCGGAGTCCAGCAGCCAGGACCGCCGGCCCGAGCTGACGCTGATCTACACGCTGGAAAAGCCAACACCCGTGCCCACTGCCACCCCAACGGTGACGCCAACAGCTTTGCCTACAGCGACCCCGACCCCAACGTCAACGTCAACCGCGACGCCTACAGCGACCGCCACTCCGGAAGTCGGCGCGATCGCTGGTGTGGTCTTCGTGGATAGCAACGGCGACGGCACGCGTGATCCCGATGAGCTGGGCACATCAGGCAAGCTGGTGCAATTATGGCAGGGTGAAGCCGTGTACGACAACGCCATCACCGATCAACAAGGCTATTTCACCTTTGTTCACGTTCCCCCGGGCGTGTGGCAGGTGTTGCTCACGTTGCCGGGCAATTACCAGATAACGACCGGCGCCAACCCGGCTGAGGTAACGGTGATAAATGGTGTCACATACGCCCTTGACTACGGTATCGCACCGGTAGCCACCCCGACGGCTACCCCCACAACCACCGGTTCACCGACACCTACAGCCACGGCGACGCGTTGGCGCACCTATCTACCCTTGGTCTTGGCGGCTCACTGATGGATTTCATACGTTTCTACGACGCCTACTGGACTCAGAAAGGGGACCAGGTAGATCGCCAGCGTCTGAGCTTGCTCGCACGGCATGTGCAACCCGGCGCGCGCGTCCTCCAGGTGGATGGCGGTCCGGGTTGGCTGGCCGAAATGCTCTTGGCGGCCGGCGCATTTGTAACCATGACCGATCTCTCCAACGTCGCCGTTGCCAAGGCTCAGGCGCGCGGGATCGACGCCCGGCAGTGTGACATCGACGCTGGTCCGTTGCCCTTCGAGCCGGCTGCCTTCGACGTGGTCGTTTCTGATTCGCAGCTAGAACACCGGTTCGACTACGGGCACGCGTTGGATGAATTTGCGCGTGTCCTGCGTCCGGACGGCCAACTGATCCTGCTGCTGCCGAACACGGCGCACTGGCGCATGCGTTGGTGGCTACTGCGCGGTCGCTTCCCTTATCTGGCAAACACGCCCACCGATTGGCTGCACCTCCGCTTCTTTACGCTGCACGACATCCGGCTGCTCCTGGCCGCGCGCGGCATCGTTGTCGAAAGCATCGACGGTAGCGCCAGCCTGTGGGTCAAAGAACTTTACCCCGCGTTTTTACGCAGCGGGCTGGCGGCGCGGGTCTACACGCGGCTGGCGCGGCGTTGGCCTGCATTTTTTGCGCGCGACATTATCGTGGTCGGACGGAAACGAGCTGCCGAGACAGGGGACCGCGGATGACTCTCAAGCGGCAGGTTGCCAGCGGGATGTTTTGGGTAGCGCTGGCCCAAATGTTTGGTCAGGGTCTGACGATGCTGGTCGGTTTGATCCTGCCCAAACTGCTGACCCCGTCACAAATGGGACTGGTGGGCATGGCCATGTTGGCAGTGAGCGCGGTGGAGATCTTCCAGGATGCCGGCCTGGAGTCGGCGTTGATCTATCGGCGCCAAGGGGTGAAAGAGGCCAGCGATACGGTCTTCGTCACCGTGATCGTCAGCAGCGTCATTATTTGCCTGGGCGTCATCCTCGCCGCGCCACTGATCGGCCGCTTCTTTCGTGAACCGGCCGTCGTTCCCATTTTGCGCGTCCTGGCCTTGACGTTGCCCATCTCAAGCCTGGGCCGTGTGCCGTATGTGCTACTGGGGCGCGAGTTAGATTTCCGGCGGCGCATCTTTCCGGAGCTAATGTCCAGCCTGATCGCCAGCGCCGTGGTTCTGGTGCTGGCCTATCGCGGCTTTGGCGTGTGGAGCCTGGTCTGGCGCGAGATCGTCCGGCAGTCCCTCTCCGTCATCCTTGTTTGGCCACTCACTGACTACCGGCCCCGGCTGCGCTTCAAGCTGAATATCGCTCGGGAACTCTTTGCCTATGGCAAGCATATCGTCAGCTCGCAGGCGCTGATTTTTCTGATTACAAACATCGACAACGCTTTCGTAGGTCGTTATGCAGGGAAAACGGCGTTGGGGCAGTACCAATGGGCCTATAATCTCTCTAATCGCCCCGCCACAATCATCAATCGCACCGTCGGTCAGGTGATGTTCCCCACCTTCTCCAAACTGGCGGAAGGCGATCGGGAGAAGATGCGCGCGGTGCGGGCCCGCTACTATCTGACGCTCATCCACTATGTGGCTTGGATCATGGCACCGATTACCCTGGCGATGATCCTGTTTGCGCGGGACTTTATTCTGGACATTTACAGCCCGGCCTGGGCGCCGACGATCGTGCCGCTGCAACTTCTGGCCATGTACGGTTTTATCCGAGCTATCGCCGCCAACATGGGCAGTGTTTTCCGTGCGATGGGCAAGCCGCAATGGCTGACCTCCATTGCGCTGTGGCGGTTGATCACGATGGTTATCGGCCTCTATTTCGTCCTGGTGCGCTGGGGTTGGGGTATCACAGGGGTCGCTGGGTTCTCGCTCGTTGTGGCTGCGGTGGACTTCGTTATTTCTGCTGTTCTGACGGGGCGACTGGTGGACGCGCCGGCGAGCGCCTATGCGCGCCGTATCATCCCCGCGCTGATCGCCGCCCTGGTTGCTGGCCTGATAGCGCATGGACTCTATCCGTATTTGCCACTGCCTCGCGCCGCGTTCCGCATATTGGCGGCCGGTGTCGTGTTGGTTCTGCTCTATGCGGTGTTTATTTGGCTGGCAGATGGCCAGTTCCGTGTCACCGCACGCATGGGATATGGGATGCTTCGCCAGGCCTGGAAACAACGTGGAAGTCGCGATCTCACCCCGCCTCCACCTCAAGCAGGAGAAGGGCTATGACCTCCGTGGCGGCTGGTCCGCCGTTGACCGGCGAGGCAATCATATGCTTTGCGCCCGACCCGTGGGAAGGGTTGTGGCGCAACCGCCACCAGATCATGACCCGGCTGGCCCGCTACAATACTGTGATCTATGTTGAGCCGCGCCGCTATCTGGGTGAAACATACCGGCAATTGCGTGCCAGACGACTGCGACTGGCTGATCTGCGGAAACCCCTGTTGGAGCCGGTCAACATCGGCTCCCCCGTGCAGACCGCAGGTGCCTGCGGTCTCTGGCGCTACCATGATCCCTATTACGCGCCCTTTGCCGGACGACGCAGTGGTGGCCGGTTGACCGCGGCGTTGCGCCGGCGCGCTTTCCGCGCGGCATTGCACCGGCTGGGCGTCCGTCAGCCGATCTTATGGCTGCTGCGCCCCTTCCACGCCGACCAGATTGGGCTGTACGAAGAGAAGTTGGTCGTCTACCATATCACCGACGCCTACAGCGAATTTCCGCTCGTCACCGACAAGACCGCGTTCTGCCGGGACGAGGAGGCGCTGCTCCACCGGGCCGATGTGGTGATCGTCACCTCGCCTGGGTTGCTCGCCAGCAAATTGCCGCACAACCCGCACACCTACCTGGTCCCCAACGCGGTGGACTACAGCGGCTTCCAGGCCGCGCTCGCGGATCCCAACCGCCGATTGGTCGCGGCGGATGCGATCGCACGGCCACATATCGGCTACGTGGGCGCTCTCAACGAGAAGATTGCGTTCGACCTGCTTGAGCACGTGGCGCGTGCCCGGCCCGGGTGGCAACTGCTCCTGGTGGGGGCGCTGGATTTGACCGCACACCCGGACAAAGCGGACGCCCTGCGCCGGCTGTCCAATGTGCATTGGCTCGGCCGCCTGCCGGCCTCGCAGGTGCCGGATGCGATCGCAAGCATGGATGTCTGCCTGCTGCCTTATGAGCGGAACGCGTGGACCGCCAATATCGATTCGTTGAAGTTGTACGAGTACCTGGCGTGCGGCAAGCCGGTAGTCAGCACCGATGTGCCCGCAGCTCGGGCCTTCGAGTCGGTGGTCCGCATCGCCGCTGAGCGTACCACGTTCATCACAGCGATCGAAACGGCGCTAACCGACAACGCACCCAATGTCATTGCCGCGCGCCAGGCCGTGGCTGCTGGCAATACCTGGGACATGCGCGTCGCGCAAATCGAAGGTCTGTTGCGGGACGCACTCGCGCGTAAGCTGACTCAGCGCTCCTTAATCCCTGTCACTTGATGATGATTACCGGCGAAAGCTTCGTCTACTTCGGTCCCGAACCGTGGGGGGGCATGTGGCGCAACCGCCACCAACTCCTCCGCCGGGTCGCGTCTGCGAACACCGTCGTCTACGTGGAGCCGCGGCCCTACATCGAAGAATTGAGCACGACGCTGCGCGGACGCGGGCTGACACGCGCCAACCTGTGCGGCGGAGGTGTGCAGCCGGTGGCCGCGAACCTGTGGACTTATCGCACACCGAAGTACGCAGCATTGGGAGGGCCGCCCCCGGTGCGCGCCGTGACCCATTGGCTGCGGCGCCGCCACCTGTCGCACGCGCTGGCGCAGATCGGCGTGCGCCGGCCCATCCACTGGATTTCCACCCCGGCGCAATTCGATACGCGCTTCGACCTGCCAGCCCGGCTGCGGGTCTATCACATTGTCGATGACTATCTGGGCTACGCCAGCTTGAGCGCGACGCAGCGGGCCTCGTGGGCCACGCGCGAGCGCGCGCTCATCGACTGGGCCGACTTGGTGGTGGCCGTTTCGCCGGAATTGGTAGCGACCAAGGGCGGGAACAATCCAAAATTTCGGCTGCTGCCCAACGCCGTGGACGCCACAGCGTATCAAACCGTGGGCCGGGCTATCCCCGCCGCGCTGGCCGATTTACCACGGCCGATCCTGGGCTACATCGGGCTGATCAGTGTGCGGCTTGATCTGACGTTGCTCGACGCGTTGGCCGACGCCCATCCTGAATGGATGCTGGTGCTGTTGGGGGAGGTCAATCGC
Organism: uncultured Chloroflexia bacterium; assembly: GCA_963841825.1. Taxonomy (GTDB): domain Bacteria; phylum Chloroflexota; class Anaerolineae; order CG2-30-64-16; family CG2-30-64-16; genus CAWJEL01. The sequence goes on from CAWJEL010000010.1 coordinate 83,536, forward strand.
AGCGGCTGCGGCGAAGCTTTGGACCGCCTGGCCGAACGGCCCAATGTGCGGCTGCTGCCGCCGGCGCCCGGTGACGTGGTGGCGGATTATGTTCGGTCGTTTGATCTGGGCTTGCTGCCCTATCGGCGGACCCAGGAGACGCACCACGCCAGCCCGCTCAAATTATACGAATACCTGGCCGCGGGATTGCCGGTGGTGGCCGCCGATGTCCCAGGCGCACGTCAGTTCGCGGACGTAGTTGCGATTGCGGGTGATTTCCCCTCCTGGGAGACCGCAATCACAACCCAGCTTACAGCCAACACGGCGGCCGCGATCAGCGCTCGCCAGGCGGCCGTTGCGCCGCACACTTGGGCCGCGCGCGTGGAAACATTATCACAGTATCTGACCGAAGCGCTGGCACACAAGACCGGGGGCACAGACGAATAAGATGAAAGTCGCGATGATCCTCCGTCCTGACGCCGACCGTGTCTTTGGCGGCGATACCCTGGCCATGCAGAAGCTCGGCGCTGCGCTGCGCGCGGCCGGTGTCGAGGTCACGATCGGGCATCAGGCTGAGATGCCGCCAGCGCAGCAGTTTGACCTCCTGCATATGTTTGCCCTGACGCCGGTTGAACATGTGGGCCGCATGATGGCCTGGGCGCAGAGGGGTGGCGCAGCGGTCGTGATCTCGCCCCTGTACTATGACGATTTCCGGAGTTGGTTTGAACGCGCTGTGGTTGTCGCGCCGCGTTGGCGCACACTGGCCACGCGCCTGGGGAAGGATCGCGCCCGGACGATGCACCACCACTGGCAGACCGCGCGACTGCCGGTCTCTCAGACCTGGCGCGCCAGTCGTGAGGTGCTGACGTCCGCCACAGTGATCGCCACCACGAGCCGTTGGGAAAACGCCTGGCTGGCGCAACACTTTCGGCTGTCCTCTGAAACCCGGCAAAAAATGCAGATCAGTCCGCTGGGAATAGATACCGAGCTTTACGGTCAGAGTTTCACCGAAGCGCAGCTCAGCGATTTTCGCCAACGCCACGGCCTGGAGCCCGGTTACGTGGCGCAGGTCGCGCGCATTGAGGAAAAGAAGAATCAACTTGCGGTCATCCAGGCGCTTTACGACGATCCGGTGCCGCTGGTATTCGTCGGGAAGGATTCACCCTACTATGCGCCCGACTACCCGGACCGCTGCCGGGAGTTAGGCGAACGGCGGGGGCATGTGAAGTTTCTGGGTTGGCTGCCTGAGGCTGAACTGCCGCTGCTGTATGCGGCATCCGCAGCTCACCTCATGGCAAGTTGGGTTGAGCTGCCCGGCCTGTCCAGCCTGGAGGCCGGCGCTGCCGGCGCCCGCATCATCTCCACTGAGATTGCGCCCCTGCGCGAGTTGCTGGGGGACGCGGTGGGGTGCTGTGATCCATATGATTTGGCATCGATACGAGCGGCCACATTGGCTGCGCTGGCGGCGCCTGTGCCGGCAGGATTGCGTGCGCGCTTGCTCGCCGAGTTCAGTTGGCCGACCGTCGCTGCGGCCAACGTTGCATTGTACCAAGAGACGCTGCGCCGGCATCGCGCCGGTCGCGGATGACCGCGCAGAGACTGTTTAGCGCGAAGTCTTTGAAAAATCCTAACCCGGACAAGCTGGAACCACGCCTTCACCACAAAGACACCAAGACACAAAGAACACTAAGAATTCTATCTTTGTGGACTTCGTGCCTTTGAGCCTTTGTGGTGAGATTCTTGTTTTTATGCCGGAATCCGATTGGTAAGGGCCTAACCCGGCGGTCGGGTTGTCTGGCGTAAGTCATTTGGTCGGTCTAACGTCTTGTGCTAGACTTATTTGCTACGGACGATCTGCGGCATAGCATTTCAATGGCTGCCTGTTGAGATTCAAGATCGGCATCTGTTAGGATGGCCGATCGACGAGTGAGATCTATTATGGAATCGAGCACTTACGGGGATTACCTGGCTATCGTACGCAAGCGACTATGGATCATCCTACTGGTCTTTGCGGCCACGATGGCGATCATCCTCATTCGGGCATGGCGAATGCCACCCGCCTATCGCTCAACCGTCTCAGTGGCGGTCATCCCTTCTGACCCGGCTGAGGTGACACTCTTCAGCCGCACGCAGAATTTCACGCCCAGCACCGATTATGATCAGGCGCAAGTGCTACTTTCCTCTCTGTTGCAGAATCAGACCATTGCACTTCAGACTATCGCAGAAGCTGGTGTCCAGATGACGCCTGAGGAACTGGTGAGTAGCATCACGGTGTCGCGCGACCCTATCGGTGACCGCGTCAATGCCTCGCTCACAACGACTCAGCCAGATTTAGCAGAAAAATTGCTCAGCAAGCAGGTCGAATTAGCGGTCGAGGAATTCAGGAAGAATCGAACGCGCCAGCCGGTAGCCATGCAGAAGTTTCTTGAAACAAAACTCGTTGCTGCCGAGCGCGATCTGGATGCGGCGCAGGCCGAACTACAGCGTTTCAAACTCGACAACGGCATCGAGTCCCTGGAGCGGGAATTGGCCGCCGAACAGGATGCCGTTCGCGGCCTGCGCGTCCAACAGGAGGAGGCAGAGGTCGAGGTGCTGCGGCTGGAGGCGTTGGCCGACTCGCTGGCACAACAGGGCAAGGAAGCGATGGCTAACGCTGCCCCGCTTGATGCCAAGAGCGCCGATGCGATTTATTGGAACGGCCTGGCTCGGGATCTCTCCACCGCTGCCGTCAACCGGCGTGTGGAAGCTGACGGCCAGCGCGCACGGAAAACCGGGGCCGCCACCCGGCTGGCGCAGCACGAGACGGAGCTGAAGTCTCTGATCACCCTGGCCGAAAAGCATCAGGCATTGCAGGACACGCTGAAGCAGCGTCAGGACGATCGGGATTTCATCTCAGATAAGATACGTGAAGTCAGTTTGCGCCAGGATCAAGCTGACGCGGTGGGTTATTTGCAGATTCTGGGCGCGCCTACAACGCCGAAGACCCAACTCCCCGCCCGTACCTTGCAGATCGCTTTGCTGGGCGGCGCCGCCAGTATCGTGGCAGGCTTCGTATTGGTCTTTCTCCTGGAGTTTTTGGAACAGAGCCTCAAGCGAAAGCCACGCGATAAGGCAGCAAACGCGTGAACAGCCATAGCCCTCGACTGGTCCTGGCCCGTATCCGGCCGGAACTTGTCGTCAACCTGGTTGGCCTGTTGACGGCGTTGGGGGTGGCAGCCTGGCTGGCCGATCGCCTGATAGCGGGCCGGGAATTTGATGCCTTCGCCACCGTCGTTCTCATTGCTGTCGCCGGCAGCATTGTGGCGCGCCCGCGCTTTGGCTTTCTCTTGTGGATTGCCATCGCGCCTTTCTCCAGAATCCTTGTTCTGAGGATGAGCGCCGGTTTACCGGACCTGGGGCTCAATCGCTTCGCAGTCCTCTGCACATTGTTCGTGATCATCGCCCAGGTTGCGGCTGGCCGACGGCGACTGGTGCGACCCACTGCGGTCGATTGGGCCGCTGTAGTGTTCGTGCTCAGCCTGGCCTTGTCGGTGCGGGCCTCGCAGTTGGGGGTTGTGGGCGGCGCACAATTTTTATTTGACTTCGTTATCATTCCGTTGCTGGTCTATTTCTGTGCCCGTCAACTGCTACGCGGTGCGCAAGGTGTGCAGCAAGTTGCCGTTGTCCTGGCCATCGTGGGCGCGCTGCTCGGCTTCTTCGCCGTGCGTGAGCAATTGACTAATCAACCTTTCCTTAGCCCCGTCCTGTATCGCTGGACCTACGGTCCCGACATCTGGCGGATCACCAGCTTTTTTGGATCGCCGGCCATCATGTCACTTACCCTGGTGATGACGGTGCCGCTGGTATTGGTTGCGGCAGCCCGGCCGGGGCATCCTGCGCGACGCATACTGTGGGGTGCAGCGCTGTTCATGTCGCTCGCAGGCATCCTGCTAACCTATGTGCGCGTGGGTTGGCTGGCTGCCGCACTTGCCATCCTGGTTGTTCTGCTTCTCACCCCCGCCACAAGGCGTCACGGCTTAGTTTTAGCCCTCGCTGGGGTTATCCTGATCAGCATCTTGGGCGGTCAGTTGATCAACCCGCGCGCGATTGAGAGCCGTTTTTCGGCCGAGGGATCGATTGATTATCGGAAGGATGCGGTTGCGGTTGGCCTCCAGCTTGCTGCCCGATCGCCCATCTTTGGACTCGGTCTGGGCAACTTCGACATAGGGGCTGCCGACACGAGTTGGGCTTTCAGCCGATCCAGCGGTGTAATTTCCGGCGCGCAGATCGTGGCTCCGCACAACTTGTACATCTACCTGGTGACCTCCGCAGGGTTGGTGGGCTTGATCCCCTTCCTCTTGTTATTGACAAGCATCGGCTGGCTTGGGCTGCGTGGTTGGCTGCGCGCCAGGCGTTCACCGGACGGCGACCAGGGCCGCTGGGCGGCGCTGCTTGCCATGCTGGTCGCCTACGCGGTCTTCGTGTACACGTTTGATTCGATACATGCGCAGTTCGCGAATATGCTGCTGTTCCTGGTGGTAGGTGCGGTCCTGGCGCCGGAAGAGACCGTGCCCGCAGGGGTGCAGGCATGAAGCTCGCGCTGCTGGGACCTTACGCCCTCGATCTCGTCCCTGGAGGCGCGCCGCTACCGGGTGGCGTGGACGCCGTAGTGGCGGTGTTAGCGTCTGCGCTGGCGGCCCGGCAAGATATTGAGCTCGTTGTCGTGACAGCGGTGCCGGGGCTGGCACAACCGGTCCGCCGCGCTGGGTAACGGCTACGCCATCTACGCCGTACCCCGCCCGCGCGGCGGACGGCTGACCGGCCAGCACGCGGTGCAGGGAAACCTCAGAACCGCGATCCGCGACGCTGACGCCTGACATCGTCCACGCCCACAGCGCCGGGATTTATGCCGGCGCGGCCCTGGGGTGCGGCCGGCCGGCCGTCATCACCCTCCACGGCATCATCTACCGGGAGATGGTGCAAGCGTGGCCCGGCAGCGCGTGGTCTACTCGATTGCGCATGCTTGCAGACGCTCGGTTTGAGCGGTCAGTCATTCGACGGGCCCCTGAGATCATCGCGATCAGCCCCTATGTGCTGGACGTCTTTCGTCGCCGCACCCATGCGCGTTTTCACTTGATCGAGAACCCTGTGGATGACCGCTTTTTCACTGTCACCGATCCCCCGCCGGACCGTGAGCGGTTACTTTGCGTGGGGCGTGTTATTCCGCGCAAGGGCATTCTGACGTTGATCGAGGCGTTTGCCCAGGTCATCCAGACGCGGCGCGGCGCGACCCTGGTGATTGCCGGCGAGACCGAGACCGACCCTGGCTATGTCGCGGCCTGCCGGGAGCGTGTCGCGGCATTGGGGCTGGCTGGGCGTGTGCGATTCACAGGCGGGCTCACGCCGGATGCCGTGTGTGCCGAGTATGCGGCCTGTGACCTGGCGCTATTGGCCAGCGAACAGGAGACCGCGCCGGTGACCATCGCTGAGGCCATGGCGGCTGGCCGGGCTGTCGTGACAACAGATGTCGGCGGCTGTGCGGCGATGATCGAGGAGGGCGTGAACGGCCGGGTTGTGCCGCCGCGCGCGCCTGCGGCATTGGCCGCGGCCGTGCTGGAGCTGTTGGCTGCCCCGGAACAACTCAGGGAGATGGGGCAGGCCGCACAGGCTGCGGCTGAACGGCGTTTCCGCCTGGATGCAGTGGTGAACGCCACTGTGGGCGTGTATGCCGCGGCGCTGGCCGCGACCGCGGTCAGCGCCGCGGCGCGCAACTTGCCGACAGGAAGCGTCGCATGACCCGACCCTTACGCATCGCCCTGGTAAGTTTCTATCCGGCCGACCCAGCCCGCATTGCCGGTGGCATCCGTGCAGTCGCCTACCTGTTAGTGGAAGGTCTTCGCCGCCACGCTGATCTTGAGGTGCATGTTGTGCATTGCCATTCCGACGTCACAGCATCGCGCACGGTGACCCAGGGGAATGTGACGTTGCACTTTCTTGCCCTGCCGCGGCAGCGGTTGATTCCCAATATGATGACCGGCGTCCGGCGCATCGCTGATCAGCTACGCGCCATCAAGCCGGATGTCGTGAATGCCCACGGTCACAGCTACGCGATCGCGGCGTTGCGTGCCGGCGCTGATCCGATCTGGACGATCCACGGTGTAATGGCTGAAGAAGCCAATTACAACCCCGGCGTTTTCAACAGGTTAGCTTTTGCCCTGGCCGGTTATTACGAGCGCCAGGCGCTGGCACGCGTAGCGACCATCACCGCGATCAGCCCGTACATCCAGGCCACTTTCGCCGGCCGTACGCGCGGAAGTTGGCACCTGACGGAAAATCCCGCACCGGATGATATGTTCACCCTGCCCCGCCGGCCCGTGCCTGGACGGCTCTTGCTGCCCGCTTCGGTGATCCCGCGCAAGGACCCGATCACGCTGATCCGGGCGCTGGCTGAGGCGCGGCGCGAACTGCCGCAGCTTCACTTACAGATTGCCGGACGCACGAACGAGGTAGCTTACCTGCAGCAGGCGCAGGCCGTCTGCCAGGAGCTGGGCCTGACCGGGCACGTAACCTTCTTGGGGATGCAGAGTCAACCCGATATGCGCCGGTTGTACAGCGAGGCGGAGCTGGTCGTGCTCTCTTCGCGCGAAGAAGTCTCGCCCATGTCCGCCATCGAGGCGCTGGCCGCGGGGATCCCGGTGGTCACCACGCGGGCTGGCGGCGCGGGCTACATCGTGGAGGATGGCAGTACCGGTTATGTGGTGGACGTAGGCGACGCCCCGGCGCTGGCGAACGCGATCTGTCGCGCGTTGTCGGACCAGGCCGGCTATGCCCGCATGAGTGGCGCCGCGCAGGCCGCGGCTGAAGCGCGTTTCCGGCTGGATCGCGTGGCCGAGCGTTATCTGGAAATCTACCGTGCGCATTCTGGTTTTTAGTGAGCGGTTGGCGCCGCCGCCGGACGAGGGGATCAAGAAGCTGGCGCTGAGCCTCGCCGCCGCGTTGCGCGGCCTGGGCCACGCTGTGCTATCCTTGACCACGGGCGGCGCGGACTGGCCGGACATGGCCGTGATCAATGTTCAGGCCGATCGGGCGCTGCGCTCAGCCGTTCTGAGGGAGCAGAGTGTCGCGTTCAGCCCGGATCTGGTGGTGTATGTACCCACTGCCTCGCTGACCCTGGCCAGCGGCCTGCGGGCCCAGATGCTCAAGCGGCACGCTCGCGGCGCGCCCGTGGCGTTGGTCGCGACTCAGGGCCGGCGGCACAGCGCGCGCGTCAGGCTTGCCGGGCGGTTCATCAAGCCTGATCTGTGCGCTGTGCAATCACGCCACACGGAAGCGCAGGCGCGTGCGCTGGGCTGGCGGACCGTGCGTTTGCCGCCAGGCGTGGATTTGGACACTTTTCGCCCGGTGTCGTTCGTGGAGAAGCAGCATTTACGACGCGTGTATGACTTACCTGAAGATGCGTCTGTGGTCTTGCACGTGGGGCATCTCAACCGGACGCGCGGGGTGACGTGCCTGACCAGCCTGGCCGATCTGGCTCTGCCGGTGCTGGCTGCCAGCACGACAACGGCCCAGGATGCTGCGTTGGCTGACGAATTGGGCATGGCCGGGGTTCGCCTGTTTACGCACTATGTGCCGCGGGTGGCTGAGCTTTATCAGCTCGCTGACGTGTATCTCTTTACGGTGCCGCCGAACCCGAATGAACCGAGCAGCATCGACTGGCCGTTGTCGGTGCTTGAAGCGGTGGCCTGCGACGTGCCCATCCTGGCTACCCGTTTCGGCGCGTTGCCCGAGGTGTGGGAAGGACGGAGCGGGGTGATGTTTTACGACGACGAAGCAAGCTTGCGCAGCGGCCTGCTGCGCTTGCGCGAACATCCGGCGCACACCCGCCCCCTGGCCGAACCGTTCAGTTGGGAGAACGCGGCGCGTCACCTCCTGGCCGAGATTGCGCGATGAGAGCGCACACCGATCCCTCCGCGGCGAGCGTGTACCCGGACAGCGCCCTCACATGGGCCGCATATCTGTTGGCCTCCTGGTGGGGACCGGATGGAGACTTGCCCGCACCCGGCGTCGAGGCCGATCCGTGCGAAGTCGTACGCGTCCTGCGTCGCAACGGCGTGCCGCTGCTGACCCTGGCGAACGACTCGCGACCGGCTGCCGCCGCGCTGCTGAACACGCCTGCGTTTGCCGCCGCGTTGGCCGAGGATCAGGTCAGCATGGCGCGACAGCAAACCGCGTTCGCCCCGATCGTTGCGGCCTGGCGCGCGGCGGGCATCCCCGCGCTGTTCGTCAAGGCGCTGGGGCCCGCGCCGACCTTCCCCTATGTCAGCAGCAACCTGGACGTGGGTGTGCCGCAAGCGCAGCAGGTCGCGGCGCGGAAGATCGTCCGGGATATGGGCTATGTCGAATTGCGGCACATTGAAGAGCCTAACAAGTTTTTGCTCCGCCGCTATCACCTGGGAACGAGCGCCTTCGATTTGCACATCCACGGTCGGCTGGAGTGGCACACCGAGTTTCTGGACACGCCCGCGGTCTGGCAGCGCAGCCGACCGGCGCCGGACTGTGACCTGGCCGCCGTGCCCGCGCCCGATGATGGCATTTTGATCGCATTGGCGCACGCGCTCTACGAGAATAAGGCGCTCAAGCTGATCGAACTGGGTAAGGTGATCTACGCAGCGCAACGGCTGGATGTGGATTGGGACCGCGCGATCGCGGGCGCACGACGCAAAGGCTGGCTGCCGGGCTTCTGGCTGGCGCTCGCGCTGTGTGCGCGCTGGGAGACTCAACTCTACGGCACCACCAGTCTGCCGGAAGCTGTGCGCGTCCAGGCTGAGGCCGGATTGGCTGGCTGGCAGAAGACCTACATCGCCACGCTCCCGGGTTTGACCGGCCCCGCACGCGTGGCGCCTGTGCAGATCTCGTTCGCGCGTAGCAAGCGACTATTTTACGGCAAGATGTTGACGGATCCCACCCTGGCGCCGCGCGTACGCCTGCGCGAGCTGCTGGTGCATACGGTCTATGGCACGCGTCTGCGTCTGCACATGCGCAGCCAACGGCCGCTGCTGGTGGCATTGGACGGGATCGATGGCTGCGGCAAATCAACCCAGGCCAAGTTGCTGGCCCTGGCGCTGACGCAGTCTGCTGTGCGCCACCGGGTGGTGTGGACGCGTGGCGGGAGCGCGGGACTGCTCCAGCCGATCATTCACCTGGGCAAGCGGCTGGTGAGACAGGGGGCAGGAGGGGGGGGGCAGGCAGCAAGGGGCAAGGAGGATACCGAGAGTGGTCAGGCCCCGACGCGGGAGATTATCGCTCCTGATGCTCAGCTAGCGGGTTCAGTAGAGGAGTCGGACGCGGGTGGACGCTCCGATCTGTTCCGCCATCCGCTGGCGCGGGCAGCCTGGCCCTGGCTGATTGCGTTTGAGTTGGGGCTGACGTACCAATGGCGTGTGCGCTGGCCCTTGTGGCGGGGTGACGTGGTCGTGGTCGACCGCTATGTGCTGTCTGCGCTGACTGATCTGGCCGCGCGACTGCAACAACCCAAGATCGCACAGACACCTGCGGGACGGTTGCTGCGCTGGCTGGCCCCGCGGCCGCGTCACATGTTCTGGTTCGACGTGCCGGCTGCTGCGGCGTTGGCGCGGAAGGCCGGTGAGGAGTCTGCTGCCATGTTGGCTAAACAGGCCGCGTGTGTGGGCCCGTTGGCGGCTGAATTGGGCGCAGCGCGGCTGGACGCGACGGCGCCGCTGGAGGAACTCAGCGATCGGTTGGTGACGCAGGTGTTAAGCGGCTATTTTGATACGCATCGCACCGTCCTTAATACCTTCTTCTTCGCCAACCCGTCACGGCTGCCGGCGGCGTGGCAGGAGCGCACAGACGAATGATCACGGCGCATCCTTCAGGCCGCCCCGCGCCAGCCGCGCCATCCCAGCCGCGCTCAGCGGAGGCAGGCGTGGCGCGTGCGTTGCGCATTTTGACTGTCACCAACATGTACCCCACACCCACCGCGCCCATGTCCGGCATCTTTGTTGCGGAGCAGGTCGCTTCCTTGCGCAGGCGCGGTTTGGCTGTGGATGTCTTGCTCGTGAACGGTGTCGAGGAAGGTTGGGGCGCCTACGTTCGGGGTTTTGGGAGCATCCGCCGGGCACTCAGGCACACACACTACGACTTGGTTCACGCACACTATGTTTTTTCAGGGGACCTGCTGATCGGGCAGCGCCTGATCCCCGGTCTGCGCATGCCGCCGGTGGTGCTGACGCAGCATGGTATCGAAACCCAAATCGGCTGGACCCCGCCGCTCTGCCGCTGGACGAGCCGCCGAGTGACGCGATCGATCGCCACATCGCGACGCGTCGAGCAGGCGCTCGGCTTGCCCGATGTTGTCATTCTGCCCTGCGGCGTTGATACCGATTTGTTCCAGCCTATGCCATCTGTTGAAGCGCGGGCTGCACTGGGTCTGCCGCGAACGGCTCCACTGGTGCTCTTTGTCGGGATGCCTCGGCGGCCCGAAAAACGTTTTAATCTGGTCGAAGCGGCGGTGGCGCGGTTGCGCGAAAAACAGCCCGACGCGCAACTCGTTGTCGCCGAGTCGGAGCCGCACGAACGGATACCGCTGTACATGAACGCGTGTGATGTGTTGATACTCGCCTCAACGGCCGAAGGCTCGCCCATGGTAATTAAAGAAGCGATGGCCTGCAACCTGCCGATCGTGTCGGCGCCGGTCGGGGATGTGGAAGCGGTCATTGCGGGGACAGCAGGCTGCTATCTGGCTGAACCGGACGCTGAATCGCTCGCGCATCACTTATCTCTGGCCCTGGCTTTCAATGGGCGTACGCAGGGCCGCGAGATTGTGCTGCGGACTCTGTCGTTGGACGCCATTGCCGCACGGCTGGCAGATCTCTACCTGGATGTACTGAAGTGGTAGTGTCATGACCTCAGTCGCTTTCACCGGCATTTCTGTGGAACCACGCGGCCAGCGTGTCGCACTTGTCGCGCATTCCGCCTATCCCTCGGAGCCGCGCACCCGGCGTATGGCCGAGGCGCTGGCGGAGGTCGGTTACGATGTGTCGGTCATCTGTCTGCGGCAACCGGGCCAGGCCGCGGCGGAAACGGTCAACGCGGTACACGTAGTTCGCCTGCCGATCGTGCATCAGCAGGGCGCCGGCGCCGCGGCCTCGGTCGTGGAATATGGGCGTTTCTTCTGGCAGGCCGGCGTCATGTTGCGCACCCTGAACCGCCGTGCGTCGATCCACCTGGTGCAGGTCCATAACCCTCCGGACGCACTCGCATTTTGCGCGCTGCCCCTCAAGCTGTGCCGCGTGCCGCTGATCCTGGATTTACGCGAGCTGACGCCGGAACTGTTTATGTCGCGCTACGCGCTGGCGCGCAACAGCGTGATCGTGCGCGTCCTGACCTTGCTGGAACGATGGTCTTGCGTTTACGCGGACGCGGTCATCGTGTTGCACGAGCGCCACCGACAAATCATGCTGCGGCGCGGTGTGCCGGCACACAAGCTGACTCAGGTGATGAACTGCCCGGATGATCGTCTGTTTGACCCGGCCAAGCTGCCTGCGCGTCGCGTGCCCGATGGCCGTTTCGTCATCATCCACCATGGCGGCATCATGCATCGTTATGGCGTCGATCTGCTGGTGGAGGCGGTGGCGCGCGTACGCCAGGAGATTCCGGGCATCCGGCTCGAGCTTTACGGGGGCGGTGATCTGCTGCCTGAAATCGAACGTCTGGTTGCGCAGCTTGGCTTGGCCGAGATCGTCAGCTTCCACGGTATCCAATCCCTCGAAGCCATGCCGGCTGCCATCGCGGCCGCCGATGTTGGCGTGGCGCCGATGCGCCAGGATGTCTTCACTGACTGTGGCCTCCCGACCAAGCTGCTGGAGTATGTGGCGTTGGGGCTGCCGGCTGTTGCCGCGCGCACGGCCACCACAGCAGACTATTTCGACGAGAGCATGGTGTTGCTCCATGACCCAGGCGATGTCGCTGACCTGGCCGACAAGCTGCGGGAGATGTATCGCGACCCATTGGCCGCCCAAACACGCGCCGAACGCGCCCGACACTTCACGGCGGCGCATAACTGGCGGGGCGAAAGCGCCGCTTATCTTCAGATGGTTCAACATCTACTGAGAGCATAGCATATGATTCGGATTCACCCCACTGCCGATGTCTCGCCCAAGGCGGTCATCGGCGAAAATACCGCCATCTGGCACCAGAGCCAGGTGCGGGAAGGCGCCCACATTGGCGAGCAGTGCATTCTGGGCAAGAACGTTTACGTGGATTTCGACGTGCAAATCGGCAGCCGCGTGAAAATTCAGAATAATTGCTCGGTCTATCACGGTGCAACCTTGGAGGATGGCGTCTTCCTCGGCCCGCACGTCGTGCTGACCAATGATCTGTACCCGCGGGCTATCAACCCGGACGGCGCCTTGAAAGGCGATGATGACTGGGAAGTCGGCCCCATCCGCATTTGCTACGGCGCAGCCATCGGCGCGCGCGCAGTGCTCTTGCCCGGGGTGACGGTCGGGCGGTTCGCGCTGGTCGGCGCAGGGGCCGTGGTCACGCGCGATGTGCCGCCGCACGGGCTGGTTGTTGGCGTTCCGGCGCGGCTGATCGGTTATGTGTGCGCATGCGGCAAGCCGCTGGACGAGGACGCCGGGGGCCGATTGACCTGCCTCCGATGCGGCGCGACCTACGGCAACCCACCAGGGCTGGAATAACCGGAGCTGCCTGGGCGCCTCCGGTTGGGTGTGGTTTGGCTTCCCAAACACCCCGTCAGAAACCTATTCCCGCCGTATTTTTGCTCAGGCCATCAAACTGCGCTATAATCAACTTGTGGCGCGGCGGCTTTCTGTCGCGCCCTATCGTTTTTAGAGGGTTGTCAAATGATCAATGTCGGCGTCGCGGGCTTAGGCTCAATGGGACGAAATCATGCTCGCGTCTTTGCACAGATGCCGCAGGTTAACCTGGTGGCGGTAGCGGATATCAACGAGGAAACGGCCAATCAGATAGCCCGTACATACAAGACCCGAGCATATGCTGACCATCTGAGAATGCTGGACAGTGAGCGACTGGATATCGTATGCGTTGCCGTCCCCACCCGCTCGCACCTTGAGGTAACCCTGGCGGCGATCGCCCACGGCGCTCACGTGCTGGTGGAAAAGCCGTTGGCTTTCAGTGTGACTGAGTGCCAGCAGATGATCGATGCTGCCGCGGCGCGCAATGTGCGGCTGGCGGTTGGACATATCGAGCGTTTCAACCCCGCCATCCTGGAGCTCAAACGTCGTCTACAAACGGGCGAACTGGGCCGCGTATTCCAGATCCGTTCGCGGCGCGTTGGGCCTTTCCCCAATCGCATCGCCGATGTCGGCGTTGTGTTCGATCTGGCGACCCACGAGCTCAACATCATGGAGTACCTGATCGGCGCGCCGATTCAAAGCCTGTACGCTGAGACCGAGCAGGAGATTCATGCCAGCCACGAGGACCTGCTATCGGGGCTCTTGAAGTTCGCCAACGGTGCGGTAGGTGTGCTTGATATCAACTGGTTGACGCCAACCAAGATTCGCGAACTATCGATGTTGGGCGAGCGCGGCATGTTTCATGTCAACTATCTGACACAGGAACTGTACTTCTACGAAAACAACTACGCCAACGGTTGGGAAGGCATGGTTGCGCTGATGGGAGTCAGCGAAGGACGCATCACCAAATACGAAGTGCGTAAACGCGAACCCCTGGTCGAGGAGCTAGAGGATTTTGTCACCGCGATCGTTGACGGCCGCGAGGCGTTGGTCAGCGGCAGCGAAGGGCTGCGCGCGGTCTATCTAGCAGAGAAGATGGTGGATTCAGGGCATTCGCATCGGATTCTGTCGGTGAACGGTAACGGCCAAAGCCCCACTTGATGCCCCATAGAAAAACAATCACAATCGCCGGCCCTGCTTTTCATGCGTTTTTCACCTGTATGGCGTATATAGTACAGGCCCCTTGGTTTCATCTTCGTGTGACCGGCGATGCGAAGGTGGCGCATGCCTGGCCGGCCGAAGACCGATCACCCAGAATTGAGACAGGAGTAACCAATGAATAAGTTCTTGAGATTGAGCAGCAAGCTGCTCTTAGTTGTGGCGCTGCTGGCCGTCACGTTCGCCGGGACACCGGCCGCCAGTCAGGCTGACAGCTTACGCGATGTTGGGCTGCCGAGCAAGAGCGCCCCGGAAGCACAACCGGAGAAGGTCATCGTCTCTGGCGCTGTGCCAGGGAACTACTACCTGGACTATGGCTATACCGTCATGGATCCCGCCCAGTACCCGGTGGATGGCGCCATCCGTTTCTGGGGATGGAGCGCACTCAATCCGGCGAGCGGCGTCTATAACTGGGCAGCGCTGGATAGCTGGATAGCCGCGCGCCGGGCGATAGGACTTGAAGCCGGCATCATGCTCACAACCTATGATGGCATCGGGGCCGGCGACATCCGTTCAACCCCAGACTATGTGATCCAGAAGCAGGATGCGGTGCTTGCCGCGTACGCTCAGGGCAGCCCGTCTACACCGGAATATGTAAACTATTGGCCGCCCAAGCGCGCCAATTACAATGCCACCTTCGATGCCTCCGACCATAATCTGGCATGGAATAAGGGTGGCAGTGTGACCATCATGGGCACCCCACCGGCCGATCCCACGGGTGAAGCCTATGGTTGGGCCGCGCAATTCGGTGGTGTGAATGACGCCACAGGCCAGCTCTATCACTCGGATGAACGCATTCCGGCGATGCCAACCAGCCTGGCCGGCACCGACACCGCCCATATCTCCTTCCGGGTCTATGCCGAAACGACTGACCCCAACCCGAACGATCACCTGTATGCGGAGCTTTGGGATTCAAGCAATAACCGGATCGGTACCGCGCAGCTCGATATCAACAACCTGGATAGCCCCGGAACGTGGAAAACCTATTCCTTCGACGTCAGCAGCATCGCGCCGGGGCGGTCCATACGCGTGGCCTTCAAGGTCGTGACCGACAGCGCCAACCCTACTACCTTCTACGTGGACAACGTGTTCCCGATGGTAAGGCATCTGATGCCTTATTACCACGGTAAAACAGCCACGTGGACCAGCACGAAGACCAGCCCCTACCTCGACGCGTACAAGACATTCATCCAAGCGTTGGGCGATCACTTGAAAAACAACCCGGACATGCAGTTCATTGCCATCGGGACTGGGCTTTTCGGTGAAAATCAGCCAGTAGACAATCAATATGACTATATGATGACGGATGCAGGCATGACTTCCAGCCATCTGGATCGAGTACGTTAACGAAGTGTCGAAGAAGCATGCCAGCGCCTTCGTTTCCATCCCCGGGCAAGGCCCCAATCGTCATCTGGTGCTACAGTATGCGCCTACATTCAAGAGTGTAAGCGAACGCGTCATCACCACTGACTTCGCCGGTGGATTGGGGATCGGCATGTCATCCAACTTCCTGGCGCCTGACTATCTTCAGTCCTACAAGGACGATGGTACCGGCGCCTACGACCCCATCTTGAAGTGGTGGCAACAGGCGCCGATCGCCTTCGAGTCCTACTCTACGGATCTCTGCAACCCCGTGCTGGCCTACTGGGCGGCGGTCAGCGGCCTGGATAAGCACGTTGACTACCTGCGCGTGGCGGAGACGCTGCTGCGCAGCAACGGTCAACCCACCGTAAACGTCCCCATCTTCGCTTGGGCGCGCCAATATGTGGGCAAGACGACCCAGGACACGCCCAGCGTGTGGGTGGTGATGCGCGAACACCGCAACCCCACGCGGTCGAACTGCCGGCCCGACGGCCTGTGGTATTTGCGGTCTGCATCAGGCAATTACACGATCGGAAACGGTTCCGGTGCGACCTGGCCGGAACTGGGCAACTACACCTACTGGCTCTATCAAGTCGATAGCATTCCCGGCGGTATGACCGTGCCGGAGACCAACGACAAGGGCGCGGATAGCCGATACGCGCAGGGATCCAGGAACTGGCGCCGCCATGCCCGAAGCCGGCTTGGGCAATTGCCCGAACAAATCGTATAACACGGCGCTCTTCGGCGAAAACTACCCATGTAACTATCAGCCGTATAACCCGAATCTGCCGGTGTTGGAGGGCCAGAACCCCAGCGACTACCGCGACTTTTATGATTTGAATCTGACCGGAGCAGGCAAGGAAGCGTATATCGTCCGCCGCACGGATCAGAACGTCGTTGCAGCCAAGAACAACCCGTTCATGTTCTTCATGATTGACAACGAGTATATCAAGGGCGACGCAGAGCTACCAGGTCAAGATCACGGTCAAGTACTTCGACATCGGCACGGACAAGTGGCAGTTGAAGTATGACAGCACCGGGGGTGAGAAAGCCGCCGTGGCGCCCGATGGCAAGAATTACATCCAAAAAACCGGCACCAAGGAGTTGAAGGAAGTTACCTTCACGATCCTCGATGGCCGATTTGCCGGCCGGCTGACCGGCGGCGCCGACTTCTACCTGGACAGCCGCGCACCCGACGGCACCCTGGATGGGAACGAGTGGGTGCATATGGTCGACGTGGCGAAGCAGGGCAGCCAGCCGCAAGCGACCGAGACGCCGACCGTCACGCCAACGCCGACTCAAACGGCCACTCCCACTGTCACGCCGACCGCCACCCCCACCACGGGCAGCGTCGAGGGTGTCGCCTTCGCGGATACGGATGGCGATGGCAGCAAAGGGCCGGGCGAGCCGGGGCTGCCGGGCGCGGTCATGGCGCTGAAGCTGTTCCCTGCCAATACGGATGCCTACACTGCCACTTCAGGTGCGGATGGCGTATTCCGTTTCACCGCCGTGACGCCGGGTCAATACACACTCGTCGAGAAGAGCCCGCCACCCGGCTACCTTCCCACCACGCAGATCGCGATGGTGTTTCAGGTGAAAGCGAATGACAAACTGACCGGCTTCAATGCCGGCCATCAACCGCAAGCCACCGCAACACCCACCGCGACGCGCGACGCCGACCGCGACCGCGACACTGACCGCGACGCCGACGGCGACATCGACGCCAACTGCGACATCGACGGTCACATTCACGCCGCCGATTATGCGTTACACATATCTGCCGCTCGTGTTGAAGTAAACGGCAGCGCACGATTTGCATCTGGAGTCTGAGCGTATCATCCTGATGTGCATAGGCTCCAGACTATTTGACGGCTGCACGCCCGCCCACATGTTGTAAGGCCGTGGGCGGGCGTGACTCGGCCAGTGGCGGCCAGGCTCGGTCCCCAGGGTGTCCTCAAGTCCCCCCCACCCTGGCGGATGCCTCTTGGAGCCTGGTCTCCTTATGACGAAAAAGGGACTTCTCATGCGGACCGCCTCACCCATCCGCCCAAGCCGCGGTGCAGTCATCCTTCTATTGGCATTGGCCGGGCTGGGCTTGTTTTGCGATCGGGCTCCTGGTGAGCGTGCCGCTTCCTGCTCACGCACAACCATCCGGCCAGGCCGCCACGCCGACATTGCCCCCTGGCACTGGAGGCGTGTCCGGTATCGCCTGGGAAGACTTCAACGGTAACGGCATCCGTGACCTCGGCGAGCCGCCGCAACCGGGCGTGCTGGTCACCGTCCGCAGCGCGCAGATCGCAGCATCGGCTACAAGCGGCGCCGATGGCGCCTATCGCCTCGCGGGTTTGCTGCCCGGCGTGTATCGATTGGCAGCCGTGCCGCCGAGCGGGTATCTCCTGACAACCCCGGCTGACTTCGATATCCTGATCAGCGCGGACTCCGTTCTGACAGTCGATTTCGGCGCAGTCTTTCTGCCGACTCCGACACCCAGCGCTACCGCGCCGCCGATCCTGGATGTCGGCAGCGCCACGCAAGCCTACTGTGGTGGTGTCTATAGCAGCGATACCCGCACAGGTTCGGCCAACGTCAGTCGTTACGGTTGCCGGCCAGCTTGGGACGAAAGTGGGCCCGAAGTGGTGTACCGGATCGAGCTGGATCAGAGCTCAGCCGCTGTCCGTTACCCTGCTATCGGCAGATGCTGACCTGGACTTGTTCCTGCTGCGGTACGCTTACCCGGATTCGTGCATCGCCGCGGGTGACAATTCTCTGTCAGCGCAAACGGAAGCGGGCGCCTATTTCCTGGTGGTGGATGGCTACCAGGGAACCGCCGGCAATTTCGCGCTGCGCTTGACCTGTGCCAATGCCATCCAGGCAACCCGCACGCCCACGCCGACCCCATCGTTGACGCCCACTGTCACGATCACTCCGACGCCGGGACCATCGGCAACGCCGACCGCTACGCCTGCCCCGCGACCGGTATACCTGCCATTATTGCTCCGTCAGGTAGCGCAAGGCGACCCCGGTGAGGCGACCCTCATCTTCCAACAGGCTGCTGATGGCTATGTGGGTGTGACCGATACGACCCTGGATGCATGGAGTCCGGCCGTGGCCTTCGGCTCGAACACGGAATTGCGCCTGGCATACTCGCGCCCACCCAAATCTGCAACCCAAATGGCGCCGGTGTTGCGCTTTGACTTGGGACTGCTGCCGTTCGGCGCCCAGGTGATCCAGGCCCAGCTCAAGCTTTATCTGCAGGTCAGCGCCAAAAACGATCTCCGCGGCGAAGTGCATGCGCTGCTGCGCGACTGGGATGAGCAGACAGCTACCTGGCAGCAACCCAAAACGGGAGAACAGTGGGCACAAGAAGGGGCACAGGGGGCCGGTTCTGATTATGCCGAGCCGAGCCTGGACACACAGTTGATCTGGCAGGGTAACCGGTGGTATGCTTTTGACGTCACGCCTGCGGCCAGCGCTTGGGTGCAGGCGCCCGCGCAGAACAATGGCATGATTGTAATGGCTCAGGCCGGCGATAGCGCGTCCAACGTCCAAGCCAGCTTCGCCAGTAGTGACCATCCTAATCCGGCGCTCCGGCCACAGTTGGTCGTCAACTACCGACTCGTTGGCAGGGCAGCAACCCCGTAGGGGGGTGGGATGACGCCTTTATTGCGAAATTGTCATATAACCACCCCCTCACGTTTAGGAATCTTTCACTTCAGCATGTTAGACTTCAGCCAAGGTGAAGCAGAAACCGAACCGCTTCACAACGCACTCTATACCGAGCGAACCTCATTATCTGTTCCAAGTGGGAAAGGCTCTCATTATATGCTCAACCAACGGACCCAGATCGTGTGGTGGCAGGCAACGGCCCTGCCCCGAGCTGAAGCAAATGGGCGAGTTTCCATCTTCCTTCCGCTTTACCTGGCCGTCAAGCGTTTTTTTGATTTTTTGGCGGCTGCTATTTTTCTGGCGATCCTGTCGCCACTCATGCTGTTGATTGCTATCGCCATCAAGGTTGAATCGCCCGGCCCGGTGCTACATATCCAACGGCGATCCGGGCTTAATGGGCGGGTATTTCGCTTCTACAAGTTCCGCTCCATGACCAACGGCCTGGATCATATCCAGGAGCACCGCAAATTCGCGGAGGCTTATATCAGCGGACATGCCGTAGGAGCGACAGAAAGTGGCAACGGTCTGACGCTTTACAAGCCTTCCGCCAATGGTCGCACAATCACCCGCGTGGGGCGCTGGCTGAGGCGCACCAGCCTGGATGAACTGCCACAACTACTCAACATGCTCAAGGGCGATATGAGCTTGATCGGCCCACGCCCTACGATGGATTACGAGACAGCGCTCTTTACCGAGCGTCATCGCGGGCGACTGCTCGCCTTGCCTGGACTCACTGGCTGGGCCCAGATCCATGGCCGCAGCGCCCTCAGCTTTGAAGAGATCGTCAACCTGGATCTGGAATACGTTGCCAGGCGATCGCTCTGGATGGATTTTAGAATCCTGCTGGCCACCATACCTCAGGTGCTAAGCGCCAAGAACGCTGGCTGATCCGGTAACGTTGCACGAGCTGCGCTTCCGGTCAGTAACCGAACAAACCACCCTACAAGCCGATGAGGGTTCACTCATCGGCTTGTGCATTTGTCTGATGGTCGGCTCGCGCTCCAGGCGTACGCCGATTCGACGGCAGGAGAATAAATGAAATTTCCGCATTTGCGCCAGTATTTGCTGGCATTCCTGGGAGCTATCACCTTGCTCGGGGGCCAGGTGAGGGGGTCAGCGCCGGAAGTCATCACGAACCCCGACGCCAAGCCCGCTGGGATCTATGTATTTTGGGACTGGAGCAATCTCAAGCCTACTAAGTATCCGATTGTCGGCGGACATATGGTCTTTGTGTGGAACAACATCGAGACGAAGCCGGGAGTCTATGATTGGTCCAGTGTGGATAAAACCTTGACCGACTTCGCCAAAGCGGGCAAACGTGCGGGCTTGAAGATCGCTGCCTACGAAGGGCAGTCCTTCGGAGGCGCCTATATACCGGCGCACCACCTGACGAATTCCCCTCAGATTACGGTAACCTGCTCGGATGGCAGTGTCATCCCGCGTTACTGGGATGCCAGTTTCAAGACGGCGTTCGGTGACCTGGTGCAGGAGTTCGGCGCTCGCTACGACAAGGATCCGCGCATCGGCTGGGTGGAGATCTCCGCCGGCATTTTCGGTGAAACCGCGCCGGCGGAGGATCGTTTTGATGATTGCATGCAGGCCGCCGGGCTGACGAGTGATCTATGGGTCGCCTACGTTAATTGGGCTACTGATACTTATCGAGCGGCCTTTCCCAGCAAACAGCTTTTCCTGCAATATGCCCCGCGCTTCCTGGATCGCTGGGAACGCCGGGAGTTCACCGACTATGCTGCCGGCTTGGGTGTCGGTCTGAAACACAACGCATTGAAGCCCGATGAGAACGACGCCTACATCACCGATCCCGGGTTCAGGAATTATGAGGCTGGGGGGTACGATCCTATCCGCAAATGGGGCGGGCAGGTGGCCACCGCCTTCGAAGGCGCCGACGTCCCCGACCACATGGGGGGGCGCACCAATACCATGTGGTCGATCTATAGCGCGCTGGACAAGCACGTGGACTTCCTCAACCTGGACACTAAGGTCGTATCGACCCCTGATCGGCTGGATCTGCTGCAGTTCGCCAGCCGCTACTTGGGCCGGACGATCACCGACACGCCCGACGTCTGGGCAGCCTTGCGCGAAACTGAGTACAACTGGTTTCCCGATTACGGCAACTATGAGTACTGGTTATATCAGAACGACGCTGTGCCCGGTGGACGGACCGTGCCCCTATGGAATGTTACCTCGGAGCCGGAAGGACGCTATACTCGCCGTACCGATCAAGCCAGCGGCAACCCGAGCATGTTTTTCGATGTGGATGATGAGTATGCATTCGGTGGTCTGAACGATGCCACGGTCACCGTCACCTATCTGGACACCGGCACCGATCGCTGGGAGCTGCGCTACGATGCCACCGGGGCGGACGACAAGGTTGGGGGCGTCGTCCAGAAGACCAATACGAAGACCTGGAAAAAGGTCACATTCACCCTGAACGATGCCGAGTTTGCCAACAACCTGCCCGGTGGCGGCGCGCGGCCAGGGAGCGACTTCCGCATCTGGAGCGCGGGGGACGGTGATGAAACGATTCATTTCGTGGCGGTCAAGGTGCAACCTGCCGCGCCGATCACGCTGGTCCTCGCGCCGGGCGTCAATGGTTACACTGGCCTGACAGACACTTTCCTGAACAGGTGGGCGCCGGACTCGAATAACGGGGCATCTGCTAAGCTGTGGGTGCGCTACAACGATATGATGCATGGGCTGTTGCGCTTTGAGCTGCCGACTCTACCAGCCAATGCCCGTGTGGTGAACGCCACGCTCCGTCTCTATCAGTACGGCACTGATCCAAACCCAGCGCCGATGACTTTAAGCGCCTATCACATGCTCCGGCCCTGGGAAGAATATGAGGCCACCTGGAATGAAGCTTCGGCGGGGACGCCCTGGCAAAGCGCCGGTGCCAGTGGCGCCCAAGATCGTGAAGCGGTCCCGTCCGGCAGCGTTGACCTCAACCAGGCCTCCGGCTGGGCTGAGGTGGACGTCTCCTCGTTGGTGCAAACCTGGTTAAATGATCCGGGGGCGAATTACGGTCTGCTCCTGCGCGGAACGGCGAATTCAGCGCTTCAATACTCATTCTACTCGGGCAACTTCAGCAATGTGGCCCTTAGACCGCAATTGGTGATCCAATACGTCGAACGCTTGATACCCACCCCCCGGCCGACAGCGACCGCAACTGCGACGGCTTCGCCGACTCGGACGCCGACCGCTACACCCACACCGACACGCACCCCTACACCGGGCGACACGCCTTCACCCACGGCGACCGTTACCCAGACGCCGGTTGCGACACCGACGGCCACTGCCACGCCACTTGTGACACCGGGCGGTCAGATTCAGGGCCGGGCATGGCTCGATGCGGATGGTGATCGGCAACCCGGGATAGGTGAGGTTGGGATCGCAGGCTTGAAGATACGATTGGATCACATCGCAACCCAAGGTGCAAGTGTATCTGCGGAGGAACCGTGGGGGGAAACAGTCACCGGCGCTAATGGCCGCTATGAATTCGTCGGCATTCCCGCAAGCGCCTATATCGTCCGGCTGGTAACTTCCGGAGATCTCGAATCAACTACGCCGCCCTGGGTTGGTGTCAATGTCGCGGACGGTGCGCTGACATATGAGGTGTCCTTTGGCCTGCGACAGCATCGGCCCACGGTTTACCTGCCGCTGATCACGGCAAGATAGCTCGGTCTTTCAGGGCGATGCCCAAGGACAACAAGGATCAATGCCAGCGGTTCAGCCTCGTGTTGTTTGGATCAGCCTGCTAACGATCACCAATTCAAGTCCTTCTCGTACCCCAGGGCCACGACCAATTGCCCCCAGCGCGCCTTGAAGAGGTCCTTATTCGCTCCGGTTAAGTAGTTGACCCAATCTCCGGCGACGCCTTTGCGATAGTGGCTCTTCTGATCTTCTTGCCCCTTCTGCCGGCCCGCGATGTTCTGGAAAGAGTTCTTGTCAAGCAACGCTTGCAGCCATTGCGGTGGGATGCCGTTCACGTGCAGCGACATACCCACGCGCTGCAGCGGCTTGTTTGCGGCAAGCTTAGCCCGTGCGACCCGGTTGGCCATGCCGGCTTCCGGCATCGGAATTCCAAGGAACCTCAGAATCTTGGCGAACTCGTCGAACGGGGTGATTGTTAGCACCTCGTAGCGCGTTTCGTACACGCGCGGATTGTGGAAGTTCCAGCGTGTCAGCGCCTCGAACTCCGCCGTTCGGCGATCCAGCTCCAGCCGCAGTCCTTCGTCGAATTCTACGGCGCTTAATTGCTCTCGGAATTGGGCGAATTGCTGACCGTAAACATAATGCGAGTACTTATCAGAGAAGTAGGATGAGACCAGGATATCGCGGGGATCGCGCACCACGTGGAATGCTCGATAATCCATGCCGGCGAGCTGCTGGACGATGCCATCGGTGGCGTTGCTGTGCGTCAGGAAGCCGATCTTCTCAAGCTCTGGCGGCATTTTCTCGTAACGATCCTCCCGTGCCATGCGCAGACCAAGCTCACGACAGAGCGCCTGAATCAGCGTTACGGTCCACGTAGTAGCACAACGATGGTGCCCAAAGAATACATACATGTGGCGGGTCTCTCCTCCAGATTGAATCCAAGAAGGCATCATACGTAGGGTGTCACGATCCGTCAAATCATTCGGGTGTATTCAAAATTAGTTGTAGGGGCGGGTTTCTCCGCACCGATCGGAGCGTTGATCTTCACAACATTACCATCGTAAAGGCAAGCTCGTGTTGACGACGGAAAACCCGCCCCTACGGCCAAACTGATTTTGAACACACCCAAATCATTCAAGCAGTGTGCTTTGAGGGCGAGCACAGCGCCTTGTCTCAAATTAGAGGAGGGCGTGGGTTTAGCGACCACACCGTCAAATTTTAGCGGCATCCTCGGTCCGATGTTAGAATGCAGTGATATTTCATGTCCCAGGATGAAGTTGTGACAGACAAAGGCGAATCAGGTGGGGCGCCACCTACCCAGCCAATCTCAACGCGACCCAGTCGGCTTATCCTTGCTTCGCAGTCGCCGCGCCGCCGTGCTTTGTTGACCGCGTTGGGCGTGACCTTCACCGTCGACGCGGCCGATGTGGACGAGACGTCGCTACCCGACGAATTGCCGGACGCGCTCGCGTGCCGACTGTGTCGGGCCAAGGCTGCGGCGGTGGCGGCGCGCCATCCGGGAGCAGTGGTCCTCGCAGCCGACACCATGGTGGCCCTGGATGACAGGCTGCTGGGCAAGCCGGCCGATGCGGTCGAAGCAACCGCGATGCTCCGCATGTTGCGCGGTCGCACGCACCAGGTCTACACCGCGGTGTGCGTAGGGCAAGATGGCCGCCTGACTTCGCGGCTTTCGGTGAGCGATGTGACCATGCGGCCGTACAGCGACACGGAGATCGCGGCGTACGTTGCCACGGGGGATCCGCTGGATAAGGCCGGCGCGTATGCCATCCAGCATCCGCTGTTTGCGCCGGTGGCGGCCTGGACCGGCTGTTACGCCGGCATCATGGGGCTGCCGCTGCGCCTGGTCGGGGAGATGCTCGCAGAAGTGGGGCTGATGGTGTCTACCGATGTGGCGATTGTGTGCGGTCGGTTGAATGGTGGAAAGTGCTGTGCAAGTAGTGCTTGATTAGAGTATCTGCTGCTAAATTCCAGGATTACAGGTTGGTTTACGAATTTGACTTGTAAATCTCACGACTCACCTGTATAATGCGGTGGGAGGCGAGATATGCAAACGGCAGTTACTAAACGCGGACAGACGATCATCCCGGCGATTCTGCGCAAGCGGCACAAGATTGACGAAGGCACGCGGCTTGTCTGGTTGGACGATGGCGAGACCATTCGGGTTGTGCCTATCCCGGCGGATTCCTTGCGTGCGCTGCGTGGGCGCGGTCGCGGGGAAGGGATGACAGAGAAGCTGCTCACCGAGCGCCAACAGGATCGCGACGATGAGTCCTGAGCGTTATTTGTTGGACACCTCAGCTTTGCTGGCGCTGATCGAAGATGAACCGGGCGCCGATCGAGTAGAGCAGATCATCTCCCAGGGCCGCGCCGTGCTGCCGTGGCCCGTGCTGCTGGAGATCTACTATATGACCCGACGGGAACACGGGCAGGCCGAAGCTGATCGGCGTTATGCGTTGGCAAGCAGACTCAAAGCGCAGGTGGTCTGGCGCATGGACGAGCAAATTTTACTCACGGCAGGCCGATTCAAGGCGGCGCACCGGATATCGTTCGCCGATGCTTTGATTGCAGCCTTTGCGTTGCGAGAAGACGCAACGTTAGTCCACAAAGACCCTGAATACGACGCGCTGGCTGACGCGGTTGATATGGAGCGCTTGCCCTACAAGCCTCGGCAAGAGCATTAGAAATTCGCCTCAAAAGCCAACTCGTTTCCAGGAGCGATCATGCAAGATGACATCCTCGCCGGCCTTAATCCGGCGCAGCTTGACGCGGTGACGACGATTAAAGGGCCAGTGCTGGTGTTAGCCGGACCCGGCTCGGGCAAGACGCGCGTGCTGGCGCATCGTGTGGCTTACCTGTTGCGCGTGGCCGGCGTCCACCCGCGCGCGATCATGGCCGTCACCTTCACCAACAAGGCCGCGGGCGAGATGCGCGAGCGGATTAACCGGTTGCTGGGCGAATCGGTGCCCACCAGCACCGGCTGGAAGGGGCTCACCATCGGCACGTTTCACAGCCTGTGCGCCCGCATCCTGCGCGCGGAGGCCGGGCCGGCCGGGCTCAACCCAAACTTTGTGATCTACGACGACGGCGAGCAGCTCACCGCGATCAAACAGGCGTTGCGCGACCTCAAGCTGGATGAGAAGATGTACCGGCCTGAGGCGATGCGCGGGGCCATCTCCAAGGCCAAGAACGAGCTGGTGAAGCCGGAGGCGGTTGAGGCCAGCACCTACTGGGCTGAGGTGGCGCGGCGTGTCTATGCGCGCTACCAGG
Organism: uncultured Chloroflexia bacterium; assembly: GCA_963841825.1. GTDB lineage: Bacteria > Chloroflexota > Anaerolineae > CG2-30-64-16 > CG2-30-64-16 > CAWJEL01. The sequence continues at coordinate 109,437 of CAWJEL010000010.1, forward strand.
AGATCATGCTGGCCAACGGCGCATTGGATTTCGACGACCTGCTGACCCGCACCACCTGGCTTTTTCAGGAGCAACCGGAGGTGTTGAAACGTTATCAGGAGCGCTACCAGTACCTGCTCGTGGATGAGTTTCAGGATACCAACACGGCGCAATATGAGATGGTCCGGCTGCTGGCGAAGAAATCAAACAATTTGTTTGGCGTAGGTGACGAAGATCAATCGATCTACGCCTTTCGCGGCGCCGACTATCGCAACGTGATCCGCTTCCGCGAGGATTTCCCGGAGGCCAAAGTGATCCTGTTGGAGCAGAACTATCGCTCCACGCAGACCATCCTCGACGCGGCGAACGCGGTCATCAGCAAGAACCGGTTCCGCACGCCCAAGAAGTTGCGCACCGATCGCGGCAGCGGCCTGCAGGTGATCTTGCAGGAAGCCTACGACGAATCGGACGAGGCAGCGTTCGTCGCCGGCACGATCCAGCGGTTGATCTCGCAACGCGAGGCGATGCTGGGCGATTGCGCGGTGATGTACCGCACCAACGCCCAATCCGCGCGCTGGAGGATGCCTTCGTGGCGCGGGGGATGCCCTACCGGCTGGTGGGCGGCACGCGGTTTTATCAGCGCAAAGAGATCAAGGACGCGCTGGCCTATCTGCGGCTGGTACACAACCCGGCGGATAACATCGCCCTCGGCCGCGTGATCAACGTGCCCCCGCGCCACATCGGTGACAAGACGATTGGCACCCTCGCGGCCTGGAGCGGCGAGCTGGGCGTATCGATGGTCGGCGGGCTGGCTTTGGTCGCTGGGGATCTCAAAAGCCCCGCGTTGGCAGCAGAAACGTTGCACGCAACGTCTCTACAACAACCCAAGCCGCCGGAGCACCCCTTCGCGGCGGCGGCGCAGAAATCTTTGGTCGCTTTCTATCGTGTGCTGGGGGGCTGGATCGCCGCCAAGGATGGCCTGACCGTGTCGGCGCTGCTCGACCGCATCGCTGAGGAGTCGGGCTACGCCACCTGGCTGCGCGACGGCACCGAAGAGGGGGAAGATCGCTGGTCGAACTTGCAGGAGTTGCGCACCGTCGCCGCACACTACGACGACTTCCCGCCCGAAATGCGCCTGACCGCCTTCCTGGAGGAAGTGGCATTGGTATCCGACCAGGACCAACTGGCCGAAGAGGCTGACCGGGTCACATTGTTGACGCTGCACACGGCCAAGGGACTGGAGTTCCCGGTGGTGTTCATGGTCGGCCTGGAGGAAAACATCCTGCCGCATAGCCGCAGCCTGGAAGACCCCGATCAGATGGAGGAGGAGCGGCGCCTGATGTACGTCGGCGTGACGCGCGCCAAGGATCGCCTCTACCTGGTGCGCGCCTTCCGGCGCATGATCTGGGGACGCAGCGAGGTGTACGAGCCGTCTCGCTTCCTGCGCGATGTGAAAGCAGCGGGGGTCGGGGTGGCAGGGACGCAGGGGGGCAGGGGGGCAGAGGCGCAGGGGAGTGCTTCACGAGGAACGGAGGCGCGCTGGGGGCGTCAGGAGCGGGATGCCGATGCCTGGGACCTCCCGAAGCACCGCCGCGAGGAGCCGCGTTCCGCGCCCTTCACCACCTCTCGGCCGCGGGATGAGGCCGGCCGATCGTCGGGCGCCAGGTGGGCGCCGGGTGCGCTCGGACAGACGCCAGCCGGGAAGCCGACCGACCGCAGCGGCCGTCAGCCCCAGTTCAAGCCCGGTGACCGGGTGGATCACGGGCTGTTTGGGCAGGGGATCGTGCTCAAGGCGGAGTTGACGGCGGATGACGAGGAAGTGACGGTGGCGTTCGCCGGGAAGGGGACGAAGACGCTGTTGGCGAGCTTTGCGAAGTTGCGGAAGAGTTCGTGAGGCGTAAAACGTGCTACGTGAGATGTGGTTTGCCGTTTTGAAGGCGCCAGGGACATTTCGCGTGGGCACGCAGTACGCAGCACGTTTCACGCATCACGTGGCATGCCCCACGCCCGATACAACACCCACCGCCCCTCGGCAAGCGCACACCGCAGCTCGAACGTCTCGCCGGTCGGCGTGCGGACGAGATAGCAGCGCCAGGTCGTGTCAGCGACGGTTTCCTCCCACTGGCGTCCGTGGTCGGCAATGTAACGGGTGCGCTCCCGCCAGATAAACGCGGTGGGCAGCACCTGGCCATCAGGCAGGAAGCGCGCCTGAACAAGGATCGGTTGATTGATGAATTCAGGAATGGACATGGCAACCTCAAATAGTCGGTACGACGCGGTGACGCTCGACATGGGCTTCACGTTGGTGAACCTGGACAGCGGCTACGACCGCACGCTGCTGGCGATGGCGCGCGACGCTGGCTATGACCTGGCGCTGGATGATATCCGCGCGGCGCAGCAAGTGTTCTGGCAGGAGCACGATGTCGAGAGTGTCACGCGCACCTGGGAACCCACGATCGCGAACGACGATGCCATCGGCCAGGAGATCGACCGCCGTATCTGCGAAAAGCTGGGCATCACCGATGCCGCGTTTTTGGCCGAGCTTCGCCTGCGAGCGCGGCGCGCCTTCCATGATCAGGCAACTTACACGATCTTCCCGGAAGTGTTTGAGACCCTGGACGCCCTCCGCCGGATCGTGCCCAGGCTGGGCATCCTCTCCAACTGGGGTTGGTATTTGCCGGAGCTGTGCGAGCAGTTGGGATTGGCGTCGTACTTCGACTTCATCGTCGTCTCGGCTCGTGTAGGTTGTTCAAAACCCAACCCGTGCATCTTCCGGGAGATGCTGCGCCAGGCCGGCACGACCCCGGAACGCACACTTCATGTGGGCGACAGCCTCAGCGCGGATGTGCGCGGCGCGCAGGCCGTGGGCATCACCGGCGTGCTGATTGACCGCACCGGCGCAGTCCAGCCGGATGGCTATCCGGTGGTGCGGGATTTGGGTGAGGTGTTGGGGTTGCTGTAACGAGTAGATAAGGAAACAAGGAAACAAGGAAACAAGGAAATAGGGAAACAAGGAAACAGGGAAACAAGGAAACAAGGAAACAAGGAAACAAGGAAACAAGGAAACAAGGAAACAAGGGGATTCCTTCCTTGTCTACCTGTCTACCTGTCTACCTGTCTACTTGTCTACCTGTCTACTTGTCTACCTGTCTACCTGTCTACCTGTCTACCTGTCTACCTGTCTACCTGTCTACCTGTCTACCTGTCTACTTGTCTACCTGTCTATTTGCCTACTTGCTTACCCTCCAAATACCGTACCACCAACCTCAACACCGCCTCTGCCGACAGCAACTTGTTCCCCATCCGGTCAGCGTCCCACACGTGTCGTTCGCCGATCTCCGCGTCGACTGCGGAAAGATGGATGTGCACCAGCCCCACGGGCTTGCCGGGCATACCGCCGCCCGGCCCGGCGATCCCCGTCACCGAGGCTGCGATATCCGCGCCGAAGACGCGCCGCCGCGCCTTGAGCCATCTCGGCCGCAGTCGCCGCGCTCACCGCGCCGTGCGCCAGCAGCGTCTCGTGCCTTACGCCCAGGATGTCCTCCTTGGCGCTGTAGGCGTAGGTTACCGCGCTGCCCAGGAAGTAGTCTGAGCTACCCGCCACGTCGGTGATGAGGCTCCCGATCAGCCCGCCGGTACATGATTCAGCCAGGGCCAGGGTCAGCCCGCGGGCGCTCAACATGCGGCCAAGCTCGACGGCGAGCGGATGGGGCTGTTGGGTGGAAGTTCGCTGGTTTGGGTTTTCCATCGAATCCTTGTTTCTGCGAGACGGTTACGCTATAATAGAATCCAGGTTGAGTTAGCTGGTTTGGTTTCCAAGGAGAGTTTACTATGCTGGGTCAAGTCACAATCAAGACTGAATCGCCAGCGGTTCTCAGACCACTGCTTCGCGCCACGCTTCAAAACGAGACAAAAGTGCTGACGCACGGCATCAAACGTACGCGCGATCGCCTGGCCGTATTCGAGAAGCAGTACGCGATGTCTTCAGAACAGTTTGAAAGTCGCTTTGAAGCGGGCGAGATCAAAGAGACCTTGGATTTCATCGACTGGCTTATGGAAATTCAGGCACTACGCTCACTACCCTGCACCATCGCCTGATCTTCAGCCGATGAACAATATCAGGCTTTGAAAAATGCCCGGTTCGCTTGAGCGACAACGCGAAGCACTTCTCAACTCTGGCGACTTTCCCCCATCACAAACATGACGGGGATGAGGAGCGTGTGGTCGCCCATGCAGCGCCAACGCTCACCGACGTGATCCTGGAGATTGAGACTTTGTTGCATAGAAGCTGAGCGATATTCGCAGCCTCCTCAATCCCTTGCTCCTCTGCTCCCTTGCTCCTCTGCCCCCGCCTCCGGCAGCCACACCGTGAACGTGCTCCCTTGCCCCAGATCGCTCTCTACCTCGATCCGGCCGCCGTGCGCCTGGGCGATCCACTGGGCGATAGGCAAACCCAGCCCGAATCCGCCGGAGCGTGCGCGGCTCGGGTCGGCGCGATAGAAGCGGTCGAAGATGTGCGCAAGATCCTCAGGCGCGATGCCGACCCCCGTGTCGCTGACGACTACCTGGACCCAGCCGTCGCTGCGTCGCATGCCGAGGGTCACTTCGCCGCCCGCGGGCGTGTATTTCAACGCGTTCACCACCAGATTCAAGAGGAGTTGGCGCAACCGGTCAGCATCACCCTGCACCATCGCCTGATCTTCAGCACCTAGCCGCAATGCGACACCGCCGGCCATCACGCTCGACTGGCGGTACACGTCGAGCAGCAGCGTGTCCAGCTCCACCGGCTGCAAGACGAGCTTGAGCCCGGCATCCGCCTGCGCCAGGAGCAGCAGGTCGTTGACCAGCCGCCGCATGCGCGCCGTTTCGTCGCCGATAGCACGAAGTGCTTCACTGCGCATGGCCGGATCTTCGACCGCGCCGCGGCGAAGTAAATCCAGGTTGCCCTGGATCGTGGTGAGTGGCGTACGCAGTTCGTGGCTAACATCAGCCACCAGCCGTTGCTGCGTCTGAAAGAGGGTTTCCAGCCGCCCCAACATGTCGTTGATCGTGAGCGTGAGCCGGCCAAGTTCGTCGGTGGGCACGGCGATTGGGATCCGCTGGCTGAGGTCTTCGGTGTCCGTGATCTGCTGCGCGGTCTCGGTGATCGCCTTGATGGGCTGCAGGGCCGCGCGCGCCAGCACATTGCCGACCACCGCCGCCAGCACCAGCGCCAGCGCGCTGCCGAGGAGCCACACGCGGCGGATGACAGCCAGCGCGTCATCCAGGCCTCCCAGGCTGGTCGCTACTTGTACGATGCCGATGGGTTGATCCGTCAGCGAGATCGGCGCGCTGATGACGCGCAGATGGATACCGGGCGCGGGCTGGAGGCTGAGATAGCGCGCCTCCCCGACTGCCAGGTTCTGTGTCATATCAGCCGGCAGCGGCAGGCGTTGGCCGCGCAGATTCTCCGAGAGTTGCACCGCTCGGCCGTCGAGCTGCAGAATCTGGATATAGTAAAGAGGGTCAAAGACATCGATGGAGGGCAATTTGGCCCGGCCGGATGCCATAATCGATCGCGGATCGTTCTCCGCGGCGATCAACGAGACGACCGCCTCCGCCTGGTTGGTGAGCCGGTCGTCGAGCAGCGACAGCAGGATGCCCGCCACCGCCGAATAGAGCAGCACGCCCAGCACAACCAGCGAGACCGCCAGCAGGCCGGTATACCAGAGCGTCAGGCGGGTGCGGATCGCCATCCTAATCTTCCCGGAGCGCGTAGCCCACACCGCGTACAGTCTGGATCAGCCGAGGTGAGCCGTCCTCTTCCAGCTTGCTGCGCAGGTAGCGGACATAGACTTCGATGATGTTGGATTCGCCGCCGAAGTCATAGCCCCAGATGCGTTCGTAAAGGAGATCCCGGGTGATGACCTGCCGCGGGTGCTGCATGAAGAGCAGCAACACTTCGAACTCGCGCGCGGTCAGCTCGACCTTGCGGCCGCCGCGGAACACTTCGTGCGTATTCGGGTTCAGCGTCAGGTCGGCGAAGCGCAACGTTTCCTGATCGGCTGCGGGCGCGCGCCGGCGCAACTGCGCGCGGATGCGGGCCACCAGCTCATCGAAGTTGAACGGCTTGACGACGTAATCATCGGCGCCAGCATCCAGCCCTTTGACGCGGTCGGGCACAGCATCCCGCGCGGTCAGGATCAGGATAGGCACATCGCTGGCCGCGCGCAGACGTGCGCAGACGGTCAGGCCGTCCATCCCCGGCAGCATCAGGTCGAGCAGCACCAGGTCCGGCGGGCGGTCGCGCGCGGCAGTCAGGCCGGTGGGGCCGTCGGCGGCCACCGCGACGCTGTAGCCTTCGTAGATCAGGCCTCGCCGCAGCAGGTCGGCGATCTGTGGGTCGTCTTCGACGACCAGGATGTGTTCAGGCATGGCAGTTCCATCATCAGAGCATCCCAAAATTAACTTATCACATTGTAGCATTCTAACGCGCTCACCCCAAACAGACGGAAGGAGCGTACGCCGCCCGGCTCTGACTTCGGCCGCGGTTGCCGTAAACCGGACTTCAACGGTATAATGCCCTCCGCTTGATGGCGTGGGGTTCACCCACTTTACCAGGAGTCAGTGCACGCATGGAAGACACCCAAATTATTACCGCGCTGGCGCAGCGCGTGGCAGACAACGTAGAGCAGGTGATCATCGGCAAGCGGCGCGAGGTCGAGATGACGTTGATCGCGCTGTTGTGCGAAGGCCACCTGCTGATCGAAGATGTGCCGGGCGTGGGCAAGACGATGCTGGCGCGCGCCATCGCCAAATCGATCGGCTGCTCGTTCCGCCGCATCCAGTTCACACCGGACATGCTGCCCAGCGATGTGACCGGCGTCTCAGTCTTCAACCAGAAGACGCTCGAGTTCGAGTTCCGCCACGGCCCGGTGATGGCGCAGATCGTCCTGGCCGACGAGATCAACCGCGCGACCCCGAAGACGCAGTCCGCGCTGCTGGAGGCGATGGAGGAGCGCCAGGTGACCGTGGATGGCGTGACCTACCCGATGGAACGCCCCTTCCTGGTGCTCGCCACCCAGAACCCGATCGAGTACGAGGGCACCTTCCCGCTGCCCGAGGCGCAGATCGACCGTTTCATGATGCGCGTGAGCCTGGGCTATCCCTCGGCAGCCGACGAGATGCGCGTGCTGGAGTCGCAGCGCGAACATCATCCATTGCAGGACATCGGTCAGGCCGTGTCCGGCGACGAGTTGCGCATCGCGCAGGATGCCGTCAGACAGGTCTATGCCGACGACCTGATCAAGGAGTACATCGTTGAGCTGGCCAACGCCACCCGCCGGCATCCCGACATCTACCTGGGGGTGAGCCCGCGCGGCAGCCTGGCGCTGTTCAAGGCCAGTCGGGCTTACGCGGCTCTGCATGGCCGCACCTACGTGATTCCGGATGATGTCAAGGCGCTGCTGGCGGCGACCTTCGCCCACCGGCTGATCATCAGCCCGTCGGCACGCATCAAGAGCGTGGAATCCCGCGCCGTGGTCGAGCAGATCGCCCAGTCGGTGCCGGTGCCGGGGACGCGGATTCGGGCGACACGGTGAGGCGGGTCGCTCGAAGCTGGAAACTGGAAGCTGGAACAAAATCCCCCGAACATTTCGGCAAGCAGCTTCTAGCTTCCAGCTTCCAGTAACGAGGTTCAATTGTGCGACGTTCCTGGGGCATTTTCGCGTTGTGGGGTTTGGCGCTGATCTTTGCGTTGGTCAGTGGCCACGACCTGGCGTTCAACCTGCTCTACTTTGTCACCGGTGTGATCGCCGTGGCATTGTTCTGGGCATGGGCCAATCAGCGCGGGCTGAGCTTAAAGCGCGCCACCAAGACGCAGCGCTCCCAGGTGGGTAAGTACTTTGAAGAGACGCTGGAGCTGACCAATCGATCCCGCTGGCCCAAGCTGTGGGTGGAAGTGCATGACGATTCCGATCTGCCGGGGCATCAAGTCAGCCGTGTTGTTAACTCGCTGGGCCGCGGCAGCACCTCGCGGTGGCAGGTGCGCACGCTCTGCCGGCGCCGAGGCCGCTATGCGCTTGGTCCAGTCACCCTGACCGGCGGCGATCCCCTGGGCATCTTCCGCTTCACGCGCGCCGTGCCCGGCGCCGCCTCCCTGGTCATCACACCTGCCACAGTGGCCATCCCCCAGTTCAGCCCGCCGACCGGCTACCTGCCGGGCGGCGAAACCATGCATCGGCGGACACCCTACGTGACGGCCAGCGTATCGGGCGTGCGCGACTATGCGCCCGGCGACGGCTTCAATCGCATCCACTGGCCGACGACCGCACGCACGGGGCGCCTCATCTCCAAGGAGTTTGAGCTCGACCCGCTGGCGGATGTCTGGATCTTTTTGGATATGTACGAACACGCGCATGCGGAGACCGCCGGAGACGAGCAGATCAGCGACATCCCGCTGCCGTGGCTCACGCAGCGCGCCGAGCAACTCGAACTGCCCTCCAGCACCGTCGAGTACGGTGTGACCATCGCGGCTTCGCTGGCCCAGCACTTCGTGCAGGCGGATCGCGAGGTTGGCTTCCTGAGCTATGCGACGACGCGCGAGGTGGTTCAGCCCGACCGCGGCGAGCGCCAACTGACCCGCTTGTCGGAGATCCTGGCTGTGATTCAGCCGGAAGGGCGCGTGCCGATGGCGCAGGCGCTGGCAACGGATGGCGCGATGCTGGCGCGTCACACCACCCTGATCGTTATCACCGCCTCTACCGATGAGCGGTGGGTCACCGCGTTGCGCGGCTTGCGGGCGCGCGGGGTACACGGGGTCGGCGTGTTCATGGCCGCCCGCACCTTCGGCCCCGCCCCCGAGTGGGAACCGGTTATCGCCGACCTGCAGGCGAGCGGCCTGCCGGCCTATCTCGTCAAGTGCGGTGATGATCTGCCTTCGGCCCTGGGTCATCTTTCCAGCGGGGTCGGCCGCACCGTGGTGACCCGATGAACGTGAGTCCCGAAAGCTGACGCGGCCTGGTGGCCAGACGCGTCAGTGCAAATTACAGCCGGCTGAAAGCGAAAACTGTATAGAATGCGACAGCCATATGGAGAGCGAATTGACATCTTACTATCGTACACACTGGATCCGGCGCCTGCTGGCGCTGACCGCGTTATTCCTGATCCTGGCCGCCGCGCCCGCGCAAAGCTCGCGCGCGCAGGATCGCATTCCTGTGTCGAATACGCCCGACTGGACGGCTCCGCACGTTCCGGGGCAATTGCTGGTGAAATACAGCAACGGTGCCGCCGCCCGCGGGACTACGGCGACACTGGCTATACAAGCGGGGCTGTCGGTGCAAGATACGATTCCTGAACTGGGGATTGCTGTCGTTGAGGCGACTGGGACCGCCACGGACGCGGAATTGGCGGCAACGGCCACTGCGTTAGAAGCAAGCCCTGCCATCGAGTGGGTCGAGCCGAACTACATTTTCACGCTTGATACAACGCCCAACGACCTATACTACCCAACAAAGCAGTCGTCGTACCTGAATCGGCTGGAGATGCCCGCCGCCTGGGACTATACCACGGGACAGTCCGATGTCATCATCGCCGTGCTCGATACCGGCGTCGCCATGAACCACCCGGATCTGGCGTCGGGTATTTGGACGAATCCGGGGGAGGACGGTGAAAAAAGCGCCAACGGCATCGATGACGATGGCAACGGCTTCATCGACGATGTCCACGGCTGGAATTTCGCCGAAGGTACCAACCACATCTACGATGATCATGGCCACGGGACGCACGTGGCCGGGATCGCCGCCGCTCGCATCAACAACAGCATCGGCATCGCCGGTATGGCGGGCGGCGCGACCATTATGCCGGTGGACGTCTTTCCCCTGCCAGCGTTTGGGACGTACGAAGATCTGATTCGTGCCATCATCTACGCCACCGACAACGGCGCAGACGTGATCAACATGAGCCTGGGCGCCACCTCGTACAGCTTGGGTGAGGAAGCCGCGGTGGATTATGCCTGGGAGCCACGGCGTCGTGGTGGTTGCGGCAGCAGGCAACAATAACAACGATGCTTATCATTACCCTGCCGCTCATCACAATGCGATCGCCGTGGCCGCGACCGACGGCCAGCGACAATCGCGCCGGCTTCTCGTCTTATGGCGATTTCGTCGACGTTGCTGCACCGGGATCGGGGATGTATCTCCGACGTTGACGAGCGGCGGATACGGCTATATGAGCGGGACCAGCATGGCGACACCGCATGTGGCCGGACTGGCGGCGCTGCTCTTCTCGCTGAATCCACAGCTCACCAATGCGCAGGTGCGCGAGCTGATCGAGACCAACGCTGATGATCTGGGGCCGACGGGTTGGGATCCTTACTTCGGCAACGGGCGCATTAACGCCCGCAAGGCGTTGGCTGCCGTGCCGCCGCCGCCGCAACCCAGTCCCACGCCGACGCCGCATCCGCCGTTGAGCGAGTGGCCGGCCGGCTGCCTGGATCTGATCACCGACGGCGATTTCGAGGCAGGTCTGGGGAGCTGGCAAGCCAGCGGCGCGTGGACTGTCGATGCGACGCAGCGTCTATTCTGGCACGCAGGCCGCGCACTTCACAGGCGGGGCGAACGCGACCGGCGCGCTGGCACGCACGTTGCAGCTCACACCGGATGGCGGCGCCTTGCCGAAAGAAGCTACGCTTTGGTTTGCTTATCGCATCGAGAACCAGGATACGGGTTGGGGGAACTCGCCCGAGGCGCCGTATGATGATTGGCTGACCGCGGAGTTTCGCGCAACCGATGGCACCCCGGTGAGCTCGCTTCTGCGCACCGGCAACTCCGCAGACACCGCAAGTGACGGGCTGCCGTGGGATCGCTATCTCTACCGTATGCAGACGGCCGACCTGGCGCCCCTCACCGCACTCGGCACGGTCGATCTGGTCTTCACGGCTGGCAATGACGCCGATTCTTACCCCACCAACTTTTGGATCGACGGCGTGCGGCTGTGCGTCAGCCCGCGGCCTTATAGCTACTTTTTACCGATGTTGCTGCGTTAGCACTTCGGCACGACGCTGGATGCCTCTGAAGTGCGTCCAGCGTCATCACCGGTAAGCGCGTGTTCTGACTTTGGGGCGGAAGCCGATCCTGCGAGCCATTCTCTGAGGAACTGCGCAGTCGACTCGAACGCCAGCGCATCCCAGGGGATCGCATCCCGCGCGAACCAGGCCACCTCGCTCACATCATCGGCCGCGGCGATCTCTCCGGTCACCGGTTCGGCGGTATAGAGCAGCAGGATGCCGCGCCTTTCTGCCCAGCCGGCCAGCGGTGCGACCCCGTGCAGGCCGAGGACGCGGATCGTCAAACCGGTCTCTTCGCTGACCTCCCGCACCACCGCTTCTTCCGGCAGCTCGTCGGCGTCCATGTAGCCGGCCGGCAGCGCCCAGAAACCGATCCGTGGCACGGCCGCGCGGCGCACCAGCAGCACGCGGTCACCGTCACTAACCAACGCGGCCACCGCCACCTTGGGGTCAGCAAAGTGGATGAAGCCGCAATAGCGGCAGGCGCGGCGCACCCGGCCGAACTTGACTGCGTCAGCCAGCGGCGCGCCGCAATGGGGGCAGAAGGTGAATATCATGGCATGCACCTGCCGTGGATTGCGTGCTGCGTGCTGCGTCGAACGGATCATAAACTACGCCCCACGCTCCACGCTCTACGCTCCACGCTCTACGCTCTACGCTCTACGCTCCACGTTCCACCGCCCGCCGCACCGCAGCGCAGATTGCTGAACGGCGCGTTCACCGGCGCGACGCAGCCGGACGAGACGATCAGCCGCCGGCCGTCGGTCTGTTGGATGGCATCCCTGACCCGGCTTTCCACCCGGTCGGGATCGCCGTAGAGCAGGTCGTCCCAATGCTCCAACCCACCGCTCACTGCGCCGGGGAAGCGCTTCTGGCCCTCGGCCAGGCTGGGGCCTGCTTCGCGATCGTGCCAGTTGAGCGCGGGCGCTGGGTAGGCCGCGACCAGGTCGAACATGGCGTCCGTTCCGTGCAGGTGTACCAGATTAAATGGGAGGTCGCCGGCCGCGGCCAGGATACGGCGGTCGTATGGCTCGCCGAACTCGCGATACTCCGCCTCACTCAGGTCGCCGTAGTTGGCCATCTGCACGGCGTAATAGATGCCCGACATGCCCGTCGCCTTGGCGGCCTGGATGAAGCCGACGGTGCGTGCGGTGAACATCTCCAGCGCGGGCTTGACCAACTCGGACGCCTGGCGCAGATGGATCGTCAGCCGGGCTTGTCCCGCCAGATAGCGCGCCTGGGAGAGCGGGCTAAAGATCGTCTGGATGAACGGTGTTTCCTGCCCGACCGCCTCGCCGATCAGCTCCAGACAGCGGATCTGTCCGGCGTGATGTCCCTCGGTGGGGCCGAGCGGCCGGAGCACGTCCCAGTCTTCCGGCTTTAAGACCACGCGTTTGGTGTAGACGCGCGATCCCTCATTGCCGCCCTGCCACTCATCCTCGACGCCCCAATCCAGCACATGAAAGCTGCTCGACGGTGACACTTTGATGAAGTCCCAGTCGTACTCGCGCTGCCACACTAATTGCGATTGCGCCAGGTCGGCCGGCCGCTGGTCATCGCCGGGGAAGTGCCGCCAGAGCGCCACGGCGACCCTGTCCACCTCCTGCCCGTTGATGGTGGCGGACAGGCGCTCGCGCTTGGTCATTTGTGCCATGTTGTTCTCCTTATCATCGATAGACCTTCGAGGTTTCGCAAGCCTCGAAGGTCCTCTATTTGAGCATCGCCCACACCCGCGGCCCAAAGATCGCCGCGCCGACACCGACTGCGGCGATGGCCGCGACGAGCACCGCGCCCGCGCCGACATCTTTGGCGATCTTGGCCATCGGGTGATACTGCTGCGTGAGCAGATCGACGGCCAGTTCAGCCACGGTGTTGAGCATCTCCGCGCTGAAAACGGTCCCGATCGTGAGCGCAAGAATCGCCCACTCGATGGCGCTGATCCGAAAGTAGATCCCCGCGACGATGACCACGCAGGCGGCCACCGCATGCACGCGCACGTTGCGCTGCGTGCGAAGCGCGTAGCCGATGCCCTGGAAGGCGAAGTGAAAGCTGCGCAGAAAGGCGTTCATGGATGATAGACGATAGACGATAGACGATGGACAATGGGCAATGGTCAATGGTCCATGGTCAATGGTCCATCATCAACCCCGCCAGGATCGCATCCTGCTTCGCCCACATGATGGCTTCCTCCTCCGGCTCGGCATGGTCGTAGCCCAGCAGATGCAGCGTGCCGTGGACGGCCAACAACCGCAGCTCGTCGATCAAGGGGCGGTTAAGCGCCGCGGCCTGACGGCGGGTAAAGGGCAGCGCGATGACGATGTCACCCAGGTACGCCGCCATCTCCGGCGCGGTGACAAAACCGGGAGCAGGCTCCTGGGCGGCGAACGAGAGCACATCGGTGGGGCCTTCCACGTCGCGATACTGCTGGTTGTAGGCAGCCACCGCCTCGTCGTCAGTGACCAGCAGGGTGACTTCGCCCTCGGATCGATCCTCGATCAGCAGGGTCGCCGCGATAGCACGGCCGAGGTCGTTAGCGTCTACCTCGGCCGCGTAGATCTCATTAACTTCAACAACGATCTTTTCTTCGATGAGCGCATCCATACTGGGTTAACCTCACAACGCCAGGATTCCGGACCGGTCTTCACGCCCTCGGTTCGGGGGTCGGCTGTGGCGCCATCTCGGCGGGATAAGTCACGCGCGGATGATGCAGGCCGCGCAGCACATCCACGAACGCACGCCTGACCGCGACCAGGTCGCCCGCGGTCAGCGGGCACTCATCCAATTGGCCGGCCAACAAGCGGTTCTGGATGCTTTCAGCGACCACCCGTTCCAACTCCTCCAGAGAGGTCGGCCGTTTCGAACGCGCCGTGGCTTCCGCGCCATCGGCCAACATGGTGATGGCGGTCTCCCGGCTCTGCGGCTTGGGTCCCGGATAGCGAAACTGCTCTTCGTCCACCGCTTCCGGCGCTTCGGCTCCTTCCACGGCCGCGTGGTAGAAATAGGAGACAAGCTGTGTGCCATGGTGTTCCGGGATGAACTGCACGACCCGTTCGGGCAGGTGGTGCTTGCGGGCCAGATCCACCCCATCCTTGACATGCGCCATGATGATCTGCGCGCTGGTGTAGGGGTCGAGCCTGGCGTGTGGGTCCTCCATGCCTTCAGTGCGGTTCTCATAGAAGAAGTAGGGTCGGATTGTTTTGCCGACATCATGGTAATACGCGCCGACGCGCGTCAATAGCATATCGGCGCCGATGGCTTCGGCGGCCCGCTCGGCCATATTGCTAACGATCAGAGTGTGGTGATAGGTGCCGGGCGCCTTCAGCAGGAGCTGGCGTAGCAAGGGGTGCGTGGGCCGGGAGATCTCCAGCAATTGGAGCGGTGTCGCCAGGCCGAACACCGCACCGACCAAGTACAGGCCCAGCAGCGTCACCGAGATCGTGATCACGCTGTTAATGACGGCCGCGATAACCAGCTCGATCAGCCCCCGCGCGTCCCATTGGCCGCCCGCCAGCCGGAAGGCCAGCACGACCAGCAGATTGCTAATCAGGACAAACAGCGCCGCCCAGGCGAAATTCCCGAGCCGCTCGCCGCGGCGTACTGTGAGCACCCCTACTAGGGATCCGCACAGCGCGTACGCCATCAACTCCAGGTTGCCGCCCGTCAGCCAGCCGACCATCAACACGAAGAGACTGGTCGTCACCAGGGCCACCCGCAGACTAATCGAGATGGCGAGGATGATCGTCAGCGCGGCGTAGGGGAACAGATAGGGCAGCAACGTGCGTGTCGGGATCATGAGCTTGGCAGCCACGATGAACACCACGACGGTCCCGGCAAGCAAGATGGTCTCCACCCATTTAAACCAGAGCTCAGGTTCCTGCCGCCACAAATAGTACAGGAAGACGACGCCCAGCAGGAGTACAAATCCCGTCACCGCAAGGAGGTCATTCCATGACCAGTTTCGGCCCTGCAATCCCAGCGCCTGCAACGCTTCGATCTCCAGGTCAGTGACGATGTCGCCGGCGCGCAAGATCGTCTCGTTGCGCTCGACCGTGCGTGTGATGGGCTCCACAGCGTCGCGGGCGGCCTGGCGGCGCTCCGCCGTGCGTTCCTGGTTGAAGAAATTGTTGGGGAGCAGCAGGTTCTGCACGATGGCGCTGACAATCGCCGCGTCCTCATCCGGCAGGTCCAGGCGCACCCGAGCGGGCACCTTGCGCCGTTCATCGGCCAGGTTGTTCTCGCGGATCTCCTCACGCATGGCGCGCTCCAGCACCACGGGTACTTCGGCAGCTACACGTTCCCAAGCTGGCTGCGGCAGCAGGCTGATGCGGTCGATCACCTCGGGCTGGAGATTCAAATCGGGGATGGCCGTGAGTTGTGCGGCCTTGGCCGACGCATCGGCGCTGCTATCGTTGCGCACCGCGTCGATCGACTCGAGTATCTGCCCGGCGAGGGCGAGCTGCTGGCGGCCAATGCGCGGCTGGAGAGGATCGTACACATCCGGCACGGCATTTGCTGCCATGTCACGGCGCTGCTGTGTCAGAATTTCGCTGACGAACGTGATCTGACGGGGCGCGACAATGTCGCGCTGGGCCACCTCCCCCTCTGCGACGGTCACCTGGCCGGTGAACGGCACGTTGGCGACCAAAATCAGAATGACGACCAGGCCAGTGACCAGCCATATCGCCAGCACGCGCGCGCGTATCGACCAGGGGATGTCCTGTGCTTCCAGTGGACGTCCGAGGTGCGGTACGCTTTGGGGGTAAGGTCTTCGGTTGGCAGGCATAGTCATTTTTCGTGCCGTCACGGCGATGAGGTGGCCCTGGGATGCGCCCCTGTGAGCGATTCAATCCCTGCGGTGCCCGGCCGGCGCATTGTTAGCCGCCCAGCAGCTCGCGCACCACGCGGTTGATGATCTGTCCGTCGGCGATCCCGCGTAGGTCCGCGCTGAGCCGCTTCATGACTGAGCCGAAGCCCTTCATGTCGGTCACGCCCAGCTCGGCGATCACGGTCTGAGCGCGCGCGCGGATCTCAGCCTCGCCGAGCTGCTGGGGCAGGTAGACCTCCAGCACCTTGATCTCCGCCTCTTCTTGAGCGGCCAGATCAGGGCGGTTGCCTTTGTTGTATTCGGTGACGCTGTCCCGGCGTTGCTTGACCTGTTTGGTGATGATCGCCAGCACATCGGCGTCGTTCACCGCTTTGGCCTCGGTTCCGGAAACCTTGGCCTCGCTGATGGCCGTCTTCACGGCGCGGATGGCGAGCTTGCGCGTCGTGTCGTTGCTTTTCATGGCGTCTTTCAGGTCGGCATCGAGTCGTTCTTCAAGGGTCATGGTGTTATCTCCGGGTGAAAGTAGGCAAGGACGGGAAACAAGTAGACAAGGAAACAAGGAAACAGCAGGACAAGGAAACAAGGGAACTTGGCGCAGGCGACTTTCAAGGTGGCGCGCCCCGTCCGTTTAGGCGGTCGTCATTGTACCCCACAGTGCGTCGTCGTCAAGTCGATCAAGGCGCATGGGGGTGATGCGGTTGTGCAGATCTATCTCGGCGGGTGCGACGGCCAGCACGCGCAGATAGTTGTCGGTCAGGCCTGACCAGACCTGTCGCGCATGTGGGCCAAGCGATAGCTCAGAACCTGCTCCGACCATAGCCTGAGCACCCTGAGCCTGTCGAAGCGCTTGCCCTGAGCTTGCCGAAGGGGTGCGACTGGCAAAGAAGTCTTCGGATAGATTCTTGAGTGACGCGGTGGTGTCTCGGTTTTCCCAGAGCACCGGCCGCACATCGCCGATGAACGAAGCGCGCACGGCTGCGCCCAGCTCGGCATCCAGCTCGACCAAGGCGCGCACCCGGCGCTTGCGCTCGACCTCAGGCACCTGGCCGCTGAAACGCGCCGCTGCGGTCCCCTGCCGTGCTGAGTAGGGGAAGGCGTGAATGTGGGCAAAGCCGGCCCGGCGAGCGAAGTCCAACGTTTCGCTGAAATCTTCTTCGGTCTCGCCCGGGAAGCCCGCGATCAGGTCAGTGGTGATGGTCAGGCCGGGGATGGCGGCTCGCGCCGCCTCAGCCAGCGCCTCGAACTCCGCGACCCGGTTGCGCCGCGCCATCCGCCGCAACACTGCGTCGCTGCCCGATTGGGCGGGCAGGTGCAGGTGCGGCATCAACCGGCCCTGGCTGTCCGCCCACAGATCGAAAAAGCTGGCCGACAGGTCGAACGGCTCCAGTGACGACAGCCGTAGCCGCGGGATGCTCGTCTCCGTCAGCAGCGCCTCGACCAGCGCGCGCAATCCCCGGCTGGAGAAAGGGAACGCAGATGGCGCAGATAAACCAGATGAACGCAGATCACTATCGTTCTCGTCATAGCCGCCCAGGTGTACGCCGGTGAGCACGGCTTCCTGGTAGCCCTCGCTATGCAGCGCATTGACCTCAGCCACGATCTCGGCGATCGTCCGGCTGCGCTCGTCCCCGCGCGCCACGGTCACGATACAGAAGGTGCAGTGATTGCGGCAGCCGTCCTGGGTTTTGACGAAGGCGCGGGTGCGTGCTGCGTGCTGCGTGCTGCGTGAAGCGTGAAGCGGGTTGTCGGTCGGCCGTTCGCTGGACGCTTCGCCGTCTTGTGGGATTCGTTGTTTCGCCGACTCCTGACTCCTGACTCCTGACTCCTGGATCAACCGCAACAACTCGTCCTTGCGCTCATTGCCGACGACCAGTTCGACGTTCGGCAACTGCGCCACCACCTCACCCTCCAGCGTGGCGTAGCAGCCGGTGACGATCAGCCGGGCGGCGGGGTTGGCGCGGGCGAGCTGCCGGGCCAGTTGGCGGCTCTGGCGCGCGGCCTCGCCGGTGACGGTGCACGAGTTAAGCACGCACAGATCGGCCGCGGTCGCGGCGTCGGTCAACTCATGCCCGGCGCCTGCCAGTTGGCGGCCCAGGCTGGCCATCTCGGCGTAGTTCAGCCGGCAGCCCAGCGTCTCCAAGTAAATACGCATAAAGTCAGTATAACGGAAAGCTGCCGCTACGGCAAAAGGGGTGATCCGCAAAGGGCCAAAACCAAACCGCTCACCACCAAGTTCACAAAGGCATTGATCTCTTTGTGTGTCTTCGTGTCGTAGTGTCTTTGTGGTGGAAGCCTGGGTTTTGTGCAAGAATCCAACCGGAAAGCGCCAATCACCCCAGGTAACCCGCTGCCCGCAGCCAGGCTTCGGTGCGCCGCATCCCTTCGGCGAAATCCACCTGTGGGTTATAACCCAGCAGCCTTTGCGCCTTCGTCACGCTGAACTGCGACGGGTTGCAGCGGAAGTGGAGGCTCCACGGCCCGACTTCGGGCCGGCCAGTCAGACGGCGCGCCAGCCGCCCCGGCCCGGAGCGCGCCAAGCCGGCGAACCAGCCCGGCACGGTCGGCAGGCTTTCTTTGCCCAGCATGTGGGCGTAGGCTAGGTAGAACTCGCGGAACGTCACCGCCCGGTCGTCGCACAGGTTGAACGTCTCGCCGAGCGCCGCGGGATGCGTCAGCGTCAGCATCAGCCCATCCACCACGTTGTCGATGTAGCCGGTCGTCACCAGACCCGCATCGCGGCCGAGCAGCACCAGCCGGCCCTGCTTGATATTCTCGATGGGGCCAACCGTCCATGCAGCGCCGCGCGGGCCGTAGGTGGACGCGGGGCGAATGATGACATAAGGTAAACCTGCATCGCGCACCAGCGTCTCAGCCGCGATCTTGCTGTCGGAATACGCCTGGCCGACCGGCGGCGTCGGCATGGATTCGTCCACCAGCGGGGCGTCGTTGACGCCGTAAACCGCCACGCTGCTGAGATAAACGAAACGTTCGACACCGGCCGCCTGCGCCGCGGCGAGCACGTTGCGCGTGCCTTCGACGTTGGCGCGATAACCCGCCTCCGGCGCCAGCTCCGGTCCGCCGGTCCACGCGGCCGCATGGACAACCGCATGGCAGTCGTCGGCCGCGCGGGTCAGCGCGGCGGGATCGAGCAGGTCGGCCTGGACGATCTGCGCGCCCTGGGCCGCCAACCACTCAGCCGCGTCCGGCCGCCGCGCCGTACCGCGCACCGGACGCCCGCGGCCAGCAGCCGCTCCGCCAGGTGTCCGGCGATGAAGCCGTTGATGCCGGTGAGGAGAACGGGTTGCTGGAAGCTGGAAGCTGGAAGCTGGATCGGTGATTCGTTCATTCGCTGATCGCCTCTTGGAGTTGGATTGGTGAAGGGGAAGATTCGTTGTAATACCCCCTGACCGCGAATATTACAACGAATCGCCGGGATTCATCGAATCTTACGGAGGAGTGATCGCTTTCGGTGGAGGATTCGGTAAATCCCGTGGATTCGCTGTGATATTCTCCCGGCGCCCGCCGCAACGTTGCCGAGAGCGTGAGGTCGTGGTAAACTTGGCCGCGTATCCGGTTACGCGTGAAATTGCCGCCACCTGAAGCCAGGGACCCAATGCCCACCAACACCGCCGATATCCGCCAGTACCTCACCAGCGCGTACAGCGACGAAGAGTTGACCACGCTCTGCTTCGACTATCTCCGCGACGTGTACGACAACTTCGCCGTGGGTATGACCAAGGCGGCGAAGATTCAGCTTCTGATCGATCATTGCCAGCGCCGTGAGTTGACGCCCAACCTGCTTGCCGCGCTGGAGCGGGACCGGCCGGACCAATACCGGAAGCGGTTTGGGTCGGTGACGGCAGAACCCGGTCCCATCGCAGCCCCGCGAGGCCGTGATCCCCGCCAGGTGTTCATCAGCCATGCGCATGAAGATGCTGAGTTCGCCCACCGGCTGGCGGCCGACCTGGCCGCGCGCGGCTGGCGCCCCTGGATCGCGCCGGACAGCATCCGGCCAGGGGAGAAGTGGGTGGAGGCGATCAACCGGGGACTGGAGGCGTGCGGCGTGTTTCTGGTCGCGTTGACCCCGGCTGCGGTGGCATCCAAGTGGGTGACGGATGAAACCAACGTCGCGAAGGAAATGCATCAGGAAGGCGAACTTCGGTTCATTCCCCTGGGGGTGGTTGATTGCCGAGTGCCGCCGCTATGGCGGGTGCATCAGCGGATACCTTTCAAGGATAATTACGCGATTGGCCTGGCAGTACTCGTGACGGAGTTGGAGAGCGTTGGCAGCCCACCGGAACCCGTCGTGCCGAATCTCCTAACCATTGAATCCCCGATCCACCTGGAGCTTGTCCGCGTCCCGGGCGGCGAATTCGTGATGGGCAGTGACACGAAAGTGGATAAGGACGCATCTAGCGACGAACAACCCCCGCATCGGCTCACCCTGCCGGAGTTCTACATCGGCAAGTATCCGGTGACCAACGAGCAGTACGCGGCCTTCGTGAAGGTGACAGGCCGGGCTGCTCCTGGGCATTGGAATAGTGGGCAGATTCCGACGGGCAAAGAAAATCACCCGGTTGTCAATGTCTCCTGGAAGGATGCCGTTGCGTTCGGCCAGTGGTTAAGCCAGGCGTCGGGCAAGGACTTTCGGCTCCCCACCGAAGCCGAGTGGGAGAAAGCCGCACGCGGGAGACGATGGCCGGATCTATCCATGGGGCAATGACCCGCCGACGAAGGAACTGTGCAATTTTGGTTGTAACGTCGGTGACACGACGCCGGTTGGGCAGTATCCCGCCGGCGCTAGCCCGTGCGGCGCGTTGGATATGACCGGGAACGTGTGGGAGTGGACGGGTAGCCTGTGGGGCCAGGATTTCAGTAAACCTGAGTTTGGCTATCCATATGATGCGAAGGATGGCCGGGAAAACTGGAATGCGCCGGATACTGTGTTGCGCGTGTTGCGCGGCGGGTCGTTCTGGAATGACGCTCGGTTCGTGCGCTGCGCCTTCCGTGGCAGGCACTTTCCGATCCTCCGGCTCGACGACGGCGGTTTTCGGGTGGTGTCCCCCGGCTTTTGAATCTCTGATCTCTGGGGCCTCTGGTCTCTGAGTCCTCTGAATCTCTGGCCCCTTGGACACAGGTTGGTTTGACGGCGGAACCCAATACGGATCCGCCCCGGAGAGCCTGCCCTGAGCGCAGTCGAAGGGGGCGGCCGCCGGGGAAAAGCGGGCGTGGGATAGAACAACGAATCCACGGGATGAACCGAATCGGATTCGGTCAATCCGGTCGATTCGTTGTTCTATCCACCGCCGCGCTGTGTTCGAAGGGTAGCAGTCTCGCTTTGCAAGGTGACCGCAAACGGAGCGCTGTTTTGTGATCTCCATGGATTACGCATGCATTACGCCTTCATAGACGAATTCGGCGGTGTCAGCGTCTCCCCCGATGAACCGGTGCTTGTGATTGCAGCAGTGATCACAGCAACACCGCGCAACCTCGACTTGATCATCAAGCGAGCCTATCGAAGCCTTGGCGCGGGGTGGGCTTTGGGCGAACTGAAGGCCAGCCGTAGCGACGACAAGGTGATTCGCCGCGTGTTGCAGGCCGTTGTCACCCAGGATGTGGCGATTATCGCCGTAGTGCTGGATAAGCAAGGAATGCGCAAACCGCCGAGGGAACCGGAAGAATTGTATCGCCAGGCTGTGGCCAGGACTATCCGTCTGTGCGTGGCTCGGTGGCCGTGCTTGGAAGTGATCCTGGACAAGCGGTATACTCAGGAGCATCTGCGTCGCAAGCTAGAGCGGAGTGTCCGCGATGAGATCGCCGGTGTGGCGGAACAGTCAGTGACGATTCGTCAGGAAGACTCACAGGCGGTGAAAGGCTTGCAGGTGGCCGATTTTGTTGCGTGGGCGATGGGGCAAAAATACCAGCGGGGAGACGATCGTTATTGTGCGTTGATCGCGGAACATGTGCTAGCCGAGGAAGTCATCGCTGTTAAATGACTAAGCGGCGCACCCTGGGCTCCGATTTCACTCTGCCGGGCGCGCATCCCGGCCTTATGCAGACCAGTCAGCCGCCCTTCCCCGCTCACACGTTGCAGTGTGGCCTATCCCGTTCTACGAACGGTCAGAGTCACCAGGAGTTACGCACCGCTCTGAGTAATACATTACCACAGATTTCATCGGACGTCAATACAAATCAAGCGAAAAGCAGGACAATGCCAAACGAACCTACCTGGAAACACTACCTCACCGACTACAACGAAGGTCTCGGCCTCGTCTACGAGCGGTTCGTGCTCAACGACTTCCTGCTCTACCTCAAGGGCCAGTACGGGTTCGCCTCCGCCCTGGAAGCGCCGCTGTACGGCATGGCAGGGGTGAGCGGGATCAACAGCGTGGCGCTGGCGCGCATCAAGACGGCGATCACGCTAGTCGACGATAACGCCGAGCGCCTGGCCGGGGTTGAGCGCATTTGGGGCGAGCTGGGGCTGCCCGCGCAGCTCATCCTGGCTGAGGATTGGGCAACGCTGCCGTTCCCGGACAATAGCTTCGAGTTCGTCTGGAACTGGGCCGCGCTCGTGGCACCTGGCCGACCCGGCCGCGCTGCTGCGGGAGATGGTGCGCTGCTCGAACAAGCTGGTGTTCGTCGCGGTGCCCAACCCCGTCCAGGTCGGCTACCAGTTCCGCAAGCACGTCGTCGAGCCGGAGTTTGTCAAGGAGATCGACGAGAAGTGGACCGACATCGGCATGATCCGCCGTCAACTCGAAGGGCTGGGCGTCGAGATCCTCGATCAAGGCGTGCTCGACGTGCCGCCCTGGCCCGACACCGTGATGCCCGCCAGCGAGCTGCTTGGCCGGCTGGGCATCCGGTCGCAGAAGCTCCAGGGCCGCTTCCAGGGCGAAGGGTGGCAGTGGTCCACCATGGATTATTACCTGGGACGCCAGCCTGATCTCTACGACCGGGTGATGAAACACGCCTGGCTGGAGCACTGGCGGCTCTCCTGGCGCCTCAAGCAGATTCTGGGCGCACCACCGGTGGGTGCTGGGGCGGGTGAGCACGACACGGATTTCGCACGGATGACACGGAGACGCGGGGACACGGTGACATGGTGACATGGTGACACGGTGACATGGTGACACGGAGACACGGAGACACGGAGATGCTTCGCGAAGGACAGGTAGACGCCGAAATCTCTCCGCGTCTCCCCGTCGCCGCGTCGTCGCGTCTCGCCTGGCTCCGCAACCCCTGGCTGCATATCGCGCTGATCGTCTTGGTCGCCGCTTTCTTTCGCTTGTGGCTGATCGACCGCATCCCGCCCGGGCTGTTCGGCGACGAGGCCACCGACGGGTTGGACGCGCTCGACGTGCTGGCCGGCCGGGGCGCGGTCTTCTTCCCCGCCAATTACGGCCGCGAGGGTCTGCACATGTGGCTCGTGGCCGCTATGTTCCGGCTGCTTGGGCGTGACGCCGCTCGCGTTGCGCCTGCCCTCGGCCATCGCCGGCATCCTGACCGCGGTGGCGACGTATTGGTTGGGACGCGAGCTGGTTATTGGACGATGGACGATCGACGATGGACGATCGGGGGACGAGGTCATGGTCTATCGTCCATGGTCTATCGTCCCGTTGATCGGCGCCCTCTACCTCGCCACCTCCTACTGGCACATCCACTTCAGCCGCTTCGGCATCCGCGGGGTCTTCACGCCGCTGTTCGGCGCGCTGACGTTCGCCGCGTTCTGGCGTGCGGTGAACCAGAGCTTGGGTGAATCACGCTCCACGCTCCACCCTCCACGCGCCACGTCCTTCGTTTGGTTCGCGCTCAGCGGCTTCTTTCTCGGCCTTTCCACCCATTTCTACACCGCCAGTCGCTTCTTTCCCTTCTTCCTCGGCGGGTTCCTGGTCTTGCAGGCGATCATTGCGTACGCGACGCGCCGCCGCGACGAGGCGATCCTGGTGCGGCATTTCCGGGGGATCGTCCTGTTGTTCGCTGTCGCAGCGCTGATCTTCCTCCCGCTCGGCATCTATTTCATCCAGCACCCCGGCAGTTTTTCGCAGCGGGCCAGCGAGGTGGTCGCGACGAACGCCGCCAGTCCATTGGCGCTCATGGGAAAGGCCGCGCTGGCCAACATACTTCAGTTCTTCATCCCCGGTCGCGGCGATCCCGCCCAGTTCTATAATCTGCCGGGCCGGGCGGTCTTCGATCCCCTGACGGCCGTTCTGGCGCTGACCGGTCTCGGCGTCCTGCTGTGGCGCTGGAAGCGGCCGCCGGCGCTCTTCCTGTTAACCTGGTTCCCGGCGCTGCTGCTACCCTCGTTTCTGGCCACCGACCGCTTCCCGACCCTGCCCCGCGTCCTGGGCGTGATCCCAGCGATCTACTTCTATCCCGCAATCGGCCTGGTGACGGTTGCGTCGCTTTTAGCGCGCTGGCTGAGCAACGCGCTCTCGTGTCACCGCACTACCGCACTATCTAACTATCGTACTATCGCACTCATCCTCTGCGCCCTCGCCCTGATCATCCATGCCGGCGCCACCTACCGCGACTACTTCCGCGTCTGGGGTCGGTCGATGGCCACGTTCGACGCGTTCGAGGGGGACATGACCGCGGCATGGCGCTGGCTGGATACCCATCAGCCGACCGGACATGTTTACCTCTCCTCCGACATCTACCGGCATCCGACCTTCATGTTGCTGGGGGAGCAGGCGACGGTGCAGACCTACTTCCAGCATCAGAACCCGGATTTGAGCTGGTTCGACGCGTGGGGCGCCCTGCCGTTGCCGACGCCCGGACAGCCGGCAACTTATTTGATCGGTTACAGTACGCCTTTGGACGCCCGCGCGGACTGAACTGCTCGCAGCCCGCGCCGGCGAGCGCGACCGCGTCCTCGCCCCCGACGACTCGCCCGCGCTGATCGTGCTCGAATCTCTGCCGGACACGGTCGGCACACCCTCCCCTCCGGGACTGTCCGCGCCGGAGGCATTCACCGATCAACTGGCCTTGACCGGGGCAGCGTGGAACTCCGCACCCGATGGGGCGTCTGAGTTGTGGCTGCAGTGGCAGACATCGGCTCCCGATCCGGCCGGTTGGCGCGGTTATCGCCTTGAGATCGCGGCCGGTGACCAGGTCACGACCGTCCCGTTCGATGCCTTCCGTCCGCCGGAATGGGTGCCAGGCGGCAGTTTTCTGTCCTGGCATCGGGTGGAGATGCCGGGTGATCCGCCCCGCGACCTGCGTTTGCGCCTGATTCGAGCGGACGACGGTCAGCCCGCGATCCGGGCCAACGCCCCGGACGGGTGGCACGCCGTGACGATCCCGCAGCCAACTCCCTGATCCGGGAAGGGGACGCAGATTTAGCCGATTCACCTGATTATGGTACGATCCGACCATGACCAACGATTCTGACCGCCCGCGTCGCCTGCGCCCCCATTGGGCAGCCTTGGGTCTCTACGCCTTCCTGGCCCTGCTCCTGAGTTGGCCGGTAATCACCGTCCTCGGCAGCCGCGTGCCCGGCACAGCCACCTGGGCGTTCGATGAGTCCACCTTCGTCTGGAACATCTGGTACTTCAAACATGCCTTGCTCGACTTGCGCACCAGCCCGCTGCACTCGGCGCTGATCTGGTACCCGCTGGGCATCGATCTGATCCTCTACACTTATAACTTCTTCAACGCACTCATCGCCCTGCCGCTGCAACTAGCGTTCAACCTGCCCACGGCCAGCAACCTCAGCCTGCTCTTCGCCACGACGCTGAGCGGGTTCGGCACGTACTTGCTCCGTTTAGATTGCGTGCTGCGTATTGCGTGCGGCGGGGTCAGTGGTAGGTGAATCGGATAGACGACGCTTCACGCTTCACGCATCACGTATCCACGTTATTCACCTCGCCGCCTTCCTCGCCGGCCTCATCTACGCCTTCGCGTCGAACCGGGCCATCTACGCCGCGTTGGGCCACTACGACATGGTGACCACGCAGTGGCTGCCGTTTTACGCGCTCTACCTGCTGAAAACACTGCGCGAGCCGAAGCTGAAAAACGCAGTGCTGGCGGGCTTATTCTTCGCGCTGGCCGCGCTGGCGGAGATGATCTTCGCGTCGTTCCTGGCGCTTTTCACCGCGATCGTCGTGCTGGCGGTTTGGCGGCCGTGGCGGCTGCGCTGGCGCGCGTTGGGCCGGCTGGCGCTGATCATGGTGGTCGCCGCGCTGATCTGGGCGCCGGTGCTCGTGCCCATCGCGCGCGAGTTTTCGACCGGCGACTACGCGCTGACTGGGTGGGGCGAGAGCGTCAAGCTCAGCGCCGACCTGGCCGGGCTGGTCACGCCGACCGAGCTTAACCCCATCGCCAGGCCGGCCCGCCTGTTCCGGGACGCTGGGGCCGCGCAAGCGGATAGCTGGGCTGCTGCGCTGCGAGCCGTGGAAGAAGGTAAGGGGCGTTTCGGCGACATCAACACGGTCTTTCTTGGCTACGCCACGCTGGCGCTGGCGAGTTTTGGGCGCGTGGACCGGTCGGAAGCGTCTGCGACCGTGGATCTGGAGCGCACTGGTGTTCGGTGTGTTGGCGCTGGGGCCACTCCTGCAGATCAGTGGGCGCTACCGGTTCAGCCTGGACAACATGCTGCCCGAGGGCGTTACGTTCCCGCTGCCGTTCACCCTGCTGCATTTCATTCCGTTCATCAACGCCAACCGCGCGCCGAACCGCAACTCCGCGGTCCTGATCCTGACGCTGGCGGTTCTGGCGGGCTACGGCGCGGCGTGGTTGTTGGGGCGAGTCGCAAATGGCAAATGGCAAATGGCAAATAGCGAACGCCTGCACTCACCGGCAGGTGCGGCGTCAGCGAGCGATGCAACACGCAATACGGAATACGCAATACATAATACGCATCACGCATCACGCATCACGTCTTCCCTTGTCTACTTGTCTACCTGTCTCCTCGCCATCTTCATCTTGGCGGAACACCTCGCCGTCCCGCTGCCGACGACCGACGCCACGATCCCCGCGGTTTATCAGCAGATCGCGGCCGAGCCAGGCGACTTTGCGATCATGCAGTTGCCGCTGGGCTGGCGCAACAGCTTCGGCGTGCTGGGGAGCGAGCAGACCAACCTGCAATACTTCCAAACGGCGCACGGTAAGCCGATCATCGGCGGCAACATCAGCCGCGCGCCGGCCTATAAGATGGATTACTTTGCCCGCATCCCGTTGTTCAAGGCCTTGACCGACCTGGAGATGTACCGCGACGTGTCGCCCGAAACCGACGCTGCCGCGCGCAAGCAAGCCGGCGACTTGATGGCGCTTTACGATGTGCGCTACTTCGTCACCACGCCGCCCATCCCCGGCCGCTATCCCTACCAGGACACCTGGCAGCGCACGGAAACCTACGCCCTGGACGTGTTGCCGCTGGAAAAGTCGCCGGTCTGGGAACAAGATGGCTACCGGGTCTACCGGGTGATCCAGCCGGCCGTGCCCCTCCCCTTCCGCCTCGATTTGGGTGTGAGCGGCGCAGAGCCGTATGTCGGCGGCGGTTGGGACTACGGCACCACCGAGCAGCCTTACGACGCCACCGGCATCTGGGCGACCGACAAGGCGGCCGATTTGTATCTGCCGCTGGACGGGCCGCAGGATGTGACCCTGCGCCTCGCGTTGGCGCCGCTCACCTACGACGGGGCGCCGCCACAGAAGGTTTCAATCAGCGTCAACGGCGCGCCGGTGCTGAAGGATCAGGCTTTGGCTCCCGGCTGGCAGGTCGTGGAGGGACGCGTCCCGGCCTCCGCCACGCGCCGCGGTCCCAACCGCGTCACGCTGGACTTCGCCTGGGCCGAGAGTCCCCGCCAGGTCTTCCCTGATCCGGCCAGCCGCGCCGTGATCGGCGGCACGGGCGTCGTCAGCCCGGTCAACATCGACGTCCATAGTTTCGATGAGGCGTTTATCAGCCTCTTCGGGGCCGACGGAGCCGAGGTGAAGGCCTCCAGCGGCCGCCGCGGCTACAACGTGACCGTGATCGACCCGCACACGGGCAAGGTTCTCGACGCGGTCGGCTTCGACACCGCGGCCAACCCCTACGAGGCGGATGCCCTGGCCGCTTACCTGATCGGGATCCCGAAGGGTCGCATCGTCGCGGTCGCGACCAAGGGGGACGCGGGCGCCAATCTGACACCGGCCGCCGTCGAGGCGTTACGGAACCTCGGCTCCCGCGTGCAGACCCCCGCGGACCTGCAAGGCATGGCCCATGCGCTCGATCGGCGTGCAGGGCGCCGCGCCGGGCACCGCCGCCGAGGAGATCCAGCCCGATGATGCGTTCGTGCGCGTGGCCGGCGATTTCCGCACCCTGGCCGCCGCGTTGGATTGGGCGGAGATCGGACCGTGAAGCGTGGAGCGTGAAGCGTGAAGCGGCAAGCGGCAAATGAGAAGATCACGGATCACGTAGCACGCATCACGTTTGTTGACGCGCTCATCGCTCTGATCGTCGCGGCATTTGCCCTGGTTCTCTACCTCCGCACCCTCGCGCCTGGCGTGTTGGGGGGCGACAGCGGCGAGTTCCAGTTCGCGGCCTGGCTCGGCGGCTTTGCCCATCCGACCGGCTATCCGCTTTACCTGCTGCTGGGGTGGCTGTGGACGCACTTGTTGCCGTTGCACGATCCCGCCTGGCGGATGAACGCATTCTCGGCGCTGTGCGGAGGCGTCGCGACGGGGCTGGTCTATCTGCTCGCTTTGCGGATGCTGCGGCAGGTGACGGCGAACCCCTGGCCGCGGCTGCTGGCCCTCTTCGCCGCCTTG
Organism: uncultured Chloroflexia bacterium; assembly: GCA_963841825.1. Lineage (GTDB taxonomy): Bacteria > Chloroflexota > Anaerolineae > CG2-30-64-16 > CG2-30-64-16 > CAWJEL01. Next base: position 138,035 of record CAWJEL010000010.1, read on the forward strand.
ACCTTCGCCGTGACCCCCACGTTCTGGTCGCAGGCCACGCTCGCCGAGGTCTATACCCTCAACGCGGCGCTCATCGCGGCGATCTTGCTGGGGCTGGTCACCTGGGGGCAGACGGGCAGCCGCCGGGCGCTGTATGGGACGGCGTTGCTCTACGGCCTGAGCCTGGCGCATCACCGTACCACGCTCCTGTACCTGCCGGCGATCGTCCTCTTTGTGTGGTTAGTCAACCGGCAGCAAGCAGGAGCGCACCGTGACACCTTTTCACCCCGTCACCTTGTTACCCTCGCGCTCCTCGTCCTCGCGCCGTTGCTCCTCTATCTGATCATCCCACTGGCCGCGCCGCACGCGCCCTACTTCGAGATTCGTGTCGGCCCCGACCAGGTGCTCCAGCTCTACAATCCGACCCTGGCCGGGTTCATCGAACATATCAGCGGCCAGGGTTTCGGATCGGCGCTTGGCGCGGGCGGAGCGCGGCGGCGCGGCTGAAGGGGCTGCCGGCGCTGTTCGCCCACGAGCTGACCGTCGTCGGCCTGGCGTTGGGGCTGTTGGGGCTGATCGGTCTGGCGCTGCGTGCGCGGCCGCTGCTGGCCCTCACCGGTCTGAGCTTCCTGGCGATCGTCGGTTTCAACCTGGTCTATGGGATCGGTGACATCTACGGTTACTACATCCCGGCGTACCTGATCTGGGTGCTGTGGATTGCGTTGGGCCTGGGTGTGGTTTGCGACGCGGTGATGGGACGACATAACGACACGGAGACACGGCGACATGGAGAAGCGGCGACATCCCCGACGCTCCCCGCGTCCCCGCGTCCCCGCGTCGCCTGCTTGCGCTGGCTCTCTGCGTCATCTCGCTCGCCTTGCCGGTCTACCTGTTGATTACCAACTTCGCCCCGCACGACCGCAGCCGGGATGTCACGGCCCAGGCGTGGGACGCGCTCCTCGCTCAGCCCATCCCGCAGGACGCCATCCTGATCACCAACGACCGCGATGAGATGATGCCGCAGTGGTATCTCAAATACGTCGAGGGCCGCCGGCCTGACCTGACAGGTCTCTTCCCGTTGATCCAGCCCGGCCCGGAGTGGGCTGACGTGGGCGCGGTGACGGATCAGGCGCTGCGCTAGCGGCCGGCCGGTGTATTTGATCAAGCCGATGGCCGGGTTGGAGGTCAAGTTCGATCTCACGCCGGAGGGCGCGCTGGTGCGCGTGGATGGCCCGGCTGCGGCTGATCTGCCCACCCAGCCGGCCGGTCAAACGTTCGGCGACGCGATCCGGCTGGCGGGCTACGCTGTGGCGCCGGATACGCTTCAACCGGGCGGCGCCGCGGAGATCACGCTGCACTGGCAGCCCATCACGCGCCTCGACGCGGATTACACGACCTTCGTCCACCTGATCAACGCCAACGGGGACAAGATCGCGCAAAGCGACCACCGGCCGGGCGGCGTTTATTACCCCACATCCCTGTGGAAGCCAGGCGAGACGGTGTTCGATAACCACGTGCTGACGCTGCCGGCAGACCTCGGGCCGGGGCCGTATGCGCTTGTCGTTGGCCTGTACGACGCTGCAACGCAGCTCCTGGGTGAGCCTCAGCAGGTCGGGGTGGTGGGCAGGTAAGTCCCCGTTACTTTGTATGTGTCGTTTGTCTTGTGCTATACTCATGACGCTACGCGTCAAAGCTTCACCCTGGCAGGAGACGTCGTGAGGCTTTCTGCAAATGAGTTTACGCAATACTGCAAAACTCGCGATTGTCACCCTGAGCGGGTCAACCCCGTGAGGTTCGTCATGGTGAGATTCTAGCGAAGGGTCTCGTTGCGGCATGAGATTCTTCGCTGAATTTTCGCCATTACGGGAGTTCAGGGGCGGACTCGCTCAGAATGACAGGCGTTGGGTAGTGACTTTTGCGGTATTGCGAGTTTACACCTTCATCATTGTACGAGGAGGTCGCGCATGAAGTTCATCATCTGCGTCAAGTTGTCACCCGATACCGAGCAACTGGTCGATGTGCAGCCCCAGGACGTCAGCGCCGCCGATTTGGGCGTCACCATGGTGCTGAATCCCTGGGATGAATTCGCGGTGGAAGAGGCGCTGCAACTGGTCGAGCGCTTCGACGGCGAGGCGGTCGCGATGACCCTGGGCGGCGAGGACGCGGCCGAGGCGCTCAAGCGGGCCGTCGCGATGGGCGTTGAAGAAGCCGTGCTCCTCTCCGATCCCGCCTTCGAGGGCAGCGACGCCTGGGGGACGGCGCATATCCTCGCCCAGGCGATCCGCAAGATCGGCGACTACGGGCTGGTGCTCACCGGCAAGCAGTCAGTGGATGGCAACAGCGGCCTGGTCGGGCCGGGCGTGGCCGCCAAGCTCGGCGTGCCGTTCGTCGCCGGTGTCGCGAAGGTCGTGGATGTGACCGACGATAGCGCGACCTTGCTGCGCGCGCTGGACGAGGGGATGCAGACGGTGAAGGTCAAGCTGCCGGCCGTCATTTCGGTCAGCAAGGAGATCAACGAGCCGCGCTACCCCAACTTCATGGGGATCCGCAAGGCGTCGCGCATGCAGTATCCCGCCACCGGCGCAGATGAAATTCCAGGGCTGGATGCCAGCCAGTTTGGGGAGGACGCCGCACTGCTCAATTGGACCAACCTCCGCAAGCCACCGGCGCGGACAGGCAAGTGTGAATTCATCACGGGCGCGTCCGTCGCCGAGCAGGCCGCCGTTCTGGCCGATAAACTAATCGCCGAGAAGGTGATTTGACAGGCGATTGACCATCGACCATTGACCATTGTCTATCGTCCGTCCATGAAAGGAACCCCACCATGAGCAGCATCCTGGTTTACGTAGATCACTTCGGCGGCAAGGCCAAGCCGGTTTCTTGGGAGATCCTGGGCAAGGCGAGCGAACTGGCCGGCAGGTTGGGCGTGCCGGTGACGGCTTTCGTCGCGGGTCAGAATATAGGTGACCTGGCGTCTGAAGCCATCGCCTGCGGCGCCGACAAGGCGCTGATTGCCGACGGGCCAGCGTTCGCGCAGTTCAATACGCAGGCGTTGGTCGCGGCCTTCAAGGCGGCGATTGAGGTTGCGCAGCCGCACATCATCCTGACCCCCGCCACGGCCGGCGCGCGCGATGTGGCCGCGCTGGTTGCCTGTGAGCTGAACATTGGGTTGGCAGCCGATTGTCAGGGGCTCGACCTGGACGCCGCCGGCAACCTGTTGGCCGAACGCCCTGTCTTCTCGGGCAACATCATCGCCACCGTCGTCTTCAGCGGCCCGGTCCAAATGGCGACCGTGCGCGGCCGCAGCTTCCCGCTGCCCGTGGCCGACGCCGGGCGCATCGGTGAGATCACTGCCCTTGGCGGTGAGTGTGCCGGTCGGCGCTGAAGAGGTGCTGAGCTTCGAGGTCACCGAGACCGGCGAAGTCGCGGTCGAGAACGCGGGGATCATCGTCGCCGGCGGCCGCGGGGTCAAGGGGCCGGAAGGCTTTGCGCCGACTCCGCGACCTGGCCAAGGTGCTGGGCGGCGCGGTAGGCGCCTCGCGCGCGGCGGTGGACGCCGGCTGGATCCCTTATCCGCACCAAGTGGGCCAGACAGGCAAATCGGTGCGGCCCGATCTCTACATCGCCTGCGGCATCTCGGGCGCGATCCAGCACCTGGCGGGCATGAGCAACGCCAAGGTGATCGTCGCCATCAACAAGGACAAGGACGCGCCGATCTTCACCGTGGCGCGGTACGGCATCGTAGGAGACCTGTTCGACGTGACGCCGGCGCTGACCGCAGCATTTAAAGCGAAGCTGGGACGTTAGGCCCTTACCAATCGGATTCCGGCATAAAAAACAAAAATCTTACCACCAAGACACCAAGACACCAGGATCACTAAGAATTCGGCCTTCGTGGCCTTCGTGCCTTTGAGCCTTTGTGGTGAAGGCTTGGTTCCGGCTCGTCCGGGTTAGGTTGTAGGGACGCAGGTTTTTTCCGGGCTAACCCGGCTCTGCCTGGAATGACAAGCGTGCGGCAGCATAAATTCCCCCATTGGCACGAAGAAACCTGCCCTGCATCTCGGATGAATTTGGAATACAGGGGTTTCTTTTTTGCTAGGCGCGGCGCGTTGACAAGTGCCGTGCCTTTGGGTTATAATATTCCTGGCGTCAAAATGGCACAAGATATGGTACGGGTCTGGTACAAGACCCGTCGCAGCAGCGCGAGATACAGAAAGCCGGTATAAGCCAGACAACCGACATGAGGTTGTTCCGGTTTGGTCAAGACTGTGTGTCCATCCCAGTTGTAGGTTGACGTGGGATCGGCGCATTGATGTCGTCGAATGCGGTCTGCGACCCGGTTGCCACGCCAGTAACAAAGTGTGAGCTAGCCGGGCTCTTTTTTCGCCTTGAGCTCTGTGCCCAAGGACGTACTCATCCCAACTGTCGGAGGTTCCTTTCTTATGACTACCAGCTTACCGCCTACCAAGCCACCCGCCGAGGTGCACCCGATGCAAGCCCTGCTCGATCAGGGCGGGTACGATATGCCCCAACGCGGCGACATCCGCGAGGGCACCGTGATCTCCGTTAGCCCCCAGGAAGTGATCATCGACCTGGGCCTGAAACGAGAAGCGGTCGTACCAGCCAACGACCTGAGCCGGCTCGACAAGGAGATACTGGCGGAAATCCAGGAAGGCACAACCTGGCCGGTCTACATCCTGCAGCCTTCTGACCGGGAAGGGAACCTGTTGGTCTCGTTTTCGCGCGCGTTCCAGGAGAAGGATTGGCTGGTCGCCCAGCAGGCGATGGATAACAACGAGATGATCGAGGCCGAGGTCAGCAGCTTCAACGCTGGTGGGCTCGAGGTCATCTTCGGCGATTTGCGCGGCTTTGTGCCGGCGTCCCATCTCTCCAGCCTTCCGCGTGATCTCTCACCCGACGAGCGCAAGGCGCGGCTGGCGGGCTACGTCGGCCAGACCATCCCGGTCAAGATCGTCGAGGTGGATCGCAAGCGCCGCCGGCTGATCATGTCCGAACGCGCCGCACGCCGCCGCTGGCAGCGCGAACATCGCAAGCAACTCCTGGACGACATCCAAATCGGCGAGGTGCGGTCGGGCATTGTGCGCAGCCTGGCCGATTTCGGCGCCTTCATCGACCTGGGCGGGGCTGATGGCCTGATCCACATCTCCGAGCTGGCCTGGTTCCCGGTGGGCCACCCGAGCGAAGTGCTGAAGGTCGGTCAGCAGGTTGACGTCAAAGTGCTGCGGATCGACAAGCCGCGGGAGCGCGTGGGTCTCAGCCTGAAGCGCGTCCAGCCCGATCCGTGGAGCAATATCGAGGAACTCTACAACGTTAATGACCTGATCGAGGCTGTCGTGACCCGCGTCACCGACTTCGGCGCGTTTGTGCGGCTGCGCAGCGGGGTCGAGGGGCTGCTTCACGTCTCCGAGATGGCCGACATCCGGCCCGATCATCCGCAAAGTCTGGTGAACCCGGGCGATCTGCTCCTGTTGCGCGTCTTGCGCATCGAGCCGGACCGCCGCCGTATCGGCCTGAGCCTGCGTGCTGTTTCCGAGACCGAGTGGGCCGATTGGGCGGCCTCCTACCGCGAGAAGCAGGCCGCTAAGGCTGCTGAAGAGGAAGCCCAGGTAGAGGCCGTGGTTACTGAAAGCGTCACCGTAACTGAGATCGTGACGGACGAGTCGGTCGAGATCATCGAGACCAAGGTGGACGAGATCGTGACGGACGACTCGGTCGAGGTTATCACCACTACGGTGGATGAGATCGTGACGGACGACTCGGTCGAGGTCGTCACGACCACGGTGGACGAGATCGTGACTGCTGATGCGGTTGAGGTCATCGAGACCAAGGTAGACGAAATCGTGACCGCTGATGCGGTTGAGATCATCGAGACCAAGGTGGACGAGGTCGTGACGCTGATGCGGTTGAGATCATCGAGACCAAGGTGGACGAGGTCGTGACTGCTGATGCGGTTGAGATCATCGAGACCAAGGTGGACGAGATCGTGACTGCTGATGCGGTTGAGATCATCGAGACCAAGGTGGACGAGATCGTGACTGCTGATGCGGTTGAGATCATCGAGACCAAGGTGGACGAGATCGTGACTGCTGATGCGGTTGAGATCATCGAGACCAAGGTGGACGAAATCGTGACGGACGACTCGGTCGAGGTTATCACCACTACGGTGGATGAAACCGTGACGGATGAGCTGAACGAGGTTGTCACGACCACGGTGGACGAGATCGTGACACCTGAGGCGGTTGACGCCGTTGAGGCGGTCGAGACCAAGGTAGACGAGATCGCGCAGTAGGTCTCGGACGAGGTTGCAACGCAAGCTTTTCATCGGCATGGCCGGGGTCGAACCCTGGCCATGCCCGATCATCTCACTTCCGGACGATACGACAACACGGGATTCGTGAACGGCCATGGCGACAAAAAAAGAGCAGATCACTGAAGCGCGAGATCATCTGCTGGCAGAGCGCGCTGAGGTGATGCAGGAGTTAGAAACGCTGTCTGGTCGCCTCGAAACGAAGGGCGACTATGCGCTGGGCGAGGGTGATCCCATGATCTATCAGTGGGAGCTTAACCTCGTCATGCGTGAGCGCGCCGAGCAACATTTGGCCGAAATTGATGAGGCTTTGCAGCAGCTTGAGATGGGTCTCTACGGACTGTGTGAGACGTGCGGTCAGCCCATCGAACCCGAACGGCTGGCTATCCTGGGCCATACCACCGTCTGCAGCCAGTGCGCCCAGCGCCGGCGGTGATCCGACCCTGACCCCATCTCCAGTTCGACGCCCGGCGCGCAGCCGGGCGTTTGTGTATCAGGGGGATGACGATTGACCATCGACCATCGACCATCGTCCATCGTCCATCATCCATCATCCATCGTCCGTTCAAAGCCTATGCCGACCGTTGCACCTACCCATATTCTCATCCTGACCCACGAGCACACGGATTTTGATGCTCTGGCCAGCATGTTGGCCGCGTCCAGGCTTTATCCGCAATCTGTGCCTGTGCTGCCGCGCCAGATTAACCGCAACCTGGAAGCCTTCCTGGCGGACTATCATGATCTGCTGCCGTTCGTGCGTCTGGAAGATCTGCCGAAGCGGCGCGTGGATCATGTGATCGCGGTGGACACGCAGACCGCGCAGCCGGTGCGCGGCATGAACCAGGCCACCACCGGTCTGGTGATCGACCACCACCCGCCCATGCGCGATTTGGCGGCCGGCTGGACCTTCTGGGGCGACGAGGTCGGCGCGACCACTACCTTGCTGGTGGAGCGTCTCGCCGACGAGGGCGTGACCGTCAGCCCCATCGAAGCCACGCTGTTCATGTTGGGCATCTACGAGGACACGGGCGCGCTCAGCTACGGCACGACCACCCCGCGCGATCTGCGTGCGGCCGCCTGGCTGCTGGAGCACAACGCCAACATGCTGGTGGTCAACAAATTCCTGCATCATCCGCTCACCGACGAGCAGCGGGCGCTCTATCAGCAGTTGGCTGATAACTGCCAGCCCTACCAGTTTCACGGTCATGCGGTTATCATCACCTCGGCCACGCTGACCGAGACGGTGGAGGAAATCTCAACCCTGGCGCACAAGCTGCACGATCTGTATGAGCCGGACGGCCTCTTCATGCTGGTACAGATGGACGATTATATCCAGATGGTGGCGCGCAGCACCGACGACGCGATCGATGTGGGCAAGATCGCCCAGGGTTTGGGTGGCGGCGGCCACAGCCGCGCCGCGGCCGCGCTGATCCGCGAGGGATCGTTGCCGGCGGTGTTCGAGACGCTGGTCTATCTGCTGCAAAACCACATTCACCCCACTGTCACTGTCGGCCAAATTATGTCCTACGGCGTGCCGCAGACTCTGGGGCCAGCCGATACCATCGCCAGCGCGGCCGAGCGGATGCGCCGCTACGGCTTCGAAGGTTTTCCGGTGGTGGACGGCGGCCGGGTGCTCGGTATGCTCACGCGCCGCGAGATTGATCGCGCGCTGCACCACAACCTGGCCGATCATCCTGTCAGCCGCTACATGCGCACCGGCGAGGTGTTCGTGACGCCGGAAGATTCGGTGGCGTCGCTGCGTAAGGTAATGACCGAATATGACTGGGGTCAGGTACCCGTGCTCGATCCGCTGACCGGCGGCTTGCTGGGTATCGTCACTCGCACCGACCTGATCAAGCAGTGGGCCGCCGCACCCCAACGCGTTGAGAGCCTGGAGAATTTGATGGCTGAAACGCTCCCGCCGTTGCTCCTTACCTTGATCAAGGAAGTCGGCGCGGTGGCCAGCGCATTAAGCTTTCCTTTGTATGCGGTGGGCGGGTTCGTGCGCGATCTTCTGTTAGGTCAACCCAACTTCGACGTCGATCTGGTGGTGGAGGGTGATGCGATCCGCCTGGCCCAGGCGCTGACCCAACGGTTCGGCGGCCGCGTGCGCAGCCATCGTCGCTTCGGCACCGCCAAATGGATCCTGCCGGAGACGCTTACGCTGACGAACGACGACGGTACGACTTACGCCGGCAGCGACTTGCCTGAGTCGCTGGACTTCGTCACCGCACGCACCGAGTTCTACGCCCATCCGACCGCGCTGCCGACCGTTGAACGCAGCAGCATCAAACAGGACCTGCATCGCCGCGACTTCACGATCAACACGCTGGCCGTGCGTTTGACGCCCGCACACTGGGGCGAACTGCTGGATTTCTATGGCGGCCGCAAAGATCTTGTGGATGGGATGATCCGCGTGTTACACAGCCTCAGCTTCGTCGAGGATCCGACGCGCATCCTGCGCGCAGCCGCGCTTCGAGCAGCGTTTCGCTTTCCGCATCGAGCCGCGCACCGAGGAGCTGATCGCCGGCGCGCTGGACCTGCTGGACCGCGTCAGCGCCGAGCGGGTGCGCCACGAACTGGAACTGATCCTGGCTGAAGCCGAGCCGGAACGCGCTTTGTGTCGCCTCGGCGAGATGAACGTCCTGGCCAGGCTGCACCCCCAGCTCCGCTGTGATGCCTGGTTCAGAGCGAAAGCAGCCGAGTTGCGCGCGGCGGTGGGTCAGGTGAGCCATCTGCACAACCAGTCGCCGGCGGCCATGACACTGGCGCCGACGGCCGCGCCGCGCCTGCACCTGGCGCTGCTGACCTACCCGCTGTCTGCCGCGGCCGCCGGTGAATTCACGACGCGTTTCCACATCCGCAAGGAGTACCGCGAGCTTATCGTCGAGGTGCATAAGCTGGCGGCGCAGATCGACGTTCTTAACAGCAACGATATTCAGCCCAGCGGGATTGTGCGGGCGCTGGATGAATCCAGCGCAGAGGCGCGCCTGGTGCTGCGCGTGGCGTGTGACGACTGGCTGGTGCGCCAGCGACTCGATCTCTACCAGCGCCGGCTCCAGCACGTGCGGTCGGCCCTCGACGGCGACGATCTGCGCCGCATGGGTGTCGAGCCGGGCCGCATCTACCGGCAGATCCTCGAACGGCTGCGCGACGCGCGGCTGGATGGAGAGATCAGCACGCGTACACAAGAAGAGGCGCTGGTGCGTGCGACGTTGGCCGAGGCGGGAGACTGAAGCATGGCGGCAGCCAACAATGGAAGCAACAAGCTGGAACCTGAAGATCGCGCCGCCCACGACTGGTACCGTTTCGTGCTGTCGTTCCCGCCGCTGATCTCCAAAACTACCGCACACGCCCCGTTTTTGACTGAGTAGGCGCCTCCCCGTACCTAACGGCCCGTGTCTCCGTTGATATAAGCGAACATGGCCATGGAACCAGCGATCGCCGATGAGCAAATCATATCGCTGTTGCCCGGATGCCAGCGCGGTGAGACGGCCGCGGTCGAAACCCTCTACGACCTTTATGCCGACCGCCTCTACCGGTACATGCTGGCACGCGTCGGCGAGCCCGATATTGCCGCCGATCTCACCACCGAGCTCTTTGTCCGGGTAATCAAGCATATCCAAGGCTTCCGGCTCAACCAGAAACGGCCGGCGGCCTCGTTCAGCGCGTGGCTCTATCGGATCGCGGCTAACCTGGTCACCGACCACCACCGCCAGCGGCGCCGCGCCGCGGAGGTGAGCCTGAGCCCGGAGCTGCCGCTCGCCTCCCGTGATCCCAGTCTTCAGCGGCTGGCGGAGCAGCGGGAGACGTTGGCTGGACTGGCCAAGGCGATGGCGTCGCTCAGCGAAGATCAGCGGCTGGTGATCCTGGGCAAATTCGGCGAGGAGATGAGCAACGCCGAAGTTGCCGAATGGCTGGGCAAGACCGAAGGCGCGGTGAAATCGTTGCAGCATCGTGCTCTGCAGGCCCTCGGCAAGCTGTTGGGCGCCGGGGAGCGGTGAATTATGAACCAGGTATTTGCCCTTGACGATTGTCTGAAGCGTTTGGCAGCGGGTGAAAGCCCAGCCGATGTGCTGGCCCGCTATCCTGAGCACGCGGCCGGGCTGGCGCCGATGTTGGCAGCCGCGGCACAGTGTGCGCTGCTCCCTGCCGCGCATCTGACAGGACCACAGCGTTTGCGGGCCAAGGTCGCTTTGCGCGGGGCCCTGGCCGCGCGTCAGGCGCGGCCGGCCGGGTTCGCCTGGCCGCGCCTGACCAAGTTGCCTCTGGCGTTCAGCCTGGCGCTCCTGCTGGTCATGGCGATCTCCGCAGCCGCGGTAGCCTCCAGCCGGCCCGGCGACATGTTGTATCCCCTGCGCGTGGCGGCCGAGCGCGCGCCGGTGCTGATCAGGTTCACCCCGGCCAGCCGCGCCGGCACGGAGCTGGATATTGCCGACCGGCGGCTGAAGGATTTGAGCGATCATCTTGCCAGCGCCGGCGAAGCTGACTCAGTCGCATTGGACGCGGTGCTGCTGGGTGATGAGACGGCCGCCGAACGAGCGCTTGGGCTGGCAGCCGGTGAACGCGCGCTGCTCGCGGCGCGTGTGGCCGGGCATGCTGAAGGGCTGCGCGCACTGGCTGCGGTCGCGGTCGATCCTGAGGACGATAGAAAGCTGCGGGCCGCGGCCGAGCGCGCGCAGGACATCGTGAATAGCTTGCGCGATCCGGAAAACGGCGCGACTCAAGCCGGGGAGCACGAGATCGCGCCACCGCCGCAGGCATCTCCGGCCGCGGCAGGTCCCACACCCACGCCCACCGCGGCGCCCGCGCATCAGCCGGCGACGACGAGCACGCCGCCAACGCCGCCGGCCACACACCGACCGCTGATCATCCGGCCACCCGGAAGCGGAACGCCGGGAGATCTGCCGCGCAGCCCGGAGCCAGCCCTCTCACCTTTGCCCACGCGCACGCGACCGGCGGACTGGACGCCACCTCCGACCCACACGCCGCGGCCAACTTTTACACCACGACCCACGCAGACGCGGCTCGCGGCGTGGACACCGCCTCCGATGCGAACGCCGCGGCCGACCCTTACACCACAGCGCGGGGGAACGCGACTGCCGGATCAGACGCCACCCCCGACGCCACCCCCGACGCGCACGCGACCGCCGGAGCGGACGCCGCCTCCGACCCGCACGCGGCCGGCGGCAGGGACGCCGCGCGCTCCGACGACTGTGCCGACGGTGAGCGCGGCGATGCCAACCGCGGCGCCCACGGTGATCATCCCCCCGGCGGAGACATCACCACCTGCCGACGTGCCGACCCCTGAGCCTGCGGCGACAGAAACCGACGGTTCTGGCCGGCAGCGAGACGGTACACCGCCTCACGCACCGGTTTCCACGCCTGGGCCACGGTCGACCGGGGGAAGTGGACCTGGCTGATGCCTGACTCACGGCCAATTGGGAGTAAGAATAATGCGTAACACGTTATCTTACCGTTTCACCACCTTCGGTTTGTTGACCGTCGTAGGTTTGGCTCTCTGGGTGATGCTTTGGCCGACAGCAGCCACCGGCGTCGGCCCGACCGGTTGCATTGATTTAGCGGTCGATGGCGGCTTCGAAAGCGACGGCCAGGGTTGGACCCAACAGCCTTCCCCACCGCTGCCATCCGGCGTAACCCTTATTGATCCGTTTTATCGACGTACCGGTCAATTGGGGGCTTATCTGGCGGGCCGCAACGACGCCAACGATCGCCTGAGCCAAACGATCACGCTGCCGGTAAGCGCCACGAGCGTCACGCTGGATTTCTGGTGGGCTTCTTTCACCGAGGAGAGTGCCGGCAGTTTCGATCTCTTGCGGGCCGCGCTCTACGACCCTGCCAGCGGCGCCCTGATCGCCACGCTGCTGTCGGCCGATAACTCGACTGCGGTTGACTGGATGTGGAATCTTGCGTCCTTCGACCTGACGCCGTATGCCGACCGGACAGTCATCTTGCAGTTCACGGCGACCAACGATGCAGACGGCCGGCCGACCATTTTCTTTGTGGATGACGTCAGCATCGCCGCGTGTGGTTCGACCGCGACCGCGACGGCAACCCCCACCGCGACCGTCACCGCCACCCCGACGGCAAGCGCGACCGTGCCGGCGCCATTCACCGCAACTGTGACGGCTACCTCGTCTCCGACCCACACCCCCACGGTGCGGGCGAGCGTGACGCCCACACTCATCGGAACAACCTCTCATCCAACGCGGACACCTACGCCGACTGATACGTCCATGCCGAACGTACAGCGGTGCTATCTACCACTGATATTCAGTAGCAGGTAGTGCATTTTGCGCAGGCGTCTCATCCTTCATCCTTCCGCCTTCATCCTTTGGTGCGGTTCGCGATGGGTAGCGTATCTTTTTGACCGCATCCTCGTTTATTTGAACGGTGCACCACGATTCACTTCTATCAGAATGGCACAACACGATCCTTTCACTGGAGGTAACAGCATGAAACTCAAGCTCGCAACACGGAATATCGTTTGGCTGTTCGCGGTCCTGGCCTTGACCCTCGCAGCGCCCCCGGCTTTGCCGGCCGCCGCTGAGGCAGACGGCGGTATACCTTCTGACCTGCGCTTCACCGGCGTGATCACAGTAGCGGGTGGTCCCGGCGAGCCGTGGACGGTTGGTCCTCAGACCGTGGCTACCGATACACAGACGATGCTTCTGCCTACGGCTCAACCCGCAGCACCGGGCCTCTGGGCCGAGGTGGATGCCATGCGCCAGGCAGACGGTTCCTATCTTGCCAAGCGCATCATGGTTATGCCCGAGGCGGTACGGCTGCGCGGCATCGTCATCGCCAGGCCGGAGCCTGCCGATGGGGCAGGCGACTGGGTGATCGCCGGTATCACCGTCAAGGTCGGCGCCGACACCAGGATCAGCCCGCGCGGTGGTCCGGTGGCTGTGGGCAACTGGGTTGAGGCGGTGATGACAGAAGAAGGCGGCGTGCTCACGGCACTGCGGATCATCGGCATCGAGCCGCAGGACACTGTGGAAGTCACCGGTGCAATCCAGGGCGCCGGCACGGAAAGCTGGGTGCTCAGCAGCATCAAGCTGAACCTGAACCCGGATACGCTGCAGGGGGATAAGCCGGCGGACGTGGTCGGGCTGATCGCCCACGCGGCCGCGCAGATGCAAGAGGACGGTTCACTGCTGGCCCAGCGCCTGCATGTGATGTGGGCCGAGAAGCAACGCCCGGCCTTTGTCAATTTCGATGGTGTCATCGAGAAGCTGCCCGCACAGGGTCTACAGGGTGAGTGGATGGTTGGGGGCAAGGTGGTTGCGGTCCCGCCTTCAACTCGGATCAACCAGGAGAAAGGGTTGGCTGTCGTCGGCGCTGAGGTGAATGTCGCCGGCGTGCAGGCCGACGGCAAGGTGGTCGCCCACCAGATCACTGTGCTTAAGAGCCCGGCGACGGGTGGCCGCCCCATCACCTTCGTCGGCCGGATCGAAGAGCTGCCCGCGGGTACCCTGGGCAACTGGAAGGTAGCGGACCGAACGGTGGTGGTGAGCGCGAGCACCGTCCTGACGCCGAAGGATGCGACACCCAAAGTGGGCATGTGGGCGTTGGTCGAGGGCCTGCGCACATCTGATGGCGTGGTTCAGGCACGCTCGGTGCGTGTATGGCGGATGGGGCGTCCCAATGCAGCCGATCTGCCGCCCGCTGTGGAGCTCACGATCGAGTAAAACAGCAACCGATCCCAATGGGCTTATCCCGATGGGGCTTGTAGAAGCCGGACTGGCACGCCAGTCCGGCCTTTTTCGTTTGGGATCACCCTGCAAACTGTGCTATACTGCACGTTGTCGGTCATTCTGACTCAAGGAGGCGTGCATGGGCAATCGTACTTTGTCGCCCGGGCTGGTGCTGCGGGCGCTTTTCCTCGACAGTGAGGCCTATGCCGAGCTGCGCGACGACGACAACCCGTTTGTCGAGGGCCTGTTTCTGCTCATCATCATCGGCATCCTCACTGCGTTCCTGGCCCTGATCGGCCAACTGCTGGCCTGGGCCAGCACCCCTAACCTTGCTGCCATCAAGGAGGTTGTTTTTCGCAACCTGCAACAGATGCCCTGGTGGTCCATGACGTCGAACGCGCCTGGCTTCGCCGCGGAGTTCCGGCGCTGGTATGATCTGGGCTGGCAGGCGTTCCCGGCGTTGTTCGGCGCGCCGAACCCGGCCGGCGCCGCGGTCAACATCCTGCTCTGGCCCCTCGGCCTGCTGATAAGCTGGCTGATCTACGGCGTGTTGGCGCACCTCTTTGCGCGGATGCTCGGCGGCCAGGGCGGGCTGGGGCAGACGTTGGGCCTCACCGCGTTGGCCTTCACACCGATGCTGCTGCGGGGCCTGGAATTCATTCCGTTTCTGGTGATCGGCAGTGTGGCCGCCACGTGGCAACTGCTGCTGCGGTACAAAGCGGTGCGCACGGCTCACGGGCTGACGTGGGGCCGGGCGTTTTGGGCGACGATGCTGCCGTTCGCCGTCTACCTCCTCTTCTGGCTGATCCTGGGGGGAAGCGCGGCGGCTGTGCTCGCACTGATTGTGGGGAGGTAAGCGATGGGCGCATGGATTCGAGTCTTGTGGGATGCGGCGATCTTCAAGACTGAGGCTTACGAGCGGCTGCGTGACCGGCGGGATGCCTTCATGCTGGGCTTCTTCGTGATCGTCGTCGTGGCGCTGCTCGTCGGCCTGCCCGTCTTCGTGACCCAGCTTGCGCGCGGGTTTCGTCCCCCCGAAGCGGAGATCGCGGATGCGCGCAGCGGTTTTCAGGGTTTCATGGATGGCATCACCCCGTTCCTCGGGCAGATGGGCCTGCCGGCTCAGGCGCAGGGGCCGATACTTGAGCAAGCCGAAGCCAACTTCGAGGGCGTGGCGACGATGATCGCCGAGATCGAGGCGTTGCCCACCGTGCTGCCGCGGCCGGTCGGCAAGATGCTGACCGCGTTCGGCGCCTGGGTCTCGCAGCCGTTCGGCGCATCCGGCTTCCCGCTGAGCGCCGCGGTGCTGGCGACGTGGCTGGGCTACGGCATCTGGGTGATGCTGGCGGCCAAGCTGATGGGCGGCCGCGGCACCTTGACCGGCTTCTTCGGGACAACCGCACTCTTTGCCGTGCCGCATGTGCTGGACTTCTTCCGCTGGGTGCCCTACGTCGGGGCGCTCCTGAGCTTCGTGGCCTTTATCTGGGGCCTGGCGATCTACGTCAAGGCGACCGCGGTGAGCCACCAATTCCGCCCGGCGCTGGGTCTCGTGGCCCTGGTGCTGCCGGTGATCGTCGTCGCCTTCCTCAGCATCTTGCTGATCTTCGGCGTGGGTGCGCTGGCGCTGGTCGCGGGGTTGGTTGGGAATCAGTAAATGTGTTCTGGTCAATGACATGCTGGGCCCGGACAAGTCTCACGCAAAGGCGCAAAGCCGCAGAGGATCATCGTCTTGGCGTTCTTTGCGTCTTAGCGTGAGATACGCGGAGTGCCCATCTCGTTTCCGGCCAGTACAGGAATGAGTAAATGACCGAGTTTCTAAAGCTCTTGACCGCCGAAGCGGCCTGGGACATCTTCCGGGCACACTTCGCGCCAACTGTACGGGTCGAGACGCTCCGCGTCGCCGACGCGCTGGATCGCGTGCTGGCGCAGGACGCGGTCGCGCCGCATGAGCTGCCGACCTTCATCCGCAGCACGGTGGACGGCTATGCCGTGGCCGCGGCCGATACGCACGGCGCGTCTCAGGGCATGCCCGCCTACCTCGACGTCGTTGCCGAGTCGCACATGGGCACGCGCACCGATTTCGTCCTGGGGCCGGGGCAGGCTGCGTTGGTGCATACCGGCGGCATGGTGCCCGAGGGCGCGGACGCGGTGGTGATGATCGAGCACACCCACCGCGCCGGCGGCCCGATGTTCGGCGGGGACGCGCGCCAGCCCGCGTTCGAGCCATATGCCATCGAGGTCTACCGCCCCGCCGCGGGCGGCGACGGCTGCATTCAGCCGGGCGAGGATGTGCGGACGGGCGATCTGATCCTGCCCGCGGGCCACCAACTGCGGCCGCAGGACATCGGCGGGCTGCTGGCGGTCGGTATCACGGAAGTTCAGGTTGCGCAACAGCCCCGGGTCGGGATCGTCAGCCAAGGCGATGAGGTGGTGTCGCCGGAACAGGAGCCGGGGCCGGGCCAGGTGCGCGACATCAACAGTTACACGCTGGCGGGCTATGTACACCGCGCCGGGGGGGTGCCGCTCACCTATCCCATCGCGCCCGACACTCAGGCGGCGATCGACGCGGCGGTGCGCCGGGCGTTCGACGCTGCGGATGTGGTGGTGATCACCGCAGGCAGCTCGGTGAGCTATCGCGACCTGACCGCCAACGCGATCAACACGCTCGGCGCGCCCGGCGTGCTGGTCCACGGCGTGGCGATCCGCCCCGGCAAACCCACCATTCTGGCGCTGTGCGACGGCAAGCCGGTGTTTGGGCTGCCGGGCAACCCGGTGTCGTGCATCAACATCTTCCGCCATTTCGTCACGCCGACGATCCGCCTGCTGCTGGGCGCGGAGCCGCTGCCTGAGCACACGGTGAAGGCCCGACTGGCGCGCAACATCCCCGCGGCCAGCGGCCGCGCCGACTTCGTGCGCGTGCGGCTGGAGGAGCGGGACGGTGAGACGTGGGCCGTGCCGATCTTCGGCAAATCCAATCTGATTTTTACGTTGGTGCGCTCCGAAGGGGTCGTGGAGGTGCCGCTGAACAGCAACGGCATCCTGGCGGGATCGCACGTGTCAGTGCTTCTGGACTGAGCAGGCGAGACCGAGCACGAGATCTGGCCGCGGTGGGGAAACGGACTCATTACCCGACACGGGGTAGTATCTTAACAGGCGGTCGCAACGACCGTGCGCCGTCGTAGTCAATGAGTAGGCGCGCTGCGCCTAGGGTGACTCGGTAGTGGGCCGCATAGGCAGCTTAAGTTGCCGGGCGAAAGCCCGGTTTGGGTAGGGTGAAGCGCCACGAAAACACCATTTTGAACTCCGCCAGGCGGTCCAAGGCCAACAAACGGTGTAACCAGCGCCAACCGATCTGAAACAGGCTCAAATCGCGGCGGTCGGCCCGATCCACCCGAGCGGTTTGCCGGCTGAGCGCCAGGTGGGTGCCCAGGCCGAGGGCCATACAGGTTGCAATAGCGATTGCCAGAATCAAGCGGTCAATGTGCTCGGGATCGGTCAGATGCGTGCGGGCTAAGCCAAAGCCGCGGGACTTACAACTGCCGAACAAAGTTTCGATCCAAAACCGCCGTTCGTACACCAGATGCGGTTGTTGCGCCGCCGGTAAGCTCGAAAGCAGGCACAGCGGTTCAGCTTCACCCTGACCCCACTGGATCGTGAGGGTCAAATCCGCCAGGCGATGTGCTTGGGTGAAACAGACCTGCTCCCAGTGGCGCACCTGCCCGGCCTGCAGTTCGCTGGTGTCGACCAACTCGGCACTGGGTTGCCAGGCGGGATCGTCAGGCGTGCGTACGAGACAGCTCGTACGCACGTGGCACACAAAATCCCACTGCTGCTGGCGTACCCAGGTAATCACCGGTTCGTTGCAGTATTCGGCGTCGCCCAGCACGACGACGTGCCGGTAAGCGCACAGGTAGGGTTGCAGGCGCTCCAGCAAAGCCTGCTGGAAGGCGCCGGTAACGTGGCCTTTCTTGCCCTGAATACTCTGCCAGCCCAACGGCAAGACGGTCTCATGATACGCCAGCGCCGCCATGAGCGTCCGGCACTGCCGCCCCACCTGCGTACAATCCAGGATCAGATAGGCCGTTTCACTGCTTAAGCTGGCCTGCATCGCCAGTACAAACGGCTCAAACAGCACTGCCACCTTGACATCGGGATTGGCGACAAATCGCTCAAAGCGCCGCACCGCACTGAGCAGGCGAATATCGGCCGGTATCCAGACCGCCATTTCCCAGAACTGGACATTGCGGCCGAGAACCAGGCCCGTGACCAGCAACGCCAGCGTGATGAGCAACGAGTTCTCGGGCTCTTCGTGCAGAACATGGAGCATGTCGCGAATATGCAAATAAAGCTGCCGACTGGGCATCGTGGGTGACCTCCGCATCAGGATCGTCCAACGATGCCTCAAGTCCGCCAACTTGCCAAATTGACTTCGGCTGATCGCGAATCAGCCCGTGTCGGGTAGTGAGGGAAACGGAAAGTGTAATCTACTGGGATCGTAACCGTTTTTAGACCTGCTAGTAACCCATATGAGACTGGTTTGTGAGATACTGCTTTCAGGCAATGGGTATATGAACCGGATAGGAGGCAATGCCTTGATCGGCGGCAAGGTGACGGCCTATGGGTCGCTTCGGTCACTCCTCATTGTATGAGGCATTGCCACCCGTTTCGAGGCAGAGCCAAGCGTTTTTTTTGCGCGCCAACGGTTCGCGCGACTGGCGCAGGGATACCCCAGATGATTTCTCACACGTTGAACCACGAATGGTCTGTATTGATGGACCCATTGATTACTCGATCCATAGGATCGCCTGCAAGTTTTTGAAGGTGTGGCATATGAAGGTGCTTAAGGTCACGGCTGGCTTGCTCTTGGCGCTGGTACTCACCGTCGGGTTGGCGCGCTTGGCGCCCATTTGGGCGGCGCCGCAGGTCGTAAACACGATCGCCGGGTCGGTTTTTCTGGATAGCAACTTGAACGGCAGCCAAGATGTGGGTGAACCCGGCGCGCCGGACATCAAGCTGGAGTTGTATAGCGACGATAACGGGAATGGCCTGATTGACAAGCATGATCACCGTCTCTCGAAGCTAACCAGTGATGCGGAGGGTGTGTTTGCCTTTCGGGTCGGGCAGAGCGGCGTTTTCCTGGTCAAGGTCGATACCAAGAGCCTGCCCAAGCACGCGGCCCTCACGACGCTGAACCGGCAGGCCGCTTCATTTAATGAATTGGGGCAAACCGACGCCGACAACCACTTCGGCTATACGGACGCGCCCTATGTGGATGACGAGGCATTGGTCAGCTTCACCGCAGGCACTGCGAAGGCGCGTATCAAAGAAATCATCGACGGTTATGGTCTCAAGCTCAAGCTCAAACGCTACCAGGAAGGCATCGACGTTTACCTGCTGACCACCCCGCCGGGTGAGGTGGATGCGGTCATCAGCTATCTGGGCGGCTATGCCGAGGTGGCCTATGCGGAGCGCAACGGCAAGGTCGGCGGCGGGTGGACCCCTGGCGACCCCGACTATGCCGACCCGACCAAGAGCTATGGCCTGCGCCGCATCCAGGCCGAGACAGCTTGGGAGACTACCAAGGGGGATGCCGCCACGCTCGTGGCGCTCGTGGATTCCGGTCTGGCGCTGACGCACCCTGAGTTCGCCGGGCGCGTGAGTCCGGGCTGGGACTTTGTCAATAATGACGCCGATCCCAGCGACGACAACGGCCACGGCACCCATGTCGCCGGCATTATCGCTGCGGCCATGGACAACGGTGAGGGTTCCACGGGGGTTGCGCCCGGCGTGACGCTGATGCCGGTGAAGGCGCTGAACGCCGCCAATGCGGGCACCTGGGCCAACGTGGCCGCGGGCATCGTCTATGCGGTGGATCACGGGGCCAGCGTCATCAACCTCAGCCTGGGCGGGCATGTGGCCTCGATCACGTTACACGACGCCATCGCCTATGCGGCGGCGCACGATGTGGTAGTGGTGGCGGGCAGCGGCAATCTGCCGGACGGCGAACCGTTTTACCCGGCCGCCTATCCTGAGGTGCTGGCGGTCTCGGCAACGGACGCGACGGATGCCTGGTGGACTTCGTCGGACTATGGCGACTGGGTCGACGTGGCGGCGCCGGGCGACGCGATCTGGAGCACCCTGTGGACCTCGGCCGCCCCTGAGACGTATGCAACCAAGTCCGGCACATCGATGGCCACCGGCTTTGTCAGCGGCCTGGCGGCGCTGGTCCGCTCTGCGCGGCCTGAACTGAGCGCGCTGGACGTGCAGGTCCTCATCCAACAGGCCAGCGATGATAAGGGGGAGCCGGGGCCGGATGCGTTTTACGGCTGGGGTCGCATCAATGCCGGGGCTGCCTTGGGAATCGCCGGTGCGTGGCAGAGGAGCTCCCCCACGCCCACCGCAACCACGCGCCCACTTGCTACGGCGACGCCAACTGCAACCGCGACCCCGCCGCCCGTGCCCTACCTGCAGCGCGTCAGCGCTGGCTCTTCGGCCGCGTACACCGATGTTAACGGACAAACCTGGGCCGCGGACAAGGCGTTCCAGACCGGCGCTTGGGGCTATACTGGGGGCAAAGCGAAGTCGTATAACACCGTTGTGGCCGGCGCTGCTGACGGCGGCCTTTACCAGAAGCAGCGCGAAGAGATGACCGAGTACAAGTTCACCGTGCCCAACGGCATGTACCGGGTCAACCTCAAGTTCGCCGAGTTTGCCGTCACCAGTGCCAACCAGCGTGCCATGCTCATCAGCATGGAGGGCGCACCCGTGGAAAACCCGCTCAACGTCTATGTGGCGGCGGGCAAGGCGGTCGCGTTGGATCGCGCCTACAGCGTGCTTGTGACAGACGGTGTGCTCAATGTCGCGTTCACCAAGAACAGCGGCGCCGGGTCCAGCCCCATGGTCTCGGCCATCGAGCTGATCAGCCAGGGCAGCCTCGTCCTCACAGATGCGGGAGGCGTTCCCGTCGCGACCACGCGCATTGGCGAACAACTCGGCATCACACTCTTCGATGCCGATGCCAACACAAGCGCCACCAGCACACAAAGCCTCATCATGACGGCCGCAGACCCCATCTCAGGCGATCAGGAGCAGGTGACTCTGACAGAAACTGGGCCAAATTCGGGCATTTTCACCGGGAGCCTGTTGTTGTCCCGCATGCTTGGGCAAGCTGTGAATGACGGGTACCTGAACACGGCCACCGACCATGTAATCAACGTTCGCTACGAGGATACCGATGATTTTCCGGCTGATCTGCGGGAGAGTTCGGTTGTCGCCCTGGCGCCGGGCAGCGCAGATATAAAGGTGAGCCTCGACGTGGATGACACCACGCCCAGCGAAAATCAGGAGCTTGTCTACACAATCAAGGTCAAAAATGAACACGGCCCCGACGCTGCCACCAGCCTGGTGATCAGCGAGCCTGCGCCCAACGGCAGCGTTTATCTATCGGGGACGCCCAGCAGCGGGACGTTTGATCTCGCCAGCGGCCGCTGGCTCATCGGGACACTCCCCAAAGATGCCGAAGCCGTCCTGACCCTCCGCGCCAAAGTGACGGCCCGGGGCGGTCAAACCGTCGTTAACACTGCGGCGGTGCAGACGATGGACCAGGACGAACGCCATGTCGGCGACGAGACTGCCAGCTTGAGCGTAACGGTCAATCCGGTCGATTTGCGGGTGACTGCGGCGGCCGATGATACGACCCCCGATGAGGGGCAGATCGTCCGCTTCACGCTCGCCGTCAAGAACAGCGGCCCGGCCGATCTGGCCACGGGCATCCTGCTCAACAGTGCCCTGCCCGCCGGCCTTACGCCCATGGCGGTCACGCCCAGCCAGGGCAGCTACAATGCCGTCACGGGGGTCTGGACGGTGGGCAGCGTGGCGAAAGATGCCACGGCACAGCTCGTCACGGAGGTTGCGATGCCCCTTGACGCCAGCGGTCAGACCTTCGTCTATGGCGCTGCTTTGCTGGCGGTGGACCAAATCGAAACCGATGCGGGCGACAACAGCAGCGATGTAAGCCTGACGGTCAACGGCGCGGACATCATCGTCAAGGCAGCGGTGGATGACGATCGGCCGGACGAGAACCAGCTCATCGCCTACACCATCAGCGCCAAGAACGATGGACCGGCGGGCCTGGCGACGGGCATCGTCCTCCGCGCCGATTCCATTGCCGGGCGGCCTTACCTTCGTCTCGGTCACGCCCGGCCAGGGCAACTATGATCAAGGCACGGGTGTTTGGACGGTGGGCAGCTTGACCAAAGGCGCTAAAGCCGAATTGGTCATCCGCGCCGCGGTCAACCCCAAAACCAGCGGTCAGACTTTCTTCTACGGCGCAACGCTGCTGGCGGTAGATCAAGTCGAAACCGATGCAAAGGATAACACCGATAGCGTGCGCCTGACGGTCAACGGGGCGGACATCGTCGTTGGTGCGGCGGTGGACGACACCCAGCCGGACGAGAACCAACCCATCGCCTATACCATCAGCGCCAAGAACGATGGGCCAGCGGGCCTGGCGACGGGCATCGTCCTCCGCGTCGATCCATTGCCGGCCGAGCTCACCCTCATCTCTGTGACGCCCGGCCAGGGTAGCTATGACCCCATCGCAGGAGTTTGGGCGGTGGGCAGCCTGGCCAAAGGCGTCACGGCGCAATTGGTCATCCGCGCCGTAGTCAAGCTCAATACCGGCGGTCAAACCTTGGTCTACGGCGCGTCGTTGCTGGCGGTGGACCAGGCTGAGACCAAGGCTGACAACAACAGTGCCAACGTGAGCCTGACGGTCAACGGCGTAGACATCGCGGTCAGCGCGGCGGTGGATAACAGTCAACCCGGTGAGAACCAGGTCGTCGCCTACACGATCAGCGCCAAAAACAATGGGCCGGCCGACCTGGCGACGGGCATCCTCATCAGCGATATATTACCTGCTGGTCTCACGTTTGTTTCGGCTGCAACCGATCAGGGCAGCTACGATCCCGCTGCGGGCGTTTGGACGGTGGGCAGCCTGGCCAAAGATGTCTCGACGCGGCTGGCTATCAACGCGGCGGTTGACCCCGGCACGACCGGCCAGACAATTGTCAGTCCAGTAGCCTTGTTGGCGGTGGACCAGCATGAAACCAAGGCCGACAACAATCGCGCTGAGCACGAGCATGACGGTGGTGGGCACGGACATCGTGGTCTCGGCCGCGGTGAACGAGAACGAGCCGGGTGAGGGTCAAGCGATCGTCTATACGATCAGCGCCAAGAACGAGGGCCCATTGGCCCTCGCCACTGGCATGAGCTTGGCCGCGTTGCTGCCGGATGGCCTCACTTTCGTCTCGGCCACGGCCGACCAGGGCAGCTACGATCCGATCACGGGATTCTGGTCGGTGGGCAAGCTGGCTAAAGGCGCCACGGTGCGACTCAACATCAGTGCCCAGGTCAATCTCGGCACCGCCGGGCAAACGGTCAGCAGTCTCGCTGAGTTGACCGCTCTCGATCAGCATGAGATGGATGCCACCAACAATGCCCGGACGGTCGCTATTATAATTGAACCGACCGACATCAAGGTAACGCTATCCGTCAAAGACAGCAAGCGGAAGCCGGGCGAGAGCACCGAATACACCGTCGAGGTTAAGCACAACGGCCCGGCACAGAACGTCGCCACCGGGGTGGTGATCAGCGATGTGTTGCCGGATGGCGTCATGTTTGTCTCGGCCGCGCCGGAACAGGGAACCTACGAGCCAGGCACCGGCCGGTGGGATGTGGGATCGCTGGCCAGCGGCGTGACCAAAAAGCTGAAGATCAAAGTGACAGTTGGGTCTGCAACGCCGATCGGTGCTACGATCGTCAACACGGCGAGCTTGCTGAGCCTGGATCAGACCGACACAGCCCTGCTCAATAACAGCGCTAGCGCTACGCTTACCGTCCGCAAGTAAGCAAACCCGTTACAGAAAAAATGTCGAAAAGCGACTATGCAACCAGAATGGATTTATTGTTCGGCGGCAGTATGTATCGCCGAAAGAGGTGTAACGTGAAGGCGCTCAAGGTCACGGCTGGCTTGATCTTGGTGCTGGTTTTCGCCGCTGGCTTGGCGCGCCTGGCGGTGCCCTCTCTCGCGGCGCCGCAGGTGGTGAACACGATCGCCGGGTCGGTTTTTGTGGATAGCAACTTGAACGGCAGCCAAGACGCGGGTGAACCCGGCGCGCCCGACATCAAGCTGGAGTTGTACAGCGACGATAATGGCAATGGCCTGATTGACAAGCATGATCACCGTCTCTCGAAGCTAACCAGTGATGCGGAGGGTGTGTTTGCCTTTCGGGTCGGGCAGAGCGGTGTTTTCCTGGTTAAGGTCGATACCAAGAGCCTGCCCAAGCACGCGGCCCTCACGACGCTGAACCGGCAGGCCGCTTCATTTAATGAATTGGGGCAAACCGACGCCGACAACCACTTCGGCTATACGGACGCGCCCTATGTGGATGACGAGGCATTGGTCAGCTTCACCGCAGGCACTGCGAAGGCGCGTATCAAAGAAATCATCGACGGTTATGGTCTCAAGCTCAAGCTCAAACGCTACCAGGAAGGCATCGACGTTTACCTGCTGACCACCCCGCCGGGTGAGGTGGATGCGGTCATCAGCTATCTGGGCGGCTATGCCGAGGTGGCCTATGCGGAGCGCAACGGCAAGGTCGGCGGCGGGTGGACCCCTGGCGACCCCGACTATGCCGACCCGACCAAGAGCTACGGCTTGCGCCGCATCCAGGCCGAGACAGCCTGGGAGACTACCAAGGGGGATGCCGCCACGCTCGTGGCGCTCGTGGATTCCGGTCTGGCGCTGACGCACCCTGAGTTCGCCGGGCGGGTGAGTCCGGGCTGGGACTTTGTCAATGATGACGCCGATCCCAGCGACGACAACGGCCACGGCACCCATGTCGCCGGCATTATCGCTGCGGCCATGGACAACGGTGAGGGTTCCACGGGGGTTGCGCCCGGCGTGACGCTGATGCCGGTGAAGGCGCTGAACGCCGCCAATGCGGGCACCTGGGCCAACGTGGCCGCGGGCATCGTCTATGCGGTGGATCACGGGGCCAGCGTCATCAACCTCAGCCTGGGCGGGCATGTGGCCTCGATCACGTTACACGACGCCATCGCCTATGCGGCGGCGCACGATGTGGTAGTGGTGGCGGGCAGCGGCAATCTGCCGGACGGCGAACCGTTTTACCCGGCCGCCTATCCTGAGGTGCTGGCGGTCTCGGCAACGGACGCGACGGATGCCTGGTGGACTTCGTCGGACTATGGCGACTGGGTCGACGTGGCGGCGCCGGGCGACGCGATCTGGAGCACCCTGTGGACCTCGGCCGCCCCTGAGACGTATGCAACCAAGTCCGGCACATCGATGGCCACCGGCTTTGTCAGCGGCCTGGCGGCGCTGGTCCGCTCTGCGCGGCCTGAACTGAGCACGCTGGACGTGCAGGTCCTCATCCAACAGGCCAGCGATGATAAGGGGGAGCCGGGGCCGGATGCGTTTTACGGCTGGGGTCGCATCAATGCCGGGGCTGCCTTGGGAATCGCCGGTGCGTGGGTGCCAGTCACGCCCATGCCGACGGCTACGGCTACGCCGATGCCCACCAGCACGCCGACGCCCACTCGCACGCCATCGCCCACTCCGATCCCCTACGTGGCACGCGTCAATGTCGGCAGCACCGCCCCCTTCACCGATGGAGCAGGCCAAGTCTGGCCGGCGGACAAGACATTCGTCGCGGGTTCGTGGGGTTACACTGGAGGCAGCGCGAAGTCCTACTCCACCCTCGTTGCTGGCACCAACGACGACCCGCTCTTCCAAAAGCTGCGCGATGGGATAACACAGTACCAGCTCACCGTGCCCAACGGCGCCTACCAGGTCCGTTTCCGTTTCGCCGACTTCGCCGTCTCAAAGGTCGGTGACCGCGTCATGCAGATCAGCATCGAAGGCGTCACCGTCGAGACCGGGCTGGACGTGTACAAGACGGCGGGGAAGGCTGGTGCGCTCGACCGGATCTATGCTGTCAATGTTGCCGACGGCGTTCTCAGCATCGCTTTCACGAAGGTGAGTGGTAAGCAAAACCCGATGGTCTCAGCGATCGAGATCCAGGGCGGCGCCACGGCCGCCCCCACCCCCACCCTGACGCCCACCCCAATCGCCTCGGCCTACCTGCAGCGAATTGACAGCGGGAGCGCGCGCGACTACACTGACAGCCAGGGGCGGATTTGGGAGGGCGACCAAATCTATGACAGCGTGCGGTCGCCGACGTGGGGCAGCATTGAGGCTGGCGTGCAATCCGGTGTGGTCGGGGAGCCTTTTGCCGATTCCCGGCTTTTTGAGACCTGGGTCGAGGGCGGCAAGCTTGAATACAAATTCGATGTCTCCCCCGCCACCTATCAGGTGACGCTGCGCTTCGCTGAACTGGCCGTCGTGCAGGCCGACAAACGGGTCATGCAGATCACGATCGAGGGCAATCCCGTGGAGACGGCCTTGGACGTGTATGCCCTGACAGGTGGCGGCGCTTCGTTGGATCGGACCTACACCGTGCCCGTGGCCGACGGCCAATTGAACATCGGTTTTACGAAGATTGGTGGCCGCGGGGCAGAGAATCCCATGGTCGCGGCTGTGGCCGTGGCCTATGTGGGGCCGCTGCCGGCAGCGACTGCGACCCCGACCGCGACACCAACGGTGACGCGTACCAACACGCCGACGCCAACGAAGACGCCGTTGGCGACTCCTACCAACACACCGCCCCCCTTCACGGTGCGGGTCAACGTGGGCAGCACCACCTATACGGACAAGAGCGCGCTCGTGTGGCTGGCGGACAAGGCATATGCGACCGGGTCGTGGGGGTACGTCGGCGGCACGACGGGCAAGGCCACAACCGCCCTGCCCAACACCACGGATGATACGCTCTATCAGAAGTACCGCACCCAGATGACGGAGTACAAGTTCACCGTGCCGAACGGGACCTATCAGGTGCGGCTGCGCTTCGCCGAGTTTTCGACGACGACGGTCGGCGCGCGGGCGATGAAGATCACGCTGGAGGGTGTGACCGTGGATAATGCGTTGGATGTGGTCGCGCTCGCTGCCGGGCAAGGCGATGGCCTTCGACAGGACGTACCAGGCCACTGTGACGGATGGCATCCTCAACATCGGCTTTGCACGCGCCGCCGGCGCCAGCCTGGACCCGGTGATTTCGGCGATTGAAGTACGTCAATAGTGCGCCTGTCAGCGCGGGGCGCTGTGTGGTGCGTCGAGATGATTGGTAAAAAGAGGGTGGAATCATGCTTGATTTGAAGCGCATGCGGGTACCGTTGTTGGTGCTGATGTTCATCGTGGGACTGTTGGCCGTCATGCCGCTGGCCGCCGCGTCGCTGGCCCCCGACGTTGTGACGATCAGCGGCACGGTCTTCTTTGACAAGAATGGCAACGGCCTGCGCGATGCGACGGACACGGGCATCGAAGGCGCCAGCCTGCAACTGAGCGACACGGCGACCGGCGGCAACGCCTACAGTGTCGCCAGCAGCAGCGACAGCGCTGGCGTCTACCAGTTCAGCGGCGTGCCCGCGGGCGTATACACCCTCGTGCAATCAGCTCCGGAGGTGTACACCACGACAACCGCGGCCAGCGTGGAGATCGTGGTGGCCGATGGCGACCAAACCATGGATTTCGGTGACACGCTGCTGCTCTATGTCACCGGTGCGGAGTTTGCGGAATCTGAACCACGACGGCGCACGGGGGCCGGGCGAGCCCGGCTTTGCCGGCACGTTGGTCAGGATCTTCGATGACGCCAACGTCAATGGCCGGGTGGATCACGGAGAGGCGCTGCTGGGTTCAACGACGACCGATCAGCATGGCTTCTACGTCATCGGGGGGCTGACGCCGGGCCACCGCGTGATGGTCACGGAGACGGTAGAAATCGGTGGCGTTCAGGGCAACGACCTGCCGTTGAGCCTGGAAGGCAGTGAGATCGGTGCGGCGGCGCTCATGCTGCTCAACGGCATGCGTGATGGCGGCCGGGCAGCGGCGGCCGCCGCGCCCGCTGTGGACGGTGAAATCCTGGTCGGCGTGCGCCGCGGCACGGCCGCGGCGCAGGTGGCGGCGCTCGCCGCGGCCCACGGCGCAGCGCTCAAACATCGCATCGGCGGCGACGACTACGTGTTGAGCGTGGCGCGCGGCGCCACCGGTGCGGTCAGCGCCGCATTGCAGCGTGCGCCCGGCGTGCTGTATGCCGAGCCGAACTACGTGGTGCAGGGCGATGCGGCCCCCAACGATCCCGCCTATCAGACCTGCCCGCCGGGGCCGACTTCGCCCAATGATCCGGGTTATCGCGACTGCCCGTATACGGTCTGGGCGCCGCAGTGGCTCAACGCCGAGGCGGCCTGGGCCGTCACCACGGGCGACCCGAACCTCATCGTGGCGGTGTTGGACTCCGGCATCTCCTATTCACATCCCGAGTTCGCCGGCCGCGTGCTGCAAGGCTGGGATTTTCAAAACCTTGACAACGACGCGGGCGGCAACTATGCGCAGGATGACTTCGGCCACGGCACGCACGTCAGCGGGATCATCGGCGCGGCCATCAACAACGGTCAGGGCATGGTCGGCATCGCGCCGAACGTCAAGATTCTGCCGGTGAAGGTGTTGACGGCCACCGGCTCAGGGGACGCCAGCAAGGTTGCCAGCGGCATCTACTATGCGGTCGACAACGGCGCCAAGATCATCAACCTGAGCCTGGGCAGCACCGCGTCTTCGACGCCGATGCTCAACGCGCTGCGCTACGCTGTCGAGCACGATGTCCTGGTCACTTGTGCAGCGGGCAACAACGGCAGCAATATCAACTTCTATCCCGGCGCCTACGCGGAGTGCTTCGCCGTGGCGGGCACGATGGAAGAGGACGCCTGGTACACGCTCTCGAACTGGGGGGCCTGGGTGGACATCTCGGCGCCGGCGTCGAGCATTTACAGCACGCTGTGGACGGCGACGAATGCCAACACCTATCTGTGGAAGGACGGAACGTCGCAGGCGGCGCCGCATGTCGCCGGTTTGGCGGCCCTGCTGCTGTCAGTGAACCCGGCGCTGAAGCCGGGGGATCTGCGCGCCATCATCAGTCAGAGTGCGGTGGACCTGGGTGCGGCGGGCTGGGATGACCATTACGGTGCGGGCCGGATCGACATTGGCGCCGCGGTGGCGCTGGCGCAGGGCTGGATCGCTCTACACGCCCACGCCGACCCACACGGCGACCGCGACGGCGACCGCGACCAACACGTCGACGGCGACTGCGGCCGCGACCAACACGCCGACCGCGACGCTGCACGCCGACGGCCACCGCGACCGCGACCAGCACGCCGGTGTATACGCCGACCGCGACGCGCGACGCCGACCACAACGCCGACGGCGTCACGCACGCCCACGCCTACCCAAACGGCGACGAGCACGCCGACGCCGACCAACACCCTGACGCCGACCAATACCCCGGCGCCCTATGTGCAGCGGGTGAACGTCGGCAACACCAGCACGACCCTGTTCACCGACGGCCAGGGGCAGACTTGGGCGGCCGACAAGGCGTTCGCAACCGGTTCATGGGGCTACGTCAGCGGCAGCGCCAAGTCGTACACCACCGCCGTGGGCGGGACGACCGACGACGCACTGTACCAGAAGTTGCGCGAGAGCGATGACCTCATACAAGTTTACGGTACCTCCCGGACCGTATAACGTGACCCTGCGCTTCGCGGACTTCGCATCCTCCGCCACTGGCAAGCGCACCATGAAGATCACCGTCAACGGCGTCGATTGTGGAGACCGCGCTCGATGTCTATAAGTCGGTCGGCAAGGCGGTCGCCTACGATAAGACCTACACCACCACCGCGGGGGCGGATGGGCTGATCACCATCGCCTTCACGAAGGTCGGCGGAGCAAGCCGATGGTCTCAGCCATCCTGGTGGCGAGCGCCGCACCGCCGCCGCCCACAGCCACGCCGACACCGATAAGCACACCGACCGCCACCGCGACCGTGTGCGTCAGTTGCCCGACCAATACTCCGACGCCCACGCGCACCTATACACCCACGCCAACGGCAACGCCGACAGCGACCAACACGCCGACGGCGACACCCACCAACACGCCGCCCCCCTTCGCGGTGCGGGTCAACGCGGCAGCACCACCTTTACGGACGGGACAGGCTTGGTCTGGCTGGCGGACAAGGCATATGCGACCGGTGGCTGGGGGTACGTCGGCGGCACGACGGGCAAGTCCACGACCGCCGTGGCCAACACCACGGATGACTTGCTCTACCAGAAGTACCGCACCAAGATGACCGAGTACAAGTTCACCGTGCCGAACGCGACCTACCAGGTGCGGCTGCGCTTCGCCGAGTTTTCGACTACCGCGGTCGGGGCGCGGCGCGATGAAGATCACGATGGAAGGGGCGGTGGTCGAGAATGCGCTAGATGTGGTCGTGCTCGCGCCGGGCAAGGCGGTGGCCTTCGACAGGACGTACCCGGTCACTGTGACGGATGGCATCCTCAACATCGGCTTTGCGCGCGCGACCGGGGCCACGTCTGGATCCGGTCATCTCAGCCATCGAGGTGAAGAATTGAGCGCCACGTACGTTCGCACATGAAGCGTGCGTGAGGGAGGGGAAAGCCGCCCCTGTTCGCAGCGCGTTCACATAAAGTGATGTACGGTAGCCCGATCGGTCTCAGAGACTGGTCGGGCTGTTTCTTTTGTAACCCATTATTAACTTTGCAGTAACGACATATTGACTTCCACCAGTTATGCTGCTTGCAGCAAGGCTTCTGGGAGTTTTTCTTAAGTTGCGGGAGGTCGCACGTCGCCATTTGCGGGCATGCGAGCCCGCGTTGCACGTTTTCGGACGGGCTTCTTAGCACTACAACCGCACTTCTTCTCGATACGGGCGCTGAGCCCTGCGCATGCCCGCCTTTCGATCGCGAAGCACTCAAGGCTCGTTGGATCTCAAATGCGGTTGTAGTGTTAGTAAGGGCGATTCCTTGTGCAGCACCGCAGGCGGTTTGCCAAGGTCATCAATTAATATAAGACCCAGTGCTCTCGGTCGTCGAAGTGAAGAACTAATCGGCGCGCATGATCTATGTCCCCAGGGAATTCATATCGGAGGAACTCTATATGTCGCGACACACACGCACCGCTGTCTTTCTGATCCTGGTTGCGCTCGCCTTGATGTTAGGACTTACGGTCGTTTCGGCCTCTCCGGACATACCGGCCCTCGATCCCGAGGCCGGTGTACCGGTTGCCGGTCGGGTCTACTTCGACCTGAACATGAACGGGGCCTTCGATTCGGGGGAACCCGCCGTCGATGGTGCACGGATCTCGCTGCTCAATTCCTTAGGCAACCTTGTTCAGGGGCCGCTCACCACCAGCGATGCCGATCCGGATCCGGGCGCATTCACGTTTACCGAACGTGGTGTCAGGCAGCTACACGGTGGCTGAGTCCGACGTGCTCGATGCTGTGCGCACGCCCGCCAGCCCCATCAGCATCAACGTGGGTGCTGCGCCGGTGACCGGCATCAACTTCGGTATCGTGCTCAAGTGGACCGTTACCGGCCGGGCGTACACGGACAGCAATCCTAACGGTGCGTACGACCCACGCGATGAAGTTTTGGTCGGCGCCACTGTGATGATCATCGATGACCGGAACGGCAATGGTCGGATGGACGCTGGCGAGCCAATCCTCGGCTCGGACGAGTCGGATGGGAGCGGTTTTTACATCATACCGTCCATCGTGCCGGGCAATCGCATCCTGATGGTGCAGCCCGCCGGGATCGGTGGTGTTTGGAGCGATCCAGTGCCTCTTTTCTTGCCAACAGACCCCATCAACAGTAACGCGGTCGTCGATGTGCCGTACGTTGAAAGCGCCGCCATCGGGCTGACCGGGATTGTCTGGAACGACGTGGACGGTGATGAGATCGTCGGTGACGGCGAAGTTGGCCTGAGTGGCGTGAAGGTTGAGGTATACGGCGCGGTGAGCGGGCAGACCCAGGGCGACCCTCCGCTTGCCAGCGTTCTCACCGATGCCAATGGCCGCTATCAGGTCAGCGGGTTGTCCGCTGGCTGGCTGTACGAGATCAGGCCGGTCGCTGCGACCTTACCGACCGGCTGGCTCATGAGCACCGACCCTGCGCTGCTCTTCGTAGCGCCCACCGCCGAGGGGCCGAATGTTGTGGACGTCGGCTACTACGATCCGTTCTCGACCGCCCCACTACGCCAGAGTGACTGGAAGAAAGAACTGAAGCAAGCCGGGAAGCCGCGCTACACTCCCGCGCAGATCAGTGGGTTCATCGCCACCGCAGAGGCGTCTTCGGGCGTGTTTGCAGAGGTGGCGGGGATCCGCGAGGTTATGCTGAAGTCCCCCGTGCAAGGTGAACTCGGCCACGCGCTCAAGGAGCATGCCGCGCTGCGGCTGAACCTGGCGAGCAGCCGCCTGTACGAGGCGACCCCGGTCAACCTGCCCGAGTTGACAGCGGCGCGGACCATCGGCGCTGTGGTGGCCGAGATCGAGGGTATCCTGGCGCCCGGCCGAACCCCCGCCCCGACCAAGAACGAATACCAACGCGTGCGGAAGCTTGCCGAGGCGATTAACAAAGGGAACGGATCTGGGTTCCGGGCAGACTGGAGTTTTCAGCCTGGCTCGCGCGACCTATCGCGGCGCCCAGGTCGCCTTCAAGCTTCGGCCCGGCGGCGATCTCGTAGACTTAGGGACGGACGAGCCGGCCTATCTCCTGAAATGGAGCCCGGGCAAGCTGGACCCGGCCATTAACGTGGCCGAGGCGAAGCTGCGCATCAACGTCAAGACATTCATGGATGGCGGTGTGCTGGACGTCGTGCAAGTGCTCCCGGATGGTAGCATAGTAGTTCTGGGCACGGTCGTACCCCCGGTGTGGAACAAGGATATCAAGACGACCTACACCTTCGATCTGCGCGGTGTGTCAACAGCGGTCGAGCTGATCAGCTCGGAGATCCGTCTGGTCACGCGGGATATCACCGCAGGCGGCAAGGCGGCCCGCACGAAGATTGACAGCGCCGAGCTGGTGTTCAAGTACTGAACAGCCAGACCTTGAGGGTCTCGCAGACCCTCAAGGTCTTTGGGGTCAACCTGAAACGGTGATATGAAACCACGCAAATTGTTACGATCGCTGGGCCTGGTCCTGATTTTGGGGCTTGCGCTCAGCGTTTTGTCATCCTGGGGACGTGCGAGCGCGTCCCGTGAGGCGCAAGGCAGACAGCCCGACGCGGACAATGGCAGATCCACTGCGTCGACTGTCCCAAGCTTTTCGAGGGCATGGGCGATCGCAGCCTGCGCGTCGATGCCGCTGGGCGGCCACACATCGCCTACGGCGGCGATCATCTGTACTATGCCTGGCACGACGGGACGGCCTGGCATTTCGAGACAGCAGACGCGGCACCGGGTGTCGGCCAATACGCCTCTCTGGCGTTGGATGGTGCTGGCCAGCCGCACATCGCCTACTACGACAGCGTGGCGCGCGACCTGCGCTACGCCCGCCGCGACGCGAGCGGTTGGGTCGTCCAGGTGGTGGCGGCTGAGGGCGACGTCGGATTTCACGCTGCGCTCGGGTTGGACGCTGAAGGGCGGCCGCACATCGCCTACTATGATGACACGCTGACGCGGTCCGTTATGCGACTTGGGACGACGCAGCCTGGAACACGGAAACGGTGGCGCCTGTGGGTGGCGCCGTGCGCAATATCTCGTTGGCGCTCGATGGCGCCGGCCGACGGGTATCTCAGTTACAGCCGGCTGGATGATGAGACACTCCGTTACGCTTGCGTGGACCGGCGCGGCCTGGCAGGTTGAAGCCGTGGTGAGCGGACGGGGAACCAGCGACTCATCCCTCGCCCTCGACGCCGCGGGCAACCACGCATCAGTTACTACGATCAGGTCGACGGTGATCTGATGTACGCCCAGTGGACGGCTGGGGGTTGGCTGAGTCAGTCAGTAGACTCCGAGGGCGATGTGGGCGGCTACACGTCCATCGCCCTGGATGACAACGGTCAGCCGCACATCAGTCTATCATGACTGGACGAACGGAGACCTGAAGTACGCCAACTGGACGGGGACAGCGTGGGCAATCGCATGGGTCGATGGCAGCAGCGGTGATGTCGGCAGCTTCAGCGCATTGGCGCTGGGCCCGCAGGGTCGCGCCAGCATCAGTTACTATGACCTGACGAACAATGCGCTCAAGGTCGCGACGCGTGCAGACGCCGCCTGGGTCACAGAGGTTGTCGAGCGCGCCGGCAATGTGGGCGACGAGTCGGCGCTGGCGCTCGATGCAGCCGGCCGGCCCCACATCAGCTATCACGATGTCATGGGTGAGGCGTTGAAGTATGCGCGCTGGACCGGCACGCAGTGGATCAGCGAGGCGGTGGATGAGGGGGTTGGCGCAGGGGCGGATTCCGACCTGGCGCTGGATCGCGTTGGAGATCCCCACATCAGCTACTATGACGCGGCAAACGGCTATTTGAAGTACGCTCGCCGCACCAAGACCGGTTGGCAGGTGCAGGTTGTGGATCAAGCCGGAAATGTGGGCCTGAGCAGCGCATTGGCGCTGGACGCTGACGACCGCCCGGTTATTGCCTATCACGATGCGACGGCTGGCGTCCTGAAAGTCGCCTGGTGGAGCGGGAACGGTTGGTGGCTCCAAGCGGTGGATCAGATCGGTTCGCGCTCTCCGAGCTACATCTCGCTGGCGCTGGCTGCAGATGGGACGCCCCATGTCGCCTATTACGATGTTGACGCCGGCGATCTCAAATACGCCCGTAGCCGCTACCCGATGCCGGCTGCCGATTGGGAGATCACTACCGTGGACAGCGCGGGTGATGTCGGGGGATACAACTCGCTGGCCCTCAACGCGGTCGGTATGCCGTTTATCAGTTATCTGGATTGGACGAATTCGACGCTCAAGGTCGCTGAGCTGACCAGTTCTGGCTGGATCAGTGAAACTGTGACAGAAATTGGCTCGACGGGGCACAATTCCCTGGCGGTTGACCGGCGCGGGGACGTCCGCATTGCGTTTTACGACGATCGGCAGGCCGATCTCATGCTGGCCACCCGGCCGGCCAGCAATCTCCCGGGTGCCCCCCGCTGGACCATCGAGACGGTGGCGAGCCGCGGAGAGGTGGGCGCATACCCTTCCCTGGCCCTGGACGCGGCGGGTCGGCCTTGGATCAGCTACTACGATGCGACGAACGGCGACTTGAAGTGTGCGGAGGGGATGCCAGCATTTAAGCGAGTCTATCTGCCGGTCATCGTGAGCGGGAATGCTGGGAGCAGATAGGCCCTTACCAGTTGAATCCTTGCACAAAAAGCAAGAATCTCACCACCAAGACACCAAGACACCAAGATCACTTAGAATTCTACCTTTGTGGACTTCGTGCCTTTGAGCCTTTGTGGTGAAGACTTGGTTCCGGCTCGTCCGGGTTAGGGGCGATAAGGTTAGATTTTCATCTCACGCAAAGGCGCAAAGAACGCAAAGGGGCATTGGGAGCGCCGAGAACTGCGTGTTTTCCTGCGGCTTTGTGTGAGCATAAACTGGGCCACCGGCAGTGCGAACGAAGCGCTACCGATGGCCCAATTCATGCCCAAAACACCTCTGCGGGACTTCAGTTGCCGGCCGGTGCTGGCGCGAAGGCCACGAAGGGCACGCCGCAACCCTCAGCGAACTTCACCAGGAACGTGTAGTCCCACGGATTGGCGCCGATATCGGCGCCCTTGGCGAACTCGATCTCCAGCTTTTCGTCCTTCTTGCCCGCGCCTATCTGAAGATCCTTCGTCTTACCGTCCCAAGTCGAGAGGTCAATGGTGGCCGCGGGTGGGTTCAGGGTACCCTTGTAGATCGTCTTCCCGCCCAACTTCACTTTGGTGATCGGGCCATCCGTCACGGGCCAGACGAGCTCAACCTGGCTCGCCGTGATGTCCTGTGCGCTCTCGTTGTCGATCTTCCATTCGATCTTGTCCTTCTTGATCTTGAGATCGCCGCCGAACACGGCGCAGGTGTCGGCCGGGCAGGCGGGCTGATCTTTGCCGCCGCACGGGGTGTAATCCACCGTAAACACGTTGCCCGCGCCGCCGGTATAGGCGCCTTCACCCTTCAGCTTGCGGTAATCTTCGGTGCCATCGAGGAAAGCGAACCCACCGGTAACGCCGAAGTAGTCCGCGTTGCCGCCGAAGCGCACCTCCGCCTGGCCGGCATCGGTCGTGACGTTCATGAGACCGTGGTTGTAGCCGGTGTAGGTTGCGTCCGCCAGGCCCCACTCATCGAAGGTGAATGAACCGGCCGGGAAGAACCCATCGGTGCCACACGCCTTGCCAGCGCCGTACGGCGGGGGGGCGGTGCAAACGTCCTGACACGATGCGCCATAAACATCCTGGCAGAAGGCATCGTTGGTCGCACCAGGCTCGCCCTGCGCGCGGATGTGGAATTTGATGTAGCCGTTCGGCAGAAACTCGAATTCGCTCGGGATGAGAGGCGGCAAACCCCATTCGGGAGGATAGGGGTTAGGTGCAAGATTCGTGGTGTAGCCGGTGGTTGAAAACGGCCCAGGTTCTGGCCCGGCGGCGGCCGCCGCGATGCTCGTGAAAGCCAGGAGGACAATGACTACTGCTGTGAGGCGCGCCAATTTCTTCATCTTGATACTCCTTTTTGGTGGGGAAGCCACAAATGATATTTAAAAAATTGTAACATAAAAAGATAGGGGTGTCTATCTGTGAGACCATTTTGTAACCAGTTTTTATCCTTCCCGTAACGATCTCCTGGTAAATGCGTCATATTTGTAAACTTTTGATTTGTTTGATGCCTGGTCGATGAATCTGCGAGCGCGTCACATGGCCTTGGTTTTGGGCCATCGACCGTCATTTACTTTCATCACCCCCTGAGCGAGGAGAGCTACTAACCATAATGAAGACACTGGACATGCTTCGAGAGGGACGTACCCAAGAAATCTGGCAACGTTACTGCGGATACTTCGATCTGACACCCGCTGAGTTTGTGGCGGCGCAGAAGCGGCTGCTAGTCGAGCAGTTGCGGCTGTTGGCAAACTGCGAGCTGGGCCGCAAGCTCACCGGGTCTGAAACCCCTTTGACGCTGGACGCCTTCCGCCAGACGGTGCCGCTGACGACCTACAAGGACTACTGTCCGTACCTGCCGGAGAAACGCGAGGAGATGCTGCCCAGCAAACCGGTCACCTGGATGCGCACCTCGGGCCGGACCGGGGAGTACGGCGGCAAGTGGGTTCCGGTGTCGCAAGAGTATTTCTCCCTGCTAGGCCGAGCGTTCTGGTCATCGGTGCTGCTTGCTGGAGCACATTACAAAGGGGAGGTAGCGATCTATGAGAATCTATCAATTCTTTACGCCGCCGCGCCTCCGCCGTTCATCACGGGTGTCAACATGAAGGCGGCCGCCGCCGAGTTCCCGGTTTCTTTCATCCCGCGCGTCAGCGACGTGGAGCAGCTCTCCTTCCAGGATCGCTTACAGCGGGGATTCAAAGAGTCCATGGGCACGGGAATCGATTACTTCATAGGGATCGCCTCTGTCCTAAACAAGGTCGGTGAAACATTCACCGAGGGCAGCCGGCAGACGTCGTTCTCGTCCTTGCTGGCACGGCCGAACGTTCTTTTCCGCCTGCTGCGCGCATTTGTGTCGAGCAAGATAGCGGGGCGCGGCATCTTGCCGAAAGATATCTGGAAACCACGCGGCATCGGCGCCTCGGGCATGGATGTGCAGATCTACCGCCAACGCATCCGCGACTATTGGGGATGTGACCCTTTGGAAGTCTACGGCTGCACTGAGTTCGGGGCGGTGGCGAGTCAGGCCTGGGGCAACCAGAGAAACGGTATGACACTCACGCCCGACACTGCGTTCTGGGAGTTTTTAACGGAGGAGGATTATTTTGCCTGGCGTGAAAATCGCTCCTACAAGCCCAAGACCCTGCTGCTGGACGAGCTCTGCCCGGGACGCTATGTTCTGGTTGGAACCAGCCTTGCCGGCGGCGCCTTTGTCCGCTACATCATCGGTGACATCGTGCGCGTCATCTCCTTGCGCGATGATGCGTTAGGCATCGAGACGCCACAGTTGGTGATGGAATCCCGTATCGACGATGTCATTAACCTCGGTTCCCTGGTGCTCCTCACCGAACGATCCATCTACGATGCGATTGTCTATACAGGTCAATATCTGATTGACTGGTTCGTGTGCAAAGAGTTCAAAGCGGGGGACGAAGCCCCAAGATTGCACTTCTACATCGAGGGCACACAGGATCCCGAAAAGCTCAGGCAAGACCTTCACAATGCGTTGGTAAATACGCATGAGGAGTACCGGGACTTCGACCAGATGATGCGTACCAATCCGATCCTTGTGACCATGCTGACACCGGGGACATTCCTGGCGTATACCCAAGAGATGCAGGCGGAGGGCGCTGAACTTGGCCATCTGAAGCCTGTGCGGGTCCAGCCACCTGACAAGATGGCCCAGCACCTGCTTGCCATCAGCGCGAGGCTGGATCGGAAGTCATGATGACGACGCGCACTCCGATCGTGCTCCAGGCCTTCACTGAGCTTGCGCCCACCTATGAAGAGACCGTCGATCGGGAGGTGCGCGAGTTCTGCGGCGTGGGCTACCGGGAATTCATCGGGCGACTGGCCGCCATGGTGACGGTCCGAGACGGCGGCCTGGTGTTGGATGTGGCGAGCGGCACAGCCATCAGCAGCCTGGAAATCGCCGACCATGTCGGGCCGAGCGTGAGGATTATCGGCCTGGACATTACGCCGGCCATGCAAGCGCTCGGCGCAGATAATATCGCGCGTGCTGGCCAAGGCGATCAGATCACCCAGATCTGCGCCTCAGCCATGGTGATTCCATGCACGGCGGACAGCTTTGACGCGGTTATCTGTGGGCTCGGTACCCACCATATGGACGTGTCCGTTCTTTTGACGCAGATCGCCCGCGTTCTTAAGCCCGGTGGACATGTCGTGCTTGCCGACATCGGCGCCCCCGCCCGCTGGCGCACGCCGTGGGGCCGGGTGATCATGCAAACCATCGTTGGCTTCGTGCGGACTTTTCGCAGAAGCGCGCGGTGGCAGGCAGAATCCGATGCCTTTGTGAGCATACACACGGCGGGCGAATGGCGGAGGCTGCTGGGCCAGCACGGCTTTGGCGAGACCCAGGTCAGTGAGTCGCCGGGCCGCAAGTTCTGGCATCCGAACCTCGTGATCATGAAAGCGATCAAGGAGCGCGTATCGTGGCGCTGATCCGCATCATCAGCGTGATTGCTTTTTTTGCTTACGCCTTCCTACTCTTCGTGATCCGTAGGGAGTTGCGTCGTCAAGAAGTGCGCTCTTTTGCAGTATTCCTTGTGGGCATGTTGGTATGGCAACTGGGCGCGACTGCGGCGACGTTTACGTCGAACCCGGCAACGGCTACCTGGTGTTACAGGATCGTGATGGGGCCAGGCATCCTGTTCGCCGTGTTTTATGTGCAGTTCACCCGGGATTACCTGAGGATTCACAGGCATCGCTGGTTCATGCTGTTCGGCTATGCATGGCTGGTGGTTTCAACGATCTACATTTTGGCGGGCGGACCGTATGTGATCGAAGGCATCATATCTGTGCCCAACACAGGTTTTCTTGTGCCGATCATTGGTCCCGCAGCGCTGATCCAGGCGACTATCGCCTATGTGTTTCTGTTTTATGCCGCTGTCAACCTCATCCTTCACTATTTCCGGGTCTCGGATTCACCGGCCCGCACCCGCATTCGCTACCTGGTGGCGGGCCTCTCCTTGGTCTTCCTCGGCTCAGTCTCAAACCTGAGCGCAGGACTGCGCGGCTATCCGCTTGACATGATAGCCAACGTGCTCAACGCCATCCTGATCGCGATCACCATCATGCGCCTCGATCTTTTCGAGATCAACCGCGCCGTGCGCAAAGGATTGGCCTATTCAATCCCGACGGCGACAATCACCGTACTCTATTTCATCATCATTTTTATTGCGGTAAATCTTCTGAATCTAGCATTGGGACTCCAGACATTTTTGGGCATCTTTGCCGCTGCTGTTGTCCTCGCCCTGCTCGTTGAGCCGTTGCGCAATCACCTCCAAGTCGAGCTGGATCGGATCTTCTTCCGCGAAAATCATGATATGACTCAGATGCTTCGACGGCTCAGCCGCACGGTGGCCACGATCTCGGATCTCCATAAACTGACAAAACTGATCCTGGATGAGATCGCCGACACCTTGCACATTGACCGAGCCGGCTTGTTGCTTCTGAACAAGGAGGGCGAGAACTACCAGGTGTTGGGAGCCAGGGGATTCGACGTGTTGAAAGCCAGGGGACTCGGTGATCAGAATTCGGCTGTACTGCAAAATGATAGCCCGATTGCCGTGTGGTTGTTAGCGCATGCTGAGTGTCTGACATGGACCGCGGTGCAAGTGGAGCCTCAATTCACAGGGTTGTGGGTTGAAGAGCGACAAGCCATCGAAGCGGCGCAGATTGAACTCCTAATCCCGCTCATAGCTGGAGAAAACCTGGTGGGCATTTTGCTGCTGGGGGCCAAACGCTCAGAAGTTCCCTACAACCGGGACGAGCAACTCAACTTGCTGACCGCCGCCAATCAGATGGCCGTGGCTGTCCAGAACGCCCGACTCTATCAAACGGCCGTCGCGGAGAAGGAGCAGACGAACACGATCCTGCAAGGGGCCTTCACCGGTATCCTGGTCGTCGATCCCGACCTCTGCATCCTGACAACAAATCGCAGCACGGAGACCATTACCGGCTACACGGAGCAGGATCTCCTGGGCAAATGTTTAGCGGACATTTTTGAGCCGGCAATCTGGGGACCGGAGAGCGCCCTGCAACGCAGTATGAAGACCGGGCAATCGACTTCCCCGACCGAGGTCGCCATCCACGGCAAGCATGATCCGCGCGATATCCTGTTGGCTGTTACGCCGGTTCGTGACGGGTACCTGCTCAACTTCACCGACATCACGCGGTTGAAGGAGGTGGATCGGCTGAAGTCCAACATCGTGTCCAACGTCTCGCACGAACTCCGGACGCCGCTGGCTTCGATCAAAGCCTACACGGAGCTGCTGCTGGATGAGTTCGAGGGGGAAGATCGGGTGCTGCGCCAACGCTTCCTCACGGTGATCGATACTGAGGCTGATCGGTTGAGCCAGTTTATCAACGATCTGCTGGATCTCTCACGGCTGCAATCCGGCCGATTGGAACAACAGACTGAGTTAATGGCTTTGGAAGCTTTGGTGGCTGAGGTCGTCAACTCGTTGGCGATCCAGGCTGAGAGAGCCGACGTGACCGTCCTCTGCGACTTCCCTCGCGACCTGCCGCCGATCCGGGCGAACAATGATCTGATGCGGAGCATGGCCAGGAACCTGATCGGCAATGCCATTAAATACAGCCCGCAGGGCAGCGAAGTGCGCATCGCGGCGCACACCACCGGGGACAGGCTCATTCTTGATGTGATTGACCAGGGGATCGGCATCCCGCCTGAGGATTTGCCGCAGCTCTTCACCCGCTTCTACCGGTCTTGGATCGCGCAGCAGTCCGGTATCCGAGGCACCGGCCTGGGATTGGTGGTGGCCAAGGAAGCGGTCGAACTGCATGGCGGCACAATCGCCGTTGAGAGCGAGGTGGGTGTGGGGACGCGTTTCAGCGTAACGCTGCCTGTTCCCACCCCTGTGAGCGCCACATCACTGCCCTCTGAGCGCGACGATCGCCAAGGAGACGTGACATGAACGGAAAGCTGAAGGTGCTGTTAGTGGACGACGATGCCAGTCTGGGGGAGGCTGTACAACTTTACCTGGCCAAGGCGGGCTATGAGGTCTTCGTCGCGCGTAAAGGCCGCGAAGGGTTGCAGCAGGTGTACCAGCGTCGCCCCGACCTGGTCATCCTGGACGTCATGATGCCCGACATGGACGGTTGGGAGGTTTGCACCCGCATCCGGGATTTCAGCGAGGTACCGATTATCATGCTCACCGCCGCGGCCAGGAATCGGATCGGGTGAGAGGTCTCAAGATCGGCGCCGATGATTATCTGATCAAGCCGTTTAGCCTGCGCGAGCTGGAAGCCCGGATCGGGGCGGTTCTGCGTCGCGTTCGGCCGTCCGTGGAAGCTGCTGGGCGGGTGCTCTATGCAGATGGCGATTTGCTGATCGACTCGGAGAAGATGGAAGTCATTTGCCGGGGACAACTGCTGGCTCTGACCGCCACCGAGCGGCGGCTGCTCTTCCTGCTGGCCGAAAACGCCGGCCGCATCCTCCCTAACTCCCGCATCCTGGAGAGTGTCTGGGGCCCGGAATTCGGGGGCCAGACAGATTACGTGAAGCTGTATGTCTGGCGCCTGCGCCAGAAGATTGAACTCCAACCTGATCAACCCAAGTACCTCCTGACCGAACGCGGGATTGGCTACCGGTTCGCGAAAGGGTAAGCCGTCGCAGCGTGTTCGTCCCACACGATTCACACAAGGCTCGCCAGGTCAATTGATCTGGCGAGCCTTTTGCTGCGGTAGAACCTGCGTCATGCTATCCGAAGCAAATTGCGCAAGCCCCGTATTGTAACCAACTATTAACCTCCTGGTTACGCTGTGGTGACTTTGACCTGCTAAGATGGCAGATACAAGGTGGCTGAATGTTCGCGTTGGGACGCCTTTGGGGGTAATTCGATTGTATCGAGACCAGATTCTTGTGGTGGAGGATGATGAGAACATCCGATCAGCGGTGGCATACTGCCTCAGGAGGAGTGGCTATATCGTTCTCCTCTCCGGCGATGGCAGCGATGCATGGGCGCGCCTCCACGAGAAGGAGATCAGTCTGGTCATCCTGGATTTGTCGCTTCCGAAAATGGACGGCTTCCAGCTTCTGGAACTCCTGCGAGCGGAGACTGAGCTCAAGGGGGTTGCGTCGATCATCCTGACGGCATTTGAGGACGAGGCGAATCGCCGAAGGAGTTACGAACTGGGGGCCAAGCGTTTTATGACCAAACCCTTCAGCCCGCGCGAGTTGGTGGCCGCTGTTGGTGAGGTGATAGGCCCTCCCATTGCCGACGGGAAACGCAGACCTCCGGGTGGTCCCGCCCCCGGAACGAAGCTGAAGCCACCGCTTGCGGCTGGCATGGGCGGGACTCTGACCCAGGCGAAGCTGTAGCATAGATG
The DNA here is from genome assembly GCA_963841825.1 of uncultured Chloroflexia bacterium. GTDB lineage: Bacteria > Chloroflexota > Anaerolineae > CG2-30-64-16 > CG2-30-64-16 > CAWJEL01. Next base: position 181,255 of record CAWJEL010000010.1, read on the forward strand.
ACATTGAGAGCGTAAATATAGAACAGGTAGCGCACATACTTACACATAGGACGTTGTCCCTGTATGATCGTTCCGAAAAAGAATTACGTTTTCGTTCAATCGCAGGTATTGCGACGAGGAGGAGAAAATGCGTAACAAAACATTGACCTTGCTTTCCACCGTGATCATCATCGCGGCGCTGCTGCTACCCGGTGTGTCCGCGGCAAGCGCGCAACCTGCAGCGCTGGCCAGCCCGGCCGCCGTCCACGCGCCGCCGCGGCCCTGGCGAGACCTGCCAGATCTTGCAGCCCGGCCCGGCAACGGCCCTGGATTCCTACATCAAGCAGGACAACCAGGACGATCTGGAAGGGCACAAACAGCGAACTGATCGTCAAGACGGAGAGCGGGAAGCTGTATCGCTCTCTCTTGCAGTTTGACCTGTCTTTTCTCCCCGGCGGCAGCCGCTGTCACCAGCGCGACCTTATCGTTGTGGGTCAAAGAGGTCAAGGATGGTAATGCCACCATCGTGGCGCACCAGGTGACCTCTTCATGGAATGAGACCGAAGTGACCTGGAAAGCGCGCAACAAGGCCGCCGCGTCTTCTTTGGACCACTCTCGGCGGCGACTATGATGCAACCGCCCTCAGTTCGCACAATGTCGTCAAGGATGTCAAGAACTATTGGGCGACGTGGGGCGTTACGTCGGCGGCTGCGAGTTGGGCGGCCAATCCGGCGTCCAACTTCGGCGTGATCCTGGAGTCCCCCGTCACCAGTCCCAAGAACCAGACAAAGTTCAAGAGCAGCGACGACGGGACCACAAGCCAGCGTCCCAAACTGGAAGTGTGCTACACTTCCGGCGCGGTGCAGATTACGCCAGACAACAGCGGCCAGGGCGTCTCGGGCCAGACCAAGACCTATGCCCACACCGTGACGGTCGGTTCCACAGCCACCACGGTGGACCTGACCGCGGTCTCCAGCAAGAGCTGGCCGACACGCATCTACCGCGACACCGACGGCGACGGCCAACCGGACGGCGGGCCGATCACCGGGCTTCCGTCCTTCGGCCCGAATGCCGACCGCGGCGATCCTGGTGCAGATCGACATCCCGGCGAGCGCTACGTCCAGTACGGTGGACTACACCACGGTCATGGCGACTGCGAACAGCATCTCTAGCACTGCCCGGGGCACCACGCGCGTCGGCTCGCTGATCGGCGTCGTGCCCAACAACGGTTCAGTGCCACGGCCGGAACAGGAGTGTTCTACGGCCACACTGTCACCAACAACGGCGCGACCGCCGACCAGATCACCGTCAGCGCGGAAGCTCGAGCTTGGGCTGGCAGGTGTTGCTGTGGGAAGAGGATCGCACCGGCACCGGTGTGTATACAGACCCCCTGGTCAACCCGCTCTCGCTCGGCCCCGGCGAATCGTATCCGATCGTCGTGGAGGTGCGGGTGCCTGCGGCGCACCGCCGGCATGGTGGATCATACCGTTGTCCGAGCGACCTCTGGCAACGAGCCCGGTATTTCCGGTTCAGCCACGGACACCACCGAGGTCTTCGTCAACGCGCCGCCGGTAATCGACGGCAAGTATGACCAGATCTTACTCGGACCTCGCCAGACGCGCACGAGGTCTGCTACGTGATGGACGGCCAGATCCTTGGCAGGCTGGCCAGCTACTACCAGCCAGCGGGCGACTCCGTGTACATGGTGCTGGCGCTCGACAAGGGATTTGTCGACAACACCTATGGCACGAACGTCATCGGCTGGCCTAGCGGCCACAGCTTCGGCAACCTCGTTGGCTCCGACAAAGCCCAGTTCTATGGTTACGATACCAACGGCACGAAGGTGTTGGACTTCGAGATGGATTATGTGGATGACCAGACTGGCGCACCGTCTGGCTACGCGTCCCTGGGTGTGGGCGGTGGCGAGGGCGGACTGAACGTGAAGCCGTACCGCGACGGTTGCCAGTTTCCCCAGTGGGGCACGTCGATTGACTACAGCCTGAACGACACCGGCTATTGCACCGGCGGTGACTGCTCGGCCGGCGGCACTGACCTGCTGGTAAACTCGCCTGTCACCAATGAGTTGTACACCCCGAACCCGACCTACCCGGATTGGATCTACGACGTCATCTACGAGATTAAGATCGCTAAGTCGGCTTTCGGCCCGGCGGGCTTCGGGGCGATCTAGATTCCCTACGTCCACGCCTCGCCCTCCAAGGCCGGTACAGAATACGCTTGTCCCCGAGCCGGTCCCATGCGACAATCAGATCGGTGATACTGTTTGGCACGATCTGAACCACGACGGCGTCCAGGACCCGGGGAACCGGGCATCGACGGCGTCCAGTTGAAACTCTATAGCGACAGCAACGGCGACGGCATCTGGAATGCGGACGATCGATCAGGTGGTCGGCACGCGCACCACCGCCAGTGGCGGCCACTACCTGTTCCAGACGATCCCCGCGGGCGACTACTTTGTCAAGGTAGTGGACAGCACCGTGCCCGTCGACTACGTCTTGACCACCGACAACGATCCCACGCCGCTCATCAGCCTGACCGAAGGGCAAAGCTACCTGCAGGCCGATTTCGGCTACACTGCGGCATACGGCGAGCTGGAGATCACCAAGACGTTGAACAGTTCGCCGCCGTTCTACGTGGGGCAGGAGATCGACTTCACGATTGAGATCAGGAACGCCGGCTCCACAATCGTCACAGTGCTGCCGTTGGAGGACTACTACGACCCGACGACACTGGAATTCGTCTAGCGCGACGCCGGTCCCGGTGGACGCGGCCAATGACGGCGTGCTGAATTGGAGCGATCTGACCGGGGCGGCCCCGTCTGGCTTCGGTCACGACCTGGGTCCTGACGAGACATTCACGATCGATGTGCGCTTCCGTGCGCTGCAACCCACGACGATGGCCGCGGCGAGCGCGGCGGTGGCCGCCGGCCTGGACGCAGAGCCGGTCGTGGACGGGCGGCTGGACATGGGCTACACCTACGTCGGTCAGTTGAGCGCGGTCGGGCGCCCGGCGGCCCTCTGTATGGCTATCAGGGTGCCAACATGTGCTACTACGCCTTCGTGCTGGACCGCCAGTACACGGCAACATCTACGCAGACAGCGACAATGCCTACTTGGCGCTGGGTGGCCAGACCAACTCGCGTCATAAGTTCGGCGACCTGCTGGGCAGCGATAATTTCAACTTCAACATCAGCTCGCCGGGCGGCAACTACACCAACCTGGGGCTGAATCTGCTCGCCGGCACGACTGGCGCGTGGACTTCGGGGCAGACGGGCAAGGATGGCTCCAAGCTGCCGGGCACGACGGTGATCGCTGATGCGATGACGTCACTGCACTGGAACCTGGAGAACTCGGGCTGGACCGACCTGACCCATTCGCCGGCGTACAACTACAACCAGATCTCCGGCAACGAGTGGGAATGGAACATCATCTACGAGTTCTCGATTCCTAAGAGCCAGCTTGGTGACCAGTGTGGGACGGTGACCCTTGATTCAGCGCACATTTCCCCCGGTGTATATGATGATAAGCTCGCCACGATCGGCGATCGCGGTGTGGGCCGATGCCAACGAGAACGGAGCGCAGGACGCGGGTGAGGTCGGTCTGCCGGGCGTTGTCGTCAACCTGTACCAGGGCAACACCCTGGTGCGCACCACCGAGACGGCCCCTGGCCCTAGCGGCTACTACATCTTCGCCAATCTGCCGGCTGGCAACTACACTGTCAACGTGGACGAGAGCACGCTGCCGGCGGGGTGGGCGCTCACCAGCGGCAACGAACCGAAGACCGTGACCGTGACCGCGGGTCAGAAGTACGACACGGCCGACTTTGGCTACAAGCCGATCGGCACGGCCAGCATCGGCGACCGGGTGTTTTACGATCTGGACGGCAGCGGCATGCCTGACGATGGGACCGAACCGGGCATCAACGGCGTGACAGTCAACCTTTACGCCGGCGCATGCACCGGTGGTCTGCTCGAAGACACGATGATCACGACGGGCAACGGTGACTACAACTTCACCGATCTGCCGGCGGGCGCCTACTGCGTCGAGGTGGACGAAAACAGCCTGCCGGCCGGCTACACCCTGACCACAGGCAACGAGCCCATGACCGTGACCGTGCAGGATGGGGAGAATTACACCGCTGCCGACTTCGGGTATCGCGCTGAGTTGTCCGGCGGGCACCCCGAACCTGGCGACCACCAAGGGCGCGGTCGATGCTACTGGCGCGACCTTGCCCGATATGGCGAGCGTCGCCTGCGCCGAGATCAAGGCGAATCCCGGTGCGATCGGTGACTTCATCTGGTACGACGCCAACTATGACGGCGTGCAGGATGTGGGCGAGCCGGGCATCGCCAACGTGACGCTCGACCTGTACCGCAACGGCACGAAGTACGCCAGCACCGTCACCGACGCCGACGGCGGCTACTTGTTCGCGGGCCTGCCGCCCGGCGACTACTCGGTGGACGTCACCGACTTGAACCATCGGCTGTTCGACAGTCAAGGGGCGGCTTTCAGCCATAGCGTGGGCAATCAGAGCCAGCCCGATCCGACGCCGAGCTTCACGTTGGCGGCCGGCGAGGTCTACAAGGGCGCGGACTTCGGCTACTACCGGGAGGCGGCCAGCGGCAACGCCATCATCGGCGACACGGTGTGGTACGACGGCAACGCCGACGGCATCCAGCAGCCCAACGAGCCGGGCATCTCGGGCCTGACGGTGGTGGTGCTACGCAACAATGCCGTCCTGTTGTCGGCGGTGACCGACAGCAACGGCCACTACCTGGTTGAAGTGCCGGCCGGGACGGGCTACACTGTGCAGCCTACCCCGCCTGCGGGCCTGTTGGCGACAATGCCGGTGCCGGCCGTCATCCCGACGCTGCAACCCGGCGACCAATACCTGGACGCCGACTTCGGCTACCACAACGACAACGGTAGCCCGACCCTGGGGCAGATCGGCAACTTGGTTTGGCTGGATACGAATCAGAACGGCGTCTTCGACGGCGGTGAACTGCCGCTGGCCGGCGTGAGCGTGAGCCTGATCCGCGACACGGACGGCGATGGGCAGTGGGATGGCGGTGAGCCGATCATTGCCACGACGACGACCGGCAGCGTCTTCGATCCGGCCTACGGCAGCAACGGCAACTACCTGTTCATCGGCCTGCCGGCCGGCCGCTACCTGGTGCACGTGAGCGACACCAATGCGGTGCTGCTGGACTTCAGTAAGTCGCCACTGGGCGGCCAGACCGTGGACGGGACCAACAAGGCGGACCCCTATGCGGTGTACCTGCCGACAGCGGGCGCCAGCGATCTGAAGGCCGACTTCGGCTATTCGCAGAACCCTGGTCCCAACGTGGGGGTCATCGGCAACCAGGTGTGGATCGAGAGCGTACCCAACGGGGTCTTCGATCCGCTCCAGGGTGACTTCGGCCAGCCGGGTGTGACCGTGGACCTGTCTCAGAACGGCAACAACATCGCATCGACCACCACCGGCGCCTCGGGCGACTATAGCTTCGTGCATCTGCCGGCGGGGGACTACCAGGTGGCAGTTGCGGACGATTACGGTGTGCTGACCAGCTACGCGGTGACGGTGCTGGGGCCGCAGCAGGGGCAGGACAACAACAACCAGAACCAGCAGCCGAACGGGTACGGGGTGAGCCTGCCGAGCGGTGGCTACAACCTGACGGCCGACTTCGGCTACCTGAAGCCGCCCGTGCTGGGCGCGATCGGTGACTTTGTCTGGTATGACGCCAACCACGACGGCGTGCAGGACGCGGGCGAACCGGGCATCCCCAACGTGCGCCTGGCGCTGTACCTGAACCTGGATGGCAACACCCAGATGAATCCGGGGGTGGACCGCCTGGTGGCCACCACGGTGACCGATGCGGATGGCGGCTATCTGTTCCCGGATCTCGAACCGGGCGTCTACTTCGTGGATGTGGTGGAGGCCAGCAACCCGAACGGGCCGCTGGGCGGGTACAAGCACACACTCGGCCCGCAGAGCAGCAGCGACCCGACCGCGCCGATCAATCTGGCCCGCGGCGATGTCTACAAAGATGCCGATTTCGGCTACTACAAAGAGACCGGCACGGGCAAGGCGCTCGTCGGCGACACGGTGTGGTACGACGACAACGGCGACGGGTTCCAGCAGCCGGGCGAGCCGGGCATCCCCGGCGTGACTGTGGTGATCCGTGATGTCAACGGCAACCCCATCGGTTCGGCCGTGACCGACGGCAACGGCCACTACCTGGCCGCAGTGCCGGTGGGCAGCGGCTACACCGCGGCGGTGGATGCGGCGGCCAGTGGCAGTGTGCTGGACGACCTGTCACCGACCACGCCGAACCCCGTCAACCTGCCGCCCCTGACGGCCGGCATGCAATGGCTGGCGGCGGACTTCGGCTACGATGATGCGGGGCAAAACCTGCTCGGTGAAGTTGGCAACCTGGTGTGGCGGGATGTCAACCAGGACGGCATCTTCGACGGCGGTGAAACCCCGCTGGCCGGCGTGAGCGTGAGCCTGATCCGCGACAGTAACGGGGACGGCGCCTGGGACGCCGGTGAGCCGATCATCGCCACCGTCACCACCGGCAGCGCGCTCGACGGACAAAACGGTAACTATCTATTCACGGGCGTGCCGCAGGGCAAGTACCTGGTACATGTCAGCGACACCAATGCGGTGCTGATCGACTTCACCAAGACTGTCGCCGTCGACCAGGTCAGCGATGGCACGAGCAAGAACGACCCGTACGCGGTGAACCTGGTGAACGCCGGGGACAACCATTACGCAGCCGACTTCGGCTACTACCAGAACACCGGCACCGAGGTGGGCGTCATCGGCAACCAGGTGTGGATCGAGGCGTGCGTCGCTGGCCTGGATGGCTTGACCTATGTCGCAAACGGCTACTTTGACACGGTGACGGGCGATATCGGTCAGGCGGGTGTCACGGTCGAGCTGCTGCAAGGCGGCAACGTAGTGGCGACCACCACCACCGGCGCCAGCGGCGACTACAGCTTCGTCCATCTGCCGGCGGGGGATTACAGCGTACGCGTGAGCGATGTCCATCAGGTGCTGCGCGATCAGTGCAAGGGCACGGGCAATCTCCTGGCGCCGACGGTGCTGGGGCCGAACCCCGGCGCGGACAACAACAACCAAACCGAGACCCAAGCGACGCCGTATGCGGTGACGTTGCCGATGGCGGGCTATCTCGTCAATCTGACGGCGGACTTCGGTTACACGGAAGGCCCGCAATCCTCCGGTGCGGCGTCGTACCGGATCATCAAGCGGCTGAACACACCAAACCCGGTGCGGATCAACCGGGAGGTGAGCTTCACGCTCCAGATCATCAACACCAGCGATACGGCCTGGATCACCTACCTGGCGCTGCGGGATGTCTACAGTACGACGTATCTGAGCTACCTGCGGGCTGAACCGGCCTCGCTCGATAACGTGAACGATGGCGAAGTCAACTGGCCGGATCTGATTACAGCCTTAGGCGCAGGGCCCATACCCCCTGGCGGGAGCGCGGAGGTGGTGGTGTGGTTCAAGACACTGCGGGACACGACCGGGCTGCCGGGAGAGCAGACGCCCAACACCGTCACGGCCTACAACGTCTGGGGCGACGCGGACGGGCCGAGCGGGCCGCTCGACTCGGTGATCGCGCTGCCCGACAAGTCATCGACGGCGCCCGTAGGTGTATTCATGCCAACGGGGGTGGGGATGACGGGCTTCGATGCCACGGCGACGGCTGAAGGCATTGCCGTAACGTGGGAAACGGCCGAGGAGGCGAACATCGCCGGCTTCAATGTCTTGCGCAAGGTCGGCGACGGCGAGTTGGCGGTCATCAACAGCGAACTGCTGTTCGCCCAGAACGCCGGGGCGAACCAGGGCGCCGCCTACAGCTTCGTGGATGCCGACCAACTGGAGGGCGTGGTCACCTACGCCTTGCAGGTGGTGCGCCTCGACGGTAGCGTCGAGACGGCCGGGCAGATCGACGTCGCCCGGTAACCCGGGCCGCGGTCCAGTTTTGGATCAATCACGGGCCGGGGCGGAAACGTCTCGGCCCGTGATCTTTTGTCTGGACGGTTCTCAGGATGCTTTGGTACGTTGAGAATTCCTGGTGGGGTCGTCGAGTCGTTGCAGAGTAGTAAAAGGGCTGGTATACTGTCGTCAGTGAAGAAAGGCAGTACCGCAAAACTCGCTACCTGGGGTCTATCACTCTGAGTGTAGTCAAACCATTCGGCGGCTCGCGGGTGCTCGAAAAAAGTCAGTTTTGTCACGCTTTGCGTGAGCGGATGAACAGCTCAATTCTCGTTGCGGCGAGGCTCCAGCGAAGAATCTCGCGTCTGAAACGAGACCCTTCGCTGAATTTTCGCCGCAACGCACCGCATGCGAAAACCCCGCTCAGGGTGACAATAGCGACTTTTGCGGTATTGCGAAGAAATGCTTGGGGCTCGGGAAACACCTCTTTCATTTCCTCGAGGGACGAACGACTAAAGTCGTCACTACCAAACATCGATATCCGCATGGCGAGAGCCAGAGATTTCCCTTTTCAGTGAAAGTAGACATCGCATGAACAGACGACATGGTTTCCCCGCTTCCTTCCGGCTGCTGGCACTCCTGGTGCTTGCCGCCAGCCTCTTACCCCTGGCGCGGCCCGGAAATACAGCCGACGCAGCACCAGAACCCGCGCGCGCCACAGCCATGCAGCCGGCTCTCGAGCTCGCCGCGGCTGCGACAAGTGTCACTCTGGGCGCCTCGGGGGACACCTGGATCTCCAAGAATAAGAGCAATAACAACTTCGGCGCCTGCGACATCATGCAACTGGACACGTCGCAGGGAAGCCTGGGCAACGGCCGTATGCTGCTGCAATTCGACCTGTCGAGCCTCCCCCCTGGGGCGACGATCACTGCGGCGCACCTGCAACTGACGAAAACGGGTGGCGACACGGCAACGCATCACATCGAGGCGCACCGCGTGACGGCAGCTTGGCAACAGGGCGCGGGTTCTTGCCCTGGCCAGGGCAACACTGCCGCCAGTTGGAACGAGCGGCAGGCTGGGGTGGCCTGGACCGTAGCGGGCGGCGACTACGCGGCGGCCGCCGTGGACACCGTGACGATCGACGCTAACGGTGTCTACACCTGGAATCTGACCTCGCTGGTACAGGACTGGGTCAACAATCCCGCCAGCAACTACGGCGTGCTGTTCGGCACACCCGATACGGGGACGCATTTATACGAGTTCGCCAGTCGCGAGCATGCCGTCGTCGCCAACCGGCCGCAATTGTTGGTGAGCTACATGGGGGATCACGCTGAAAACGTGAGCGATGACTTCGATCCCACTACCGGTTTCGCCGGCAACGACGGCACGCGTGCCTGGACGAGCGATTGGCATGAGATCGGCGAGGCGGATGGGGCGTCCGCCGGCTTCACGCGGGTCGTGACCGATCCGCTGTGCGCCAGCGGCGCGTGTCTCAATGTGGTCAGTCAGGCGGGGGCAATTGACGGGATCGGCGCAGGACGCGAAGCTGATCTGCGCGGGGCGGCTGCCGCGACCTTGACGTTCGACTTTCTACGGCGAAGCGGCGGACTGCCGATTGTCGATATTCAGGTATCTGGCAATGGCGGCGCAAACTGGACGACGCTCGCCAGTTATCATCTGGATGTGAATGACCTGACCTATCAACATGCTAGTTTTGATCTTAAGCCCTATGCGGCGCGTGACACACAGATTCGCTTTAGCGGGTCCTTTTTGGGGGGTCCCGCCAGCCCGGATGCAGGCTTCTACGTAGACAACGTACGGATTGACTTCACCATCCCCAACACCACCATCGCCGGCATGGTCTGGAATGACCGCGACCGCGACGGCGGGCTGGATGCTGGCGAGCCAGGGCTGGCGAACATCACCGTCAACTTGCACGAGGGCACGTGTCAGGCTGCCACCGGCGCCCCCTATCGCACGACAACGACGAGCAACGGCGGGTCCTATATCTTCGCAGCGCTGAGCGCGGGAAACTACTGCGTGCAGGTGGATCCGGCGACGGCGCCGCTCGACTACATGTTGACCAGCAATGATTCATCGCTCGACGTGACGTTGGCGGCGGGGCAGTATGATACATCAGCCAACTTTGGCTTTGCATCAATCACGGCCGATGACCGGTTGGCCGTGGCTGCGTATGCGCCGTGCGCTGATACAGCCTGGCTACAACAACTGGCCCAGACCTACGGCGCCACCATCACCGCCGCGGATGCTGCCACCTGCGGCTACACCTTGCAGGTCGCGCCGGCCCAGCAGGCGGCCCTGCAGGCCGCGGTCGCGGCCGATCCTCACGTCCGGTACGCCGGCCCGGATGTATGGACGCGCGGCGCGTTTATCCCGAACGATCCCGACTACAGCGACCCCTGGCTGGTCTACGGGCCACGGCAGATCCACGCGGAAAGCGCCTGGGATGTGACGCTAGGGGACCCCAACATGATCGTCGCGGTGCTGGACACGGGCCTGGATCTGAGCCATCCAGAGTTCACGGGCCGGGTGCTGCCGGGCTACGATTTTGTGAATGGGGATAGCGATCCGAGCGACGACAAAAACCACGGCACGCACGTCGCGGGCATCATTGCGGCGGGCATCAACAACGGGATTGGGATACCGGGCATCGCGGGCGCGGTCAAGGTTCTGCCCGTCAAGGTGCTGAACGCGCAGGGCGCCGGCTGGTGGAGCAACGTTGCGCAGGGGATCACCTGGGCGGTGGAGCATGGCGCGCGCGTGGTGAACCTGAGCCTTAACAGCACCGCCAGCTCGCAGTTATTGTCAGACGCGGTAGCCTACGCCAACAGCAAGGGCGTGGTGATGGTGGTCTCCGCGGGGAACAGTGGGTCGGCGCAACCGGCCTATCCGGCGGTTTATGAGAATGTGATTGCTGTGGGCGCCACCGATTACGATGGTCTGCGGGCCGCCTTCAGCAACTACGGCCCTAACGTGGATGTGATGGCGCCCGGCGATTCGATCTGGAGCACGTACCCGGGCGGCGGCTACAAATACATGTCGGGGACCTCGATGGCGGCGCCACACGCAGCCGGGGTAGCGGCATTGCTGCTCAGCGTCAACCCGAATCTGACCCCGGCGCAGATTAAGGATACGCTCCAGGCCACCGCGGCCGACATGGATGCACTGGGGGTGGACGCCTACACCGGTTATGGGCTGATTAACGCCCAGACGGCCGTGATGGGGGTGAAGCCCGCCACCTACGTGCCACCGACGACGAATCTGACCGAGACGTTGGCAGTGGATGCGAACGGCAACGGCCTGGTGGATCCTGGCGACACGCTGCGCTACCGCGTCACCGTCGCCAACGAGGGCGCGCAACCGTTGAGCAACGTGGTGGTCAACGCCGTCGCGCCGCGCTATACAAGCTACGTGGCCAACGCCACGGGCTTGAGCGGCATCCCCGTGCGCGACGATGCCGCGCCGGAGACCGCACTGCCGCTCGATGCGGACGGACTGAACATCGGCGCGGTGGCGCCGGGGGGCAGCACGCTCGTCAGCTTTGATGTGATCGTGGCGCAGCCGCCGCGCGGTGTGTATGCGCTCGTGGGTCAGGCAACGGTGCAGACGGATGCCGGCAGCGAGATGCTTGAAGTGGTCACGCCGGTGGCGGGCACGCTGTTGCAGGCCGCGGTGAATAAATCCAGCGCGCAGATCGGCCAGACCTTAGCCTACACCTTGACCTCGGACTACCTGGGGCGCGACCTGTTGAGCAGTGTGATCGTGACCGCGACAGTACCTGCGGGGACGCGTTATGTGGCGGGCAGCGTTAATGCCGGGGGTGGCGAGAGCGGCGGGGCGGTGACGTGGAATTTGGGCAGCAACGCGGCCGGCGTGCCGGGATACGCAGCCGGCATCGAGGCGGCGAATAGCACAGTGACCAGCAGCATCAGCCAAAGCAGCGACGACGCGGAGGAAGAGGGGCCGGAGGGCAAAAACCTGGGGCCGGGCGGCATGTACTTGATCAGCACCGACTTGGAGATGGCGGAGGACTGGGAGTCGGATGTGTCAGGCACCCAAAAGATCGGCTTGCGCTTCAATAACGTCAGCGTGCCCCGAAGCGCGCTGATCACGAATGCCTATATCGTCTTTCGCGCGGTGGCGGCCGAGTCGCCCATGACGAACAGCGGCGCCACCAACCTGATCCTGCGCGGCCAGGCAGCCGATAACCCGACGGCGTTCACATCCACGGCGTATAACATCTCGAATCGGAGTACGACCACGGCGTCCGTCACGTGGGCGCCTGCCGCCTGGACGACCGGCGTCGACTACAGTACCCCCAACTTGAAGACGGTAGTTCAGGAGATTGTGGATCGTCCCGGCTGGGCGAGTGGCAACAGCATGGTCTTCATCGTGACCGGCGCCGGCTCTCGCTCGGCAGAAGCCTGGGATAACACGGGCGAAACCGGCACCACGGGCGCCAACCAGGCAAAGCTCGTCATCGAGTATGACACGCCATCAACGCCGGCGCTCGGCAACGCCATCAGCGCCGCGCCGACGCTCGTGTCCGCGGGCGGGCTGATCACCGTGACGCAAGTGCTCACCGCCAGCCAGGGTGTCGCCGACGTAGCGCCCGCTCTGGGGATTAGCGCCACACTCGGTACGAATGCGGCCCTCGTTTCCGGCCCGACGCCTGCCAGTGCAACGGTAGGATCATCTGGCACGACTTTTGTGTGGGTGTATCAGGCGAGCAGCAGCGGCGCCACCGGGCAAATCAGTTTCAAGGGCGCCGCTGAAAACGACTCGAAAAGCGTTGGTTGGCCTTCCGCTTTGAGCAATAGCGTGCTCGTCCACCCACCGCTGACCTTCAGCACGATCGTGACGGGAACACCCCCCGGCGGCGGCGCCATCCACACCACCGGCTTCATCCGCGATGCGGGCGGCCTGCTGCCCGCCAACGCCAGTAATACACCGACCACAGGGCTGTACGGCAGCGTCGGCGACCGTATCTGGGACGATCAGGACGGTGACGGCATCCAGGACGCCGACGAGCCGGGCATCGCGGCCGTGACCGTGCAACTGGCCGCCAGCGACGGCCGCGTCCGCACCGCGCCGACCGACACCAATGGCTTGTACGATTTCAGCGACCTGCTGGCCGGTGTCTACACCGTCACTGTGGACGCCGCCACCGTGCCGTCCGAATTCGAGCTCCTGACCACCGGCTATCCGGTGCTTGTGAATCTGCATGATGGTGAAAACTACGACGCCGCCGATGTCGGCCTGAAGGCGCTCGGCGTCACCGTCGGGGACACGTTTTGGTATGATGCGGACGCTGACGGCCTCCAGGACGCGGGCGAGCCAGGCATCGGCAACGTGACGCTCGATCTCTACCTCGATAATGGTGACGGCAGCTTCAATCCGGTCCGCGATTTTCTGGTGGATACGACCACCAGCGACGCCAGCGGCGCCTATCGGCTGAGTGCCCCGGTGGCGGGGATCTACTTTGTGAATGTGACCGACCAGGCCGGGCTGCTGGCCGGCCTACAACACACGGTCGGGGCGCAAAGCAGCGCCACCCCCACGCCCCCCATCACCTTGGTGCGCGGCCAGTTCAATCGCGACGTCGACTTCGGTTATGTGCGCATGCCGCCGGCGGACGCTGGCGTCATCGGCGATCTGGTGTGGGCTGATGGCAACGGCAACGGCGTCCGGGAGAGCTGGGAGCCGGTGCTGATCGGCGTCACCGTGTGCGCGACGCCGGTCGCGGGGGGGACGCCGATCTGCGCCGCCAGCGATAACAATGGCCGCTACCTGCTGGTGGCGCCGGCCGGCGAGTATCGCGTGACGCCGAGCGGCAACCCCGCCGGCCTGCTGCCCAGCACGCCCAGCTCGCTGAACGTCAACCTGACCGCCGGCCAGCAGCAATTGGCCGTGGACTTCGGGTTTGCCGCCGGCGACGTGCCCTTGGGCGGCATCGGTGGGATCGTGTGGCAAGACCTGCCGACGAATGAGATCGTGGATGGCATCTATGCGCCGGGAACGGAACCGGGCATCCCGGAAGTCAGCGTCGGGTTGATCCGCGATCTGGATGGCAGCGGGACGTGGAGCGGCACGGAGCCGTACATCGCCACTTTCACCACAGTGGCCGGCAGCTATCAGTTCGAGGGGTTGCCCGCCGGGGCTTACCTGGTGCGGGTGACGGATACGCGGCAGGTGTTGCGGCGCTTCGCAGAATCGGTGTCGGGACCCTTGGGGGCCAGCGGCATCGATCATCAGAACAAGCCACAGCCGTATGCCGTCAGCCTGTCCCCCGGCGGCGTGAATACGACGGCCGACTTCGGCTACCGCGAGTACGATGTCTTCGCAGCGAGCGATCCACCGCTGCCCGGCGTGATCGGCAACCTGGTCTGGCTGGATATGGACGCCGACGGCCAGTATGACCCTGTCCGCGGTGACCTGCCATTGCCGGGGGTGACGGTGGATTTGCTGGCGAGCGACGGCCAATGGTTGGCTGCCACCACGACGGGCGCGGATGGCGCGTATCTCTTCACCGAGCTGGCACGGGGCGCCTACGCCGTGCGGGTGAGCGACGCGTTCGGCGTGTTAGCCGGCCTCGCTCCCACGGTCGCCAGCCCGGACGCCGGCCAGGATAATACCAGTCGGGACCAGCCGTACACGGTCACGCTGGGCCTTAATCCGGTCACCTATTTGGCCGATTTCGGGTACACCGCGCTGGCCAGCCTCGGCGACGGCGTTTACTTCGACATCAATGGGAACGGCGCTGAAGACGCGGGCGAGCCGGGCATCCCCGATGTGACGCTGGAGGTGTATCGCCAGGGGATCAAGGTCGCCAATCCCACCACGGACGCGGCCGGCCGGTATAGCTTCACTGCGCCGGCCGATGCCTACACCGTCACCCTGGCAGCCGAAGAGTTGGCGCCGGACGGGACGCTGTACCAGTGGATCCCTACGGAGACGCCGCCGATGCCGGTAGTGCTGAGCGCCGGACAGGCGCTGACGAGCGCCGATTTCGGCTTGACCGTCGCGTCGAGCTATACAGTGACCAACCGGCTGAATACGCCTGACCCGGTGCGAATCAACCGGGAGATCAGCTTCACCATCCGGATCACCAACACGGGCCAGACGCCGCTCACGGTGTTGCCGTTGCGCGACACCTATGACACGAGATTCCTATCCTACGGCGCCGGCCCCCCCAGCAAGTTTGCGGAGCCGGCGTCGCAGGATACAGATGACGACGGCACGCTCGACTGGCCCGATCTTACAGCAAGCTTCGGGCGGGATTTGGGACCCAACGAGCACTTCGAGGTGATCGTTTACTTCATGGCGAGCAAGGACACAACCGGGCTGGCGGGCGGCACGGTGAACACGGCGGCCGTGCATGATGCCTTTGCGGACCCGGATGGATCGGGCGGGCCGCTGTCAGCCGTGGCGCTGCCGGCGGACGCGGCCAGCGCCGAGGTGGAAGTGTTTCTGCCCACCGGCGTCGGCGTCAGCGACTTCGGCGGGGTGTGGCAGGACGGCCAGGTGATCCTGACGTGGGCGACGGCGAGCGAGGCGAACATCGTCGGCTTCAACGTGTTGCGCAAGGTCGGCGATGGCGAGTTTGCGGCCATCAACAGCGAACTGCTGTTCGCCCAGCACGCGGGGGCAAACCAGGGGGACGCCTACAGCTTCGTGGATGCCGCCCTGCCGGAGGGCATGGTCACCTATGCGTTGCAGGTGATGCGGCTCGACGGCAGCGTCGAGCTGGCCGGGCAGGTCGAGGTCGCGCGGTAAACGCACCAGCACACAGGATGATCCGGGACAAGGGCCAGGTCGAGAACGACTTGGCCCTTTTGGGGTATGCCCATCCGGCGCCCCCTGTTGGTTTTTGATGATGCCGCACGAAAACGACTGAAGTCGTTACTACCAACCCATCAAATCACCGTTGCCGAAGTAGTAGTTTGAGGGCGTCACTTCTGTTTCCTTCAGTCGTCATCCATTGACATGGATGCAAAGCATTGCCAGATGGCTTGGGTCAGCGACATCTACCACAGCGGATCTGTGACTGATATCCGAAATGCGTAGTATCTTACCAATCGGATTCCGGCATAAAAAACAAGAATCTCACCACCAAGACACCAAGACACCAAGAACACTCAGAATTCTATCTTTGTGGACTTCGTGCTTCTGAGCCTTTGTGGTGAAGGCGTGGTTCTGGCTTGTCCGGGTTGGGGTGTATTCAAACAAATGAGCAGGGGGAAAAAACGATGAAACAGTATGGTTTGAACTCACGTGCCAGGTGGCTTCTGGCTGGCGCGGCAATGATCTGGTTGGCCCTCATACTCGCGGTATTGCCAGGCGGCGTGAAGGCTGCCGACACGCCGATACCCGCGGTCAGCCTGACCGTGCCGCCGGAGAGCTTCATCGGCGAAACCTTGTCCTTTACTGCCAGCTTCTCTAATACCTCCGGGACCGATCCAGGCTACGGGCCGTATATTGACCTGATCTTTCCGGTAAACGGCGCCGACGGCGCGCCCAATCCGGACGGCATCAATTTCAGCAGCGCGACCTACCTGGGTCAGCCCATTACAGCGATCCAATTGCCGTTCCCTGCCGCCCCCGGCTGCGTATCCCATCCCTACGCGCTTGATAGCACGGGTACACCGGTACAGGTCTGCGGCAACCCGGGTGACAAGTTGGTCGTGCTGCAACTGCCTTTCGGCTCCTTCACCCCCGGCCAGCCACCGGCAGCGGTGACTGTCAACGCGACGGTGAGCAACCTGGCGGACCTGGGCACGCCGTTGACCATCCAGGCCAGAGGTGGTTTCCAGTTCGGCGCGGACCCGCTGAACAATCCGACGACCGATCCGACGATCATCGGCACATTCGTCACCGCCAATGTCACACCCACCGTGCTGAAGATGACCAAGACCTATATCGGTCCGGAGAATGAGACCGCGACCGGCCCTAATTACCCGCGGCAATACCGGATCACCGTGGACCTCGCGGACGGGCAGACGATCACCGACCTGGACCTGACCGATATACTGCCCAATAACTTGCAGTTCGTGCAGGTGGATTCGACCACCATTCGGAGCGTGGCGATCGCCACGACCGCGATCGCCACGCCTAGCACGACGATGCCGGGCGGCACGTTGACGCGGCGGTTCGCATCGGTGACCGGCACCACAGCCGGCAATGACGCGACGCTGACGTTCACCTTCTACGTCCCGCTGAACGCCTCGGACGGCAATCCGGTGATCGATGCGGCCACCGGCGACGATGCCACCTCGATCGACGACGCCAAGACGCAAGGAAGTTGGACCCCCATCGACACGCGCGATGCCGCGCAGACTGTGAGCAGCGACGCGACCACAAATGACCATACCTTGACCGACAAATCGATCGCGATCCAGAAGAATGTGGGGGTGTACACCGACACCCTCGTGGCCGGACCGACGCCGGGCGACACCCTGCAATACACCCTCACCTTCCAGATTTCCGACTTCTTTGCTTTCCAGGGCATCGTCATCACCGACACGATCTCCGATGGCCAGCACCTGGATGCCAGCTTCACGCCGACCCTCTCTGTCAACGGCAACACCTTCACGCTGGTTGCGGCGCCGATGGCGGCCGCCAACTACAGCGTTATCTGCAACTACAGCCCCACCGGTGGGTTGGAGTGCGGGTCCGACGATCCTGCGACTAACGACGGCACGACCACCCTCTACTTCCGCGTCTCGGACGAGCTGGTGACGCGCGGGCAGAGCGGCAAGCTGATCGGCGGCTGTGTGCCGGTGGCGGGCACCGAAGGCCCGGCGCCCAACTGCGACACTACCAGCGGCGGATACAACAACGGGGCAACGACCGGCACGATCAAGTTCCGCACGACCATCCTCGACAAATATACCGACATCTACCCGTCGGGCGACGCCAGTCTGAACCAGGGCGATGCGGTGAACAACGACGTCACCATCGACGGCCAACTGCTGTCGGTGGCGAACACGGACAACCTGACGGGCGCCTCCGAAGCGGATGGCAGCAGTGCCGGCGTGAGTTTGGCCGGAGGCGCGCTGAGCAAGACGATCTATGCCCTCAACGGCGTGGTATGTTCGCCGCAGCCATGCACGAACATGCAGGCTGCCCCAGGTTATACGCTTACCTATCGCGTGCAATACCAACTGTTGATCGGCGACTTCGAAGACCTGCGCTTCACCGACTATCTGCCGCTGCCGGTCTTCAAGGCGGTTGATCCGAACGCCACAGGTGCGACCGCGCACACCTGGACTTACGACATTGCCGGCAACGCGACGCCAACGTCAGGCAGTTGGCAGCGCGGCCCGGCGGACACGCAGTTCACGCGCTCGAGCATCGTACCCACGGTGACGACCGATGCAACCTCCAACTATGTCAAGTGGACCTACGGCACGTACGACGACCCGACCAACGTATCCGCGACGATCGATATCCTCTTTACGGTCACTGTTTCAGCCGATCCTTTCGCCGATGGCCTGTTCCTGACCAACCAGGCGCGTGCGGAGGATCAAAACACGAATTCCCAGACAAGCGCGCACGACGAGATCGTGCAATTCCAACTCACCGAGCCGGTGCTCAACATCAAAAAGGGCGTCGTAGCGACGGACAACCCGGCCGGAATCTTCTCACCGACGACTGTAGGGCCAGTAACATTCACGGCTCCCGGCAGCGTCTGTCCCCGCTGGACCGGCACGGTCAATTCGACCAACCTGGCGGCCACGCCGATCAACAGCAACCTGAGCGGCATCGACGCCGGCGACCGGGTGACCTTTGCGATCGTGGTGGAGAACACCGGCTCTGGCTTGAACGGCGTGTTTGATGTGCAGGTGAAGGAATCGTTGCCGGCAGGTTTCGCGGCGCCGGGGGGCGGCCTGAACCTGTGCGCGGCCGACGGAACGGGCGCTACGATCAACACAACCAATGTCGGCGGCGGCTCGGGGCTGCTGGATCAGGGGATCGAGTTGGTCGATCCCGGCCCGACCGCCAACCCGCCGGGCGCGCTCGACCCGTACAGCGCGACCAGCGGCCGCAACATCGCGGTCATCACCTTCGACCTCATCGCGACCAGCTCGGTCACCCCGGGCAAACGCTGACCGACACCGCGACATTGTCCAATTACGCAGGCGCGGAGGGCGGGCCTGATCACACGACCACCGACCCGACCGATACGGCCACGGTGACCATCGCCGTTCCGCAGGAAAGCAAGGCGATCTCGGGGACCAATCAGGCCTTCACGGCGGGGAACAATGTGGCTATCGGTGAGATCATCACCTACACGGTGGACAATCACCGTGCCCGAAGGCACGACGCCCGGCGCCACGCTGACCGACGTGCTGGATCAGGGGCTGGGGTTCGTGAACTGCGTCAGTGTGACCCCATCGTCCGCTGCCCTGACCAGCAGCATCGGCGCGTTCAGCAACGCCTGCAACCCGCCGACCAACCCGACCGTGGGCCCGGAGCCGGTAGGCGATGGCACCGCTGTAAACCAGGGCCGGCGTATCACCTTCAACCTGGGCACGCTGACCAACAGCGACACGGCCAACGCGACGGCGGAGAAGCTCACCGTCACCTATCGCGCGGTGGTGCTGAACAGCACGGCCAATGTGAAGGGCCAAACGCGGAAGAACACGGCGACATTCGCCTGGACGGGCGGCTCTCTGGTGCAGTCAGCGCCCGTTGTGACCGTAGTGGAGCCGAAACTGCAGGTTACGAAGGCGGCTAACCCCACCACGGGCGATGCCGGTGACACCGTGACTTTCACGATGGTGGTCTCGCACGCCAGCGGCAGTAATGCGGACGCTTTCAACGCGCACCTGAGCGATGTGATCCCGGCGGGAATGACCTATGTCGCAGACTCCCTGGCCAGCACAGGCGTCTCGGTCCCGGACAGCTTGACGCAATCCGGCGGCACGATCAGCGCAGACTGGACCAACTTCCTACAGGGCAGCACCAGCACGATCACCTTTCAGGTCACGTTAACCGGTGGGGTTACGCCGAACCAATCGATCATCAACACCGCCAATATCACCTGGACGAGCCTACCGGGCGTCGTGACGACGGCGCAATCCACCTACAATACGCTTTCCACCGAGCGCACCGGCGTCACAACGGACCCCGGCGGCGCGGCAAACAATTACACCGCCTCCGGTGCGGCCACGGTGACTGTGACGAACGTCGCACCGACCAAGTCGATCGTCGCCACGTCCGAGGCGAGCACGGCCGCGGTGAGCGGCACGGAACGCGTGGCCATCGGCGAGATCGTGCGCTACCATCTGGCGGTACAGTTGCCGGAGGGCGCGTCCACCAACTTCCAGTTGCGGGACCAGTTACCTGTTGGCCTGCGCTTCATCAACGACAGCACGGCCAAGGTCGCCTTCGTCGCCAACGGGGTGGGCATCTCCTCATCGACCATCACGACCGCTTTGCCCAACTGCGCCGGGCTCAATGTGACGGGCAACAGCGGCAGCGTCACGCCGACCTGTCCCCTGCCCGACACGGCCGTGTCCGACAATGCGAGCACCAACAGCGATAACTACGTCAGCGGCACCGACCCGTACTTCAAGCTGGGCAATCTGACGAACGGCGACAGTGACGCCGATGGCGAGTTCGTCGTGGTCGAATTCAACGCGTTGGTGGAAAACGTAAGTACGAACCAGGCGTTCAACAACGCCACCAACGCTGCCTCGGCGACGAATCGTGATAATAACTTTCAGGTGCTGGTGGGTGGCTCCACCCTGGCGACTTCAACCAATGTGCGGGTGACGATCGCCGAGCCGGTGATCAACAACCTGAGCAAGACTGTCACGACCACGCCAGCCGACGCGGGCGACACGATCGTCTACCAGCTCACCTACTCGAACGTTGCCAGCGGCAATGACCGGGCGACCGCGTTCGATGTGAGCCTGACCGATACCCTCAATAGCAACCTCAACCTGCAATCCGTCGCCGTCACCGCACCGGTGGGCTCGACCCCAAGCGATACCTCGACGCTGGGCGTGGGCGGCGTGGTGCGGGTCGTGGTGGATAAGCTGCCGCCCACCGCTGATATCCCCGGCGCAGTGAAAACAGTGACGATTGTGGTGACAGCGAAGGTCGTGGCCGCCGCACCTAACGGCCTCACGATCCCCAACACGGCCAACCTGACGTACACCAGCCTGCCCGGCGCCAACGGCACGACCGGCAATCCGACCGACTCGAACAATACCGGCACTCCGGGCACAGCCACGGGCGAGCGCACGGGCGCCGATGGGGCCGGCAATCTGAACGACTACGTCAGCAGCAGCAGCATCAGCAGAATCCTGGCCACGCCGACGATCGTCAAGTTGGCCCCTACCCCCACCACCTACACGATCGGTGACACGGCGACCTACAACATCCGCGTCACCCTGCCCGAGGGCGCCACGCCGAATCTGCGGGTGACCGATGTACTGCCGGCGGGCCTGGGCTACGTCAGCCACAGCGTCATCACGACTGCGGCGGCCAGCGGCGGCTTGCTGACGGCCGATTACAACGGCACACTGACTACGTCGCCGGCCTGCACCGGCTGCACCGCGGGTGCGAGCGGCACGCTGACCTTCACCTTCGGGAACACGCAGACGAACGGTTCGGGCCCGATCAACGGGACGAGCAACAACCAGTTCCTGGTGCGCGTGGTCGCGAAGGTGCTCAACGTCTCGACGCCGCTCAACCAGATCGGCACGACCCTGCAGAACACAGCCAATCTGATCTACGACGACCCGACGCTGGGCAACGACCACAGCGTAGCGGGCGGTTCGCAGACAGTGACCGTGATCGAGCCGCGCATCGTGACGACGAAAGCGGTGACGCCAGCCACGGCGGTAGAGGCGGGGACGGTGTTGAACTACACAGTCACCTTCACAAACAATGGTACCAGCCCGGCGTACGACGTGACGGCGCAGGATGCGCTGGCGCAGGGGGTGACGTTCACGGCGTTGCAGGACTGCACGCTGCAGCCGGACAATACGGCAGTGCTCTCGACGGCGACGGTGGACGTGAGCGGAAGCCCGGTGACCTTCGACGGCAACCTCGCGGGGAGCTGGGACATCCCGGTCGGCAAGGCGATCGTGTGCCACTACACGGCGACGGCGCAGAGCAGTCTGTACGTGGACGGTGGGCACACCAACACGGTAGATGCGGACTGGAGCAGTCAGGACGGAGTCGTGGCGGGCGAGCGGATCTACGACGACACGCCAGGCTACACGGTCGATGGCACGCAGGACACGGCGATGGCGACCTTCGCCGTGGCTGCGCCGACGTTTGCCAAGTCGGACGGCGGCACGACGCAGGCGACGATCGGCAACGTGATCCACTACGTGCTGACGATCACCAGCCCAAAGGGCACGCTCCACGGGTTGACAGTGAAGGATCGTGCTGCCAAAGGGTTTGATCTACAACGGGGACGCCGTGGTGAGCAGTAACATCTCGCCAGCGCCGGCGCCCACCGTGAGCACGTCCAACGACGGCAGTGCAGCCGTGACGCTGACGTGGGGCTTCGGCGATGCAGTGGTGACCGCGAACCCGGCGCAGATCACCTTCAGTGCGACGGTGGCGAACGTGCTGCAGTAACCAGGCCGGGGTCGTGTTGAACAACACGGCGACGCTGGATCACAGCAACGCGGCC
This sequence comes from uncultured Chloroflexia bacterium, assembly GCA_963841825.1. Lineage (GTDB taxonomy): Bacteria > Chloroflexota > Anaerolineae > CG2-30-64-16 > CG2-30-64-16 > CAWJEL01. The sequence continues at coordinate 203,900 of CAWJEL010000010.1, forward strand.
GGCGACGCCCAACCTGCCCTCAATGCGGCAGATGACGTGACCGTGGTCGAGCCCAGCCTGACGCTGAACAAGGTGGTGCAGACGGCCCCCAGTCCCGCAGACGCCGGCGGCACGGTGGCGTACCGCGTCACCTTCGCCAACGCCACGGGCGTCACCGTCTCCACCGCCTTCGACACGCAGTTGGTCGATACGCTGCCGGTCGGCCTAAGTCTCAACACTCCGGCTGGGATTGCGCCGACTTTCAGCAACTGCGGTTCGCCTGATCCTGCTGTGACGAATACCTCCACATCGGGAGCCGTGCAGCTTGTCATCTCCGCGCTGATCCCTGGGTGCAGCGTCACTGTTGACTACAGCGCCACCATTCTCGATACTGCGCTGGCCGGCGACACGGTGGACAACACCGCCAACCTGACCTATACCAGCCTGTCGGGCGCGGAGACCGGCGAGCGCGATGGCTCCGGCGGGATCAACGACTACCAGGCCAGCGACCCGGCCTCCTTCACGCTCAATGCGCCGGCGATCGATAAGCTGATGCCCAGACCCGGCCAGCTACACCCTCGGCGAGATCGTCACCTACAACATCCTGGTGACCTTGCCCGAGGGCACGACGCAGGGCCTGGTCGTGGTCGATGACTTGCCGGCCGGGCTGGATTATGTCGCCAGCAGCGCGCAGGTGATCACTTCGGCCTCCGGCAGCGGCGGCCTGCTGGCAGCGGACTTCAACGGCACGCTGACCGGCTTCAGCGTGACAGCGCCGGGCGGCAGTGGCGCAGACGTCACCGTGACCTTCACCGGCGACGCGGTGACCGCTGGCGACAATGTCACCAATAACAACGCCTTCCTGGTGCAGCTCCAGGCGCGCGTGCTCAACGTGATCGGCAACCAAATCGGCACCGTGCTGACTAACAACGCGTCCGTGCGTTACACCGACCCTGAGACGGGCGTGACGACCATCAACGATCCCACCCCGCCGACTATCACCGTGATCGAGCCGCGCATTCTGACGGCGAAGGCGGTGACGCCGGCTATGGCCGTGCAGGCCGGGACACTCGTGACCTACACGGTCACCTTCACGAATAACGGCACCAGCCCGGCGTACGACGTGACGGCGCAGGATACGCTGGCGCAGGGGGTCACGTTCACGGCCTTGGTGGACTGCAAGCTCGACGGCACCGCTATACCTTCGACGGCGACGCCGGGCGGGAGCGTGGTGACCTTCGACGGCAACCCGGCCGGGAGCTGGGACATCTCGGTCGGCAAGGCGCTCGTGTGCCAGTACACAGCGACGGCGCAGAGCAGTTTGTACGTGGATGGCGGCCACACTAACACCGTCGATGCCGACTGGAGCAGCCTGAACGGGGTCGTGGCGGGCGAGCGCATCTACGACGACACGCCGGGCTACACGGTCGATGGCACGCAGGACACGGCGACCGCGACCTTCACGGTGGCTGCGCCGACCTTTGCCAAGACGGATGGCGGCACGACGCAGGCGACGATCGGGGACGTGATCCACTACACGCTGACGCTCACCAGCCCACTGGGCACCCTCCGCGGGCTGACAGTCCAGGATTTGCTGCCGGCCGGCCTGATCTATAACGGCGACGCCGCGATCACTGGCGTTGCCACCGCCCCAACCTTCACCGCTTCCACGCCCAATAACGGCACTGCGCCCGTCACGCTGACCTGGAGCTTCGGCGACGCGGTGGTGACCGCCAGCCCGGCGCAGATCACGTTCACCGCCACCGTCGCCAATGTGCCCAGCAACCAGGACGGGGTGGTGCTAAACAACACGGCGACCCTCGACCACAACGACGCCGCCGGCAGCCCCCAGCCGCCCTTGAACGGCGCCGACGACGTGCGCCTCGTTCCGCCGGCGATCGGCCTCGCCAAACAGGTGATCGACACGCCGAGCTACAACGGCGACGGCACGTATGATGTCACCTACGCGATCCTGGTGCAGAACATCGGCGAGGTGGCGCTGCATGACGTGCAGGTGACCGACGATCTGGCCGCCACCTTCGCGCCGACGGCGACCTTCACGGTGGTCAGCGTGACCAGCGCCAAGTTCGCCGTGAACTCAGCCGGCTACGACGGCAGCGGCGACAGCAATCTGTTAGCGACCGGGAATTCACTGGCTGTACACGACGAGGGCGTCATCACGCTTGTCGTGCGGGTCAACCCGGGCGGCTTTGCCGGCCCGTACAATAACAACGCCACCGGCAGCGCCGTCAGCCCGGGCCAAGTGACGGTCAGCGATGTCTCGACCAATGGGGCGGACCCGGATCCCGGCTCCAGCGGAAATACGCCTGCGGAGAACGGCAACGCCAGCCAATACAACGTGCCCACCCCCGTCTCCTTCGCGACCGCTTCGGTCGGGGATCTGGTGTGGTGGGACATTAACGGCAACGGCCAGCAGGACAGCGGCGAGCCGGGCATCCCTGGTGTCACGGTCCTGTTACGAAACGCTGCAGGCGCCCAGATTGCCCCGGACGTGACGACCAGTTCCGGCATCTATACGTTCACCAAGCCGGCCGGCGCCTACACGGTGACCATCGCTCCGGCCGAGTTCGCGGCGGGCGGCACGCTGGAAAACTGGCTGCCGACCGTGCAGAACACTGGCTCGGATGCCACAGACTCCGACGGCGATGCCAATCACGAGGCCGCGGTTGTTCTGACGCCTGGCCAGCAGAATATGACCATCGACTTTGGCTTCACCATCACGTCAACCTTGCAGATTGTGAAGCGGCTCAACACGCCGGATCCGGTGCGGCCTAACCGAGAGATCAGCTTCACCATTCAGATCACCAACACCGGCAAGAGCTGGATCACTTTCTTGCCGCTGCACGATGCCTACAACTCGGCCTATCTGACCTACGGCTTCGACCCGCACTTCGCGACGCCGGACTCGGTCAGCCACGACGACAGCGGCAGCATCGACTGGACCGACTTGACCGCCGCACCCGGCGCCGACCTCGCACCGGGCACGAGCACTTCGGTCGTTGTGTACTTCACGTCCAAGGCCGGCACATCCCATCTGGTTAACGGTGAAACGGTGAACACCGCAAGTGTGACCGGGGCTCAGGCCGACCCCGATGGCCCCAACGGACCGCTGGGCTCACTGGCCACGCTCGAACCCCAACAGAGCAGCGCCGGCGTACAGATTTTCTTGCCCACCGGATTGGGGGTGAGTGGGTTCAGCGCGGCGGCACAGGCTGACGGCGTCCGGTTGCTATGGCAGACGGCGGTTGAAGCGCAGATTGCCGGCTTCAATGTCCTGCGCAAGGTCGGCGGCGGCGAGTTCGCGGCCCTCAACAGCGAGCTGTTGTTCGCCCAGCACGCGGGGGCGAACCAGGGGGGCGCCTACAGCTTCGTGGATGCCGCCCTGCCGGAGGGCATGGTCATCTACGCCCTGCAGGTGGTGCGGCTCGATGGCAGCGTCGAGGCGGCCGGGCAGGTCGAGGTCGCGCGGTGAACTGAAATCCGCAGACGCGGACCAGGTTGAGAGGTCAAGGGCTGGATCACACTCGATCCAGCCCTTGACTTGTCTGACGAGCCCCAGCCCTCTGATATATCTCAGTTTCCGCACCCTTGTCACGTCGAGAGCGAAGACAATATCGTACCGGGTGGCCCGATGTCCATTCTCGCAGTTCTTGTCGAGTTGGCGCGCCTGACCTGATCCGCTGTCCACCCTCCGCTGTCATAATCGGTGGTATCTGGACCCCTGGCACTCTACGAGGCCTACCGCGGGATGAACCGCGATTCGTAACAGGACCTCGCCTAGTACGACAACCGAATTTCTGTCTCATCCGGGCGCTGAGCCTGCCGAAGCGTTGCTTGCTGCCATGTAAAGACCGCCCTTCGACGGCTGAGGGGGCGCGATTGGGTTTTCGGCTAGACTCTTAGTACTACAACCGCACTTCACACTCGCACGGGCGCTGAGGGTGTCGAAGCGCCTGCGCTGACTTGGTAACCGCCCGCCTTTCGATCGCGAAGCACTCAAGGCTCGTTTGTTGAAAATGCGGCTGTAGTGTTAGATTAAGTACCCGGGACGCTTGCCTCCCGGCCCCTTAACCTTTTTTCGGGGAGACCGTCCTGCACGATCGGGTCGGTTGCTTTCGGCGCCGATGAGGACAGAGGGCGAAATGGGACACACGGGAATGCACACCACTGTGTGAGACGCTGACTTCCACCACGATACACGCAGGACGAATATGGCGTTTCGCACCGGAAAATTGGCGCGCCATCGGGATTGGGCAGCGCATGGCTGTTCTGACCAGCGCCCGGCGTATAGATGCTTGCGCCTGAGGTGCGGCAGCCGCAAGTACAAGATGCGCATCCCTTTACTGCGGCGGCGCTTGCTGCGTCATAACCCGGCCAGCCAGAACCAAACCAATCCTAACCACATTGGGACCTTCAAAATTGATGTATTATATTTGGTAATATGTTCCCGTATCCTATGAGGCATCACTACGTCTTCAATTACGGACTTACACAACCAGCAACAAGAAGAGTTGTACAAACTTAGTGGATCGCTGCTTTTCACACTTCAGGGGGTATCGAGATGCGAAATTTGAATTTTGCCGCCGGACACACACGTAGGCGTGTGCCTACTTCCCAACGTCGAGTAGCCTGGGTCGGCCTGATGACCATCTTCACGCTGCTACTCAGCCTGTTTCCGCAGGTAGTGCCGGGCACGCCGGTTCCGACCGCCAGCGCCCATAACCTGGACGCCTGCGCGGTCTACGTCTATTTTGACCCCGACACGCAGGCGTATCTGGATGGCCTGATCGCCCTGGGCAGCGCGCCGGGCGGCGGCGGGCACGCCGTTGCTGCAACCCGGTGACGAACTGGGCATCATCATCAAGGCGATCCCCCTCGATGGCACGACCACCGGCGTCGGCGGATACACCACCTTCTACATCCCCAATGGCGTGCAGGTGGTCGACGCCGCCTACCTCATGCCCGGCGACCTCATCGCCGACGGCATCACCGGCTTCGACAAGGTGCCGATGAAGGGCCAGGCGCAGATGCCCATCGTAGGCGCAGGCGGCGATTCCACCGTCACGCTGGTGGGAAACAGCCCCCCCGACATCGGCTATGGCGCTGACACCAACATCCTGGGCCAGAGCAGCAACTATGTGAATGCCAGTAACGGCAACCTGGGCACGGTGGTCGGCGTGTACGGCGACACCGGCATCTTCTATTCCACGGCGCCAGAGACCGCCTTCGGCACCTACAGCGGCGGCGACATCACCAACAACAGCGGCGACACGGTGGGCGCGCGCACGATCCTGGGCACCACGCTCAACTTGTGGGATGCCTGGCAGATGGCGGCCTACGGCATCAAGGGCACCACCAACCCCAATTATCCCAGCGCCGCCATCATCGACAGCAACCAGCGCGGCTACGCGCCCTGGGGGCTGGCCAATGTGGTCGCCGGCCCGCAGAGCGGCTATGCCTGGGGGTTCGACGGCAACGCCTATGCTGGCGGCAACCTGAAAGCCCCGGTAACGACGGCGAATTTCACCGCAGCCATCAAAGTCGGCCCCTGGCAGCGCATCAAGTATCCCGGCAGCCAGATCTCCGACGATCCGCCGGGCGGCTCGCCGAACCCGCCCTATCCCCAGCCCTACACGCGTGGGACCGATGGCAGCAATGTCGGCTGGTGCGACCTACGGCCTCGGCGCGAAACGCCTTGCCGCAGACCACCGGCCAGGCCAACGGCACGCCCAATGCCGTGCGTTGGGCCTACGGCCAGCAGGTCCAGAACCGGCCCGAGTACATGTGGATCAAGATCAAGGTCTTCGACAACACCGCCATCCTCGACACCACCGGTTGTCCCAAGTGGACGGTGGACACCTTCGGCGGCGACGCCGGCGGCGACAGCGGCGGCAAGGACCACATCTGGCGCTACTACGACCCCAACAGCGTCGAACTCAACGGCTGTCTGGCCATCGGCAAGCCGGCCACCAAAGAACTGGTCAAGGTCGGCGACAACTACCAGTACAAGGTCAAGCTCTACAACGCCGGCAGCAAGAACTACAGCACCGTGCAGATCCAGGACACGCTGCCGGCCGGCGTCACCTACGTCAGCGCGGTGCCGGCGCCCAGCAACGTCAGCCTGCCCAACCTCACCTGGACCGTCTGCCCCGTTCTTGCAGAGCCAGATGTTCGAGGCGACCGTTACGGTGTCCGCCAAGAGCAGCGGCCCGATCAGCAATAACGTCTGCGCCGCCGGGACGCCTGCAGGCGGTGGCGCGATCGAGAACAGTTGCGGCGAGGATATCACGATCTCGGGCAACCAGCCGCTGCTGCGCCAGAGCAAGAGCGTCACCCCACTTCGGTGGCGCCCGGCGGATCGGTGCAGTACACGGTTAACGTGCTCAACGTCGGCAGCGGCCCCACCGGCAGCCCGGTGGTGATCACCGAGTATCTACCGGCTGGCTTCACCTACAGCGAGCCGGCCTCTCGACGACCGTCAACGGCGCCAGCGTCACGGCGTCCGTCTCCGGCCCTACCTCGCAACCGGTCTTCACCGTGCCGTCGGTCATCAACGCCGGCGGAAGCCTGGTGCTCAAGTTCAACGCCCTGGTTCGGCCAGCATCACGGCTGGCAACTACTGCAACTCCTACCGCGTCAGCGAGGGCGGCATCAACCAGGTTACGGGCGCGCTGGCCTGCGTGAACGTGGGCGCCGGCACCATCGGTGACACGGTCTATCGCGACTGGAATGGCAATGAGACGCAGGACACGGGCGAAGAAGGCATTCCTGGCGTCAGGTGACCCTCAGGCGGGGACCTGCCCAGGCGGCGCCACGGTGGCTACCCGACCGACGCCAATGGCAAGTACCTCATCAACGGCCTGACTACTCGCCTCTACGACCACCGACTATTGTGTCGACGTAACCACCGCCGGCGGGCTACACGGCTACACAGGACCTCCCTGAGCCGGCACGGTTGCGCGGATTATAATGAAACGACCTGACCGTCGACTTCGGCTACCAGCCCGGCGGCACGGGCGCCATCGGCGACACGGTGTTCGAAGACATCGGCAACGACGGCCAGTTCGACCCGCAAGCGGGGGACACAGGCATTCCGAACGTCCAGGTGTGTCTCTACGTTGACAAAAATAATGATGGCAAGCTGACGCCAGGCACGGATCTGCCGGTGACCGGCAAAGGCACGACCGGCGCGGACACCAACTGCGTCCTGACCGACGCCAACGGCGTCTACCAGCTTCACCGGTCTGGCCGAGGGCATCAACTACCTGGCCAATGTCACCACGCCCCAGGCAGCGCTTGCCACCTATTTCGGGGCCGATCCCTACCAGGCCTCTACCGCTGACCCGCAACGCGTGCAAAACCTGACCGGCACGTACAACGCCGCGGACTTCGGCTTCTTCCGTGTCCTGCCCAGTTCCATCGGCGACACGGTCTTTGTCGACAACAACAACAACGGCGTCTACGACGCCGGCGATACGCCGATCCCCAACGTCACCGTCGAGCTCTACCGCAACGGCGCGCTGTTCAAGACCGCTGTCACCGATGTCAACGGCAAGTATCTGTTCGATATGCTGGGGCCGGGCGACTACACCGTGAAGGTCGTGACGACGGATCCCGACATCCCGACCGGCTATGCGCCCACGGTCAGCCAGTACGACCTCACCCTGGCGCCGAGCACGAACATCCTGACGGCTGACTTCCCGTTCGTGCAGCGCATCCAGAAGCAGGTGGACAAAACCAGAGCCCAGGCAGGCGATGCCCTCAACTACACGATCAACGTGCAGTATCCGGGGAGCGAGCTGCTGAGCAACGTGGTGGTCACCGATACGTCCCCGCCGGCACCGTCTATGCCGGCAACGCCAGCCCGACCCCGGCCATCCAGCCATCGATCGGCGCCACCGGCGTCATCTCCTGGAACCTCGGCAGCAACGTCGCAGGCCCACGACGGCAGCGTGGTTCCGGCTGTGACCCTGGTAGGCGGCCAGGATACCTATATCAATCAGGATCAAGCCGCACCGACAACTACGGCAGCAGCACGACGCTCGCCGTTAACGGCAACGTATCCGGGACAAAGCGCGAACGTCCGTTGATCCAGTTCGACCTCTCCTCCGTGTGTCCGGGCGCGATCCAATCCGCCCAGCTCGTGCTGGTGCGCCGGATGGCGGCGGCAACGCCGACGCGCAAGCCGTGACGGTGCATCGCGTCACCCAGAGCTGGAACGCGGCCACCGCGACCTGGACCTCATTCGGCGCCGCCGGTTACGCGACGGCCGGCACCGACCCCACCCAGACGGTTACGGGCAACAGCGGGGATGTCCCCTACACCTGGAATGTCACCGACATCGTCAAGAGCTGGTGCCAGATCGCCACCCCCAACGCGAACGATGGCTTCATCCTGACCAGTGCGCTGGACAACAACAAGATCCATCTGTTCTACAGCATGGAAGGCGCGCCCGGCCTCACGCCCAAGCTGAAGATCAACGGCGGCGGCCCGGAGTTCGGCACGCCCGCGCACGTGACCACCAGCCTGGGCAGCAACGACGCGCTCAACCCGGCCGTGGTCTACGACAGCAACGGCGTCGCGCACACGGTGTTCGAGGGCAAGGTCAGCACCACCGACAGCAAGATCAACATCTACTACAGCAACGACCAGGGCACGGGAACTTGGACTGCGCCGGTGCGCATCAACCCGGCCGAGCCGCCGTTTGATTCCAACGATGCCCTGCACCCGCGCATCGCCGTGGACAGCGGCAACAACCTGCACGTGGTCTTCCAGACCAAGGGTAGCGCCGACAGCAAGATCAACGTCTATGCGGTCAAGGGCACCAAGGGCGCCGGCAACACCTGGACCTGGGGGACGGCGGCCAATGTGTCCAACAACCTGGGCGGCAACGATTCGCTGCTGCCGGACATCGCCGTGGACAGCACGGGCATCTCGCATGTCGTGTTCGAGGGCAAGGGCAGCAGCGATAGCAAGATCAACATCTACTACAGCCGCGATGGCGGCACCGGCACGTGGACGACGCCGGTCAAGCTCACGGCCGAGCCCGCCCTTCGACGCGCAGGACGCTCTGAACCCGCGCATCACGGTGGGGCCCAGCGACAGTCTGCACGTCGCGTTCCAGTCGAAGGCCACGGGTGACGCCAAGGTCAATGTCTACTACATCAAGGCAACCAAGAGCGGCAGCGCATGGAGTTTCGGTTCGGCAGCCAATGTGTCGAAGAACTTCGGCAGCCAGGACTCCACCGTGCCGGACATCGCCGTGGACAGCGCGGGCGTGGCGCACATCGTGTTCCAGGGCAAGAATGCGGCGAATGGCGACGGCAGGATCAATATCTACTACGCCAACAACAAGGCGGGTCGCCTGGAGCACACCCAAGAAGGTGACGCCCGAGCCGCCGTTCGACGCCCAGGATTCCCTCGCCCCGGAGCTCGCGGTCGGCGCCGATGGCGTGCTGCATGTGGTCTTCCAGGGGAAGACGGCCTTCGATAGCAAGATCAATGTCTACTACACCACCATCACGAACGGCGCTGTCGGCACCGCCACCAACGTCACCAAGGACTCGAGCAACCAGGATGCGCTGACGCCCGACGTGGCTGTCTCCAGCACGTACGGTCATGGTGGTCTTCCAGGGTAAGACGGGATGCGACAAGGATATCTTCGCCAGCAGCGTGCCGCTGGCTGCGCCGTCCGGCAACCTGACCAATCACCTGCAGGCATCGCCCACCCTGGCCGGCAACGGCGCCACCATCACCATCCTGCAGACGCTGACTTCGGACAGCGTCATTGCGAACATCACGCCGGGCACGCTGAGCTTCACCGGCGCTCAACGGCGCCAGCGTCACCGGCTGCAGCGCAGCGCCGGTCGCTCGGTCAGCGCCGACGATGACCTCGACGGCACGGCCGGCGACAGCGTGGTCTACAAGTGGACCTGCACGGCGGTCACCACGGGCATCACCGCTTTGCCCGATGCCAGCGTGACCTTCAAGGCGACCGCCAGCGGAAACGCCGGGGCCACCGCCTTCGCCGAGTCCAGGTCCAACAGCGTGCTGGAGACACCGCCGCTCAAGTTCCGGGTGACGGTGAACACGCCGGCCACGGTGAACCCGGTGGTGAACACCGCCTACGTCCAAGACTGACGACGTCATCCCGCTCACCAGCGCCAAGGCCGAGACGGCCATCGGCGCCAGCATCGGCGACACCGTCTTTGCCGACATCGACGGCAACGGCGTCCAGGATCCCGGCGATCCCGGCCTGAGCGGCGTCGAGGTGTGCGCCACCGACGGCGTCACCACCCAGTGCGCAACCACCGACGGCAGCGGCAACTACCGCATCTTCGGCCTGGATCGAAACCAAGAATTACACGGTATCGCTGACCCCGGCGACTGTGCCCGCCGGCTACCTGCCGACGACGCCTAGCAGCCTGACGCGTTACCAGCGCCCAACTGACGACTACGCCCGTACTACTCGGACGCCGACTTCGGCCTGCGCCCGCCCGGCACCGCCACCATCGGCGACACGGTCTGGATCGACGCCAATGACAACGGCGTGGTGGATGGCACGGAGACCGGCCTGCCGAACATCACGGTCAAGCTCTATATCGACAGAACAACGACGGCGCGGTGAGGCGGCGACACTGCTGATCCGACGACGACCACCGACGCCAGCGGCGATCTACACTCTTCACCGGGCTGCATCGCCGGCAACTACCTGGTGCAGGTGGATGAAACCAGCAGCGGTCACGTCGCCCTACGACGGCGACACCACCATCGCCGCGGCCATGGACCTGATGAGCGGCACGCGGCAACATTATCAACCCGACCGATCCAGTGACCGTCAACGTGCCCATCGACACAGCGCCATCACCAACGCCGACTTCGGCTACAACTGGAGCGGGACCATCGGTGACTACGTCTGGTACGACACGAACCAGGACGGTGCAGCCCAACGAACCGGCGAGCCAACGGCATCGCCGACGCCACGGTGCTGCTCTACTTCGACGCCAACAACAATGGCGTGCTTGAAGGCGTCCGAGTACTCGCCGATCGCCTTCATGGACACGGACGCCAACGGCAACTACCTGTTCGACAACCTGCCGCCCGGCAACTACCTGGTGGATGTTTACGAGGACAGCATCACCAACGACGGCGTCCGCGACATCGTACCGACCACGCCGGACGTGCGGGATGTCGGACCTGGCCGCCGGCCAGGATGATGCTCACCGCCGACTTCGGCTACTACGAGGGTGCGCTGGTCGAAGGCAACGTCTTCTGGGATGAAGATCATAACGGCATGCTGGATGCCGGCGGAAGCCAACGGCACACACCTGCTGGAGAACGTCACGGTCAACATCGTCTGTTATGGGGCCGACGGCGCTCCTGGCGGCGGCGATGACTACAGCGGCAGCATGGATACCGGCACCAATGGGCAGCCGGACGGCCACTTCAAGTTCCTGGTGCCGCCCGGTCCCTGCACTCTGAGCTACGACACCGCTGACACGGCCGCCTATCCCGAGGCCACGACGCCGACCAGCCTACACCTTCGCCGCGCAGGCGGGCGAGGACTGGCACCCAGTCGTTCGACTTCGGCGTGGACAACGCCGGCAAGATCGGTGACTTCGTTTGGAATGATGCAGATGGTGATGGCGTAGGCCCCAACGGCCACGGCGCCGCGCCGGGCACTGACAACAGCGAAGCCGGGCTTGCTGGTGTTACCGTGAGCCTGTATCGGGACAACAACAATGACAACGTGCTGGATGGCGGCGACACCTTCCTGGCGGCGATGCCGACCGGCGCGACCGGCGCCTACCTCTTCGAGGGCCTGGCTGACGGCAACTACGTCGTGGTCGTCAATGCCGCGACCCTGCCAACGGACTTTGGCGCCACGTATGATAACTCTGGCGCGACGGACGGCACGGGCCAGGCTGATATCGCCAGCGGCAACACAGACCTGACCGTCGACTTCGGCTACAAGTACTCACCAACGGGCGGCTCGTCCACCTTCACCATCGGCGGCAGGGTATACGACGACGCTAACAACAACAACAACGACGACGGCGAAACCGGCTTCGCCGGCGTCGATGTGACCGTGGTGTGCAACATCGGTACGTTCGTCGTCCCGACCAACGCCACCGGCCAGTGGTTCGCTGCCGGCATCCCGCCCGGCAGCACCTGCACCGTGCTGGACGCAGATGAGCACGACCTGCCGCGCACCGACTATGTCGCGACCGAGACGCCCACGACACCGATCACGGTGAACGACGACGTCACCGGCCTGGACTTCGGCTACCACGCGACGCCGGCCAGCATCAGCGGCACGGTCTGCGAGGCCACCGACGGCGACGGCATCTGCCAGGGCGGCGAGCCCGGGCTCACGCCGGTGACCGTGACCCTGCACTGGGCTGGACCCGATGGTATCCTGGGTACCGGCGATGATCAGGCATTCACGCAGTCCACCGATACCAACGGCGACTACAGCTTCACCAACCTGCAGCCCGGCCTGTACCAGATCGTGGAGACCAACCCGACCGGTTACATCAGCGTCGCCGATCGGGATGGCGGCAACCCCGACAACATCACGGTGCTGAACCTGGGCATTGGGCAAAACCTGGGCGATCAAGACTTCGAGGACGTTCGCCCGACGAGCGTCAGCGGCGCGGTGTTCGACGACCTGGACGGCGATGGCCAGCAGGATCCCGGCGAGCCCGGCATTCCCGGCGTCACCGTCACCCTGACCGGTCCCAGCGGGCCACAGGTTGCGGTCACCGACGGACTGGGCAACTACCAGTTCACGGGTTTGCTGCCCGGCAACTACACCATCACCGAGACGGATCCGACGGGCTACACCAGCACAGGGGACGCTGATGGACCGGCCAACGGTGATAACACCATCGCCGTGACCCTGACCTCCGGCCAGAACCTGACCGACCAGAACTTCGGTGACGAACAGCCGGGCAGTATCACAGGCGTGGTCTTCGATGATTTGAACAGCAATGGCGTGCAGGACAGCGGCGAAGGGCCGTTGGTCGGCGTGAACGTGTGCGCCACGCCAGTGGGTGGCGGCGCGGCGCTGTGCGATCAAACCGATGGCACGGGCGCATACCTGATCCCGGACGTGCCGCCGGGCGACTACATCGTCACCGAGACCAATCCGGCCGGCTACGTCAGCACGACACCCGACAACCTGCCGGTGAGCGTCCACAGCGGCGAGGATGTCACCGACGTGGACTACGGCGACAAACTGCTCGCGCCGAGCACCTACACCATCAGCGGCACGGTTTGCGAGAACACGGTGAATAACAACGGCGTCTGCGACTCCGGGCGAGACACCGCTGCCGGGTGTGACGGTGAAGCTGTACGACAGCACCGGCGCCCCAGTCGCGACGACCACCACCGACGCCAACGGCAACTACACCTTTGGCAACGTGGCGCCTGGTAACTACTCCGTGGTGGAGACTGACCCCATCGGCTTTGTCAGCGTCAACGACGCAGACGGTGGGACCGACAACACCATCGCAGTGACCGTGACCAGTGCGAATGTGACGGACCAGGACTTCGTGGACAGTCCGGCCCCCGGCGCACTCACCGGCGTCGTGTTCGATGACCTGAACAATAACGGCCAGCTCGACGCAGGCGAGCCAGGTATCCCTGGCGTCACCGTGGCGTTGAGCACTGGCCCGACGACCCTCACCGATGCCAGCGGCGTCTACACCTTCACGAACCTGACGCCCGGCAACTACACTATCACTGAGACCGATCTGGCGGGCTACATCAGCACGGGCGATGTGGATGGCGCTAATGACAACAAGATCGTCGCGACCGTGAACGCGGGCCAGACGACGACCGACCAGGACTTCGGCGATACGCAGCTCGGCGTCATCACCGGCACGGTCTGGAACGACACGAACCTGGACGGCATCATGGACGGCGGTGAGGGCTTCCTGCCCGGCGTGCAGGTCTGCGCTGTCCCGACTGGCAGCGGCGTGCCGCTCTGCGCCACCACCGACGCCAACGGCGACTATACCATCCCGAATGTGCCGCCCGGCGGCTACATTGTGACGGAGACCGACCCGGCCGGCTACGTGAGCACGACACCGAATAGCGTACCGGTCACGGTGCCCAGCGGCGGCACAGAGACGATCGACTACGGGGACGTGCTGCCCAACCCGGCGCTCGGCAGTATCAGCGGCACGGTGTGCGAGAACGTGAACGGCAACGGCGTCTGCGAGGCCAACGAGCCACCGTTGCCAGGCGTCACGGTCGAGCTGTGGCTGGTGGGCGGTGGCGCGGCGCTCTACACGACGACCACCGACGCCAACGGCGACTACGCCTTCCCGAACCTGCCGTCCGGCAGCTATCAGGTGAAAGAGGTTAACCCGCCGAACTACACCAGCGTCAATGATGCGGATGGCAACGCGACGCCGGATGTCATCAGTCCGATCGTGATCGCCGGCAACGCGGTGACCGACCAAGACTTCATCGATGCGCCGACGCCGGGCAGCATCAGCGGCAAGGTGTGCAATGATCTGAATCGCGACGGCGTCTGCGGCGGCGGGGAGGGCCCGCTCGATGGCGTGACCGTGAAGGTGTACGACAGCGGCGGGAACCTGGTCGACACGCAGACAACGGCAGGCGGAAACTACATCTTCAACAACCTGCCGCCGGGCACCTACACCGTCGTCGAGACCGACCCCGCGAACTATCAGAGCACCGGTGACGTGTACGGCGCGAACGACAACGTCATCGTGGCCACAGTGCCGGCGGGAACCGCAGTGTCCGGGCAGAACTTCGCCGATGCGCAGAAGCCGGGCGCCATCACCGGCGTGGTCTACGACGATCTGAACGGCGACGGCAACTACGATCCGGGCGAGCCGGGCCTCCCGAACGTGCAGGTCTGCCTGACGCCGCCCAGCGGGCCGCAGGTCTGCCAGACGACCAACGCGGGCGGCCAGTACGCGTTCACCGACCTCACGCCCGGCAACTACACCGTGACGGAGACCGACCCGGCCGGCTACCTCAGCACGGGCGATGCCGACGGTTCGGCCAATGGCAACAACACGATTGCGCCGATCACGGTGGCTGCCGGTCAGACGGTGGTCGAACGTAACTTCTTCGACAAGCTGGGCACCACCGGTTACCTGTTGACCAAGACGCTCAACTCCCAGGAGTCGGTGCGAATCAACAAGGAGATCAGCTTCACCATCCGGATCACCAACACCGGCCAGACGCCGATCACGGTGCTGCCGTTGCGTGATACCTATAGCACGACGTTCCTGTCCTACGGCTACGGTACCCCCGTCAAGTTTGCGGAGCCGGCCTCGGCGAATACCGACAACGACGGGATACTCGACTGGCCCGATCTGACGGTCAGTCTCGGGAAGGATCTGGGACCCACCGAATCCTTCTCAGTGACCGTCTACTTCACGGCGATCAAGGATACGACCGGGCTGGCGAACAACAGCACGATCAACACGGCCGCGGTGCATGATGCCTTCGCGGGTGCAACGCCGCTGCCGTCAGACACAGCCAGCGCCAGTGTGCAGGTGTTCCTGCCTACCGGCGTCGGCGTCAGCGACTTCGGCGGGGTGCGCCAGGGCAGTGAGGTACACCTGACATGGCGTACGGCCGAGGAAGCGAACCTCGCAGGCTTCAATGTGTTGCGGAAGACCGGCGATGGCGAGTTTGTCGTCCTCAACAGCGAGCTGTTGTTCGCCCAGAACGCGGGGGCGAACCAGGGGGCAACCTACAGCTTCGTCGACGCTGGTGCGCCGGCGGACGGGGCGACTTACGTGCTGGAGCTGGTCAAGCTCGACGGCAGCGTCGAGGCGCACGCTCCCATCGCAGTGCAGCCCTAGAAGTTGGGGCGTCCCGCCCCACTGCTACTGCGGCTGATTGTGTGCTCGCCTGTCGTCCTGATCACCATGACGCAGGCGAGCACATTGTGTTTCACCGGCCCCTTGAGGCGGGCGCGGCAAGGCCAGGGTGCGGCGTTTTCGGCCGTTCAAGGCGTGTCCTTTTGGGCTATCACGCGTCTATAATATTGTATACGCAAATCAACCTCGCGCGGGAATGTGTGCTGGTAGATAAGGCCGGGTCATTCAATTCTCGGCGGCTGGCGGTTCGAAAGCGCTGCAATATCTGCTAAGGAATGAGACTTATCAACTGTACTTCTGGCTCAACCGCAGCGGAGCGTCCTGAGCGGAGTGGCGGCGCTGTTCCCGCCACGCAGTCGAAGGATGCGCAGCGTTGGGCACAAAAAGGCCGCCTCCTTCGACTACGCCCGGCGCAGACTGTGGGTCACGCCAGGATTGGGCAGCCCATGCGCCGGGCTCTCCTGAGCCGGGTCGAAGGATCAGGATGCTGGCGTTGCTGGTACAGTTATTTAATTCCCGTTCCTAAGACTTCGGCGAGTTCAGTCGCCCCAATGCCAGTATTGAATGGCCCAGTTGCCAGGCGTGTCGCGCGAGCGGTCGCATATCGCGACCAAATACTAACCTGCCGTTTACGTGAAACTAAGCTTGGTCTGCTATGATGGGGTGGATCGGCGGCGGGTTGGTTGGACAGGGATGCCATTCAGCATGGAATCCCACATTTACCGATGTTGATCACAGATGTGTTCGACTGCACGGATGTGCCGGCTGACCGGCGCAAGATCTCTCACGGTAATGGAGGATGAGCCAATGAAACCCGAAAAGTTGTTCCGCAGGTTCCAACTATTGGCAGTAGCCGCCCTTGTGGGCGCCGGACTGTTAGCGCTGGTGTTCGTGATGACCAGCATGGCTGCCGGCGTGGAGAGGGTAGCCTTGCAGCCCGTTGCGGCGCCGGCCAGCACGCAAAAGATCGGCGACTATGTGTGGTATGACGCCAACGCCAACGGCACTTTCGATGGGGGCACGGATGTCGATGAGTATGAGTTCGTGGGCGGGATCGACGGCGTGCGCATCAATCTTTACAAGGACGCGAATCTGAATAATCAGATCGATCCGGGCGAATTTGTCGCCAGCACGGTCACCGGCGAAAACCCCAACGACCCAGGCTCAACCGGTTGGTACGAGTTCGATGTGGTGTCGGGCGCGACCTATCTGGTGCAGGTCGATGCCAGCAATTTCGCCCCTGGCGGCGCGCTGGCAGGGATGGCCCTCACGAGCGCCAGCACGATCGGCCCCGATCCCCGTAAGGTGGTCATGCCGGTGTCCGGCGCCACCAATAGTTTCGACGTCGATTTCGGCTACGTCGAGTCGGGCGTGGTGGTGGACAAGACGCTGCTCACACCGAATACCAATCCCATCTACGTGGGCGACGGCGCCTCGTTCCAGATCGTGATCACCAACACCGGACACCTGACAGTGACCACGCTGCCGCTGTGGGACTATTACGGCCCGGCCTGCCTGACGTTTGTCACGGCGACAATCACCCCGGATACAGTTGATCCGGCGCTGGGCATCCTGCACTGGAACAATCTCGGACAACTCGACCCGGGCAAATCGGTGACCGTGACGGTGAATTTCACTGCGAACATGGGCACAGAGATGTACTGGAAAGAAGGCGGCTGGCCGGACTACACGCCGAAGGGGTTGCCCGACTTCGGTCAGCAGCAGGACGGCTGGGGCCAGGCGGTCGGGACGCCGCCGATCTGGCACTGGTCGTATTGTGGGCCGACCGCTGCCGCGGACAGCCTGTGGTGGTTCGACAGCAAGTTTGAGACTGGGACGACGCCTCCTCCGACAGTCAGCGATTCCTACCCGTTGGTAACTGCCTACGGCGCATGGGATGATCATGATCCGCGCAACGTGGAGCCCCTGGTGAATGCGT
This sequence comes from uncultured Chloroflexia bacterium, assembly GCA_963841825.1. Lineage (GTDB taxonomy): Bacteria > Chloroflexota > Anaerolineae > CG2-30-64-16 > CG2-30-64-16 > CAWJEL01. The sequence continues at coordinate 221,711 of CAWJEL010000010.1, forward strand.
TGGCAACTCAGATGGGCACCAACGCGACTACCGGCACCACTGTGGCAGGGTTGGCTGCCGGTATCAGCCAGTACATTACGAACTCGGTCGGAGCCGGCCAGTACACGGTCACCAAGATGAAGGCGCCGACCTTCCCTTGGGTGGCTGACGAGGTGCGCCGCTCCGAGGATGTGATCCTGCTGCTGGGCTTCTGGCAGCAACTTCCGAGCGGTGGTTTCGTTCGCCTGGGCGGTCACTATGTTGCAGTGGCTGGCGTCAACGCCATGACACCCACGATCGCCTTCAGCGATCCTTACACGGATCGCGGCGGAGATCGGGTGGTCGGGGCGGGTGATCCCTGACCCCCACCTGTCGCTCCATCCGGCGCCCGTCTGGATCACGGATACAGTGCATAACGACGCCAAGTATGTGTCGCATGATGCATATCTTGCGGACTTGAGTCCCGCGCCGGTGACGCCGGGGGGCATCTGGCATGTGGACTATGCTCAGACGTGCGATGATATCAGCAACTTCATGGGTCAGAACGTGGGCGATCTGCCGAACGATCCTGTGGCATGTTTGGCTACCCCCATCTTCACGGAGATCGAATACGCGGTTGCCGTTTCGCCGATCACGCCGACCATCCGCTGTGATCCCACTGTCAACATCGCCGTGGCCAGCGGGGTCGTCGACGAGCTGCAGAACGAGCTGCCGGCGGCGCAGGATGAGACGCCGGTTCGGGTCGAGGAGAAGCCTACGGCTGTGGGCCTCCGCTCGCTGCAAGGAACTGGGCAGAACGCCGTTGACGTGTTGGCCGCAGCCCTTGTGGGGGCGGTAGTTGTGGGCTGGGGCCTGTGGTCGGTGCGGCGCCGCCGTGCCGAACGGTAGGCTTGCTCTTACCCCTCGAGACCCGCTGGTAAGCATCATGCGATCTGGCTCTGGCGGGGGCGCGAAGCGCTAAGTTTTCGGGGGGGGGGGCGGTTTCCGCCCCCCCCCCCCGAAAACTGAAAAAGGCAATACCGCAAAAGTCACTACCCGAGGCCTGTCTTTCTGAGCGAGTCCGCCCCTGAACTCCCGTAATGGCGAAAATTCAGCGAAGAATCTTATGCCGCAACGAGACCCTTCGCTAGAATCTCACCGTGACGAACCTCACGGGGTTGACCCGCTGCTCATGAAGTACCATCACGAGATTCTTCGCTGATGTCTGACCGTAACGAGTGTCGGGTGGTTAACCCGCTCAGAATTGACAAGGCTGTGTCTTCTTGGCCTACCCGCATGACGGCAAGCGGATGCCATGGCAACACTCAGGGTGACAATAGCGAGTTTTGCGGTATTGCATAAAAAGATACAAATACACTACCGCGTTGTTGACTGCCAGGAGGTCAATTGTGAACCAATCTTCTTACCCTTCTCAATGGATGCGCTTGCGCCGAGCGGCGGTCGCTCTCGGACTCGCCGCAGGTCTACTTGTTGTGATGGCGGTGTTCATGGCGAGCACCGGCCAGGCGGCCAGCCAGGCGGCCCCCAACGGGCCGGCGGTTGACATGCTGGCGCGGGACACGCTCGCGTCGCGCCCACTGGGCATACTGACCATCGGCGATTACGTTTGGTATGACGGCAACGCCAACGGCCTGTATGATGCCCCGAGTGATCCTGCCAGCGAGGCAGAGTTTGATGGCGGCATCAATGGCGTCAAGCTGAATCTGTATGTGGACGGGGCTGTCGACGGCATCCGCAACGGGACTCTCGAAGCCGGTGAACTCGTGAGCAACACGCTCACGGGCGCCTACCCTGGCGATCCGGGCACGAGCGGCTGGTACCAGTTCACGGCCACGTCCTACTACACGCCTACCAAATACTGGGTGGAGGTGGCTCCCAGTAACTTCGCCCCCGGCGGCCCACTGGCGGGGAGCAAGCTGACCAGCGAGAGCACGTTCGGCCCGCTGATCCAAGGGACGAATCTGCTGGATGTCGACAGCTCGGCCGTAACCAACGTGGACTTCGGTTTCGTAGGCAGCGGAGCGATTGGCGACCGGGTGTGGTACGACGCGGATCAGGACGGGTTCCAGGATGTCGGCGAGCCGGGTATCGGCAACGTCGACCTGGACCTCTACTTCGACAATGGCACGACGCCGGGCGTGCTCGATGCGAGCGATACGCTGGTGGGCACGCAGACGACCGGCGCCGACGGCGGCTACATCTTCACCGGGCTGGTACCGGGCACGTACTTCGTGGATGTGGTGAATGCGACGGTGCCGACGGGCTACACGCACCTCACGCTCAACCAGAGCCTCGCCGACCCGACCGGCCCCATCACGCTGGCGGCGGGCGAGTTCAACGAGAATGCGGACTTCGCCTACTACAAAGCGCCGGGCGGCGCCAATGCCGTGATCGGCGACAGCGTGTGGTACGACTACGACGCCGACGGCATCCGCGACCCGAACGAGCCGGGCATTCCGGGCGTGACGGTGACGGTGACGGACAGCAACGGCGCCACCTACCCCGGCACGACCGACGCGAACGGCAACTACACGATTGTGGTGCCGACGGGGCCGACGCTGACCTACACGGTGCAGCCGACCGCGGGGTTGCCGGGCGGCTTGACGGCGACGACGCCGGTGCCGCAGGGGGTGCCGCCGCTGGCGCCCGGGCAACAGTACCTGGATGCGGACTTCGGCTATGACTCGAACACCTTGCTGGGCGTAATCGGCAACCAGGTGTGGAAAGACACGACGCCGGACGGCATCTTCGGGGCCGGTGAGCCGGGCCTGCCGGGGGTGAGCGTGGATCTGTGGCGCAACCCGGACGGCAGCGCCACGTTCAACGGCGACGAGACGCTGGCGGCCACGACGACGACCGACACGGCCGGGCAGTACGCCTTCCAGGGCGTGCCGGCGGGCGATTACCTGGTGCTCGTGTCAGACACGGCGAACGTGTTGACGGACTTCTTGCCATCGCCGGTAACCTTCACACCCTCAGCGACGGACAACCGCAACCGCGCACAGCCGTACCCGGTGAGCCTGACGGCGGGCGCGACCAACAACACGGCGGACTTCGGCTATGTGCTGAATCCGGATCGGCCCAACGCGGGCGTGATCGGCAACCAAGTGTGGTATGAGACCGGAACCAGCGTCAACGGCCTCTACGAGCCGGGCGCGGGCGACATCGGCATCGAGGGCGTGACCATGGAGCTGCTGAACAGCAGCAATGTGGTGATCGGCACGCAGGTGACGGGGCCATCGGGGGACTACGCGTTCACGAGCCTGGCGGCGGGCACCTACAAGGTGCGGGTCGGCAGTGCCGTGACCTATCCCAACAACGCTGCGATCCTGGGCGCCTATCAGCCGACCGTGGCGGGGCCCAACCAGACCCAGGACAACAACCACCAGGTGCCGCAGCCTTACACGGTGGTGCTGGCGACCAACACCGACAGCAACCTGACCGCCGACTTCGGCTACCGGGACGTGCCGCCGGCGGCGCTCGGCGACCGGGTCTGGTACGACACGGATCAGGACGGCTTCCAGGATGTGGGGGAGCCGGGCATCGGCAACGTCGACCTGAACCTGTGGCTCGACAATGGCGATAATACCTTCAATCCGGCCACTGATACGCTGGTGGGCACGCAGACGACCGGCGCGGACGGCGGCTACATCTTCACGGGGCTGCGTGCCAGGCACGTACTTCGTGGATGTGGTGGATGCGACGGTGCCGACGGGCTACACGCACCTCACGCTCAACCAGAGCCTCGCCGACCCGACCGGCCCCATCACGCTGGCGGCGGGCGAGTTCAACGAGAATGTGGACTTCGCCTACTACAAGGCGCCGGGCGGCGGCAATGCCGATGATCGGTGACAGCGTGTGGTACGACTACGACGCCGACGGCATCCGGGACCCGAACGAGCCGGGTATTCCGGGCGTGACGGTGACGGTGACGGACAGCAACGGCGCCACCTACCCCGGCACGACCGACGCCAACGGCAACTACCTGATTCCGGTGCCGACGGGGCCGACGCTGACCTACACGGTACAGCCGACCGCGGGGTTGCCGGGCGGCTTGACGGCGACGACGCCGGTGCCGCAGGGGGTGCCGCCGCTGGCGCCCGGGCAACAGTACCTGGATGCGGACTTCGGCTATGACTCGAACACCTTGCTGGGCGTAATCGGCAACCAGGTGTGGAAAGACACAACGCCGGACGGCATCTTCGGGGCCGGCGAGCCGGGCCTGCCGGGGGTGAGCGTGGATCTGTGGCGCAACCCGGACGGCAGCGCCACGTTCAACGGCGACGAGACGCTCATCGCCACGACGACGACCGACACGGCCGGGCAGTACGCCTTCCAGGGCGTGCCGGCGGGCGATTACCTCGTGCTCGTGTCGGACACGGCCAACGTGTTGACGGACTACCTGCCGTCGGCCACGCAGTTCCCGCCGTCGGCGACGGACAACCGAACCGCGTGCAGCCGTACCCGGTGAGCCTGACGGCGGGCGCGACCAACAACACGGCGGACTTCGGCTATGTGCTGAATCCGGATCGGCCCGAACGCGGGCGTGATCGGCAACCAAGTGTGGTATGAGACCGGAACCAGCGTCAACGGCCTCTACGAGCCGGGCGCGGGCGACATCGGCATCGAGGGCGTGACGATGGAGTTGCTGGATGCCAGCAACCAACTCATCGGTACGCAGGTGACCGGGCCGTCGGGCGACTACGCGTTCACGAGCCTGGCGGCGGGCGACGTACAAGGTGCGGGTCGGCAGTGCCGGTGACCTATCCCAACAACGCTGCGATCCTGGGCGCCTATCAGCCGACAATCGTGGCGGGGTGGCCTAGGACAACACCAACAAGTGCCCCAGCCTTACACGGTGATGCTGGCGACCAACACCAGCAGCAACCTGACCGCCGACTTCGGCTACCGGGACGTGCCGCCGGCGGCGCTCGGCGACCGGGTCTGGTACGACGCAGATCAGGACGGCTTCCAGGATGTGGGGGAGCCGGGCATCGGCAACGTCGACCTGAACCTGTGGCTCGACAATGGCGATAATACCTTCAATCCGGCCACTGATACGCTGGTGGGCACGCAGACGACGGGGGCGGACGGCGGCTACATCTTCACGGGGCTGGCGCCGGGCACGTACTTCGTGGATGTGGTGGATGCGACGGTGCCGGCGGGTTACACGCACATCGTGGCCAACCAGAGCCTGGCCGACCCGACCGGGCCCATCACGCTGGCGGCGGGCGAGTTCAACGAGAATGCGGACTTCGCCTACTACAAGGCGCCGGGCGGCAGCAATGCCGTGATCGGTGACAGCGTGTGGTACGACTACGACGCCGACGGCATCCGGGATCCCAACGAGCCGGGCATCCCGGGCGTGACGGTGACGGTGACGGACAGCAACAACGTCACGTACACCGGTGTGACCGACGCGAACGGCAACTACACGATTGTGGTGCCGACGGGGCCGACGCTGACCTACACGGTGCAGCCGACCGCGGGGTTGCCGGGTGGCTTGACGGCGACGACGCCGGCGCCGCAGGGGGTGCCGCCGCTGGCGCCCGGGCAACAGTACCTGGATGCGGACTTCGGCTACGACTCGAACACCTTGCTGGGCGTGATCGGCAACCAGGTGTGGAAAGACACGACGCCGGACGGCATTTTCGGGGCCGGTGAGCCGGGCCTGCCGGGGGTGAGCGTGGATCTGTGGCGCAACCCGGACGGCAGCGCCACGTTCAACGGCGACGAGACGTTGGCGGCCACGACGACGACCGACACGGCCGGGCAGTACGCCTTCCAGGGTGTGCCGGCGGGCAGCTTACTTCGTGCTGGTGTCGGACACGGCGAACGTGTTGACGGACTACTTGCCGTCGGCCACGCAGTTCCCGCCGTCGGCGACGGACAACCGCAACCGCGTGCAGCCGTACCCGGTGAGCACTGGCGGCGGGCGCGACCAACAACACGGCGGACTTCGGCTATGTGCTGAATCCGGATCGGCCCGAACGTGGGCGTGATCGGCAACCAAGTGTGGTATGAGACCGGAACCAGCGTCAACGGCCTCTACGAGCCGGGCGCGGGCGACATCGGCATCGAGGGCGTGACGATGGAGTTGCTGGATGCCAGCAACCAACTCATCGGTACGCAGGTGACCGGGCCGTCGGGCGACTACGCCTTCACGAGCCTGGCGGCGGGCACCTACAAGGTGCAGGTCGGCAGCTCGGTGACCTATCCCAACAATGCTGCGATTCTGGGCGCGTATCAGCCGACGACGATTGTGGCTGGGGTGGCTGATGACACCAACAAAGCCCAGCCCTACAACGTGACCCTGGCGACCAACACCAGCAGCAACCTGACCGCCGACTTCGGCTACCGCGACGTGCCGCCGGCGGCGCTCGGCGACCGGGTCTGGTACGACGCCCATAAGAACGGCTTCCAGGATGTGGGCGAGCCGGGCATCGGCAACGTCGACCTGAACCTCTACCTGGACAATGGCACGACGCCGGGCGTGTTCGATGCGGGCGACACGCTGGTGGGCACGCAGACGACGGGGGCGGACGGCGGCTACATCTTCACCGGGCTGGTACCGGGCACGTACTTCGTGGACGTGGTGAATGCGACGGTGCCGGCGGGCTACATACACTTCGTGGGCCACCAGAGCCTCATCGACCCGACCGGCCCCATCACGCTGGCGGCGGGCGAGTTCAACGAGAATGTGGACTTCGCCTACTACAAGGCGCCGGGCGGCAGCAATGCCGTGATCGGTGACAGCGTGTGGTACGACTACGACGCCGACGGCATCCGGGATCCCAACGAGCCCGGCATCCCGGGCGTCACCGTGTTAGTGACTGATAGCAACGGCGCCACCTACGGCGGTGTGACCGATGCCAACGGCAACTACACGATTGTGGTGCCGACGGGGCCGACGCTGACCTACATCGTACAGCCGATTTTGGGGTTGCCGGGCGGCTTAACGGCGACGACGCCGGTGCCGCAGGGGGTGCCGCCGTTGGCGCCCGGGCAGCAGTACCTGAACGCTGACTTCGGCTACGATTCGGCAGACCTGGGCGTGATCGGCAATCAGGTGTGGAAAGACACGACGCCGGACGGCATCTTCGGGGCCGGCGAGCCGGGCCTGCCGGGGGTGAGCGTGGATCTGTGGCGCAACCCGGACGGCAGCGCCACGTTCAACGGCGACGAGACGTTGGCGGCGACGACGACGACCGACACGGCCGGGCAGTACGCCTTCCAGGGCGTGCCGGCGGGCGCTTACCTCGTGCTCGTGTCAGACACGGCGAACGTGTTGACGGACTACCTGCCGTCGGCCACGCAGTTCCCGCCGTCGGCGACGGACAACCTGAATCGCGTGCAGCCGTACCCGGTGAGCCTGACGGCGGGCGCGACCAACAACACGGCGGATTTCGGCTATGTGCTGAATCCGGATCGGCCCGAACGCGGGCGTGATCGGCAACCAAGTGTGGTATGAGACCGGAACCAGCGTCAACGGCCTCTACGAGCCGGGCGCGGGCGACATCGGCATCGAGGGCGTGACCATGGAGCTGCTGGATGCCAGCAACCAACTCATCGGCACGCAGGTGACGGGGCCATCGGGCGACTACGCCTTCACGAGCCTGGCGGCGGGCACCTACAAGGTGCGGGTCGGCAGCTCGGTGACCTATCCCAACAATGCTGCGATCCTGGGCGCGTATCAGCCGACGACGATTGTGGCTGGGGTGGCTGATAACACCAACAAAGCCCAGCCCTACAATGTGACCCTGGCCACCAACACCGACAGCAACATGACCGCCGACTTCGGCTACACCAAGCCGCTCGGCTTCACGGTGGTGAAGACGCTCAATACGCTCGGCGAAATCCGCGTCGGCGGGACGATCAGCTTCACCATCCGGATTACCAACACCGGGACGGCGTCGATCACGGTGCTGCCACTCACGGATACGTTTGATTCAACCTACCTGGAGTTCGCCAGCGCGACGATAACGCCGAACAGCGGCCCGGTGAGCGGCCCGATCACGTGGAACGATCTGACCGGCAGTGCTCCCAACGGGTTTGGCGTTGACCTGGCGCCCAACGTGGGCTTCTCGATCGTCATCACCTTCACCGGCATAGCCGACACCACGAGCCTGACGAACCCGCCCGAACAGACGATCAACCGGGGCACCGTCACCGGGGCCAAGGCGGACCCGGACGGTTCCGGCCCGCTGCCGGAGCAGACGCTGCCGACCGACTTTGACGAAGCGCCGGTGAAGGTCGTTGCCTCCACTGGCGTGGAAATCGCCAGCTTCACCGGGGCACAAGATGGACTCGCTGCCCGGCTGGCATGGGAAACCGCCAGCGAGGCACGCATCGCGGGCTTCAATGTGCTACAGCAGACGCCTGATGGCCAGTTCGTGGCGGCCAACAGTGAGTTGATCTTTGCCGAGCGTGCCGGCGCTGCAAGCGGCGCGCGCTACGAGCTGCAGGTGCTCGATCTGGCGCCTGGTGACACCAGCTTCACGCTGGAGGTCATCCGGCTGGACGGCACGGCCCAGCGCTTCGGGCCTGTCGTAGTGTCTGTCGCACCGTAAACTGTACGGCGCAAGATGCCTCCTGGCTCCTGACTCCTCACGGATGGCAATCCGTGGAGGCCCTGAAGGGAAATCGCCAGGGGGCATCTTGTGCGCAGGTCTCCTGCCTCTCTGGAGAAGCGGGCCTCATCGGCGGTGCTGTGCAGGGGGATAAATGGAGCGGAGTGTTCAGGCCTGCCTGCGCGCGTAGGCAGGCCTTCTGATTCCTAATGAAACTGTGTATCGATGAATCAAGCATGGAGTGGGTGATGTTGGACATACGAAAAACCTGGAGAAGCGGGGTGGTGGCGATCGTCACCGTCGGCGTCTTGATCGCGACGTTCGTGTTCTTTGTCGCCGTTGCGCAGGCCGGATCCGGCATCGAGTTGGGCGCCCCTGCGCGAAGCGATATACTAGCGCAGCCTGTTCTTCTCACGGATGCGCGTGTTGGGACAGCGGCCCAAACCGTTGCGGCGGCTTCCAGCGCAGTCGCGAGTCAAGCCAACACTGCGTCGGTCTGGACAATTCCTTCCCCTGCGTACAAAATCAATATCACGGCCGACGGCATCTATCAGCTCAGTTACAGCTATCTCGCCGCGGCAGGGCTGCCGGTCGACACGCTTGACCCGCGCACCATCCGCATGTTCTACATGGGCCAGGAAGCCAAGATCCGGGTGATCGGCGAGGATGACGGCAAATTCGATAGCGGTGATGTGGTGTTATTCTATGCGCGCAGCGTGGATACCATGTACTTCGAAGGCCTGACACCTATCAACAAATATACGGGGACCAATGTCTATTGGCTGACATACGGCGGCGCGGCAGGACACCGTATGGACGAGCAGGACGGCTCCGGGGCAGGCAATCCGCCGGCCCTGTTCCAGCACCTGGAGCAACTCGAGTTCAACCTCAACAAAGTCAGCCCCAATTATTTTTCCAGTTTGCCTTTCCAGTCCGACGCCGAGCATTGGTATCGGGATTGGGCCAGCGATGCAACGGGGCGGAGTTATACCTTTACAGCACTTAACGCCGCCGGCAACCCGTACAGCGCCACGTTTACGGCCAGGTTTGCCGACGAAAACTCAGGTTCACACCAAGTGCGCTTCGGCCTCAACGGCCATCTGCTGATGGACGCTGTTGTAGGATCCGGTCGCGGTGTGTTTGAGACGAGCGCCCAAGTGCCCCAGCAGTATCTCATCGAAGGCACAAACACGATTACCGTCGGGATGGGTAGCCCCGGCGACAGGATGTACCTCGATTGGATCAAGCTTTTGTACTATGATCAGTATGTGGCGGAAAATAACCGGCTGGCATTCTCTTCAGCGGTGGCTGGCACTTGGCGTTACACCGTCACCCAGTTCACTACGAACGACATCGAGGTGTACGACGTCAGCAATTTGATCGCGCCCCAGTTGGTCAGCAACACGGTGATCTCGGGCAGCAGCCCGTACACGGTTGCATTTGGCGCCATGACCACGGGTAACGCCAGCTATGTCGCGCTCACCTCGGCAGCCCGTCGGACACCCGCAGGGATCGCATTGGTGGTCCCGCTGGCTTCGGCTTATACGCCGCTGGATCTGCTCCTGCCCACGCAGGGCGCCGACTACATCATCATCACGCATCGGGACTTTTTCGCTCAGGCGCTGCGCCTGGCTGATCATCGCGCGTCGCAGTTTAAACGGATTATGGTGATCGACGTCCAGTCGATCTACGATCAGTTCAACGGCGGCCTGATGTCCGCAGAGGCCATCCGCGATTTCCTGGCTTATGCACGTACCACCTGGGCCAAGCCGGCGCCCAGCTACGTCGTCTTGATGGGGGATGGCTCCTACGATATGCGGCTCTACAAGGGATCAAGCTCCAACGCGACCTACATCCCGCCCTATCTCGCGTTGGTCGATCCCAGCCTGGGTGAGACTGCGTCTGACAACCGCTTTGTTATGCTTGAAGGCAACGATCTGATGCCCGACATGCATATCGGCCGGCTTCCGGTGAACACCCTCGCCGAAGCCACGACGATGGTGGACAAGATCGTCGCCTACGAAGGGAATCAGTGCGGCTGTCAGTCCGGCGACTGGCGTAAGAATCTGCTTTTTATTACCGATAATAAGGACACCGGCGGTGATTTCTACGATTACTCCGACCGTCTTCTCTACACCGATTATCCGACCAATGCGGTCCGATCGCCGCTGATCCCTCCGGAGTACACGTTTACGCGGGCGTATCTTGATCGTACCTGTGCCCTCACGGGCTGCAAGCAAACGATCCTCGACACGCTTAACATCACTGGATCGCTGTTTGTCAGCTATATCGGACATGCCACCAAGTCCGAGTGGGCGTCCGAGAGCTTGCTGAATCTGACGATGATTAATTCCCTCACGCCCAGAGCCTGCCTGCCGGTCATGTTGCCGATGACGTGTTACGAGGGATCATTCCACGAGGCGTCCAAATCGACCCGCATCCTTGCCGAGTCCTATACGCGTGCGGTGGGTAAAGGCGCGATTGCGAGCTTCTCGCCGACCGGCTTTGGCCTGGTCTCCGGGCATGATCTTCTCGAGACGGGCTTTCTCCAGGCTATCTTCCACGAAGGCATCGACACACTTGGCGCGGCGGCCACATACGCCAAGCAGTACCTGATGGATAATGATCCCTACGGCAGCCACGAAGATCTGATGGACACGTTCCTGTTGATTGGCGATCCCGGGCTGCGGATCGAATCCCAGGCGAGTTGCGACATCCCCACCGGCATCACGATGGCGGGTTTTGAAGCCCAATCTCGCGAGTCCGATGTGCGCGTCAGTTGGCAGACGAACTCCGAGGCCACGATTCTCGGCTTCAATGTGCTGCGCGCTGACGGCGCTGGGGGCCGACCGGCCGAAACCGACTATGCGGCGATCAACCCGACGCCGATCTTTGCACAACTCTCCGGCAGTAACAATGGCACGAGCTATTTCTATGATGACACACCTGGGGGATCCGGTCAGAGCCGATCATATATGTTGGAGATCATCGAACTGAATGGCCAACGGACGCTTTACGGCCCGGTTAAGGTCGCAGCGCCGTCGTGGCGTATCTATCTGCCCCAGATTGGACGTGCTGCCCAACCGTGAATCGAGTGTGACTACACCAAACGTTGACCTAAGCCCATAACAGATGACAAGGAGAGACATGATGGTTACGAAATTTCCAGTCGCGCGAGCACGTGCAAGCATGTTCGCAGCATTGATTGTTGTGTTGCTGGTTGCTCCGCTCGCATCCGCGGGCGTGCCAGCGCAGGACAGCGCCGCCGGGATCACGCCCGCAGCGCTAACGCCCGCAGCGCTAACGCTTGCCGGCCCGACTGACGTTAGCCTGCTCCAATCCGATTCCAATGGAATCGTCCTGCGCGTGGGGGCGCCGAGTTACACCGTAACGACCGGCTCCTCCGAGGGGATCGCCTGTCAAACGCTCGAAGCGCCAGGCTACGTGCTGAGTGAGGAGGCCGGCCGGCCGCAACTGCCGTATAAGGTCATGTTGCTGGGTGTCCCGCCTGGGGCGGATATACAAGTGACGGCGGAGACCACAGACACAGTACAGATCGCCGGTGACCTACAACCCTGTGCGGCGCCCAAGGCTTCCGTCCAGTTTGATGCCGAAGGCCGCGTTCAGGCTGTCGTTGAGGAGCCTGCTCTCGACGCGGCGATCTATAACGCCGACCGGCTGTACCCGGCAGAGATCGCCCGTGTCGTCGATTTGGGCTTTATGCGCAGCCAGCGTGTCGTGCGCCTGGAAGTTACCCCCGTCCAGGTCAACCCAGTGACCGGCGAGAGGCTGTTCCATAAGGAGCTACGCGTCTCCCTGCGTTTCCGAGGCGCTGAGGGCAGCGGGTCGTCCAGCGGCGAGGCTGCCGGGTTGGCGCTCACCGCCGAGCCGGCCGAGTTTGAAAGTGCCTTCCAAAACACCTTGTTGAACTACGATTCGGCCCGCTCCTGGCGGAGCGCAGCTCCCGCGCTGGCAGCTTCAGCCACCCCCTGGACGCCTCCCGTTCCCGGCTACAAGATCGCCGTGAACGCGGCGGGACTATACGAGCTGACATATAGTGCGCTCAGCGCCGCGGGCGTTCCGGTGGGCACGTTGGACACTGCCACCTTACGTCTGTTCGGCGATGGCCAGGAAGTCGCCATCAGCGTGCTGGATGGCGGCGATGGCCGGTTGAATCCCGGAGATAGCGTGTTGTTCTACGGTCGCGGCGCCAATACCCGCTATACCGATACGAACATCTATTGGTTGACATACGGCGGCGCTGCGGGCAAGCGCATGGCGGCGCGCGCCAGTGTTGCTGGCGGAACCCAACCGGCCGCGTTCCGCTCGTCGGTTCATAACGAGCGCAACCTGTTCTACGTCTCGACGCTGCCGATGTTGCCGGGATTCGACCACTGGTATGGGCCGCGCATCCAGGTATCCGGGGCCGGCAGCGTCAGTGGGACGAATTTCACGGTCAGTCTGCCAGATCCGGCGCCTGGCGCCACCACAGCGTCCCTCACCGTGAATCTGGCTGGCAATTCCACCGGCCTGCATCACGTGCGGGCGCTTGTCGGGGGACAACAGGTGCTCGATCGCACCTGGAGCGGGCGCACGCTGCTGAACGCCACAGCGGACTTTCCGCAGAGTTACCTGGTGAACGGGAACAACACTGTGCGGCTGGAGCTCGTGAACGATGCGCCGGGACAGACGTTTGACATGATCTATGTCGACTGGTTCGAGGTCGGCTACGGGCGAGCTTATGCCGCGTTCGGCGATTCCCTGAAGTTCGGTGGCGATCAGGCTGGCCCGGCCAGCTATCAGATTACCGGCTTCACGGGCGACCAGGTGGCGGTCTACGACGTCACCGATATGACCGCTGTCGCGCGCATCACGGGCAGCACGGCAACCCCGGCCGGCGGCGGCTATACGCTGGGGTTCGGTGACAACCCGGCTTCCGCTCGCCAGTATCTGGCGTTGACCCCCGCGCAACGCTTGGCGCCGCTTTCGATTGCCGCGGATACGCCGTCGAACTTGCAGTCGTCGAGCAACGGGGCCGACTACATCGTTATCACCCATCGCGATTTCTGGGATGCCGTGCAGCCTCTGGTGGCACGCCGGCAGGCTCAGGGCATGCGCGTGGTGAAAGTGGATGTGCAGGATGTCTACGACCAGTTCGGCTACGGACAGATGTCGGCCGAGGCGATTCGCGATTTTCTCGCCTACACCTATCAGTATTGGGCGAAACCCGCTCCGGTTAACGTGGTGTTGGTGGGCGATGGCACCTATGACATGCGGCATTACCTGCCGACCAGCGCGCCGACCTACCTGCCGCCGTATCTCGAGATGGCGGATCCTGACATCGGCGAGACGGCTGGTTGACAACCGGTTTGTCGCCCTCACACCAGGGGATATCCTGCCTGACATGAACGTGGGACGGCTGCCTGCCAATAGCGCCGGGGAAGCCGCCACGATGGTGAACAAGACGATCAGCTATGAGACTGCAACCAGCCCGCAACCGTGGCAGCGCAACGCCTTGTTTGTCACGGACGATCTGACGCACGGCGGTGGGAACTTCTACGCCTACTCAGATGCCATCGCGGATGGCTACGCTGATCCGCCGGCAAACACCACAAAGCTGCTGCCGCTGGAATATGCGCGCACCAAGGTTTACATGGGGCAGACATGTCCACAGGAAAGCCCGTCGGTGGCGTGCCGGAATCAGGTCATCGACGCGATCAATGCGGGCACGCTGCTGACCAGCTTCATCGGTCATGGCACCAAGACCTACTGGACGCCGGAATACCTGATGGATATCACCGCGCTCGGCCAGTTGACCAACAGTGATAAACTGACCATTATGCTGCCGATGTCGTGCGATAACGGGTACTTTGCCGAACCGAAGACGACTGATCAATCGTTCAGCGAAGCAAGCGTGCGCATGACGGCGGGTGGCGCGGTGGCCAGTTGGGCGCCGACGGGGTTTGGCCTGGCAGCCGGGCACGATTATCTGGAGCGCGGGCTGTTCCTGGCGCTCTTCCATCAGAACATCAGCCACCTGGGAGCTGCCACGACGCAGGGTAAGCTGTATCTGGCGGCCACGGCGCCTCCGGGCGCGTACCTTGATCTGATCGACACGTTCCTCTTGCTGGGCGACCCCACGCTGACGGTGCCGGTGACGGCATCGGAACCGGGGAAGAGAATGACGTACTTGCCGTTGGTCGTGCGACCTTAGGAATGAGAATTAATCAACTGTTCTTCTGGCTCCACCGGAGCGGAGCGTCCTGAGCGGAGTGGCGGCGCCGTTCCCGCCACGCAGTCGAAGGATGCGCAGCGTTGGGCACAAAAAGGCCGCCTCCTCACCTGCACTGCACCCAACGCAGTGCGGTGCAAGTGTCGACTACGCCCGACGCAGACTGTGGGTCACGTCAGGATTGGGCAGCCCATGCGCCGGGCTCTCCTGAGCCGGGTCGAAGGATCAGGATGCTGGCGTTGCTGGGACAGTTATTAGAATTCGCGTTCCTTAGGAGTTTGACTCGGCCGACAGGGATCCGGTCTGGTGATCCCTGTCGGCAACCCGATGCAAGCCCCTTTAAAAATGTTCCATGCAAGGAAGGTTCGTAAATGCGTAGATTCCGGCATCAAAGCTCTCGGTTCATGAGGACAGCGGCTTGGGCTTTGCTCAGTTGCGCCTTGATCCTCACGGTAATCGCCGCGTCCGGGGCATGGTTCCCGGGCGCGGCGATTGTGCGCGCGTCGGGTGCGCGCCCGGAGTTGCCAGGGCCGGTGTCTGCAAGAACGGACCGCGTTGCGGCAGCGCCGAGTGGCATTTCAAAGATCGGCGATCTGATCTGGCATGACACGGATGGGGATGGGACACAAGCCGGTCCGCCGAGCGAACCGGGGATCGATGGCGTGATCATCAGATTGTTCAGACAGAACGGCGTCGTTTGGGACCTCGACCAGGAAACGGTCACTGGCGATGATCCTTCCACACCCGAGGTCGAGACCGGTTGGTACGGCTTCGACATCCCTTCACTTTACGGGGACCGCTACCGCGTCTCGGTGGCGCCGGTCAATTTTGAGGGCGGTGGCGCCCTGTATAACTACACGCTCACCAGTGGGGACACCTACGGGCCCAACCCATACGAGTTTGAGGTCGATGTGTCCGGTATCTACCAGAACTTCGACATCGACTTCGGTTACGCCCGCGCGGCCCTGCAGTTAGTCAAGGTGGCCGGCAATGCGCCTGATGGCGAGGTGCTGACAATCCCGGCGGAAGGCGCCGATGTTACGTATACCTACAGGGTGATAAACAGCGGGGAAATGTACTTATCGAACATCGTCATCACCGATGACCACAGCCCTGTCAATCCTATTTGTATCCTGGCGAAACCGCCAGCCGCGCCCCTGGCGCCCGGAGCATCAGCGCAGTGTACCTGGACGACCTTTGTGACCGGCTATCGCGTCAACGTGGCGACGGCTGAAGGCGATCCGCAGAACATCTTCGGTGATCCTTTGCCGGGCGATAAGCCGCGTGATAGCGACGATGCCATCGTCTCCCCACCGGCAACATCGACGCCGACACCAACGCTTACACCTACGTCAACGGAGACGCCCACGCCCACAGCGACGCCGACATCCACACCCAGCAGCACGCCGACGGCAACCGCGACAGAGACCCTCGCCGCGACTGCGACCGCCACAGGAACGCCGACACCCACCCGGACTCCGGACCCTAACGAAACGCCGACTGAAACTCCCACACCGACCGCGACACCGACCGAGACATTGACGCCGACTGTGACGTCCTCAACCACCACGTTGACGCCGACCGTGACACCGACTGTAACACTTGCGCCCACTGAGACAGCGACTGCTACGGTCACGCCTACCCGTACCTCAACGCCGACACCGGGCAAAGTTTTTCTGCCTGTCATCATCGGGCAGCAGCCCACACCTACAGCCACTGCCACACCTACGACGACGGCCACATCACTGCCGACCGCTACATCTACGCTGACCACCACGCCTACACAAACGAGCACGGCTACGGCGACCCCGACCCGGACGCCCACCAGGACTCGCACGGCGACCGCGACGGCAAGACCGACGATGACGCCAACAGCCACGCCGCCGCCGCCGATCCCGGGCTTCATTCACCCGAAAGCTGTCGCAGTGGATCCGAATACGCATCGGGTGTATGCGACGGCGCGCGATACCGATCGCCTGTACGTCTTTGATGGCGCGACCCTCGACGTGATCGGATATGCTTCGGTGGGCGATGAACCATGGGGTTTGGCGGTCAACCCGACCGAGAACAAGGTGTACGTCGCGAACTTCCGCAGCGGCGATCTGTATGTGTTGGATGCGATGACCCTTGCGCTACGCGCCATCATTCCGGTGGGGCCGAACCCGACCTTCGTCGAGATCAATCCGCTCACGAATCGGGTATTTGTGGTCACCTACGGGAACAGCAGGGTGGCCGTGGTTAACGGCGCTACGGATACGCTTGAGACAACCGTGCCGAGCGGCGGCAGCGCGGCCTGGGGGCTGGCGGTAGATTCGAATGCCAACTTGGTGTACGTGAGCAATCGCGATTCGGGCACAGTCACCACCCTAGATGGCAACCGCGGTTACCAAGCGCTTGGTAGCCGTGCGATCCAACCTTGCGGGGGCGCTGGCACCTCGCCCTATGGCCTGGACTTCAACCCGCTGAACAACAAGCTGTACATCGCATGTTCGCCGCTCCACAACGTGAATCGAGTCGCGGTGTACCGCGCAACCGCAGGAGGGCTGACGCGCCTGGCGTATCCGGCGATTGGTGATGGCGGTGCAGACGGGGGCGGTGGCGTCGCTGTCGACCTCGCTACATCGAACGTCTTCGTCACCAACAGCGTAGCTAATACCGTCAGTGTCATCAGCGGTCTGACGGACACGGTGATCGCTACTCTGCCCACAGGCCTCAATCCGTTTGGGGCAGCGGCCGATCCTGTGACTCGCCAGGTGTTCGTTGTCAATCGTGACAGTCATGATCTCAGCGTGTACCTGGATGCGCTGGGACCCTGAGCCAACGGTGGGCAGCAGCACGTGCTGTCCTCCTCCGCTGTTTTGCCTCCGCACCGTCCGTCGCGGTGCTATAAATCGCGCCATTCTGTTTGCGTAGAGGAGTTGTATGTCAGATCGGAGCCGGCGGATCCTAAGTGCGGTATTGATCGGGGTAGGCATCGTGGTGTTGGTTGCAGTGGGCGGTTGGTGGGCCTGGAATCAGACCCGGAGCGCCAGCTTACGCGCCCAACTCAGCCTTACGCCTGCACCCACGCTGGCGCTTCCAGCCAGCGTGACACCCGTTCCGCCAGAAACCCGTGCGCCCACAGAAACGCCGATCTCTCCGGCCGTGGTGGTGGAGACGCCGGCGGGCGCGACCTCGACACCCTCCCCCGAACCCACTACGGCGCTGTTGCAACCCGCGCCTACCGAGGCGACAGCCGTGGTAGCGTCACCAACAGCGAGCGCATCTCCGCCAGCCGACTGTCGCGCCCACGCCGACAGTCCGCTCGAATCAGGCGCTGTGCCCGTGCGCCTGACGATCCCCGACCTGAAGATCGATGTGCCGGTGGTCGAGATGGGCTGGCGAGTCGTGCAGACCGCCGACGGCCCCCGCTCCGATTGGGTGATCCCCAAGAACGACGCCGGGCATCACATCAACAGCGCCCTGTTGGGGGACGAGGGCAACCTGGTGATCTCCGGGCACAACAACATCTACGGCGAGGTTTTCAAACCGATCAGCTTCGCGTGGGACAATGCCACGCGTATCCCCGTGGATAACTTCACCGATCGCTCGGATCTGTTGAACGGCCGGACCATCGAGCTGTTCGATGCGGCGGGGCAGGAGTTCAAATACACCATCGCCGCCTTCTACCGGTTGAAGGATACGGGCGTCTCGGTCGAGCAGCGCATTGCCAACGGCCGCTTTATGGACCCGACCGACCAGGCGCAGGTGACCATCATCACCTGTTGGCCGCCGACCAGCAACACGCACCGGCTGGTCGTTGTTGCCGTGCCTGCCACAAACTGAGGGCGAGGATGAACCGCAACCGCCGTTTCGGCGTGTATCTTCTGGTCATGCTGGCGCTTTTCGCCGCCGGGCTGGTGGGTCCGCGTGCCTGGGCGACCTCCAACCCGGCGCGGCCCGGCCAGGGGATCTCGGTGCCAACGGTGACACCGGTCAGGGAGTGGTCACCGCAACCGCCAACGTCTGTTCCACCGACCGACCGGCCGACTGATCGTCCCTCCAGCGGCAATACGATGACGCCCTTGCCATCCGGCGCAACGCCCACACCACCGGCGCGCCAGCTCACTTCCACCCCCCTGCCCGCCGGCGCGGCCACGCCCGGCGTGAACGGTTCCGCCGCAGCGTTGAGCCTGGTGAAAACGGTCGACCGCCTGGAAATCTGGCCGGGGGCCACAGTATGGTTTACGCTGACTGCGCGTAACCCGGGCGCCGCGTCCGCGCGGCAGATCGTGTTGGAGGACGTACTGCCCGCCGAGCTTGAACCCGGCACGGTGCAAGGGACGTCGGCGGCCTGGGATGGCCGGACGTTGCGTGGTCGCTTGGCCGTGTTGCCGCCCGGCGGCCAGTGGGTAGTCGCCTTCAGCGCGATCGTGCGCCAGGATGTATCGGCCGGCAACCTGGTGGTGAACAGCGCCCAGATCCGAGCTGCCGGCGGTTTGAGCGCCCACGCCGACGCCTACCAGGCCTTGCCGCCTGCCGAACTGCCGCAGGTCGGCCGAAGTGCGGACGAACTCCGGCTCCCGTAAACGGTATGTGCCCGTCGCGCGCCGCCGCTGCTCCGCACACGACCGCTCTGGCCGGCGCCCCTCGCCGGGTTAGTTGCGTTGGCCCTCTATGCGCGGACGCTGGCGCCGGGTCTGACATGGGCGCATTATGCCGCGGATGGCGGCGATTTGCTGGCTGCCGCGTTGACCGCGGGCGTACCTCATCCCTCCGGCTACCCGACCTACCAGATGCTGTTACGCGCCGCCATCGCCATCTTCCCCGGCGAGCCTGCACGCGCCGGCAACTGGCTCTCGGCCCTGTGCGCGGCGGCCGCCGTGGCCCTGTTCGCCGACCTGGCCGGCCGGATGCTCGCCCGTTTAGTGTTCAGGAATCCGCGCCCGACTTGGTGGGTCGGCGGAATCAATGGGGCGGCCCGGCGGAGGCTGGCGATTCCGGCGCAGCCACATTGGGCATCGCTGGGTCGGGCTTCGTTGCGCTGGCGGCCGCGTTGACCTGGGCGGCCTCACCGATTTTCTGGGGCCAAGCGGTCGTGACCGAAGTCTACACGTTCAATGCGCTGATCGTGGTTGCGCTGCTTTGGCTGCTTTGGCGTTGGCGGGAGGCGATCGATGCCGACGCTCACAGTCAGCCTCTCAGCCATACTAACCCTACAACCGCACTTCTTCGCGGTACGGGCGCTGAGCCTGTCGAAGCGCGGCGCTCAGACCAGCGCATGTCCGCCTTTCGATCGCGAAGCACTCAAGGCTCGTTGGATCTCAAGGGCGGGTATAATACTAAATGGCCGGCGGGCTGGCCCTGGCTGACAGCCGCCGGCCTGGCGCTGGGCCTGGGACTGGGCAATCACCTGACGCTGCTGCTGATGCTGCCCGGCGCCGCCATCTGGATATGGGCGGGACGGCGGGCTGCGGGCCGTGGGGCTGCGGGCCGTGGGGCTGCGGGCCGACCGCTGGCCCGCGAATTGCTGGCCGCGCTGGCCGCGGTGGTGGTTGGTCTGACGGTCTATGCCTATCTGCCACTGGTGGCCGCAGCCAATCCGCCGGTGAGTTGGATGGATCCACGCCGGCCCGCACAACTCTGGGCGCTGATCTCGGGTCAGGTGTACCGCGGCCTGATTTTTGACCTGCCCCTTGCCTATCTGCCCGCGCGGCTGGTGGCATGGAACGGTGAGGCGCTGCGCCAGTTCGGTGGGATCTGGGGCGCCATCCTGGCATTGATCGGGCTGTGGCGATTGGATCGTCAGCTCCATGCCTGGTGGCAGGCGACGCTGCTGATCGCTGCCGACGTACAGCGTCTACACGATCGGCTATAACACGCCGGATTCCTTCGTCTATTTGATCCCGGCCTCCAGTGTGGCCGCGCTCTGGCTGGCAGCCGGGCTGGCCTGGCTGGTTGAGAATGTGAAGGTAGGCAGCCGAGCGCGCATTTTCAGCGTCGTTCTGGCCGTGCTGCTCCTGACCGTGCCCGTCATTTCTGCCGCCCGCTTCTGGCGCGAGAATGATCTGAGTCACGACCGGGAAGCGCGGATGTTCGTGAGCCAAGCCCTGGCCGATGCCGCGCCCGCTGCGCTGATCCTGAGCTCAGGGGACGGGGCGACCTTTGCTCTCTGGTACGCCCTCTACGGGTTGGGGCAGCGCCCGGATGTCACGCCGGTCAACGTCAATTTGATATCGTTCGACTGGTATCGTCGCGCTCTGGCCGGACATCACCCGGACCTCGGCGTCGCACTGAGCGTCTTTGACCCTGCTGAGCCGATGGCCTGGCTGGGGGCGGTGGCGCCGGAACGCCCGCTGTATCGCGCCGAGACGCTCACCGTACCGCTGCCAGGTTACGAAGAGCAGCCGGAAGGCTCGCTCGTGCGTTTGATCCGGGATCTCAATGAGTAGGCGAATGGACAGGCAGACAAGCTGATGACTGTGAAGAAGACGATCCTTTGGCTGATGCTATTCATCCTCCTGGCCGCCGTGGTCTGGTTGGGGGTGAGCGGTGCGCGTGCGGCGAACGCTCCGCGGCTGGCGTTGGCAGACATTGACCGGCTCCAAACGCTCGTGGATGGCGGCTCGGGAGCCGCGCTTCCCACGGCCCGCGCTGACCTGGCCGCCCTGGAGACGCACCTAAGCGCCGCACGATCCGCCGGCCGGCCATACCTGTGGCTGGCGTCGAAGCTGGGCTGGGTCCCGCGCTACGGAGCGACCCTGACCGCGGCGCCGGCGCTGCTTGACATGGGCGTGGCATTGGCCGGCGGCGGGCGGGAGGCGCTGGACGCGCTGGCGCCGCTGACCGACAAGCTCGGCGACGGTCAGGGGATCGATCTCCTGGCCGAGGCGTTGCCCGTCATTGCGGCTGCCTCGCCGCAGTTGCAGGACGTCGACGCCCGGCTGGCACGGGCTCAGGAGTTGCGTGCAGGCATCACAGGTGACCTGCATCCCCGGCTGGCTGAGCAATTGCCGCGCTTGGATCGTTTCCTGCCGCTGGCGCGGGCGGGGCTACAGGCGGTCGCAGGTCGCTGCCGGCGCTCTTGGGCGCCGACGGCCCGCGCACCTATCTGATCCTGGCGCAGAATAATCACGAGCTACGCAGTACCGGCGGGTTCATCAGCGGCGCGGGGTTTGTCCGTTTCGATGGGGGCCGGATCGTCGATCTGAAACTGAGCGATGCCTACAGCGTGGACGATCTAGCGCAACCCCACCCCACGCCGCCGCGGGCACTGACCGAACAGATGGGGATCGAGATTTTAACCTTACGCGACAGCAACTGGTCGCCCGACTTCCCCCAAAGCGCCGAGGTGGCGCAGGCGTTGTTCGCACAGGATCGCGGCATCGCCACCGACGGCGTGATCGCGTTGGATCTGGAGGCGGTGCGGCTGCTGGTGGCCGCGTTGGGGCCGCTCCAGGTGCCGGGCATCGACCAGCCTGTGACCGGCGCCAACATGCTGGACTGGATGAAGCGCGCCTGGGGAGCCCCGCCAAGCGCCTCCGGCACCGTCGAGGAAGCCGCGACCTCCGACTGGTGGGTCAAACGTAAAGACTTCATGGGAGAGCTGATGACTGTGGCGCTGGCGAAGCTCCAGGGTGGCGGCGATCTGAATGCGTCCGCTCTGGCCCAGGCGGCGATGGCGATGCTCGACGGCCGGCATCTCCAGGTCGCCGTGGCCGACCCTGTGTTGGCGCAAATCCTGGCCGAGCACGGGTGGGACGGCAGCCTGCGCCCGCCGGCAGAGAGCGACTTCCTGGCCGTGGTTGACACCAACGTCGGTTTCAACAAGGCCAACGCCGCGGTGATGGAGGGGATTGCCTACCGTGTTGCGCCGGCGAACGGTGGCCTGGAGGCGACCCTGACGCTCTCCTACACGCACACCGCGCCGGCCGACGCCGAGCCGATCTGTGATCACACCTCGCGGTATGGTGATTCGTATGATGCGCTCATCAACCGCTGCTACTGGGATTACGTGCGCGTCTACGCGCCCGGTGGCAGCGAGCTGCTGACGGCAGATGGGCTGGACCGGCCCGCGAGCGAACAGGGGGAGCACGGGACGACCGTCTTCACCGGCAGCTTCGCGCTCCGGCCCGGTGATCAGCACGCCGTCACCCTGCGCTACCGGCTCCCCATCGACATCCCAACCGCGCCCTACCGCCTGTTCGTACGCAAGCAGGCCGGCACGTTGGCGCTGCCGTTGATGGTCGAGGCTGGGGAATGTCGGTGGGCGACGGATTTGAGCGTGGATCGGGTGTTTGTGTGTGGTGTGAAAATAAGTAGATAAGGAAACAGGTAGACAAGGAGACACGTCGACATGAGATTGCGCCATCCCTGCAATGCTATTCAATCAAAGACACATCGGGAGTCAAAACCATGAACAACCCGCGGCAAAACCGTCAGACAGCCCGACCTCATCGTTTCCTTGTTTCCTTGTTTCCCCGCCCCCTTGTTTCCTTGTTTCCTTGTTTTCTGCTCTTCTTGTTTGTGATGTTCGTGCTATCCGCCTGTGCCGCCCCTGTGCGGGTGGAATGGAGCACCGAGACCGAGATGAACACGGCTGGCTTCAACCTCTACCGGAGCGAGTCGGCGGACGGGCCGTTCGACGTGAAGGTCAACGAACAGCTCATCGCGCCCGCGACTGACCCGCTGACCGGGGGCAAGTACCAGTACGTCGACAAAACCGCCAGGGCGGGCGTCACCTACTACTACCGGCTGGAAGAGGTCGAGCGCAACGGTAGCGCCAACAACTTCGGCCCCATCAGCGTGCGCGCAGGCGGGTTGGCGTGGTGGCATGTGCTGATACTTGTCGGTTTGGCGGCGGTCGTCGTGGCGTTGTGGCTGCTGGGCGGGCGGAAGGAAGCGAAGAAGCAAGGCCAGCGCGACGATCAGGATGGAGAAGAACCCGCGCCCTGAGGCCGTTCAACCACTCAACGTCATGAAGAAAGCCTCCGAGGTTGCCCGTCCTCGGAGGCTTTTGCATGTCATCAGGTCAGTCTGTGCCTGTCTCGGTCAGGTTCTACCTCCGGCGGCGCCAGGCCAGAAGGATGATCCCCAGCGCACCCAGCCCAGCCGCGGCCGGCCAGTTGGCCTCCGCTGCGCCTGCCGCCGTAAAGCCGCTGAGCGTCACCGCTGTGGGGGGTATCAGATCCAGCCCGATGATCACCGGGTCGTGGTCGGAAGCGCGGTAAGGGTCGGCGCTGTAAAGATCCTGCGGTTTGAACTCTGTATTATAGTCAATCACCGACGGCTCGTCGGCGTTGATGTGCCAGATCGTCCGTCCACTGATCTGGGTGTCCAGGCTGGGTGTGGCCAGCCCATGATCCAGATAGCCCGACTGCCCATCGAAGATGTAAGAGTAGCGCGTGGATGCTGAGATCTTGCCCACTTCATTGACCAGGCCACCGGCGACCAGCGTGTTAATCGGATCTTCAGCGCCGTATGCGTTCAGATCGCCGATCACCAGCACATCATCATCCAGGGTAGAGGTTTTCAACGCCGCGATGAAATCGAGCAGCCCCGCCGCCTGGGCCGTGCGTTTGGCATTCCAGCAGCCCTGGCCATCGTCCAGATCAACGCCCGAGGTGGGACAACTGCCCTTCGACTTGAAGTGGTTGACGATGACCGTGAACCGCTCGCCGGTGCTGTTGACGCTGAAAGTTTGCGCCAACGGCGGGCGGTCAAACAGTGGGTTGTAACTCGCCGTGGTAGTCTGATAATTCTGCGCTGCGCCGTCGGGGGTCACTGTGCCCGGCTTGTAGATCATCGCCACCTTGATCGCATCGCTGCCCGGCGGCGGCTCGGCGGTAACATAGGCATAGGTCCCCGCGCCCATCGCGCTATTCAGCCCTGCCACCAGATCACCGACCG
The DNA here is from genome assembly GCA_963841825.1 of uncultured Chloroflexia bacterium. Classification (GTDB taxonomy): domain Bacteria; phylum Chloroflexota; class Anaerolineae; order CG2-30-64-16; family CG2-30-64-16; genus CAWJEL01. The sequence continues at coordinate 246,380 of CAWJEL010000010.1, forward strand.
CGGTCGCGCCGTTGTTCTCGATTTCCATCAGACCCACAACATCGGCGTTGACCGCCTGGAGCGCCGCGATGATCTTGGCCCGCTGCCGGGCAAATTCGGTCGCATTGTTAGCGCCCCGGCAAGCATCGCCGCAGCCCCAAGACGTGAAGTAATTAAGAACATTGAAGCTGGCGACTTTGATGTTGCCCCCCACAGAGGCCGGCGCAGCCGTGCGGGCATTGACGCGAGTGAAGCTCACCGGCTGGGTCGGCTGGAGGCGGTAGTCGTAGATATACGGGGCGGTCGCATTGATCGGACCATAGTCCAGCGTGCCGGTGAGCCCGGCCACGGTGTCGCCCGCGCGTAGCGTGTTGTCGACGCCGATGTAGGGGATCGGGTTCGGGTTCTGGCCGCTGAAGCCATCATCCAGCACCAGGATGCGGCGGGCGTTCAGCGCAACGGTGTCGCCCTGGCCGTTGGTGGGATTGTACATCCGGCCGTCGGACGACAACGTCACCTGGCCGTAGCGGCCCTGGAAATAGTTTTGGCTGACCGTCAGCGTCTCGGGGAAGGTGATCAGCATGCCTTCGTATCTTTCCAGGTCGCCGTCCACCGCCTCGGGCAGGTCTACGGTCGTCGCCGCCACGCTGCCCGTACCACACTTGTTCAGTGCCGTGAGGCTATCGATCTCCGTAATGCCGTTGTATTCCTTGACCGTGCCCTTAAGGTGCAGCGCGTCGCCGACCTGGACATCAACCCCAGAAAACGCGTTGGCATCGGGCACGTAGACGAAGACGCCGTCAGAGGTGGCGGAGTTACTGTCGCCAGCCGGATCCTGGATGTAGAACCCATAGTGGCCGGCCGCGCCCTGGAAATCACCGACGACCACACCTTCGACATCCACGGTCGTATTCGCCAGTGGGCTGCTGGTTCCGCTGCCCTGAATGGTATAGATGGGCGTGAAGGGATCGCTGCACGGATCGGCTGAGACGGTGGTGAAGGTGAACACATAGTTGTCGCCGCCGGTCCCGTTCTTGTCGCCGTCAAGCTGATCCGCCGTGCCATCGTTGTCGGTGATCTGCGCCGCGACCGCGGTCACCGTACAGGTTGTGCCCGCCGGCAGCGCGCTGGAGGGGGTGAGCACGATGCTGCTGGTGTCGTTGGCCAGCAGCGCGGGATTGCTGGTGAAGGTGACTGGCGTGCCGGTGGGGCATTCCACCGTGAAGGCGTCCGTCGTGGCATCCACGATCTCGCTGAAGTTCAGCGTGATCGTCGTGCCGGTGCTGACGCCGGTCGCGCCGTTGGTCGGGATGGTGCTGGAGACCTGAGGCGGGGTATCAGCGACGCTACATGTATTGGTCGCTGAGGCGCTGTTGCGCGGAATTGGCGCACCGGCAACGAAGTCACTGGCGTTCTGATCCGTGTCAGTGCAGCCATTGCCTGCGCGGAGATCCGCCGTGGTGTTACTCAGAACGGGGGCTGCCGCACTCCCTTCATACTCGTTGGCCGAACCGTAGCCAACAAAATCGACCACATCCGGATCAGCCTTGCCGGTGATAGCCGTCGCGTTGGAGGCCAAGGCAACCTTGCCGTTGGTTCCACTCATGGCAAGGGTGCCTGTGGCATCAGGGGTTGGCAGGGGGGTGCTGCCTCCGGTTCCCTGGGCTTCCTGAACCAGGTAATATCCGCCGGGCTGGATCGTGCCACTCAGATCGGTTTTCGTCCAGCTTGTGCCGGTCGCTGACGCATATTGCACGCTCCAACCGGTGACATTGACGGCAGTTGTCCCTGCGTTAAACAACTCAATGAAGTCGTTTGTATATGTGGCGCCTGTATTGCCGCCACCACCGTACACTTGACTGACGCGAACAGCGTTCGCCAGCGGCGCACCCGGCGCGGCGACGGGCGCAGCGCCCGCAGGCGGGACAACCAGTACGAACAACACGAGGACAACACAAAGCAAGCGTTTCATGGGGGATTCTCCTCTCACCTTTGGGAGCGCCACCGCCTCGACACGGGGAGAGGCAGATGGCGTCAGCGTTGACGTTATGGGCAGTATAACCACAAAAGAGTATTATGGTCAAAACGCGGACGCCCACCCACTTTTCGCGATTTGGCTGACACAGCAGACCATGCTAAAATTATCTCAAGCGTCCGCCAGCATCCATCGGCCGGGCGGATTATCCTCGCACTGCGGTCAACGTGCCCTCCCCCTGCACTTCACGCCGCGATGCTTTCCTGGCAAGCATAAGGAGGGTTCTCACTATGAAAGGTAAATGGATTTCAATCGTGTTGGCGGTGGCGCTGGTCGCGCTGGCTATCCCATCGGTCATCGCCGCGCCGGAGGCGCCGCTGGATGCGACCTATCAATCACTCCCGTTCTCGCAGAGTTGGTCCACCACTAGTCTAATTACAGTGGATGATGATTGGTCCGGCGTGCCGGGGATCGTGGGTTACTTGGGCAACTACACCACAAGCACTCCGACAGGCGTTGATCCGCAGACCCTGCTCTCCGACTACGCTTCGACCTCGATAGACGTGATCGCTAACCAGACCAATACCACCATCACCAATGGAGGTGTCGCTGAATTTGAGATAACAGATCCGGTAGTAGCCTTACAAGGATCTGGGACTGCAGACGCGCCGTTCCTGCTGATCCACCTCAACACTACTGGTTTTACGAGCATCCAGGTATCATACAACGTGCGTGACATTGATGGCTCGTCGGACAATGCCGTCCAGCAAGTCGCCTTGCACTATCGTGTGGGCACCAGCGGCGACTTCACCAACGTGGCTACTGGATATATTGCGGATGCAACATCGGGTCCCAGTCTGGCAACTCTGGTCACGAACGTGAATGTAACTCTGCCAGCGGCTGTGAATGACCAAGCGCAGGTCCAACTCCGCATCATGACAACCAATGCCGCTGGCAATGACGAGTGGGTCGGCGTTGACGACCTCACCGTGATTGCGCAACCCGCTACCGCCATCACCTTACGCACCCTATCCGCGGCGTCGCCAAGCCCGGTGTCCGCACAGCTCGCTGGCCTGGCACTGCTCGGCGGGCTGGTTGTCTTCGTGCGTCGCCGCAGGGCATAAGCTAATCCGATCATCGCTCCGAAGACCTGTCAGGTTTCGCAAACCTGACAGGTCTAGCCACGCGCCCACAGGGGGCGAGTGGCCCTTCCCTCGCCCCCTGTGCTATACTGCGTTCCACGCTGGTGGGCCATAATTCAGGCGCTTCGACTAGCTCAGCGCCCGATCCTTGTGTCCCGCCGCCGGTGGGCTTCAGGCCCTAATCGATCGCTTTGCAAGAGTTTGGCGCATGACCGGACATACCCACTCACCCTACCTGGAAGACATCCCGCTGAGCGAGGCGCTCGCGCGCTGGTTTGCCGCGCTGGCCGAGGCCGGCCTCGACGCGACGCTGCCCGGCGAGATCGTGCCGCTGGACGAGGCTGCCGGCCGCATCACCGCAGGGCCGGTTTGGGCACGGATTTCGTCGCCGCACTACCACGCCGCCGCGATGGACGGCTATGCGGTGCGCGCCGAGGAGACGCGTGGGGCCAGCGAAACTCAGCCGGTCTACCTCGCCATCGGCCAGCAGGCGTTCTACGTGGACACCGGCGACCCACTTCCGCCCAGCACAAACGCGGTGATCATGGTGGAAGATGTGCAGGTGCGCGAATCGCATATGGCAAATAGCAAATGGCAAATGGCAGCTATCGGCGATCGGCCATCAGCTATAAGCCATACGCCATTGGCCGTTGGCCATACGCCATCAGCCATCGAGATCCTCGCCGCGGTTGCGCCCTGGCAGCATGTCCGGCCCATGGGCGAGGACATGGTCGCGACGGAGTTGATCTTGCCGGCCAACCACCGGCTGCGGCCGCAGGATATCGGCGCGGCGGCCGGCGCGGGCCACAGCCAGTTGAGCGTCCGTCGCAAACCACGCGTGGCGATCCAGCCGACCGGTACTGAGCTGGTCGCGCCCGGCGCCGCGCTTTACCCCGGCGCGATCATCGAATATAACTCGTTGGTACTGGCCGCGATGGTGCGCGAGTGGGGCGGACTGGCCGACCGTCTCCCGCCGCTGGCCGATGATTACGCCGCCATTCGGGCGCGCGTGCTGGCGGCCGCATGCGACCACGACCTGGTGATCATCAACGCCGGCTCGTCCGCCGGCTCGGAGGACTTCACCGCGCGGATCGTCGCGGAACTGGGCGAACTCCTCGTCCATGGCATCGCCATCCGCCCCGGCCATCCGGTGATCCTGGGGTTGATCCATGTGCCGGAGGCGAACAACACGGCTGAATCGGAAGAATGCGGTGAGCCGGGCGCATCGGCAGAACGTTTCACGCAGCACGCAGCACGCAGCATCCCCATCATCGGCCTCCCCGGCTACCCCGTCTCCGCGGCCATCACGTGCGAGCTGCTGGTGCAGCCGACGCTGCTGCGCTGGCTCGGGCAGCCCGGCGACGAGCGACCGTCCGTCCAGGCGACGATCACGCGCAAGGTGGTCAGCCCGGAGGGGGACGAGGAATTCCTGCGGGTGACGGTCGGACAGGTGGGCGAACGGGTGGTTGCCTCGCCCCTCGCCAGCGGTTCGGGCGTGCTGATGTCGCTGGTGCGCGCCGATGGCATCCTTCGCATCCCGCGCGGCGAGCAAGGCTTCGAGCCGGGCGCAGCGGTGACGGTGAACCTGTTCCGATCACCGGAATCGCTCACCCGTACGCTGGTCGCCATCGGCAGCCATGACCTGACGCTGGACCTGCTGGCGGATGCGCTTGGCCGGCGCTACCCGGGACGGAGGCTCGCTTCGGCCAATGTGGGCAGCCTGGGCGGCCTTCTGGCACTGGCCCGGGGTGAAGCGCATTTCGCCGGCTCGCACCTGCTCGACGAGGAGACCGGTGAATATAACGCCGCCTACGTCCGCCGCCTGCTGCCAGGGACGCCGGTCGTTTTGCTGGGTTTCGTGCAGCGCGAGCAGGGGCTGATCGTGCCGCGCGGTAATCCGAAGGACATCCGCGCGCTGGCCGACCTGGCCCGGCCGGATGTGATCTTCATCAACCGGCAGCGCGGCGCGGGCACGCGCGTCCTGCTGGACTACCGATTGAATGGCGCAGGCATCGCCCCGCGCGCCATCCAGGGCTACGACCGGCAGGAGTTCACGCACCTGGCGGTGGCTGCGGCGGTCGCATCGGGCGCGGCGGATTGCGGCCTGGGCATCCTGGCGGCCGCGCGCGCGCTCGACCTGGACTTCGTGCCGCTGGAACATGAGCGTTACGATCTGGTCATCCCGGCGGCGTTCTACGAGAGCGATATCCTCGCGCCGCTGCTGGCGATTGTGCGCGATCCGGCGTTTGCGGCCCGGGTCGATGCGTTAGGTGGTTACGCCACGCCGCAGATGGGGCAGGTGCTGGCGGAGATTGGGGCGTAACAGGGCGCGAAAACGTGAAGCGTGAGACGTGAAAATGTGAGACGTGAAGCGTGAAAACGTGAGACGTGAAACGTGAAAACGTGAGACGTGAAGCGTGAGACGTAGAAAGTGAAACGTGAAGAACGTGAAGACGTGAAGCGTGAGACGTAGAAAGTGAGACGTGAAACGTGAAACGTGAAAACGTGAAATGTAAGGAACAGCAGTATGAACGACGCAGCTAACAAAACGCCGGATGGTGGGGCGAAGGTGGTAACCTTCCCCAAATTCGCCAAACCAACGGCACGCGTGACACTGTGGGAGGGGCGGCGTCGGCCGGACGAGGATGATCTGCTTGACCGACTGGCAGCCGATGGCTATGGTGTGGTGCGGTGGCACAATGAACCGGCGACCGGATACCCGCCGCACGCGCACATCTATCCGGAGCTGCTGTGGCTGGTATCGGGCAGCCTGACGATCATCCTGCCGGCTGAGAAGCGACTGCTGGAGTTGACCCCCGGCGATCGCATCGAGTTGCCGCAGGGCGTGGTGCATGGGACGATGGCTGGGCCGGATGGCGCAGTCTATCTGCTGGCGACGCGTCGAGCTGTCCACTTCCCTGTACGGCGCGCCCATTTTATCCGGCCACATTGACCCCGATCAGGCGTCCCACGCCAAAGGTAACCGCGGCGGTCGCCAGGCCGAAGCCCACCTGGCGCAGGCCGGAGTAGATCGCGTTCCGTCCCGTCATCAACGTGATCGCGGCGCCGATCAGGAACAGGCCCAAGGCGCTGCTGATCGCGCTGGCCATGATGCCGGCTGTACCGGTGAAGAAAAAGTAGGGAACCAGCGGTATCAGCGCACCGATAGCAAAAAGGAAGAAGGAGGTGAGCGCGGCCTCCCAGGCCGAGCCGCCCAGTTCTGCCGGATCGATCGAGAGTTCCTCGCGCGCCAGCGTGTCCAGCGCGGTGGCCGGATCGGAAAGCAGGCGTTGCGCCATTTCACGCGCAGTGTCCGTGGCGATCCCCTTGGCCTGGTAGATCAGCGCCAGCTCCTCGATCTCCTCCTCAGGGATCTGCTCCAGTTCACGCTTCTCGATCGCTAGCTGATTGGCATAGAGCTCGCGCGAGCTTTGCACCGACAACCATTCACCCAGCGCCATCGAAAGCGCGCCGGCCAATAGCCCGGCGATCCCGGTCAGGATGATGGCTCGCGATCCGACACCGGCGCCTGCCACGCCCATCATCAGGCTGAAGACGGAAACCAAGCCGTCGTTGGCGCCCAGGACGCCGGCGCGTAACGCGTTGCCCCCGGCGGCACGGTGCCGGCCCTCAAAACGTGCCAACGTGCTCCCCTCCATACCGCGACTCGACTGGGCCAGGTAGCCAAAGATGCGCGCGTGCGAGCGCTCCTGGGCCGACATGATGGCAACGTCATCCCCGGGTTGATCCGCGTACTGGGAACCCGCGCCTTTTTCAATCGCAGCCAGGGTGGGCAGCACCGCCGAAGGGCCAAAGCGCGCCGCCAGCCAACCCAGCGTCCACGTGCGCCAACTCGATCGGAACGGCGGCACGGCAACACCCGCCACCACCAGCTTGCCTTCCCAAGCGGCCACGTGCCGGCGCTCCGTGTCGGCCATCTTGCCGTACACGGCGCTTAAATCCGGGTTCGATTCGGCCGCGGCCAGCTTTTCGTAGAGGTTCACGGCCTCCCGTTCGGTCTTCAGGTTTTCCAGGTAACGGGAAACATCCGATGTTGGCGTCATTATTGCTCCTCAGCCATCAGGGATAGCCTGATCAGCGTGTATTCAACGAATGTATCCTGCTGTCCGAAATAAGTCAAACTCGCAACAGAAACGCCGCCAACCCTCCAGCCATGACGAGCTGAACTGTTGGCGGCGTCCATATGAGAGATGTGGCGTTTGAGCTGCTACAAGCAACCCCTGCCGGCGATCGTGCGTTGGGGCGAGATCACTCGAACGTGCTCGGCATACGCTGGGCTTTGCTGACCCAGCCGTTGACCATCGCCTGCGCGGGTACCCGACCGACCAACTTTTTGTTAGCATTGATGCGCGTCAGCCGCACACGCAGGTCGTCCGGCGCCGTCGCGGCCAGCTCCCGGGTGGTGTTGACGCCAGCTTCTTCCAGCAGCATCGTGTAAGTTTCGCCGATCCCGCGGATACGCGCCAATTCCGCCCGGTGCAGCAGTTTCATGAGGACGGAGATTTCCCTGTCGGATGATTGAGCCAGGTCCGCTACCTCATGAGGGGTGCGGCAAGCCTGCAAGAGGTCGTTGCTGTCCTTGATGCCTCGTGCTTTGAGTTTCATTTCCAGATCTGGGTCAATACCATATAGCTTATGGATAATCACGCACATTTCAGCCTCCGGGTTGAAGATATCATCAGAATGCCTATTGATGATAAAGTCTAACCCGGAAGTATTACAAACGGCATTACAATTCAGAGTACAAACGACAATAATATAAATCTCGAAGAATTGCTGATTGCATCGATTGGGCGTTGGTGATACATTCTGGCCGGGCAACAGCCGTTGCGTGATCGAATTTCATCCCGTTTACTTGTGGGCGATGAACATTACGCTCAGGATAATAAAACGGTCGAACGTGGTGGTTTCGCTCTGGGGAAACTGTACCCCACCCCACGTTCAGTATGAATATAGCGCGGCCGACTGGGGATCGGCTCGATTTTTTGCCGCAGCCGATGGATATGAACGCGCAGTGAGTCTTCGAACTTCTCGTCCATGGGCCACAAACGGCGCAACAAAAAATCCGCAGTCATGGCGCGGCCGGCGTTGCGTATCAACAGATAGAGTAACTTGGTCTCAGTGGGCGTAAGGGGGATAAGCTGCCTGTCGACAAGGGCGCGCTGGTGGGGGAAGTCTACCGCCAAGCGGTCGTCAATCTGGGTCACGATGTCAAGCGTATAGCCGAAGTCGCCGATCCGCCGCAGCACACGCTCGACGCGCGCCACCAACTCACGGGGACTGAACGGCTTGATGACGTAGTCCTCCGCATAGTGGCTAATGCTCCTGATGATCGTGTCTTCCTCGTCCTGCGCGCTGAGCATGATGATAGGCAGATCGCTGAACTGCTGCACCGCCGCGCAGAAGTCAAAGCCGTTCATCAGCGGCATGTTGATATCGACGATGGCCAGGTGCGGGATGCCACTGCGATCGATCACCCCCAGCGCGTCCACGCCCGAGTCTGCCATCAGCACGTCGTAGCCCGCGCTCTCCAAATGGATCTTGACCAGACGGAGGATGGCAGGATCGTCGTCCACGATGAGGATACGCTGGAACGCAGCGCCGGTCTGTCCAGATCCGGCTACTTCGACAGGAGGCATAAGGCTCATTTTAGATAAAGGGGTGAGTAGCGCTACTCACCCCAGCCGACCGGTAGTGAAACTGCGGCCTACCCCAGGTTCGCGGCGACGAAGTCCCAGTTCACCAGGTGGTCCAGGAACGTCTGCACGAAGTCGGGCCGGCGGTTCTGGAAGTCCAGGTAGTAGGCGTGCTCCCAAACATCCACCGTCAGGAGCGCCTTCTTTCCGCCGGTCATGGGGGTCTCGGCGTTGGGTGTGCTCATGATCTTGAGCTCGCCGCCGTCCAACACCAGCCAGGCCCAGCCGCTGCCGAAACGGCCCACCGCGGCGGCCTTGAACTGCTCGGCGAACTTCTCGTAGCTGCCGAATGCGGCGTCGATCTTGGCAGCCAGTGCGCCGCTCGGTGCGCCGCCCGCGCCGGGCTTCATGCAATTCCAGAAGAAGGTATGGTTCCACACTTGTGCGGCATTGTTGAAGAAGCCGGCCTTGGCCGGATCGCCGGCGACGGCTGCGATGATCTCCTCAAGCGAGCTATTTTCGAAGGGCGAGCCTGGGAGAAGCTTGTTCAGATTATCCACGTAGGCCTTGTGGTGTTTGCCGTGGTGGAAGCTGAACGTCTTGGCGGAATAGTACGGTTCGAGGGCGGTATCGGCGTATGGCAGGGACGGTAACTCAAAAGCCATGTGTCTGCTCCTTTCAGCATCGAATTGGCGGATAGCAACTTTGCCGGACTCATAGTCCCGTATGGGTTGAGTGGTCACGACTGGCTAACCCGTATTGTACTCGTTTGCGGGATTCGTGGCAAGTTCAAGGTTGAGGGGGCAAGTCTTGTGCATTGAAACCCTGCGCCTCAGTGGTTTGCTCCTGCCGCTGTCAACATGGTAGAATGCTCCCCGGAAGTGCTGCAGCCCGGTCGGCGAAGTCCAATTGTCAGCGAGCGTCATTTGGGGTTGCAGTCAGGTGGAACGCTGCACCCGCAACTATACTGCGGGCGGGCATTAACTTGCGTTTTTGTTTAGCGGAGCATCCTGAGCGGAGCCGGGGGAGGGGCCCCGGCGTAGTCGAAGGATGCGCAGCGGGCACGGCTGAAGGCCACATCCTTCGACTACACTCCGCTAACGCCGCTCCGTTCCGCTCAGGATGCTCGCAGCATGAACAGAGGAAAAAGCGCAATTTGCACCCGCTCGTAGTATACATCGCAGGTCTGAAAGAGACAATACATGCAACGAAACCTGAAGCGGTCAAACAGGAAACGACTGCCCATCTGGATCTGGTTTGCCCTGGCACTTCTGGCCGGGCTGTTGATCGGTTGGTTTGCACTCGGTTGGGGGATTTGGCCGGCCGCGCCCAAAGGACGCGCTGCCAGCCGAGTTGCGAGCGGCTGAACGCGAGGCCTATCTTACCATGGTCGTCGAGTCGTTTGCCGCAGATGGGGAGGTGGCGCCGGCCAGGGCGAAGGTGGCGAGCTGGTCTGAACGCGGCGCTGGCCGAGGATCTGGGGCTGCTGCAGGCACGGCTGGTGGGAGTGGACGCTTTGCAAGCGGGCGACCTGCGGGCGTTGGCCGCTGCGCTCGGGTTGCCTCCGCTCGCCGCGCCGGTCGCCGCGCCCGCGGAGCCGGTTGATCTGACGCGGACTGAGAATATCCTGGTGCTGGGCTCGGATAACCGCCCTGAGCTGGAGGCGTGGCGCACAGACAGCATTATGGTGGTCGTCATCGACCCTAAGATCGGCCAGGTCGGCATCGTCAGCATCCCCGCGATCTGTATGTGGAAGTCCCGGGCTACGACAAAGGCAAGGAACGTCTGAATGCCGTGGCCTACATCGGCGAGAAACTGGATTACCCCGGCGGCGGACCGGCGCTGGTACGCCGGGTGGTGGAAGAGCAGCTCGGCATTCCCACGCAACACTATGTGATCATCCATCAGGACGGCCTGATCAAGCTGGTGGACGCGCTGGGGGGCGTGACCGTGAACCTGGATTGTCCGCTGTACGAGGCGACGCCGGATGACAAATCGCCGACTGGCATGAAAACCTTCACCTTGCCGGCGGGACCAGTGCAGTTGGATGGCGTCACGGCGAAGAAGTTCGCCACCTACCGCTACATCCAAACCGACTTCGGCCGGACGCAGCGCCAGCAGCAGTTGATCTGGGCCATCCGCAACCGGGTGCTGGACGCCAATCTGCTGCCCAAGATTCCCCTACTCTGGAGTGCGCTGTCCGACACCTTCACGACCGATCTCGATCTGCCTGTCGTGTTGAAACTGGCCCGCCTGGCTTCCCGGCTGCAGGCGCGGGATGTCCACGGTATGCAGTTGGGGGACATGATCGAGGAGTACACAACACCCGAAGGATGGATGGTGCTCGTGCTCAAGGATAAGGCCCTGGTCCAGGAGAAGTTGGCCGGGATCTTCTCGAGCAAGACATTGTCCCAAACGGGCAAAGGCGCAACTTCGACCGGCGAGTGCCCCCCGTCACCGTTCGAGGATCAATAACGGGCCATCGCGGGCTTCACGCGTAGCGTCCGATCTCTTCGGCGAGCGGCGCCAGCAGCTCCAGCTTCCACGGCTCGACGCGCGGCGCGACCGAACATGCCGTGCTGAGAATATACCCGCCGCCCGGCATCCCGATCTGGATGCGGCCCGCGGCGTGCGCGATCACCTCCTCGGCGGTCTTGGCACGCAGCAGCACGACCGAATCCATGTTGCCCTTGAGAAAGACCTGACCCCCGACCTGCGCCTTGGCGTCCGCCAGTTCCGTGTTGCCCAACGGCGGCGGATCCATCGTGTCGATGCCGCCCGTCCCGGTTTCCAGCATCAGATCCAGCCGATCCCCGATCCGGCCACAGGTGTGGGTGTAGGCCGGCACCCCCGCGGCCTTGATGGCGTCCGTCACCCGCCGCTCGTACGGCACGACGAATTCCTGGTACATGCCGCGCGAAAGGAACGGGCCGCCGGCAAAGGCCGAGGAGATGAGCACGGCGTCCACGCCATGTCTGGCCTGCGCGACCGCCCAGGCGATGCTCGACTCGGTCAGGCGATCCAACAGCGCGTGGGTCTTGCCCGTGTCGTCCAGCATGTTGAAGAGCGCGCTCTCGTAGCCGAACAGTTCGAGGAAGTGGGTAAACGGGGAGAAGACCTCACCGTGGATCGGGACATCAGGGTCGGCCTTCTGCCGCACCAGGTCAAGGGCCCGGAGGAAGTAGGGCGGGATCTCCCGCAGCGGCCCGCGGTCGGTCCTGCCGCTGACGGAGGGGACGTGATACACCCCCCACGTGTAGCCCGTGAGGGTGTCCAACGCATCGAGGTCATCCGGGTCGATGGTAGCAAAGTCCGCGCGCGGCGCCGGATCACCGTTCGCCAGCGCGTGATAGGGGTTGTCGTCCCACGGGCAGAAGGTCACTTCGCCGTTCCGCCAGGTCAGTTGTTCCCCGTCCGGCGTGCGCTCGATCCGGGCAACCTGATCCAACAGATCCGGCGGGCGTCCCGGGAGGTTGACGAGGATGCCGTCGAACCGGTAGCGGCGCTGAAGCGCCACCGCTGCCTCGGCGAACACCTCCGAGTCAAACCAGATCTCGTGCGGCGCGAACTCCGTGTTGAGGAAGAAGTGGCCCAACGCGAGCTGACACATGACCGGCACGCGGTCCGGCTGCTGCAATTGCATGGCGAGCGCCATCCGTTCCCGGCTGTTCATCGTGTCGCCTCCTCACTTGTGTGTGCCACCTGTTTCGGTCCGGTGCGAACCCCGGTAGGCAATGATAGTCCGCGGGCAGTTTTTGCGCAAATCATCAGAGAGGGCGCATCCCCAGTCCGCCTTGCGGGGTACACCGCAACAGTGTCGGGCACGGTCGCTGAGCTCGTCGAAGCGCCACCCGGATTCGGCTCGGCGATTCTGCGACTGGAGAAGTTGGTGTCGGGCACGGTCGCTGAGCTTGTCGAAGCGCCACCCTTCGACAAGCGTTCAACTGAGCGTTCGACTGAGCTCACGCTGAAGTCTCAAGGTGCGTGGCTCACCGACAGTTCTGCGCGATACCTCGCCTTTGCGCCCGCGTTTCCGAGCGGCGCGGCAGTTATGATAAACTTACTCACTGACGCGACTTGGCTCCCCATAAGAGTCGGCCGGCCGAGCCGAAGACGCCGCGGATATGCACGGATCCCCGCGGATTTCAGCTATTGATCCGCGATGATCCGTGTGGATCCGCGGCTGAACGACGACGTGTCGATCTTCAGCCGGCGCTGGCCGAGGAGCTACCGGAGGATGACCACATGCTTATAGACGAAGATCGACTGGACACGACGGTCGATGCGCTGCGCGGCGAACTGATCGCCGCGATCCAGGAGTTGGTGCGCATACCAACGGAGAACCTGCCGCCGGGCGGCAACGAGCGCGCGGGACAGGAATACCTGGCCCGGCGCCTCCGCGACCTGGGACTGGATGTCGAGCTCTATGCCCTCGCTGATGTCCCGGGATTGACCACACAGGCGAGCTACTGGCCGGGCCGTGACTATCGCGACCGGCCCAATCTCACCGCGATCTGGCGCGGCCAGGGCGGCGGACGCTCTCTGCTGCTGACCGGTCACGTGGACACGGTGCCGCAGGGCAGTGCCGCCTGGAACGTCGATCCGTTCGGCGGTTTGCACAAAGATGGTCGCATCTACGGGCTCGGCGCCATCGACATGAAGGGTCCCCTGGCCGCCTGTATGCTGGCGATCCAGGCGTTGCAACGGTCAGGCGTGCGCCTCAAAGGTGATCTGGTGTTTGAAAGCGTGGTCGACGAGGAGTTCGGCGGCGTTAACGGCACCATCGCCGGGCGGCTGCACGGCCCCCAGGTTGACGCCGCGCTCCTGGTTGAGAGCACCGGGCTGGACATCTATCCGGCTGCGCGCGGGTTCTGCCTCGCCCACATCTTCTTCAAGGGGCCAAGCTCACTCCTGGCGGCCGGCAAGGGGGACAGCGAGTCGGGCGCCGCCACGGAGCAGTTGCTGCATTTCCTCTCCCATCTGAAGTCCTTCAACCACCGTCGCCGCGAGGGCCTGGCCGTGCCGCCGCTCTACCAGGGGTTCGCCGATCCGGTCCCCGTGCTGCTGGCCAAGGCTGTGGCCGGCGGCTGGGGCGAGCGCGAGCCGTTGAGCGTGCCGGCCGACTCCAAGGTCGAACTTTACTGGCAGCTCGTACCGGGGGAGGACCGGGAAGTCGTCCTGAAGCAGTTCCACGACTGGCTCGTCGAGCTGGTGGCGGATGCCCCGCAGCTTTACGCCGAGCCGCCGCGCGTCGAGTTCAATTACCGCATCATGCCGGGCACGCAGATGGACCCCGGCGCGCCGCTGGTGACCGAGCTGGCCGCGTGTGCGCGCGCCGCAACCGGCCGAGACGTGGCCGTGACGGGAGCGCCGTATCCGTGCGATCTGTTTGCCATCCAACAGGATTTTCATACGCCGGCGGTTGTCTTCGGTCCCACCGGTGGCAACGCGCATACCGCCGACGAGTACATCGATGTCGAGTCCGCCGTAGCCTTCGTTCGCACGCTCGCGCGGTTCATCACCCGGTGGTGCGGCGTCGCAGATTGAGTATCTGTCTGAAAATCACCATTGCACGCCCCCTGAGACTTCGGCGTGAGCTCAGTCGAACGCTCAGTCGAACGCTCAGTCGAACGTTTGTCGAAGGGGGCGACCTTCGACAAGCTCAGGACACGCAATTGGGTTTTCGGATAGACTCTGAGCCCAACCAGTGCCAAGTCAAAGAAAGGAAGACAAGCGCATGGAATTCAAGTACGACCTCTCCCCCTTCATCGCCTTCCGCGACCGCGCCGAGTGCGCGCGTCGCGCGCGATCAAAAAGGCCGACATCACAAAGCATCCGAACCCGGATTTCAAGATCAGCGTGATCGAGGAGCCGGTGGACCTCTTCGGCGCGCTCGCCACCGATTTTGTGTTCAACATCAAGCAAGCGCTGGAAGAGGGACGGCAGTTTGTATGCATCCTGCCGGTGGGACCGACCGCGCAGTACCCGGTGGCCGCGCGCATGATCAACCGCCTGCGCATCCCCATGCGCCACGTACACACCTTCAACATGGACGAATACGCCGATCAGGACGGCAAAACCGCGCCCGCCTCCTGGGCCGGCTCGTTCCAGAAGGCGATGATGGACACCTTCTTCGGCCTGATCGATCCCGACCTGCGGCCGCCGATGGCACAGGTGCACTTCCCGTCATCCGAGAACATCGACGTCTACGGCAAGATGCTCGAAGACCTGGGGGACGCGGACGTCTGTTACGGCGGCATCGGCTGGTGCGGGCACATCGCGTTCTGGGAAGCGGACCTCGGCTACGAGTTCGGCGACGATCTGGACGCCTACATGCAGGCTGGCCCGCGCATCGTGCCCCTCTCGCCGATGACGATCATGCAGAACGCCCTGCACTCCTTCGGCGGTGATTGGTCGTGGGTGCCGCCCAAGGCTGCCAGCATCGGCCCAGCCCAGGTGATGCGGGCGCGGCATCGCAGCTTCTGGCTGCCGTATTACGATGGAAATTCGAGCTGGCAGAGCTTCATCGCCCGTCTCTGCGCCCACGGCCGCGTCAACACGCTGGTCCCCGGTTCGATCCTCCAGACCGCTCCGGGCGATTACGTGATCCTGGGGCGGGTGGCGCAGGACATCGCGATCCATATGACGTGATCAGCCATCGTCATTAGGCCCTTACCAATCGGATTCCAGCATAAAAAACAAGAATCTCACCGCAAGACACCAAGATCACTAAGAATTCTACCTTTGTGGACTTTGTGTCTTTGAGCCTTTGTGGTGCAGGCTTGGTTCCGGCTTGTCCGGGTAGGGCGCAACTGCCGGGATTGCGATTACGCGAGTCCTGCTGTCTAATCCGCGAGAATCCACGTTGATCCGCGGCAAATCAGATGGGTGTATTCAAAGTTAGTTATGCAGCATCCTGAGCGGAGCACGGCGCACGGCATCCCCAGCGTTCCGTGACCCACAGCCTGCGCCGTGCGTAGTCGAAGGACGCGATTCTGGCTGATAGACGCTCCGCACCCTTCGACTACGGGCTGCGGCCCTCCGCTCAGGATGCTCCGCTCGGCTGGCTAACTGATTTTGAATACACCCAAATCAGATTAGGCAAGCGACCAAAACGCCCGATTCTTGCTTCGAAGCGAGAACCGGGCGCTGCATTTTGCTGTCTCTGTCGTGATGAACCTGCGCTAACCCGTCTTGGACTTATCCCGGCCGCCAAAAAGCCGCTTCGTCCCACGCGAGAGCAACGGGAACAGACCTTCAGGCGCAAAGACGGCGATCAGGGCTAAGGAAAGACCCATCGCCATCGTGCGCCAGTTATCCAGTGGCCCCCGCAGTATCTCAGGCAGCGCCGTGAGCAGCGCGGTGCCAAGGATCGGCCCCCAGAACGTGCCCCACCCGCCCAGGACGATCATCGCCAGCAGGTTGATCGTGAGACTGAAGTTGAGAATGGTCGGCGCCTGCGAGCCATTGTAATGCACCAGGAAACCGCCGGCCAGGCCCGTGAAGAAGGCGCTGAGGGCGAACAGCAGCATCTTGAAGCGGAAGGGATCCACCCCGCGGCTGGTGGCGTACGTCTCCGAATCGCGCAGGGCCCGGAAGCTCATCCCGATGGGTGAGTGGAAAATGCGCCAGATCACGTAGGTGGTGATCAAGAAAATGAGGAGCGCCACGTAGTAGTAGGCTACCCGCCCCGTACTAGGCCCCAACATATCTGTGAATCCAAACTTGGGGACATCGCGCAATCCATAGCCGCCGCCTGCGATCCATTTGGGACCCTGGGTGGCGAAGTTGCGCACCAGTTCGGCGAAAGCCAGCGTCAGCAAGACCACGTACGGGCCGCGCAACCGTAACGAAGGCAGGCCGATGATCAACGCGGCGATGGTGGCGGCAATGGGCGCGAACCAGATCGTGATAAAGGGGCTCAGACCGAGTTGTTGCGAAGCCGCCCCGCTGGCCAGCCCACCGATGACAAAAAAGGCTACCTGGGCGAAAGAGAAAATTCCCCCAACCCCCAGGATCAGGTTCCAGCTCTGCGTGACGATGCCCCAGACAAAAAACAGGATGATGAGGTGCAGGGCGAAACGTCCGGTGGAGAAGTTGGTCAGCACCCAGGGCATTGCCAGGAGGACCAGGATGGTAGCGACAAGCGCGACTGGCTTGGGTTTTGCCCAAGGTCCGGCGGCCGGATCCAGCCGTTGCGCCACGCGGTTCGCTCCCGACTCTGACAAAGCATTTTCGTGGATCATAGCCGTTGTGTCTCCCCCAGCCCAAACAGCCCGCTCGGGCGTATCACCAACATCAGGATCATGAAGAGGAACAAGACCGGCAGCGCGAACCCCGCGCCAAAGTACACGATCAGAAACGCCTCCAGCACGCCAATGATGTAGGCCGCCCAGATGGTCCCCTTGATGCTGCCCAAACCGCCGAAGATGGTGACGATGAGTGCTTTTGTGAGCGGCGCATATCCGGCTGTGGGCGCGACGTAAAACACCGACGACAGCAGGCTGCCCGCCAGCCCCGCAAACGCGGCGCCGATGGTGGCAACGATCATGAAGGTGAGGACGGTAGGAATCCCCATGAGCCGGGCGGCGTCCATTTGTTGAGAAACGGCCTGAATCGCCAGGCCGTAACGCGTCTTCTTCAGAAAAAGGCTCAAGGCGACCAAGGAGATGGCCGCAACGGCAATAATGACCAGGTTTTGGTATTGTATCACCACGCCCAGGATTTTGGTATGTCCCTCAATGAGGGGAGGCATCTGCTTGACGCGCGGCCCCCAAATCAGCAGGGCGGCGCTCTCGATCATGATGGCGGCGCCAACCGTGGCGATCATCGCTGCATTGAAAAAGGAGGCCCTGCCCAGCAGCCGGTTGATCAGCAGGATCTGGATCAACAACCCGATTAACGCAGCCGCCAGAACCCCGATGGCGATGGCTACCAGCGGCGGCAGGTCCCAATAGTTGTACGCCGTCCAGGTCAGGTAGCCGCCGACCACATACAGCGCCCCCATGGCCATGTTCAGCATGCGCAGCGAGCCCCAGATCAGGGTCAATCCGATGGCCATCAGCCCGTAAATCGAGCCGTAAAGGATGCCACCGTAAACCGCTTGAAACAGCTTCTCCATGTTTTCTTCCTCAAAACCTTCCGCTCACAGGAGTGTTTCGGCTGAAAAGTGGCAGCTACCCCAGATAGGCCGTTAACAAGGCCTCGTCGCTGAGCATCTCAGACACCCCGCCTTCCTTGATCAAGGTCCCTGCTTCCAGCAGATAGACGCGATCGGCCAGGCCGGCGATGTGGTCAGCATTCTCATCGACGAGCAGGATGGACAGGCCGGTGCTGCGGATATTGCGGATGGTTTCATAAACATTTTCGACCAGGAAAGGCGCCAGGCCCAACGAAGGCTCGTCGATCATCAGCAGCTTGGCTTTGCTCATCAGCCCGCGTCCCAACGCCAACATGCGCCGCTCGCCGCCCGACAAGCTGCGCGCCAACTGGTTGGGACGTTCCTTGAGGACCGGAAATAATTCGAAGACCTGCTCCAGTTTCCACTTGCGCTGCCGCCAGGCGTCAGACCGATACGCGCCCATCAGCAGGTTCTCCATCACGGTGAGCTCGGGGAACGGCAAATCGCCCTGTGGTATGTGGATCACACCAGCGGCGACGATATCGGAAGCACGTTTGTTGGTGATGTTCTCGCCGTCGAATTCCACACGGCCACCGGTGGACCGGATCAGCCCGGAGACGGCGCGCAGCAACGTCGTCTTGCCGTGGCCGTTCGGGCCCAGCACGACCACGGTCTCGTCATCCCGCACCTCCATGGAGAGAGAATGCAGGACCTCGGACCCTGCGTAGCCCGCCTGCAGGTCAGTGACCTTAAGCATTCTCTCCACCTCCGCTGACGTTGGCTATGTGTGCGCGACCCTGGCCGCCCAGGTAGACCTCGATCACCCGCTCGTCTCGCAGGACCTCAGCCGGGGGACCTTCAGCGATCTTTTGGCCGTGATGCAAGATCAGCAAACGATCGGCCAGCGCCAGCACAGCCTTCATCACGTGCTCGATCAGCAGCACAGTGGTACCAGCCTGGTTCACCTTGCGTACCAACTCAATCATCGCCTCGCGCTCGGAGCGGTTAAGGCCGCCCACCGGCTCATCCAGCAGCAGCAGCCTGGGCTTGGTGGAAAGCGCCGTCGCCAGCATCAGCCGCTTACGATCAAAGACGGGCAGTTTGGCCACCTCATGCCGCTGGAGGTGTAGCATGTCGCAGAACTCCAGCGCATCCAGGGCGGCCACGATGGCCTCATCCGAGAAGCGCATCGTGGGGTTCCCCGAACCCTTCCGGCCCAGGATCGCGCCCACCAGCGCGTTGGTCAACACGGTCTGGGTGTCGAAGCCCACGGTGGTCTGGAACGTGCCGCGCGACGCCCAACCGGCAGATCCTGTCGGGGGGCATGCGCTGGATTTCCTGGCTACCGAACCGGATGATACCGTTGGTGAGCGAAGTGACCCCTGTAATCGCGTCGAACAAGGTGGTCTTGCCCGCGCCATTCGGCCCCGCGATCGCGTAGATCTCCCCTTCTTCTACAGAAAAGGTGAGGTCCCTGACCGCCTGAAGCCCGCCGTAGTCTTTGCTGGCGTTCTTACATTCAAAGATCGTGGCCATCGCGTACCTGTGCCAATGAATCTGACGGGACCACCGGCCGGCCGTTTGAGCAAACAGGCGGCCGGTGGGATGACTTACTCGCTGCGTGAGATTTTGGAGCCGCTGGCGCGACGCCAAAATCTCACGCTGGGAAAACTCCTTGCACCCTCACACGCCGCTCTGGGGGAAAGGCATGGCAGGGCGCGCGGTCCGCCTAACTAAGCCAGGGTGGCGTCTGGAAGTCGCCGTTGGCGTACGGGGGCGGGAAGACCAGCACCTGCTGCTTGTCCTGGATCTGATAGATGGTATGCGACTGGCCGAGCGAAGGATCGTTCGTCTGCCAGGGATAGCAGCGGCCGGCGTGGTTCTCGGGATAGTAGCCGCCCGTCACGCCGCGGTGGATGTTTTTCTCGGTCATCTGAGCGACCTTCTTATAGTTGAAGGGGTCGCCCGCCAGCAACACCGCGTAGGCCCAGTCATACACCTGGTCGTAGCCGCCGGGCGCATTAGCGTAACCTGGCGTCGTCTTGAACTTGGCTTCGTACTTCGCGACCCACTCCTTACCGATTGGATCCGGCAGGAAGCCGAGCACGGTGGCCCAGAGGACGCCGTTGGCCGCATCGCCCGCCAGCTCCAGGTACTCGGGCACCGACGGCCCGTATTGCTGATAGAGCAACGCGTCGGTCGGGTCGGCCACCCACTGCTTGATCATGGCGGCGTTGTCGGCCGGGTTGTAGTCCACGGTGAACAAGACCGAGGGGTTGGCGTCGCGCACCTTGGAGAGCATGGGGCCCCAGTCCGGCACGGCAGCAGGGGTGAACTTGTCCACGTACAGGATTTCCCAGCCGAGTTCCTTGGCTGTCTCGATGAAGGTGGTGCCGATGAAGGTGCTGTAGGTGTCATCGCCGTGCAGGACGGCGGCCGTCTTGTCGTGCGCCGGTTTGAACTGGCCGGTTTCCACCAGCATATTCAGGTAGCGGGCGAAGCCGCCGCCGTACCACTCTTCGTTCGGATCGGTCTGGAAGATCGACCAGTACTTATCAGGATTGGCGGAGTAACGATCGGTCCAGGCCTTCTGGGTGTTGTTGTTGTAGTACAGCACCCCGGCGTTGGCGCAGATGTCGAATTCCGGCGACGAGTTAAGGTGATAACCGGAGAAGATCACATCGGCCTTCTCCACCTCGATCGCGCGTTGGAACGCGGTGGGAACCTGGTCGCCGGTCGAGTCGATGTCATCCACCTCGATGTATTTGAGCTTGTGACCCCAGAGGCCACCGTTTTCGTTGATCTCGTCAACGGCCATCACCACGCCGTTGCGCATCTCGATGCCGTCCGCGGCGATGAAGCCGCTGATGGGGGCGACGCACACCACGTTGATGTCCCGCCCTGCTTCCTGCGCTGCGGCAGCGGCCGGCGCCGTGGCCGCAGCGGCGGCAGCTACCGCGGTGGGCGGGATCGCGGTCGGCTGCGCTTTCGTCTGGCAGGCCGACACCAGGCCGGCGCCGACCACGGCGCCCGCGCTCACCTTGGCTGCTGAACGGAGAAAGTCGCGTCGGCTAAGTTGCTTCTCGGACATCTTCTTGCCTCCTTGGGGGAATGAATAGGTTAGAGCCTTCATCGGCTCCAGGGCGTGGCTGCCGGAACTACCTCCGGCAAGGGCTTGTGGCTGGCCGGCGGACCATCTGGACCTAGTCAAGCTTGACCTTGACTGGCTGGCCACCCTTGGCTGCCGACTCGTCGATCGCAAAGCAAAGCGCCATGGTCTTGCGAATGTCGTAGATCGAGGCGTGTGATTCCACGTCGTTCTCGACGCACTCCATAAAGTGCGCGATCTCAGGCACGAAGGGATGATGCGAGACGTCACCGCTTTCCGGCTTGATGGTCGGGAATTCGTAATAGCCCAGCGTGCCGGGGTACCACTTGGAAGAGTGGATGCGGTTGTTGTCGATCGACATCGTCGTGCCGAAGAGGCGCGTGTTGAAGATGTAAGGGGTCTCCCCCTCGATGACGCTGGAGAGCTTGCCGATTGCGCCGTTGGCGAACCTGAGCGAGGCAACCGTCACCGGCGGGTACTCGAATTCTTTGTTCATGATCGGGCCGGCGCTGAAGGCGGCCACTTCGACGATCTCGCCCGCCAGCCAACGAAGGGTGTCAGCGGCATGCACACCAGCGACGGTGAAGCTGCTGCCGCCGGAGATCTTCTTCATGTAATAGGGGTAACCGGGGTAGGCCTTGATGATCGGGTGCCAGTAGTCCGCCTCGGCGTAAATCAGATCGCCGAGCTTGCCATCATCCAGCATGGCGCGGATGGTCTTGAACTGGGGATTCCAGCGGAGCACGCAGCTCACGATGGATTTGACGCCGGTTTTCTTGACCGCCTCGACGATCTGGGCGGTGCCTTCGGGGGAGGTGCTGGCCGGTTTCTCGATAACGACGTGCCGTCCGCTCGACCGCGGCCCGGCTGATGTACTCGGCTCGTGTATCGGCGTGTGCGCAGTGCACGACGATGTCGATGCGCTTGTCGTCGAGAAGCGCATCGACCGATTTGAACTCCTTGCCATCCACCCCGTGTGTCTTCATCAGGTTGGTGGCTTTTTCGGGGGTCTTGTTGTACATGCCGACGATTTGGGTGAGGGGGTGATCACGAAATGCCTTCACGTACTCCCCGGCCACCCAGCCGGCGCCGATGATGCCTACACCGTAACTCTTGGTCACCTTGAACCTCCTCGTGCGAGATGATCTACCAGGCGGGCCGAAGCCGTAACGCCTACGACGGTCTGAGTTCTACGGTATCTTCTTGTCGATAGACTGCACCCCTTTGCTGGTCGTTATGGTAAATATTGAGAATGGCAAACGCTAGGACAAGCCCGGATTACGTTTTGAGGCGCCCGCATCGGGCGGTGGTTGGATCTGACGACAATCGGCTCAAGAAAGCCGAATCCTGTGTGCGGCCACGCGAAGTTGAACGATGTAGTGCCGTAAACCCGATGAGGTAAGGCGCAGGACTCGACATTCCCAGCACACTCTCCAAATGTCGTAGTTGTGACGCCAGACCAGGAACGGTACTTACGATAGCATGGGATTTAGAGAATGTCAAATCGTTTCCGGCTCTTTTCATTGTGAAAAAAAGGTTGCATACCCCTCCATCGCATCCATCAAAGCTTTGACATTTGCCAGTGGGACGCCCGGATAGAGGCCGTAGATCATCATTAGACCGCCCTCCTTGCGGCCCAGCTTCGTCACTTCCTCACGGATCAGCGCGTCGATCGCTGCGGGCGTGCCGCCGAAAGTGATCTGCTGGCGGTCGATGTCCAGGTCGATGCACACCTTGCCGGCAAAGCGCGCCGCGATCCAGTCGATGCCGTTGACCAGGTCCTGCAGGTTGATGACTTCAACACCGGCTTCCAGCATGTCGTCCACCAGCAGGCGGATATCGCCGTCGGAATGCATGTGGACGACGCAACCGGCGTCCAGCGCGGGGCGCATCAACCGCTGGTAGCTCGGCCGGATGTACTTCCGAAAATGTCTGGGCGACACCATCGGACCCACCTGCATCCCCAGGTCTTCGGGGTATGACATCCACTCCGCGCCCACGGCCAGGTAGCGCTCGACCAGCGCCAGGTTGAATTCTTCCAGCATGGCGATCAGCTTGCGCAACTGCGGGTCATCGTCGGCCATGTCGTACATCAGCGCCTGGTAGCCGCGGATGTCGCACAACTGGAGGAAGGTGTGGCCGTGACGGAGGCCGGTTTGCAGCAGCTTGCCCTGCGCCTTGTGATTTTCGATGTCCCGGGCCACCTGCGCCCAGTTGATCGGCCATAGGCCGTCGGTGCGGTCGGGATCGGGCGCGCGATAATCTGCGAACGCGGCCCAGTCGGCCAGCGGATGCTCGGTGACGGTGCCGGTGATGCCGTCCTCGGAGGTGTGCCACACGCAGCCCCACGGATCCCGGTAGGGTTCATCCCGCCGCTGCACGGGCGAGAATGCCGGCGTGACCCTGGCCAGAGGTGCGAAATCCGGGAAAAGCAGGGGGTGTGCAGCCACCAACTCCTGCAAGGCGTCGTGCGGATAGTGCTGCCAACACGCCGGGTTGATGTGAAACACCATCGGGATGGTCTCCGGCGTTTCGAAGCGCACGGCGCGCAGCAGGTTTTCACGCTGGTTCATGATGGGCCCTCCGGATCTGAATGGCTGACAAAATTTGGGAACCGGTGAAAGACGGTGTTCCGAGTTGAGAACGGCCGCGGATTTTCGCGGACACCTGCACTGCACCACACCTGCCCCGGCTAACGCCGGAGGCGGTGCCGGGGAACGCAGTGCGGTGCAAGTGTTAGCACGGATCTTTCGGATTTGATCCGCGGAAATCCGTGCTAATCCGCGGCCAAACGCGCTTGTTTTGTGAATAAGGCAGTTCTATCGTTTCGTGCAAAATGACCGCAGTTCTATGCGGGTGAGTGTGGTTTTCCGTGCGTTTCGTGGTAGAGTTTAGCAAACAATGCCACGATAAGCCACAAGGAGAAACCCCATGCCACCCAGTTTGACTTGACCGACGCCTAATACCAGTTTTGCCCCGCTCTGCGCCCTGGGTCATGCCCTTTGGGAGCGCGGCGAACTGGATAGCTTGCGCACCTTCGGCGCTATTCCGGAAAAGGCGTGCGTCCACACCCGGGCGAGAAGTTATTGGACGCTTTTCTGGTGATTCTGGCCGGCTATCCCAGTTTGTACCTGCTCAATACGGCCCTCCGACCGGATCCGCTGCTTGCCCAGGCCTGGCATCGGACCGCGGCGGACCAATCGTCCGTTTCGCGCACGCTGGACGCGGACACGACAACCTCACAGCCTTGCGCACATCAGCAGACTTGGCGCAGAAGAATGGCGCAGATGACGGCGAACGCGATCGGATCTGACGACGACGGGAGTGCGCAGCGAAGGAAGGGAGTGTCAGTCAACCAAGCCCCTGGGTATTGACCGAAGGTGCGCGCAGCCTCCATCATCGCCTCAACGTTCTCTGGCGGGGTGGTCGCGGGCAGCGTGCAGCCGGGGCTGAGGATGAAGCGTCCGTGCTGGCCCAATGCCTCGATGGCCCGCCGGCTTTCATCGAGCACCTGATCGGGCGTGCCCAGCGCCATCACGCCGCTCGGATCCACGTTGCCCACCAGCGTGACGTTCTGCGCGGCCGCCCGGCAGCGCGCCATGTCGGCCTTGTAGTCGAACTCGATCATGGTCGCGCCGGTGGTGGCGATGTCGGCCATGATCGCCGTGGTGTTGCCGCAGATGTGGAGGACCAATCGCACGCCGTGCGCTGCCAGGTCGGCGGCCAGCCGGACTTCGTAGGGATGCGCGAACTGGCGGTAGATGCGCGGCGAGCAGACATCCGGCCCGGCGGTGGAGTCGCCGATGGCAGTGAAATCCGCGCCGGCCGCGGCCTGGGCCAGGGCGTAGCGCCGCACCTGCTCGAAGCAGTACTCCAGCAGCCGATGCACATCCGCGTGCTGCTCCGGCTGCATCAACGCCACGAAGAAACGGCTCCGGCCCCAGCAGCAGCGCGGCCAGGTCGAACGGCCCCTGATCCGCCTCGCCCTTGACGCAGGCGCGGCCGGCCACGCCGGTCGTCACCCGCCGCGTGGCGTCCAGTAGCTCCGGCAACATGCCATCCCGTTCGGGATCCACCGGCCGGAGCCGCCCCACCTCAGCCAGGCTGCGCAGAGCGGGGCGGACCACGCGTGGCGGCTCGTGCTCGGGATATTCGGCCTCGCAGCCGCACGCCTCGGCCAGCGCCGCGGTGCCGTTCTCGAGGTCGAGCACATCGTAGCCAAAGCGTTCCCAGGCGGCGAGCTGGGCCTCGGCCATACGCGCGCCGCTGCGGCAGAACTCACGCAGGGTCATGCCTGCCAGATAGGCGGTGTTCTGGAAGTTCTGCATGAGCACCGGCACACGGTCCGGCAGTTCGCCGGCAAGGACGCGGGCGACGCGTTCGGGAGAGGTGAGGGGAGGCATGCGGTGGCTCCTTTGGTGACGTGATGCGTGATGCGTGATGCGTGAAAGGAATTGTAGCATGGCCGGCGGGAGTCTGGCAACCGCGCTGACTTTGATGTTATAATGCCATGCGTTTCGTCACGGCACAGCATCGCATCGGCTTGCTGAACAAACTAACCTGCACCGGAGGAAACCATGCGCAGATTCGAGGGCAAACGCGCCATCATCACCGGCGGCGCGAACGGGATCGGCAAAGCAACGGTCGCGCGCTTGGCGAGCGAAGGGGCCACCGTTGTGCTGACGGATGTAGACGCAGCGGCGGCCGCGGCCGCCGCGCAGCAGATCAGCCGCGAGACCGGCGCAACGATCTATCCCTTCGCCGCCGACGTGTCGGTCAAGGCAGACGACCAGGCGGCCGTCTATTTTGCATTGGCAAAAATGGGGGGCGTGGACATCCTGGTGAACAACGCCGGGATTTACTACGAAGACCATTTCGAGGACATCACCGAAGCGCGTTGGGACGCGATCATGAACGTCGATCTGAAAGGCACGTTCCTGATGACCCAGGCAATAGTGCCGCATTTCAAGGAGCAACGCTCTGGGGTCATCGTCAATATGGCGTCGACCAACGGGCTTGCAGGCGAGATTTACTACGCTCATTACAACGCGGCCAAGGGCGGCGTTGTAATGCTCACCAAGACGCTGGCGCTGGAGTTGGGACCGTTCAATATCCGCGTCAACTGCGTCTGCCCCGGCTACATCGTCACCGAAAGCACCGCGGCGATGGACAGCGATGAGTTCGTGAATAACTACATCCAGCACAAGATCCCGCTGCGGCGCACGGGCAAAGCGGAGGAAGTGGCATCTGTGATCGCCTTCCTCGCCTCGGAGGACGCCTCGTTCGTCCACGGCGACGCCATCCTGATCGACGGCGGGCAGTTGGCGGATTGAGCCACGCCGGCCGTCTACGGTTGAAACCGTAGTCTGGTACAAGGCAAACCCGTTCAAACGGGTTGAAGCCGTGAGTATCGTGCGTTTCAACGCACTTTGCGTATCAGACGGTGACACTTGCACCGCACTGCAAGTGCTGGTGTTTCAATCACCGGCCCGAATGCCCGAGCCTGACCCTTGGTCGCCCCTGGAGGAAAGACTGACGATGACCACACAGACACGCGATGCCATTCTGACGTGGGTCGATGCCCATAGAGCCGAGGTAATCGGCCTGGCGCAGGCCCTCGTGCGCATCCCCAGCGAGAACAAACAGCCGCACGGCTCCGAAAAGGCGTGCCAGATGTTCGTAGCCGAGACGCTGCGCGACCTTGGCTGCCGGGTCGATGTGTTCACACCGCTCGAAGTCGCGGGCCTGACCGAGCATCCGGCGTACTGGCCGGGGCACGATTACACCGATCGGCCCAACGTCGTCGGCGTGATGACATCGCAGCCGGACGGCCCGGTGGGCGGCCCTTCAGGCTTGGCCGCGGGGCGCCGATCGCTCCTATTCACCGGTCACATCGATGTCGTGCCGACCGTGGGCCAGGGGCAATACGGCTGGTGGGACGGGACGGTCGCAGACGGCAAGCTGTACGGCCGCGGCGCCAACGACATGAAGGGCGGCATTGCGGCCTACCTCATGGCCGCGCGCTGCATCCGCGAGGTGGGCGTCGAACTCAAGGGCGATCTGATCCTGGAGACGGTGGTCGACGAGGAGTTCGGCGGCGCGCACGGGTCGCTCGCTTGCCGCTTGCGCGGCTATAACGCTGATCTCGCCATCCTGCCGGAACCGAACAACATGCTGGTGAGCACGGCCCACCGCGGCGGACAGCAGTTCCGCCTCTTCTGCTACACCGAAGGGGCGGGCATGGATTTCGGCGCCACGGTCTTTCGCGACCCGGTGACCGCGCTCGGCCACCTGCTGGCCGCGCTGGACCGCTATAACGAGGAACGCCAGCCGCGCCTTCGCGGCAGGGGATTCGAGAACGACGTCTTCCCGCTGATGCCGTTCGTGCTGCGGGCCGGCGAGCTGCTGCCCTGGGGCACGGGCGAGGCGATCCCAGAGGCCGCCTGGGTCGAGTTTTGGATCGAGATTCCGCCGGGCGTGACCGAGGCGCAGCTCAAATCGGAGTTATACGAGGTGGTTGAGCGCACGACCGCGGTCACACCGGCCTTGCAACGGGTGGCCGTCCGGTGGGAGGAGCGCACCCGCTTCCTGGCGGGCAGCCGCATGCCCGACGACCATCCCGCCCTGGCGGCGCTGACGAGCAACCTCGCCGCGGTGACCGGCCAGCCGCCCGCATACGGCCCGGCGCCTTTCGCCTGCGACGGCTTCATCTTTAATCTGCACAGCCCCACGCCCGTGGTGGTGCTGGGCCCGCGCGGCGGCAACGCGCACGCGCCGGACGAGTGGGTGGACGTGGACGACCTGGTCGCCCTGACGAAGACGTACGCGCTGACGATTGCGAACTGGTTGACGTGAAGGGCATCCATCGATCCCTTTTCGCCGCGGATTCCCACGGATTCCCGCAGATCAAAACGAAAAAATGGGACGAATCCGCGTTGATCCGCGTCTATCCGCGGCATCTTCGAGCGTAGAGCGTCCATTCCTGACGCGCGCCAGAGTCGTCCGTAATTCAGGATAGAGGTATTTCCCTCACACGCGCACTTCCAGGTTCGCCAGCGATGCCTCGGCCCTGGCCAACACCGCCTTGACTTCGCGCGACTGTTCGTCCGACAGGAAGACTTTGGGCGGCGCAGCCAGGATGCCGCGCACCTTGTCCGCGGCCTGATCCAGCGCGTCACGCGCGCCGGCCGCCTCCCAGGTGGGCGCGCTCAATCGATTGGCCAGCGGCGAGAAGTAGTATTCATCGCGGAAATGGTTCAGCGTATGATCTTCCATGATGTACGAGTTGCCCGGTCCCACGGTACTGATCACATCCGCCGCCAGGGTCTCGTCATCGACCTGCAGGCCGCGCGCCTGGCGAAACATGTGGCCGTACACGTCATCGTCGATCACCACCTGCTCCAGGCTGACGGTCGCCACACAGGCCAGGGAGCCCGCGCCGCCGTTGACGTTGGCCCCGGCCATCAGCGGCAGATAACCGTTCGCCCACTTCTCCACCGTGGCCAGCGGATCGGGGGTGCATGCGTCGGTGCAGATGCCGTTGGACGCGGTGGGCAGACCGTAGAAGCGCCCGATCTCGATGCAGGCGGCCGACATCAGGCCCACCTCGCCCATGCTGATCGAGGCGTTGCCGGTCTTCATATCCAGCGCCATCGGATGCGCGGCGTAGACCACCGCCGCGCCGGGGCGGTGCAGTTGCAGGATCGTCAACGCGGCCAGGATCTCGGCGTTCATCTGCACGACGTTGCCGGCCAGGGTCACAGGGGCGCTGGCGCCGGCCACCGCCGAGGAGTTGATGCAGACCGGGATGCCGAGCTCGGCCGAGGCCATGGCGCCCTCGCACTGCCCCCAGCCGTAGACCAGCGGGCTGTTCACCGAGGAGAGCACCATAAGCCGCGGCAAACGGTCGGGGCTTTGCACGATCTCGGTCAGCCGCGCCAGCCAGCGCATCCCCTCGCCGCTGAAGGTCGAGAACATAAAGGGTTTGTCGGTGTGGTGCAACATGCGCGCCAGGCAGCGCACCTCCTCGGATTTGGCCGCCTCCTCCTGGTCGTTCAGCGAGCCGGCGAAGTGGAGGTTGGGCATCGCGTGGATCACGCGCGTCCAGTTGACCACATCCGCTTCGGCCACGGGCCGGCGCTGGGAGGCGCGCGCATCCAGGATCCAGTTCAGCCCGGTAGTCGTGCGCGCATAGCGGGGGCCGTCCAGATAGAGCCGATAGTCGTGACGCGGATCAGACTGGCTGTACACGGTGACCGCGCGCGGGGCCGCTGCCAGCGCCTGCTCCACGAGCTCCCGCGGGATGCGTACCACCTGCCGCGCCTCGTCCACCACAGCCCCGTGATCGGCCAGGAGTTGGCGCGCCGGCGGATAGTGCAGGAGGATGCCGGTCTCGGCCAGCACCCGAAGTGACAATTCGTGGATGCGCTCGACGTCGGCAAGCTCCACGACGCTGAATCGCAGCGGCCCGCCCGCAACCTCAGCGGCAGAATTCGTACTTCTTTTCATCTTGTTTCTCCCTCGGAACCCGAACTTGGATTTACTGACCGTCGGGGGTAGAATGGCGCATCGGCAATCACTCTATCGCGCTGTTATGGAGGAATCGTATGCGACCTTTGAGCAAAGTAGCTCCAGACTGGTGGGATTATACCACCCTCAACCGGGAAATCCTGGACGATGCTGCTCGCCTCACCGCGGATGACCTGCTCGGGCTGTCACGGCCCGGCTTCAAAGTCGTGTTCTACGACACGCTGGACGACTTCTACCTGGCCGAGGCGTTGGAATACATCACCGCCTGGCGACAGGCGACGCCGGACGCGCCGGCCGGCATCTGCGGGCCGATCGGGCCGACCGAGCAGCTTCCCCTGGTGGCCCGGCTGGTCAACGAGCTGGAGCTCGATCTGCGCCACGCCCACTTCTGGGGCATGGACGAGTGGGTCATCGACGGCAAAGAAGCCCCGGTCGAGCACCCGTTGAGCTTCCGGCGGGCAGACATGGAGCTCTGCTTCAACCGGATCCGCCCCGATCTGCGGATGCCGGAGGCGAACCTGCACTTCCCGGCCGCCGACCTGACGGAGTACAAGGAGAGCTGGAACCGGGCACGCTGCATGGTCATGCAGGGCGGCCAGGGCGAGGTGAAACACTGGGCGTTCAACGACCCGCCGCGGCGGGCCGGCGCGTACAAGGATACGCCGCCTTCGCCCGCGGAATTCCGCAAGCTGGAGACCCGCATCGTCGAGCTGCACCCGATGACGCTGATCCAGAACGCCCGCACCTCGGGCGGCGGCGTGGTGCAGAACGTGCCCAGCCAGGCGCTCAGCGTCGGCCCGGCCGAGACGTGGAAGGCCGAGAAGGTCTCGATCTGGCAGGCGGGCAACCACGACAACCCGTTCGGCATGCGCCTGACGACGCTGATGATCGCCAAGCACCTGCCCGACGCCGCGGTGCCCATGTCGCTGCTGGCCGATCACCCGAACGTGCAGTTCAACTTCTACCGGCACGGCATCGGGTCGACATCGGCGGAGATGCATTGAATTTAACCACGGAGACACGGAGGGCACGGAGAACGTCAAAGTAGAAGACTCTGTGCTCTCCGTGCCTCTGTGGTGAATTCCCCTCGCTACCCCATCCGCTGATCGATCGGTATGAACGGCATGCCCATCTCGCTGATGACCTTCGCCTAGCCCATTTCAGCCGAAGTACGTCCCTCACACAATCCCAAACACCCACTAGCTTGAAAATCCAAAGTTGACATCACGATTTTCAAGGATTATAATCCAGACATGTTTCTACCACGACCTACCGTCATTGATCAGATCGCCCGCGCCTTGGCCGTTCATCCGATCGCCGCGCTGTTGGGGCCGCGCCAATGCGGCAAGACCACGGTGGCGAGAATGATCGGGGAGCGGCAGCCATCCACTTATTTCGACCTGGAGAACCCAGTGGATGTGCGCCGGCTCTCAGCGCCACTGACCGTGCTGGAAGCCTTATCCGGCTTGGTCATCATAGATGAAGTGCAACGGCAACCGGAACTGTTCGAGTTGCTACGCGTGCTGGTAGACCGTCCGCGCAATTCTGCCCACTTCCTACTGCTTGGTTCGGCCTCCCCACACCTCGTGCGCGGTGTGTCGGAATCATTGGCTGGTCGCATCGGTTTCGTAGATCTCTCCGGCTTTGACCTGGCAGAAGTTGATCTGTCTCAGCGTGATCGGCTCTGGCTGCGTGGCGGATTTCCCAGATCATTCCTGGCCGATAATGACTCTGACAGTATGACCTGGCGACAAGGATTTATCCGCACTTTTTTGGAGCGGGACATTCCCCAACTTGGCATCACCATCCCGGCCGAGACCTTGCGGCGCTTCTGGATGATGGTGGCTCACTACCACGGGCAGGTCTGGAACGCGGCCGAGTTCGCCCGTTCGTTGGGTGCATCCGAAGTGACCGCGCGACGCTACCTGGACATTCTCACCGGCGCTTACATGATACGTGTACTCCCGCCCTGGTTTGAAAACGTCAGCAAGCGGCAGGTGAAATCGCCCAAAGTCTACATCCGTGACAGCGGCGTCCTGCACGGTTTGCTCCAATTGGGCGCATTGTCAGATTTGCAGTCCCATCCCAAACTGGGCTCCTCGTGGGAGGGATTTGCCATTGAACAGATCATCCGCTTACTAAACACACGCGATGCCTACTTCTGGGCA
This sequence comes from uncultured Chloroflexia bacterium, assembly GCA_963841825.1. GTDB lineage: Bacteria > Chloroflexota > Anaerolineae > CG2-30-64-16 > CG2-30-64-16 > CAWJEL01. The sequence goes on from CAWJEL010000010.1 coordinate 278,060, forward strand.
ACACATGGTGGTGCCGAACTCGACCTGATGGTGCTCGCAGGCGGCAAGCGCTACGGGTTTGAGATCAAATACGCGGACGCACCCGGAACGAGCCGCTCGATGCAGGTCGCTTTGCACGATCTCGCCCTAGAACATCTCTGGGTAATCTATCCAGGGCAACACGAATACGCGCTTGCCGACCGGATCACTGCCCTGCCGCTGGACGCGCTGCCCAGCTTGAAGGCACAGCTTCACTGAAGATCACCACAGAGACACGGAGATATTTTTGTCTGGTATCCACCGTGCTCTCCGTGCCTCCGTGGTAAGAACTCGTCCCCGTTACCCCATCCGCTGATCGATCGGTATGAACGGCGTGCCCATCTCGCCGATGTAGATCGACGTCGGACGGATGAGCCGGTTGTCGGCGTACTGCTCCAGGATGTGGGCGATCCAGCCGGCGCTGCGCGAGGCGGCGAAGACCGCGGTAAAGTACTCCGGCGGGATGTTCAGCGCATGCTGCACCGTGGCCGAGTAGAAGTCCACGTTCGGGTAGATCCCCTTCTGTTCCAGCACGATCTGCTCCACCCGCCGCGAGATCTCGTAGAGGTGCCGCTGGTTGCGCGCTTCGCACAGCAGCTCGGAGTACTTGCGCAGGTGCTGGGCGCGCGGGTCCTCAGTGCGATAGACGCGGTGGCCGAAGCCCATGATGCGTTTTTTGTTCTCCAACATGCCGGCGATATACTCCTGCACCGTGTTCACGTCGGGAATGGCCAGGATCATCTCCATGACGCGCTGGTTTGCGCCGCCGTGGAGCGGCCCCTTGAGCGCGGCGAGCGCGCCGGTCAGCGCGCCGTGCATGTCGGCCAGGGTGCTGGTGATGACGCGGGCGGCGAAGGTGCTGGCGTTCAGCTCGTGGTCGGCGTGCAGCACCATCAACACTTCCATCGCGCTGCGCTCCAGCTTGTTGGGCGGCGTGCCGCGCAGCATGTACAGGAAGTTGGCGGAGACATCATAGTTCGGGTCGGGCGAGAGCACCGGCAGCCCCGAACGGATGCGATGCAGGTCAGCGATGATGGTCGGCACCTGGGCGACCAGCCGCTTGGCCTTGCGCCAGTTGGCCTCGCGTGAGTTGTGCTCCGCGTCGGGGTCGAAGTTCGCCAACATGCTGACCGCGGTCCGCAGGACGGCCATCGGGTGGCTGCTGGGCGGGGTGAGCTTGAGCATCTCCAGCACCTGGCTGGGCAACCGCATCTCGGCCACCAGCTCAGACTGGAACGCTTCCAGTTCGGCGCGCGTGGGCAGATAGCCGCGCCACAGCAGGAAGACCGTTTCCTCGAACGTTGCCTGTTCGGCCAGGTCATGGATGTCGTAGCCCTGGTAGAGCAGCCGCCCATGTACGCCATCCACGTAAGAGATGCTGGACTCGGCCGCCACGATCCCTTCCAGGCCGCGGGTAAATTCTTTTTGTTCGTCTCTGATATCGTTCATGATGACCTCGCGTGTAACAAAGATTATCGGAACTAGCTGTCACGGTTTGTGTGAGCGGGTCGGCCCCAGACCATTCGTTACTGCGTGAAAGCAGCGAAGAATCCCGTTAGTGCGACGTCGAGACCCTTCGCTGGTGGCTTCCCATGACGCAGCGTACAGGGTTAACCCGCTCAGGGTGACAAGCGCTTCTATTGTCAATAATGTCTAACGTCGAACGAACAGGTTCCCGGCCGTTTGGCGGCACGAGAGCAAGGGTGGTACCTGAAAACTGTCTCAGGCGCGGCTGACCTGGACGCCAACGCCATGCATGATGACGGCAGTGGCAGGGGCCGTGCCCTGGGTGCTTGTGAGCATGTTGGCGGCGCCCGCCCTATCCAACCCGCTGCTGTCCAATTCCACCCACACCCCTTCTGGCAGGCAGACGACGCCCGGGGCCAGATCCTCACATAAGCGAACCGTCACCTGCGCCGCGCCCGCGGCGTTGAACAGCCGCACGGGATCCCCGTCACTGATCCCGCGCGCCGCGGCGTCCGCCGGGTGCATGTCGAGGGCGTGACTGGCCTTACGGCGGATCTCCGCGATGTTGCTGCCCTGCGAATGGGTGCGGTGGGGCGATTTCGGCGTGATGAGCTGCAAGGGATAGCGTGCATCCTGCGGCCGCGGCTGCCAGGTGGGGATGGCAGGGAAGCCGGTCTCGGCCGCGTAGCGCGCGCTGGCGATCTCCACCAGCCCGGATGGCGTGCTGAGCGGGTTGGCCGCGGGATCGCGCGTGAAGTCGGCCAGCCCCACCCGCTCCTGGTTGGCCCCGATGTAAAACCCGGTCCGACGGAATGCATCATGATCCGGCACCTCCGAATGATCCAGGAAGTGCTGCACCCACTGCGCCGCGCTGCGCCCCTCCGAGAACTGCGACCCAAAACCCAGCCGCTCGGCCAGGTCGCACAGGATGTCGTAGTCGTTCCGGGCGCCGCCCTGCGGCGGGACCGCCTGCTGCTTGTAGGTGATGAAGTTGCCGCACCAGGACAGGCCGATGTCCTCCTTTTCCAGCGCGTGCGCCGCGGGCAGGACCACGTCGCAGTAGCGCGCCGTGGGGGTCAGGAACAGTTCGTGGCAGACGGCAAAGTCTACCTTTTCGAAGGCGGCGATATTCCTGGCGATCTGGCTGCCCTGGTTGAGGTAGTTGCCGCCGATGCTGTAAATGGCATGGATGTCCACCGGATAGCCGCCTGCGCGCCCCTCCAGCACAGCATCGGGCCAACGCGCAACCGGCACCGATGGTGCGTCGGGGAGGATCGGCGCCGGCAGCGAACCCACTTGGACGGCGGGCAGGAATTCGCTCAGCGAGCCGGTGGAGCCGCCCAGCACGCCGAAATTGCCGCTGGCAAGCTGGAGCGCGGCCGCCAGGCGATACGGTTCCTCGCCGGCGTAGACCCGCTGGATGGAGCAACCGGGCAGCAGCATGGCCGGCCTGGCCGCGGCATAGGCGCGGGCGAAGCGGGTGATCTCCTCGGCCGCGACGCCGCACAGCGGCTCGGCCCAACCCGGCGTGCGCGGCTGGCCCCCGTCCTGGCCCAGCACATACGCCTCAAGCTGCTCGAAACCGGTGCTGTGGGCCGCGACGAAGGCACGGTCGACGTGATCCTCCGTCAGCAGGACATGGAGCACCGCCAGCATCAGCGCGGCGTCGGTCCCGGGGCGGCAGGGAATCCACCAGGCGTTGGTTTTGCGCGCCGTGCGCGAGCGCCGCGGGTCGATGACCACGATCTGCGCGCCGCGGCGGGCGGCTTCGAGCAGGCGGGCGTTGACGTCTGTGCCCAGGCGGGCCTCCAGCACATTGGCGCCCCACAGGACGATCATCTCGGCATACTGCATCGTGGCGGCATCGAAACCGGAATTCTTCCACTGCTCGCCGAAAAGATACGGTAGGATGAATTGGACCGCGCCGATGCTGTAGGAGCCGGTGAACCGGGTCGCGCCCCCGTAGAAGTTCAGGAAGCGGCGCAGCAGCGGGATGGTGCCGTGGAGCGCGCTGGTACAGCCGGCACTGGCCAGGTTCAGCACCGCGTCCGCGCCGTACTTCGTCCGCACCTCAGCCAGCCTGTCGGCGACCAGATCCAGCGCCTCCTCCCAACTCGCCTCGCGGAAGTGACCGGAGCCACGCGCGCCGGTCCGAATCAGCGGTCGGAGCAGCCGGTCGGGCGCATAGAGTTCGAGCGGCATGTCATAGCCGCGGGTGCACCCCAGGAGATATTTGCCGGCCGCCACGTTGTTGGCCACGTGCGTCACCCGCCCGTTTTCGAGCGTCGCGGTCAGCGGGCACGCGTTCCCGCCGCAGTCCTTGCCACAAAACACCGGGATTGTTTGCATCTCTCTACCCATTCGGCAGCATGACCGCCTTGATGATCGGCAAGCTCCCGTCCACGTTGGCCGTGATCGTGGCCACGGCATCGTCAAAGCCGAAGGTGTGCGTCACGATCTTCGACGCGTCAACCAGGCCATCTTTCAGCAGCCGGTTCGAGATCGGGAAGTTGATCGCGGGCTCGGCGAAGGTGGGCACCAGGGTGATCTTGCGGAAGATCAGGTCGTTGATGTCGATGTCGACCGTGCTCTGGCCGCCGAAGTGGATGCCATAGAACGTGATCAGGCCGCCGTAGCGGATGACCTTCAACGCATCCACCATGCTCCGTGGCGGCGCGCTGACGATCACCCGATCGACGCCGTTCGGGAAGCGGCGCTTGATCTCCTCTTCCACGTCCTGCTTGCCGACCTCGATCACCATGTCGCAGCCGAATTCCCGCGCCGTGTCCAGGCGCGCCTTCTCGCGCGGGTTGTCGGCGTTCAACCCGGTGATCGCGACGAAGCCCGCGCCGCGCAGCTTGGCCAGCCGGGCGGACATCAGCCCCAGCGGCCCCGGCCCCAACACCAACACCGACCCGCCCAGCGGGATGTCGGCGTTAAGCACCGAGGTCAGCGAGACCGCCAGCGGCTCCGTGAGGCAGGCGGAGACGTAGTCCAGCCCGTCAAACTTGACGCACGAGTTGTAGCGCACCGACATGTATTGCCCCATGCCGGGCTGCCCGTCGATGCTGAAAAGGTTGCGGCAGAACTCCGGGTGGCCGCTCTTGCAGTCGTCGCAGACGCCGCACATGCTGACATCTTCGATGATCACCCGGTCGCCGGGCGCCAGGCCAGCCACGTTCTTGCCGACCTCCAGCACCTCCGCCGCGATCTCATGGCCGAGCGCCATGTAGTCATCCGGCCAGTCCTTGACGAAGTTGAGATCGGTGCCGCACACGCCGCACGCATGCACCTTGACGATGACACGATCGTCGCCCGCCGGCGCCAGCTCATGTTCGCGCACCTGGATGTCCAGGGTTTTCTTGCCGTAGAGTCCTTTGCTGATCATAGAAGCCTCCCAAAGCCGGAACCAGGTCGCTCACCACCAAGGCACTAAGCCACCAAGGACACGAAGAAGACATATCTCTTTGTGCCTCTTTGTGTCTTGGTGTCTTTGTGGTGAGGCCTTTGCTTTTCGTGCGTGTATCCACCCGGTGAGCGTCTCGACTCACCCAGCCCCGTATAGCTTCCCATCCGCGCCCGGATAGATCGCATCGTCGGCGTGCGCCAGGGCCTGATCGAGGTTGCCGAACACCTTGTGGAACGCGGCCAGGATCTTGTCCATCAACTCTTTGCCGTTCGGCGCATGGATGCCATGCACCACGGTATAGGTATCGCAGAGCATCTGGGCGACCGGGAAGTTGTCCACGTTGTAGTCATAGTGGATCCCCTTCGCCTCGTTGACCACCCACGGATAGCTGGAGCCGCCGTAGCCGAGCTTGCTCTGGAAGAGGTCCTGCGCGGGCACGGGCATCGTCTGCCACTGGCCGACGAGCATCCCTTCCTTATACAGCGCCTTTTCCACGGCGATGCGGAAGCGCCGCGGCTCCACATCCACGCCCGCGGCCTGCGGATCGAACCGGGTGTTGTACATGAAGTAGACATGCTTGCACTCAGGCGGGCAGTAGGGCGGGATGACGCCGGGGATCTTGCTCAGTTCGGCGGTCAGATAATTGGCGTTGGCGATGCGGGTCGCGTTGCGCTCGTCCAGGTGCAGGAGCTGGCCGCGGGTCAGGGCGGCCGGCAGCTCCTGGTTGCGATACATGTAGCCCAGGATCGAGGCGTTGTAGACACGGCGCCGGCTCACTTCGTCAACCTCGTCGCCGAAGCAGCGCACCAGGACGCCCTTCTGAAGATAGGCCTCGTCGTCGGTGGTGAAGAGGCCGCCCTCGCCGCCGCACAGATTCTTGAAGTTGTTCAGGCTGAAGGTGCCGATGTCGCCGAACGTGCCGACCTTCTTCCCCTTGTACTCGGCGCCGTGCGACTGGCAGGCATCCTCGATCACGTACAGGTTGTGCTTGCGCGCAATCGCCAGGATCGGGTCCAGGTCGGCCGAAAGGCCCTGGATATGCACCGGGATGATCGCCTTGGTGCGCTCGGTGATCGCTGCTTCCAGCTTGGCCGGATCCATGTTGTAGGTGCGCGGGTCGATGTCCACGAACACCGGGATGGCGTTCTGGTGCAGCGCACACGAAGCCGACGCCAGGAAGGTAAACGCCGAGGTGATGATCTCGTCACCAGGGCCGACGCCGACCGCGGCCAGCGCCATGTGCAGCGCCGCGGTGCCCGAGGTGGTGGTCAGACAGTGTTTGGAGCCGACGTACTCGGCCCACTCACGTTCAAGCGCCGCCACCTGGGGCGCGGTGCCGCCCGCGACGATGCCGCTGTCGAGCACTTCGTTGATGAACCGACGGTCATCCTCGGTGATGATCGGCCAGTTGCCGTAGTCGCTCCGCTGCAGGACCGGGGTCCCGCCGTTGATCGCCAGATTCTCGGACATGATTTCCTCCTGTTTTGAATTATCTTCTGGAATAAGGCTTTACCGGACGCGCTAGTGGCCGAAGAACCGGCTAAAGCCTCTACTCCGGTTCACAGGACCAAACTCATCTGATTTGCTTTCAATGTTGCGTTATATTGCTTATCACCTTTGGCGGCGCGCACGAATCGCGTTTGACAAGCTGCGGCGGAATGATGACGTGAGGCGCGGGCTGCGGGATGGCCCGGTCGCGGATCATTTCGATCAGCAGCTCGACCGCCTGGCACGCGATCTCTTCGTAGGGCTGGTGAACTGTAGTCAGCGCCGGATGCAGGTAGCCGGCGATCTTGATGTCATCGAACCCCACGATCGAGAGGTCAGCCGGCACCGCGACGCCGTGCTCGGCCGCGGCCTTCATCGCACCGATCGCCATGTTGTCGTCCGCCGCAAAGACCGCGGTGGGCGGCTGGGGCAACGCCAGGAGCCGGGCCATCGCCTGATACCCCTCCTCCAACGCATTCTCGACGAGCTGGAGGTAGCCTGCGGGAACGCCGCCGAACTGCTCGGCCATGAACTCAGCGTACGCCTCGCCGCGCTCGTGCAGATCACCCAGGCGGGCCGAGCCGATGAACGCGATGCGCCGGTGGCCCAGCCCAGCCAGATAATCCAGCACCGACCGGGCGCCCAGGCGATTGTCCATCGTCACCGAGGGGGTGTCGCCCACCAGCGAGCCGCTGGCCCCGGCAGACCAGGATCAGCGGCACCTGCTTGCTGAGCGTGTTGAGAAAGGACTGATCTTCGGGTGTTTCCCGGAGATCGCCCAGGAGCAGCAGCCCGTCGCAGTAGCGCGTGTTGAGCGTCTCGCTGAGCGCCACCGCCTGCTCGGGGTCGCCCTTGGCCGAGCCGAGCATCAAGTCGTAGCCCGCGTCGCGCGCCACGTTGACGAAGGCGTCCACCAGCCGGGAAAAGAACGCGTCATCGAACTCGCGCACGATGACACCCAGGAGGTTGGTGCCCTTCCCCCGCAGCGCGCGGGCGCTCGGATGGGCACGGTAGGCCAGATCGCCCGCGGCCTGCAGGACGCGCTGGCGGGTGTCCCCGCTGATGGGAATGGAGGTCTCGGCGCCGGTCAGCACCCGCGAGACGGTGCTCTCGGCCACGCCGGCCAGCAGCGCGACGTCCCGGATCGTCGGCGGCTTCAGCGTTTTCATCTCGGTCTTCATAGGGGGGCGTCTCTAGCAATGCGTAGCAGACAATCGTCATACTGCATTCGATTGCAATAGTCTATATGAGGTTGGGGTCTGTGTCAAGTTCGACTTGCCCCCGCCAGCAATTCCAAATGTAGCCGGAATCGAGGCTTTAGCCCTGATGTATCTTCTCAATAATCCGGGGCGAGTGAATCATGCCCCGTGTCAAGGACAGAAGTCATAGACAGCCTGCTGCCAGTCATGATAGGCTTGCAGTCGTTCTGCCGGGTACCGCAAGGCCGGATAATCTACCGCGAGCAGACAGTGAGGGATCGTGGCGTTCGAACAGCTTGACCTGGATCAGATTCAGGATGTGGCCCAAGCCAAACGGGCCATCATCGGGTTGCTCAACTTGGTTGAGGATCTGCAGGCTACCGTGCGCGAGTTGCAAGCCGAGATGCAGCGCCTGCGCGACGCGAACAACCACCTGAAGGGTGAACAAGGCCAGCCGGATATCAAGGCCAACCGGCGGGGCAAAGCCCCTGGTCCCGGCACTGACCACTCGTCGGAAGCGGAGCGCCGCAAACCGCAGGCGTGGCAGAAGGGCAGCAAGCTGGCCCAGATTACAATTGACCGCGAAGAAGTGCTGACGGTAGATCCAGCGCAGCTGCCGGCCGATGCCGAGTTCAAAGGCTATGAAGATACGGTCGTGCAGGATGTGGTGCTCCACACCGCCAACGTGCTGTTCCACAAGGAAAAGTACTACTCGCCGAGCGAGCGACGGACGTATCTGGCGCCCTTGCCGCTGGGCTATGACGGCCAATTCGGGCCGGGCATCAAGGCGTTGGCGCTGGTGCAGTATTTTGCCTGCAACGTGGCCGAGCCGAAGCTCCTGGAATTCTTTGCCAATGTGGGCATCCACCTGTCGGCGGGTGAGTTGTCCAATTGGCTGATCAAAGACTGGCCGGAGCTGCACGCCGAGAAGGCCGCCATCTACGAGGCGGGGCTGCGCAGCAGCCCGTGGCAGCACCTGGACGATACGGCGACGCGGGTCAATGGCCAGAATCAGCATTGTCATGTCGTGTGCAATCCGCTGTATACCGCCTACTTTACGACGGCCCGCAAGGACCGGCTGACGATTGTGGACGTGCTGCGCAATCTGGGCGCCCGGACCTTCCGCATCAATGCCGAAGCTATCGACTTGCTGCATATCTTCGGGGTGGCGCAATGCACCGTACGCCGTGTGCAGGGCTTGCCGCAAGATCAGGACTTGCGTGAAGCCGAGTTCAGCGCCCTGTTGGACGCCTGGCTGCCGACTCTGGGGCCGCAGCCCCGCGCCCGGATCTTGGAAGCCGCGGCCGTGGCCGCCTACCATGCCCAGCTGGAGTTCCCAGTCATCAAGCTGTTGCTCTGCGATGACGCCCCGCAGTTCAACTGGGTCACCGAACAACTGGCGCTGTGTTGGATCCACGAAGGTCGCCACTACAAGAAACTGGATCCGAGCAGTGCGCTGTTCCGCACCGCCGTGACCGAATTTACCAAGCAGTTCTGGGAATACTACGATGAATTGCTGGCCTATCGGCAACAGCCCAACGTCGACGCGAAAGCGCACCTGACGGCCAACTTTGATACCCTGTTCGCAACACTGACGGGCTATCGGGCCTTGGATGAGCGCATCGAAAAGACCCGGTTCAAGAAGGCCAGCCTGCTGCTGGTCCTCGACCATCCCGAAATCCCGTTGCACAACAACCCGGCCGAACTGGGCGCCCGCCAGCGCGTGCGCAAACGCGATGTGAGCTTTGGGCCACGCACGCCGGACGGCGCCAAAGCCTGGGACACTTTCATGACCCTGACCGCGACGGCCAAGAAACTCGGCGTCAGCATCTACCACTACATCCAGGATCGCGTATCCGGCGCCTTTGAACTGCCCGATCTGGCCGACACCATCACGCAACGCGCCGCCGAACTGTCACTGGGTGCATCTTGGGACCCGCCATAATCGGCTCCCCCGGATTATTGAGAAGATACGCCCTGATCTTTACCCATAAGTTTATTGCAGGTTGACATCTGGAGCGGCAAAGAGTCGTGCGCCATCAGCCAGGTCCGATAGATACCGCCAGCCACGCCAGACGGTGCGCCAACCTGGCGGGCCATCGTGCCGGCGGCCTTGGTGCCCGCCCAAGCGGGCAACCTGCTGCCAGAATTGCTGGGCCGTGAGCGTTTGCCAATTCAGCCGCTGGCGCCGCGCCAGGACTTGTACTAGTAACGGCTCGACCACCGTGGTGGCGGGCACTTCAGGCGCTTGCCGGACGGTCTGTCGTAGCTGTAACAGCCGGACCGCAATGGGCAGCGCAAAGCCGAGTAAGCGCTGGATGTCAGCGCCATCATCCAGTTGGCGCTGTTCGATGCGACAGCCCGTTTTGAGGCACTGATGAAAGTCCTCGCAGAACCAGCGACAGGTATACCAGTCCACCCGCGTCTGGGCATCGCCCAGGTTCTCAACGGGCAGGGACGACAACAGCACCCATTCCACCGGCTCAACGTCTGGCGGTGGGTCGGGTTCCCAGGCCCGTACCACCCAGACTTTGAGCGGGCCGTAGGTGCGGATTTCCGGCGGCGCTTGCACCGGCGGCGCCAGGGTGATCGCTGCCCATTGCAGCGCCAAATGGGCTTGGCGGGCGGGCTGCTGGCCCTCGGCCGGCAGCGTCACCGTGTACGCACTCCCAGGCTGCGGCTCCAAGCCCTGCACATAGTCCAGTACGGCCTGGGCGGTCGGCTCTGTGGCCTCCGCACTGTCGTCGGGCCAGATCAAGCGCCGGTTGCGAAAGGCACGGATCAGGAAGTGCTTGTGCTGCTGGCGACAGACCGCCATGTACGCAAAGATGTCGCTGCCACTGTCACTGACATGCACCCAGCAGACCCCAGCGGGAGGCGCCCCCACTTGGGCAGCCGAAACTTCCCACACCCGCCCTTCCGGTGTGCGCACCCATTTCTTGGCGGCGTTCAGCTTTCGGCTGCCGCAAGACCACCTGCGCATGGGCCAGGCCCAACAGCGTCCGCTGCTCCGGCTCAAGCGCCAGCGTGCTGTGCAACAGCAGACCCCGCCCGCGACCATCCCCGATCGGACCCAGACCGGTCTTGCTGGCGTGGGCCGTGAAGTCCAGTTCGGTGGTGTCTTCGACCAGCAAGGCCACCTTCACCGCACGGGCGGCCTGCAAAGTCTGCTGCCGATGCGGCGCCGTCAAGGCCGTCAGACTGACACCGGGATGATTCAACAGCCCGTAGGCCGCCTTCAGCGCACTGGGCGACCCCATCTGTTCCGGCAGCGAAGCTTCGCTGTGCGCGGCCATCTGCGTCCCAATGGCGACCGCCCGCCGCGTCAGCCGCCGATCACCCAATTCGACTTGCGCCCATTGCTGGGCCGCCCATTCACCGGTACTCAAGGTCATCGTGCACCTCTATCGTGGGTTTGCAACGATGATAGCCGCATTGAACAAAGCTGGCAACTAAGTTGTAGGTAAAGATCAGGGCTTTAGCCGGCGTGGTTTGCGGCTTTGCAGGCCAGAAAACCGGCTGAAGCCTCCGCTCCAGATCCCACAGACGCCTACATTTGGAACTCCTGTGCCCCCGCTGGGCCAATCAGTTCTCCGCGCCAATAGGACAGGCTCGAGTAATGTGTCGCTTTGGTTTGAAAATCTGTGCGGTCCTTGCGTGTGCTACAGCAAGTGCGACGCCGGTCGTGACGATTTGCTTGCCAGGGGTTTTCCAGCGCAATGGGATACACTGCCCGACTTTGACCAGGCCATCCAGCGGAAAGAGATGTGATATAATCGGCCCTGATCTGTCACTGTCCGTTCTTGGCGGGCTGCCAGAAGCGACGTGTTCGCCTTCCAGCGACCATCAAATAAGTCGCGCTGGATTTGTCCGGCGAGTTGATCCCGGACAGTGAAGTAGATTATGAAGATCGCGCTGGTGGCAGTAGAATTAGATCGAATCCCCCAGCCATGAGAGTAACTGTTTATGCGCACTGTCTATCCCAACCATCAGAGCTTCGTCGATGGCGCGGCCGCCTTCATCGCCGGACAGGCGGTTGCATCTATCGCCACGCGCGGGTGTTTTACGCTCGCGCTCTCGGGCGGCAGTACCCCGCGGCCGGTCTATGCGCGTCTGGCCGCCGTGGACCACGACGATCGCATCGACTGGGGCAAGGTGCATGTCTTTTTCAGCGATGAGCGCTGTGTGCCGCCGGAGGACGCGGCCAGTAACTATCGCATGGCCCGCGAGGCGTTGTTCGATCACGTGCCCCTGCCGCCCGGCAACGTTCATCGTATGCGCGGCGAGGATGATCCGACGCAGGCGGCACTGGTGTATGAGCAAGAGCTGCAAGGCGTGTTCCACACGTCGGCGGCGCCGGCCTTTGACCTCATCTGCCTGGGGATGGGCGACGATGGGCACACTGCCTCGCTCTTTCCGGGCACGGCGGCGTTGCGCGAGCGTGAGCGTTGGGTCGTAGCGCAATACGTCGCCGTGGCAGTGGCGTGGCGCGTGACTTTCACCGCGCCTCTCATCAACGCCGCCCGCTACGTTGCCTTTCTCGTGGAAGGCGCAGGAAAAAGCGAGACGTTGTGGCGCGTCCTGGAAGGCCCCTATCAGCCGGATGTGCTGCCGTCGCAATTGATTCAGCCGGTCAGCGGCCAGGCGCATTGGATTCGTGGATGCGGCAGCCGCGGCGAGAATTCAGTCAACATAACATAAGGAATCAGGTATGTCACAAGTCGATCCGGCCACCGATCCGCAGGTGGCTTTCAAGCGCGCGGCCGCGTGGCGCGCGGTGGCGTTCGTGCAGTCGGGCATGAAGCTGGGGTTGGGCACCGGCAGCACGGCGATCTATGCGACGCGGCGTATCGGCGAGATGTTGGAAAGCGGGGAGTTGCGCGACATCGTGGCGTTCGCCACGTCCAAGGGCACGTTCGCAGAAGCCGTGCGGCTCGGTATCCCCATGCTGTCCGACGACCTGCCGTGCGACCTGGACCTGACGATCGACGGCGCGGACGAGGTTGACCCGGAGCTGAACGTCATCAAGGGCGGCGGCGGCGCGCTGCTCCGCGAGAAGATCGTCGCGCAGGTCAGCCGCCGTGTGATCATCGTGGTGGATGAAACCAAGCCGTCGCCGCAGTTAGGCACGCACTGGCCGGTGCCCGTCGAGGTGATCCCCTTCGGCTGGCGTTCACAGGCCCGCTACCTGGAGTCGCTCGGCGCCACATACACCATCCGCCAGCGCGACGGCGGTCAGATTTGTGACCGACTCGGGCAATATGATCCTGGATTGTCGCTTCGGCCCGATCGCCGATGTGCGCGGTCTGGCCGCCACGTTCGGCGCGCGGGCGGGTATCGTCGAGCACGGCCTGTTCATCGATCTTGCGACCGACCTGATTGTGGCCGGCGCGGGCGGCGTTCAGTATCGCGCACGCTAGACCCCAAACCAACCTATAACATTCGAGGCCAACAGCCATGAACTATCCGCCCGCCTTTCATCTCCTCGCCAAACCGTCCGGCGCGGTTTGCAATCTGGACTGCGCGTACTGCTTCTTTCTGTCCAAGGAGCTGCTGTACCCGGGCAGCCGCTTCCGGATGGCGGACGAGATGCTGGAGACCTACCTCCGCCAGTTGATCGAGGCGCACCAAACGCCGGAGGTGGCGGTGGCCTGGCAGGGCGGCGAACCCATGCTGATGGGGTCTGGACTTCTTCGAGCGCAGCGTCGCGATCGCACAGAAGTACTGCAAGCCGGGGATGACGATCGAGTACACGATCCAGACCAACGGCACGCTGATCGACGACGCGTGGGCCGCTTTCTTCAAGGCGCACAATTTTCTGGTGGGGATCAGCATCGACGGGCCGCGGGCCATGCACGACGCCTACCGCGTCGACAAAGGCGGCCAACCTACCTTCGACAGGGTGATGCGCGGGCTCAGCATTCTGCAGCAGCATGGCGTGGAATACAACACGCTGACGACGCTGCACCACGCCAACGCGGATCATCCGGGCGAGGTCTATCGCTTCCTGCCGCGACGAGTGCGGCTCGCGCTTCCACCAGTTCATCCCGATCATCGAGCGCGTGGGCGAAGCCGATGCGGAGCGCGCGAACACGCCGCTGCGCACCGCTCAGCCGGCTCCGGGCGAAGTAGGCGGCCATCAATGGACCTCGTGGCGTGATCGGCCGTTGTACACGCAGGCGGGCGACTACGTCACCGACCGCTCGATCACGGCCGAGCAGTATGGCACGTTTCTGATCGGCGTCTTCGAGGAGTGGGTGCGCCATGACGTGGGCACGGTCTACGTGCAGATGTTCGATGTGGCGCTGGCCAACTGGTACGGCGAGCCGTCAGGGCTGTGCGTGCATTCCAAGACCTGCGGCCTGGCGCTGGCCCTCGAACACAACGGCGATCTTTACTCGTGCGATCACTTCGTGGAGCCGGACTACCGGCTGGGCAATATCACCGAAACGCCGATGATCGAGCTGGTGGCCTCGCCCCAACAAAGCAAGTTCGGCCAGGACAAGTTCGCCACCCTGCCACGTTTTTGTCTGGAGTGTGACATGCGGTTCGCCTGTCATGGCGGCTGCCCGAAGGATCGCTTTATCCTCGCGCCCGACGGCCAGCCCGGGCTGAACTACCTGTGCGCCGGTTACAAGCGCTTCTTCCACCACATCGATCAGCCCATGCGGTTCATGTGTGAGGCGCTGCGGCGGGGCCGGGCGCCGTCGGAGATCATGCAGCGCTATGCCGCCTTCGATCAGCGGCTGCAGGAGCTGTTTGCCACGGCAGGGCGCAATGATCCCTGTCCCTGCGGCAGCGGCAGGAAGTTCAAGCAGTGCCACGGCCGCGGCGCGTGATAGGTATACCGCAGGACGATCGAGGACTATCGGTGAGTTACGCACCCTGAGTGCTTCGCAATCGCACGGTGGCGTTTCATCGCGAAGCATTCACGCGAAGCACTCAGCGTTCGTGTCCCGGCAGTTTTGCGCTGTACCCCGCGTGATAACGCGTGATTGAAGCGAAGAGTGCCCCATGACCACAGGCATTGCGATTCTCGCCGTTCTGATCGTCCTGTACGCTGCGTTGGCTGCCAAGCTGGGGCGCTGGTCGATCACCATGCCGATAGTCTTTGTAGCGGTCGGGTTCCTGCTGGGGCCCAGCGGCGCGAACCTGCTGGTGATCTCGCCGCAAACCGAAACGGTGAAAGGGCTGACCGAGATCACGCTGGCGCTGCTGCTCTTCGCCGACGCCTCGACGCTCAAGCTGGAGCAAGTGCGCGACGACGCAGCCCTGTCGGGGCGGCTGCTGACCATCGGTCTGCTGCTCACCATTGCCGCCGGCGCGGTCGTCGCCTTGATCCTGCATCCGCAAGAAGGTCTGGCCTTCGCTTGCCTGCTGGGCGCCATCCTCGCGCCGACCGACGCGGCGCTCGGCCTGCCGATCTTCAACAACCCGCGGGTGCCGGTGCGCATCCGGCGGGCGCTGAATATCGAGAGCGGGCTGAACGACGGTATCGCCACGCCCTTTGTCCTGCTCTTCCTCGCCTACGCCGCGGCGACCGAGGGGCAGGCGTCCGGTGCATGGCTGAGCACCGCGGTGATCGAAATCGTGCTCGCTGTCCTGGCGGGCGTCGCCATCGGCGCGATCGGCGGCTGGCTGCTGGCGCAGACGACGCGCCGTGGCTGGACATCGGGCGGCGCGGAACAACTCGGAATTCTGGGGCTGGCGTTGGCTGCCTATTTCGGCTCAGTGGCGATCGGCGGCAACGGCTTCATCGCCGCTTTCACCGGCGGCATCGTGTTCCGCGCGGTCTCGCACAGCCGCTTTATCGAGCCGACCGAGTTCACCGAGACCTTCGGCACCTTCCTGTCGCTGCTGGTCTGGGTCATCTTCGGCGCGCTTCTGGTCTCGGCCGTCTTGAGCAACCTGACCAATTGGCGTCCGATCCTCTATGCCATCCTCAGCCTGACAGTCGATCAGAATGGCGCTGGTGGCGCTCGCGCTGCGGGGCGTGGGCCTGCGCCGCGACACGGTCAGCCTGATGGGCTGGTTCGGCCCACGCGGGCTGGCCTCGGTGGTCTTTACGTTGATGGCGCTGGAGCGCTTCCAGGAGGTCAGCCGGCCGGTGGACACGCTGATCGCCGCGGCCACCTGGACGATCCTGTTGAGCGTCGTGGCGCACGGCTTGTCGGCCATGCCGCTGTCGGCCTGGTATGCGCGGCGGCTGGCAGCGGCCACGGAGCCGCCGGTCGAGCTCGCCGGCATGTCCGAGCTGCGCCAGCGCCGCAGCGTCCTCGCCAGTCCCGCCAAGAAGGGCTAGACACGACCGAGCAGGTAGTACTGCGCCCACACTTTGCCGGAACCGCGCCCTGAGCCAGTCGAAGGGCAGTCTTCATTCAGCCAGCAAGAGGCGCTTCGACTGGCCAGCGCCGTACGTACAGATAGAAGTGTGCTCTTAGTGTTAGCTCCGATTGATACTTGCCGGTCAGTGGGAATATGCTACAATTCCGGTCGCATGTCTGCTCAAGTTTCAGCCCTGTTATCCACTAAGCTCAACCGGCCGCCGGTGACGGGGGACCGGGTTGACCGCCCGCGCTTGATCGAGCAGTTGAACCACAGTCTTCAGCAGGGCCCGTTGACTCTGGTGTGCGCGGCAGCCGGCTTCGGCAAAACCACGCTGGTCAGCGCATGGCTCGAGAGCCTGGCCGCGGGTAGGGGCGGGGTCACCCCGCCCCTACCTTCCGCGTGGCTGTCGCTGGATGCAAGCGACAGCGACCTGGTGGTTTTCCTGCGTTACCTCGTTGCGGCGATTCGCACGGTCTTTCCCGAATCATGCCCCGAAACCCTCGCTTTGCTTGGCGCGCCCAGCCCGACAACCCAGGCGCAGCTCGTGATCGCACTCAGCAACGAGATCGAGCGACTGCCGGCGCGTGTCGTCCTGGTGTTGGATAACTACCACGCCATACGAGGCGAAGCCACGCACGATTTTCTGAGCGAGCTGCTACGCCACTGGCCGCAGCGCCTGCACCTGGTGCTGATTTCGCGGAGCAATCCTCCCCTGCCGCTGGCGAACCTGCGCGCCAAAGGCCAGGTCGCTGAGATACGTACGCGCGATTTGCGTTTCACGCCGGAGGAAGCGGCTGCGTTTTTAGGGAAGGTGCTGGCGGCGCCGCTCAGCCCATCGGCTGTGGCCTTGCTCGATCAGCGTTTGGAGGGCTGGATCGCCGGCCTGCGCCTGGTGACCCTGTCGCTGGCCTCTGGAGCGGACGCGGAAACTAAGCTGGCCGGCCTGTCGGGCACCAGTGTCGAGATTGCCGACTATCTGGTGAACGAAGTCGTGTTCGCCCAGACGCCAGCGATGCTGAGATTTCTACTGGTGACCTCGATCCTGGATCGGTTCTGCGTCGATCTGTGCGTATGCGTCCTGGGCGGCGCCGCTGCCAGCGACGAACCGTCCTGCGACGTCCAGACCTGCATTGCGTGGCTGGAACGCAACAACCTCTTTGTGATTCCCCTGGACAACGAGCGGCATTGGTACCGCTATCACCATCTGTTCCAGGAACTGCTCCAGCGCAGATTGCTGGCCGATGTGGGTGCGGAGGAGGTGATCGAGCTTCACCGCAGGGCCGCAGCCTGGTTCGCGGGACAGGGTTTGATCGACGAAGCCCTGCGCCATGCTTTGGCCGTCGGACGACCTCGACATGGCCGCCCAACTGATGGCAGAGGGGCTTTGCGATGCGCTCAACCGGGAGGATCGAGCGACACTAGACCGCTGGCTGAACCTGCTGCCGGAAGATTTCGTCCAGCGCCGGCCCTGGCTTTTGATAATAAGGGCCTTCGCATTGCAGTTCGCCTGGCAGCTCCCCGCCGTGTGGAAGCTGCTCGGGCAGATCGAGGCGCTGCTGGACGAAGGGGCCGAGCCCGCACCACGCTCTGGCGAGGCCGCGCGGTACTCAGACGACCCGCATGATCTACCGGTGCTGCGCGGGTTGGTCGCCGTCTTGCGGGGTCAGGAGGCGTTTACCCAAGGCCAGGCAGCCCGCGCTATCGCCTGCTGCGGAGAGGCGCTTGCGCTTCTGCCTGAAGGGTGGGCCTATGGGCGCGGCGGCGCTCTGCTCTACTGGGCTATGAGCATGCGGGCCAGCGGCCGTGACGACGCTGCTCAACGCATGCTGCTCGACAAGTACGAGTCTCTGCCCTCGAAAACGGATGCTTATGCAGCGCGCCTCCTTTACGCTGTGTGTTTCAACGCCCTTGAGACCGGCCACCTTGAGCAGGCAAGGCAGATGGCGCAAGTGATGCTTGACCAGGCGTCGCCGGGCCGGTTGCTGATACGCCAGGGGTTCGCGCACTACTTTCTCGGCGTAGTGCATTACTGCTGGAATGAACTGGACGCCGCCAGGCCGCATTTCGAGTGGCTCGTCGACAAACGCTACGTTGTCCATGCGCAGGCTGCACGCAATGGCATGATCGGTCTGGCGCGAGTGCATCTGGCCAGGGCAGAAATCTCCGCGGCCTGGCCGATCATGGAGCTGCTCAGCCAACTTGATTTGGAGCGCCTGGGTCAGGAAGGCGATGATGCGCGTTCGCTGCTTGCACGACTGGCATATTTCCAGGGGGACTGGGAAAGGGCCTTCCGCTGGGCAGATGCCCATGCAACCTCGGCGCCGGACCGGTTGGTGAACTGGCTGCAGGACCCGCACCTGGCGAAGGCCCAGATTCTTCTAGCAAGAGGCACGGACGCGGATGTGGCGTCGGCGCTGGACATTCTGGATGCGCTGAATGAGATTGCCCAACGCAGCTACAGCACCCGCTTCCAAGTCGAGATCTTGGCCCTGCGCGCCCTGGCGCTCGAGGCGCAAGGGAAGGCTGTTGACGCACTCGCCGCGTTGCAGCAGGCGGTGGAACTCGCGCGGCCCGGCGGCATCATCCGGGCTTTCGTTGATCTGGGGCCGCCCATGCAGACCCTGTTGCGCCGCCTCGTCGGGCAAGGCTTTGCCGCCGAGACCGTGCGCCGCATCCTGGCCGCGTTCCCTGAGCCTCGCAAGCAGGGCGAAACCAGTGATGCCGGTTCGCGGATTCACGCTGCCAACGCCAGGCTCGTGGAACCCCTCACCGAACGCGAGCTGGAGGTCCTGGCGCTGTTGCGTGAGCGTTTGAGCAACAAGGAGATTGCCCGCCTGCTGTGCCTATCCCCAACGACCGTGAAGCGCCACCTCGTCAACCTCTACGGCAAGCTCGGCGTCAACAAGCGTTGGGACGCTGTGATCCAGGCCGAAGCCCTCGAAATCCTCCCTCCTCGCTGATCTCCTTTTCCCCTGGTTGATCCTCCTACACCTTATTTACACCCTTGGGTGGTAGCGTTCCTCCACTGTTCGCGCTACACTGGCAGCATGAAAGCTGTGTTATCTCCGAGCCGTTCTGGGTTTGATCGCCCGGCGACGTACCGAATTGGCGTGCTGGGCCGCATCCCCGCGAGATGGTGCGATCGCCTCGAAGGCATGACCATCACGGAGCGTTCATCGGATGCCGAGCCAACTGTGACCACTTTGTTGGGCGAGCTGTCTGATCAGGCCGCCCTGGCCGGGGTGTTCAACACGCTCTACGAGCTGCATCTGCCGGTGCTTTCGGTGGAGCGCTTGTCCGCCTGATGACGCTTCTGGAAAGGAGAGATCCAAACAGCAACCTCATTAACAACCCGAGAACACGCGGGGCTGACAGATGTTCTGCCTCTCAAGGAGCAGCCCTTTGCGTAGCGGGCAAGATCAGGGCAGCATGCAGTACTCAGGTGTTACGAGCCTGAAAGAAAGGAGACAAATCATGCGAAGACGAGGAATAGGCGGCCCAGGACGAAGAGGCGTGATGCGCAGGCGGCGCGTAATGCGCAGACGAATGCGCAGACGAATGGTCGTCGGGGGTGCAGTGATACTTGCCGTTGGGACAAGTGCGACCAAGATGACCCAGAGTGAGGTACAGCAGGTCGAACAGCACACTGGAATGAAGGCTGAGGATCTTTCGGAAGAACAACTCGATACAGCCATGAGCGAACTCGGCATCGAAGGGCAGGAACCTACAGATCAAGAGGTCGCTATGCTCGAGGCGGAAGAGGATAAGAACCCGTCCGTCTAAATCGCATCGCAGGTGTGCCATCACCGCCGGCCCGATGATGAGCAACCGAATGAAGAAAGGAACTGACCATGTCTACAGAAAGAGTTTCCACCACCGTACCCTTGAACTGGAAAGAGGTGTGGTTCACCAACTGCCCGATGGTATCCGCCAACAACGTCGACCAGGAGTTGGGGTGGTGCCGCGAGGAGTTCAAGAAGATCGGCGTCGAGTACGCCTACTTCCGCTCCAACAACTTGAACAACTTCTATCCTCACTACATCCACAACCTCGACAACCTGATCCGCTTCGGCGGCCTCTACCCGCCGATCCAGGTACACGCTGATCTCCGCCGCACCGTGCTGTTGGGCGCAACATGGGTGTACGAAGGCGGCTGCATGGCCGTGCGCGCCCGCGACGACCTTTTCAGAATGACCGATTTGAAAGGCAAGAAGGTCGGCATCTCGAAGAGTCTAAACACGATCAAGAATGACTGGTGGCGCGTCCAGGAACACATGGGCATCGATAACATGCTCAAGATCAATGGCATGACAATGGACGATATCGAGCTCGTGGAATTCCCCTACCCGGACGACTGGTACGACAAGCCTGAGATGCTGCAAGTGCCCATGAACAACCCATCGGAGCTGTGGATGCGCCGTGATCACAAACATGATCTGGCCTTCCGCCCACTGGAGACGGCGCTGCTGGAGGGCACCGTCGATGCCATCTACACCCAGAGCAAGGTCTTCCAGCATCTGCAGGAGGCGACCGGCAAGATCAAGATGATCGAGGACCTGTCCAGATACCCGGACTGGACCATCCAGGTTGCCAATACACCTGCTGTCATCACCTGCACCGACGGAAATGGCCAAGGAACACCCTGAGCTCGTCGTCGCCTACATGAAGGCCATGGTCAAGGTCGGCCGCTGGGCGAACGAACACAAGCGCGCCGCGGCAGTGATCCTGAACAAGCAGACCTTCTACCGGGACCCTGAGGATACATACGAGGGCATCAAGAACGTCGACATGGTGCCGAGCCTGAACGCGCAGAACATGGAAGCCATCAAGATCGGCAAGGATTTCATGTTGAGCCACGGCTACATCAAGAACGACTTCGATGTGTATAAGTGGGCGGCGCCGGAGTTCCTGGAGCAGGGAGTGAGGGAATGGCTCGAAGAAGAATGGCAGCGAACGAGCTGGAGCAAGCTTTCTGAGGGACGCGGGCTCCATACGGAAGGCGTGCGGCTCGGATAGTCGGGCTGAAGTCAAGTTGAAGATGGGCGCCGAACATCACCGGGTTGCTGTTTGGCGCCCGACCGATAGGAACCACCCTTATGGAGGAGACTTCAGATGAACACTGTTGAAATATCCACCCCGCATTCCAGCCACCAGGTGCGTGAAGGAAAAGTGACTAGCCTGGGCTTGTATGTCACCGCCCGGGAAGCGTACGAGATGTGGCAGGCCGATCCCGAACGGATCAAGGTGCTCGACGTGCGAACCTTCGAAGAGTACGTCTTGATCGGCCATGCGAAGATGGCGGCAAACGTTCCCCTGGCCTTCCCCACCTACAATTGGGACGCCAACAAGGGAAATTATGCGATTGCGATCAATACCGATTTCATCGCGCATGTGAAAGAACGCTGCAAGCCGGATGACACGATCCTGGTCATGTGCCGGTCCGGCGATCGCAGCGCCAGGGCAATCAATACGCTGGCCAAGGCTGGCTTTACGAAGTTGCACAACGTCATTGATGGTTTTGAAGGGGATAAAGTAGAAGATCCCGAGAGCGTCTATTATGGCAAGCGGATGCGGAACGGCTGGAAGAACTCCGCTCCCTGGACCTATGATCTCGATCCAGCGTTGGTCTGGCTTCCTTCTGAGGGAGAGCTGGAAATACTCAGCAAGACCCTGGACCTGTGATTTGGCTAAGGGATTCCTCCCATGAGCAGCCACACCATCAGCGGCAGGAAGCAGAACCACCGTACGGCCAAAGTCTGACGTAAAGCTGCGCTCGGCGGAGAGAAGCACAGGTGCGCAGAGAAATGCGGCGAGGGAGTGGCTCTATTCCTCTGCGCACCTCTGCGTCAACGCGATTGCCTTCCTAGATCGTTTCCAAGTTGATCGGCGCAAGTACTGACAAGAGGAGCATTCTTCATGGAAACTTCCTGGCTTAAACGCACTATTCCAATCTTGTCCTGGTTGCCGGCTTACGATCGCAGTTGGCTGACCGCGGACGCTATCGCGGGACTAACCGTCTGGGGTCTGATCGTACCCGAAGCGATGGCATACGCGGGGGTTGCTGGCCTGCCGCCCCAGTTCGGTCTCTACACCCTGGTAGTTTCGCTGCTCCTGTACGCCGTGCTGGGGACCTCGCGGCAGCTCTTTGTTCAGCCCACTTCGGCCACGGCAGCCTTGATCGCATCAACGGTGACCGCGGTGATGGTTACGGTCGGAATCGTCACCAACACGGCGAATATCGATCCCGCTGTGTACCAGCAGTATGCCATTGCCTTTACCCTGGTGGTTGGCGTGGTTTTTCTGATCGCCGGGCTGGCGCGACTTGGTTTCATCACGCAGTTTCTTTCCAAACCGGTACTGGATGGGTTTGTGACAGGTCTGGCAGTGTATGTCATGGTCGGGCAGCTCAACAAGCTCTTCGGTGTGGCGAAACCCGCAGGCAATACGGTGCAGAAGTTCTTTGGTATTCTGCGTGAGCTGCCTGATGCCAATTGGGTTACCTTTGCCGTAGGGGCAGGTGCGTTGGCTGTGCTGATTTTAGTACCACGCTGGAACAAAAAAATACCAGCAGGGCTGATTGTTCTGTTCGGCTCGATCATCCTTAGCTCGGTTCTCAGCCTGAACGCCAACTACGGAGTAGAGGTCGTCGGGGTACTGCCGCAGGGTCTGCCGTCTTTTAGCTTGCCCGCTGTGCCTCTCGCGGCGCTGCCGCTCATGATCGGCCCGGCGATCGGGGTTTTGCTCGTCGCCTTCAGCCAGTCGCTTGGCGTGGCCCATGAATACGCCGATAAGCATGACTATGAAATTGCTCCGAACAAAGAACTGAATGCCTTCGCCGTCATCAACCTGGCCAGTAGTTTATTCGGCGGGCAGATCGCGGGCGGCAGTATGGCGCCTTCGGCCGTGAACGATGGAGCCGGTGGTCGCTCGCAGGTCTCAAGCCTCGTCGCCTGGGGCGCTGTGATACTGACGCTATTGTTCCTCACCCCGCTCTTCACGAACTTGCCCGAAACGATCCTGGCGGCCCTGATCTTGCATGCCTTGTGGCACATTGTCGCGTCGCGCAAGTTGCACACTGCCCGGTTGGTGTCGCGCCCGGAATTTGCGCTAGGACTGCTGACGTTTGCCGGCGTGATCTTCATCGATGTACTGCAAGGCATGCTCATCGGGCTGGGGAGTGCGCTGCTGGTGATCATCCTCCGCTCCAGCCGTGCGCATCTGTCGGAATTGGGCAAAGTCCCGGACGATGACGGCGCCTACTCGGACATCGCCCGCCATCCCGAGAATGTGCGCATACCTGGCGCAATCATCGTGCGGCTTGACGCGCCGATTTATTATGCCAATGCGCTGACCGTCCGCGACAAGATCATGGACATGATCAAAGCGTCAGACCAGCCGGTGACCGTCGTACTCTTTGACGCCGCGGTGCAGGATACCCTGGACATTACCAGTTCCAACATGCTAAAGAGCCTCATCAAGCGTCTGCACAATCAAGGCATCGCGACCTATTTTGCCGAGGTGCAGGATCGAGTTCTTGAGTTTAGCGCAAAAACCGGTTTGCTCGGCGTGGTCGGCGCGGATCACCTGTTTTCAACCGTGGATGCTGCCGTCCGCCATATCGAGACTGATCTTAGCCCATCGGCGTGAAGCATAGCGCATCCTTCATCTGCCATGAGAGTAACCATGCACAACGACAAGCAGACACTTCCCAAAGGCAACGGCGACGAACCGGCAGTGGCGGGCTTCTACCCTACGCTTGACCGGTTCAGCGCGTTTTCCGATGGCGTCTTCGCCATCGCGATCACGCTGCTGGTTCTGGAGCTCCCTGTTCCGCCTGCAAACGTCCCGCTGGTCCCCGCCTTGCTGGAAGCGTGGCCCGATTTCCTGGGTTACATTATGAGTTTTGCCTTCATCGGCGGCATCTGGCTGACCCACGCCGGGCTGACCCGGCTCATGAAACGCGGGGACACCGTCGCCAATGCCGCGAACCTGCTGCTGTTGCTGTTCGTGGCGCTCCTCCCTTTCGCGACCAGGCTTATGGTCACGCACCTGTCCACACCGGAAGTTCGTGCTGCCGTGTTCTTTTATGGCGTTGACTTTCTCCTTGCTTCCCTGACGCTCACTCTGCTCATCCGCTACATTGCCCGCGAACCATCCCTGGTGGCGGACGACATCGCGGATGAAACCCTACGGCGAATCACCAGGCAGCGTTGGATCTCGATCGGTGTGAATTCCATGCAGTTGTGATGGCACTATTCATGCCGTTTATCGCGGTCGGCCTGTATCTTATGCAAGCTATTCTGTTGTTGGTCTTCCCCCTGGTCGGGATGCGCTGGCGCCAGGCGAGCCGCATACGCACGCATTGATGACTCGCTGCGATCGTCACCTCTGAGCAATGCCGAAGTGCGTAACTCCTGCAAGATAAACCCTTACACACATCCAGGAGATTATCCATGACACTCGAAACGTTCCTTTCCGCCATTGCTGCGTTGTGCGGTTTAACCTTTGTCGTCGCCAGCATGCTGGGGACGGGGTTGAGCCTGACCGTGGCTCAGATCCTCCAACCCCTGAAAAACGTGCGCCTGGTGATCCTGGCGCTGCTGGCGAACTTCGTGCTGGTGCCGCTGCTCGCCTTTGTGATCAACCGGGTGCTCCCGCTTGATCAGTCGTTGCAGATCGGCCTCATCGTGCTGGCGACGACCGCGGGCGCGCCCTTCCTGGTCAAGGAGGTGGCGGCCGCAAAGGGGAATCTCTCCCTGGGCGTCGGGCTGATGTTCCTGCTGATGATCGTGACGATCTTCTACGTGCCCCTCGTCCTGCCGCTGCTGCTGCCGGGCGTTGAGGTGAATGCCTGGGACATCGCCAAGTCGTTGATCGTGACGATGCTCATCCCCATCGTGCTCGGGCTGATGTACCGCTCGCACTCGCCCGAGGGCGCGGGGCAGTGGGCGCCGGTGATGAATAAGGCCTCCGGCATCGCGCTGCTCATCATGCTGGTGACCGGGTTGGGGCTGAACCTCTCCAACATCATCGACCTGATCGGCTCGTTCGGCTTCCTGGCCTTGTTGCTGTTTGTGGCCGGCTCGCTGTTGATCGGCATGCTGCTTGGGGGACGCGATCCGGCTGTCCGCAGCGTGCTGGGGCTGGGCACGGCGCAGCGCAACGTCGCCGCCGCCATCCTGGTCACGAGCTTGAACTTCCCGGGCACGATGACGCTCCCATACGTGCTGGTGGCCTCCATCGTCCTGCCGCTGATCTTGATCCCGACGGCCAGACGGCTGGGCGGACGCCGCGAGCCAGCGGCGGCGCCGCCTATCCAGGCGAATGCGGTGACGCAGCGCACCCCTGCCGCGCCGGATGTGCCGGCCAAATCTAACCCGGAATCAGAGTAAAAACACGCGGACGTGACAATGCATTCCTGATGTGCTACAATGCAGCCATCCTGTCAGCGCGCTGTTTGGGTCCTTCCAGGGAGCAACCATGAAGCCGCGTTCTCTGCCATCCTTGCTTTTCCTCAGTGTGGGAGTCATCCTGGTGAGCATTCTGCTCAGCCAGGCGAGCCCCTCTGCCGCGCAGGAACAGCCTGCGCGCGTCCAGCGGATCACGGATCGATTGCGCGCCGGTGCGACCCACGCTTACCTTCTGAAAGACCTGCGGTCCGGGGACAGGCTCACCGTCTCGATGCGGGCGACCTCCGGCAACCTGGATCCCGCGATCGGGATCGTGGACGCCACGGTGCCCCTCGCGGAGACCATGACGCGTTACCAGGCGGACGTCCAGCGCCTCGTGGCAGGGAATGAGGACGTAGCCCTGGCCCTGAATGATCTGCGAAATCAGTACTTCCTGGCTTGGGATGACGACAGCGGCGATGGGTATGCGGCCGCCCTGGAGTACACCGTTCCCGCAGACGGCGACTATGCGCTGGTTGCCGGCGCCTCGCTTTCCGCCCTCGGCCGCGCCACATCCGGCGACTATGCGCTGCGCCTCGGCCTCAACGCGCCGGAGGCACAGGCCGGGGCCGAGCCAGTCGGGGCGCCCATCGCCGAACGGATTCCCGGCGCCTGGGGCCTCTCCCCCTCCGTTGAGGAAGCTTCAGGAACCCTGACGGCTGCTGCGCCCGCGGTGAACCTTGAGCTCGTCGACATCGACGCCGGCTCAACCCTCACGGCGTACGTCGAAGCGACTTCAGGGAACCTGATCCCGACGGTTATTCTGCGCGATTACGGCGGCAAACCGCTGGAAGCCGGCAACCTGGACGGCCAGAAACCCCACGCGACGTTGCAGTACACGATGACGGAGGCCGCCGCCGGCTATGCGCTTGAAGTGCGGGCCGCTGCGCTGCCGGATGGCACCCAAACTGAGGGCGATTACCGGGTGCTGGTCGGGGTGAACGCGCCGGAAGTCCTGACCGGGCAGGCGCAGCCGCAAGGCGACAAAGTTCTCGCCGCTCCGATCGAGGTCAAGGCCGGCCTCAAGCTCTTGCGCATCAGCGAAGTGGATTCGCCCAACGAGAACTACACCGTGTTGGCGAGCCTGCGGATGGACTGGACGGACCCGCGGCTGGCCTTCAGCCCGGACTCCTGCAACTGCTCCGTGAAGCTTTACTCCGACAAGGAGGTTGATCGTTTCCTGGCCGATGTGGGGAGCCGGTGGCCGGCTTTCACGTTTTTCAACCAACTGGGAAACCGTTGGACCCAGAGCCGGGCGGCGGCGATCTGGCCCAATGGAAGCGCGCGCTATGCGGAAAGCTTCAACACCACCTTCCAGGCTGACTTTGACTTCCAGCAGTACCCCTTTGACACCCAGACTTTTCCGATCTATCTCGATCTCTTGTATCCGACTTCTGCTTATACGATGACCGCACTGCCCGGCTACAGCGAAATCGACCCGGCGCATGGCGAAGACGAGTTTATCCTTTCTGACTTCACGGCCACCGCGAGCACCGTGATGCCCAGCGCCGCGGACACGCCGGTGTCACGTCTGACTTTCAGTTTCGAGCGCGCCGCGCCATCTGAACTACTACTTTCTCCAGGTGTTCCTGCCGATCTTCTTGATCATCCTGATCTCATGGTTCACCTTCTTCCTGCGCGACTATACCCGGCGCATTGAGGCCGCGGCCGCCAATATCCTGCTCTTCATCGCGTTCAGTTGGAGCCTGGCCGGCAACTACCCGCGCCTCGGCTACATCACCTTCCTTGATGCGATCATGGGCGTGACTTTTGTGGTGAATGTTCTGGTGCTGCTCTACAACGTGTACTTGAAACGGCTGGAGAATCAAGGGAAGAACGAACGCGCTGATCGCATCGACAACGTGCTGGACTGGGCCTATCCCTTGTCGTACGCAGCCCTGATTGGGGTGGTGGTCCTGCTGTTCTTCTGATCCCGACTCTGAAGGCGAGGGCAACATATGACCGTCATTCAGCTTGGCCTTCATCAGGCGTCAGACCTGGCCGGCGCCTGGAATCGGTGAAGTATGGCAAGCATTCAAAGCCGCACCCTGGCTTCCTGGCTCGGGCGGCAGAAGTTTTTCAGCGGCGAAAAGATTGATCCCGTCAAGCTCCGCATGCGGATCGAGCGGTTGGCGAGCAAAGCGCCGCCCCCGCGCCGGGTCCGGGTCCTTCCCGTCGCCGCTGACTCGGTGCCTGGGGAATGGCTGGTCCCGAAGGAAGCGCCACAGGATCGGGCGCTGCTGTACATCCACGGTGGCGCCTGGTTTATGGGCTCCACCACTACCCATCGCCCGCTCGTGGCCGGGCTGGCGTGTGCCAGCGGAGTGCGCACCCTGTCGATCGACTATCGGCTCGCGCCGGAGCACCCGTTCCCCGCGGGGTTGGATGATTGCATGGCCGCGTACGAATGGTTGCTGCGGCGCAGCTCGCTGCGGGGCGGCATCGCACCGGATAAGATCGTCGTGGCGGGCGATTCCGCCGGTGGGAATCTCACCCTGGCCCTGCTTATCGCGCTCCGCGATGCCGGCAAGCCGCTGCCGGCAGGCGCCGTCGCCATCTCTCCGGCAACCGACCTCACCTTCAGCGGGGAGTCCTATACCGCTCGCGCCCATCTCGACCCGTTTTTCTCCGATCTCGGTTCGGACGCGACCGTGTTGTTGCAGGGCTATACCGCGGGCCACGATCCGCGCGACCCGCTGATTTCGCCGCTCTACGCCGATCTTCACGGACTGCCGCCGTTACTGCTGCACGTGGGCGACCATGAGGCGCTGTTTGATGGTGTCGTGGGCTTCGGGGAGCGTGCAGCCGCCGCCGGCGTGGACGTCCAGACGGTGGTGTGGCCGGGCATGTTTCACGTCTTTCATATCTTCGCGGCCGTCTTGCCGGAGGCACGCCAGGCAAACGCTCAAATCGCCGCGTTCATCCGGTCGCGATTGGACGGCAGCTCACGGGGACCCGTGTTCCTCAGCCCTGCTGGAGACGAGGTCGTCCAAGGAGACGAGGGCAGCGTTCAACCGGTCCAATAGCTCCTTCATCGAGGAAGGCCGCTTTGCCTCCTGCGCCAGCGCCAGCAAGGTGTCGACTTCGTCACGGAACCCGGCGATGATGTTTTCCGGATCAGGCACGATGTCATTGTCCGAGATAACGCCCAACCGCACCTGACCGGCATAGCTAAGGATAGTAATCCCTACTCCGATACCGCCATACCGCGGTATCCAAGCCATCATCTCCTCGACCGGGGCGCCGAGCAGGTAGAGCCGCTCCTGTGGGCCTTTCACGTTCGTCACGATAACTGTCGCCTTGGAGCTCAAGTAACCCAACGCCAACGCCAGCGCAGTTGATGGGGCCCGGCTTACGATCTCCAGGCCCGCAAGCACCACCGCTGGTTGCAGCGAGTCTTTGAGTCCATCCATGTTCCGTTTGAGTTCAGCGAGGCGCTCTGTGGGATCCGCGATGTCTACGGGCAGAGGGAGAAAAACGGCCGTGATTCGATTGCCTAGTTCCATCTCGGCGCCCGCCGGGCGCCGGTTGATGGGTATGACTGCATGAAGACTGGCGTCATCCGGGAGGTCCTGCCGAACCTGCAGATAGCGCTGCAGCGTACCCGCCAAGGCTGTGAGCAGCACGTCGTTGACCGTTCCGCCCAGCCGCCGTCCAATGGTCTTGATCTCCTCCAGCGGGACTGGCTCCGACCAGGCAGTGCTCTTGGGCAGACTGGGCATACCCCGGAGAGCCGTATCGGCATCCGGCGGTGATAGTACGAGATCGCCCGCAACAGCCGCCGCGTCTCGGGCCAACCGGGCCAGCTCGGGGACGCGCCGGATCTGGTCGAGGGTCCACAGACCCCTGCGCATCAACCTTCTTACGGGCCGGCGTCGGGTCCGGCCCTGCGGGCGTTGGATCACATCGGGTCCACGCGGTGGGTCCTCTTGCTCCGGGACGGAGGGGGGATCCGCTGCACCGGCGTCGGCCAGCGACAGGATCACATGCACCAGCGCCACGCCATCGGCCAGGCTATGATGCGTCCGGCAAATGAGGGCGCTACCGGAGCCATACGTTTCGACCAGGTGCATCTGCCAGGGCGGCTGGTCCATGTCGAGGGGGAGGCCAGCCAGCACGCTGACGGTCCGCTGCAGAGCAACCTGATCGCCGGGCGAAGGCAGGGTGACTCTCTGCACGTGGTAGTCGAGATCAACACCCATATCGTTTTTCCAGTAGGGAGTCCTCCAGGGTAGCCGCGATGGGATCACTCGCTGTCGAAAGCGGTCAAATCGCAGGATGCGGGTTGCGACGGTCGCCTTGAGCTGCTCCAAATCAATCGGCGCCCCCAGAACCAGCATCCCCGTGACGACGACCGGGTCTGCAGGGTTGTCCATGCGCAACATCAAGGTATCCAGGTTTGAGAACCGTTGTCTGGTCATATCATCGCTCTCCGCTGCCCGTCGAATTGGCGCACTATAGCACCACAAGGACTGCACAGCAAATGGCAATCCCAACTATCAGACCAGCAGACGGTACGCTTGGGCCGGTGATACGGGGTGCGGTTCAAGTTTTGCACCAGGCACCCCGTCTGTCATGCTGAGTGCTGCCAAGCCGCGCGGGCAGCATGCGGGTAGTCAAATGAAGTTCTGCTTGTCATGGTGAGCGGGTCTGCGACACAGGATGCGTTGCGGCGAATCGCCAGCGAACCATCTCGGTCAGGTACTTCATGAGCAGCGAGTCAACCACGCAAGGTACGGTACAACCCAAGACCAGCGAAGCATCTCGCTCTGGCTGCGGCGAGCCAAGCCCGAGAGATTCTTCGCTGGTCGTTCGCCGCGGCGAGAATTTCGCTGTCAATTCGCTCAGAACGACAGCCTTTCATGCAAGACTCTGCACCGCCCCCCGGTGATACAGGGTCATTCCATTCTCAGAGATTGTCACCCTGAGCGAATTCAACGAAGAGACATTGACGCTCCGAACAAATAGCGAAGGGTCTCGTTCCGGTGCGCGAGATGCTTCGCTGGCGTTTTGCTGCAACGCGGATTGCGTCGCAAACCCGCTCAGCATGACTATAATGGAGAATTGAATGACCCTGCCGGTGATACGAGAGGATTTGCGTGCGGCGTCACCGGATGCTACAATCTTCTCACACAGGGAGGTTGAGACCACGCCATGTTGAGGTTCCGCCCGCGCTATCTCAAGCGCTATAGCAGAATCGCCGAAGTGCTGGTGAGGCACGGGTTCGGCGCGATCGTCGCCCAGCTTGGCCTCGACCAGGCTCTGGACTTCCGGCAACGTCTCGCGGCGGTCTCTGATGAACCTGTCACCCGCAAGACGGCTGCGGTACACCTGCGGGAGGCAATCGAGGAACTGGGGCCAACCTTCATCAAGTTCGGTCAGATCGCCAGCACCCGGCCGGATATGTTTCCGCCCGAGTTCATCAATGAGCTGGCTGGCCTGCAGGATAATATCCCGCCGGCGCCCTGGGAGGAGATCCAGGCCGCCATCGAGGCGGAGTTGGGCCGCCCTCTCGCCGAACTGTTCCTTGTCGTGGATCCTACCCCGATTGCCTCGGCTTCCCTGGGTCAGGTGTACGCGGCTTTGCTGCCCGACCGGACCGAGGTGATCATCAAGGTCCAGCGCCCCAACATCGAGAAGACCATCGACACCGACCTGGGGATCCTGGCGGACCTGGCCCGGCTGGCGCAGGAACGCATGCCGTCCGCGGCGGCCATGGATCCGGTGGGGATCGTCCGGGAGTTCTCCGAATCGTTGCGCAACGAGCTGGACTACCGGGGCGAGGCGCGCAATGCCGACCGCTTCCGGGCCAACTTCGCCAAAGAAAAGTACATCTACGCGCCCAAGATCTACTGGGAGTACACCACCCGGCGCGTCGAGGTCCAGGAACGCATCCGCGGCATCAAGATCAACGACTATCCCGCGCTGATTGCGGCAGGCTATGACCGCGATCGCATCGCCATGAACGCCGCCAAAGGCATTATCAAAGAGGTGTTGGGCGACGGCTTCTTCCATGCCGATCCGCATCCGGGCAACCTGCTGATCCTGCCCGGCGAGGTGATCGGGCTGATCGACTTCGGCCTCGTCGGGACGCTGGATCGCACCGACCGTGCTCAACTCATACGTCTCTGGTCCTCGGTTATCGGTTTCGACGCTGAGGGGGCCGCCGACCAGCTCCTCCGTATGGGCATTGCCGGCCCGCAAACGGATCAGGTTGGGCTGACGCGGGAGCTGCGCCGGCTGCTCCGTAAGTTTTCCGGGCTGCCGCTGAAAGAGATCGTGGCGAGCGAGGTGCTGAACGGGGTTCAGCCCATCATCTACGAGTACAAGCTGCAGGTGCCGTCCGATTACTGGCTCTTGATCAAGACGCTGGTGACGATGGAAGGGGTCGGCAAGGCGTTGTCGCCGGATTTCGACGTGTTCGCCGCCTCGGCGCCGCAGGTGCAGCGCTTCCTGGTCAGGGAAGCGCTCCCCCAAAGCTGGGCGCCGGGCATCTTCCGGCAGGCCATGGGCTGGGTCACGCTTGCGAGCCTGTTCCCGCGCCAGGCCACCCGGGTGATGGGCCGGCTGGAGGGCAGCGACCTGGAGTTGCGCGTGCAGGTGCCCGAGATGCATGAGGCCACGCGTGAGTCCAGCAGTTCAACCAACCGCACCGTCATGGCCATCCTGGTCGGCGCCATGGTGATCGCCCTGGCGCTCCTGCTGCCTGCGCTGGATTTGGCAAGCTGGCCGTGGAACGTGGTCACCTGGCTGATCGTGATCGGTTTCATGTTCGTCTCCGTTGTGGCGTTCTGGCTGATCGTCTCGATACTGCGTTCGCTCTTCAGGCGTTAAGGTGGCCGAGCTTGGGTTCCCCTACGAGGGGAGATAACCGGAGGTTCTGAAAGATGACAGAGACAATCGCAAACACTCCAACAGACAGTCCGGCAGGCGCCGACTACGAAATCTCGCCGCCTCCCGGCGATGTTGTTTCGCCCCCCTCCGGGAAGCCGGACCGCGTGACGGCGGTCAGCAACCTGGCCCTGGGCAGCCTGCTGATGGCTCTCGATGCCCTCGATGGTTGGGTGGATCGCAACGTGCCCACCGAGACGCAGGCGCTGGATCAACGCACCAAGGATGCCCCACAAGGTGCGCTGCTGCCGCAGTCCGAATGGGACGCGACCTACGGCCGGCCGGAGATCGATCGTACGCGTCTTGCCGCTGATGGGCCTGGCCTCGACCGCCAGCGCACAGGCCGTACGGGCGACGCGGTTCGCTTTGCAGACCGGCGAGCTGGCGGTTGAGGCCGCGCGCTGGCCGCTGGACAACATCTTCCTGTTCAGGCCGTTGCGCTACGGGATCGATCGCGTGACGGAAGCCGGGAACCAACGGATCGACCGCTGGGTGGAGGCGGGCAGGGAGCTGGACAGCGGGAGCCGCGCCGTCGCCGTCGTTTCGCTGGATCGCGCCGCTCAGGGTACCGTGGAGATCGTGACCGTGGAACCCCACGTCCAGGCGCTCGTCCAGGAGATCGTCGCCGCGCAAGGTACAGGCATCGCCGGTGAGATGATCAAGGAGGTGCGCGAGCACGCTGTCTCGCTGGATCTGGGCGTGGACAGGGCGTGGGCGAGGTTGCGCGGGCGGCCCAAGCCCAACATCGCGACGCCGGATTTTGCCGTGACTATCCGGGACAAGAAGCCTGAGCCGAAGGAGATGGCCGGCCGGCCCTACCTCGGCGGCGCGTATGCAGGGATCGCGAGCCGGGTGCTGGCCTTTTCGATCGACGTGTTCGCGCTCATTATCGCTGTGATTATAGGTTGGGTGTTCGTCAAAGCGACTATTTCGATGTTCAACCTTGATCGCCTGTTCCAGTCCTTGTTGGGCACAAACGGGTTCGGCACGTTACGAATTGTGGCGTGGGGCATGATGGGTCCCCTGATCGCTTGCGTCTACTGGATCTTCGGGTGGATGTTCATCGGCGGGACGGTCGGCAAGATCGTCATGGGGCTGCGCGTGGTCGGCCCGGGCGGTGCGCGCCTGGGGTTCTGGCGTTCCCTCCGGCGGGTGATCGGCTACTTCATCTGCGCATTGTCCCTCGGCCTGGGCTTCCTGTGGGTGATCGTGAACAAACGGCACCACGATTGGGCAGACAAACTGGCCGGCTCGTCGGTCGTCTACGCCTGGCACGCTCGCCCCGACGAGGCGTTTCTGGCGGATCGGAGTGACTGAATTGGCTTCCTGGCGCTGTTGCCGTTCGTCGTCGGCTCTCTGATAATCGGTTTCGTGGTCGATGGCCGCGCCCCCGCCGTCCGCGCTGCTGTATTCCTGATCCGCTGCCCCAACCACGTTGCGGCCGCGCATCGTGCCTGCTACAATACACTTGCAGCTTTGTTCGGCTCACCTGTCTAACTCGATGTATGCTGCGATAGCAAAGGCGCAACAAGCTGACGAAAGGACCCATGAGCACCGGTATTGACCGACAGGTCTTGCTGCGCACGAAGTTCCACCGGCCTCGCCTGGTCGCAGACCTGATTCAACGCCCAAGCCTGAATGAACGGCTGGATGGCGGCTGGGATCGTCCGTTGATCCTGGTCGCCGCCCCGGCTGGTTTTGGCAAGAGCACGCTGTTGAGCGCCTGGCTGGAGACTAGTGATCGCCCCCATGCCTGGCTCTCCTTGGACGAAAACGATAACGATCTCGGCGTGTTCCTGGCCTACTTCCTAGGCGCGGTGCGCACGATTTTCCCCGACGCGTTGGCGACGACCCAAGCGCTTCTGTCTGGTGTCAACCTGCCCCCCGTGACCGTTATTGCCCGCACCCTCCTCAATGAACTTGATGAGTTGGAACGCGACTTTGTCCTGGTATTGGACGATTATCACATCATCAGCGAGCAGTCGGTAGACGAGTTGATTTCGGCACTGTTGCAGCATCCGCCAAAACGGATGCGCCTGGTGATCGCTACCCGGCAGGATCCGCCGATCCCCCTGGGGCTGCTTCGGGCGCGTGCTCAGATCACAGAGATCCGAGGCCAGGATCTTCGCTTCTCCGAGCCGGAGATTGCGAAATTTATGGAGCAGACATTGGGAGCGCCCCTGAAAGACGAGGCCATCGGCGTCCTTGTCGAAAAAACGGAAGGCTGGGCCGCGGGGCTGCGCCTGGCGACGCTGACCCTCCGGTACAGCGGGGAGATCGACGCTCACATCGCCCGGTTACATGCCGAGAACCAGTTCGTGATGGATTATCTGATTAGTGAGGTGCAATCGCACGTACCGCCTGCCATCCAGAGTTTCTTGCTGAAGACAGCAATCCTTGATCGTTTGTGCGCGCCGCTGTGTCTGGAGGTCATCGGCCAGGACAGCGCCGACTGTCGGACGCAGACCTGTCTGGAATGGTTGGAGCACAGCGGCATGTTCACCACGGCGCTGGACACCCAAAGACAATGGTACCGCTATCACCATCTGTTCCAGGAGCTTCTGCGAACGAGGATGATGCAACAATTCAGCGCTGATGAAATCGCGGTCCTGCACCTTCGGGCCAGCGCTGTGGTACGCACGTAATGGATCCATTGAGGAGGCATTGCACTATGCGCTGGCGGGCCAGGACACGCCGGCGGCTGTCCGGCTGGTGGCGGAGCATCGCCAGGCCCTGATGAACGACGAGCAGTGGCTTCTGCTGGATCGCTGGCTGCGCATGTTCCGGCCTGAGACAATCGCGGCCTATCCGGATCTGCTCCTGCTGTCAGCCTGGATCACCGACGTGGCGCGGCTGGATGTCGGATGCGTCATCGATGCGCTTGACCAGGCCGAACGTCTCATCACACAGATGCCGGATCAGCCGGAACACGCCCGTCACCTGATGGGCGAAGTCGATGCGCTGCGCGCCAAGCTGTATTACCAGTTGGCCACAGATACGGGTGAACTGATCACGCAGACACAGCGGGCGCTCGAAGTCACGCCACGGCAATGGTATTTGGTGCGCAGCGTAGCCTGGCTGCACCTGGCCCTTAGCTACCAGAAAATGGGCAGCCTCGATCGCGCGTATGCCACGCTGGCCGAGGGCCGGCGGGAAGACACGGCGGAAGCCGGCGTCGTGCGTGGTCGCATCGGCGGTATGAACTGCTACGTCCAATGGATCGCCGGGGACTTGCCGGCGATGCTTCAAACCGCGGCCGATTTCCTGGACGTTGTCCGGCCACGACACCTGAGCCAGTCGCTCGCGTGGGCGCACCAGTTCCTGAGCTGCGCTTACTATCAGCGCAACGAGCTGGCTGCCGCTGAGACGCACGCCACGGCCTCGTTTGAGCTGCGCTATGCAGGCAATGCCCGACCTTGCCTGTACAGCGCGTTCATCCGTGCATTGATCCACCAGGCGCGTGGTTCACCAGGCCAGGCGCGTGATGCTGTCACCTGGGCCATCAGCTACCTGAGAGAAACGAACTGTGAGTCGCTGCTGCCGCTGGCCGAGGCGTTCCGCGCCGAACTGGCTGTGATGCAGGGCGATGTGGGCGCTGCCAATTCTTGGGCGAACGGGGTCAACTTCCATGTGCCGCTTTCCGTTATGGCGCTCTTTTACGCCCCTCAACTGACGCCGCTCAAGATCCTCCTGGCTCAAAACACGCCTGCCAGCCGGCAGCGGGCCGCCGCAGCACTCTCTCCGCTGTACGATTTCGTGACGACCACCCACAACACGCGGTTCACGATCGAGGTGCTGGCGCTGCAGGCACTGCTTCAGGACGCGGAGGGGGACGAGCGGGCGGCGCTCGCGCTGCTGGAACAGGCCGTGTCCCTGGCTGAGCCGGGCGGCTTTATTCGTCTCTTCGCCGACCTGGGGCCTCGGATGGCGGGGCTGTTTGCCCGACTGCGACGCACGGGCGTCGCTCCTGACTACACGGGCCGGATCCTGCAAGCATTCGGCGAAGACACAACCGCTGCGTTCAATCAGGAAGCGGCTCAAAGCGTGGCACAAGGATCGGTGGTTTCACCCGCGGGACCGCCGGAGCTGATCGAACCTCTGACCGAGCGCGAGCGCGAGATTCTCGTGCTCCTGGCGCAGCGGTTGAGCAACAAGGAGATCGCACAGGCGTTAGTCATCTCCCCTCAGACGGTCAAACGACACGCGGTCAACCTTTACCAGAAGCTCCAGGTGGGCAGCCGGCGCGAGGCGGTCGCCAACGCGATCCGTCTCGGCTTGCTGAAAGACTGATTTTCTCTCGCGGACCCTACATACTCAATACACCCTTTTGGGTCTGGCGCCCCTCTCGGGACCGCTGTATGCTGCATTCAAAAGCTGAGAAACCCGGGTCGGTGAGGTGTCACAATGGAGCCAGTCAGCAGACGTTTGCTCTACGATCTACCCAGCCGCTACCGAATACGCGTCGGGGGCTGTTTGAGCGCGAGCTGGGCTGACCGGCTGGGAGGTATGACGATTACCGTGAGGCATGCGCCGAGCCAGCAGCCAGTCACGACGCTGACGGGTGAGGTGATCGATCAGGCCGCCCTGATGGGGGTGCTGGACGCGCTCTACGACATGGGGTTTCCCCTGCTCAAGGTCGAACGGCTTGCGTCCCCGTCATCCGCTGAAGACCTGAACCGCTGAATATGTTCATCTTGAAAGGAGAGAACCAATGACTTACGGACCCATCGATTTGATCGCACTGGAGTTCCCCGGCAATCGGTTCAAGGGCGAGATCCTGCCCGAGCTGTTTGATTTGGTCGACAAGGGGATCATCCGCATCATCGACCTGGTGGTGATCATGAAGGATCAGGGCGAGGTGATCGTGCGGGAGCTGCGTGAGCTGGACGCCGCGGACATCACAATGTTCGACCCACTGAAGGCTGACGTGAGCCAGATGATCACGGACAGCGACATCGCCATGATTGGGGAGCAGCTCGCCGACAACAGCACGGCGGGGATCATGTTGATCGAGAACCTGTGGGCGAAGAAGACGAAGCAGGCGATGTTGGATGCGAATGGCCGGCTGGTGATGTTCGAGCGCATCCCGCATGAGGTCGTGGAAGAGGCGGTGGCCGACATCGCCGCGCTCGCCGTGGCGTAGGGATCGAGAACCATCTTTCGGGAGCGTTTCCCTGTGGAGCCGATGCCGAGCCAATCGAAAACTATAGGAGGATCATATGATGCGAAGACGAGGACGACCCATGATGCGTGCCGCGGCCACGACGGCCGTAGTTGTAGGGACGGCGGGCGCTGTGAGCCACCACCAGCAGCAGAAGTACGCCGGGCAAGAAGCGGCTGTGCAGCAACAGCAAGATCAAGCCTATGATCAGGGTGTGGCCGACGCGCAGGCGCAGCAACAGCAGGCCGCGCCGCCGCCACCGCCACCCGCTCCGGCGCCGGCAGCCGCGCCTGACCTGACGGCTCAACTGCAACAGTTGGCGCAATTGCATACCGCTGGCGTGTTGAGCGACGAGGAGTTCGCCGCAGCCAAGCAGAAGCTTTTGGCGGGTTGACGATCGACTGGTAACTCAGAGGCCGGGTTTCTCACCGAAACCCGGTTCTTTCCAACTTGGAAAGGAAAGGCTATCAAAATGAGATCCAACAAAAATTCGGGATGTTTGACCGCTTTCGTCTCATCGTTCTCACGCATCATGCTGCTCATGGCCTGGATCGCGCGCCCGGCGATGATGGACCGCACCTTCAGCACGTTCATCATCCCGTGTCTCGGTTTCATGTTCCTGCCGTTCACGACGCTGATGTACGTCTTCCTCGCGCAGGGCGTCGGTAACAGCATTCAAGGGCTGGACTGGCTGTGGCTGTTCCTGGCGGTGATTCTGGATTTCGCCAGCATCGGCGCCGCCGGGGCAACCAACCGCGATCGCATCCCGGCCGGCTACCCGGGCTCGTACGCAGAGAAGGAATACGTAGCGCCAGCGCCTGCCCAACCGACTGCGGTGGCACCCCCCGCTCCGGCGCAGCCGAGCGCAGAGACACCTCCGCCGCCGGCCGCGCCGGAACCGCCGACCGACTGATCCTTGGCGTCTGGCAATCAAACGGTGCGCCGGCCTTGAGACCGACCACAAGAGGCAACCGACGGATGACCCAGGCGTCGCGGGTTCGATCTGTCGGTTGCCGCGAAGCGAATTCCTTCAAGTACGTGAAATCTTCGACGAAACGCGGCAGAAATGAACCAGCGTTCAGTTGGTTGCCGAGCAAACAAGGGCGGATAGAAGTTGCAGTGCTTCCTCATTTGATCGAAGCCCCAATGCCGGATTATTCGTTAGCATATGGTTGAATTGGTTGAATATGTTGAGCTTCATTGTTGTAGATCTTTCGCTGGCACGGAGAGACTGCGATGTCGACAGATACCCGCGCTGCCGAAAACACGACCGGAATCAGACGTTACATCCCCATCCTGTCCTGGCTGCCGCGCGATGACCGCTCCTGGCTGCCCGTCGACATCATCGCAGGGCTGACGCTCTGGGGGTTGGTGGTGCCCGAAGCGATGGCCTATGCGGGCATCGCCGGTCTGCCGCCGCAAGCGGGCCTCTATACGCTGCTGGCCGCGCTGCTTGTCTACGCATTACTCGGCACGTCGCGCCATCTGGTGGTGCAGGCCACCTCGGCGACGGCCGCGCTGCTGGCGTCGGCGGTGGCAGCGGCGCTGGTGGCCACGGCCGCGGCGAACGCTTCCGATCCGCAAACATACCAGGCTTACGCGTCGGCCTTCGTCCTGGTCACCGGGTTGGTCTTTCTGGTGGCAGGGCTGGCGCGGCTGGGCTTCATCACGCAGTTTCTGTCCAAACCGGTGATGGACGGTTTCATCATGGGCCTTGCCGTCTTTGTGATGGTGGGGCAGCTCAACAAGCTCTTCGGCGTGCCCAAGCCCGAAGGCAACACCGTGGAGAAGCTGTTCGGGATCATCAAAGAGCTGCCCCAGGCGAACTGGGCGACTTTTGCCGTGGGCGCCATCGCGCTGGCGCTGCTCTTCCTGCTGCCGCGCTGGAACAAGAAGATCCCGGCCGGCCTGGTGGTGCTGTTCGGCGCCATCGCATTCAGCGCGGCGCTGGATCTCCACGGCAAGTATGGGGTCGAGGTCGTGGGCACGCTGCCGCAGGGGCTGCCCTCGCTGGTCTTCCCGCGAGCGCCGCTCACGACCTATCTGGCGATGGTGCTGCCGGCCATGGGCGTGCTGCTGGTAGCGTACAGCGAGGCGCTGGGCGTGGCGCACGAGTTTGCCGAGAAACACGGCTATGAGGTGGACGCGGATCAGGAGTTGAACGCCCACGCGGCGGCGAATCTGGTGAGCGTCGCTGTTCGGCGGCATGCTCGCCGCCGGCAGCATGTCGGCCTCGGCGGTCAAAGAAGGCGCGGGCGCCCGCAGCCAGGTGACCAACCTGATCACCTGGGTCGTGACGATCGTCACCGTGCTCTTCCTCACGCCCTTGTTTACGACGCTGCCCGAAGCCGTGCTGGCGCGCTGATCATTCATGCGCTGTGGCACATTCTCAGCGTGCGCAAGCTGAAGAAGATCCGGCACGCGTCGCGGGTCGAGTTCTGGTTTGGCGCGTGCTGGCGCTGGCCGGCGTATTGTTGATCGATGTGCTGGAAGGCATGATCATCGGGGTGGTGGCCTCGCTGGTGTTTGTTATCTACAAGTCGAGCCGGCCGCACATCTCCTCGCTGGGCCGGATTCCCGGCGTGCCCGGCGCCTACTCGGACCTGGGCCGGCATCCTGAGGATGCGCCGGTGCCGGGCGTGTTGATCGTACGGGTCGATGGGCAGTTGTACTACGCCAACGCTCGCACCGTGCGTGATCAGATCAAGGCCATGATCGCTGCCATGGATGCGCCACCCCGGGCTGTGATCCTCGACTCCACGGCTTGGGACCAGCTCGATCTGACTAGCATGGATACCCTGAAGGGTCTGGTGAAAGAGCTGCAAGGGCAAGGCATCGCCGTGTACCTGGCAGAGGTGCATGCGCCCGTGCTCGAGTATGGCCGCCAGATGGGGCTGCTCGAATTGGTCGGGGAAGACCGGGTGTTCCCGACCGTCGATGCCGCCGTGCAGCATCTCGGGACCTATCACAAGGGCAACAAGGAGATGAGTCAATAACCAATCATGAGAGCTCTGCCCCGGAGTCAAACTGAGATAGGAGGATCACATGAATAAGGTTTCCCGTTTGTTGGCGTTGGTATGCCTCAGCCTCGTGCTCGTCGTGCCGGTGGCGTGCGTGCCGCCGCCCACCCCGGTGCCGGCTGCTGCCACGCCATCTAACACGATCACGAACATCGTCTGGCAATGGACGAGCGTCACCAATCGGTCGACCGGCGAAACGACCGAGGTCCCCAACCCGCAGGACTACACCATCACCTTCCGGGATGATGGCACGCTGAACGGCAAGGCCGACTGTAACACCTTCAGCGGCACCTACTCGCAAGAGAGCGGCTTCTCGATCAAGCTCGGCCCCTCGACGATGGCCTACTGCGGTGAAGCTTCGTTAGACCAGCAGTATCTTCAGTTGTTGAGCGCGATCGCAGCGGGCGGGCCTGACGGCGCCGGTAACCTGGCGCTGGAGACCGCCGGTGGCGAGCAGCGCATGTTGTTCGTGAACGGCGGCGTCGCACAGTAGACAAAAAGGAGATGTGATGGCAATCAAGACTTACAAAGACGGAACCCCCTTTACCGGTGTGATCGGACGCACGACGGAGGAGTCCTCGCCGGCCTGGCCGGAATCGCCGCGTCCCCCAGCGGGCGCGCCTAACGTGCTCTTCTTCGTGCTGGACGATGTCGGCTACGGCCAGTTGTCCTGCTTCGGCGGGCTGGTCGAGACGCCCGTGTTGGACAGCGTGGCCGCCAGCGGGCTGTGCTACACCAACATGCACACCACCGTGTTGTGCTCGCCCTCGCGCGGCTGCATCCTGACCGGGCGCAACCACCACTCGATCGGGCTGGCCTCGATCACCGAGACCTCCACCGGCTACCCTGGCTACAACGGCATCCTGCCCTTCGACAGGGGCATGATCAGCGAGATGCTGCTGCAGAAAGGCTACAACACCTTCTGCGTCGGCAAGTGGCACCTGACGCCGCCCGAGCACACGACCGCCGCCGGGCCTTATGACCGCTGGCCGCTCGGCCGCGGCTTCGAGCGCTACTACGGCTTCCTGGGCGGCGAAACCAACCAGTGGTTCCCCGAGTTGACCTACGATAACCACACCGTGGAGCCGGCCAGAACGCCAGCAGAGGGCTACCACCTGAGCAGCGACCTGGCCGACAAAGCCATCGAGTTCATCCAGGATGCGCATGTCAATGCGCCGGACAAGCCCTTCTTCATGTATTACGCCACCGGCGCTGGCCATGCCCCGCATCATGTTCCTCAGGAGTGGGCGGACAAGTACAAGGGCAAGTTTGACATGGGCTGGGACAAATACCGCGAGGTCGTCCACCAGCGCCAGCTCGAGATGGGCATCATCCCGCCGGGCACCGAACTGTCGGCGCATGACCCCGATGTGCCGGTGTGGGACACTCTGCCAGCGGATGCGAAGCGGTTGTATTCCCGCTTCATGGAGGTCTATGCCGGATTCGTCAGCTTCACCGATCATCACTTCGGGCGCATCCTCGACTTCCTGAGAGAGCTTGGCGAGCTGGACAACACACTGATTATGGTTGTCTCCGACAACGGCGCCAGTTCCGAAGGCGGCCCGGTCGGCTCGCTCAACGAGATGTTCTTCTTCAACAACGTGAAGGAATCGCTGGAAGATAATCTCAAGATG
This sequence comes from uncultured Chloroflexia bacterium, assembly GCA_963841825.1. Taxonomy (GTDB): domain Bacteria; phylum Chloroflexota; class Anaerolineae; order CG2-30-64-16; family CG2-30-64-16; genus CAWJEL01. The sequence goes on from CAWJEL010000010.1 coordinate 320,124, forward strand.
ATCGACAAGCTGGGCGGTGTCGAGTCCAACAACCACTACCCATGGGGCTGGACCAACGCCGGCAACACGCCCTTCCGCCGCTGGAAGCGGGAGACCTATCGGGGCGGCACCACCGACCCGTGCATCGTCTCCTGGCCGAAGGGTATCAAAGCAAAGGGCGAGATTAGAACACACTACGGACACGTCATCGACTTCGTCCCGACGGTGTTGGAAGCGTTGGGAGCAGAAGCGCCGGAGAGCATCCGCGGCGTGAGCCAGGCGCCCATCGACGGGATCAGCTTCGCCGACACCTTGACCAGGCTGAGGCTCCCAGCAACCACCACACCCAGTACTTTGAGATGTTCGGTCACCGCTCGATCTATCACGACGGCTGGCGGGCGGTCTGCCCCTGGCCCGGAACCAGCTTCACCGAGGCTGCAAAGAAGGATCGGCGGTTCGGTGAACCCATCAGCAACCAGGTGCTCGTGGATATTGAGACCCATAATTGGGAGCTCTACCACATCGATGAGGACTACTCCGAAACCAAGAACCTGGCGGCCGAGCACCGCGACAAGCTGATCGAAATGATAGGCCGCTGGTGGGCCGAAGCGGGCAAGTATCAGGTGCTGCCCATCGACGGGAGCGCACTCCAGCGCCTCAATGTGGAGCGCCCGACGATTGCCAAGACACGGAACAAGTTCGTCTTCTACGCCGGCGGGTCGCCGATTCCCTTCGCCGCCTCGCCCAAGACCTACAACCGGCCCTGGAGTATCACCGCCGAGGTTGTGATCCCGCCGGGCGGCGCAGAGGGCATCCTGCTGGCCCAGGGCGGCAACACCGGCGGCTATACCTTCTTCGTGAAGAATCAAAGCCTCCACTTCCTCTACAACCATCTTGGCCGTGACAAGTTCTGGCTGCATTCCGACCAGACGATTCCGGAAGGTGAGGTCGAGCTGCGCTACGAGTTCGAGCCGACCGGCAAGCCCAACCCTGCTCAGGGCATGGGTGTGCCCGCCCGGGGTCAGCTCTACATCAACCGCAAGCTGGTTGCCGACATTGATATGCCCTTCTCGATTTTGAACATGTGGGGAACAGAGGGCTTGACCTGCGGCTACGATGGCGGCGATTGCGTGGCGCCGAATGAGTACAGCGATAGATTCGCATTTACCGGCACGATCAAGCGTGTCACGATGGATCTGTCCGGCGAGTTGATCCCGGACACGGAAGCCGACATGAAGATCGCCATGATGCGGCAGATAGTCGTTAAGACTTGACGGGTCTTCGGCGAAGCGGAGCTTCGCACGACCTGTCAGGTCTTACGCAAGGAGTGTTGACATGCTAGACCTTCCATTGGAATATGCTCTGATTGGGTTCGCGGACGCCAAGCCCACAGGCACGGTCGTCCCCGAGCTGCTGGATCTGGCGGAGCGCGGCATCGTGCGCTTCGGGGACATTGTCTTTATCCACAAGGATGAAGACGGAGCTATCACGACCCTCGAACTGAACGATCTCGACCCCGAACTGTACGAGATGTTCGTCCCCATGGGCGAGCATGTGTCCAGCTTGTTTACGAACGACGACCTGGCGATCGCGGCGAGCAAACTCTCCAACAATTCGGCAGCATTGCTCTTGTTGTGGGAGAATCTGTGGGTCGCCGATCTCCGCAAGGCCATCGTGGACGCCGGCGGCGAACTGGTGGAGCGCGCCCAGATCGCGCCGAAGTAGTCGAGCAGTTCGTGCAGGCGCTGGCCGCGGAATAGCAGCCTTTACGCACCATCTTCTGAGAGGAGTGAGCATCATGGTAGGTAGAATAGGACCGAATCCCCCCGGCCCGGTGGGTGGAGTTGGCCGTGGAAATCCCCCTGGCCCTGTTGGTGGCGTTGGCCGCGGGCCGAATCCTCCCGGCCCTGTTGGTGGCGTTGGCCGCGGGCCGAATCCCCCAGGCCCTGTCGGCGGGATTGGTCGGGGACCGAATCCGCCGGGGCCGGTTGGTGGGGTGGGCGTCGGGCGCCGCAACGGCGTCGGGCTGCTGCGGTAGTCGGCACGGCAGAACGCGGTGGGTGAGTTCGAAGTCAGGTGCAGGGGCGGGCGTCTTCACATTAGTGGATAGAGTTGGTCGTCGCGTCGTTGTCGCCGTGGAAAGCAAGACTATGATGACCACGGCGAACCCGCCCCTATGCTCTAAATGGATCCGACTGCAACCAACGCGGTGTCGCTGGGGTCGGCCGCAGCGGAATGCGGAGGAGATGGATCATGATTGATCCGCAAGCCAAACCGGCGCCGTATGTCAGGCTCATGGCGCTCGTCGTCGTGCTGGGCCTGGTCAGCGCCATGGTTACTTTCGCCTTCACGGTCCTCGTCCATCAAGGCACAGGGCTGATCTGGGAACAAGCCGCAGGGGCGCTGGGTATCGATCCGCGCCTCTTCACCGTCCTGGTGTGCGCCACCGGTGGCTTGCTGGTCGGGCTGTTGGTCAAGTTCTTCGGTGATCACAACGCCATCTTTGCCGACCTGATGCTTGAATTCGGCAAGACCGGACGCTTCAACTATCGCCACGCGCCCGGCATCGTGATCACAGCCTTTGTTTCGCTGATCTCCGGCGCCAGCCTCGGCCCCGAAGCGCCGCTGGCCGACGCCTGCGGCGGCATCGGCACCTGGACCGCCGACCGGCTCAAGCTAAACGAGCAGGAAACGCGCACGCTGGGCTATTCCGGCGTCAGCGGCATGCTGCGTCTTTCATCACGGAGCCGATCGGCGGGGCGCTGCTGGGCCTGGAATCGGCGCAAGGCGGAACCAGCGGCAAGCAGACCTATTTCTGGGTGCTCTTCCCCAGCCTACTGGCCTCGGCCGTCGCCACGGTGGTCTTCGTCTTGCTGAGCGGGCACTTCTTCGCGACGTTGTACAAGTTTCCCGCTTATACGCCACGCCTGGTTGATCTGTTGTACGCTGCGCCGCTGGGGCTGATCGGCGGGGCGGTTGGCCTGCTGTTCATGCTCTCACTCCGGCGTCTGCAGCGGCTCTTCCAGCCCATGAAGACGCACGTCGTGCTGCGCGGGCTGCTCGGCGGCCTGGCCATGGGGCTCATCGGCGCGCTCCTGCCGCTGACGCTCTTTTCGGGCGAGTCGGAAACGGCTGACCTGATCACCCATGCGGCGGAGATCGGCGTGGCGATGCTGATCGTGTTGGGGTTGGCCAAGCTGCTTGCCACCTCCCTGCTGCTCGCCACCGGTTGGAAAGGCGGCTACATCTTTCCCGTCATGTTCAGCAGCGCTGCCTTGGGTCTGGCGGTGAGCCTCGTATTGCCCGGCATTCCGGTTGCAGTCGCCGTCGCGGCCACGATGGGCGGCGCGCTCGTCGCGACTTTAAGGGCGCCACTGTTTGCGGTGCTCTTTACGTTGATCCTGGTGCAAAAGGAAACCGCGGCCGTGATCGCAGTTGCCGTGGTGGTGAGCGCCTTGCTGACCGCACTGCTGGCGTTGCGCACCGCCCGCCGCGCCAGCTCCCTGACGCCGACAAAGGATGGAGAGGTATAATGAGACTGCGGCAAATTGGCGCAGGTTGCTTGACATGGTTTGTCACCGAGATGGAGCATCTAAGCCCAGCGTTTGAATGTAGGAGGAAAACAAAATGACGAACAGCGATCCCACGTCCCTGCCGGCGCCCGCATTTCTCGGCGGAACGAAGGCGATCACCATGACTCCGGTCGTCGGCACGCCGCGACGGCAGTACGCCGAGATGTTCATCCCAGGCGAAGAGGCGCTCGAGGACGGCGAGCTGCGCGTGACGGTGCTCGGCAGCGGCAATCCCTGGAACACGCGCGCTCAAGCCTCAGCCAGCATCCTCGTCGAGGTCGGCAACCCTGAGCGCGACCTCCTGGTTTTTGACCTCGGGAGCGGCTGCCTCGCGAACTATGCGAGTCTGAAATTGCCGGTCAACAAGCTCAACAAGGTGTTCCTGACCCACCTTCACGCTGACCACATGAGTGACCTGATCACGCTCTCGGGCAGTTGGTCGAAGGTGGGGCGGGCGGACGGGCCGGTCTACGTGTGGGGCCCAAGCGGGACCGAGCCTCGCCTGGGCACGCGGCACTTCGTCGAGTCGATCGTGGAATCGCTGGCATGGGACACCGCAGCCGGGGGTGGCGCCATCAACCCGGACAGCATGAAGATCGTGGCGTCCGAGTTCGACTTCAGCCAGACCCAAGTGGTCTACGAGCAGAACGGCGTCAGGGTGACATCGTTTCCCGTCGTCCACGTGCGCTGAGCGGCGCTGTCGGCTATCGCCTCGATTTCGCCGGCTTGTCGTTCGCCTTCTCGGGCGACACGCGTGCCTGCTGGCCGCTGGTGCGGGCCTGCGAAGGCGTTGATCTGCTCATCCACGAATGCTTCCCGCCTGCCGCTGCGCTCGCGGCCGCATCGCGGACTCTCCATCGAGCGGGCAATGATCGCACTGAATGCCGCGCACACGTCGCCGAAGGCCGTCGGTAAGGTGTTCGGGCTCGCGAAGCCGCGCGTGGCCGGCCTCTGGCACACGCTTTTGGCGCCTCAGGTCATCTCCTTGCTCTTCTCGGAGCTTAGGACGGTGTATAACGGCCCCGTTGTCCAGACTCAGGACCTGACGGTGTTCAACGTTACGAAGGAGGCGGTGGTCGTGCGCGCCAAGCGCAGGTGATGCCCCAGTTGCCGCCGATTCCAGGTGTGCAACGTGCGGCTTTCAAGCCCGTCGCGGTGCCGCCTCCCGATTGGTGGGCAGAGGCGCTCATCCCACTCGACTGAGTCTGGCAACCGATCGCCTCCCTGACCTGTTACTCTGACCGAAAGGTGAGTGGCAGGTCAGGGAGCATTGCTCCATCCCTCCCGGAGACGGAGTAGCCCATATTCTGCAGGTCACGATTCCGGCTCACGTCAGGACGCAGAGGCGCGAGGTGGAATCTCGTTGTGTTCTTTGCCTGAGGTTCGGACGAAGCTTCGGACATCGGATCGAACGCTCTCAACATCACCATCCCTCCGCCCGAAGTTCGATCTTAGCACCTTGACGTGCGATTCGCGATTTATCGATACTACGAAACAGGAGTTCCTATGTCTTCATCGCCACCCACCCCCACAGGCATTGCCCGGTTCATTCCTGGTCTGGCCCTCATCAAGGGGTTCAGCCCCGCGTCTGTTCAGCACCGAGTTCGTCGTGGCCATCACGGTGTTTGCGGTGCTCGTGCCCTGGCGATGGCCTACGGCGACCTCGCCGGCGTCACGCCCGTCGCAGGGCTGTATGTGGCGCTCGGCGCCATGGTGATGTACGCGCTGTTTGGCACCTCCAAGCAAGTCATCATGGGACCCGAAGCGACGGCCGCGATCATGACCGGCCGCCGCCGTGGCGCCGCTGGCCGGCGGCGATGCCGTGCGCTACGCCGCGCTCGCCGCATTGCTCGCGCTCCTCGTCGGCATCCTTTCCTTGCTCGCCCGCGTGGCGCGGCTGGGGTTCATCACCGACCTCTTGTCCAAGCCGGTGCTGGTCGGCTACATTCTCGGCGCGACGCTGATCGTTATCGGCAGCCAATTCGGCAAAATGTTCGGCATCAAGCTCCAGAGCGACAAGTTCTTCCAGCAGGTGGTGGAACTCATCAGCCGCCTCGACGAGGCGCACCTGCTGACCGTGGCCATCGGCGTCATCTGCATGGCGGCGCTGCTCATCATGCGCCGCGTGAGTCGTAGATCCCCGGTCCGCTCATCGTCGTCGTCGGCGCCATTATCGCCTCCGCTGTGCTCGGCTGGGAGGCCAAGGGGGTCGCCGTCGTCGGCGCGGTGCCGGCCGGACTGCCCAAGCTAACGGTCCCCGCGGTCACGGTGCAAGATGTCTTTGCGCTGCTGCCTGCCGCCCTGGCGCTCACCATCCTGATCTATGCCGATGACGATCCTGACCTCGCGCGTCTTTGCCGCGAAACACGGTCAGAAGATCTGACGCCGATCAGGAATTCGTCGCGCTCGGCATGGCCAACATCGGCGCGGGCTTCCTGATGGGGTTCCCGGCCGCGCTCAGCGCCTCGCGCACGACCGTCAACGATCAGATGGGCGGCAAAACGCAATGGGTCGGCCTGATTGCCACAGTGCTCACCATCATCTTCCTGCTCTTTCTCACCCCGCTGCTGGCGCCACTGCCCACCGTGGCGTTGGGCGCGATCATCATCGTCGCTTCGCTCGGCTTGATCGACATCGCGGCGTTCCGCTTCCTGCGGCAGGTGCGTCCTGCCGAGTTCTGGCTGGCGGTAGTGACCGCGCTGGGGGTGCTGATCGTCGGCGTGCTGGCGGGCATCCTCGTCGCCGTGGTGCTGTCGCTGATTATGCTTCTATATCGCATGGCGCGGCCGCACGATGCGCTGCTGGACGATGTAGATGTGGCCGGCGGCACGGTGTATCGCGGGGTCGCCGACAAAGAGACGGTGATGACCGAGCCGGGCCTGATCGTCTACCGTTTCGATGCGCCGTTGGTGTTTGCCGAACGCGGCGTACTTCACCGATCGCCTGACAGCGCTGGTCGCCAACGCCGGCGCGGGGTTGAAGTGTGTCATCCTCGACGCGGAACCGATCAGCGATTTCGACTCGACCGCGGCGGAGGCGTTGGAGAACCTGGATGCCGACCTGGAGCGGGCCGGCGCCGACTTGTGGATCGCGCGCGAATGCGCCGCTGCGTGAACTATTGACCGCGACGGAACTGACGAAACGGCTTGGCGAGGAGCACCTCTTTCCTTCAGTGCGCGCAGCCGTGGTGGCGTATCACGCACAATTCGGTACGACTTAGCGTCTCCGGTGAAGACCTTTAGGGTCTGCGAGACCCTAAAGGTCTGGCTATCCCAGCGGGCCGGATGGGGAGACAGAGGGGATTACGCCGAGCGCAACGGCCGCGGCGATGGCGTCCTGGCGGCTGTGTACGCCGAACTTCTGGTAGATGTTGGCACGATGGCGCTTCACCGTCTGGTCAGACAGCACCAGTTTTCGCGCAATTTCCTGGGCGGTCATGCGCTGCGCCAGCAGCTCCAGCACCTCCAGTTCGCGCCGGGTGAGGGGTTCGATCATGCCTGGCTGCGGGATCGGCGATGCGGCGGGCTGAGGCTGTGCGCTGGCACGCTGCACGGCGAAGGCCCGCAAGATTTCCTCGACATAGTCACGGGCCGCGCGCAACGTTCGCAGCACCCCGTGCGGCCAGCCGTCCCAGCAGATCGGCCATGTTCGGCCCCAGGTCAACGAAGACGCGCATGAAGCCGCCGGGCTGCGCCAGGGTCACGGCTTGTGCCAGGGCTGCGAGCGCGTTTGGCTCGTTCCCTTCCGCGTGGTGAAGCAACGCCTCTAACGCCAACACCTCGATGGTGAAGCGCGTGTTGTGGATGGATGTGACGAACACGTGCAGCCGGGAGAGCGACTCGGCGGCCTGCTCCCGGCTGGCAGACGTGTCCTGTGCCAGCAGGATCTTCGGCAGCGCCAGTTGCGGCGCGTAGAAGTATCCGCATCGTCGTAAATGGCACATGGGATCCGATCGTTGTCGCCCAATGGTTGGCCGCGGCGAGATCGCCTTGCTCGCGGCCAACTCTACCTGGAACGCCTGCGCCAGCGGCAGGAACCCGTCGCTGCGGGTCTCCCCTATGAAATCGAAGACCAGATCGAGCTTCTGTCGCGCCTGGTCCGGCAGGCCACGCGCCTGGCAGATCGACGCGTAGATGAATGCGCTCTGCACGTAAGCCATCGGTCTGGCCACATAGCGATGTTCCTCCACAGCCCTTGCGTGAGCCTCGGCAGCCGGCAAATCGTTGCGCTGGTAGGCGGCGCTGCCAAGCAGGTAGTGGGCCCAACCCGATGATTCGCGACGCCCGTATGTCTCGCCCACAACAAGTACATGGGCCGCCCCCGCGGCATCGCTTGCAAATCGCCCGCCACCCACACGATGAAGCAACGTGAGCCCGCTACCCGTGCCCGTACCGCGCCATTCTGCGCCACATCCTCTGGCTCGCCTTCGGCCAGCGCGGCATAGGCCCGATCGAGTCTGCCAACCATCTGATGGGTGACAGCCAGATACAACCAAGCTGAAGAGCGCACGTAATACCACCGCGCGGCGTCGTGGCGAGCACCCGCCGCACGAGCGCGATCACGTTTTCGGGATCATTGACTGCTTCGCAGGCCTCGAATGGCGCGCAGGGTGTCGATTTCGCCGCGCAAGTGAAGGGCGTGTTCCGGCTGATCCACCATCTCCGCGGTGAGATTGTCGGCGCGGTCGACCAGATCCAACACTTGCGAAGCGTTGAACCCTCCCAATCGGGCCTTCCAGGCGGCCATCGAGCAGCAGATCCGGGTGCGTGCGACCATCTCTGCTGGAAACATGCGGAGTGCCGCGTTCGTGGAGCTGCCATTGTTCGGTGTCCATCAAAGCGTGGCGATGCTCGGCCATCAGGCGGACTGCCGCCGGCGTGTCATGTCCCAGCAGCGCGTGCTGCAACGCCTCCTCAAGCGAGCCCTGACGAGCGAACCAGGCGCTCGCCAGGTCGTGAAGCTCCGCGATCTCGCCGGCATCGTGCCGTCGCTCCAGCCGCTGCTGCAAGAAACTGCGAAAGAGATGGTGGTAACGATACCAGCGGCGCTCGCTGTCCAGGGATACGATGAACAGGTTGTTCTGCTCCAGCCACTCCAGGGGAGTCCGGGCATTATCTTCAAATGCCTCGCGGCCGAGCAGGGCTGCGCACAACGGGCCGCACATCCGGTCGAGGATCGCGGTCTTCAGCAGAAAGTCCACGATCTCGGGCGGCGTCTGCGCGAGCACTTCGCTCAGCAGGTAATCGGTCAGATTGCGGTTGCGCTCCAGAGCCCGCAATTCGGCAATCCTGCTGTTCGCATCGGGGCTGTAGCGCAGTGTCACCGCCGCCAGACGCAGGCTCGTGATCCAGCCTTCCGTCTGCTCCGCCAACGCAGCAATCGCTTCCGCGGGAAGCGGAGATTCGAGCGCATTCCGCATGAAGGCTGCGATTTCGTCTGCCGAGAAACGCAGTTCGGAGAGGCGGACCTCGTTCATCTGGTTGCGCGCCAGAAGGACGCTATGGGGCAGCGGCGGGTCTTTACGCGTGATGAGCACCAGATGCATGTGCTGCGTCGGGGGCTGCAGGAGGGCGTTTAGCAGGTCGTGGATTTCTGGCCTGTGGCTCGTGTGGTAGTCGTCCAGCACCATGACGAAGTCGCGGTCGAGTTCGTCCAACTCATTGATCAGGCTGCCGGCGAGCACGCCGATCGGAGGCAGGTTAGCGGCAGCCAGCAGCGCTTGCGTCCGCTGGAGCGCGCCGGGAAAAATCGTCTGAATGGCAGTCACAAAGTAGGCCAGGAATACGCCGAGATCGTCGATGCTTTCATCTAACGTCAGCCACGCGCTGGGCCGCTCGCAACGGCTCAACCAGGAACTCACCAAAACGGACTTGCCGTAGCCGGCCGGCGCCGAAACCAGGGTCAAGGGGCGATCCAGGCCGCGCTTAATCTGGTCGATGAGGCGCGGGCGATCGACCAGGTCGCTGGGAAGAGACGGCCGGTAGAATTTAGTGCGTATCAGCATGGAAGATGTTGGCGTTGTACTCGCTGACTTCACTCAGCTCTCCATTTGAGGTGCGATTTTGCAAGAGAGCGGGAGCGAGCAACAAAAACCCGTTTCGGCATGAAACGCATTATAGGCGAAGATTCATGGGCGGGCAAAACTATCCGCGGATGAAATACACCTTCTTCTACATCCCGAATCTCTGGGGTCTGGTCGTGCCCCGCTCGATGGCGTATGCTTCCAATAGGCCACGATTCGATGTGCGCATTTTGTTCAGCGAACGGAAGGGTCTAACTTGCCGATTTTCACCACTCAATACTCAATCGCAAGCCGGAGATTGCCATGCCAATCCCAAAATGTTTCACCTTCGATACACCGGCCGTTTATCGGATCGGCGTTCAGGGATGTCTGGACAAAAGCTGGTCCAATCGCATGAACAGCGTCGATATCCGCGTGCGGAACCGGCCGGATGGCGCGTCGGTGAGTGTGCTTACCGGCCGCTTCATCGATCAGGCGGCGCTGGCTGGCGTCCTTAATACCCTCTATGATTTGGGTTTCCCGCTGCTCAAAGTTGAACTGCTTGAAACCAAACCTTTGGGAAAGGCTTGAAGCGTGAGGTGAGGCGATCTGAGCAGGCGCATATAACCATTCATCTCGAAAGGAGAGTTTCAATGACTTACGGCCCTATCGACTTAATCGCACTGGAGTTCCCCGGCAATCGCTTCCGGGGTGAGATCCTGCCTGAGCTGTTTGAACTGGTCGAGAAGGAGATCATCCGCATCATCGACTTGGTCATCATCATCAAAGATCAGGGCGAGGTCATCGTCCGCGAGCTCCGCGAGCTCGATCCCGAGCATATGGCGATGTTCGACCCGCTGAAGGCCGATGTGAGCCAGATGATCACGGACGGCGACATCGCCATGATTGCCGGGCAGCTCGCCGACAACAGCACCGCCGGGATCATGCTGATCGAGAACCTGTGGGCGAAAAAGACCAAGCAGGCCATGTTGGACGCCAACGGCCGGCTGGTGGCGTTCGAGCGTATCCCGCATGACGTCGTGGAAGAAGCGGTGGAAGAGATCGCCGCGCTCGCCGTGGCGTAGGCACGACAACTATTTTCCGAGCGCTTCCACAGGGAGCCGCCGGAGCCAATGACGACTATCAGGAGGATCACTATGATGCGAAGACGAGGGGCGCCACTGATGCGCGCCGCAGCCACGACCGCGGTGGTTGCCGGGACAGCGGGCGCTGTCCACCATCACCAACAGCAGAAGTATGCCGGCCAAGAGGCGGCCGTTCAGCAACAGCAAGACATGGCCTATCAGCAGGGCATGGCTGACGCGCAGGCCCAGCAACAACAGATCCGCGCCGCCGCCGCAGTATGCGCCCGCTCCCGCGCCGGCGCCCGCGGCTGCGCCGGACCTGACGGCCCAGTTGCAGCAGTTGGCGCAGTTGCACACTGCCGGCGTGTTGAGCGACGAGGAGTTCGCCGCGGCCAAGCAGAAGCTGCTGGCGGGTTGACGCTGGCGGGTCGACAATTACCGTTCCCTTGCGTGTCTTCGTTTGCGCGAACGGAGGCGCACAAGGGAGCAACGGGTTAGCGATTTAAGTCAGTCATGGCAGCGGCAGGCTCAAGCTGTGTTATAATAGGGCCATCGTTGCCAGACGATCCATGCAACTATCTCCTATTTTAGCTTGAAAAGGAAAGGGTAGAAGAATGAGATCCAACAACAACTCAGGGTGTTTGACCGCTTTCGTCTCAGGTTTCTCACGCATCATGCTGCTCATGGCCTGGATCGCCCGGCCGGTAATGATGGACGCCACCTTCAGTTCGTTCATCATCCCGTGTCTCGGCTTCATGTTCCTGCCGTTCACGACGCTGATGTACGTCTTCCTCATGCAGGGTGTCGGCACGCTCCAGGGCCTGGACTGGCTGTGGCTGTTCCTGGCGGTCATCATGGACATCGCCAGCATCGGCGCCGCCGGCGTATCCAACCGCAATCGCATCCCTGCCGGCTATCCTGGCTCGTACCCGCAGGACCCGGGGACGCCGCAATAGTAGATGACGGCTCTCGCGCCTGCCCGCGCTGGGCAGGCAGACGACGCCTAATCGGTCACTACGCTGAGAATCACCGCAGAGAACGTGAAGAACGCAGACATGTCAAAGTTTCTGCAATCTCTGCGACCTCTGCGGTGAGTTTTGCGTCGTAGCGCCTGTGACACCGCGTGCGGCGTGGCTATCTGCCTCAAGGTCGTGACGCGTTCACGGAAAACAGTTCCGTCATTTGGGCTCGTAACTTGATCCGGCCAGGTGTTCAAGTCGATCTGAAAGGAGTGTATGACAATGGCTGCTGCACTGCCCCAACCCTCCAAGAAGAAGTTCTCTTTTCCAACCGCTTTCACGATCCTGTTCATCCTGCTCGTTCTGATCGCGCTCGCCACTTGGATTATTCCCGCCGGCTCGTATGATTATAATGCGGACGGTGAACCGATCCCGGGCACCTACCATCAGGTGGAATCCAACCCACAGAAGCTGCTGGCCAGCGCGCTCAAGGGGCCGATTAACGGGATGTACGGCATCGAGGACGCCAGCGGCAACGTGGATGTCTGGAACTCGGGCGAGTTGTTCGGCGCGATCGATGTCGCCATGTTCGTGCTGATCATCGGCGGCTTCCTGGGTGTGACAATGAAGACCGGCGCGATCAACGCCGGCATCGCCTGGGTCGTGAGCAGACTCAAGGGCAAAGAGAAGTGGATGTTCCCCATCCTGATGACGATTTTCGCCATCGGCGGCACGAGCTACGGGATGGCCGAAGAGACACTGGCCTTCTATGCCCTGATCATCACCGTAATGCTGGCGGCCGGTTATGATGGGTTGAGTGCAGGCGCCTTGATTCTGCTGGGCGCGGGGATCGGCGTGCTGGGCTCCACTGTCAACCCCTTTGCCACTGGTATCGCCTCGGGGTTCGCCGGGACGACCATCAACGAGGGACTGATCGGGCGGCTGGTCCTCCTGATCGTCGGCACGATCATCGGCATCTTCTTCGTCATGCGCTATGCTGAGAAGGTCAAGAAAGACCCGAGCAAGTCGCTGATCTACGATCAGAAGGAAGCGAACGAGAAACAGTTCATGTCGGGCAGCACTGAAGGGGCCGATTTCGGCAAGTTCACCGGCCGGCACAAAGTCATCCTCGTCCTGTTCTTCCTGGCGTTCGTGGTTATGGTCTACGGCGTAATTCCATGGGAAGACCTCGGTATGGCGATTCCCACGTGGTGGTGGTGGTTCCCGGAGATGACGGCGTGTTTCCTGTTCTTCGGCATCCTGATCGGCATCATCGGCAAGTTGCCGGAGAAGGTCCTGGTCGACACCTTCGTGGACGGTGCGCGGGACATGCTGGGCGTAGCGTTGATCATCGGCGTGGCGCGCGGCATCACCGTGATCATGAACAACGGCCTGATCACCGACACCGTGCTGTATTGGGCGGAGCAGGCGGTCTCCGGGTTGAGCAGCGTGGCCTTCATCATCGTCATGTACCTGCTCTATATCCCGTTGTCGTTCCTGATCCCCTCGAGTTCCGGCCTGGCGACGGTGTCGATGCCGATCATGGCGCCGCTGGCGCAGTTTTCCGGTGTGCCCAGTTATCTGGTCGTCACCGCGTACCAGGCAGCCAACGGCCTGGTCAACCTGGTCACTCCCACCTCGGCGGTGGTGATGGGCGGTCTGGCGATCGCCCGGGTGGGCTACGGCGTCTGGCTGCGATTCGTGTTGGTGGTGCTGGCTTTGTTGGTGATTCTCAGCATCCTGGTACTGGCAGCGGGAGCAGTTCTTGGTTAGGCGTTTACCAGATCGAATTCCGGCCCAAGAAACAAGGATCCACCACCAAGACACCAAGACACGAAGATCACTCAGAATTCATCTTTGTGAACTTCGTGCCTTTGAGTCTTTGTGGTGAGGGCGTGGTTCCGGCTCGTCCGGGCTAGGGTTGGGTGCATTTGAATCCTGGGGCGAAACGTGCCCTGAGCTTGTCGAAGGGTGCGCCGCACGCCGCTTCGACAAGCTCAGCGAGCGTATCTGGGTCAAATTGAAACACACCCGTTAGTACTACAACGACGGATGAATTAAGTACAACAACGTTGCTCCGTGGCGATGATTTGCCTTACGCGTCGCCTGGTTGCATGAGCCTGTTTGGCCTGCTCATTGCGGCGCTGGGTGGCATGCAGCCAGTCCCATAACTCAGTTTTCGTCCACGTGCGCTGCGGCAGCAGTTGCCGCAAGACCCGCGTAAGCTGTGGGCGCGTAATCTGGGGCAGATTTTTCCCCCCAGTCCTGCTGCAGACTCAGTAGGAAGGCGCCGGCCAGTAAAGCCATGGTGATGTGATGGTGCCAGCCTTGCCAGCTCCGAACTTCATACTCGTCCAGACCGGTTTCGCCTTTCTCGGTCTGGAACTCGGTTTCGACCGGCCAACGCCACGCACTGACCTGCGCCAGCGTCAGCAAGGGGGTCTCCGGCGCCGCATTGGACAAGTAGGGCTTGAGGTCACTGCCGTCCAGATTGCGGCGGCACAGCAACCAACTTGCGCGTCCCGGCAGCCCGTCCCGGCTCTCCCACACCCGCAGCGCCGCAAACTGATACTGGCGTGGCCCCTGGGCGCCTTCGGCCACCGTCAGGGTCTGCCAGGCCGCCGCCGGCAGACCGTTGGCGACACTGACGACGTTCTGCGGTGTGGGCTCGCCGGCCACCAACTGCGGCTGCGTGGGTTTCCGGCCGTGGCCCGTCCACTCGGGCACCGCCGTTTGGGCCCACTGCGTGAACACCGCATGGTTGCTGGGCACTTCCACGACGTAGCGCCACTGGTCTGTAGCCAACGCATCCCGAAAACTCGGCACTTCGCCATAGCCCGCATCGGCCGTCAGCCAGTCACCGGGCAGATGCGAGCCCGCCCGAGCCCGACGCAACATTGCCAAGGCCAGATCCGCCTTGCTTTGGTAGGCGACGTCTGCGGGAACCCCCGCCGCCCGGCAGCGCTCCCGGTCCGCCGTCCAGGCCGCCGGCAGATACAGCGCTTTATCGACCAAGGCGTGCCCGTGTTCCGAGACATAGGCCAGAAAGACGCCGATTTGACAGTTGCCCACTTTGCCCAACGTGCCGCTGTACTGCCGCGCAACGCCGACCGACTTGACCCCTTGCTTGGCAAAGCCCGTGTCATCCACGACGAAGACGTTCAACGCGCCCGCCAGCCGCCGCCCGACGTAGCCTTGCAACCGCGCCACGACCGGCTGATCGTCCCACGGCGCTTCCGTCAGGAAGCGTTGCAAGGTGCGCGGCGTGGCGCCGACGATCACCTCGGCCAGATTCTCAGCGTTACGCCGGTCGGTCTGTTGTACCAACAGGCCCCGCAGGTATTGCTCGCTGCGCGCCCGCGCCTCAGTGCGCCCGAACAACGGTGCAAACTCCTGATGGAAGGCGGCGAAAGTGGCCGCCACGTGCTCGAACTCTTCCAGATTCACGGCTTGTCCTCCACGACGATGGCGCTACGGTCATGGAGGCTATTCTACATCAATAATCCGTCGTTGTAGTATTAGGGACGCGTGAAATTCCCGCATAAGGGCAGGTAGATGGACGTCGAACAGAAACAAGTCTCCGTCGCTAATGAACGCGCTGAGGCCGCAGCGGGCTTCTACCCGCTCGATCGCTTCAACGCGTTCTCCGATGGCGTGTTTGCCATCGTCATTACGCTGCTCGTGCTCGAGCTGCCGGTCCCGCCGGTCACCGAGCCGGTGCTCCCTGCGCTCGCGGAGAGCTGGCCGGATTTCCTGGGCTATCTCATCAGTTTCGCGTTCATCGGCGGGATCTGGATTTCCCACGCCGGGCTTACGCGGCACATGCGGCGCGGGGATGTCGTCTCTTTCCGGCTGAATCTTGTCCTGCTGCTTTTCGTTTCGCTGCTTCCTTTCTCGACCCATCTCATGGTCGCGCACATGCACGAGGCGGACGCGTCCGTGGCCGTGGCGATCTATGGCTTGAACTTGTTCATGGAGTCGGCCCTGATCACGGCTCTCATGCACCACACGGCGCATGACCGCCATCTCGTGGTGGAAGACGTCGACGACGCCAGGGTGAACCGAGCCTATCGCCAACGCCGGGCGTACCTGGTCGCGACGGCTGTGGCAATCATCGTGGCCTTCATCGCACCGCTGGTTGCCGTCGGTATTTACATAACCCTGGCGGTTGCCTTCCTGATCCAGCCGCTGATTGGGATGTGGCGAAGACACTAACACGACAACTGCACTTCTTCGCGGTACGGGCGTTGAGCCTGTCGAAGCGCGGCGCTCAGCCCTGCGCATGCCCGCCTTTCGATCGCGAAGCACTCAAGGCTCGTTGGATCTCAAGTGCGGTTGGCGTACTAACAGGCATGGCACGGCTATTCATCAGTAGAGGCGATCTACACTCACGAAAAAGGAGATTCCCATGGCGTTCAATTTACGCAACCGGAGCTTCGTCAAGGAGCTCGACTTCACCCCTGAGGAGCTCAAGTTCCTCCTCAAGCTGTCCGCCGACCTGAAGGCGGCCAAGTACGGCGGCTTCGAGCAGCCGCGGCTCAAGGGCAAGAACATCGCCCTGATCTTCGAGAAGACCTCGACCCGCACACGCTGCGCGTTCGAGGTGGCGGCCTACGACCAGGGCGCGCATGTCACGTACCTGGGGCCCTCGGGCTCGCAGATCGGCCACAAGGAATCGATGAAGGACACCGCCCGCGTGCTGGGGCGCATGTTCGACGGGATCGAATATCGCGGCTTCGGGCAGGAGTTGGTGGAAATTCTGGCCAAGTACGCCGGCGTGCCGGTGTGGAACGGCCTGACCGACGAGTTCCATCCCACGCAGATGTTAGCCGACTTCCTGACTATGATCGAGCACAGCGACAAGCCGATGGGCCAGATTTCATACTGCTACCTGGGCGACGCCCGCTTCAACATGGGCAACTCGCTGATGGTGATGGGGTGCAAGATGGGCATGGACGTGCGCATCTGCTCGCCGCGCAGCCTGTGGCCGGCGGAGGAGTTGGTCGCGACTTGCCGGCAGATCGCGGCCGAGACCGGCGCGCGCCTGACCATCACCGAGGATGTGGACGCGGGTGTCAAGGGTGTGGACTTCCTGCACACCGACGTCTGGGTCTCGATGGGCGAGGCCAAAGAAGTGTGGGACGAGCGCATCAAGCTGCTCACGCCCTACCAGATCAATATGGACGTGGTCAAGCGGACCGGCAACCCGCAGGTCAAGTTCATGCACTGCCTGCCGGCCTTCCACAATCGCGAGACCAAGGTGGGCGAAGAAATCTACCAGAAGAGCGGCATGGAGAGCCTGGAGGTTACCGACGAAGTGTTCGAGTCAGAACGCTCGATCGTCTTCGACCAGGCCGAAAACCGCATGCACACCATCAAGGCGATCATGGTGGCGACGCTGGGGGATTGACGGGAGCTGGGAGCCGGAAACGGACTGGAGCTGGTAGATTAGTAGATTGGTAGACTGGTAGACTGGTCGTTGGTCAGGGCCACCTTTGGCTCACCGACTACCAATCTACCAACTTACCAATCTACCAACTTACCAATTTACCAATTTACCCGTCACCCGGAGTACGAACCATGCCTGAAAACATAGCCTCGCACCTGGAAGCCCAACAAGCGCCGCTGAAGGCCGCGCTCAGCGAGCTCGTGCGCATCCCCAGCGTGTGCGCGGAGGGTGAGGGCGGCTGCCCGTTCGGCGTGGCCGTCGATCGGGCGCTGCGGGCAGCCTTGCAGATTGCTGGCGACCTGGGGTTCCGCACGCACTACGACGATGACGGCTACTACGGTTACGCCGAGATCGGCGAGGGGGCGGAGTTGGTCGGCGTCCTGGGGCATCTGGACGTCGTGCCGCCTGGCAACCTGGAAGACTGGAAGCACGATCCGTTCGATCCGATCGAGGCCGACGGCATGTTGTACGGTCGCGGCACGCAGGACGACAAGGGGCCACTGCTGGCCGCTCTGTTTGCCGTCAAGGCGCTGATGGACGCTGGCGTCAAGTTCAACAAGCGCGTTCGGTTTATCTTCGGGACCGACGAGGAGACGCTCTGGCGCTGCATCAAACGCTACGAGGAAAAAGAAGAGCTGCCGGGGATGGGGTTTTCGCCCGATGCTTGTTTCCCGCTGATCTTTGCTGAGAAAGGGCTGCTCCAATGCCGCTTGGAAGGCGCCAACGACAGCGGGCTTCGCATGGCGGGTGGTTCCGCCTTCAACGCCGTGCCCGACATGATGCTCTACGAGGGTGAGCGGCAGGATGCGTTGGCGCGCAAGCTCGATGAATTGGGCTTCGCCTACACACGCAAAGAGACCACCATCGAGATTCGGGGCAAGGCCGCTCATGCGATGATCCCGGAGGAAGGCATCAACGCGATCGCTCGCCTGTGCATCGCACTCCGAGCGATCGGCATCGAATCCAAAGCGATCGATTTCATCGCCCAGGAAATCGGAGAGGATCCCAACGCCACGCGTATTTTTGGCGCGTGCGCTGACGAGCCGTCCGGCAAGCTCAAGTTCAACGTGGGCATGATCGAGCTCGGCGAGATGGAACAGCTCTCCATCGACTGCCGCATCCCGGTCACTGTGGCCAAAGAGGATGTGGTGACGAAGCTGAGTCAGGTGGCCGCCCGCTACGGCCTGGCGTACAAAGAGTTCGACTGGCTGGCGCCGATTTATCTGCCCAAAGATCATTTCATGATCGAGACGCTGATGCGGGTTTACCGCCAGGTCAGCGGCGATGCGGTGTCACAGCCGATTGCCTCAGGCGGCGCCACCTATGCCCGGGCGATCGACAACTGCGTGGCGTTCGGCGCGCTCTTCCCGGGTGAAGTTTTGACCGAGCACCAGCCGAACGAGCGCGCAGATCTCAAGAATCTGTACAAAGCCATGGAGATCTATGCGCATGCGCTCTATGCGCTGACCCGATAAATAGCGTTTTTGATCCAAAGTAACGTGAACCGTTTAGCGAGATATTGGGATGGGAGCAAACGATGTCAAGTAGTCAATCGGATTCAAAGGGTGCGGCGCCCCGCAAGCGGGGACCGAAGGCGGCGGCGCCTTCCCCCTTCGTGGATGTGACGGAGCAGAAACGGCTGAACGAGGCGCGCGAGGCGGGCATCCCGTGGAAGAAGTGGGGGCCTTACCTGAGCGAGCGGCAGTGGGGCACGGTCCGCGAGGACTACAGCCAGGACGGCAACGCATGGGCCTACTTCAGCCACGACCAGTCTCAGTTGCGCGCCTACCGCTGGGGCGAGGACGGCCTCGGTGGGTTTTCGGACGATGAACAGCGCCTCTGCTTTGCCCTCGCCCTGTGGAATGAGCGCGATTCGATCCTCAAGGAACGCGCCTTCGGGCTGACCAACAGCGAAGGGAACCACGGCGAGGACGTCAAGGAGTACTACTTCTACCTCGACTCGACGCCCACGCATTCGTACATGAAGTACCTCTACAAGTACCCGCAGCGAGAGTTCCCGTACCGCGACCTGGTGGAGACAAACGGGCGCCGGTCGCGAACGGAATTCGAGTACGAGCTGATCGACACCGGCGTCTTCGACGACAACCGGTACTTCGATGTCTTTCTCGAATACGCCAAAGCCGGTCCCGACGACATCCTGATCCAGGTCACCGTCCACAACCGCGGGCCGGAAGCCGCCCGTCTGCAGTTGCTCCCGACGCTGTGGTTTCGGAACACCTGGTCGTGGAAAGCCGGGTCCCCGAAACCCAATCTGTGCGAGACTGAGGGAACGATCCACGTCTCGCATCCGGAGCTCGGCGACTACACGCTTTGCTGTGACGGCGCGCCCGAGCTCTTGTTCACCGAAAACGAGACCAATGCAGAGCGCCTGTGGGGGCAGCCGAATGCTTCGCCCTGGGTCAAAGATGCGTTCCACCGGTACGTCGTCTCTGGGGATGCCGAAGCGGTCAACCCGGCAAAGATCGGCACGAAGGCCGCGGCTCGCTACATTCTCGACGTGCCCGCCGGCGGCTCAACGGTCGTCCGCTTGCGGCTGTCGGCCGCCGCTTCGGCCCAAACCACCTCAGCGGCCCCGTTCGGCGACGGCTTCGACGCGCTGGTCGCCGCGCGCCGCGCTGACGCCGACGAGTTCTACGCCCGGATCACGCCCCCCTCGCTGAGCGAAGACGGGAGACGGGTCCACCGGCAGGCGCTGGCGGGCATGCTCTGGGGAAAACAGTACTACCATTTCGACGTGGACACGTGGCTCAAGGAGCACGACGCGCATCCGCTCCTCGGGGGCACGAAGAAGGTGCGCAACGCCGAGTGGTTCCACATGTTCAACGGCGACATCATTTCCATGCCCGACAAGTGGGAGTACCCCTGGTACGCCGCCTGGGATTTGGCGTTCCACACGATCTCGCTCTCGCTCGTCGATTTTGACTTCGCCAAGGAGCAGCTTCTGCTGATGCTGCGCAGCCTCTATTTCCACCCGAACGGACAGATCCCTGCCTACGAGTGGAACTTCAGCGACGTGAACCCGCCCGTCCACGCCTGGGCCACCCTGTTCATCTACAAGGTAGAGCGGGACCTCGGCCGCGAGGATCTCCAGTTTCTAGAGCGATCATTCCAGGGCCTCATGCTCAACTTCAACTGGTGGGTGAACCGCAAGGACCCGCAGGGGCGCAATGTCTTCGCCGGCGGTTTCCTGGGCCTCGACAACATCGGCGTCTTCGACCGCAGCGCGACCCTGCCGACGGGAGGGTCGCTGGAACAGGCCGACGGTACCGCCTGGATGGCCTTCTACTGCCAGAACATGATCGAGATCGCTCTCATCCTGGCCGAGCATGATCCGCGCTACGAGGAGGACGCGTTCAACTTCCTCCAGCACTTCATGTGGATCGCTTATGCGATGGACCGGATTGGCGACAATCAGGACGAGATGTGGGACGAGGCGGATGGGTTCTTCTACGACGTGCTGCGCCTGCCCGACGGCTCGGCCACGCGGTTGAAAGTCCGCTCCATGGTGGGGCTCCTACCGCTGTGCGCGAGTACGGTCTTCGAGCCGGATTACACCACCAAGTTCCCCAAGCTGATGGAGCTGATTGCGCTCTTCCGCGAGCGCCACCCCGAGGTCATGGCACAGGTCGCGCCGACGGCCGAGGGGTATATCGGCTATGCCGGACGCCGCGCCGTTGTCGCCTCTCTCGCAGAACCCGGCTTGAACGGGTCCTCGGCTACCTCCTGGACGAGAACGAGTTTCTGAGCCCCTACGGCATCCGGTCGGTTTCCAAGTACCACCAGGACCACCCGTTCAATGTCCAGGTCAACGGCCAAACCTTCGGCGTGTCGTATGTGCCGGCTGAATCGGACACGGGGATGTTCGGCGGCAACTCGAACTGGCGCGGGCCGGTCTGGATGCCTGTCAACGGGCTCATCGTGCGCGGGCTGCTGAACCTCTACGCCTTCTACGGCGACGACTTCACCGTCGAGTGCCCCACCGGCTCTGGCAAGCGGATGACGCTTTTCGAGGTGGCACAGGAGATCACGCGCCGGCTCGCCAGCATCTTCCTCAGGGATGAGGACGGACGTCGTCCTGTCTACGGCGGTACTGCGAAGTTCCAGGAAGATCCGTACTGGCGCGACTATGTGCTGTTCTATGAGTACTTCCACGGCGACAATGGCGCAGGTCTCGGCGCCAGCCACCAGACCGGCTGGACGGGAGTCATCGCCCGCCTCCTGGACCTGTTCGGCCGCGTAGAGCCGTCCGACGTACTGCAAACGCGCAAGGCACGGCTCGAGGAACGCCTGGTCCGGGAGCAAGTAGGCGGGAAGGAGTAGGTGGCAGCGCCTCGACGCCCGTCGCGCCTGGGAAGGAAACGGGAGCAATGACGCATTTGTCGCGTTCGCGTGGATCGGATCGGGAGAGCGCTGCCTCTATCGCGACATGCCCGTGTGAGGCTACCATGCCTTCGACGTGGGGCTGATGTAGAATTGGTAAAGACAGGGCATATGTTGACCTCTTTGGTGTATGCTATCCTGGCCCTTCTGGTCATCACTACGCTGTATGTGGTGGTGCGCACCCTGCTGTTCGCGTGGCGTCAGCGTGCGGTCGAACCTGAGGAAGGCGTGCCAGTCGATGCTCAGACCGTAGCCGAGCACCTGGCTGCCTCGGTGCGCTGCCGGACCGTGCCGCTGGATGACAAGGGCACGCCGGACCCGGAGGCGTTCGGGCAACTGCATCGGATGCTGGCGGAGACCTACCCGCTGGTGCACAGCAAACTGAAGCGCGAGGTCATCAACGGCTACAGCCTGCTCTACACCTGGCAGGGCAGCCGGCCCGACCTGGAGCCGGTGATGCTGATGGCGCACCAGGATGTCGTGTCGGCTGGCACCGACCCAGCCGACACGGCCGAGTGGACCCACCCGCCGTTCGAGGGGGTGATCGTCGATGGCTTCATCTGGGGCCGCGGCACGCTGGACATCAAGAACCAGTTGATCGGCATCATGGACGCGGCCGAGACGCTGCTCGGGCAGGGCTATCGCCCGGAGCGCACGATCCTGTTTGGCCTGGGTCACGATGAAGAAACGGGCGGCGTCAACGGCTGCAAGATCATGGGGCAGATGCTCAAGGAACGCGGCGTCCGCCTCGCCGGCATCGTGGATGAGGGCGGCGGTATCACCGAGGGGCTGGCAGCCGGCGTGCGCGGCCCGATCGGGCTGATCGGCGTGAGCGAAAAAGGCTATCTGACGGTGGAGATCGCAGTGCGCGGTCAGCCGGGACATTCCTCCACCCCGCCGCCCCAAACCGCGATCGGCATCCTGGCCCGCGGCCTGGCCCGCCTGGAAGCCCATCCGATGCCCACGCACCTGCGCCGGCTGCGGCCGATGTATCACGGGATCGGCAAGGCGGCGCCGATCTGGCTGCAGGTCGCCTTTGCGAACATCTGGCTGTTGCGGCCCGTTCCTGCGGCGCTGGCTGACGGCCAACCCGGAGATGAACGCCAGCCTGCGGACGACGACCGCGCTGACGATCATCCAGGGCGGCGTCGAGGATAACACGATCCCGGCTGAGGCCGTGGCGACCGTCAATTTTCGCCTCATCCCCGGCGAGACGATCGCCGACGCGCTGTGGCACGCGAAGCAGGTGATCGGGGACGAGCGGGTGCACATCACGCCCGTCGAAGGCAAGTTCAACGAGGCGCTGCCCATCTCGCCGGACAAGTGCCCGGCGTACGACGGCCTCAAGCTGGTCGTCCGCCAGGTGTTCGACAATCCGCCGGTCGCACCCTTCACCATGTTGGGCGGCACAGACTGCCAGCACTTCGTGCCGGTGTGCGATCACATCTACCGGTTCACCTCGGTGGTGATGGATGAGAGCTTCCGCGGCCTGGAACACGGCATCGACGAGCGTATCCCGGTCGCGGCGATGGCGAAGATGGTCAAGTTTTACGCCCAACTGATGCAGGTTTGGGGCACAAAGGAGATGGCCTGACGCTCCGTCGTCACGCCACCCTCCCGGCAGATCACAACGGAGACACGGAGTACACGGAGAACCACATTCATCTTGATGTTCTCCGTGCTTCCGTGGTTCGAAGTCGTCATCACAGTGGATGAGAGATCCTCACCCAGAAAGGAAGATCATCATGGAAAAGTACGGTGCGTATTCTGAAGTCGGCAAGCTGCGCAAGGTCATCGTGCATCGCCCGGGCCTCGAAATGCGGCGCTTGACGCCCACCAACTGCGTGGAGCTGCTGTTCGACGACGTCATCTGGGCGCGCAAGGCACGCCAGGAACACGACGCCTTTGTGGACCTGATGCGCACGGAGTTCGGCGTCGATGTCATGCGCGTCCACGAACTGCTGCAGGATGTGGTAAGCGACCCGGAGGGCCGGGCGTATATCCTGGATCGCAAACTGGTGCCGAACGAAGTGGGCGTGGGCGGTACCGCCGAGCTGCGGGCGTGGATGGACGATATGGATGCGGCCACGCTGACAGCCCATCTGATCGGTGGCGTGACCGTGACGGAGCTGCCGGCGGACTTCCGCAAGCTGGCCGAGAAGGCCTTTGCCGGCACCGATTTCGTGCTGCCGCCTTTGCCTAATCAACTGTTCACCCGCGACAGCTCCTGCTGGATCTACGGCGGCGTCACGGTGAACCCCATGTACTGGCCCGCGCGGCGCAAAGAGACGTTGCACCTGACGGCCATCTACAAGTACCATCCCAAATTCAAGGGCGGCGACTTCGCCATTTGGTGGGGCGATCCCGACGTGGATCATGGCAGCGCCACCCTCGAGGGCGGCGACGTGATGCCGATCGGCAACGGCGCGGTTCTGATCGGGATGGGCGAGCGCACCACCTATCAAGCGGTCAGCCAGGTGGCGCAGCAGCTCTTCAAGCACAATGCTGCCGAACGCGTGATCGCGGCCAAGATGCCGCCCGACCGGGCCAGCATGCATCTGGACACCATCTTTAGCTTCTGCGACCGCGATCTGGTCACGATCTACGAACCGGCCGTCAACCAAATCAGGCCCATCACCTACCGTCCCGGCGCCAAGGAAGGCACGCTGGATGTGACCGTCGAGGAGCGGGGCTGGCTGGCGGTGGTGCAGGAAGCGCTGGGCTTGAGCGAGTTGCGGGTCGTCCCCACGGGAGGCGATGCGTTCGAACAGGAACGTGAGCAGTGGGACGACGGCAACAACGTGGTGGCGCTGCAACCCGGTGTGGTGGTGGCCTACAGCCGTAACGAATGGACCAATGCGCGACTGCGCAAGGCGGGCGTGACGGTGATGGAGATCGACGGCTCGGAACTGGGCCGCGGCCGCGGCGGCGGGCACTGCATGACGTGCCCGGTGTTGCGCGATGCAATCTGAGTTGATGGCAACATACAACACAAAGGAGATAAACCAATGAGCGACACACAACAGCAAGGCATTCCCGCAGTCGGTTTCATGGTCGCAGCGTTTCTCGACGAAAACGCCGCCGATCAGGCGCTGGATGCGATGAAGCAAGCGAAGGCGCAGGGGACGTTCTACTTCGAAGATGCCGCCGTCATCCGGCAGGATGCGCAGGGCAAAGTGCATTACCACGAGACGGGTGAGATGGCCAGAGGCAAAGGCGCCGGCATCGGCGCGCTGGTCGGCGGCATTGTGGGCGTCCTGGGCGGCCCGGTCGGCGTGGCGCTGGGCGCAGGGGTCGGGGCAGCCGTCGGCGCGGCCGCTTCCGGTGACAAGGGCTTCAGGAATGAGAGCCTCGGGACGGTCGGCGTGGCGTTGAAGCCAGGAACCTCCGCCATCGCGGCCATCACCAGCCATGACTTCCTGAGAGCTGTCCAGAAACAGGTGCCCATCGACCAGATCCGCGCGGCCGTGGACAATTTGGCTGCCGAACTCTCGGCGCGGCTCGGGGAGAACAAGAATGTGGCCGTGGGTCTGCTTCTGACCGAGGGTGGCCTTGCCATCAAGGAAATTGCAGCCAACGAAGAGGTCACTGAAGTGATTGGCGCGGTGATCACGGATGACGCCGTCGTCGCGGGCGCGGCTGTGGCCACAGCGGAGGGTGTTGCCTATCAGATCGTCGGGGCGACGCAGGAGGGCACAGCGGCAGAAATCGGCGTGATCACCGCCGAAGGCGCGGTGATCGTCGATGCCGTTGCCCTCGCTGACGCACCGGCCGAAGCACCCGCCATCGACGCTGCATCCGAGGTTCCGGCGGTCGATGCGGCCGCGGACGAACCAGCCGCGGCCGCTGCATGACCTGCCCGGCTCTGCGCGCCGCGATTTAAGCGGCGGTGAATGAATAAGGGCAATTCCGCCAAATTCATACCGGTCAGTCGTCATTCTGAGCGGGTCCGCCCCTAAACTTCCGTTACGGCATGACACCAGTGAAGAATCTCCCTGCTATGACAAGACCCTTCGCTGATTTCTCGCCGCAACGCACTTCACGGGGGCGACTCGCTCAGGGTGACAATTGTGAGTTTTGCAGTGCTGCGAATCATGAATCGACCGATTGACGAAAGAAGAGCGCCAGAATGAAAAACACTGAACAGATCAGACTTGAAGCGGCTCGGGAACAGATGATCCCCTGGAAGAAATGGGGCCCCTACTTGAGCGAACGCCAGTGGGGCACGGTGCGTGAGGACTACAGCGAAAACGGTGACGCCTGGAACTACTTCACGCATGACCAGGCTCGCTCGCGCGCCTACCGTTGGGGGGAAGATGGCCTGGGCGGGATTTCCGACGACCGTCAGCGGGTCTGCTTCGCACTGGCGCTGTGGAACGGGCAAGATCCGATTCTGAAAGAGCGTCTGTTTGGGCTGAGCAACAGCGAGGGGAATCACGGCGAGGATGTGAAGGAGTGCTACTTCTACCTCGATTCGACGCCAACCCATTCATACATGAAGTACCTCTACAAATACCCGCAGGCGGCCTTCCCATATGAAAAT
This sequence comes from uncultured Chloroflexia bacterium, assembly GCA_963841825.1. GTDB lineage: Bacteria > Chloroflexota > Anaerolineae > CG2-30-64-16 > CG2-30-64-16 > CAWJEL01. The sequence goes on from CAWJEL010000010.1 coordinate 346,113, forward strand.
CTGATTGTGACGAACCGTGAACGCGGCCGCGGCCAACCGGAATATGAGCTGCTTGACACGGGCGTGTTTGACCAGGATCGCTATTTTGATGTGTTCGTGGAGTACGCCAAGGCATCACCGGAGGACCTGCTTATTCAGATCACCGTGCATAACCGCGGCCCGGAATCGGCGACGCTCCACCTCCTGCCCACCCTCTGGTTTCGCAATGACTGGGCGTGGGGCGATGCTGTCGAGCGCCCGGCTCTGCGTCAGTTGGCGCAGGATGAAAGCGGTGGGATCGTCGCGCTCGGCGCAGCGCGATCTCGGCGAGCGCTTCTTCTCCGCCGCGGGCGCGGCGGAGCTGCTCTTCACGGAGAATGAATCGAACCGGCAGCGGCTCTGGGGCGCGTCCAATCCCTCCCCTTACGTGAAAGACGGCATCGGCAACTATATCATTCACGGTCAACAAGACGCGGTCAATCCCGAGAAGCAGGGAACCAAAGTCGCGGCCCATTACCCGCTCACGCTGGGGGCCGGCGAGTCCCGCACGATCCGCCTGCGTCTCAGCGATCAGCCGGTCGAGGACTCGAAAAAGGCGATCGGCGAACTTTGCGGGAACGCGTTTGCATCCGTTCTCAAGGCGCGGCGCCAGGAGGCGGACGAGTTCTACGCGGCCATCATCCCCGCGTCGTTTGACGCCGATGCGACCAACGTCATGCGGCAGGCGCTGGCCGGGATGCTGTGGTCCAAGCAGTTCTATTTCTACGATGTTACCCGCTGGCTCAAGGAGCACGGCATACAGCCGCGCAAAACGCATCAGCGTGCCAGCCGCAACGCCCACTGGGGACACATGGTCAATGCGGACGTGATCTCGATGCCGGACAAATGGGAATATCCCTGGTACGCCGCCTGGGATCTCGCCTTCCACGTCACCGCGCTGTCGCTCGTCGATGCGGACTTCGGCAAGGCGCAGTTGGAGCTCTTGCTCAGGTCCCGCTACATTCATCCCAGCGGCCAGATCCCCGCGTACGAGTGGAACTTCGGCGATGTGAATCCCCCCGTCCACGCCTGGTCGACGATCTACACCTACTTGCTGGATAAGGCGCAGCGCGGCGAGGGCGATCTCGCCTGGCTCGAGCGTTCTTTCCACAAGCTGCTGCTCAACTTCACCTGGTGGGTAAACCGGAAGGATCGTGCCGGCAACAATGCCTTCGAGGGAGGCTTCCTGGGCCTGGACAATATCGGGGTCTTCGACCGCTCTTCGCCCTTGCCGACCGGCGGCTATCTGGAACAGGCCGATGGCACCGCCTGGATGACCCTCTTCTGTCAGAACATGGTCGAGATCAGCGCCGAGCTGGCGCTGGCCAATCCGGCCTATGTCGATCTCACGACGAAATTCCTCGGGCACTTTCTCTTGATCGCTTCGGGAATGATCCGGCCGGGCGAGGAAGGTGGGATGTGGGACGAAGAGGACGGCTTCTTCTACGATGTGCTACGCTTGCCGGACGGGCAGAGCGAACGCCTGAAGGTGCGCTCGATGGTCGGGCTGTTGCCATTTTGCGCGGTGACTGTCTTCGAAAAGAAGCTGGTGAAGCAGTACCCCGAGGTCGCCCAGACCATGCGCGAGTTTCTTCGGGCACGCTCGGAGGTGACGGCTTTCATTCATGACCCGCTGCAGCCTGGCTACAACGATCGCCTCCTGGGATCGTCCTTGAATGAAGCCAATCTCCGCCGGGTGTTGAATTACATGCTCGACGAGAACGAATTCCTGAGCCCCTTCGGCATCCGTGCCCTCTCGCGCGTTCACCAGGATCACCCCTACGTCTATCGGTTGGGCGATCAGGAATATCGGGTGGCATATCTCCCCGGCGACTCGAACGACGGCATGTTCGGCGGCAATTCGAACTGGCGCGGCCCCGTCTGGATGCCGGTCAACATGCTGATCCTCCGTGCGCTGCTGCAGTACTACCTGTACTACGGGGATTCATTTACCGTCGAATGCCCGACAGGCTCAGGGCAGCAGATGAACCTTTACGAAGTGGCGGAGGAGATCGGGCGCCGGCTGACCGCGGTATTCCTGAAGGATGAGGAAGGGAAGCGCCCCGTGCATGGGGCAGCGCGCGTGTACCAGGAGAACCCCTTCTGGAGCGATTACCCCCTGTTCTATGAGTACTTCCACGGCGACACCGGCGCGGGGATCGGCGCCAGCCACCAAACGGGATGGACCGGGGCGATCGCCCGTATCATGCGTCTCTTTGCCTCCACTGAAGCCGACCAGGTGCTTCAGCAGGGTAAGGGAGAAGCTACAGGCACGGTCGGCGACGGGCCCAAGCAGTAATGGCGGCCATTTTCGATAAAGAGAGGTCAAACACATGGTGAGTTCTGCGCGTATCACCACCTACATCGGCACCTATACCCGGCGCGAGGCGTTTGTCGATGGCAAAGCCGAAGGTATTTACATCTATCACCTGGATCTGAGTTCAGGCGAGTTGGCCTATGCCGCGACTGTGTCTGGACCCGGCACGGTCAACCCCTCGTTTCTGACCCTGGCGCCGGACAAAAGCTGTCTATATGCTGTCAACGAAATCACCGGCGGCAAAGGCCCGTATGGGACGCTCAGCGCCTTTGCCATCGATCCGCAAACCGGGGGCCTGCGCTATCTGAACCAACAATCGACCCATGGCCTGGCGCCCTGCTACACCAGCGTTGAGCCTCAGGGACGCTATTGTCTGGTGGCCAACTACGAGACCGGCAACCTGTGCGTTTTGCCGATCCAGCAGGACGGCAGCCTGGGCGAAGCAACCGCTACCGTGCAGTTTACCGGTTCCGGGCCGAATCTCGAGCGGCAGGAAGGCTCACATGCCCACATGGTGCTGCCAAGCCCCGCTGGTGACTTCATCCTGGCCGTTGACCTGGGCGCGGATCGGCTGATGGCGTTCCGCCTCGACCGGGAGCAGGGCACGCTCAGCCCGGCTGATCCGCCCTGGGCGCAACTGTCGCCCGGCGCCGGCCCGCGCCATCTGGCATTTCACCCGCATCTGCCCTTCGCCTACGTCATCAGCGAACTCCGTTCCACGGTCATTGTATGCCGCTACCTGGCGCAGCAGGGCACGTTTGAGGCGCTACAGACCATTTCGACCCTGCCCGACGACTTCACAGGCCAGAACCTGGGCGGGGAGATCATGGTTGCGCCTTCCGGGCGCTTTGTCTATGCCTCCAACCGGGGGCACGACAGCCTGGCGATCTATGCCGTCGACGCCCAGACCGGCCAGTTATCTCTGGTGGGGCATGAATCGACGCAGGGTGGCGGGCCCCGCGCTTTCATCATCGATCCGTCCGGTGCGCTGCTGCTGGTGGCAAACCAGGATACGGATACCGTGGTCACGTTTTGGATCAACCAAGATTCGGGGACGTTGCGGGCAACCGGGCACGTGGCCGCCGTGCCAACGCCGGTTTGCCTCCATCTAACAAACGCTTGAAACCAATCTGCCAGTAAGGTATAAAGGAGACACTCCATGAAAGCAATCACTGTTGAACCTAAGAAACCAGGGTCGGCGCGTTATGAAGATTTTCCTGAGCCTGAAGTGCATGAGGGCTCGGTTCTGGTTGAAGGTGTGGCTGTCGGTGTCTGCGGGACCGACGTTGAGATCGTTGAAGGGAAATACGGTTGGGCGCCGCCGGGGAAAACCCGCCTGGTGCTGGGGCACGAGTCCCTCGGCCGCGTCATCGATCCCGGGCCAGGCAGCTCCTTCAAAGCGGGCGACCTTGTGGTCGGCATCGTGCGCCGGCCTGATCCGGTTCCCTGCCCCAATTGTGCGGTGGGCGAGTGGGACATGTGTACTAACGGCCAGTACACCGAGCGCGGGATCAAGGAAATCCACGGCTTCATGTCGGAGCGCTGGCGCAGCGAGCCCGAGTACCTCATCAAGGTTGACCCTTCGCTGGGCATCCTCGGCGTGCTGCTGGAGCCGATGACGGTGATCACCAAGGCAATCGAACAGGTCTTCCTGGCGGGCCAACGCGCCTACTGGGAACCTAAGACCGTACTGGTAACCGGGGCTGGGCCGATTGGTCTCCTGGCGGCTCTCCGATTAAGTGTGAGGAATCTTCAGGTCCACGTCCTGGACCGCGCCGAAACCGGGCTGAAGCCAGACCTGGTGCGCGCTCTGGGTGCAACGTATCACACCGAAAGGATTTCAGATCTGGATTTCGAGCCCGATGTCATCATCGAGTGCACGGGTGTGGGCGCAGTGATCGCCGACTCGATCAAGAAGGTTGGGTCGGGCGGGATTATTTGCCTCACGGGAATTGGCGCCGGCGGTGTCGGCCAGGGGGCCGTAGCTGAAGTCGCGGCGGCAGTGGTCCTGAAGAACAACGTGATTGTCGGCAGCGTCAATGCCAACAAGCGTCACTGGTACAAAGCCGGTCAAAACCTGGCGCGCTCGGACCGGGAGTGGCTGAGCCACCTGATCACGCGGCGCGAAAAGCCTGAGAACTTCCAGAAGGCATTGGAGAGACAACCCGACGATGTCAAAACGATCATTCAGTTTAGCGACATCTAAAGGAGACTGCCATGAGTTCCACGATGGCGCCAAACGTGGCCAGTGTGGGTGCGCCGGGCCGGCGCATGGTCTACAGCATGTGCAGCATGTGCTCGGTACGCTGCCCGATCGAAGTGACGGTCGAGGACGGACGGGCGGTCTGGCTGCAGGGTAATCCGCACGACAAGGCCATCGGCGCCAGCCTCTGCGCGAAGGGATCGGCCGGCCTGGCGCTCGAGTACGACGACGACCAGCGACCGCAGACGCCGCTGATCCGCATGGGCCCGCGCGGCGGCGGCCAGTGGCGGCGGGCATCCTGGGATGAAGCCCTCGACTACATCGTCGATAAGCTGAAGGAGACGATCGAGACGTTCGGGCCGCGGGGCATCATACTTTCCGATCGCAGCGGCCCCTTCACCGATCTGACGCGAACCTTCGTCCGGGCGCTCGGCTCGCCGAACTACATCACTCACGACGCCGTCTGCACCGCCAACGCGCACAACGCGGCGCGTACGCTCTTCGGCTTCAGCCACGAGGGGCTCATCCCCGACCTGGGGCGCGTGAAGCACGTCGTGCTCTACGGCCGCAACATCATCGAGGCGCTGGCGGTCAAGGAGGCCAAGGCCTTCATGGCCGCGCTGGCCAACGGGATGCACGTCACCTACATCGATCCGCGCGCCGACCTTCACCGCCTGCAAGGCCACCCGCTACTGGCAGGTGCGCCCGAACAGCGACTATGCGCTGAACCTCGCCATCATCCACGAGGTGCTGAAGCAGGAGTTGTACGACAAAGATTTTGTCGCCAGGTTCGTCTCCGGGATGGACTACCTGGCTGAGGCGGTCAAAGACACGACGCCGGAATGGCAGGAGCGCCATACCGGCGTCCCCGCCGCGCAGTTGCGCGCCTTCGTCAAGGAAATCGCCGCCGATGCGCCCCACGTGATCTTCAATCCGGGCTGGGGGACGGCGCGGCACAAGCAGTCGTTCCACGTCAGCCGCACGGCGCTGATCCTGAACGTCCTGATGGGCAACCTCGAGATTCCGGGTGGGTTCATCATGGCGAAGTCACCCGAGACCTACGGCCGCAAGGGGTTAAATCATCTGATCGACCGTGTGCCCAAGGCGGAGGAGCCGCGCGTGGACGGCGCCGGGGACACCAGACCGCAGTGGGATCCGGAGATCGGCATGTTACACCAGGCCTTCGCCGCCATGGAGACGGGGCAGCCCTACGGCATCGGCGCCTACTTCGCCTACCGCCATGATCCCATCACCGGACTCCCCGATACCGAGGCGGCGAAACGCGCGCTGGACAAGCTGAAGCTGTTCGTCTCCATTGACGTGCGCTTTTCGGAGGCGGGCTGGTTCGCCGACGTCATCCTGCCCGAGGCGACCTACCTCGAGCGCGCCAATATCCTGTGCCAGATGGGCGGGCCGGTGCCGAGCTTTTTCATGCGCGACCAGGCGATCGCCCCGCGCTTCGACAGCCGTCCGGCCTGGTGGATCTTCCGCGAGATCCTGCGCCGCATGGATGTGCTCGCGCCGAGCGCAAAAGAGGCGCTCGACTTCGAGACCATTGAGGAGATTCTGGAACTACCAGCTCGATGGCACCGGTGTCACCATCGCCGAGCTGCGCGAGCAGGGGTTCGTCAGCCTGGCCGACGCGCCGAAGCTGATCGCCGCGAGGAGCTCAAGTTCCCGACCCCCTCGGGCAAGATCGAGATCGAGAGCGCGATCCTGCAGCAGGCCGGGCTGCCCAGCCTGCCGCCCTACACGCCCAAGGCTGCGCCGGCTGACGATCACTTCCACCTGCTGATCGGGCGGACGGCGACGCTGACGCACGGTCAGTCCTTCAACAACCCACTCCTCAATGAGAGAGCGCCGGAACAGGCGCTCTGGATTCACCCCGACCGCGCCCGGCCGCTGGGTATCGGCGACGGCGATACCGTCGAGGTCGCGCGGGGGTGGCAGCTACGTCGGCAGGATCAAGGCCAGGGTGACACCCTGGATCCATCCCGAGGCGGTCTTTATGTTACACGGCTACGGCGCCACGGTGCCGCTCGCCACGCGCGCCCTCGGCCGCGGCGTGGCCGACCAGCGCCTGCAGGACGGCAAGCTCTACGACTTCGACCCAGCCGGCGGCGGCTGCGCCCTGACCGAATCCGTCGTCCAAATCAGGCCGGCAGGGCAGGCACTCGCGGTGGCGGAAGGAGGCAACCTGTGAGCACCTATATCCTGCGTCACGACGAAGCGAGCTGCATTTCCTGCCTGGCCTGCGAAGTACATTGCAAGAGCAACAAGGACCTCGGCCCCGGCCCGGACCCGTGCAAAATTATCACCCTGGGCCCGATCGACGTCGGCGGACAGCCGCGCATGCGCATCGTCTTCATGCCCTGCTTCCATTGCGAGGATCCGTGGTGCGTCAGGGCGTGTCCGACCGGCGCCATGCAGCAGCGTGAAAAGGACGGCATCGTCCATGTCGATCACAGCCTCTGCATCGGCTGCAAGAGCTGCATCGCGGCCTGCCCCTGGGGCACGCCCCAGTGGGATCCGGCCACGCGCAAAGTGGTCAAGTGCGACTACTGCATGGAGCGCGTCGATGCCGGCCTGCAGCCGGCCTGCGTCACGAAGTGCGTGACCGGCTGCCTCTCCTTCGGCGTGGCCAACGAGCTGCCGGATCCACGCCGCGAGCGTTATGCCCGCTACCTCGTCGCCGAGCCGCTGGGTGAGGGGAAGGAGGGGGCATGAGTGACCCCCAGACGCTGCCCACATGGTTGGACGCCAGTGCTGCGGCCCTGGCGGGCGCCGTGCCGCCGGCGGACACCCTCGCCGGCGCGCTGCCCGGCCTCGCCCAGGCGCAGTCCCTGACGCCCGTACAGCGGCTACAGCGCGTGCAGGAATCAGGTCTCGCCGAATGCGGCGGCGCCGGCGAACCGATCTATCTCGCCTGGCGGCAGTTTCTGCGCGGCCGCGGGCCGTCGGCTAAAGGGTCATCGACCCTCGTGATCGACGCGACCGACTTCGACCCGCGGGCACTCGGCTCGGCTGCCGTGCTCGGAAGCGCCACCTGGCTGCTGGCCGAGGGCTTGCTGATCGCGGCCAGTCTGCGCGATAGCCGCAAGATCGAACTGCGCCTGCCGGCCGAGCTGACGGGATACGAAGCAGTCCTGCTCAACACGGCCGAAGCGATACAACGGCTCAAGCAAGCGTCTGTGCCGCACATCCAACTGGCAGGTGCTGCGCAACAGCCGGCCGAGCTGCTGGGGCGAGGGCCAGGCCAGCGACAGGTCACGGCTCGCTCGCGCACACGCCGGAGACCTGGTGCCGGATCGCCCTGCTGTTCGCCGGTGCGCCGGACCTCGATGCGGCGCTGCTGACGCTGCGGGGCGGCACGGCGCAGCGCGGCCTGGTCGAGCTGCGCCGTGCCGGGAATCTGCGCAGCCAGATCGAGGCGTGGGGGGGCGGCAGCGCGGGGCCGGATCAGGACCCGATGCTCGTCTTCGATGATGGTTTGGGTGGCTTCCTGCCACTGTCCCAGGCGGACTTCTCGTCCAACCCGCTTTCGCTGGCGTCGGCGGGAATTATCCCGGCGCCGTCCACCCTGTTGGTGACTGCCGATAGCACCACTGTCGTCAAGCAGACCCGCCACGCACTCTATCGCCATTGGCAACTCGCCGGAGGCGAAGGCCTTGCCGGGGGCGAGGTTGCGTCCGTGCGCGGTTCGCCGCGCCGCGCCTGACGACCGAGCTCACCCTCGGCCGCGGTGGGGCCGGCCATCTCGTCGCGCTCGACGAAGTGGCGCTCGAGCTTGCCGCGCAAGGGCTGGCGGCCGCCTGGCCGCTGGGCAGTTCCCTGCGTTACTACCGCGCGCAGTGGGAAAGCCAGGTCCGGCGTGAGTCCAACCTGTCAGGCTTTTTCCTGAAGCCTGATCCGGCGCCCTGTCACCGCACGTGTCCCGCCAACATCGATATCCCGAGCTTTATCGCGCACCTGGGTCACGGCGACTATCGCGCCACCATCGAGGTCATCCGGCGCGACAACCCGCTGCCGCTGGTCTGCGGCCTGGTCTGCCCGGCGCCGTGTGAATCCGTTTGCGTGCGCGGCGGCAGCAACGGCGCCGTCTTCATCCGACCGCTGAAAGCCGTGGCGGCCGAGCACTGCCTGGCCGAGGGCGGCTATCCAAGACCTGAGATCGCGCCTGACACCGGCAAGCGCATCGGTATCATCGGCTCCGGCCCGTCCAGTCTGACCGCTGCCTACTACCTGCGCACCTACGGCCACCAGGTCGAGATTTTCGAGGCGCTGGAACACGCGGGCGGGCAGCTCCGCTACGGCATTCCGGCCTACCGCCTGCCGCCCGATCTGCTCGAGCAAGAGCTCGACCAGATCCGCGTGCTGGGCGTCCAGATTCACACCAGCGCCCCGATTACCAGCCTCGAAGACCTTCCGCAAGGACTACGACGCCGTCTTCCTGGGCCTCGGCACCCAGCGCTCGCGCCTCATCCCGATCGAGGGTGTCGATCAATCCTTCGTGCTCGGCGGGATCGACTTCCTGCACGCCGTGCGCAGCGGCGAGCCGGTGCGCGTCGGGCCGCGGGTCGTCGTCATCGGTGGCGGCAACGTTTCCATCGACGTCGCTCTGACAGCTTTGCGCCAGGGCGCGCAGCACGTCGACCTGACTTCCCTCGAGAAGCGCCGCAACATGCCGGCCAGCCCGGACGAGATCGAAAAAGCCGTTGCCGAAGGCGTGCAACTCCACCCGAGCTGGGGCCCGCTGCGCATCGATGAGGACGGCAAGGTCATCCTCCAGTTCTGCGAGCGGACCAAGGACGACACGGGGAAGTTCAATCCCCAGTTCGACGCCAATCGGCTGCTGACGCTCGAAGCCGATCAGGTAATCCTTGCCACCGGCCAGGGCACCGACCTGACAGTTCTCGAAGGCAGCGAGGTCCAGAACAACCGCGGCTTCATCGTCGCCGACCCGAAGACCAAGATGACCACGGAGCCCGGCGTCTTTGCCGGTGGCGACGGGCAGCACGGCCCGCGTCTGGCCGTGGACGCGATCCGCTCCGGGAAGATCGCCGCGGCTTCGATCGATGCCTGGCTGCGCGGAGCGGCCCCGGACGCCGCCACCGGCAAGCCAACACGCCGTGCCGAGGTGATTCCACTAACCGTCGTGGCGGACGCTCGCACGCACCTCCGCCGAGCCGCGATGCCCGAGCGGAGCGTCGAAGAGGTGCTCGGCGAGGGCAACTACGTCCGGATCGAGGAGGGTCTGACCGACGCGCTGGCGCACGACGAGACCCGCCGCTGTCTGCGCTGCGACGTCTGCATCGGCTGCGGCCTGTGCATGGCCGCGTGCAGCGAGATGGGCGTCGAGGCGCTGCGCATGGGCGACACGTCGGCGGGCCGGCTCGCCTACTTCGACTTCACGCGGCCCGCGGCGCTGTGCATCGGCTGTGGCGCCTGCGCGCAGGTCTGCCCGACGGGCGCGATCCACCTCGAGGATCGGGATGGGATGCGGCGCACGATCATCACGGGAACCGTGGTGAAGGAACAGCCGCTGCTGGTCTGCAGCGAGTGCGGTGCGCCGACGCAGACGCCTGCGCACCGGGAGTTTGTCCGCCAGCGCCTGCCGCAGCACATGGCAGCCCTTCTCGATCGTGAGCTCTGCCCGTCCTGTGCGCGCCTGCGGGCCGATCGTCCCAGAGGATGACTTAACGCATGTCAACCAAGCCCCAACCTGGCTCCGCCTTTCCGATCGGCGCAACGCCGACGTCGGGTGGTGTGAACTTCAGCGTCTACGCCGACAAGGCCGACGCCATCGAACTGCTCCTGTTCGATGGCGTTGACGACCCGCGGCCGGCGCAGGTGTTCCGGCTTGATCCGGGGCAGCATCGCACCTACCACTACTGGCACGCGTTCATCCCCGGCGTGCAGGCGGGCCAGATCTACGCTTACCGCGCGCTCGGGCCAAATGAACCGCAGCGCGGCCTGCACTACGACGCGGACAAGGTGCTCCTCGACCCCTACGGCCGCTGCGTTGCAATGCCAGCCTCCTACAGCCGGGAAGCGGCCAGCCGGCCGGGCGACAACGCTGCCACGGCCATGAAGAGCGTCGTGGTGGATAGCGCCGGCTACGACTGGGAGGGCGATCAGCCGCTACGCCGGCCCATTCCCCAGACCGTCATCTACGAGATGCACGTGGCCGGCTTCACACGTCACCCCAGTTCCGGCGTGGCGCCGGAGAAGCGCGGCACGTATGCCGGGCTGATCGAGAAGATCCCCTATCTGCAAGAGTTGGGCATCACCGCTGTGGAGCTGCTGCCGGTTTATCAGTTTGATCCCCTGACCGCACCGCCCGGCATGGTCAACTACTGGGGCTACCAGCCCATCGCCTTCTTTGCGCCGCACACGGCTTACAGCTCGCGGCAGGAGCCGGGCGCACGGGGTGCGCTTGGCGTGCTCGACGAGTTCCGCGACATGGTCAAGGCTTTACACCGGGCCGGCATCGAGGTGATCCTCGACGTGGTGTACAACCACACCGCCGAGGCCTTCGGCGACGGCGCGACCCTGAGCTTCCGCGGGCTGGCCAACGACGTGTACTACGTCCTGGATCCCGCCGACAAATCGCGCTACGCCGACTACACCGGCTGCGGCAACACGCTCAACGCTGGCCATGCGGTGGTGCGCCGGCTGATCGGCGATAGCCTGCGCTACTGGGTGCAGGAAATGCACGTCGACGGCTTTCGTTTCGACCTGGCGTCGGTGTTGACGCGCGATGCCGACGGCGCTGCGCTGTCCAATCCGCCGGTCATCTGGGACATCGAAACAGATCCGGCCCTGGCCGGCATCAAGTTGTTCGCCGAGGCTTGGGATGCCGCCGGCCTCTACCAGGTGGGCTCGTTCGTCGGCGATGCGTGGCTGGAATGGAACGGCAGGTTCCGCGACGATGTGCGCAGCTTCGTCAAGTCCGACAACGACGCGCGTGGCCGCACTCGCCAGACGCCTGACGGGCAGTCCTGACATCTACGGCAAGGACGCGCGCGAGCCGGAGCAGAGCATCAACTTCATCACGGTCCACGACGGCTTCACGCTCAACGATCTGGTTTCCTACAACGAGAAACACAACGCAGCTAACGGCGAGGCCAATCGCGACGGATCGAACGACAACTTCAGTTGGAACTGCGGCGTCGAGGGGCCGACCGACGACCCCGCGGTGGAAACGCTGCGCAATCGCCAAGTCAAGAACTTTTTCGCATTGCTGTTGGTCGCAGTCGGTTCGCCGCTGATCCAGATGGGCGACGAGGTGCGGCGCACGCAGCAGGGCAACAACAACGTCTACTGCCAGGACAACGAACTCAGTTGGTTCGACTGGACGCGGCTGGACCAGCATGCCAACGTCCACCGCTTCGTCAAGCAACTGATCGCCGCTCGGCTGGATTTTGGGCAGGGAAGAACGGCCGGCGATCGGCTGGACGAACTGCTGCAGCGGGTGAAGATCAAGTTTCATGGGGTAGCCCAGGCGGCGCCGGATGTGAGCGACGCATCCCACGCGCTGGCCATGTCGCGCACGTCTCCCAGCGGCAAGGACGTTTTCTACGTGATGGTCAACGCCTATTGGGAACCGCTCGACTTCGCGCTGCCGGCCGCGCCGGCGACGACGCGAGGCTGGCGTCTCTGGATCGATACGAGCCGGCCTTCGCCCGGTGACATCTATCCGCGCGACGCTGCGCCGCCCGTCGTCGAGCATCTGTATCGGGTGGGTCCGCGCGCTGTCGTAGCGCTGGTGGCCACAGAAAGCTCCTGACTTTGGCGACAATCCGACGACGTCAATGTCAGCATTCAGTTTAGTGAGGTGAAGTAGAAATGAAAGTGATCATCGTGGGTGGAGTGGCGGGTGGCGCATCGTGTGCGGCGCGCCTGCGCAGGTTGGATGAAAAGGCTGAAATCCTCATGGTCGAGCGCGGTCCCTATGTTTCGTACGCGAACTGCGGGCTGCCTTACCATGTCGGCGGCGCGATTGCACAGGAGTCGAGTCTGCTGGTGGCGACGGAACAGACCTTTCGCGAACAGTTCGCGATCGATGTCCGCACGCGCTGCGAGGTGGTTGGCATCTCGGCCGCAGAGAAGACCGTGGAACTCAAGAACCATGTGACCGGCGAAGTAACGACCGAGAAATACGATAAACTCGTGCTGTCGCCCGGCGCGGCGCCGATCCGGCCGCCGCTGCCCGGCATCGATCTGCCGGGAATCTTCTCGGTGCGGACCGTGCCGGACGCCAGGGCCATCCGCGCGTGGCTGGACCGGGATACGGCGGGCCAGTCGGGCATGCACTCGTATACGGGCATGCAGACCGTGATGCCGGCGAAACGTGCGGTGGTGGTTGGCGGCGGCTTCATCGGCCTGGAGATGGTGGAGAATCTGATTCATCGCGGGCTCGAAGTGACGCTGGTCGAGCGGCTCAATCAAGTGATGCCCCCGCTCGACCCGGAAATGGCGCGCCTCGTCGAACGCTACATGACAAAGCACGGCGTCCAACTCGAACTCAATGATGGCGTCGCCGGCTTTGCGCAGACCGCAGATGGCGCGCTGGAAGTCCTCACTGCTTCAGGCAAGCGTCTGCCGGCGGACATCGTGATCCTGGCGATCGGCGTGCGTCCAGAAACCGCGCTGGCGAAGATGGCCGGCATCGAGATCGGCCAGCGCGGCGGCATCCGCGTCGATGACCAGATGCACACCAGCGACCCCGACATCTTCGCGGTCGGCGATGCGGTCGAAGTCAGAGATTTCGTCACCGGCCAATGGGCGCTTGTCGCGCTCGCCGGGCCGGCCAACCGGCAGGGCCGCATCGCGGCCGAAGTGATTACCGGCCGCGATTCCCACTTCCGTGGCACGCAGGGCACCTCGATCTGCCAGATCTTCGAGGCTGCGATCGCCCAGACCGGCGCCAGCGAGAAGGTCCTGACGCAACTCGGCGACACGGATTTCGAGAAAATCTACCTTTACCCGAATTCGCACGCCGGCTATTATCCGGGCGCCAAATACATCGCGATGAAAGTCATCTTCCGGAAATCGGATGGCCGCCTTCTCGGCGCGCAGGTGCTGGGCGAGGATGGTGTCGCCAAGCGGATCGACTCCTTCGCGATGGCGATCCAGGCAGGCTTCACCATCTACGACCTGGAAGAATCTGAGCTGAGCTACGCGCCGCCCTTCGGCAGTGCGAAGGATCCCGTCAACTTCGCGGGGATGGTCGCGGCGGACGTCCTGCGCGGCGATATGCCGTTGACCCACTGGAATTCCGTGGATAGCGGGTTCATCCTCGATGTGCGCAATCCTGCGGAACTCACCGTGGAGTCTGTTCCTGGTGCGCTCAACATTCCGCTGCCGGAACTGCGCGCACGCCTGGGCGAGCTCCCCCGCGACCGCGAGATCCTCGTCATCTGCCGTTCCGGTCAGCGCGCCTATTATGCAACGCGCATCCTGCTGCAAAACGGGTTCAAAGCCCGGAATATCTGCCGGAGGCATGTTGTCACGTTCGCATCTTGCGTAAGGCGTGTGAGAGTAGCGGGCAAAGAATACCTGACGAGACCTCTCAAGCACCAATACGGAAAGGAGGGCTACCATGTCAAAGGTGTGGGCTTGGATCTGTGGCATTGCCGTTGCTCTATGCATCCTCGGATTGCTCGTCTACGGGCGAGCGGAGCGCCGGTCTTACTGGATCGCGCGAGGCGCCGTTGTCCACCATGCCCAGGTGACGCCGCAGCCGATCGACAGGCTGATGCAGAGATCACCGGGCCGGTAGACCCGAGTTCAGACCGTCGAGGTCTTGTCGACCTGCGGTTGGCATGAGACCTCGCAGGTCTCGATTCGGTCTTGCCAAAATGATGTTGTGACCGCATAATAGTGACTATGGAGGTTACCATGGCTAAGAATAAGAAGAAGAAGGAGAAGCTCGAGACGGCAGAGGTGCAGGAGGTGGCCGCGACGACCGAACCCTCTGAACCGAAGCCCAAGATGAGCGTCAAGGAGTTCGAGAAGGAGATGGAGAAGCTCCAGGTCGAGCTCGTCAAGATGCAGGAGTGGGTGAAGGCCACCGGCGCCAAGGTTTGCGTGGTGTTCGAAGGGCGCGATACGGCCGGCAAGGGCGGTGTCATCAAACGCATCACCGAACGCACCAGCCCGCGCGTCTTCCGGGTCGTGGCCCTTTCGGCGCCCACCGACCGTGAAAAATCGCAGATGTACTTTCAGCGTTACATGCCCTATCTGCCTGCTGCCGGTGAAGTGGTGATCTTTGATCGCAGTTGGTACAACCGGGCCGGTGTGGAACGGGTCATGGGTTTTGCCACCGAACAACAGGTGGAATACTTCCTCAAGTACGCACCACCCGTTGAACAGTCGATCATCCACTCCGGGGTCATCCTGATCAAGTATTGGCTGGAAGTGAGCATGGAGAACCAGGACGAACGGCTGCGGGCGCGCGACGAGGATCAGCGCAAGATCTGGAAACTCACGCCCATGGATTTGAAGAGCTACAGCCACTGGTATGACTACTCCCGCGCGCGCGATGCGATGTTCGCGGCCACGGATACCGCGACAAGCCCCTGGCATGTGGTGGATTCCAACGACAAACGCCGGGCGCGCCTGAACTGTATCAGTCATCTGCTCAGTCTGGTGCCGTATGAAGAGGTGCCGCGCGAGTCGATCAAGTTCCCGAAGCGTCAGGCCAAGGGTGACTACGTTGAACCGGACCATCCATTCCGCTGGATTCCAGAGAAATACTAGAGGGAGAGGGAGGGAACACGACGATGGCAGAACCTGCCGGAAGCACAACCGAAATGGTATGCGATGACGCCGGAGGCAGTTGCGGGACAACTGAAGGTTGATCCGGCCAAGGGCTTGAGCGCGGCTGAGGTGCAGCAGCGCTTGCAGCAGTACGGCGCCAATATTTTGGCCGCCAAGAAGAAGGAATCGGGTTTGCAGGCCTTCCTGCGCCAGTACCGGGACTTCATGCAGATCATCCTGCTGGGCGCCGCCGTTGTCAGCCTGGTGGTCACGCGCGATGTGCGCACGTCGATCATGCTCGTGGTCCTGACGATCTTCAACGCGGTACTGGGCCTGCGCGGCGAATCCAAGGCCGAAGCCAGCCTGTCCGCGCTTGAAAAGATGATGAAGAACATCGCACGCGTGCGCCGCGACGGCCAGGCCATCGAGATCGAATCGGAGGGGTTGGTGCCGGGCGACATCGTGCTGATGGAGGCGGGCAACCGTGTGCCGGCCGATGGGCGCCTGTTCGTGGCTGCGACCCTTGAGATCGAGGAGGCCGCCCTGACCGGTGAAAGCGTCGCCTCGCCCAAGGCACCTGAGGCTATCGACAAGACCGAAGTGCCCCTGGGCGACCGCCACAACATGGCCTACATGAACACGGCGGTGACGCGTGGTCGCGGTGAGATGATCGTGACCACGACCGGTATGGGCACCGAGATGGGCAACATCGCCGACCTGCTCAACAAGACTGAGTCGGACAAGACGCCGCTCCAAAAGCAACTCGACAGGCTGACCATCATCATTGCAGGTATCGCCGGCGTGGCGTTTGTCTTGATGGTCATCATGGGGCTGCGTAACGGCGATGCCTTCCAGACGATCTTCATCGCGGGCATTGCGCTGGCGATTTCTGCCATTCCGACCGGTCTGCCCGCGGTTGTGACGACCATGTATTCGATGGGCACGCGTGCATTGGCCGCCCAGGGCGCCATCGTCAAGCGGCTGCCGTCGGTCGAGACGCTGGGTTCGGTCTCGGCGATCTGTTCCGACAAGACCGGCACGCTGACGCTCAATAAGATGACGGCGCGCGAGTTCACCATCCCCGGCCAGAACCGCTACAAGGTTACCGGCGAAGGGTACAGCACGCAGGGACAATTGTTGCACGCCGGCGGCGCCAAGATCGACCTCGATGCGGTCCTGCTGCCCATGGCGCTGTGCGCTGACGCCCGGTTGGACGGCGAGAACCTGATCGGCGACCCGACCGAGGGCGCGCTGATCGTGCTGGCGGAGAAGGGCGGCATCAGCGTGGAAGGCGCCCGGCAGATGTATCCGCGCGTGGCCGAGCTGCCGTTCGACGCCGACTACAAGTTCATGGCTACGTTCCACAACATGAAGAACGAACAGGGCCAGCCGGTGGTGCGATGCTTCGTCAAGGGCGCGCCGGATGTGCTGATCGCGCGCAGCGGCTCCTACTGGCTGCCAGGCGGGGAGGTGAAGCAGGGCACCCACGACCAGGGTGCCCTGGCCCTCAAGGAAAACGACCGCATCGCGGAAGCGGGTGAACGGGTCATGGTGGTGGCGCGGCGCGACTTCGATCCGCAGACCTTCGATCCAAAAGTCAATCTGCTCGACTTGGTGACCGACCTCACCCTCCTGGCGATGGTGGGCATCGTCGATCCCCCGCGCACCGAGGCCAAAGATGCGATCGCCAAGTGCCACAGCGCCGGCATCCAGGTGCGCATGATCACGGGCGATCACGCCGTGACCGCGGCCGCCATCGGACACGAGCTGGGCATCGAGGGGAATGCGCTCACCGGCGCGCAGTTCGCTGCTAAGAGTGACGACGAATTGATGAAGGAGTTGCCCGAGATAGGCGTGGTGGCACGCGTGACGCCCCAGGACAAGATCCGTATGGTGGATCTGCTGCAGCGCCAGGGGAACATCGTCGCCATGACAGGCGACGGCGTCAACGATGCGCCGGCCCTCAAGAAGGCCGACATCGGCGTGGCGATGGGCATCACCGGCACCGAGGTCTCGAAGGGGGCCGCGGTGATGATCCTGACCGACGACAACTTCGCCACCATCGTCAAGGCGGTGGAGTTCGGGCGGGCGATCTACGACAACCTGTCCAATTTCATCCGCTTCCAGATGGCGTCGCTCGTAGCGTTCATCGCTGCATACCTGGGCGCGGCGTTCTTCGTCATCGCCGGCGGCGTGCCGTTTTCGACGTCCGTGGTTTTGTGGATCAACTTCCTGGTAACGGTGCCCGTCGCCATGGCGCTGGGCTTCGACAAGCCTGCCGCCGGGCTGATGGAGCGCAAGCCGCGCCCGCTCAGCCAACCCGTCCTGACGCGTTCGCAATGGGTGCGCATCGCCTTCCTCGGGCTCCTTATGGCGGCCGGCACGCTGATCCTGGAGGCAGTCGGCCGAGCCAGCAGGCGTCGCGATGGTAGCCACGATAGGCTTCGTCGTCTTCTCGCTCTTCAGCATCGTTGTCGGCCTGAGCTGCCGCAACGAAACCCACAGCGCGTTCAACCGGGATATCTTTAGCGATCGGAATCAGTTGATGCTCTACGGGCTGGCCCTGCTGCTCACCTTCCTCCCGACGGAGCTGGGCTTCATGCAGCGCATCCTGGGCACGACCTCACTGAGCGGCAACCAGTGGCTGCTCTGCATCGCCTTCGCCTTCGTTTTGCTGCTGGTGGATGAAGTGATCAAGTTCTTCATGCGCCGAAGCCGAAGCAAGGGTGAGCCGTCGGTTGCGGTAGCGGCGCCGGCGCAGGCATAAGGATCCTTACCACTGAACTTGAAAGGGAAGTAGTAGCCATAGATTGCGTGTGGCGGCTCGGCAACGGTCACACCGCCCGAGCCGTCGCATGACAATCAAGGAGGAGATATGTCCAACAGTAATTCCACGGCGGCGGCCGCATCGCCGCGTCGAGGTCTCTTCGGAACTGCCCGTGATCTCGCGCTCGCGGGCATCGGGATCACGGGCGTACTCTGCGATGAAGCCGGGACCCTATATCACCGCAGCGTCGAGCGCGGCGGGAGCACGGTCCAACACGTGCGTGCACGGCTCCCACATCCTCACCGGCCGCACCGCCGCTCCGCGAAGCCCACGGGCAAGCGCTGTGAGCGCTCACATCAGGCGTCTGATGCGTACGAAGCGGTCCTGACCCGGTTGAATCTTCCGTCCGAGGCTGACATGGACGCCTTGGCTCGGCAAATTGCTGAGTTGGAAGCCAAAATCGATCAGCTCAATAAGCAATAAGCCTCTTACCTATCTGAAGGGATCGACTCATGACGACTAAGACAGACTACACAGAACAGGAATGGGCAGGCCTCGTCAGGGCGCCTGTCACGGCCGGCTCCTACATCGTCGTCGCCGATCCGAGCGTGATGGCCATGCTCTCCGAAATGCAGGGCATGATGCAGGCGATCCAGGCGCAACAGGCGCCGGAAGCGGCCGCAGAACTGGTGGCTGCCGTGGTCGCCGAGATCGTGGCGATGGCCAGCCGCAAGGAAAAAATCGCACCGCCGCAGGTCGAGAAGAGTCAGGATCCCAAGCCCCAGATGATAGCAGACCTCATGCAGGATATCGCGGTCCTGAATACGAAAGCGACGCCTGATGAGAAAGCGGGCTTCTGTACGTGGTTGTTGACGGTAGCTAACGCAACCGCTGAGGCGGGGCGGGAAGGCGGGTTTCTCGGTATCGGCGCGATACGCGTCAGCGAGCAAGAGAAGACGGCGTTGGAAGATTTGAGGCAGGCGTTCGGTCTGACCTCTGGCTCGCCAGGATAGAGATTTGGGGCTTGGTACACACTGGAGTCGAGGCTCACCTGCACAAACCGCAGGTTTGTGCAGGTGCCAGTGTTAGCCGGTTGAAGCGGGTATGGGGCGCCACCGGCTAACCCTAAGGGCTTGTCAAAGAATAACTTTCCGCTCAGCATAACTATGCCGACACCATCTCCTGATGTTTCACGCATCACCGATTACCTCTTTCTGTCGTCGCTGCCCAAACACGAGCACGCCGATCATATCTGGGAGCTGGGGGTGCGGTTGGTTGTCTCGCTGCCGTTATACTGGCCCCCCCTGGTTTATACCCGGCCGCCGTTTGCTTTTATGCACTGCCCGACCATCGATTCGCCGCTGACCCCCATCCCGATTTTCATGCTGCGTCGGGGCGTACGCGCCGCGCTGCCGGTGATCGAGCACGGTGAAAGCGTCCTGATTCACTGCAAAGCCGGGGTGCATCGCAGTGTGGCGATGGCCACGTGTATCCTCATTGCCCACGGTTACACCGCCGACGCAGCGATGGCGCTCATCGTGGAACAGCGCCCCGTGGCAGACCCTTATGCGCCGTATATCCAGTCGCGCATTCGGAAGTTCGAACAAGACTGGCACAGGCGGCACGGGAGTTCGTAAATGGAAAACCACGCCGCCAATCCTTTTGTGCGTGCGCCACGGCCGCAGGGCTTGAGTCGTTGGATCCCGGCGCTCCCTGCGCTGCGGAGTTATCAGCGATCCTGGCTCCCGAAAGACATCGTGGCCGGGTTGGTGCTTACGGCCATCCTCGTCCCGGTGGGTATGGGCTATGCCGAAGCGTCCGGTCTGCCCGCGATCTACGGCCTGTACGCCACCATCGTGCCGCTGATCGCGTACGCCATCTTCGGGCCGAGCCGCATCCTGGTGCTGGGGCCGGATTCGTCGCTGGCTGCCATCATCGCCGCAACGATCGTGCCGCTGGCCGCCGGCGACCCCGATCGGCTGGTGGCGCTGGCCGGCATGCTTGCCCTCTTCACTGGCGCCTTGTGCATCCTCGCCGGGCTGGCGCGCTTCGGCTTTATCACGGATCTGCTCTCCAAGCCCATCCGCCTGGGTTATCTAAACGGCATCGCGCTCACCGTGCTGATCGGCCAGTTGCCGAAAATCCTGGGTTTCTCCGCGACCGGGGAAAACCTGATTCAGGAAGTGATCAGCCTGGTGCAGGGCGTTGCGCAAGGACTGACCAATGGGGCCTCCTTTGCGATCGGCGCTGCGTGCCTGGCCATCGTCTTCATCTTTAAGCGCCGGTGGCCCAAGATCCCCGGTGTGTTGATCGCCGTGGTCGGCGCGACGGTCGTCGTAGGCGTGTTCAATCTGGCGGCGGTTGCCGGCGTCTCGGTTGTGGGGCCGCTGCCACAGGGGCTGCCCTCTTTCCAGATCCCGCGCGTGTCAGCCAGCGATCTGGCCGCGCTGGCGGTCGGCGCCCTGGCGATCACGCTCGTCTCCTTTGCCGACACGAGCGTGCTGTCGCGCACCTTCGCGCTGCGCGGCGGTTATACGGTCGATCAAAACCAGGAGCTCATCGCGCTCGGTGCGGCGAACGCGGCCGCGGGGTTCTTTCAGGGCTTCTCGATCAGCAGCAGCTCGTCACGCACCCCGGTGGCGGAATCAGCGGGCGCCAAGACGCAACTGACGGGCGTGGTGGGCGCGCTGTGTATCGCGCTGTTACTGGTGTTTGCGCCGACGCTGCTGCAGAACTTGCCCAACGCCGCGCTGGGCGCTGTGGTGATTTCGGCGTGTATCTCGCTGGTGGATGTCAAGAGCGTCGTCCGCTTGTATCATCTACGCCGCGGTGAATTCTGGCTTTCAATCGTCTGTTTTCTCGGCGTCGCGTTGATCGGCGTGATCCAGGGCATCTTTATCGCCATCGCGCTGGCGCTGCTGGGCTTCATCTGGCGCGCGTGGCGGCCCTATGATGCCGTGCTGGGCCGCGTCGATGGGCTGAAAGGCTATCACGATATCACGCGTTATCCTGAGGCGCGGCGGGTGCCGGGGCTGGTGCTGTTCCGCTGGGACGCCCCCTTGTTCTTCGCCAACGCCGAGATTTTCCGCGAGCACGTCTTGCAGGCGGTCGCGGATGCGCCCACGCCGACGCAGTGGGTCGTCGTCGCCGCTGAACCCGTGACCGACATCGACATCACGGCGGCCGAGGCGTTGTCGGCTCTCGACGATGACCTGGAGGAATATGGCATCGAGCTATGTTTTGCCGGGATGAAAGACCCGGTGAAGGATAAGCTCAAGCGTTACGACCTGTTCTTCAAGCTCGGCGCGGATCGATTCTTCCCGACGCTCGGACAGGCGGTCGACCGCTATCTGGAGGCGCACCAGGTGGCGTGGACGGATTGGGATGAGGCGGCGAAGGCTTAGGCTTCCAGAAAGCGACGTTGGCTGACCCTGCGTTGGTCGCTGTTGCGCCGCAGTTGTCTTGCCAGGCTAAGCAAAACGCCAACTTCGTCAGTGTCGAGCAGATGACCGCAGGCGCGGAGGCGGCAGGGCTGAGTCCTGAGCAGGTTGCTGCCGTCACCGTGGAATACGCCAGCGCCCAGATCATGGCGCTCAAGGTCGCGTTTGCGGCGCTTGCCTTCTTCGCGCTGTTGGCACTGTGGTACGTCCAATCGTTGCCGAATCGAGCCGACGGGGCGAAGCTGGCTGACGGGCCTGCGCTGGCCGGCGAGGCGGTTGCGTTGAACGGCTGACGGAGCTTGCTGTGACAGAAAGTGTGCTGGTCTTGGAATAGAGGCTGCGCATCTGGTTGACTGACAAATCACGTTTGGCCGCGGATTAGCACAGATTTCCGCGGATCAAATACGAAAGATCTGTACAAACACTTGCACCGCACTGCGTTCCCGGGCACCGCCTCCGGCGTTAGCCGGGGCAGGTGTGGTGCAGTGCTGGTGTCCGCGTAAATCCGCGGCAGTTCTCAACTCGGAACGCTGTCTTTCACCGGTTCCCAAGTTTTGTCACTCAACCAGGGTCGCGCAGTCTTTCATAGCATCACCTACGAGGAACAACTATGACACCACGCTATCAGAATGTCCATGTCATTATCAATCCAGCATCGGGACCCAACCGGCCGATCCTGAACACGCTGAACGATGTGTTTCGTAAGCATGGCGTCGATTGGGATGTCAGCATCACCCGGCGCTACGGCGACGCGACCCAGCAAGCCAAGGACGCGATCGCACGCGGCGTGGACCTGGTCGTCGGCTACGGCGGCGACGGCACCCAGCACGAGCTCGCCAACGCGATCATCGGCACGGGCATGCCGATGGGGATCCTGCCGGGCGGCACGGGCAATGGGTTTGCGCGCGAGATCGGCATTCCCAAGGAGTTAGACGAAGCGGTCGAACTGCTTTGCACGGGCCAGAACGTGAAGCAGGTCGACGCAGTGCGCGTCGGCGCTGAGTACTTCATCCAACGCCTCTACGCGGGGATCCCCCCGGAGAGCCAGACCAGCCGCGACCTGAAGGAGCGCTACGGCCTGCTCGCTTATGCGATCACGCTGCCCAAGCAGGTGCTCCAGGCGACCGAGTCCGAGTATCGGCTGACGATCGACGGTCGAGTCGTCAATCTCAGCGGGATCAAGTGCTACATCGTCAACTCGGGCAAGACCGGCACCGGGCTTTCGATTGACGTTGACTTCAGCGCCAGCGATGGCTTCCTGGATGTCTTTGTCGTGAGCCGGAAGCCGCTCAGCATCATGTCTGCCGAAGCCCGTTTCTTCAAGCTGCCGACCTGGAGTGCCGGGCTGTATTACTGGCGCGGCCGCGAGATCACCATCGAGGCGCAGCCGGAGCAGGCGATCTGGATGGACGGCGAGTATCACGGCAACAGCCCGGTGACGGCCAAGATTGTGCCCGGTGCGCTGGCCGTTGTCGCGCCGTGACTTTTGAGCAGACAAGCCTTGGATCCTGCTCACGAATGGGAAAGTGGGATGAATCGCGACCAAATCACGCCTGGATTGTTTGGTTGAAATAGAAACACGAACGCGGCGCCCGCAGGCGGGAAATCCTGAACTGGGCGCTGACGACAAAAATTGGAGGTAGGGTGTGTCCAACTTGTTGCTGAAGTCGCGTTATCTGATCTTGCTACCCATTCTGGGCCTGGCCCTTGCGGCTGCGGTCTTCTTCGTTTTAGGCGGCATCGGTTTGATCAGGTTGCTGTACGAGGCGGTCCTGACCGTGCTCAACGCTGCCTCTGGCGCTCACAAAATGGACCAAGGCCAGTTCATCTATGAGGTCGTGGAGTATGTGCATACTTTTCTGATCGGCACCGTGCTCTACATCACGGCCGTGGGTTTCTATCAACTCTTCATCCAGGAGATCAGCTTCCCGTCCTGGTTGAAGATTGAAAGCACAGAGGAATTGGAGACCAATCTGATCGGCGTGACCGTCGTGGTTTTGGCGGTGAACTTCATGGGTGCGATCTTCGCGGGCGGCACCAGCAATCTACTCCAATACGGCGCCGGGATCGCGCTGCCGATTGCAGCCTTGGGCCTGTTTGTCGGGCTGCGAGCCTGGGCAACGAACTCGACAAAAGGCCGCGCCGGCAGAGAGGTCCGACACGCGGGGGTGCCACCACGGCACGGCGCAGCGGCCTCGGAGCCGGTGGATCAGGCCGCGTCGCGATCCGCGGACTCCTAACCCTGACGAGCACCTACACTGACCTAACCGCCAACACACCGAGGACCCAAAGACCATTGAACCCTTTGTGCATCTTCGTGTCTTGGCGTCTTTGTGGTTGAGCCCTTGCTCGTTGGATAAGAATTCAAGCGGGAAAATACTGGCAGATCCATGATCCCGCTATGGAGCGATCATTGACACAAGGAGTGCATAAAAGTGCCTGAACGCATCGGTATCGTGACCGGGGGCGGCGATTGCCCGGGTCTCAACGCAGTGATTCGCGCGGTGGTCAAGGCGGCCGCCCACCGCGGCTGGGAATCGCTCGGTTTCCTGGGCGGCTATGAGGGCCTGCTCGACCCGCTGAGCTATCGCCCGCTGGACTACACCCAGATGGGCGGGCTGCTCTTTCGCGGGGGGACGATCCTGGGCACGAGCAACAAGGGCCGCTTTGCCGCCAAAACGGGCCACGGCGAGGTGCGCCGCGTGCCGGACGAGATCCTGGGGGAAGCGAAACGCAACTTCGACACGCTCGGTTTACGTGCCCTGGTCTGCATCGGCGGCGACGGCTCGCTGACTATCGCCCAGCAGCTCTACGAGACCGGCGTGCCCGTGGTCGGCGTGCCCAAGACCATCGACAACGACCTGGACGCCACCCTCATGACCTTCGGTTTCGAGACGGCCGTGACGTGCGCGGTCGACGCGCTCGACCGGCTGCACAGCACCGCCGAAAGCCACAACCGCGTGATGGTGCTGGAGGTGATGGGCCGCTATGCGGGCTGGATCGCCGGCTCGGCGGGCCTGGCCGGCGGCGCCGATGTGATCCTGATCCCGGAGATCGCGTTCAACTACGACGCGATTGTGGCGAAGATCCGGGAGCGGGAGGCGCAGGGCAAGCGCTTCACCATCGTGATCGTCGCTGAGGGCGCGCGCCTGGCCGGCGGCGCGTTCGTCACCGCGGGCGAGGCCGGGGGCAACCGCGAAGCGCGGCTGGGCGGGATCGGCCAGGTGGTGGCGAGCGAGCTTGAGGCGCGCACCGGCAAGGAGTGCCGCGCGGTGGTGTTGGGCCATTTGCAGCGGGGCGGCGCGCCCACCGCTTGGGATCGTCACCTGTGCACGCGGTTCGGTGTCAGCGCGGTCGAGTTGATCGCAGTAGAACAGTACGGTTACATGGTCGCGCTGACGGGAACGGGCATCGAGCCGGTGCTGCTCACGGACGCCATCGACAGGATTCGCACGGTCCCGCCGGACGGCGAGTTGGTGCGGGTGTGCCCGCGCGCTGGGGGTTAGTTTCGGCAACGAGGAAACCTAGACCTGGTTTGGCCGGACATTCAGAGCTCGCCGAAGGGCGCTCAATTCGGGCTCAACGGCGTGACTCTGACTGCGCCCGGGGCTGAGGCCGTTTTCCTCTGCTGGAAGGCGGCCACGATTGCGCCGATGCCTCCGGCGATCGCGGCGATGCCGTAGGCCCAAGGCGCCTTCAACGGACCGATCGTTGAGGCCAGGATCAACATGGCGCCGATAATCACGCATAGGGCGCCCAGAACCCCGCGCAGCCAGCCCGCGTAGGAGAAAGCCTGGAGGATCAAAAAGATACCGACGAGGACGATAGCCGCGCCCAAGATCCACAGGATGATCGCGGCAACCAGATAGGCGCTGAGGAGCGGTTGGCTGAGCAAGGCCAAGCCTAGCAGGATCAAGCCCGCGCCGGCGAGCAGCCGCGTCCCCCACGACTTACGCGTGAACGCGATGCTGACGATCGCACCGAGGCCGCCGATGGCACAGAGCGCCCCCAGGATCAGGAAGAGATTGGTCGCGGCAGTTTTGGGCGCGATGATCAGCAGAACCCCGATGATCACCAGGGCGATGCCTGCGAGCAGGATCGCCCACCAGGGCACGTTACGGGACTTGCCTTGGCCGGGCGCTCTGAAGGATTTCATGCGGGTTCGCTCCTTTCCGATCCACGATCGGCCAACCGTCCTGCCCTCTCAGGGTGGCGTTGTCGTCATGGGAGGGTGTTGCCTACGAAAACCTATGATACTCCAATGACGTGCCATTCTGCAAAGCGGCGATAGTCCCGAAACACCCGTTCTTCAAGATTCATCATTCTCGCCCTCTCAGGCAGGCGGCAGACGCTGAAACTCTTCTGCACGGGCTGGCTTTGCTTGCGTTCCCGTCACTTGTGCGATACACTTTGCGCAACTCGAAAGCAGCCGGGCCGTTTGCGCCAGGCATAACGCTGGCGCCTGGTTTTTCTGCACGCCATCGTGAAACCAGCGTTACACCATCGCAGTTTAGTCTTGAACGCATTCTTTATCACACACAGAGAGGTTAACCGCAATGTCTCACCGAATCCTGGCAGGTCTGACCCTATTTCTGTGCGCACTGGTGCTAATACTCAGTGTCGCGGGTATCATCGGCACATGGGTGATTGGCTCTGCCGCGAGTGATGCCGCCGTGCAGCTCATCGACGGAGTCGACAAGGCCGCCGGCGCCGCACGCACCATGACCGCTCGTGTGAACACCGAGGTGGGGCAAACGCGCGATCAGGTGGCGACAGTCAAGTCGGCAACCGATCAGCTCAGCCAGAATGTGAATGACAAGGGTCTTGTGCTCACCTTGATTCCGCAGGAGACGGAGAGCGAGCTGCTAACATCGGTGCGGAAAGTGGCGGAGTCAATCGCCAGCATCCGAGAGGCCGTCACCAGCGCAATCGATCTTTACCGCGCGATGAATGCGTTGCCGTTCGTCAACCTGCCCCAGCCTGATGTGGAGAATTGGGGGAAGGTCGGCGAAGTGGTGACGACGCTTCAGACAGGAGTGCAGAATCTGACGACTGCGATCACCGAGTTTCGCTCGGCCGCATCGGGGACCATTTCGCGGGTCACGGATGGTGTTACCCGGGTGGAGGACGGGCTGAGCAACGTCGAGACAACGCTGAATTCGGTAGATACTCAACTCGCCGCCGCGCAGGCACAGGCAGCCCGGCTAAAGCAGACCCTCCCGAGGGCTATCACCGTGTTCATGATCCTGCTTACCCTGCTGGCGCTTTGGGTGGCCTACACCCAGGTAGTGGTCATGCGTGGCGCGTGGACCCGGCTGCGCGAGCACACAGGGACAAATGGGACTGCGGACACCCTGCCCCCGCCAGTCGATGCGGCATGACGCTGATGTATCAGGATTGAACCCTTGGAAGGAGAAGCCCATGTTTACCATCTACGATGAAGCGACCGACAAAAGCTACGGTACGCTGACCGAAACACAACTCCAGTTCTTGATGGACCACCTCGAAGAGGAGTCGGCCGAAGATACCGACTTCTACATCAACCAAGCCACTGTGGATATGCTCGAACAGGATGGCGCGGACGCGGGCCTGCTCACGCTGTTGCGGACGGCCCTGGGGGGGCGTGCGGATATGGATATTCGCTGGGCCCGAAGCTGAAGGATACTGGGCGAACTACGCTTTTTCGCACCTTTCTGGGTCTTTTCGCGCCGGGATAGACGCATGTATCCCGTGCTGGCCCCCGGAAGCACGATTCGGGTTTTGGGTCGGTTTCCCGATGTGCTATAATAGCTTCCAGGGTCCAGGACCATCCATCATCCATCATTCAACAAAGAGGAGAATTATATGGCACAAGGAACTACTGCCGCAAAGAAACGGCCGTTCGGCGTCACCCTTCTGGCCATCCTGGCCGGAGTCGCCGCGGTGCTCGCGGGCATCCACACCCTACAGGCGTTGGGGATCTTTCCCTATATGATCGGCCCGGTGAAGCTCCACTCCGCCAACCTGTGGAATGCCTTCATGTGGGGCTTGTTGGTCTGGGTTTATGTTTGGCTGATCAGAATGCTTTGGCAGGTCGACCCCCAGGCGTGGCTGTTTCTGGCGGTCATCACCGTGTTCAACCTCGTCCTCGATTTCATGGCGATGCTGGGATCGGGTGCGTGGTCGGACGTCAGCATTTCCTTCCTTCTCAACGCGCTTATCTTGATCTACATCATGCTGCCGGGTGTCAAAAAGGCGTTCGGCACTGCGAAGTAACTAACCTGTCCGGGGCGGCCGACACTTGTCGTCCCGGACAGGTTTTGTCCTGACCCTTGCCCATATCGCGCTGCGGACCGCGGTTTGCGGTCCGCAGCGCGTGAGTCGGCATAGCGCTAAAGGTCGCCTGAGCGGGCGATTGGCCCGCAGTGCAGGGCTTCCCCTCGATCGTATCTGCGGATTTTCTGCCCTGGATAGATCTATTGCCGATCCCTGCCCCAATGATTGCAAATTTACAAAGCAACACGTCGTTTTTATTATTGAGCGTGTTTACCACTAAAATTCGATCGTGAGTCTGTAACGCTAACCCCTGTAACTCTTCACGAAGGGTGTGGCAACGATGGCTTCTGAGTTGTCGATCGAATCGTCGTCGAATTACTGGCCAGCCGCGAAGAAGGCTACCTGTGCGTCGACTGGAATGGCGCGGTGATGCCATGTGTCTTCATGCCTTACGCGCCGGCCAATATCAACAAGGTGTTTGCTGCTGGCGGCACGCTCAAGGACATCTGGCAGGAGTTATCCTTCGCTGGTGTCCGATCCGGAAACAATCACAGGCAGCTCGGCTGCGAGGAGTTAATCATTGGACGCCATCCGCTATGTAGTCCGTTGGTTCATCCGGTTTATCGTGCTGTGGCTCGTGGATGCGATATCCTTGATGGTCGCGGCCGCGCTCCTGCCCGGTATCAGCATACAAGTCCCGGACTGGGGATCTTATCTGGTCGCAGCGGCTGCGGCGGCCTTTACGCTGGGCATCGTTAACCTGCTGCTCCGGCCGTTGATCCTGCTGCTGGCGCTGCCGCTCGGTCTCATCGCTACCCTCATCGTCGGGTTCTTTGCCAATGCATTCGCCCTGCTCATCGCCGCGCGGCTGATACCGGAACTACACGTAGACGGCCTCCTGGCGGCCTTCCTGGGCGGCCTGATCCTGGCAGCCGTCAACACCGTGATCACAGGCATCCTGTCCGTGGATGACGAGGACTCCTTCTATAGCGGAGTGGTGGAGCGGCTGGCCAAACGCGATACCTTCCAGGGTGCTGCCGAGCCCGGCCGCGGCCTCGTGATGCTGGAGATCGACGGCCTCAGCTTCCACCACATGAAGAAGGCGTTGGCCGAGAACATGCTGCCGACCCTCACGCGGCTGCACGACGAGGAAGGCTACGTGTTGACGCGGGTGGACTGCGGCCTTCCCTCGCAGACATCGGCCTGCCAGGCCGGGATCATGTTCGGCGACAACTACGACATCCCCGCCTTCCGCTGGTATGACAAAGATCGGCAGAAGTTGTTCGTCTCAGGCAGCGATGCGGCGGAGCTCAACGCGCGCTATGCCACGGGCAATGGCCTGATGCGCGGCGGATCGAGCATCAACAACATGCTCGATGGCGACGCCGAGAAGGCGGTCTTGACGATGTCGGCTCTGCGCGGCGGCACACCCGATGAGCGAAAGCGCCGCGCGCGTGACCTTTATCTGTTGGCAGTGAACCCCTACTTCCTCATGCGTACCATCGTGCTGATGCTCGGCGATGCCATCCGTGAAGTTTTTCAGTCTACGAAGGGGCGCATGCAGAATGTGCAGCCGCGGATGGATCGGCTGCATCACGCCTATCCCCTGCTGCGTGCCGCCTGTACCGTGTTCATGGGCGACGTGGCGGCCTATATGGCGACGCTCGACATCCTGCGCGGCTCCCCCTCGATCTACGTCACCTGGCCGGGCTACGACGAGGTCGCGCACCACTCCGGCCCCTGGTCCAGCGATGCATTCGGTGCGTTGAAGCGCTACGATCAGGTGATCCGCCATCTGCTCCGCTCCATTCGCGAGAAGGCGCCCAGGCCCTACGATCTGATCATTCTGTCCGACCACGGCCAGTCGTTCGGCGCCACCTTCAAACAGCGCTACGGCGTCAGCCTGAAGGAGTTTATCGAGCAGCAGTTGCCTGAGGGCACGACCGTGTCCGAGTACATCGGTGGCGACACCGGCATCACCTCGTTGGCCGCTGTCTCCGGTGAGCTGGACAACGTTCAGCAGCAGGGCATGGGCGGCAAGGTGGGCGGGGCCGTGGTCAAGCAGGGGCAGCAGGCGGCGCAGCGGGCCGTGAAGGAGCGCGAGGGCACGGCCGGGCCGGAGGCGGCTCAAGTCGTCGCCTACGGCAGCGGCAACCTGGCGCAGGTGTACTTCGACCTCTACCCGCGGCGGATCACACTCGAAGAGCTGGAGACGGCCTTCCCCGGCATGATCGATGCGTTGGTGACGCACGAGGGGATCGGCGTCGTGGCGGGCTATCTGGACGCGGACACACCGGTGGTGCTGGGTAAGGGCGGGCAGCGCAACCTGCATACCGGCGAGGTGACCGGTACGGACCCGCTGTTACCCTACGGCGACGTGGCGTTGCGTGCGTGGCAGGTGGGGCGGGTCATGGACTTCCCCCACGCCGGCGATCTGATGGTGGTCAGCACTCTCTATCCCGACGGCACCGTAGCGGCCCTGGAGGAGCTCATCGGCAATCATGGCGGCATGGGCGGCGAGCAGACGGACGCCTTCCTGTTCCATCCCGGCGACATGGTGGTACCCGAGACCCGGAACTCCATCGAACGTCTTCGGCATCCTCAACGCGCGGCGCGGGCTGCCGGTTACCGAAACGCCCGCGCAGGCAGCAGCCCCCGCGGAAAAGGTGGCAGCCTGGGCGCCGGCCAACCTGGTGAAGGGCGTGTTCCATCAGCCCAGCCGGTGGGTCGGTCGGGCGCTGCGTGCGTTGGTGTTGGATCGATCCGCCTACGGCGAAGTGGTCGACGACGCGTATATGACGGGGCCGGCGCTGCTGATCATGCTTCTGGGCCTGGCGGCGGCGACGATCTTCGCTCCGAATGGGGGGGGGCTGCCGGCTTACTTGGAGCGCGTAGGCGGCTGGCTGCTGGGATTGTTGGTGTTGGTCATTGCGGCGCATCCGCTGGGCGGCAGGGCGGGCTATACCAGAACCCTGCGCGCGGTGGGCTTCGGGGCGACCGCCCATTTCCTGAGCCTGTTGGCATTGATCCCGATTCTTAAGTCGGTAGCCACACCGCTGACCTTGTTGGTGGTATTCTTTACCACGTGGATCGGTGCATCCGAGGCTCAGAAGCTGCGGGGTTGGCGCAGCCTGCTGCTCCCGGTGGTGGCGATTGCTGTGTTCATCATCGCCATCGTCGTCGTCCCGGCACTGTTTACCGGTGCTCAACTCACGCTCCAAACGTGGGCCAGCGCGTTGGGCCTGACGCCGTAAAGGCGAACGACGCGGCGTATGTCGGAAGATAACCACAGAGCCCCGGAGACACTGAGATCTCTCAAAGACTCCATGTCTCCGGGGTTTTATACTGAGGTAGCCGGCGTGGCGAGTGAGAACGTTGACCGCGCTGGGGGGTTAGTGCTTGAATCCGATGTTGCGTTCGGGCGCCTCAAAGCCAGCATCGTTGGGCACGCGCACCTCACCGAACCGCTCCTCGTACTTGGCCAGGTTATCCTGGAGCGCACGCAACAGCAGCTTGGCGTTTAACGGTGTCATCACGATGCGGGCATGCACCTTGGCGGTCGGGAAGTTGGGGAGCAGTCGGGCGAAATCGATCACGATTTCGGAGGGCGAGTGATTGATGATAGCGAAATTGCTGTAAGTTGCTTCCAGATCGGCGGGTAACTCGATGTTGATCTGGTTGGGCGGCTGAGCGGGTTGGGCCATAGGGGCCTCCTATTTGACACGGACGGATCAGGGAATGTCCCCGATCCGTCCTTTTTTGACTGCGCTTGATTCGGCTGCCCGACGGCCGGAGCGAAGTAAGCCGTCGTCCTCGCCGGTGCAGGCCACACCGGGGGGGGGACGCGAATGCCTACGACTTGGGCGGCTTGAGCGCAGCCATCTCGGCCGCAATGCGAGCGGCTTCGTCCGTGCCGGGCAGACGGGCAGGGGTCTCGGGCGCAACGGATGCTGCAGGCTCAGCGGGTGAGTCCAGCGCCGCAAGTTGCGCCTGCAAGTCGGCGATCTGGATGCGCAGGGCCTCAGTGTCGTCGACGAGGGGCGCCGCGGCGGCTGCGACCACGGGCGCTGCGACTTCAACCGCCGGAGCTGCTGCTTCAACTTCCGGCACGCTGACATCGACGGTCTCTTCATGCTGCTCGGCGACGACGGCGACCGCCGCGGCGGCGACGGCGGGCGCGGCAACTTCAACCGCCGGCGCTTCGATGATCGGCGCGGTGGCCTCTACCTCAACCACCTCTTCGTGCTGCTCGGCGACTACCGCGGCGGCCGCGACTGCTGCAACGGCGGGTGCGGCGACTTCGACGACCGGCGTCTCGACGACCGGCGCGGCCGCCTCTGCCTCGACCGTCTTTTCGTGCTGCTCGGCGACCACCGCGGCCGTCGCGACTGCGGCGACGGCGGGTGCGACGACTTCAACGGTCGCTGCCTCAACAACCGGCGCGGCCTGTGCGGTGGCGGCCGGCGTGGCAACCACGGCCACCGGTGCGGTGGCTGCCACAGGCTTCGCGGCGGCCTCAACCATCCGCTGCTGGACTTCCGCCAGGTTAGAATCGATCTTCGCCAGGAAGTAGAGCAGCGCGCCGAAGACCAGAAGGGCCACGAAGCCCAGGAACGTGGCGCTCAGGATCGGGATGGTCAGCCAACCGCGCCAGCCGGAGCTCCAGCCTGCGCCCAGCCCGGAACCGCCCAGTGAGATGGCGCCGATAACGCCCAGGATCAAGTACACCAAGGCCGCCGCAATGATCACGATGCCAATGATCTGAACTGTACGATGTTTGCGCATGGGGATTGCCTCCCTTTAGATAAGATGGGGCTGCTGGGGTCGCCGGTCGCACCGGGACCATAATCTGGACGCTAGTTTAGCACAACTCCGCAAATCTTGCACGCGGCAAATCGTGGGATCGCGGGGTTGCTTTTCACACCTGGGGGCATACTTCAGCGGAGCACCCGACCGCTTTCAGTGTAATTCTGAGGGTGCAACCCGCTCTGGACTGTTCCGTAAGTGGAAGGGAGACGGGGCCGCGGATGATGTGGTCGAGTATGGGGATCACCTGCGAGAGGCCGATCTGTGCACAAATCGCCAACGCGACCGACCGTGTCGAGCATCGTTTGACCGCAGCCATGGCTGGATGTATACTCGGTTTGACTACTGCGCCAGTAGGCTGAAGTGAGCGTCCTTTCAGTACTTCCCATGGGTGGACTTTCTCACCGTGGAATTGTGCAAATGGCAGAATTCGCGAAGGCGCTTTGAGCGCGGCTGACCTCGCAGTCCTTCAATATGAGGATACCCACAATGCAACCTGATCCCAAAGTCCTGGATCGGCTAGTTCAGACAATCGTAACTTCTGTGCGCCCGCTGCGGATCATGCTGTTCGGTTCGGCGGCGCGCGGCGAGATGGGGCCGGATAGCGATCTGGATGTGCTCGTGGTGATGCCGCAAGGGACGCACAGACGCAAAACCGCGCAGCGTTTGTATCGTCAAATGGTCGGAATGGGGATACCTTTCGACATCGTGGTAGCAACCCCTGAGGATTTGGAGCTGCATCGGAGCAACCCCGGCTTGATCTACGGGACGATTCTGCGCGAAGGAACGGAAGTTTATGCCGCCTGAGGTTTACGCTCCCGGCAGTCCCGCAGATTAGCTGCGTCACGCCTATAGCGACCTCGCATTAGCAAGCACCACACCGCTGCCGCAGATTCTTCTGGAGCAGCTCTGTTTTTCCACGCGCAGCAGGCGGCTGAAAAGGCCCTCAAGGCGATCTTGGTCGCATACGGCATTTCTGTTCCGCGTACCCACAACCTCAGAACGCTTTTCGATCTTTTGCCGGCAGATGTGCCCGTGCCGCCCGACATCCAGGAGGCCGCGGGCTTGAGCGACTATGCGGTCGCGAGCCGTTATCCAGGCGTCAGCGAACCGGTCGAAGTCGAAGAATACCGCGAAGCCGTTGATCTGGCCGAAGCGGTTGTCTATTGGGCGGAGCACGTGATCAGTCTTCGCTCGCCTTCTCTGATCCATCCCGCAGATCCGCTGTGACTTCCCGCACTACCCGATCCCCGTCACGCAACTTGGTTCCCGCGGACGCATAGCCGAACCTTGCTCAAAACGTCAAATTCCGCATCACCTGCGTATTGACCGCGGTCGGGCGCCGATGTATACTGGCGCCATAAGCGAGTGAGGTATTGAAGTGAGAACCTACTGTGGAAAGAGCAGAAACGGGCCAGAATTGCGAGAATTGGAGAGCGTGGTCCTGACCACTGATCTTGCAGAATATGGCCTGGAGCGGGGTGATATCGGCACGATCGGTACTGGTTCACCGTGGCAGTAAGGGCTATGAGGTGGAGTTCGTGGCGCTGGATGGCGAAACGGTAGCGGTCGCCTCGGTTCTGGCTTCGCAGGTGCGCTCGATTGTTGGTCGCGAAATCGCCCATGCGCGTCCGGTTACTGGGGCGTGGCTGCCCTTGCCACAGTATCGCGGCGCTTGAAGCGTCGCCGATGCGACTGGCTGATGGCATACAGCCGCAGTGGCTTTAGCGATTTGATCGGCGCCTTCCTTTCGCCGCCCCATCCTGATCGCGACGCCTGCTTCGATCCATCCCTCGATCCGTCGTTCTTCTCCGTTCTCTCCCGTCAACGCCCCGCAGATGGGCCCCGTGTGCGCATTGCCGAACGGTGTGTAAGGTGTCAAATTCCACATCACCTGTTTGACAGGATCGGGAAGCGCGACCCGAATCGGTCGTGACTTGTCCGCGACAAGATCATTTGACCTCGGTTAAGTGGCGATGTATACTGAAACGGTAAGTGATTGGGGAAGTCAAACCGGAGGCATCCGTGGAAAGAACAGAAATGTACTCGGACAGGGTTTACACAGTGGCTGAGGTTGCCGCCATCTTCCGGGTACCCTCGGATACGATACGGCGGTTGATCCACAGCGGCGATCTGCCGGCCATCCGTCTGGGGCGCGTCTATCGTGTGCCCAAATCGGTGATTGACGGCTATTTCGATCTGCCACCGGCCACAGTCCCGCTTGAGAAGCTCGGCTTTGGCATGTGGGAGGAGTCTGCAATCGGCAGTGACGCTGTCGAATATGTCAATCGCTTGCGGGAAGCAGATACCCGAACCCTGCGCGAAGTAGTCGAGGACCTGAACTCATGGTAAGCGCAAGCTGCTTGCTGGACACCGACGTTCTGATTGACTGGCTACAAGGACGCTCCTGGGCGAAAGAAGTCATTTCGTCGAGGAGCGTTCCTTTGTACTGCTCGGCGGTCACGCGGAAGGAACTGCTGAGCAAGCCCGGCATCAGCAGCACCGAACGCGAACGCATCCTCCGCCTGCTGCGCGTCGTGCGCGTGATTAACGTGGACTCGGTGATCGCCGCTGCGGCCTCGGAACTTCTCCTGAAATACCCGAATGACCCATTGCGCGTGAACGATGCCCTCATTGCCGCAACCGCCTGGGTCAAGAGGCTTCCCCTGCTCACGCGCAATCGCAAACACTACGCGTTCATTGCTGAGATCTCCCTCGTCGACCTCCCACGAACAACCGACTCTATTCCCGTCTGAGCACATCAGATCGCGTCACGACCTTCGACAAGCGTCCAGTACGACGCGCACGTGCGCATTGCCGAACGTTGTGTAAGATGCCAATTTCCAGATCACCTGTTTGACAGGATCGGGATGCGCGGCTACAATCCGTCTTGACTTCGCCGCCGTGGCGAGGTCGAGTCCCTCAAAATATTGCCGATGGATCGCCGCGCTGACCCCGCCGCCGCGGCCGGTTGGCGCGGCCCTACGTTCATGCGAAGGAGCATGCCCATGCGCGCCAAGTTGTTGACCGTCCGAGTTGGTTTAGTCGTTGGTTTGATCGCGGTGATTTCCTCTTTGCTCTTGTTGTCTACAGCCACCACGATCAAGGCCTTCCCATTTTCTTATCCGCACGTACTGAACAATGAAACCGCTACACCTCCTGTACCTAAAAATAGCGCTATTACCAGCGTGCCGGAAACATCAAAAACAGATGATGAGCTTTTTGCAGTACAGACGCGTTTACAGGCCGTATTACCTGAGGAATACGTTGATTATGAGGTATGGTCGTTACATTTGGTTGAAGACTGGGCTTACTTTGCGTTAGTTCGCTGTGAGGAAGTTCCTTCTAGAATTGGTGAGTGTGGGATCACGCACTTCCGCATTGCAATAGCGAAATTTCTGCCCGACACGGATGAGTGGAATATCTATGTAGAGGGTACAGATGAGTACTTGCTTGCTTTGAAGCGTGTACCGAGTCAACTGCAATGGCTCGCTGCACTCTGGGAAAGTGGGATCGGGCCGGCTTCAATAGATGACTTGAATGTCGCCTATTCGATCCCAGGTCTACCATGGCCTGTTGGCACTTCCTGGCGATACAACTACGGTCCCGCTGATCCAACTCATCCGAACGAGTTCGACTTTGGAGTGCCGACTGCTGGAGTGCAAGATCAAGTATATGCAGCAGAAGTAGGCACTGTAGTGGCTAAGGATGGAACCTGTGTCTGGATCCAGCGTTCGTCTGATGGCTTGAGGCTTTTTTATCAGCATATAGAGTCGAGCGACATATCCAATCTGGCAATCGGCAGACCCATCAATCGCGGGGATTGGCTGGGCCGGACGACTGTCTCGCCAGGGTGCAAGGGCTCGACGACTAATCATCATCTTCATTTTTCTTTTTACTCCCCATATAGTGGCGGTGTCTTGAATCCTCAAGGTTTCTCGATGAACGGTTGGCTTGTACAGGGGAACACGTTGGTCAAAGGCGATCAAGTGCGAACAGCCAACCGAAGTGACAGGGTCTTGCACAGTGGTGAACAGCCACCGCCCCGATGTGACGCACCGTCCAGCGGCGCACCTCGCGACAACGTGACTCTCAATAACCGACGCGTGACCTTCACCTGGACGCCTCCCACTTGCACGGGTTTGGATTATTACACCTTCCGCGTCGCCAATCACCCCAATATTGACAACGGCCCCTGGCTGATAGACCACGGTGTGAGCAAGGATGCCACGAGCGTCACCGAGGACATTCCGAGCCAATACGAGGGTCAGACACTCTACTGGGCCATCTGGCCCCATAATAGCAGCGGTTACGGTTCGCGCGGCGGAGCCTGGACGTTCCGAGTTGACACCTCGGCGCCGCCGACACCGCCTCCCCTACCATCGGGAAGCTGGAGCGTGGAGTATTTCCGCAACAAGGAGTTGTCGGACCGCTGCGCCACGGCCACGCATGACGGAGCCTTTGTCTTCAAGGACTGGGGCGAGGCGGCGCCGGCCGGTGGCTGCAACAGTGATAACTGGAGCGCTCGATTCTCTCGCCGGGTGCACCTGCAGGCAGGATGCTATGCGTTTGCCGTGGAAGCGGATGACTGGGGCAGATTCTATGTCAACTCTGATCTTGTGGTCAACAAGTGGAACGGAGCAAGCCAACACTACGAGTCACGCTGCTACGGCAGTGACGGCGATTATGATCTGAAGGTAGAGTTCGCGGATACCCTTGGGGCAGCCAAGATTCTCCGCGTGGTGGCGGGGTCCGGGTTATGATGTGCCTCAGGATTCGCAGGACGAGAACCAGTGGTTCGCTGAGTATTGGCTGAATTCTGATCAGTGGTGGGATTCCATAGTGAAGCGCAATGAGGGAACAGGAGCGCTGATCCACAATTGGGGCTATGATGGACCGGGCTGGAATATTCCTGGCGACAACTTCAGCACACGCTTCAAGCGTCGTGTCTACTTTGAATGTGGCAGTTATCAGTTCGGGCTATCCCATGATGATGGAGCGAAGCTCTGGATCGACGAAAATCTCGTGCTTGACCGATGGGGAACAGCGGGCAACGATCCTTACCAGACGGCGTTATCTCAGGGATACCACTGGCTACAAGTAGATCATCGCGAGTTTGGAGGCGCCGCGAACATCAGTTTGGACTGGTCGCGCCTTTCCGGGTGCGCGCCACCCGCACCCACGCTGCTGTCTCCCTCAAACAGCGCTTCTTTGTCTTGGGATTCCAACATATCGTTTAGTTGGGACGTGTCATCTGGTGCCGCCGCGTACTATGTTCATCTCTGGAACGCTTTTGGCATCGATCTGAACTCCGGCTGGGTGCCGGACACGCAGTGGCAACTCGGCAGATTGGCGTCGGGTTCCTACAACTGGACCGTCAAGGCCAGGAACGATTCCGGTGATAGCAGTCCCAGCACGACCTGGAGCTTTACAGTGCGCGATGGCCCGCCCAACGCTCCCTACGATCTCCAAGCGACGGTTGCATCACAGAGCCAGATCAACCTCGCCTGGACTGACGATTCGGACAACGAGAGCGGCTTCCGGGTTTATCGAGGCGGCAGCTATCTGGTACAGACTGGCACCGGAGTCACTACCTACCAAGACCTGGGGCTGTCGTGCAACACAGAGTACTGTTACTCGGTCACCGCCTTCAACGCCGTCGGCGAATCGTCAACAGGCGACCAGGCGTGTGCCAGGACTCTGCAATGTGACGTGTTGACCTCTATCCCCTCACCGACTCCAACCGCCACGCCAACACGGACACCCACGCCTACTCCTACGCGGATATTGACGCCAACGCCCACGTCAACACCGAACCCGAATTCTGCCCTGTCCTGCCCGGTGGCGCCTGCGGGCATGGCGTTGGATGGCTATCTGACTGAGTGGACGGGGTGGCCAACACTCCACCTGGACAAGGATAGTGCCAACTACAGCCTCCGCACCTCGCGGCCAGCAGTGACTGATCTGTCGGGTGACATCTATTGCGCCTGGCAGGGCAATGATCTGATTATTGCCGGCCGGATGTCCGATGATGTGCTGAAACGGGATAGCGCCACCCTCTGGAACGACGATGGCTTTGAGTTCGGGCTAGATGGCCTTGGCGATGGCTTCAACTGGGGCAGCCAAGATGATCATCAATTCACGGTGGTCACCGATGGCGCGATCCAGGATCTCGGCACCTATGCAGTCCCAGGCGCTACGGTGATCGCTCGTTCTGTCAGTGGCGGTTGGGTAGTTGAGTTGCGCCTGCCTGCGAGTGTCGTGGGTATGGGAGCGCTATTTGAGGGACGCGCCGTTCGTTTCAACGTCGGCCTCAACGACGATGACGACGGCGGCAGCCGAGATGACTGGCTCGTCTGGCGCGGCGATCGCACCATTGATCAGTCAGAAAACTTCGGTGCGTTGATTCTGAGTGGTTCGCTGACGACGACCCTCACCAACGCCGACGCCCACAAGAACCATTCATCCGAGCATCACGCCTTCGCCGACGCGCACCTTCACGCCGACACCCACCAACACGCCGTCGGCCGGCGTCGCGCGTGTCAGGGTTGCGCCCGCGATCAAGCGCACCAATCTCTCAGGCGGCGCCTTCACGGTGGATCTCACCGTCGAGGGCGTCGCGAACCTGGGCGGCTTCCAGACCGACATGCTCTTCGATCCGGCCATCGTCAACGTGACTGCGGCATCGTTGGGCACGTTCCTCAGACAGCACCGGTCGCACGGCCGTGCTGATTGGGCCGACGATTGACAACACGACCGGCAAGGTCACGTTTGGCGCGTTTTCCTTCGGCTCACAACCGGGCGCATCCGGCGCCGGCACGCTGGC
Organism: uncultured Chloroflexia bacterium; assembly: GCA_963841825.1. Lineage (GTDB taxonomy): Bacteria > Chloroflexota > Anaerolineae > CG2-30-64-16 > CG2-30-64-16 > CAWJEL01. Next base: position 385,509 of record CAWJEL010000010.1, read on the forward strand.
GGCCATCACCTTCCAGCCCAAGGCGGTCGGCACGACTGCGCTGCGCTTGCAGGCGACGGGGTTGTCTGATCCCAGACGGCAATGCGATCGCGATCGTCACCGAAAACGGACAGGTGCAGATCGCAGGCTGTTTCGGCGACTTCAACGGCGACAACAAGGTGGACATCTTCGACCTGCAGCGCGCGGCCGGCCATTGGAACTGCCGCACCGGCGACGCGTGTTACGACGCGCAGTTCGATACCGAGCCGGATGGGGACGTTGACGTTTTCGACCTGCAACGCTTTGCCGCGGCCTGGGGCACATCGTGTACTGCGGCCGCCGGCCAGGCGTCGGGTCAGGCGCCGTCACGTCCGGCGCACGTCGAGAGCCTCACCGCCAGCAGCCTGAGCTTGCTCCCGGCCAACCGGCGCATCGCACCGGGCGCGGTCTTCACGCAGACGGTGCGGCTCCAGGACGCGACGAACCTCGGCGCGTTCCAGGCGATGCTAGCCTACGACCGGGCCGTCGTGCAGGTAGAGGCCGTGACCATCGGCCCGCTCCTGGCCAGCACCGGCCGGACCGCGGTCCCGGTTGGCCCAACGATTGACAATGCGGCCGGCAAGGTGACGCTCGGTGCGTTCACCTTCGGCGACCAGCCCGGCGCTTCGGGCGCGGGCGACCTGGCGTACATCCGGTTCCGAGCGCTGGCGAACGGGCAGACGGCGCTCACTTTCCAGGAGGCTGGTCTCAGCGATCCGCAGGGCGAGTCGCTGATAATGGGCAGCTTGACGGGTGCAGAGCTAACCGTCAGCTCGTTGGAAACTTATCTACCGCTGGTATTGCGGTAGGCATAGTATCTGGTCTGCGTCACGCGGGCCCGCCGGGCAATAACCACAAACGCCGGGCGGGCTTCGTTTTGCCGTCGCGGCGAACACGCCGTACGCGAGGTTTTGACAGTCATGTTATTTGGAAGTATGATCTTGCCATCAAGAAGAGCACGATCTGTAGCGGTATCTGCGTGAGCGAAGACCAGCATCACTGGCGCTGCTATCCTGATGTGCCGTGTCGGAGGAAACATGACTGTCGCCCAGTTGCAACAAGAGATCACCTCTATGCTCCCCCATCTGCCTGAACCCAAACTGGCGGCGGTATCCGAGTTTGTGCGGTTCCTGATTGAGCGTGAGCCGCAGATTACCTGGTTCAACGCGCAGAGCCAATCTCGCGCTTATCAAGAATGGGTGGGGCCTGACAACGATATTTACGATCAGGTGTTTGCCGATGTTGCGCGGTGACGTCGTGCTATGTCGGTTACCGATGCCTTCCACGCAGCTCATGCAGTCCAAGCTGCGGCCGGCCGTCGTCATCTCGAAGAATGCCAATAACCGTCGTCTCGACGATCTCATCGTTGCCCCTTGCACGTCGAATACCTCACGTCACAAAGAACCCACACAATACCTGATCGATGGCGCTGAATTGGTAAGTGCCGACGTGGTCGTCCCGACCGTTGTGCGCGGCGAGGCGTTGATGACCGTCCCCAAGACAATGGTTCTGCGTGTGCTGGGCCACCTCTCCACGAGCGCGATGACCGCCATTGACGGTTGTCTAAAAGATGCGCTGGCCTTGTTGCCAAAAGCGTAGTACGTTAACGCATCATCGCAAACACATCTTTCAGGGGCCCTACACGCGCCCGATGACTTGGTCGATCTGGAGTCCTTGATCTACCTGGGTCGCTTCGAGATGCAAAACGATTCAGATTGAGGCCTCCTTTTTGCCAAACCGCCCCCTTCGCTTTATAATCGTAGAGAACGTGCATAAAGCTCTGAATGGCCCGCATAGCGCGGGCTTTTCGCTGTTTAGAGAACCATCGCCCGTAGGGGCCTAATCCGTAGGAGGATCTTTCTCAATGTCTAAGAAATGGGTCTATCTGTTCACCGAAGTCGAAGACGCCGAAAAGTACGTCAACGGCTCCTGGGACGCTGTTCGCAGCCTGTTGGGCGGCAAGGGCGCGAACTTGTTCGAGATGACGCGCATCAAGCTGCCGGTTCCGCCCGGCTTCACCGTCACCACCGAAGCCTGCAACGCCTACCTGGCCGCGGGCGAGAAGTTCCCCGATGGGATGTGGGACCAGGAGTTGGTCGCGCTGAAGGCCATCGAGCAGACCACCGGCAAGGGCTTCGGCGATGCCGATGAACCCGCTGCTCGTCTCCTGCCGCTCCGGCGCCAAAGAGTCGATGCCCGGTATGATGGACACCGTCCTCAACATCGGCCTCACCGATGTGACCGTCGAAGGGCTGGCCGCGCTGACAGAGAACCCGCGCTTTGCGTGGGACGCGTACCGCCGCCTGGTCGAAGGCTTCGGCAAGGTCGTGCTGGAAATCCCCGACACCGCGTTCGAGCATGCGCTGCACGGCATGAAGGAAAAGGCCGGCGCCAAGCTGGACACCGACCTGACCACCGAAAATCTCAAGGCGCTGACCGCCGAGTACAAGGCGATCGTCAAGGCGCACAAGGGCTTTGACTTCCCCCAGAACCCGATTGATCAGCTCCGCCTGGCCACCGAGGCCGTCTTCAAGAGCTGGAACGGCAAGCGGGCGCGGGACTACCGCAACCACGAGGGCATCCCCCACAACCTGGGCACCGCGGTCAACATCCAGACGATGGTCTTCGGCAACATGGGCAACACCTCCGGCACCGGCGTGGCGTTCACCCGCAACCCCAGCACCGGCGAGAAGCTCGTCTACGGCGAGTACCTGATCAACGCCCAGGGCGAAGACGTGGTCGCCGGCATCCGCACCCCGCAAAAGGTCGCGGTGATGGGCGAAGAGCTGCCCGATGCCTACGCCCAGTTCATGGATATCTGCGCCATCCTGGAAAAGCACTACCAGAACATGCAGGATGTCGAGTTCACCATCGAGCGCGGCCAGTTGTGGATGCTCCAGACCCGCAACGGCAAGCGCACGGCGGCCGCCGCCATCAAGATCGCGGTAGACATGGCGAACGAGGGTCTCATCAGCAAGCGGGAAGCCGTGCTGCGCGTGAGCCCCGACAACGTGAATTCGATGTTGCACCCGCAGTTCGACGAGGCCGCCAAGAAGGCCGCGGCAGCCGAAGGCAAGCTGCTGGGCAAGGGCGTGAACGCGTCGCCGGGCGCGGCGGTGGGCCGGGCGTACTTCGACGCCGACCTGGCCGAGGAGAAGGCCAAGGAAGGGCCGGTCGTCATGGTCCGCCCCTTCACCAAGCCGGATGACGTGCACGGCATGATCGCGGCCAAGGGCATCCTGACCAGCGAGGGCGGCGCCACCAGCCACGCGGCCGTGGTCGCCCGCCAGTTCGGCAAGCCGTGCGTCGTGGGCGCGGCCAGCATCAAGATCGACATGGTCGCCCGCACGATGACCGCCGACGGCGTCACTGTCAAGGAAGGCGACTGGATCAGCGTGGACGGCGGCACCGGCGAGGCGTTCCTGGGCCAGATGCCCACCGTCGCGCCGAAGTTCGAGGAGCAGACCGACCTGATCACCCTGTTGAGCTGGGCCGATGAGATCTCCGCCGCGCCGGGCAGCCGCGTCGCGGGCAAGAACAACTCGCCGACCTGCGGCCTGCAGGTGTGGGCCAACGCCGACTACCCGGCCGACGCCCGCCGCGCCCGCGAGTTCGGCGCCCTCGGCATCGGCCTGTGCCGCACCGAGCACATGTTCTTCGAGGTCGAGCGCCTGCCCATCGTGCAGCGCATGATCCTGGCCGACAGCAGCGAGGAGCGCACCGCGGCCCTGAATGAGCTGCTGCCTTCGCAGCGCAGCGACTTCGACGGGCTGTTCGAGGCGATGACCGGCCTGCCCGTCATCATCCGCCTGATCGACCCGCCGCTGCACGAGTTCATGCCCGACGAGGAGAAGCTGCTCGAAGAGGTCATCGCCATGCGGATCAAGGGCGAGACCGAAGGGTTGGCCGAGAAGGAAAGCCTGCTGACCGCTATCCGCGGGATGCACGAATCCAACCCGATGATGGGCCTGCGCGGCATTCGTCTGAGCATCATGATGCCCGAGATCGTGGAGATGCAGGTGCGCGCGATCTTCGAGGCGGCGTGCGACGTCAAGCTGCGCGGTTTCGAGCCGCACGTCGAGGTGATGATCCCGCTGACCGGCACCGTCAACGAGCTGAAGGTGATCCAGCCCAAGCTGACGCGCATCGCCAAGGCGGTCATGGCCGAGAAGAAGACCGAGGTGGTCTACAAGTTCGGCACCATGATCGAGATCCCGCGCGCGGCCGTCACCGCGGCCGAGATCGCCGGGCCGGACATGGCCGAGTTCTTCTCCTTCGGCACCAACGACCTGACCCAGATGACCTTCGGCTACAGCCGCGACGACGCCGAGCGCAACTTCCTGCTCAAGTACGTCGAAGACGGCATCCTGCCCTTCAACCCGTTCCAGACGATCGATCGGGAAGGCGTGGGCCGGCTGATGGACATCTGCGTCCAGGAAGGCCGCAAGGCGCGCCCGGCCCTCGAGGTCGGCATCTGCGGCGAGCACGGCGGCGACCCCAGCTCCATCGAGTGGTGCCATCTGATCGGTAACAACTACGTGAGCTGCTCGCCGTTCCGCGTGCCGGTGGCCCGGCTCGCGGCGGCGCAGGCGGCGATCAAGCACGCGCCGAAGCAGTAACCGGTAAATTGGTAAACTGGTAAACTGGGACCCTCCCGTGGGCGCGAGCCTGCGGGAGGGTTTTTCTTTGCTTGACAAGCATCTTGGTATCACATATAATACCAGTATGAGCCACCCCAGGATCGTCATCGATACCAGTGTTCTCATCGCGGCCCTTCGCTCTCGCCGGGGAGCTTCGTACAGGCTGCTGATGTTGCTCGGCAGCGAGAGATTCACAGTCAGCGTTTCGGTGCCATTGATACTGGAATACGAGGATGCAGCCAAGAGGCTCGTCGGTTCGACGGAGTTGAGCGAACAGAGCATCGACGATATCCTGGACTACCTCTGTATGGTGGCTGAGCACCAACAAGTACACTACCTTTGGCGTCCATTCTTGAAGGACGCCAACGATGATATGGTGTTGGAAGTGGCTGTCGCTGCCGGTTGTGCCTTCATCGTGACTTACAACAAGATCGACTTTCAGCATATAGAGCGTTTTGGATTGCGAGCTTTGACAGCAAAGGAGTTTCTTGAGGAGATAGGAGAGTTGCCATGAGCGCCATCAGCCTACGATTACCCGAGTCTCTGCATGAGAGAGCACGCGAGGTTGCGCGGCGCGAAAGCGTATCTGTCAATCAACTTATCACGTTAGCTTTGGCCGAGAAGCTTTCAGCGCTACGCGCCGAAGACTACCTTGAAATGCGCGCTCGCCGAGGTAATCGCTCAAGGTTCGAGGAAGCAATGCGTCTGATTCCCGATGTAGAGCCTGAAGAGCAAGATAGCCTGTAGTTCATGAAGTCAGGCGCGGGAACAAGTGCCAGGCAAGTGCGAATTGCCTGGCACTTTGATTTGAGGTGGGTCCATTTCGAAACACCAACACGATCTCAACGACTCCTGAACAACTTCTGAACCTGACATGGGTATACTGGGCACAGTTGACCGAACGACGGGGCAACACATCAACACCCAATCAAAGGAGTATACCCATGAGCATCAAGAACAAGATCGTTGCTGCCGCACTCAGCGGCCTGACCATTGCGGGGATCGTCGCGGCGGCGACCCTGTCGTCCCCAATGTTGACCAGCGCCCAGACGAACACCCCAGCCGCGCCGGCAACCACCACTACGGCCGCTCCGGGTGGGCGCGGCGAACGGAACGGGCCACAAGGCGACATGGTGAGCCACGACAAGTACCTGGCTGACGCCCTGGGCGTCACCGAGACCGATCTCCAGGCTGCACAGACCAAGGCGCGGACGGCCGAGATCGAGCAGGCCGTGACCGACGGTCTGATCACGCAGGCGCAGGCGGACGCGATGCTCAACCAGACCGGCGGGCAGCGCGGGGTGCGCGTCGATCTCCGGGGTGCGAACCTCGATCACGAGAAGTTCCTGGCGGAAGCGCTGGGTATCAGCGTGGAGAAGTTGCAGGCCGCCCAGGAAACGGCTGCCGCGGCTGAGTTGACGCAGGCCGTCACCGACGGCCGCATGACCCAGGCACAGGCCGACCAGATCACCGCCGAGCAGGCCCTGCAGAAGTACATCGCGGACAAGGGCCTGTTCAAGAGCGCAGTGGACAGCGCCGTGCAGGATGGCGTGATCACCCAGGCGCAGGCTGACACGATCCTGGCGCAGGCCAGGCCCGGCGGCTTCGGTTTCGGCGGCATGGAGCGCGGCGGCTTCGACGGTGGCCCCGGCGGGCGTGGCGGGCGCGGTGGGCACGGACCGGCGCAGGGTGGCCCCCAGCAGTAACACCCTGCCCGATATACGGTGAGGGTTGGTTCCATGGCGTGCCCTTGCCTGAACGAATGGAGGGGTTCAGTCGAAATGGCTGAGCCCCTCCGCACTGTCTGGCGGATGTGCTATAATCCAGCAGCGGTCCGGCTGTATGAAAATTAAGAAAAATAATCCGGCACTCCCGCCAGTCGCGCCATCACGTCGACACCGATTGAAATCGGTGTCTGATAGAGCCGAAGTGTGCTGAAGCACACTGGCGGCGGGCGTATAACCTGTTTTCAACGGGTTCCCGGCTATATCAGCCTGGGGTTTCCAACGATAGACTGATGACGACCAGCCTACTCGGATCGCCGGAATAAGCGCTTAACCTCCATACAGTACAGTCGCAGCGGCGGAGCAACAAGGTGGCAAAAACCATCCTGATCGTCGACGACAAGTCGAGCGTTCGCACTCTGGTGCGAGACTACTTAACTGAAGAAGGATTCCGCGCTGTCACGGCTGAAAATGGCCGCGATGCGCTCTATGTCGCGCGCCACGAAAAGCCCGCCCTGATCCTGCTGGACATCATGATGCCGGAGATGGGCGGCTATGAGTTTCTCCGTGCTTTTCGCAAAGAGCGTAACACGCCGATCATTCTCCTGACGGCCAAGCTGGAAGAGGCCGACAAGGTGCTGGGCTTGGAACTCGGGGCGGACGACTACGTGACCAAACCGTTCGGGATGCGGGAACTCGTGGCCCGGATCCGCGCGGTGCTACGCCGCACCGGCCAGGACATGGCAACGGACGAGGTGCTACAGGCAGATGACATCATCCTAGACAAAGGTGGCCGCTCTGTTCAGGTTGGCGGTCAGCCTGTCCGGCTAACCCCCTCGGAGTTTGACCTTTTGGCCGTGCTGATGGCCGCGCCTGGTCGCGTCCTATCCCGTGCCGTGCTGCTCGAACAGTTGCAGGGCGGCGCATTCGAAGGGGTCGAGCGTACGGTTGATGTGCATGTCCGCAACCTGCGCACTAAAATTGAGCCCGATCCCAGCAACCCGCGCTACATCGAGACGGTGTTCGGGGTCGGCTACCGCTTCCGGGCCAAGTGAAATCAGGGGACAGAGGTCAGGAGTAGGAGTCAGGGGTCATCCGCCATTCGTCACGGGTCAACTGAAGGAATCTCATGCGCTCACTTACACTTAAGCTCATCCTGGCGTTCCTGTTGATCAGTGTGATCGGCATCGGCCTGGCCGCAGTGTTCGCCAGGGCGGTCACGGGGCGCGAGTTTGACCGCTTTATCATGGACAGAGCGCGCGGTGAGTTCCTCGCGGACGTGGTGTCTTATTATCAGACGCACGGTTCTTGGGCTGGCGCAGATGACTACTTTCGCCAACCGAACGGCCATCCTGGGCCAGGAGAACCGCTCAGACCGGGTTCGTTTGTCTTGATGAACCCGTCGGGCGCGGTTGTCGCCTCGGTGGGCCCTGATCGCCCCGCTAAGAGTATCGCCCAGGATCCGGCCCGTGGCATAACGATCGAGGTAGACGGACGTAAGGTTGGGACGGTGTTGGACGCATCCCGCGCGCCTGCGCTGAACGAGCGCGAAGCCCAATACCTGGCGAGCATCAATCGCGCCCTGGCGTTGGCCGCGCTCGGCGCGATGGTGATCGCCGTACTCCTGGGCATCGCCCTGGCCCGGACTCTCACCCAACCCGTGCGCGACCTCACTCGCGCTATCCTGGCCATGTCGCGCGGCGAGCTGAGACAGGAGGTTCCTGTACGTTCGGCGGATGAGCTGGGTACGCTGACGCAGGCCTTTAACTCGATGAGCGCCGACCTGTCCCGCTCGAACGAGTTGCGCCGCCAGATGACCGCCGACATCGCCCACGACCTGCGCACACCACTGACCGTCATCACCGGGTACATCGAGGCGCTGCGCGACGGCGTGCTCAAGCCGACCCCGGCCCGCTTCGAAGCGATGCACAACGAGGCCCAACAGCTCAAACGCCTGGTGGAAGATCTGCGCACCCTCTCGCTGGCCGACGCGGGTGAGCTGCCGATGCAGTCTCAGCCGGTAGCCCCACGTGCGCTGCTGGATCGCCTGGTTACTGCCTATGCGCCTCAGGCCATCGCTCGCGGGATCGCCCTGGCCGTCACTGCCACGCCTGATCTGCCCGACGTGGTCGTCGATCCTGAGCGGATGGCCCAGGTGCTCGGCAACCTGGTCACCAATGCGCTGCGGCACACGCCGTCCGGTGGGCGGATCGACCTGTCGGCGCAGACTCAGGGGGGGCGCGTGCTCCTGATGGTGGCGGATACCGGTGAGGGCATACCGGCGGATGCGCTGCCGCACGTCTTCGATCGTTTCTACCGCGGGGACATGGCGCGCAGCCAGCAGGACGGCGAGTCGGGCCTGGGACTGGCTATCGCCAAATCCATCGTCGAAGCGCACGACGGGACGATCACCGCAGCGAGCGAGCTCGGACACGGGACGACGTTCACCATCACACTGCCAGGCGCCCCAAAATGACAGACCGCACTACCCGGCCTGCCTTCCTACCATCTGGGTCATTCAATTCTCCACAGAAGTAAGGCAGCGAATACGAACGGACAAACGGATGGCCCTGCCGTGGGCACGAGCCTGCGGGAGGGTTTCTGTTTCCTTGACAGAATAATGAGACGTGATTACAATGTAGACACTTCGCTCATAAGAGGAGGTGATCCTCATGACTGCTGCAATCACAACCCGTTTGATCTCCGTCGGCAATTCGCGGGGCATCCGCATCCCCAAGCTTCTGCTCGATCAACTCAAATTCGGCGAAGAGGTCGAGTTATCCGTAGAGCAGGATCATCTGATCGTGCGCCCCGTAGGGCGTCCACGCGATGGCTGGGACGCGCAATTCAAGCTCATGGCCGAACGTAAGGAAGATTATCTGCTCGATGCTGAGGGTCCCAATCTTTCTCGCTGGGATGAGGAGGAGTGGGAATGGTCGTGAAACGCTTCGACGTGTATCTGGTTGCCCTTGATCCGACGATGGGCAGCGAAATCCAGAAAACGCGACCCTGCCTCGTCGTATCACCAGACGAGATGAACCGCCACATCGCAACTGTAATCGTCGCGCCGATGACGACCCAGGGCAGGCCCTACCCAAGCCGTGTGTCATGTCTGTTTGAAGGCAAGGGCGGTCAGGTGGTCCTGGATCAGTTACGCACGATGGACAAAATCCGACTGGTCAAGCATCTGGGGCAAATTGACGCCGAGACTCAAACCGCTGTGCTAGGCACCCTCGCGAAGCTGTTTGTGGCTTGAGCATATAAGCCTCGATCCCATTACCCTGAAATTCCTACACATCACGCAGAAATTTCAGGGTGCTCATTCAAGGTTCACTTCCCTGTAAATGTCTGAGCCCCTCACCGAAGCCACCCTACCCCACGCTCTCGCCGACCTGACCGCCCGCGACCCGCGCCTGGCCCGCGTCGTCGCCGACTACGGCCCGCCGCCACTGTGGGCGCGGGAGCAGGGCTTCCCGACCCTGATCCACATCATCCTGGAGCAGCAGGTGTCGCTGGCGTCGGCGAAGGCCGCGTTCGACCGGCTGCAGGCGGTCGTTTCGCCACTGACACCGGATCGCTTCCTCGAACTGGACGACGCGACCCTCAAAGCCGCGGGCTTCAGCCGCCAGAAGACGCGCTACGGCCACACGCTCGCGGACGCGATCCGCTCCGGCGAGCTGAACCTGGCGGCGCTCGACGCGCTCGATGATCACGCTGTTCAGGCCGAACTGACCAAAGTCGTGGGCATCGGCCGCTGGACATCGGACATCTATCTGCTGATGGCGCTGTGCCGGCCCGACGCATGGCCGGCCGGCGACCTGGCGCTGGCTATCGCCGCCCGTCACGCGCTGGGCCTGGCTGCCACGCCCAGCACCGCCGAGCTGACGGATATCGGGGAAGACTGGCGCCCCTGGCGTGCCGTCGCCGCCCGTATCCTCTGGCACTTCTACCTGAGCGGCGGCATCCCCAGAAAATAGCAGCCCATACCGCAAAGCTGTAGTCGAGTCACACGCCCTGACTGACCGAAGGCCGCGTCGAAGGGCCGCGCTTCGACACGTCAGCGCCCGTGCCCCAACGCTTATTCTGCGCTGTGCCCGCCATAGCTCCCTGCCCCCTCTGTTCTTCTGCTCCTCCTCTCCTCTGCCCCACATGGGTAAACCACCCCACATCAAAGATGGGAATTCTACCCGATGGTATCGCGCGGCCACGCGTGATAAGCTAGGGTCAGATTGAAGCGCTGTGCTCAGCGAAGAGGAGGCTCACATGGAACTGATCGCTCTGGCCGCCGGAATGGTGATCCGCATCGTCCTGCCAGCCGCCCTGCTCTTTTGGGCCTGTGGCCGGTTGCAGGCCTGGGATCGTCGCCGCAACACGCTCTGATCGCTAAACCCACCAGGATTACACGGGGAGGTGTACCATGATCGACTTCACTGATATGCTCGTTTTCGCCGGTATGGTCTTCCTGCGCTTTGGTGTGCCGCTGCTGATCGTAATCGGCATCGGCTACCTGCTGAAGCAGCTGGATCGGCGTTGGGAAGCGGAAGCGTGGGCCGAGCAGCGAAAGGCTACGGGCGCCGGCGCCGAAGTTCCGGCCGAGCAGCCGAGTATTCCGGCCCCGACCCAACGGCCCACTGTGCCTGCACGGACACCTGCGCCTACGCCAGTGCTCCCGTTTATCCCGCCGCCGGTGCGCGAAACGCCTCGACCTCAGCCAGGGGTGACGATGGCAAGATCTGCGCAACCATGCTACGAGGCGAAAGGCTGTAGCGATACCAGCAAGGCGCAATCCGCGGCCCCACAGCATCCGGACAAACCCTGCTGGCAGGCCCGCTTCGACGCCGAGGGTGCGATCCCCGAGGACTGCGTCGGTTGCGATATCTTCCAACGCTACCCAATGATGTGAGCCACAGGAGAAACACCTGATGAACCGTCAACCTTCACAGCCATTACGACGCCTTCCTACTAAGGGATGGATTGTCGTCCTGCCCACTCTGATCATCCTGGCGCTGGTGCTGCTGCTGACCGAGACGACCAACGCCGCGCCCTCGCCCGCTCACCCACGCGTCGCGTCCGACCGGTTGACCTTCCAAGAGCAGCAGCCGCTCTGCCAGACCTGCCACCCGGATGAATACAGCGTCTGGAAGAACTCGACGCACGCCTCCGCCACCCTGGATCCCGTCTTTCAGGCGGAGTTGGCCAAGAGCCACAACCAGGACGACTGTTTGAAATGTCACACCACGGGTTTCGACACCGGCAGCGGCAAGTTCATGTCTGAGGGTGTGACCTGCGAGGCGTGCCACGGCGCGTATAAACAAGGTCATCCTGCCGGAGAGACCATGACGCTGCCGATGGACGCCGGAACCTGCCGGATGTGCCACGAGGCCGCGTTCAGCGAATGGGAAAAGAGCCAGCACGCCGCGCAAAAGATCGAATGCTTCGACTGTCACCAGGCGCACACGCAAGGGGTGCGCACCGGCAGCACCGAGACACTCTGCGCCGCCTGCCATACCGACGAGCAGACCAAGCTGGCGCACTCGGTCCACGGCATCAGCGGGGTCGATTGCGGCAGTTGCCATATGGCCAAGGGGATGACGGACACTTCAAGCGCAAGCGGCGTGGCGATCTCGGCCAGCAGCCACAGCTTCGCCGTGCCGGCCGATGTGTGCAACCGCTGCCACAGCGATGCCACCCATCCCGCAGGTAATGCCCAGATCAAAGCCCCGCAGCTCAACGTGACCAGCGTCTCAGAAGCGCAACAGGCGCAGCTATCGGCGGCTCGCGTGAAGGAGCTTGAATCCGAAGTCACCGACCTGGAAGCCCGCGTCAATTCCCTGCGTAACCTCGCGGTGGTCACCATGGGACTGGCGCTGGGTGTCGGCGCCTTCTTCGGCCTGCTCGCCGGCGTCGTTGGGATGTCGCTGTGGCACGCCAGAATCCCGGCGCGAAGCCAAGTGAGGTACCAGATGAACCAGGAAAACAAGCTCTCGCGACGCCAGTTTCTCAGGCTTTCAGCGGCCACGGTCGGCGCCGCGGCGCTGGCGGGCGGCATGCCCCGCCGAGCGGGCGCCTCGGGCGGTGGCAGTGCGGATGACGCAACACGCGGCGCAGTGCCCGCCATGCTGATCGATCTCAGCCGCTGTGTGGGCTGCGGCAACTGCCAACGTTCGTGCATCGCAGCCAACAACCAGAATCCGACCACCGAAGAGACGCAAAAGTTGAGCGCCAACACCTTCACGTTCGTGGAACAACGCGACCTGGAGGGCGGCCAAACCCGCTGGGTGAAGCGCCAGTGCATGCACTGTCTCGATGCCGCGTCCGCGTCGGCGTGCCCGGTGAAGGCGCTGTACCAAACGCCTGAAGGTCCGATCGCTTATCGGCCGGATCGCTGTCTGGGCTGTCGCTACTGCATGGCGAGCTGTCCTTTCGGCGTGCCGAGTTTCGAGTGGGATAATGGCCTCACCCCCGAGATCCGCAAGTGCATGTTCTGCTATGAGCGCCAGAAAAACGGCGAGATGCCGGCTTGCGCGGCCAACTGTCCGACGGGCGCGCTGAAATTCGGTTCACGCGGGGAGCTGCTGAAGGAAGCCCATGCCCGCATCGCCGCCAACCCCGAACACTATGTCGATCACGTGTACGGTGAACAGGAAGCCGGCGGCACCGCGATGCTCTACATCTCGGATGTCCCGTTTGCGCAGCTCGGCTTCCGCACAGATGTCACGACTCGGGCGCTGCCCGGTTACACCTGGGACGTCATGTCGAAGCTGCCCGCCGTGGTGGGCAGCCTGGCGGTCGTGCTGACCGGCGCTTCGATTATCACACGCCTGCGTAACGGCAAAGACATCGAACATGATACCCCGCCGTGGGAGCGGGAGACTAAAAGCTAAAAGCTAGAAGCTGGTTGCTGGAAGCTAGAAGCTAGAAGCTGGATGCTGCGCACATTGGAGTCGAGGCTCATCCGGTCGCACCAGGCATTGAGCGCCACCGGCTAATCCTAGAAAGAGGTTTCGCACAGCCTCCACTCCAAGAACGATCATCTAAAAACCATAGTTTCCAGTTTCCAGCTTCCAGTCAAAGGAGCAAATCCATGTTTCAAGACATTCTGATGCTGGCGGCCTTGTTCATTCTGCGCATCGGCGTGCCGCTGTTGTTGGTGGTCGGGATCGGGTACACGATCCTGGAGAGAGTGACCGGTTTCAAGCTGGATTGGTCGCCCCGCTTTGTAACCGCGGTCGGCGGGATCCTGGCGCTGTGGGCGTTTGCGGCCATCGCCATCATGCTGCGCCTGACCAGCGGCCTGGGCGCGGTGACCAACCTCAGTGATCAATTCCCCTTGGGGATGTGGATCGGTTTCGACGTGATGGCGGGCGCCATGCTGGGCGGCGGGGCGTTTTTCCTGGCGGGGATGGTCTACGTCTTTGGGCTGAACCATTACCGCCCGATCCTCCGCTCAACGATCCTGACCGCCTTTCTGGGCTACTCGCTGCTGATCGTGGCGCTGCTGATCGATGTCGGCCGGCCGCAGAACATCCTGCTCGCCCGTCCGGTGTACTTCATCAATGTCCATTCGGTGTTATGGGAAGTGGCCATCTGCGTCCTGTGCTATACGACGGTACTGGCGCTGGAGTTCAGTCCGGCGCTCTTCGAGCGGCTGCGCTGGCAACGGGCCTGGCAGATCACCCACAAGCTGACCCTGCCGCTGGTGATCGTCGGCATCCTGCTCTCCACCATGCACCAATCGTCCCTCGGCTCGCTCTGGCTGATCACGCCCGGCAAGCTGAACGAGCTGTGGTATACGCCGTGGCTGCCGGTGTTCTTCTGGATCTCGGCCATCGGCGTCGGCATCGGGATGGTGGTCGTGGAGTCGAACCTGAGTTCGCGGGGCTTAAACGCGGCCTGGAACAAGACCTGCTGGCAAAACTGGCGAAGGTTGACGCCTTCCTGCTGGCATTCTACGCCTTCGCCAAGTTCGCCGATCTCGCCTGGCGCGGCAAGCTGTGGATGTTGAGCGAACCGACCCTGCAGGCGCTGCTGTGGTGGATCGAAGTGGGGCTGTGTGCGGTGCTGCCGGCGATCCTGCTGTTCAACCCGAAGGTGCGGCAAAGCCGGAACGGCCTCTTTGCCGTCGGCGGGTTGATCGTGGCCGGCGGCATCCTGAACCGGTTGAACGTCAGCCTGTTCGGCATGTGGACCTACACCGGGCCGATCTACATCCCGTCGCTGATGGAGATCGCAGTGACCGCGGCGCTCTTCACCTTCGGCGCAGCGGCTTTCGCGGTGTTGGTGAAACTGCTGCCGGTGTTCCCGGCCGACCATGAGTTGGAGGCGGTGCCGGCTGAGGGCTAAATCTTCGGCGGCCCTCCGGGTAAGACGTGCGGCGCAATTGCCAGTTGCGCCGCACGTCGCATTTAAGCGCTTCCGAGGCGCCTATCGGTTGGATTGTTGCACAACGAACCACCGTTTTACCACAAAGACACCAAGACACGAAGACGCACAAAGAAATCAATAGCCTTTGTGTACTTGGTGGCTCCGTGCCTTTGTGGTGAGCGCTGCGGTTCCGGCTTGTCCCGATCAAGGGAGTATCGACTCCGCCGGTGGCATCCAACCTTGCTCTACAACACCGCATCCGGTAGCCAGGGGATAAACTCGTTCTCCGCCAGGCCGTTCCGCTCGTTGCACGTCTTCTCGCCCGAGGCGACGGCGATCACCTGTTCCAGCAGCTCCCCGGTGACGCTGCTCCCACGGCTCCCCTTCGATGATCCGTCCCGCGTTGAAGTCCATGTCGTCGCCCATCCGGCGGTAGAGCCGGCTGTTGCTGGCGATCTTGATGCAGGGCGCCACGTTGCTGCCATACGTCGTGCCCCGGCCGGTGGTGAACAGGATGAGGTTGCATCCGCCCGCCAGCATCCCGGTGACGGAGGGCGGATCGGAGCCGGGCGTGTCCATGAAGACGAAGCCGCGGCGGTCGATCCGCTCGGCGTACTCGTAGACCGCGTTCAGCGGTGTGCTGCCGCCCTTGGCCGCCGCGCCGAGCGACTTCTCGAAGATGGTGGTCAGCCCGCCCTGCTTGTTGCCCGGGGTCGGGTTGTTGTCGAGGCTGAAACCCATCCGAGCCGCATGGTCGAGCCACCAGTTGAACCGTGCGATCAATGCTTCCCCCACCTCCGGGCTGGCCACACGGTCCAGCAGCAGCGCCTCCGCGCCGAAGATCTCGGGCGTCTCCGAGAGGACCGCGGTGCCGCCCTCGCGCACGATTGCGTCGGCCACCCGGCCGACCAGAGGATTGGCGGTGACGCCGGACCAGCCGTCGCTGCCGCCGCACTCGAGCGCCAGCGTCAGCCCGGACAGAGGTTCGCGCTGCGGCTGCAGGCGTTGACCTGAGGGAGCAGCCGCTCGACCGCCGCGATCCCGGCCTCGACCGCGCGGCGGAAGCCGCCTTCACCCTGGACGGCGAGCCACGGGACCTCTGTCGCGGTCAGGGTGATGTCGCTGACCCGGGCCGCGCATTCGTCGGCCGGCGTCGTCTCGCAGCCCAACCCGATGAAGAGGGCGCCGCCGATGTTGGGATTGACCGCCAGGTTGGCGAGAGCACGGTTGAGATAATGCTGCGCCGGGCCGTGCGGCGGCAGCGAGCAGCCGCTGTGATGGATGATTGGGATGACGCCGTCGATATTCGGGAAGCTCGGCCAGCCGCTCGGATGTAAAGTGCCGGGCGATCCGGCTGGCAGCATGCCCCACGCAATGCACCGATGAGATCACCGCCAGATAGTTCCGCGTCCCGACCCGCCCGTCCGGCCGCCGATAACCGAGGAAGGTGCGTCCGCTGGGCGCCGGAACGAGCGGCGGCACGACACGGCAGGTGTAGCCGCCCGAGATGGTGCCTACCTCCAGGTTGTGGCTGTGGACCCAGCTCCCCGCAGCGATCGGCTGGCTCGCCTGGCCGATGCGGCAGCCGTACCGCAGGACAGTTTCACCCAGCGTAAGGTCGCGCAGCGCGATCTTGTGACCGGCCGGGATGCGCTCGGCCGCGACGAGACGCCCGCCGTCCGCGTGCGCAACGTTGAGCCAAGCTCGATATCCTGCACGACGATGGCGATCGGGTCAGCCGGGTGCAGTTGGATGATTCGATCGGGAGCATCGGGAAGTGCATTGGCGCTCGTGCCGGTAAAAGGTATCGGTAATGACGTCATCTTCAACTGTCAGTGAGGCAAACGCTTAAAGCAGACGGGGTGAAACAGCCCGCCAGGAAATGACACGCCACTTGCGTGTTGACGTGGCAACCGATATCAGCGCCCGTAACGCTCCATGCCGAGTGCAAAGAGCAAGGCGCGGTCGATCTGCGCCAGCTTGCTCTCTCCGAGTGTCGCGATACGGGGGCCGATGTGCGCCTTGCGAACGGTCTGGATGCTGTCCAGGTTGGCGGCACAATCGTCTGGCAGGCCATCGCCGGGGCCGAGAGGCACCTGGGTGATGAGTTGGCGGATCGTGGTCGTGATCGGAGCCACCGTGAGGGCCGTCAGATAGCCGATGGCCGAGTCGCCGTCAGGATGATAGCCGGACGGCGTTTGTCGGGCGGATCGAGGCGCACCCAGCACACGTCACCGCGCTGCATTAGGATCTTCCCAGTCTTGAACGCGTTCCCAGAGGGTCATTTCGTCCGGGTCCTCTGGTTGATGCGCGTAGGCCTTCGCGTGCTGCCGCTCCATCTTCTCGACCCACACACGGAAGAGCGCATCCTCGAAGGCCTGACGCGCGAAACTGGAGCGATTGGTGTCCCGCTCTGCTACAGTCCGATCGATCTCGGTCAGCAAATCCTCAGGCAAGGTGATTTGAATCGTCTTCAGCATACGCACCTCGATGCCATGAGGATATCCGGCCACATTGTAGCACACATGTCCGTGAGGTCAAGCGGCAGGAGGCACGTCGGGGAGCCGGCTGCAACCCGAAAGTTGTGAGAGCACAAGAGGAGATAGAACCACGGAGACACTGAGATCACGGAGTTTTCGTACTTCTTCGTGTCCTCCGTGTCTCCGTGGTTAATTCCGGTCAGTCCCGCTTACCCTGCCAGGCCGAACGCGCCGTGCATGTGCCGCACCGCCGCGTCGGCGTCCGCCGCGGCCAGCACGAGGGAGATGTTCGCCTCGGATGAGCCCTGCGCCACCGCGATCACGTTGATCTGCTGCTCGCCCAGCGCGCCGAAGAGCTTGGCCGCGATGCCCGGCGTGCCGCGCATCCCCTCGCCGACCACGGCAACGATGACCACGTCCGGCTCCAACGTCACGCGGTCGATCAGCCGGCGGTGGATCTCCCCGGCGAACGCGGCTTCCAGCGCGGTCGAGACCGAGGCGGCGTCGGTTTCAGAGAGCACAAAGCAAATGCTTTGCTCCGATGATGCCTGCGAGATCATCAGCACGTTGGCGCCTTGTGCCGCCACTGCGGCGAAGGTGCGCGCGGCGATGCCGGGCACACCCATCATGCCCCGGCCAGCCACGGTGATCAGCGCCAGCCCGCGAATGACGGTCAACGCTTTGACGGAGCCGCCGTTCTTCGCCTGGGCCACGATGCGCGTGCCCGGGAAGCCCGGGTTGAAGGTGTTGCGCACGCTGATCGGGATGCCGAGGTCGATGGCGGGCAGCATCGTCTTGGGATGCAGCACCTTGGCGCCGAAGTAAGCCAGTTCGGCGGCCTCACTGTAGGTCAGCTCGGGCAGCGTCCGGGCCTCCTTGACGATGCGCGGGTCCACGGTCAGCACACCATCCACGTCGGTCCAGATCTGGATCTCGTCGGCGTCCAGCGCCGCGCCGAGGATCGCGGCCGAGTAATCCGAGCCGCCGCGGCCCAGCACGGTAGGCACGCCGCCGGGGGTTGCAGCTACAAAGCCGGTGACCACCGGCATCACGCCGGCCTCCAGCAGCGGCAGCAGCCGGCCGCGGGTCGCGGCGCGCGTGGCGTCCATGTCCGGCGCCGCCGAGGCGTGGTTGTCGTCGGTGACGATCAGCTCGCTGGCATCCACGAATTCGGCCTTGAGCCCGCGCGCGCGGACCGCTGCAGCCAGGATCGGCGCCAGCAGCCGCTCGCCCAGGCCCGAGATGACCGCCAGCCCGCGGTCGGTCAGCTCGCCCAGGATGGCGACGGCCATGCACAGGCGCTCGAACTCACGGATGCGCTCGTCGGTCAGCTCCTGGATGCGCGCCAGGTCGTCCAGGTCGGGGACCAGCGCCTCGGCCGCGTCCCGGTGACGGGTCACCAGGATGGCGCGCGGCGTCGCGGTAGCGTTGGCGGTCGCCGCTCGCCGCGGCCTTGGCCGAATTGATCAGCAGATCGGTGACACCGCGCATCGCTGATGTGACCACGACGACGTTCGGGTCGGTCTTGAGCTGGTCGGCCGCGATGGCTGCGACTTGTGCGATGGCTTTGGCGTCGTTGACGGACGTGCCGCCGAATTTCAGGACTTGCATCTCTCACCTCATACGGAAACTGGATAAAAAACGCCCCTCGCTTTTTGGGGCGAGGGGCATCGCGGTTCCACCCAAATTGATCGCCGAGAGATCCTTCGCTCTGTCTAAAAAGGCCGCATTGTCATGCTGAGACACGGATAGGCTCAAACAGCACGCTAACTGATCAAGTCTACTCGCTCAGGATGACAATCGCCGGACTTTTTTGTGTAGAGTGCCGAAGCATCTCTCGCCCATGAGTTCCCTGCCGGGTGCAGATTGTGAACACAGCGTGGGAAGCCCATGATCGGGCGATCATCTTTTCAGCCGCTAACGGGGCCAACCGGAGCACCATACTCTCTGTCGGCGGCGCAGGTTCCGTTGCCGCAGGCCGATTTGACGTGCTCGCTCCCGGGGGGTTTTCGGCGGGTTTCGGCGAGGCAGGCTTGCAATCGATGGCCTGCCCTCCCTGACGCTTCCGCGGCGCCTACTCGTCCCGGTCAACGCTTTATGCTATTGAAAATCGTGGGGATTATAACCGCCTTGGGCGATCTGTCAAATCGCCGAACAAGAATTCCAGATCTAGCCACAGAGAACACAGAGCGCACCGAGATGAAAGGCCAATGGGTCTCCGGTTCGCCCTTTTTCAGCCCTCTGTGATCTCTGTGACCTCGGTGGCCGGCCGCCGCGCCGATCCGTTTGGAGTTGCCGATCGCCGGACGGGCGCATCGGCTGAAGTTGGCTCGCACCTCCGGCTGCGCTATAATGCCGCCATCAATCGCTCCTGCCGGCGAACGAGGAACATGATGCAAGAAAAGCTTATCCGGCTGCGCGCGATCCTGGAGGACCTGGGATCAGTCGCCGTGGCCTATTCGGGCGGCACCGACAGCGCGTTCGTCCTGGCCGTCGCCCACGACACGCTCGGCGAGCGCGCGCTGGCGCTGACCGCCGATTCGCCCAGCGTGCCGCGCGCCGAACTGGAGGACGCGCGTGCGCTCGCAGCCGATCTTGGCGTAGAACACATCATCCTGCCCACAACGGAGCTGGACGATCCGGCTTACCAGGCCAACACGCCCGACCGGTGTTACTTCTGCAAAAGCAACTACCTGGACGAGTTGCTGGCCTATGCGCAGGCGCACGGCTACGCCGCGCTGGTGGACGGCGCCAACGCCGATGACCTGGGCGACTACCGGCCCGGTCAGAAAGCCGCGCGCGAGCGGGGCGTCCGCAGCCCGCTGCAAGAAGTCGGCCTGACCAAGGCCGAGATCCGGGCGCTGGCCCGCGCCGCGGCCTGCCGAACTGGGATAAACCGGCAGCCGCGTGCCTCGCCTCACGCATCCCCTACGGCACGCCCGTCACCGCCGAGGCACTGGCGCAGATCGAGGCTGCTGAGGGATACCTGCACCGGCTGGGTTTTCGCCAGGTGCGCGTGCGCCATCACGAGACGGTTGCCCGGCTGGAAGTGGAGCCGACCGAATTGGCGCGTGCGGTCGAACTGCGCGAGGAGATCGTCGCCGCGCTGCGGGAGGTTGGCTTCACCTACGTGACGCTCGACCTGGCCGGCTTCCGCTCCGGCAGCATGAACCTGACGCTGGTTCGAGAAATATCCGCAGATGCCGCAGATTAACGCAGATCGACTCACGCAGTTGTTGACCGCCGTGCAGGAAGGGCGGGTGTCCGTCGCCGACGCGGTCGCTGCTGGCGCGATCGGGCAATTGCCCACTCAGGCCGGCGGGGCGCCCGACTTCGCCGTCCTGGATCACGGCCGCGCGGCGCGCACCGGGATGCCCGAGGTGGTCTTCTGCCAGGGCAAAACGCCGGCCCAGGTGGTGGCGATCGTCGGCCGGCTGCTGACCAACGAGGGCCGCGCCCTGGCGACGCGTGCTTCGGTTGAGACCGCCGAAGCCGTGCTGGCGACGTATCCGCAGGCCCGTTGGCATCAGGCCGCGCGCGTGATCGCTCTGGGGGACGCCGCCGCGCCGCCCTCTGCCGCGAACGCGCCCTTCGTCGCGGTGGTCACAGCCGGCACCAGCGACATCCCCGTGGCCGAGGAGGCTGCGCTCACGCTGGAATTCCTGGGGCACAATGTCCGCCGCGTCAACGATGTGGGCGTGGCCGGCATCCACCGGCTGATGAACCGGCTGGACGTGTTGCGCCTGGCGCAGATTGTCATCGCGGTCGCAGGGATGGAGGGCGCGCTGGCCAGTGTGCTGGGCGGGCTGGTAGCCTGTCCCGTGGTGGCAGTGCCGACCAGCGTCGGCTACGGCGCCAGCTTCGGCGGTCTGGCCGCGCTGCTGGCCATGCTCAACTCCTGCGCGCCGGGCGTGGCGGTGGTGAACATCGACAACGGCTTCGGCGCTGCGGTGCATGCGCACCAGATCATGCGGATAACGCAACAATAACAAAGAATCACGATCTGAACAATAGCCCCGGATCGTCACCCTGAGTGCCGCCATGCCACCCGATGGATGTTATGCGGGTAGAACAAGAAGTGCCGATTGTCATGCTGAGCGAGTTTGCGGCACAAGATCCGGTGCGACATATCGCCAGCGAAGCATCTCGTGCTGGTACTTCATGAGCAGCGGGTCTACGGCCCAGATTCCGTGATAGCACAACACCAGCGAAGGGTCTGCGGCGGCGTACGAGATGCTTCGTTGGAATTCTGCCGCGGCGAACGTTGACTTGTTAACTCACTCAGCATGACATTCTTCTAAGAGGAATAGCTCTTCGTGAAAACCGCCTACTTTGATCTCATCTCCGGCGCCAGCGGCGACATGATTTTGGGTGCGCTGGTGGATGCCGGGCTGCCATTTGTCGAGCTCCGGGACGCGTTGAACCTGCTGGGGCTGCCGGAGTTCGCGCTGACCGAGGCGCGCGTAATGCGCGGCGCATTCTCGGCCACCAAGATCGATATCCACACGGCCGACACTGTGCATGCGCGCGGCCTGGCTGAGATCGCACAGATCATCACGGCCAGCCGGCTGCCTAACGCCAATCCAGACGCGAGCCTGGCATATCTTCCAGCGCATGGCCGAAGCCGAGGCAGGAATCCACGGCGTGCCGGTTGAGTCAATCCACTTTCACGAGCTGGGCGCGGTCGACACCATCGTGGATGTGATCGGCGCGCTGCTGGCCCTGGAACGCCTTGGGGTAACGCGCGTGCTCGCCTCGCCCGTGCCGCTGGGCCGCGGGATGGCGCGCAGTGCGCACGGCCCCATGCCGCTGCCGGCGCCAGCCACGGTCGCACTGCTGCGCGGGGCCAAGGTCGTGGGCGTCGATCACGCGGTCGAGACGGTCACGCCCACCGCGGCCGCGCTGCTGGCAGAGCTGGTCGAGGAGTTCGGCCCGATCCCGCCGATGCAGTTGACCGCGGTGGGCTACGGCGCGGGCACCCGCCTCACACCGGAGCCGAACGTGCTGCGGGTGCTGCTGGGCGAATCGGATGATCGCGGCCGGGGCACAGAAACGCTCGTCATGCTGGAAACGAACATCGACGATATGTCGCCAGAGGTACATGGCTACGTCATCGAGCGGTTATTTGGGGCGGGCGCGCTGGACGCCTATCTCACACCAGTCCTCATGAAGAAGGGCCGGCCTGGGGTCGTCATCAGCGTACTCTGCCGGCCGGAGGATGCGCCCCGCCTGCGCGGCTTGCTCTTCGCCGAGACGACGACGTTGGGCATCCGCACCAGCGAAGTCCAGCGCGACTGTTTGCCGCGGGAAGTGAAAACGGTAGACACACCCTACGGCGTGATACGGATTAAGGTGGCGCGCTGGGCGGACGGCGCAAAGGCGGCGCCGGAATACGAGGATTGCCGCCGCGCGGCAGAGGCGCAGCGGGTCCCCTTGCAGCGAGTTTACCAGGCTGCCATGCACGCTTTTGCGGAGTGATCCGGGTTGGTTCGTCCAGTGGATCCGATGTCCCGTTTTCCATGCAACCTGATTTGCGGCGCGGCCTCAACTTGATTATAATACTGTTACTCGATACGGATCCCAGCTTCCGTATGGACACCCATCGACGCTTCCGAAATCCTGCCGTCGATGCCTTTGGCAGGCACCCATTTGAATCGGCTGACGCAACGACGCGGCGGCGCTCCTCAGTTCTGTACGGCGCCATATCGCGGTCTCATTGAAGGGAGGTGGTCACCTGGACAAATGGCAGGGACTCCCCACGCATTCCCCTGGCGATAGGCGTGCAGGGCTGCTCCTTGCCAAGCGGTTCCCCGTTTTTTCTCGACGTGAGCATTTCGCCCACTTATTTTCACAGGAGGAGATTCCCCTATGCGCAAAGTATTTGTGATCCTCAGCATCCTCGTCGTCTTAAGCATGGTCTTGACCGCCTGCGGCGCCAAGGCCACACCGACCGCCGCGCCGGAGCCTACCGCGGCACCGGCACAAGCCCAGCCCACTGCAGCGCCTGCACCCACCGCGGCGCCTGCGCCGACCGCAGCCCCGGAAGCCAAGCCGGCCGAAGCCGCTTACAAGCTCGGCATGGTGACGGATGTGGGCCGGGTGAACGACCGCAGCTTCAACCAGTCGGCCTGGGAAGGCGTGCAGCAGGCGGCGCAGGCGTTGGGCGTGGCGGAAGGCGACATCAAGTACATCGAGACCCAGGACGCCAAGGACTACGCCGACAACATCCAGCAGTTCATCGACAACGGCTACCCGGTGGTCGTCACGGTGGGCTTTGCGATGACCGATGCGACGATCGCGGCGGCCAAGGCGAACCCTGACATCAACTTCATCGGTGTCGACCAATTCCAGGGTGAGACGCTGCCGAACCTGACCGGCCTGATCTTCCATGAGGATCAGTCGGGCTATCTGGCGGGTGCGCTGGCGGCAAGCCTGACCAAGAGCGGCACGATCGCCGCGGTGTTGGGCACGGACCTGATCCCGCCGGTGGTGGCCTTCAACGAAGGCTACATCGCGGGCGCTAAGGCAGTCAAGCCGGACATCAAGGTCATCTCGACCTACCATCCGGGCGAGATTTCGCAGGCGTTCGTCGATCCCGAGTGGGGCGCAGCGACGGCCAAGCAGGCGATCGATCAGGGTGCGGACGTGGTCTTCGGCGCCGGCGGCATGACCGGCAACGGTGCGTTGCAGGAAGTCGCCACCCATGCCGGCCTCTTCTGCATCGGTGTCGACTCCGACCAATGGGAGACGGTGCCGGCGGCGCATCCGTGTCTGGTCTCCAGCGCCATGAAGCTGATCACCCCCGGTGTCGTGGACTTGGTGAGTCAGTCCAAGGAAGGCAAGTTTGCGGGCGGCAACTACTTCGGCGGCGCGGGGCTGGCCCCGTTCCATGATTTCGAGGACAAGGTGCCGCAGGACGTCAAGGACTTGCTGACCAAGACCGCAGCCGGCCTCCTGGATGGCTCCATCCAGACCGGTTACGGCATGGCTGTTGAAGAACCGGCTGCCGTGAAGGCGCCGGAAGGTTTCAAGCTCGGCATGGTGACGGATGTGGGCCGGGTGAACGACCGCAGCTTCAACCAGTCGGCCTGGGAAGGCGTGCAGCAGGCGGCGCAGGCGTTGGGCGTGGCGGAAGGCGACATCAAGTACATCGAGACCCAGGACGCCAAGGACTACGCCGACAACATCCAGCAGTTCATCGACAACGGCTACCCGGTGATCGTCACGGTGGGCTTTGCGATGACCGATGCGACGATCGCGGCAGCCAAGGCGAACCCTGACATCAACTTCATCGGTGTCGACCAATTCCAGGGTGAGACGCTGCCGAACCTGACCGGCCTGATCTTCCATGAGGATCAGTCGGGCTATCTGGCGGGTGCGCTGGCGGCGAGCCTGACCAAGAGCGGCACGATCGCCGCGGTTTTGGGCACGGACCTGATCCCGCCGGTGGTGGCCTTCAACGAAGGCTACATCGCGGGCGCCAAGGCAGTCAAGCCGGACATCAAGGTCATCTCGACCTACCATCCGGGCGAGATTTCGCAGGCGTTCGTCGATCCCGAGTGGGGCGCAGCGACGGCCAAGCAGGCGATCGATCAGGGTGCGGACGTGGTCTTCGGCGCCGGCGGCATGACCGGCAACGGTGCGTTGCAGGAAGTCGCCACCCATGCCGGCCTCTTCTGCATCGGTGTGGACTCCGACCAGTGGGAGACGGTGCCGGCGGCGCATCCGTGTCTGGTCTCCAGCGCCATGAAGCTGATCACCCCCGGCGTCGTAGACCTGGCGAGCCAGGCGGCCGCGGGCAAGTTTGCGGGCGGCAACTACTTCGGCGGCGCAGGGCTGGCCCCGTTCCATGATTTCGAGGACAAGGTGCCGCAGGACGTCAAGGACCTGCTGACCAAGACGGCAGCCGGCCTCCTGGATGGCTCCATCCAGACCGGTTACGGCAACTAATCCAACGCTGGAGGGGCGCCTCGTCGCTGAGCACTTCACTTCGGCGGCGCGGCGCCCTATAGCCCAGTACTTTTCATAGCATCACCCGAAAAGTATTGGCCCAGCATCACACGTTTCGGTCGGGCGGGAAGTATAATCCCGCCCAACCATGTTACTCACAACGATCTACCCCTCCATGTTCGTATAAGCCGTGCCACCGCGTTACCTCAGCCATCAACAAGGTGGGTTTATGAACAGATTTCTTTCTTCACTCCGGCGCCTGCTCCGGCCTATGCTTATTCCAGCTTTGGCGTTACTCACGGCATTGGCCATCGGCGCGGTCATTATGTGGCTCTTCGGCGATCCGCCCCTGAAGGCTTACAAGGGATTGTTTGAAGGCGCATTCGGTGATCCCAAAGCCTGGGCTCGAACCATCCGCAAGATGTCGCCGTTTATTTTGGCGGGCCTCTCGGTTGCGGTGGCGTTCAAGGCGGGTCTGTTCAACATCGGCGCCTCGGGCCAGTTCCTCATGGGCACGATAGCCTCCGTAGCCGTCGGCATCAACTTCGAAGGGTTGCCTGCGGCCATCCATCTGCCGTTAGCGTTGTTGGCCGGCATCGCCGGCGGCGCGCTCTGGGCGCGATCCCCGGCATCCTCAAGGTCTACACGGGCGCGCATGAGGTGATCGTGACCATCATGCTCAACTATATCGCGGCCAACTTCGTCGGCTGGACCGTTTACGCCGGCGGCAGCCAGGGACAGACGCCCGGGCCGCTGTGGGATCGCACCGCCCGCGCCATATCGGAAACGCCGGACGTGCTTGCCAGCGCTCAAATCCCCTGGCTTTTTGGGCCGCCCTACCGCGTCCACGCCGGCATCATCCTGGCTTTGCTGGCCGCCGTGCTCATGACGTGGCTCATCTACAAGACCATCATCGGCTTTGAAATTCGCACGGTGGGCCAGAATGCAAAGGCTGCGCGTTACGCGGGCGTGCGTGTCAAGCGCACCATCATCATGACGATGATGATTGCTGGTGGGCTGGCAGGGCTGGCCGGCGGTATCGAGACCCTGGGCCTCAACCACAAATTTGCACCGGAATTCGGCGGCGCCGTAGGCTTCGATGGCATCACCATCGCGCTGCTGGGCCAGACGCATCCGCTCGGCGTGGTACTGTCCGCCTTCCTGTTCGCGGCCCTGGACTCCGGCGCAGCCACGATGCAGTTCCAATCCGGCGTCGCGATCGACATCATCCAGGTGTTCCAGGCCGTGACCCTGGCCCTGGTCGCCGCGCCGATGATCATCCGCCAGATCTATCACATTCGCCGCAGCCCGGAAGAGATCGATAGCACGCCGACGATCAGTTGGGGGGGCCAATGAAACAGAGATACTCACCCAGGCAGAAAACGGTCTTTAAGATCCTGGCCGTCGTGGCCCTGCTGGTCTTGGTCATCTTGGTCAACCGCATGCCGATGCTGAACGAGATCACCGCACTCCGGCTCCTGTTCGGCGTCAGTGCGCTGAACTTCACGCTGCGCGCGACCATCCCACTGGCCCTGGGCGCGATGAGCGGCATCCTGTGCGAGCGCACCGGCATCATCAACATCGGTATCGAGGGGATGATGCTGGCCGGCGCCTTTGCGGCCTTCGTTGCCAAAGTGGCGACCAATGGCTGGCCGCTGTACGCCAGCCTGGCGGTCGGCGTGCTGGCGGCGTTGTTGGTTGGCGGCTTGATGGGTTTGTTGCACGGCACATTCTCGATCCGCTATCGCATGGATCAGATCATCTCCGGCACGGTGCTGATCATCCTGGCCTCGGGTTTGACGGCCTACCTGTTCGATCGCAACGCCACCGCTATGGGCAAGTTTTCACCGATCGGCATCCCGCTGCTCGCCGATATACCGGTGATCGGCGACATCTTGTTCAAGAACCCGCCGCTCACCTATCTGGCCTTGCTGCTGGTCGTGGTGCTGCACGTCACCTTGTTCCATACCCGGTGGGGACTCCGCACGCGGGCCTGCGGTGAGCATCCACGCGCCGCGGACACCGTAGGCATCAACGTGAATAAGTATCGCTATTTCAATACCATGTTGGGCGGTGCCGTGGCGGGGTTGGCGGGCGGGTTCCTCGTCCTGGAGGCCGTTGGGCAATTCCAGGAAGGGATGACCGCTGGGCGTGGTTTCATTGCGCTGGCGGCCATGATCTTCGGCAACTGGAATCCGTTCGGCGCGCTCGCCGCGGCGGCGTTGTTCGGCTATACCCAGGCGCTGCAGAACGAACTCCTGCTGGCCGGATTCACCAATCTCCCGCGGCAGTTTATCGCCATGTTGCCCTATGTGGTGACGATCGTCGCCGTTTCCGGTTTCGTGGGTCGTGTGCGGCCCCCCGCCGCGGAAGGCAAGGTCTACGAGACTGAAGGCCACGCGTAAGCAGCCTGCATTTGCCACAACTCAGGAGGCTTCCCTTGAGCGACAATCGAATTCCTGTGCTTGAGGTACGGAACATCACCAAGCGATTCCCCGGCGTCATCGCCAACCAGGACATCAGCCTCACGCTGCATGCAGGGGAAATCCTGGCGCTGCTCGGCGAAAACGGCGCGGGCAAATCGACCCTGATGAACATCATCTACGGTCTCTATCATCCCACCGAGGGCGAGATCCTGGTCGACGGCAAGCCGGCGGTGATGCACACCCCGAAGGACGCCATCGCGCTCGGTATCGGCATGGTGCATCAGCACTTCCAACTGGTGCCGGTGATGACGGTAGCCGAGAACATCATGTTGGGCAGCGAGGTCGTCAAGGCCAACGGGCTGCTGAACGTGGCGCAGGTCGCCAAGGATGTCAGTGAGTTGTCGAACCGATACCGGCTCAATGTCGACCCCTATGCGATGGTTGAAGATTTGACGGTGGGGATGCGCCAGCGCGTTGAGATCGTCAAGACGCTCTATCGTAAGGCCAACATCCTCATCCTCGACGAACCGACGGCGGTGCTCACCCCGCAGGAGATCGAAGGCCTGTTCGAGGTGATGAATCTGCTGCGCGAGCAGGGTAAATCGATCATCTTCATCACCCACAAGCTGAAGGAAGTGCTGCGCGTCACCGATCGCATCGTCGTGTTGCGCGACGGCCAGGTGGTGGGTGAGGCTGATCCACAGACCTCTACCCAAGCCAGTCTGGCCGCGATGATGGTGGGGCGAGAGGTGATCCTCACGGTCGAGAAGGAGCTGGCGCAGCCGAATGAAGTCGTTTTGGATGTGCAGGGACTTTGTGCACAGAACGAACTGGGCGCCAACGCGCTGAGTAACGTCTCATTCGATGTGCGCGCCGGCGAGATCGTTCGGGGTCGCGGGCGTGCAAGGGAACGGCCAGACGGAACTGGTCGAGGTTATCACGGGATTACGCAAGGCAAACCAGGGCCACGTCATGATCTCCGGTGAGGATATGACAAATGCCAGCCCCCGACAGATCACCCAGACGGGGATGAGTTGCCACATACCTGAGGATCGCCATGCTCACGGCATGATCGGTTCCTATTCCGTCGCCGACAACCTGATCCTGAACACCTACAACCAGGCGCCGTTTGCGCGCGGGATCTCCATCAACCGGCCTGCCATTCTGGAACATGCCAAAAAGCTGATCGAGCGTTTTGACGTGCGCACCCCCAGCCCGGAGGCGTACGGCGCCAACCTCTCCGGCGGCAACCAGCAGAAGATGGTGGTGGCACGGGAGTTCGGCCGGCCCATCAATTTACTGATCGCAGCCCAGCCCACGCGGGGTATCGACGTGGGTTCCATCGAGTTCATCCATAATCAGATCGTGGCCAAGCGCGACGACGGCGTTGCGGTACTGCTGGTCAGCTCTGAGTTGGACGAAATCCTGGCGTTGTCGGATCGCATCCTGGTGATGTACAAGGGCGAGATCATCGGCAACGTGCTCCGGGACGACGCGACCCGCGAGGGTCTGGGCCTGTTGATGGCCGGGGTGCATGCGGAGCCGGTCCCGGCCTAGCTTTGCCACAGAGATCGCAGAGAACACAGAGGATTCAGAACGAATAACAGAAGCGACGATTGCTCTGCATCTCGGTGCGCTCTGTGTCCTCTGCGGCTACATTGGGTAAACCGTACCGCAACTTGGGTTCGCAGCCGTTCAGCGGTATAATCGTACACTGGCAACGGTCGCCGGTTAGCAGCAGGAAGCCCCAGGGCTCAACCTGCCGCTAACCGGCTGTTTTTGTGCCCTGGGAGCGGTATGAGTTTCGCCGAAATCTTGTTGATCGCCTTAGGGTTGGCGATGGATGCGTTTGCGGTGTGCCTGGGCGCCGGCACGACCCAGCATATCAAGGGCCCGCGTCCGGTTTTCCGACTGGCGTTTCATTTCGGGCTGTTCCAGGCGCTCATGCCGATCCTGGGCTGGCTGGTCGGATCAACCATCATCAAGTGGATCGCGCCGGTAGATCACTGGATTGCGTTCGGGTTGCTCGCTTTCGTGGGTGTGCGCATGATTCGCTCAGGGTTAGACGCCAACGGCGAGTCGCACGCAACCGATCCCTCGCGCGGTGCGACGCTGATCATGCTCTCCGTGGCAACCAGCATCGATGCCTTCGCTGTCGGCCTGTCCTTGGCCGTGCTCGGCGTCGGCATCATTTTTCCGTCAATTATCATCGGCGTGGTGGCAGGCGGTATGTCGCTGCTGGGGATCTTTCTGGGCGGCCGCCTGGGCAGGAAGTTCGGCAAGCGTATGGAGGTCATCGGGGGGCTGATCCTGATCGCCATCGGCGTTCGGGTGGTGATCTCACATCTGCTGTAAACTGTCTGTGGTATAATATCAGGTAATGAAATGAGCGGATGAGGCGACCATGGAACTGGACCAGTTGACCAGCGTGTTGACGAATTACCTGAGGCGTCAGCCAGACGTGCGCCTGGCCTACCTTTTTGGCTCGCAAGCTCAGGGACGCGCACACGCGCTGAGCGATGTGGACGTGGCGCTCCTACTGGCCGAACACCTCTCGCCGTTGGAGCAAAGTCGCGTGCGTCTGCGCCTGACAGGCGAATTGATGGCGTTGTTGCAGCGCGAAGATGTGGACCTGGTCGTTCTGAACCAGGCGTCGTTACTCTTACGCCACCGCGTGCTGCGGGATGGGCGGCTGCTGTTTGCGAACGATGACCGCGAACGCGTGCGCTTCGCAGCCGAGACGTATCGGCGTTACCTGGACTGTCGCTATATGTATGACGTGCTGGATGAAGCCATGTTCGCCAGGCTTCAGGAGGGCCGCTTTGGTCGTGGACAAGTCGGTGCTTCGCGCTCGCTTCGACAAGCTCGAACGCTGCATCGCCAAAGTGCGAGCGGCGCTTGAGGATTTTGACGAGGACGCTTACCTGCAGGACACCTTTTTGCAGGATGTCGTCGAACGCAACCTCCAACTCGCCAGCCAGATCGTGCTGGATGTATCGACGCATGTCATCGCTGAGCAGGGTTGGGAGAGCCCGGGCAGCTATGAAGAGGCCATCCAGATCCTGGCGCGCCATGATGTGATCCCGACGTCATTGGTGGGACGACTCAGGGGGGATGGCAGGCTTCCGCAACGTCCTTGTTCACGAGTACCTCGAGATCGATGGGCGTCTGGTCTACCTTGCGGCGACCGATCATCTGGAGGATTACGAATTGTTCGCTCAATATCTAACCTCGTGGGCCGTACGAGCGTAACATGGGTGGGCTCGCCAAAAGGAGGCGAAGACAATGCGAGGACTGCTGGCGGGTCTGCTGGTTGCACTAATCATTTCAACGGTGGCGCTGTTGGTCGCAACGATCGGGGCGGTGGGTGTGGCGGCGATCGGCTTGCTGCTGACGCGTTGGTTCGACCTGACCCAGTGGCAGGGGACAATCATCGCCTTGGCCGTAACGATGGGCCTGGGTTACCTGGTCTACAAATTGGCGTCTCAGGTGCCCGCCGCACAGCCGTTCACTGACGACTGGGAAGAACTGGAGGACAGACGACGAAGCCGTGTTTGAGGAGCCGCCCATCGTGCCCTGGCGGCGCAGCCGGCCCACGCAAGGCGAACTGCCGCCTGAGAAACCGGCAACTGCACCTAAGAAGTCGAAGTAGATGGTGTTCTCTGGATTGACCGCGCCCCGAGGAGCGTTCACTGTATGTTCAAGCTGACGCGTCGTATATCGGTTGTATCGTTGGCCGCCTTGCTGGCCGTGATCGCTGTGAGCTGCGTGCCCACGCGGCCGGAGGAACCCAAGCTCAAACTGGCGCTGATCCCGGTGCTCGATACCATCCCGATCTTCATCGCCGAACAGAATGGCTATTTCGCCGAGCAGGGCATCACGGTCGAGACGATCCCGGTGAAGAGCCCACAGGAGCGCGATGTGTTGGTCACCACGGGCCAGGTGGACGGCGTGCTCACCGACCTGCAATCGGTCGGCCTGCTGAACAAGGACGCTCCGAAGGTCAAGGCGGTCTACACGTCGCGTCGTCCCTTCCCGAACGCGCCGATTTTCCGTATCCTGGCCGGCCCGAAGACAAACATCAATACAGCCGCCGACTTGAAAGACGTGCCGATCGGCATCAGCGCGAATACGATCATGGAATATCTGACCGACCGAATGCTGGCAGGTGAGGGCTTGAAGCCCGAGGAGATCGCCAAGATCGACATCGGGCAGATCCCGGTGCGGTTCGAGCAACTGATGAACGGCAACATCCAGGCCGCCGCGCTGCCCGATCCGCTGGCCCAGGGCGCGATCGCCGCGGGGGCCAAGCTGATCGTGAATGACTCGAAGTACGCCGATCTTTCCCAGTCGGTGCTCACCTTCACCACCGATACGCTGAACGCCAAGCCCGACACGGTCAAGAAGTTCCTGGTCGCCTGGGAGAAGGCCGTCAACGAACTGAACGCGCACCCCGAGAAATATCAGAGCGTCTTGATCGAGCAGGGGCGCGTGCCGAAGTCCATCCAGGACACCTACACGATGCCGCCTTTCCCCGGCCGCGGCGTCCCCAACGAAACTGAGGTCAAGGATGTCACCGCCTGGCTGAAGGCCAAGGGCCTCGTCAGTCGCGATATCCCGTACACCGATGTGGTGGATGCGTCGTTCTTGCCCAAGTAGGAGTGGAGTGGAGAGCGTGGAACGGAGAGCGACAGGTACGGATCTTCTCTCCACGCTCCACGCTTCACGCTCCACACGCAACCCACACTGTATGACCCCTTCCAACCCGCCCGCGATCCTGATCCACGACTTACATTACGCTTACCCGCCGCCCCTTCATGGCGGCGCGCCGGTGAGCGTTTTACGCGGGGTGAACCTGGCGATCGACGGCGGCGAGTTTGTGGCGGTGCTGGGCCGGGTGGGCGCGGGCAAATCGACGTTGTGCATGGCGCTGAACGGGCTGGTGCCGCACGCCACCGGCGGCGTCTTTCGCGGCGACGTGACGGTGCTGGGGCGGAATACCAAGACGCACGCCATCGCCGATCTGGCCCGGTCGGTCGGCCTGGTTTTCCAGGATCCGGAGATGCAACTCACGCAGATGCGTGTGGAGGATGAGGTTGCGTTTGGGCCTGAGAACCTCGGCGTGCCGACGGAGGAGATCGAGGAACGGGTGACGTGGGCGCTGGATGCCGTCGGGCTGGCCGGTTATCGCGATCGCTCGCCGCTGCTCCTGTCGGGCGGTGAAAAGCAGCGCGTGGCGATCGCCGCGATGCTGGCGATGCGGCCGCAGGCCTTGGTCCTGGACGAGCCGACCGCCAACCTCGATCCGGCAGGCAAAGCCGCCATCTTCAATTTGCTGGCGCGGCTGGCCCGCGAGCGGCAGATCACCATCGTGCTGGCGACCCAGGAGATGGAGCGCGTCGCGCGCTACGTCCAGCGTGTGGTTGTGCTGCACGAGGGCATGATCGCGCTGGATGACACGCCTGCCGCGGTCTTTGCGCAGGCGCCCCTCCTTCGCGCGTGGGGGATCGGCGCACCGCAACTCGCCGAGCTGGCGAGCCTCCTCACGCAGCAGACGGGCCGCCCCTATCGCTTTCTACGCATGGGCGAGGCGTACGCGCAACTGCGGGGCGAGCTGAGCGCCGCGGCCGCGCCCTTGAGATCGGCTGCCGATCAGTCCGATGCGAGCCTGCCGCCACAAACTCCGGCATCCCGCGCAGCGGAGACCGTCCCACAGCCCCAGCTTGCACTGGAACAGGTCTCGTTCAACTATCCCGACGGCACTCCTGCCCTGCGCAATGTCAGCCTGTCAGTGGCGGCAGGTGAGTTCGTCGCGCTGCTGGGCGCCAACGGTTCCGGCAAGACCACCCTCGCCAAGCACTTGAACGGCCTCCTCAAGCCCACCACCGGCTGCGTGCGGGTGACCGGCCGCGACACCCGACCGCTGCGCGTCGCTGAACTGGCGCGCACGGTCGGTTACGTTTTCCAGAACCCCGACCACCAGATCTTCGCCGCGACGGTCGAGGAGGAGATCGCGTTCGGGCTGCGCCTGCAAGGTCTGTCTCCGGCAGAGGTGGCGGAGCGCGTGGATTGGGCGCTGGCAACATTCGACCTGGAACCGCATCGCGCATCACCCCCCGCGCTGCTCGGCTGGGGCCAACGGCGGCAGGTCGCCGTTGCGGCGGTGCTGGCGGCGCGGCCGCAGGCGCTGGTCCTCGACGAGCCGACCGGCGGCCTGGATGCGCGCAGCCGGGACGAGCTGATGGCGGCCGTGACGGCTTTCAACCGATCCGGCGGCACGGTGATCCTGATCACCCACAACATGCGGCTGGTGGCGGAGTACGCGGCGCGGGCCGTAGTGATGTCGGGAGGAGCAGTGGCGTTTGACGCCGCGCCGCGCGCGCTTTTCGAGCGCCGGGAGATTCTGGCGCGCGCCAAACTGGCTGCGCCGGCCGTCGTCCGGCTGGGCCAGCGACTCGCGCCATTCGGGTTGGAGGCGGGGACCTTGTCCTGCACCGGGTTCGCCGCAGCCTGGGAGAAAGCGGTCGGCAGATCTCAAGGGGGCGCCGATGGGCGCTGAGTTCGACGTCTACGTGCGGCGCAACACCTGGCTCTACGCGCTCGATCCGCGGGTGAAGCTGGCGATAGTCGCGGAAGCGATCCTGTTTACCTTCCTCTGGGAGAGCGCATCGGCCGCCCTGGCGGTCAGCGCGACCTGTCTGGTCTTGTTGTGGCTGGCGCAGGTGCCGGCCGGCCGGATCGCCGCCTTTCTGCGCGGGATCGTGCCGCTGCTGTTGATGGTGTTCGTGCTCACGGCGCTTTTTGCCGGCGGTTCGGGGCCGCCCCTAGCCTCGATTGGCCCGCTGCGGATCACGGTCGACGGCGTGATGCAGGGCCTGCTGCTGGCCTCCCGGCTGCTGGCGCTGGGGCTGGCCTTCTTCTTCTGGCTCAGCACCACCGATCAGGCCGCGATGGTGCGCGGTTTTGTGGCGCTGCGGATGCCGTACACCTGGGGGCTGACGTTGGCCCTGGCGTTGCGCTACCTGCCGATCCTGGCCGGCTTGTTCGAGCAGGTGCGGGAAGCGCAGCAAGCACGCGGCCTGGATCTGGGGCGGAAGCGTTTCTTCGAACGACTGTCGGCCTACCGGCCGGTGCTGATCGCAATGCTGATCAGCGCGCTGCGCAACAGCGAACGCCTCGGTTGGGCGCTGGAGGCGCGCGCGCTGGGAACACAGGGCGTCCGCCGCTCGGTCTTTCGCCCGCTTCATCTTCGCCGCAACGATTTCTGGGTGCTGGCCGCGCTCGGCAGCCTGCTCATGATAGGGATCGCCTTGCGCGTGTTGTAACAGTGTAGGAGAAATCACTTTTGTCCGGGCCAACGGCGGGTAAACTGGTAGTTACTTCGGGCCGGGGTTAGGCAGGGCTGGCAGTGCCTAACTCTGGTCCATTTGTTTCAGCGCCGAGTGTCGGTTCAGCAATTCCAAATGTAGCGCCGCTATTGCCGGCCACAGAGATCACAGAGGCCTCAGAGGTGCTGATCAAGGGCCGCATGGTCTTTCATCTCGGTGTGCTCGGTGTCCTCTGTGGCTCATTCGCGGTTACTTTTGGAATTCCTGGTGTCGGTTTTGCCTCCTGCCGGGCTCCATGCTATAATCTCACCTATCAAGCCCCTATAGCTCAGAGGATAGAGCGTCGGCCTCCGGAGCCGAAAGCGCAGGTTCGAGTCCTGCTAGGGGTACTCTCCTCCACCAGATGGCTACTAAATCCAGCAAGCTGATCCTTCTACACAGGGCGCGTCTCGTAACTGGTTGAGGCGCGTCTTTCAGTTTAACGCGGAATTAGCCTTCAGGAGATGTGTTGATGGATACCCGCGAACTGCGGAATAAATGGGGCATCTGGCGCAGCGCGCCGTGGTGGCCGGCTGTCCTGCTGGTCCTCGTGCAAACGCTAAACGGCATGTGGTATATGCCGCAGTTGTCCTTCTTCCCGGTCTATCTTCAGGAGCTCGGCCTCCCGCCGGCCATGATCGGCGGGATCGTCGCCGGCGGCCAGTTGGCGGGCATGGCGGTGGCCCTGTTGGGCGGCTGGGTGACGGGATTGCTCGGCAGCAAGTGGGTACTGGTCGTCGGTCTGGCGCTTTCCGGCCTGGCCAGCCTGGCTTTCCAGGTCCACGCGCCGTGGTTGGTGGCCCTGCTGTGGTTCATCGGCGGCGCAGGGCTGGCCTTGATCACGGTCGGCGGCGCGAGTTATCTGACCCGCGTGGGCCTGCGAGGGAACGCTGGGGGTCCTGGCCGCGATCTACGCGCTCAGCCTGACGGTCGGCGGCGCGATCGGCACCCCCATCGCCGGAGTGATCATCGAACGCCGCGGTTTCAGCGCGTTTGGCTGGACTGCGATTGCGCTCATCGCCCTCGCCGCGCTGCTCGCCACGCTCTTCATGATTTACCTGGGTGATCGCACGACCGAACGCGCCGCTTTACGTGTCTTCTGGTCCGGCGCGCTGGCGATGCTCCGGCGGGCGAAGGTCCGACAGTTGCTGGGGCTGCGCAGCCTGCCCACCGTTTTCTACGGCATGCTCACCGTGCTCATCCCGGTGCTGCTCAATGATCTGTCGGGCAACAAACTGGTGGTGGCAGCCTATGCGACTACGAATCTGATCGTGGCTTCCGCCGCGCAACTGTTGGCCGGCCGCGCGGCCGATCGTTCGGGCGCGCGCCGCCCGACATTGGTAGCCTATTCTGCCATCATCCTGGCTGGCCTGGGCCTGGCGGCCACCGTCGACACGGTTTGGGGCCTGTTTGTCTTTGGCGTGTTGGGCGTCGCGGCGGCCTGGTCGCTCTCCACGCTGATGTACGTATGGGTGAAAGATGGCGTCGCGCAGGCCGAACACGCCTCATCGTTTGGCCTGCTGCACGCCGTCTGGAGCCTCAGCATGATCACCGGCTCCCTGCTCGGCGGCGCGCTCGTCCGCACGTTCCCCGGGCTGCCGTTTCTGGTTGCCGGCCTGCTCAACGTCTGCTCGCTCTTCCTGGCGCTGGCGTATTACGCCCGGCCGGCCCCGCGGAACTTATCCTCATAGTGCTCGAACTGTGGCTGCAACCGAGCCCTTCACCACAAAGACACAAAGGCACGAAGATCTCAAAGTCTTTGTGTCTTGGCGACTTCGTGGTAGGGAGGTTCTCGCGATCAGCGCATATGTCGCGGAGTAAGTACTATGGGCACCAACCGATTTTGTCCCAGCCAACGCACTCATGACGTGCTGGTAGGATTGGCGTTCCCTGCGCACTGTAGCAGCGCCTCGGCAAAGTGCTCCGGCGTCACGCCCGGCGACCGGATGGCGTGCGCAGCATAAACCTCGCGCAGCCGCGCGGTCAGCGCTCCACGATCGAGCGGCAGGCCGCGCAGCCCTTCCCCCGAGCGCGTCAAGCGCCGTCGCCGGCAGCAGCGTGAAATCCCCGGTGAACGCGACATCATCCACGACCCCAGCGACCAGCCGGACGGTCGCGCGGATCAGGCCGCCGGGCGCCTTGAACGCGGCCTCGGCCACGCGCACATCCTCGTGGATTTTGACGCCGGTTTGCTCCTGGCCTGAGCTAGCTCGCTGCGGCAAGCCGCCCCGCAGATACAGCCACTCGTCCGACATGAAACGGACGTCGATCTCCGTTATAGCCGCCTGCTCGGCAGCCGTCAGCTCGCCCGGCACGATCTCCGCGCCCAAGGCGGCGGCGCAGCGCTCGATGTAGAGCCGCTTCACCGCGGCCCGGTCGGGCAGGGTCGCGAGCTGCTCCTGCATGGTCGTCATGTACTGTTCGAGGCCCTGGAACACCTTGTCGCGCATCTTCTCCGTGGGCACCTTCAGCACGCGCGCCATCGCGGCCTTGTCGAAGGTAAACATCAGGCTGCCGACCACAACTTCGGCATCTCCCATCTGGGCGGCGCCGGTGCCACCGATCTTCTTGCCGCCGACATGCACATCGTTGATCGGCCGCAGGTAGGCGGGAATGCCGAGCGCCTGATAGGTCTCCACCAGCGGCCGGACATACAACTCGAAGCGCGCTTCCAGGTCGGCGGGCAGATGGCCCGCGTGGAAGACCCATTGGCTGAAAAGCTGGCCGTCGTCCAGGTAGACCGCGCCGCCGCCCACCTCGCGGCGATACACTGGCAGCCCGTGAGCGCGGCAATAGTCCAGATCGACCTCTTTTTCAAGCGCCTGATGGTAACCGATGCAGACGTAAGGCCGGTCGGAGCTGACCAGGATGATGGTGTCAGGCGCAGCGGCATCCAGCGCATGGCCGACCGCGTGATAGACGGTCTGCGAATGCAGGGGCGAAACGCAGCCCAGATCCAGAAGACGAATGGATTCCATGGTGCTCCTTCATGCCGCGACTGACGCCGCGACATCCGAAGAATTAAACTACTGAGACATCACAAGTTCAGCAATATCCAGCGCCGCGCGCGGCCGGCCCACGCCGCGGGCGTTCGCCGCGCGTTGCGTCAGCAATGCGCCGCCATCAGCCAACCAATGATACAAAACCTCCAGCGCATCGCCTGGGGTCAGCGCCAACTCACCCGCGCCGCTCTGAAGCACGATGTCCACGTTGCCCTTCTCCTGCGCGGGCAGCACATCGATCAGCAGCAGCGGGAGGCCGCACGCCAGCGTCTCGGCGATGATCAGCCCGCCCGCCTTGGACATCACGCAATCGGCCGCGTGCATCAGGGTCGGCATATCCGCCACCCAGTTGTACAGATGCGCGGGCAGATGCCATTCGATACGCTGCAATTCAGCGTAGAGTTCGTCGTCGCCCCCGGCAACGACCGCCAGTTGCAGCGGCAGGGCCGAGTGATTCAGGACGCGCAGGAAAGCGGGCAGACCCTGCACACGTTTGCTGCCGACCGCCAGCAGTACCGGCAGGTCGAGCGACCACCCCAGCGCCGCACGCAGCTCGGCCGGATCGCTTGGGCGATCCGCCAGCGCGGGGGCCACCGGGATGCCGGTGATATGCACCTTCTCCGGCGGCAGGCCGTGCGCGATGGCCAACTGGCGTACTTTCTCTGTGGCGACGAAACAGGCAGCCGCCGCGCGGTTGAACCACAGCGGATGGACGATCCCGAAATCGGTGACGACGGTGTAAAGCGGCGCCCGACGCCGGGTGAGCGCAAAGACGCCGGCAAGTGGGGGATGATACAGCGGATAGGTGTTGATGATCGCGTCCGGGCGGTAGGTGCGGAGGATGTCGTGCATCACCTTGAACAGCGCGACCGTCAGTGCGCCGCCGAGGCTGGCGGTGGGAACAGCGGCCCGGCTGGCGTTCCAACCCCGGTCGAAAACCTCCCGCATGTCGTGGGCGAAACGGTCGCTGTCGGCCTGGGAATTGCGCAACAGCGGGAGCACACGCGGGTCATCGAGCGGGTTGAGGACCTCCACACTGCACGTCTCAGGGTATGCTTCCTGCAGCGCCGCGGCGACCGCTTCAGCCGCCTTCCGGTGGCCGAAGCCGGCGTCCGCCGTCAGGATCACGA
This sequence comes from uncultured Chloroflexia bacterium, assembly GCA_963841825.1. Lineage (GTDB taxonomy): Bacteria > Chloroflexota > Anaerolineae > CG2-30-64-16 > CG2-30-64-16 > CAWJEL01. Next base: position 424,610 of record CAWJEL010000010.1, read on the forward strand.
TCCGTTTCGAGCGACTCAGATTTCATGGAGGGCAAATATACCACACTCGATGAGTTCGAGTCGAATGCGTCATCACAAAACAATGGCCCGGCAGATGCCGGGCCATGACTTCAGAAGAAAGCGCGTGTTTACTTGGACGCGGCAAGCTCAATCCGGGCGAAACCCAACCGCTCGGCCAGCGCACCCGCGATCTGACGCATGATCGTGTAGCCCAGGTGGCAGCTCAACTCGCACAGACCGCGCAATCCGGCTGAGTCGATGACGATCGCCTGGATAGGGCCGTGGGCAACGGCGCTTGCCGTCAGGCGATACGGCTCGATAAACGCCGAGATGCCAAACGGCTCTCCCGTAGCGATTGAACCCACGAAGGAGGTTTCAACCGTGTCCGCACGTTCGATATGGTAGACGAGATCTACGGTGCCGGACGTCAATACGTAGAGCTTTGTCGCCACGTCGCCATCCCGGAAGATGATCTCGCCGTCCGGGTGGCTGACCTCCTCAGCGATCATGGCGATGCCGGCCAACTCTTCAGCGGTCAGCCCGCCGAAGAAAGGATAGCGTCGTAGCTGTTCAGGTGAGACCATGGTTCCTCCTGGTTTGGAAACTGGAAACTGGAAGCTGGAAATTGGAAGCTGGAAGCTGTAGGACTGAAATCGACCGACTGGCGTGCGAATCCAGGTCACCCACCCGGTCGCGCTGAGCCGCTATTGGAGTGGAAATACCACCTGTGTCTGTAACTCGGATGGGGGCGTGGTCTGTGGATCATTCAGGTAGAACTCATAGGCCACACCGACAGGTATATAGCTGTTGGCCTCGACCCACTTCTGGACGGCTTCATACGCGCCTCCCACCTGGTCGTAAGGCCCAATGTGCATGCACGTTACCGCTTTGCCACCGGGAATCTCACCCGCCTGGATATTCGCCAAGCCCCGTCAATTCTTGCGCAAACGGAAATCCGATTTCAATATCCAGGTCTTGCATATCCATGTTGTGGTAGGCCACAAATGGCGCGCCGCAGGGCTGAACCCCCAACTGCCCGGCGTATTGCAGGATGGCGCCATACGCTGGCCCTAACACTTGCGGCAAGTTCTGGACCGCTGTACGTGTCCGAATCGTCAGTGTGGGTTGGGTTGACCGATTGACCAGTTCGCATTGATATGACATCGTCTGCCCTCCTGTCTTTGCGACTGAATATTGGAAGCAATTCGAAGGTGGCGGAACTACCATGCGCGATCTTCAGTTAGCCATCGGCCATCCGCTATTTGCCATCTGCCAATTCGGCCAGCACCAGCTCGGCTGCTTGCTCGACGCTGGCGGCGACTTGGGTCGAGAGGCTTTCACTGAAATCCAGTACGTTAGCGACTTCAACCCCGATGATGACGATCTCTTCTGGCAGCTTTGCCCCCAACTGCCGTCCCAGCGCCAGCGCAGCCTTCAGCGACGCATCATGCACCGCGTCGGCGTTGAGGGTGGGCAAGTCATCCAGCGTCAGCCGATAGATCGCGCCAGGCGCGCCGTCACGCGTTGAATCGCGTCCACCAGGATCACCCGGTCGTAGCCGATCAGGCGCTCCATCAACGCCAGGCCGCCGAGGGCGACGAAGTCGAATTCGATGGCGGACGATAGACCATAGACGATAGACGATGGACGAACGACGAAGGTGCTTTTGCCATCGGACAACTGTTCTTCGTCCGTCCTGCGCTGCCACGCCTCCTGCGCTGCCTCCACCACCCGCCAGCCGACCCCGTCGTCGCCCAGGATCGGGTTGCCGAGGCCGAGAACGAGGACGGACGATGGACCATGGACCATAGACAATGCCTCCGCACGAGATGGTCTATCGTCCATGGTCTATCGGTCTCACAATGCTATTCACAGAACTGCCGCAGACTCGTCGACCACCCCGCCGCCCGCGTCCCGCACCGTCACCTCCAGCGGCATCTGGCCGGGGAGCGCGTGGGTGGCGCAGCCGAAGCAGGGATCGTACGCCCGGAAGGCCATCTCGACGCGGTTCAGCAGCCCCTCGGTGACCACCGTGCCCTGTTTGATAAACGATCGGGCGGCCTTGCTGACCGACATCGACATGGGTGCGTAGTTGTTCGTCGTGCCGACGATCAGGTTGGCTTTGGTGACCACCCCGCGGCTGTCGGTCCAGTAGTGATGCGTCAGCGTGCCGCGCGGCGCCTCGACGATGCCCACACCTTCGGTCGGCGTGGCCGTCGGCACGGTGCGGAAGTTGTCCGACGTGATCTCCGGGTCGGTCGCGAGCTGCACCCAGCGCTCCGCCGCGTAGAGCAGCTCGATCAGCCGCGCCCAATGTGTCGCGAGACGGTGGTGCACCGGCTTGCCCAGCGCGCCGAAGAACTTCTCGTACTCCGCCTGCGCCAACGGGGTCGCCATGCCGTCGGCCGCGTTCAGCCGGGAGAGCGGCGTCGCCGTGTAGACGCCGGAGTCGATGCCGTCGACGAAGCCCTTCCAGCCGATCTTCTTGAGATACGGGAACTTGAGGTAGGTCCACGGCTCGACGTGCTCGGCGATCCAGTCGGTGTACTCGGCTGGGCGCATACTTGCCGATGCGTTTGCCCTCCGGGTCGACGACGCTGATCTTGCCTTCGTAGAAGTTGACCTTGTTCTGCTCGTCCACCATGCCGATGGAGTACGTGCGGTGGTAGTACGCGTCGCCCAGGACCAGGTCGCGGTAGACTTCGTTGCCCAGCACCACGTCGTTGAACAGCTCCAGGCTGAACTGCGCGAACTCGATCGCCCAGCGCCCCATCCCCTCGATCTCGACGCGCTGCTCCTCGGTGATGCCGTGGCTGATGCCGCCGGGGATGGAGGTACACGGATGCACCTTGCGCCCGCCGATCATCTCGACGACGGTGTGGCCGAACTTGCGCATCTGGATGACCTTGCCGCCGATCTCCAGCCCCACCTTGTGGATCACGCCCAGGATGTTGCGCTCCGCCACCGGCGCGTCCGGCCCCATGACGAAGTCGGGCCCGCCCAGCGCGTAGAAGTGCGTGGTGTGGTCGGTGCAGTAGAACGCGCTGTAGAGCAACTCGCGCAACATCTTGCCCGTCCGCGGCGGGTCCACGTGGTAGACCGCATCGGCAGCCTTGGCCGCGGCCATGTGATGCGCCTCGGGGCACACGCCGCAGATGCGGTTGGTGATGACCGCCATCTCCTCGACCGGCCGGCCGATGGCGAACTGCTCGAACCCGCGCAGCTCCGGGATCTGGAAGTAGGTGTTGGCGACGTTGCCATCCTCGTCCAGGAAGATCTCGATCTTGCCGTGGCCTTCCAGGCGGGTGATCGGATCAATGGTGATTCGTTGCATGGCCTTCTGCTCCTTGTGATCGGGTAGACATGGTAACATTGGTAGACTGGTAGGTTGGTCTCGACTAGGGCGCCAGTTTACCTGTCTACCTGTCTACTTAGTTATCTACCCACCCGCGCGTGTCCCAACAACGACGCCGGCAAACTGAACTTGTAGAACGTCCCGGCCGGATCGACGATGCCGTCCATGATGCGGGCGATCTCTTTCGGGTCGTCGCTGCCGACCACCGAGGCGACCGCGCTCATCATGCGCGCGCCCTGGTCGATCACGCCGGCCGCAGGGCCGTAGCAGCCGATGCACGGCATGTTGGCGCTGGGGCAGCGCGCCTGGCAGCCGCTCCGCGTCGCCAGCCCGGCGCAGAGGATACCCTGCTCCAGGAGGCAGTCGGTCGGGTTCGGCTGGAAGGTCGCCATGCGCCGGAACTCGGTGATGGTCTTTTCCTCGCGCTTGCGCTGGCACTCATCGCAGACCGTGCTGTCACCCACCCCCAGCACCGACCCGGCCGGGGGAAGCTGCGCCTCGCCCTTCAGCGCCTTGATGATCAGGCCGACGACCGCCGCGATCTGCGGACTTTCGGGCGGGCAACCGGGCATGTAGTAGTCCACGCGTACCAATTGGTCGAGGGTGCGCACGGTCTCGAAGATGTAGGGAATGTGGAGATCCCCTTCGCGCGCATGGAACTCGATCTCTGGCCGGATGCCCTGGGGGTTATCGGTGGTCAACGTGCTGAACGCCGTGTCGATCATGTCCTGCTTCGGATAGAGATTGGCCAGGCCGGGGATGCAGCCTTCACACGCGCACGAGCCGAACGCCACGAGCACCTGGGCCTTGCGCCGCAGCAGATGGGCCATCTCGGCGTTCTCGTCGTTGCGGATCGCGCCGTTGAAGAGGCAGATCGTGATGCTGCCGTCCTCCATCGCCTCGACGTCTTTGTACTTGGCGTCCATTGCCACGGGCCAGAAGACCACGTCGAAGTTCGCGTCGACGTCGAGGATCCCCTCGTGGATATTCAGCACGGCGATCTCGCACCCGCCGCACGCCGCGGCCCAGTACATGGCGAATTTGGGTTTGGCGTTATTACCGTTGTTGCCGTTGTTGCCGGTCTTACCCATCGTTCGCCTCCACGCTTGAAGCTTGAAACTGGAAACTAGAAGCTGGAATCTGGCAAGTAGTAGCAGCCTCCAGCATCTAGCTTCTAGCTTCGAGCTTCCTGCTTCCAGTCCAGTGGCCCCAGCGCCTTGACTTCCGCCACCATCTTGTTGATCTCATCGGCCAGGATCGCGCCCTCAGCGGCCGAGGCCCAGACGAGCTTGACGCGGCCGTCCTCGATGCCGAGTTGCGCCAGCGTTTTTTTCAGCAGCTCGTAGCGGCGGATCGTCTTGTAGTTTTGCTCGATGTAGTGGCAGTCGCCGGGATGGCAGCCGCTGATGAACACCCCGTCCGCGCCCTCAGCCAGCGCCTTGAGCACGAACTGCGGGTCGAGCCGGCCCGAGCACATCAGCCGGATCAGCCGGATGTTGGGGGCGTATTTGATGCGCGCCATGCCGGCCGTGTCGGCGGCGCGGTAGGAGCACCAGTTGCAGGTGAAACCGACGATCACGGGTTCGAAGCCATTTTCAGGCATAAGTTATTCTCCTGTCTCACCGGACGTGGTGCGTATTGCGTGTTGCGTGATCGCGCTGAATGCAGCACGGTGGGCAATACGGAACACGCACCACGCAACACGTATCACGCCGCCACCGGCGCCAGCTCGCGCAAATCCATCATCAACACACCCTCGATCTGCGCCATGATCTGCTCGTTGCTGAAGTGCGTGCCGGTGATCGCGCCGGCGGGGCAGGCGGACACGCAGGTGCCGCAGCCCTGGCACAGCGCCGGGTTGATCTCCGTCACCTGCCGATCCTCCAGGAAGGAGATCGCGTTGAACGGGCACATGGTGTTGCAGATACGACAGCCGGAACACTTCTCGGCGATCACGCTGGCGCGCACCGGCTCCAGGCTGATCTGCCGTCGGCTGATGAGGCCCAGGACGCGGGCCGCGGCCGCAGCTCCTTGCGACACCGCGGCCGGGATGTCCTTCGGCCCCTGGCACGCGCCGGCAATGAAGATGCCGTCGGTCATGGTCGCCACAGGGTCGAGCTTGGGGTGCCGCTCGATGAACCAGCCGTCCATGCTGCACGAGATCCCGAACTTCTTGCCGACCTCTTTGGCGTCATGCCGCGGCTCCAGCCCGGCCGACAGGATCACCATATCCACCGGGATGCGGCGCTGCTTGCCCACCAGTGTATCTTCCACCTGGACGATCAGCTTGCCATCCTCGCCGGTGAGCCGGGCCGCGTCGGTCACCTCGGCGACCTTGCCGCGCACAAAGAGGATTCCCTCCTCGATGATGTGCTGGTAGAACTCGTCGTACGCCTTGGCCGGGGTGCGGATGTCGATGTAGAAATTGTAGACGCGGGCGCCGGTGCGCTCCTTGACCAGGTGGGCGAATTTGAGCGACTGCATACAGCAGATGGCCGAGCAGTATTTGTTATAGTTGCGGTCGCGGCTGCCCGCGCAGTGGATGATCCCCACGCTCTGCGGCACGGTGACGCCGTCGCGCAACACCACCTTGCCGCCGGTCGGGCCGGCCGCGTTCGACAGCCGCTCGAACTCCAGGCTGGTGAAGACGTTGGCCAGCCGGCCGTAGCCGTACTGCGGGATGCGCCGGGAATCGAACAGGTCGAAGCCGGTCGCCAGGATGACATTGCCCACGTTGACGGTGATGATCTCGTCTTCCTGTTCGAAGTCGATGGCGCCGGTCGGGCAGAACTTCTCACACGCCTTGCAGGTCCCACGCTGGAAGTAGGTGCAGTTCTCGACATCGATCACCGGATACTTCGGGACGGCCTGCGGGAACGGCCGGTAGATCGCCTTGCGGAAGCCCAGGCCGGCCTCGAACACCTCATCCACGACCTTCTTCGGGCATTTCTCCTCGCAGAGGCCGCAGCCGGTGCAGAGCTCGGTTTCCATCTTGCGCGCCCTCTGGCGGATCTTCACCGTGAAGTTGCCGATGAAGCCGTCGACCTTCTCCACCTCGCTGTAGGTCAGCAAGGTGATGTTCTTGTGGTTGCCGGCGTAGAACATCTTGGGGGTCAGGATACAGGCGGAGCAGTCGAGCGTGGGGAAGGTCTTGTCGAACTGGGCCATGTGCCCGCCGAACGACGGCTCGCGCTCCACCAGGTAAACGTGGCTGCCGCTGTCGGCGATCTCCAGCGCGGCCTGGATGCCCGCGATGCCGCCGCCGACCACCAACACGTTCGGGTTGATGTCGACCAGGATCGGTTCCAGCGGCTCGTTATGGATCACGCGATGCACGCCGCCAGAGATCAACGCCTTGGCCTTCTCCGTGGCGACAGCGCGGTCGGAGATGACCCAGGAGACCTGCTCCCGTATCGAGACCATGTCGAAAAGGTACGGATTCAGCCCCGCGCGCTGGCAGGCGCCGCGGAAGGTCGCCTCGTGCAGGTGAGGCGAGCAGGCGGCCACGACGACGCGCGTCAGGCCCTGCTCCTTGATGTCCTTCTCGATCAGCTCCTGGCCGAGGCTGGAGCACATGAACTTGTTGTCGCGTGCGCAGATCACGTTCGGCAGGTTCTCGCCGGCCCATTCCGCCACATCTTCCACGTCCACGGTGGCGGCGATGTTGCTGCCGCAGTGGCACACATAAACCCCGACGCGCGCTTCATCCGCTGCTTCATGGGTTCGCCTCCCGCGCCGCCGCGGCCTCTTGCTTCGGCATCTTCGGCATTGGCAGCGACTTGTCGTCACGCTTGCGTTTCTTTGCGCCCTCGACCTCAGGGGGCGGCGGCACTTCCACGCCGATCTTGGCCAGCGCCGAACGGGCGTCCACCAGCTCAGCGCCGATATCCAGTGCGCCGCGTCCTTGCCCGAACGCCAGCCCCATCATCTGGGTGAAGTAGAGCACCGGCATCTGGTAAGCGGTCTTGAAGTAGCGGTTCATGCCGCCCTGGAAGGCATCCAGGTTGAGCTGGCACATCGGGCAGATCGTGACGATGAGATCGGCGTGATAGTCGACCGCACCCTTCACCAGCCGGCGGATCAGCTCCAGACCGGTGCCCTCGGAGATCTGCGTCATGTGCCCGCCGCAGCAGTGCGTCTTGAGCGGGAAGTCCACCACCTCAGCGCCCAGGCAGGTCAGCAGATCGTCCAGCGAGGTGGGATATTCGGGATCGTGCTCATCGGTGCGCAAGCCGGGGCGGGAGATCAGGCAGCCGTAGTAGGGCGCCACCCGGAGGCCCTTCAGCGGCCGAGTCACCTGCGCCTTCATACCGCTGCAGCCGACATCGTTCACGAGCACGTCGAGCAGGTGGCGCACGTGGATGGAGCCAGGCTCATAGCTCAGCCCGCCCGCTGCCAGCGCAAGGTTCACTTTCTGCGCCAGATCGGTATCGGTGCGCATATACTTGTCGCACTTGCTCAGGTTGAGATAGCACGCGCTGCACGGCGCCACCAGGTCGCGGGCTGACGCTTCGCCGTTGTCCTTCGCAGCCTGCGCCAGGTTGCGCGCGATGAGCGCGTACGATGCCATCATGTGTAGCGAGATGTACTCGGTGGCCCCGCAGCAGTTCCAGTCCTCGATCTCTGTGAACTCCAAGCCCAGCGGCTCGGCGATCGCCATCGACGATTGGTGATAGGCCTCGGCGTTGCGTTCGAGCGAGCAGCCGGGGAAGTAGCTGTAACGGTGTCAGTCATGCAACTCCTCCAGCTCCTTGGCCTTGGCAATGATCTGCTTCAGCCCCGCGATGCCCCGGATGCGTTTCGGCGTGAAGGCCATGCGCCCCTTCGTCACCATGCCGATGCCCATGTCGGCGACCTTGAAGACGCCCAGCGGGTTGTGCCGCAGCATGTGTTGCGACATCAGACCCAGCTCGAACGCGCGGCCGTAGTTCTCGACCCAGTTGATGAACACCTTGGAGAAGTCAGGCGCGGTTGAATCATCGTAGTGTTGACCTCGATGGCCATACGCTTGAGCGTGTACATGATGTCGGTGATGTGGACATCCTGGGGGCAGCGGACGGTGCAGTAATAACACGATACGCAGTACCAGGGGGTGTTGCTGCTGAGGACTTCGTCGCGCATATCGGCACGGATCATGGCGAAGATATGGCGGGGCGTGTATTGCATGTCGGCGCCGGACGGACACGACCCGCCGCAGGTGCCGCACTGGATGCACTTCAGCAGCCGCGATTCACCCGGCGTACGAGGCTGCACCTCGTCGAGGAATGAGGGTTGTTCAGAAACAGATCGGACAGCATCGGCCATCTAGCAACTCCTTCGTCCAAGAATGGCAACACGATTGGGGACGGTTAGCAAAGGCGCTGCGAGGGAAAGAGCAGCGTTAAGCCAACTGGGTGCGCATCGTACCGTATTGCGCAAAGAATGTCAAGACCGGCTTTGCACAAATTGGGCATCGCCAGCTACAATGGTGTTATCCTGCTTCTGGTAAAAAGGAGGCCGATTTTGCGCATCACATTTTACGGAGCTGCCCAGGAAGTCACCGGCTCCATGTACCTGATCGAAATCAATGGGCGGCGCATCCTGCTGGAATGTGGCATGTATCAAGGCCGGCGCGCTGTGGCCTATGATCGCAACCTGAACTTCCCCTTCGATCCGAAGACGATCGACGCGATGGTGCTCAGCCACGCCCACATCGACCACTCCGGCAACATCCCCAACCTGGTGAAGCAGGGTTTCAAGGGGCGCATCTGGTGCACCGCAGCCACGCGCAACCTCTGCGCCTACATGCTGCTTGACAGCGGCCACATCCAGGAAAAGGACGTCGAGTACCTCAATAAACAGCGGGCTCGCAAAAACCAGCCCCCGGTCGAGCCGCTCTACACGCAGGCGGACGCTGAAAGGGCCATGCCACAATTCACCGGTGTGGGCTTTCGGCAGCCGATAACTGTCGCCGAAGGCGTGGATGCGACGTTCTACAATGCCGGCCACATCCTGGGATCGGCATCCGTGGCGTTGGACCTGACCGAGACGGCCACAGGCGTGCGTCGGCGGCTGGTCTTCAGCGGCGATATCGGCCGCAAGGATATGCCGATCCTCTGGCCCCCCGAAACGCCGGAAGACGCCGACATCCTGATCATCGAGAGCACGTACGGTGACCGCTTGCATGACACGGTCGACGGGTCCCGTAAGAAGTTGCAAGATATTGTTCGTGCCACAGCTCGCCGCCGCGGCAAGGTCATCATCCCCGCGTTTGCCGTGGGCCGCACACAGGAAATCGTTTATGCGCTAAACCAGTTGGAGTCGGCTGGCGACATCCCACCGCTGAAGGTCTTCGTGGACAGCCCTCTGGCGGTCAATGCCACCGATGTTTTTCGCATGCATCCGGAGGAGTGGGACGCGGAGGTGCGGGCATTCATGGCCACCGGTCGGGGGCACAATCCCTTTGACTTCAGCCATCTCGAGTATGTGCGCGATGCAAACCGCAGCAAGCAGCTCAACTTCCTGGACGAGCCGGCGATCATCATCAGCGCCAGTGGCATGGCTGAAAGCGGCCGCATCCTACATCATCTGAAGAACAACATCGAGGATCGCGCCAACACGGTCATCTTTGTGGGTTACCAGGCTGAGAACACCCTCGGCCGGCGTCTGCTTGACGGGGTTAGCCCGGTGCGAATTTTTGGGGAGGAGTATGATGTACATGCGCAAGTGGCAGCGATTGACGGCTACAGTGCGCACGCTGATCAAACAGAGCTGCTGGAGTGGGCGCAGCCATGCGACCGGAATCGCCTCCAGCAGGCCTTCGTGGTCCACGGCGAGCAGCCGTCAGCCTTTACCTTTGCCGAGAAGCTGCGGGGCGCCGGTATGAACAATGTCGTGGTGCCGGAACGCGAACAGAGTTTTGAGTTCTGATAGACGATAGACGATAGACGATGGACGATGGACGATAGACGATGGACGATAGACGATGGACGATGAATGACGATGGACGATAGACGATGGCATGTCGTGCCCTCGTCCATGGTCTATCGTCCACGGTCTATCATCGCCCTCACTCCATCGGCGTCAGCCAGCGATCCTTGCTGTCCCCTTCGGCTGCCCACCCCTTGACGGTTTCCCCTTCCAATTCCCACCAGGTCAGCCCATCCTGCTTGATCGGCCCGCCGCGCACGGTGAACAGCGTGCCGAGTTTTACCTTCGCCATCTGCCGAGCCGCTGTGCCGGCCGTCTCGCGCACCGTCAGCCACTGGCCGGCGCTGGTGGTGACCTGCACCCGGTCGCCCAGCTTGATCGGACGATCCACCAATTTCGGCGTGTTGGGGGCCGCGGTAGCTGCAGGGGCCGCGGCGGCCGGCGCGACCGGCACCAACCAGGGATCGTTGGCCGGACCGGCCGCGACCCAACCCGCCAGCCCAGACCCGTTATCGATTTTCCACCAGGCAAGGTTTTCGGCCTGGGTTGGCCCTTCCAGCAGCGTAACGACCGCGTTCACGTTCAAGCGACCGACCTGTTTGCCCTTGGCGCTGGCCTTGTCACGGATGTTGAGGCCCCCACCGGCCGCGACACGCGCCTTGGCGCCCACCGCCAGGCCCACGGGCGCGACCGTTGGGCTGGGAGCGACCGTCGCAGTAGTAGCCGCGGTTGTTGCCGCTTTCGGGGTTACTGCGGTGGCTTGGGCCGCCGAGGTCGTCGCCGCCGCCTTTGTCTCAGTGGCCGTAGCTGTGGGTTTCGGTGTCGGCGTCACGCGCACCTGGAAGCCGCCGCAAGCCAGCATCGCCAACAGCAATGCCGCTAGTGCCACAAACAGCGGCCAGGGTCGAAGTCGTCGGTTCATTTTTGCCTCCGGGCGGGGAAACTGGAAGCTCGAAGCTGGATACTGGAACTCCGAAGCTATAGTCAGTCGGATAAGGACCTGGACTTTGTCTGTACTGGAACAGAGGTAAAGCCGGTCGAACTTGGCTTAGGGGCACCGGCTAATCCTAACCCGGACGAGCCGGAACCAAGCCTTCACCACAAAGGCTCAAAGGCAGGAAGTCCACAAAGGTAGAATTCTTAGTGATCTTGGTGTCTCGGTGTCTTGGTGGTGAGATTCTTGTTTTTATGACAGAATCCGATTGGTAAGCGCCTAAAGGAGGCTTCGCACAGCCTTGACGCCAAAAGATGATCTGAACGGCTATAGAAACGATGCCTGTCGAAGCAGGCAAACCAGCTTCCAGTTTCCAGGTTCGAGTCCTACATGCTCTCCGGCGCGTTGACGCCCATCAGGCTCAGCACGTGGGCGAAGACGGCCTTGGTTGCCGCAACGAGCCGCAGCCGGGCGCACGACAGCGCGACCTCGGCGGGGTCGGATGAGATCACGCGGCAGTCGCGGTAGAATGCGTGGAAGACGCCGGCGAGATCCATCGCGTAGAAGGCCAGCCCGTGCGGCGCGAGCTGCACCGCGGCCTTTTCGATCACCTCGGACAGCTCGGCGATCTTGCGGAGCAGCGTCAGCTCGCCGGGATGGCGCAGCAGGTCGAGGTCGCCCAGTGCGATGGCGTCCCCCGCAAACCCGCGCTCGGCCGCGGTGCGTAGGATGCTTGCCATGCGGGCGTGTCCGTACTGCACGTAGAAGACCGGGTTCTCATCATTTTGCTGCACCGCCAGGTTCAGGTCGAAATCCATCACCGCCTGGTTGGAACGCGTCAGCAGCAGGAAGCGCACCGCATCCGCGCCCACCTCGTCGACCACCTCATCCACGGTGATGATGTCGCCCGACCGCTTGGACAGCTTGACCTCCTGGCCGTCGCGGTAGAGGCGCACCAGATCGTAGAGTACGATGTCCAACCGGGCGGGATCGAGTCCGAGCGCCCGCATCAGATGCGGCATGCGTCGCGCCTGGTTCTGGTGATCCACCGCCCAGACATCGATCACCCGGTCGAAGCCGCGCAGTACAAACTTATCGTAGTGGTAGGCCACGTCCGAGGCGTAGTAGCCGGGCTGGCCGCTGGAGCGGACCAGCACCTCGTCCCGGTCGGAGCCGAACGCGCTGGTGCGTAGCCACTCGGCACCCTCTCTCTCTTCCGTCAGCCCGCGCGCCCGCAGGTCGGCGATCACGTGCTCGAAGACGCCGCCCGCCGCGTAGAGGCTGCGCTCGGAATACCAGTGGTCGAAATGGATGCGCAGCCGCTCCGCTGAAGCCCGAATCCAGGCCAACACCTGGGCCAGGCCGATCTCGCTCAGCGCGGCTGATGGCATCTTCAGCCGGCAGGGTCAGGAAACGGTCGCCATACTCGGCCTTGAGTTCCTGTGCCAATTCCGTCACGTACGCGCCCTGGTAGTGGTGGCTCTCGAGCGGCGCATCCTGGCCAAACGCTTGCAGATAGCGCCGGTAAAGGGTCTCAGCGAAGGTGCGCATCTGCGTGCCGGCGTCGTTGACGTAGTATTCGCGCTGGACCTGCCAGCCGGCCGCGGCCAGCACGCTCGCCAATGCATCGCCCAGCACCGCGTTGCGCGCCGAGCCCATGTGCAGCGGCCCGGTTGGGTTGGCGCTGATGAACTCCACCTGGCACGCCTTGCCGCCGCCCAGGTCGATATCGCCGTAACGGCCAGCCGCGGCTTCGATTTCGGTCACCTGCCCGGCCAGCCACGCGTCGCTCAGCCGGAAATTGATGAAGCCGGGCGGGGCGACCTCGACCGCGGCGATGAACTCCGCCGCGGGCAGATGCGCGGCGATGGCCCCGGCGATTGCCAGCGGCGCCATGCGCGCGGGCTTGGCCGATTGCATGGCCGCGGGGCTGGTGAAGTCGCCCCGGGCGGCTTCCTTGGGCCGGCTGATTTCAATCGCCGGCGGATCGAACGCCGGCAGCGCGCCGGCGGCTTGGGCGTTTTGGATGGCTTGGGTGACGAGGTCAGCAATATCGTTACGGATCATCTAGAGTTTCTCCCAGTCGGTTCGGCTCATTCCGGCCTGCCGTAGAATTCGAGCGAGTAGATCAGCAGCGATATCGCCTTCATGTGGATTCGGGATCCTCAGCTTGAGCATACCTTTGACCATGTACTGATGCTGACCTCCAGCGTGCGGACCATCAAAGCCCGCCGCTCGAAGATGGCGCACTAGATCGTGTCGTTTGATTGGGCCAAACGGCGGCGTCACGCGGCCTCCAACTGCATGTTGATCTCGATCCCATCGACGATCGGCAACGGATGCCCCCTTTGCAGTCCGAGCACGATCCAACCCTCCAGAACCTCCTGGAGTTCATCCCGACAGCCTTCCAACGTCCCCGAATTCGCCCACACCCCCTGAAAACCGGGAATTTCGCCGTAGAAAGTGCCGTCCGCCAAGATTTCGTAGATCGCTCGGCGCATCGTTAAGCGTATGTAGTTGGTCAACATGGCGCCCCTCCGATCAGGATACTCGATTATGCTTCATCATACTACCACCGGCTCCATCTCATACCAGTTCGGCCCCGCTTCCAGATCGACCTTCAGTTTCGCCTTCAACTCATACGCCCCTTCCATCGTCTCCTTCACCAGCCGGCTGACCAGATTAAAGTTGATGGCGAGAGAGCTTGCGGAAACGATGTCGTCCAGCCTCGACAACGACAAAGGCATCTTTCAACTGATTCTCGGGGTACAACGCCAGAACCCTGGCCAGTTCCTGATGAACGGCATGGATGTTCAACGGCGAGAGACGCAAAAAGACGACGCCTGCCCCGAAGTCACCAATGAACACGAGACTGCCGAAGTCTTTATCTCGCGTAACAAAGACTCGGCTCTGGTCATGGGCAGCGCGCAACAAATCTACATCAGGAAAGCGCGAACCACCGATATCGGCCGCAGTCACCACATCGTGGCCCAATTCCATCAGGAAGCGCGCGGTTATCGCGTAGACATCCTGATCAAGCAGTAGCCTCATGCTGCCACCGCAACCTGAATATCTTCTGCCTGCACCACTTCAATTGCATAGCGAACGCAGGCGCGGATGTCTTCGCTGCTCAAGGTCGGGTAGTAATCCCGGATGATCTCAGCGAAGGGGATGCCATCGCTGACCAATTCCAACACATCATGCACGGGAATCCGCGTGCCGGCGATGCAGGGCTTGCCGAAATGGATATTTGGATTGATTTGAATCTGCGCTTTCATCGTTTTCATCACTTATCGTCCTTTCACCGTCCCACCGCTTCCATCTCATACCAGTTCGGCCCGGCTTCCACATCGACTTTCAGCTTGGCCTTCAAATCATACGCCCCTTCCATCGTCTCCCTGACCAGCCGGCTGACCAGGAGAAGTTCGGCTTTGGGCACTTCGAGCACCAACTCGTCGTGTACCTGCAAGGTCATCTGCGCACGGTAGCCGCCGTCGCGCAGCGCCCGGAAGAGCCGGGACATGGCGATCTTGATGATGTCGGCCGCGGTGCCTTGGATCGGATGGTTGATGGCCGCCCGCTCGGCGGCCTGACGGATGGCGTTGGCCTGCTGGCCCCGGGCCTGTGTCCGCAGCACCGGGAAGAAGCGCCGCCGGCCCAACAATGTCTCGACGAAGCCCTGGTCGCGCGCCAACTGCTTGGTCTCCTCGATGTAGCTCCTGACGCCCGGATACATGGCGAAGTAACGCTGCATAAACTGATCGGCCTCGCCCCGGCTCAGGCCCGTGCGCTGCGCCAAACCGTACGCCGTCACGCCGTAAGAGGTGGCGAAGTTCATCATCTTGGCGACCGACCGCTGCTCTTTGGTCACCTGGCTCAGCGGGACGCCGTAGACCTTGGCGGCCGCGCTGGCGTGGATGTCCTCGTCGCGGTCGAATGCCGCCAACAGGTACTCGTCCCCGCAGATGTGCGCCAGGATCCGCAGTTCCACCTGGGAGTAGTCGGCCGATAATAGCAGGTTGCCCGCCTCTGCGATGAACGCGCGGCGGATCTCACGTCCCACATCGGTGCGGATGGGGATGTTCTGCAGGTTCGGGTTGGTTGAGCTGAGGCGGCCCGTCTCGGCGCCGGCCTGGTTGAATGACGTGTGCAGCCGGCCGGTCGCGCGGGTTGACCAATTCGGGCAGCGCGTTCACGTAGGTGCCGATCAACTTGCTGAGCTGGCGCTGTTCGAGGATCAGGTCAATGATCTCGTGTTGGCCGCGCAGCCCCTCCAGCACATCGGCCGCGGTGGAGTACGATCCAGACTGCGTCTTCTTCAGACCAGCGGTGGGCAACCCCAGCTTGCCGAACAGCACGTCGGCGAGCTGCTGCGTGGAGTTGACGTTGAACGCATAACCCGCGATCTGCTGAATCTCCATCTCCAGCTCGCGCAGCCGCCGGGTCAGGTCCACCGACATCTGCTGCAGGAGCGGCACGTCCACCTTGACCCCGGCCGCTTCCATCGCGACCAGCACCGGTACCAGCGGCATCTCGACATCGTGGAAGAGCGCGGTAAGGCCCTTTTGCTCAAGCTCCGGCAGCAGGATCTCCGCCAGCCGCAGCGTCATGGCTGCGTCAGCGCCCGCGTAGGCCCCGGCGGTCTCCGCGGGCACCTTGTCCATGGTGATCTGGTTCTTGCCGGTGCCGATCAGCGCGCTGATGGGTGTCATCTCGGTCTTGAGACGCGTCCAGGCCAGGTCCTTCAACCCCAGCCCGCGGCTGCCTGGGTCGATCAGCCACTCGGCGACCATCGTGTCCACGAGTTCCCCGGCCACGTTCAGCCCGTAACGGGCGAGCATCCCCAGGTCGTAGCTGGCGTTATGCGCCACCTTGGTGGTCTGCGGGTCAGCGAAGATCGGCTGCAGCGCCGCGCGGACCGTTTCCCAGGGCAGGTTGGTCACGTCGAAATGTTGCACCGGGATGTAGGCGCTCTGGACAATAGACGATGGACGATGGACGATGGATGATGGATGACCGTCGATGGGCGATGGTTCATCCGTGAGCGTTTCCCACGCCAACGCCAGCCCCACCAACTCCGCCGCCTGCGGATCGGTGCCGGTGGTCTCGGTGTCGAACGCGATCATGGACGCAGCGGTCAGCTTCTCGGCCACCTCGATGAGTGCCGGCGCGGTGGTGACGAGGGCAGCGGAGTTAGTAGATTGGTAGACTGGTAAATTAGTAGATTGGGCTTCTGGCGTCTCGGACGCGAACAGCGCCAACTGTTCCTCTGTCCCCTTGTCTACTTGTCTACTTGTTTCCCCCTCCCCGTGAGGCAACTTCTCCACCAGCGACCGAAACGCCAGATCCTGGAACAACGCGACCACCCGCGCCCGATCATAGTCGCGCGTGCGGCAAGCGGCCAGATCGAGCTGAACAGGCACGGCGGTGGTGATCTGCCCCAGCCGGTGGCTGAGATCGGCGGACTCCCGGCCCTCGGTCAGCGCGTTCCTGGCCCGGTCCGGCTTCACCTCATCGATGTGCTCGTACACCGCGTCCAGCGTGCCGTATTTTTGCAGCAGGTCGGTGGCGCCCTTCTCGCCGATCCCGCGCACGCCGGGGATATTATCCGATTTATCGCCGACCAGGGCCTTGAGGTCCACCAGTTGGTCGGGGCGCAGCCCGTACTTGGCCTCCACCGCAGCCGGGTCGTAAATGATGGTATCGGAGAACTGGCGGCCGGACGTGAGGACGCGAATATGATCATCGACCACTTGTAAAATATCGCGGTCGCCGGTGACGATCAGCGAATTCACCCCCTGGCCGGCGGCCTGGCGCGCCAGCGTCGCCAGCACGTCATCGGCCTCGTACCCCTCGGCGGTGAAGACGGGGATATTCAGCGTGTTGACCACCTCTTTGATCCGCTCGACCTGCTCGCGCAGCTCATCGGGCATACGTTCGCGGTGGCCCTTGTACGCGTCGTACATCTCGTGCCGGAAGGTCTTGCCCACGTCGAACGCCACCGCGACATATTCCGGCGCCTGCTCGCGCAGCACGTTCAGCAGCATCGACGTGAAGCCGAACACCGCATTGGTCAACTCGCCGCTGGGCGAGGTCAGGCTCAACGGGATCGCATGGAACGCGCGGAAGGCCAGGCTGTGACCGTCAATGAGCACGAGGGTCGAGTTCGACATCGGCGTTACTTCTTCAGCTTGTACGGCTGCACCTTGACCTTGCCCTGATTGACCAGCGAGGTCAGTTGGGGCACTTCCAACGCGCTGGCGGTGAGCCGCAACGTCCGGCCGACATCCAACCGCTGGCTGCCGCTATCGAGACTCAACAGGATGTTCTCGTCACTGGCATTCGTGACTTCGATGATGTCGGTCGGTTTCCAGGTGAAAGGCGACTTGGTGGACATGACGGATACTCCCTACTGAACTGACATTGTGCGCATTCTACCCTGCCGGGGCCGGAAAGTCAACGCGACGCAGCGCAGCAATTCCAAAAGTAACCGCGAATTAGCCACAGAGGACACCGAGCACACCGAGCTGAAAGACCACGCGGCCCTTGATCAGCACCTCTGAGGCCTCTGTGATCTCTGTGGCCGGCAATAGCTGCGCTACATTTGGAATTGCTGGACGCGGCGCGGCAGATTACACGTTCGCGGCGGCCATCTGCTATAATCCTGTCAGCCATCAGCCATCAGCCATCAGCCATCAGCCATCAGCCATCAGCCATCAGCCATGTCCGACGATTTCGTTCATCTCCACGTGCACTCCGAATACTCCCTGCTTGACGGCATGGGCAAGGCCGCCGGGCTGGCCAACGCGCCGCCGAACTGGGGCAGCCCGCCCTGGCGCTGACCGATCACGGGGCGATGCACGGCATCATCGAGTTTACGCGCGCCTGCAAGAAGGAAGGCGTCAAGCCGCTGCTGGGCGTGGAGGCTTATATCACCCAGTTCGGCCGGCCGATGTCGGGGCGCGATGCCGATAAGGATAAGGGGCGCCACCATCTGCTGCTGCTCGCCGAGAACATGACCGGCTATCGTAACCTGCTCCAGATCTGCTCGGACGCGCAGTTCGACGGCTACTACTATAAGCCGCGCATCGACGCCGACTACCTGGCCGCACACAGCGCAGGATTGATCTGTACGTCCGGCTGCCTGGCGGCCGAACTGCCCGCGCTCATCAAGACCGGTCAGGTCGAGAAGGCGCTTGAACGGCTGCACTGGTACCGCGAAGTTTTTGGGCCGGAGCGCTGGTACGTCGAGTTCCAGGAACACGACATCCCTGAACTGACGCAGGTTAACCGCCAGCTTTTCGAGTTCGCCACGCAGTACGACGTGCCGATGATCGTGACCAATGACGTGCACTACGTCAAAGCGGAGGACGCCGCCCCGCATGATGTCCTGCTCTGCGTGCAGACCTCGTCGCTGGTGACGGATGAGAAACGCCTGCGTTACGGCGGCACCTACTTCCTCAAGAGCCTCGATCAGATGCGCCAGACGTTCCTGCCGCTGATCGATCTGCCGGCGAGCGCATTCACCAACACCGTCAAGATCGCCGAAATGTGCGATGTAGACCCCGAAGACAAAACCTATCATCTTCCCGACATCGACGTTCCACAAGGCTTCGATTATCAAAGCTATTTGCGCCATCTCACGGAAGAGGGGCTGCGCTGGCGTTATCACGAGCGCGCCGACGATCCCGAGGTCCGCGCCCGCACCGAACATGAGCTGAAAATCATCCACGACATGGGGTTCGATGTCTACTACCTCATCGTCTGGGATCTGTGCATGTACGCCAAGCGCCGCGGCATCTGGTGGAACGTGCGCGGGTCGGGCGCGGGATCCATCATCGCCTACGCCATCGGGGTCACTAACCTGGATCCGCTGCGCAACAAGCTGATCTTCGAGCGGTTCCTGAACCCCGGCCGCGTCACCATGCCCGATTTCGATCTGGATTTCCCGGATGATCAGCGGGAGGAGTTGATCCGGTACACCGTGGAGAAGTACGGCAGCGACCGCGTGGCGCAGATCGTCACCTTTGGCCGGATGAAGGCCCGGGCGGCCGTGCGCGACGTGGGCCGGGCGATGGGTGTGCCGCTGGAAGAAGTGGACAAGATCGCCAAGATGATCCCCGGCATCTCGGGCAAGCCAATCACCATCAACGGCGTGCTGACGGACGGCGATGAGTTCTACTCGTCCGACCTGCGCCAGATGTACGAAAGCGATCCGAAGGTGCATGAACTGCTGGACACCGCCTCGAAATTGGAGGGAGTGGCGCGGCACTCGTCGATCCATCCCGCCGCCGTGGTGGTGGCCGACCGTTCGCTGCCCTACTACACACCGTTGATGCGCGTGCGCCCAGTCCGGCATCACTGCGACGGTCGCCCAATACGAATATCCGATCCTCGAATCGATCGGCCTGCTGAAGGTGGACTTCCTGGGGCTGGCGACGTTAACTTTGATGCGCGAGATCGCCCGGCTGATCAAGGAGCGCCACGGCATCGAGTACACACTGGAAAATCTGCCGATCGACGACCCCAAAATCTACGAGCTGCTCACAGCCGGGGACGTGATGGGCGTATTCCAGGTCGAAGGCGCGGGGATGCGGCGCTGTCTGATGGATCTGCGCCCCACTGAATTCGATCATATCACCGCCACGATCTCGCTCTATCGCCCCGGGCCGATGGACTTCATCCCCGACTTCATCGCCTGCCTCCACGGCGAGCAGCAGCCGGAGTATGTGCATCAAGTCCTGGAACCGATCCTTTCGGAGACAATGGGGGTTTGCGTCTACCAGGAGCAAGTGATTCAAATCTTAGCCGACGTCGCCGGCTACACCCCCGGCGAAGCCGATCTCGTCCGCCGCGGCATCAGCAAAAAATCCAAGAAGACGCTGGACGAGCACCGCGAGATCTTCGCCAGGGGTTCGGCGCAAAAATCCGGGCTGAAGCGCAGCGAGGCTGACGCTATCTGGGACGCGCTGATGGGGTTTGCCCGTTACGGCTTCAACCGGGCGCACGCCGCGGACTACGCGGTGATCGTCGCGCAGACCGCGTTCCTCAAGGCCTATTACCCGGTCGAATACATGGCCGCGCTGCTGACCATCGAGCGGCACGACACCGAGAAGATCGGCCTGCTGATCGCCGAATGCCGGCGCATGGGCATCGAGGTGTTGCCGCCCAACATCAACGACAGCAGCAACAACTTCACGGTCGAGCAGTTGCCCCCTGACCGCGCCGCGCCGCGCCAGGTGACGACCTTCGCCTTCCCGGTGGCAGCCGGCGCAGCGATCCGCATGGGGCTGGATGCGATCAAAAACGTCGGCGAGGGGCCGGTGGAAGCGGTGTTGCAGGCCCGCGGCGGCACCTCCTTCAAATCCATCGCCGATTTTACCGACCGCTGCGACCTGCGCAAAGTCAATCGCCGCGGGCTGGAGTGCCTGGTCAAGGTGGGCGCGCTGGATGACTTCGGCGAGCGTGGGCTGCTTTTGGCGGCCGTCGACAACATCCTGCACGCCAGCACGTCGAGTCACGAGGCGGCCGAAATCGGCCAGATGACCCTGTTCGGCGCCGAAGAGGTGGCCAACGAGGACATCCTGGGCGGCGTGTCACCCGAGGCGCGGCCCACGGCCAGGGAGATCCTGGAGTGGGAGAAGGAGCTGGTGGGCGTGTACGTCTCCAGCCATCCTCTGCAAAAAATGACGGTGGACCTGATGAATGTAATCACGCACAACACCGTGGATGTGACCGAGGAAGTGGCCGGCAGGGCAGTCTGCATCGCGGGGATGATCGCCGAGGTGCGCACCATCACCACGAAAAAGGGCGATGCGATGGCGTTCGCCCGGTTGGAGGACCTGACAGGGACGGTGGACGTCACCGTATTCCCGCAGCTTCTCAAGGAAAAGAAACCGTTGTGGGCGACCGGCAAGATCGTCGTCATCTACGGCAAGGCTGACGTGCGCAACGGCCGCGTCAGCGTCGTCGCGGATTCGGTGCAGGATTACGTCGACGACGCCAAGGTCATTGAGGACAGGGGTTCGGTGGCCTATCGCTTCCGCAACGGCGCGGCCGATAACCCCAGCCGGCCCCAGATCGCCGAGCGCCCTGCCGCGAAATATGCCGCTCCCGCCGCGCGCTACACCCCCACACCCACCACCAGCATGGCCGAAAGCGAGGACGAGGATGGAGGCTACTTCGGCGATGATAACCCGTTCGCGGCCGATGAGCCGGAATGGTTGAACGGGGAGCAGGAAACAAGCAAACAGGTGACCAGGGAAACAAGGGGGCCGATTGGCGCAGGAGAAACTGCGAATCCGCCTGGTTTGACCGCGCCTCCTGATACCCCGCAGGCACAACCGGAGTCGCCGCGCCCCCCTGTCACCGCGGCGCAGGAGCCTCCAGCTTCCAGCACCCAGCTTCCAGCACCCAGCTTCCAGCCTCCCGCCGCCGCGTCGCCGGAGCCGCCGCGGCCCCGCGTCCTGCGCCTCACCTTCCGCCGCAGCCAGAGCCTAGACGCCGACCGCCGGCGACTGGCCGAGCTGGTGGCGGTGCTGTCGAAATACGACGGCGACGACCGCTTCGAGATCGTCGTCGAGGCGAACAGCCACGCCCGCTATCAACTCGACTTCCCGAACAACCACACCCGCATCTGCCGCGAGCTGCAGGGTGAGCTGACGCAACGGCTGGGCCAGGGCGGGTGGAAGATCGCGGGTTGAAGCGTAGAGACGGGTTTCTCGTGGGTTTTAGCTAGACCTGTCATGTAGGGCAGCAGCGCTGTGTCGGCGAACTCCCGTATCAAGAAAGAGGAACCCGCCCCTACAATGATTTTGAATACACCTGCCTCAAAAAAGCCTGCCCGATCGTCGCGATGATCGGGCAGGCCTTCGCTTTTGCGCGCGCAGGTCATTCTGGGGGTGTTGATGTGGACACTCATACCCAACACAACCTGTGCCAACAATCCGCTGACCGCGGATCACTCGTACCGCAGCGCCTTGATGATCTGCATGCTGGATGCCTGGCGCGCGGCACGATCGCGGCGAGCACGCCAAAGAGCAAGCCCACCGCAATGGCTGCAAGCACGCCAGCCAGCGGGAAGGCGTACGCCATCTTCATGTATCCGGCCGCGTTCATGCCCTCGACGAATACGTAACTGAGATACAACCCCGCCAGAACCCCCAGCGCGGTGCCCAACGCCGCCAGCAACAGCGCTTCCAGCACAATCGACTTCCGCACCTGGCCACGCGTCGGCCGATCGCACGCAACATGCCGATTTCACGCGTGCGTTCGATGACGCCAATCGCCAGTGTGTTGAGGATGGCGATCAGCGACGGGAACGCCAACACGGCCAGCAGCACATAGAACCCTGAGATGATCGATTCGTACTGCTGGGCAAACTCCGACAGATACGTATGCCCCGCGATCAGGCGGAACTGTG
>CAWJEL010000011.1:0-14200 GCA_963841825.1 uncultured Chloroflexia bacterium
CTACTCATTGCTGTTAGCAGACTCGCGCGCTGATGCCGATCGACCTGACAGGTCAACGTAACAAATTCACAGGAGGAGACGAAAATGAACCGCAAAACCGTATCTCTGGTGTATGTTTTGGTGGCGCTGAGCCTGGTGCTGGGCGTCGCCCTCGCCGGCTCGCGCGCCGGCGCCGGCCGCGCCATCCCGCCGGCCGCTCCCACAGCGGCGCCCGCAGAACCTGCTGCCGCACCGGCTGAACCCACCGCGGCCCCAGCGGCGAAGGTCGTCAACCGCGCCGGCGTTGAGCTGCCGGCCGACGCGGCGCCCATCGAGGAACAGGTGTTACATCTGGCGGCTGACGACGGCAAATGGATCGGTTGGGATTCCACCGTCTATGACAGTATCACCAGCAGCACCTTCGGCCTTTCTGATTCCTGCGTCCGGCCCGACCGGAACTTCGATCCGCAGCCGAACGCCTGCGAAAGCTGGGAAGTATCGGAAGATGGTCTGACCTGGACGTTCCACCTCCAGAAGGACAAAGTCTGGAGCGACGGCGTGCCCGTGACGGCCGACGACTGGGTGTTCACCCTCCAGCGTTATGCCCGGCCCGACTACGACTTCGAGTGGTTCTACGGCATGGCCGGGATCGAGAATTGGGATGATGTGGTCAGCGGCGCGAAACCGCCCGAGGATCTCGGCGCCAAGAAGGTGGATGACTACACCTTCACCGTTACGACCGACGCGGCCCACCCCGTACCTGGTGCGCATCTTCTCAGATCTGTGGGTCGTCCCGCAGCACATTGTCAAAGATCGCCTGGCTGACGGCTCCTGGGCTTCCGATCCCGAGACCGCGGTCTCGACTGCACCCTACAAGCTGGAGAAGTGGGAGAAGGGCAAGGAGATCGTTTGGGTCGCCAACGACAAGTACACCGGCCCGTTCCCGCCGATGTCGGACAAGATCGTGGTCTCCATGATCCCGGCGGAGGCGCGCTTCAACGCCTATCGGAACGGCGAAGTGGATATGATCGGCTTCCTCTACGATTCGGACATGACACCGGCCGCCATGGCTCAGGTGGTGAATGATCCGAAGCTGAAGGAACAACTGATCACCTGGCCCAACTTCATCACTTTCTACACCTTCTTCGACACCTGGAACCCGCCCTTCGACAACTTGAAGGTGCGCCAGGCCTTCAGCCACGCGATCGATCGTGACGCGATCATCAACGGGCCCATGCAATACCAGGCGTCCCCCGCTTACAGCATGAATCCACCGGGATTCCCCGGCGAGAATGTCGCGGGGTTGAAGGGTGTGCAGAATTACGACCCGAAACTGGCGGCCCAGCTCATGGAAGAAGCGGGTTATCCGGGCGGCAAGGACTTCCCCGAGCTCACCCTCTACACCCGCAACGCGTCCCCTGCGCTCACCAACGCGGCTGAGATGGTCGTTGCCATGTTGAAGGAGAACCTGGGCGTCAAGGCCACGGTGCAAAACCTGGACTACACCATCTTCTCCGAGAAGCTGCGCAACCAGAAAAAGAACAAGGAAGGCGACTTCAATTTCGCCCTGGTGTCCTACGAGTTCGACTTCGTCGATGGCAGCAATATGCTGGGTGTCTGGGGCGGGTGTGACAAGCCGGGCGCCGATGTGTCCGAACAACCGGGACGCCACACCTGGTACAACGAGGAATTCAACAAGCTGCTATGCGATGCCGGCGTGTTGATCGGTGACGAGGCCAAGCGTGCGGAGATGTACCAGCAGGCCGAGAAGATCCTGGTGGAAGACGTCGCATTGGTGCCGCTCTACCACGGGATCTACAACGCCATGGTGCAGCCCTACATGAAAGGCCCGGCCCTTGAACCGGGACCGAACGGCGAGAAGACCCTATGGCGCTACCGCATCGGCTCCAGCGAAGGCAAGGTCTACCACGCCGAGCAGTAGAGTCATACCAGACGCCAGGCACGCCCGGGTGCTCTGAAAACTACCACGGAGATACGGAGAACACAGAGGGAGAACACAGAGGTTCTTGAGAAAATCCCGTGCTTTCCATGCCTCCGTGGTTCAATCGTTACCCACAGGGGATGCGGTACGGAGTTTTGTTTGTATGGCTGTCATGCTGAGTGGGTAGACGGCTCAAGGTCAGTTGCGGCGAACGACCAGCGAAGTATCTCGCGCCGGTAGCAGCAAGTCAGGCACGTGAGATGCTTTGTTGGTCTTGAAGCGTACCGCGCCTTGTCGGGTTGATCTGCTTAGGTGGAGGCCCTCAGGAAGAGGTGTAACGAATGATCAGTACAACCGTCCTCGCCCCCGATCTTATCCTGCGCAACGGTCTCATCCATACGCTGGACCCCGATCGCCCTGCCGCAACGGCCGTGGCGGTTAAGGGAGACCGTATCCTGGCCGTGGGCCAGGACCCCGAGATCACGCCGCTGGCTGGGCCCGGCACCGAAATCATCGACCTGGCCGGCCGGACGATGATCCCCGGCCTTTTCGACAGCCACGCACATCTCCAGGAGGTGGGCCTCAAGCTGTCTCTGATCCGGCTGGACGAATGCCGGTCGGCCGAGGAGATGCTGGAACTGGTGCGCGAACGCGCCAAACACACGCCGCCGGGTGACTGGATCGTGGGGACAGGGTGGAACGAGGGTAACTTCCATAACGGTCAACTGCCCACTCGGCACGATATCGACCCTGCGACCGCCGATCATCCCGTGATCCTGATGCGCTTCTTCAACATGGATCTCGTGAACAGCTATGCGCTCCGGCTGGCGAACATCACCCGGCACACGCCCGACCCTGCGGACGGACGCATCGAGCGCGACCCGGATGGTGAACCCAACGGACTGCTGCGCGCCAAGGCCAAGATCCTGGTGCGCGGGCTGGTGCCGCGGCCCACGTTGAGTCAATTGCTCGATGCCGTACGGCTCGGCTGTCACGAATTCAACCGGTTCGGGATCACCAGCGTCCTCGACCCTGGCCTTTACCCGTGGGAAATGCATGCTTACCAGGCCGCCTACGAGGCAGGACTCCTGTCGGTCCGCATGAACGTCATGCCGAGCTGGCACGGCTTCCGGGAGGAGGAGCAGGAGGCCGTGCTTGACTGTCGAGCGGCCGAGCTGGGCATCTACACCGGGCTTGGGGATGAGTGGCTGCGCATCGGCGGCCTGAAGATGGCGATCGACGGCGGCACCAGTTCACATACGGCCTGCATGTACGAGCCGTTCGAGGGCGAGACCGAGGTCAAGTCCTTCAACCGGCTGGACACGGCTGACCTGCGCCGGCACTTCCGCCGGGCCGCGGAACTGAATTGGGATGTCGGCATCCATTGCTGCGGTGATCGCGCCCAGGACATGGCGGTCGAGGCGATGGCTTATGCCGCGGATGCGACGGGCCGCTCAGACCGGCGCAACAATATCATCCACGCCTATTTCCCGACCGACCACGCGCTGGACCTGATGGCCCGCTATCGGATCGCGGCGGTCATCCAACCCACATTCCTCTACTGGGAAGGGGACATGATCTTTCGAGACGTGGGACAGACGCGGGCGCTGAACTACAAGCCCGCCCGCAAGTACCTGGACCGCGGCGTGATCCTGGCGGCCAGCTCCGACGTAGCGAGCACGGTCTCTGTCAATCCTTACGTATCGCTCTACGCCCTGGTCACGCGCAAGAATAACCTCGGCCACCATGTCGCGGCCGAACAAGCCATCACGCGGGAGGAAGCGTTGCGGGCGTACACGACGGCCGGCGCCTGGCTGACGCGCGAGGAACAGCTCAAAGGTACCATTATGCCTGGGAAACTGGCCGATCTGGCCGTGCTGGATCGCGACTACTTTGCCGTGCCCGCTGAGACGCTGCGGGATGTCCAGGCCGAGATGACGTTCGTGGGCGGTAAGCTCGTTTGGCAGCGCATGGCTTGATGGGTTTTGACAACGCTGCTTCCGTATGATAGATTACCGTTTGATACGCTAAACATCAGTTGTTCTGATGGTTTTCCCCGTCTACCACCATCGGATCCCGCCATAACATGGGATGGGCAAAACGATGCAGCTCGAAGAGTTGGCCCGTGACCCACTGACCAACCGGGTGATCCGGCAGATCAAAGATCTGATCTGGCGCGGAGAGGTGACGCCCGGCGAGTATCTTCCTCCACAACCTGTGCTTGCCGTGCAGCTCGGCGTTGGTCTTTCAACCGTCCGTGAAGCTGTCAAGGCGCTCTCCCTGATCGGTTTGCTCGAACCCTTGCCAGGCCGCGGCACGCTGGTGATGCCGGACGCCATGAAGATCCTGAGCAGCGACGCCGCCATGCGGGCCAACCTTCCGCCGGTGGCACTGAGCGAGGTGCTGGAAGCGCGTCAGGTGTTGGAATCAGCGCTGTCGCGCATGGCAGCCGAACGCGCCACGTCCGAGGATGTCGCGGAAATTGAAGCTTGTCTGGACGAGATGACGGCTGCGGCGGGGGACAACAAGGCCTTCACGCGCGCGGACATGCGCTTTCATCTGGCCGTGGCCCGCGCCAGCCGGAATCAGGTCCTGACCCAGAGCTACTACTTCATCCAAGGCTTGCTCGAAGAAGCGATCGAGCGAGCGGATGCCTTGCCCGGTGGCATCGCGCGGGCCTTGATCAATCACCGTGCCATGCTGACCGGTATCCGCAACCGCTCTGCTGACGAGGCGCAGCAGGCGTCAGAGCGCCAGATCATGGATGTCGCCGAATACTTCCGAGCGCGCGAACTGCACGGCAAGTGAGCGCTCCGTGCGCCTGCGGAACGCATTTCCGGGAATCAGCCGACACAGGAGGAACAAGGTTGGTCACATCAGCGATCAATTTCACCCGTGGCATGCCGCCCACGGAGACTTTTCCGACGGAGGCTCTGATCCGGGCGGCCGAGTCTGCACTGCGCAACGATCCTGCCGTCCTGCTGCAATACGGCCGCTCGCCCGGCTACAAGCCGCTGCGTGAGCTGTTGGGCGGCTGGTACGGCGTTGGCCCTGACCAGGTATTGGTCGGGAATAGTTCACTGGAAATCGTGGATTTCATCGCCCGCACCAAGCTGGGGCCGGGCAAGCGGGCTTTTGTCGAGTCCCCCTCCTACGATCGCACGATCACCACGTTCCGCCGGGCAGGCGCCGAAGTCGTCGGCATCCCATTGTTGGAAGACGGGGTGGACCTGGCGGCGATGGAGCGGGCGTTGCAGGCCGGTCCGCCGGCCCTGTTCTACACGGTCTCCGATTTCCAGAACCCGATGGGGGTCACGACCTCGCTGGCCAAGCGACAACAGATCGCGGTCTGGGCGGAACAGTACGGCTTCTGGGTGGTCGAAGACGCGCCCTACCGGCGTCTGCGCTACTGGGGCGAAGAGGTGCCCACCCTCTATTCGCTCGCCCCGGAGCGCGTGTTCCACCTCAGCTCCTTTTCCAAGACACTGGCGCCCGGCTTGCGGTTGGGTTATGCCGTGGCAACGCGCGAGGCAATTGCCGAACTGGCAGCCTTTGCCGTGGATACCTACATCGGCCCCGTGTTGCCCAGCCAGGGGATCGTCTACGAATACATCCGCGCTGGACTGCTGGAACCGAACATTGAGGGGCTCAAGGCGCTTTACGGGCCACGCTTGCAGGCGACCTATCAGGCTTTGGAGCGCTATATGCCGCAGGCCACGTGGAGCCATCCCGAAGGCGGTTTCTTTGTGGGCGTCACCTTGCCGGAAGGCGCCGACATGGCCGATTTGCTGCCCAAGGCCGCGGAGGTCGGGGTGAAACTGTCCGACGGCCGCGGGTTCTATCCGAACCCCGCCGACGGCAATCGTTTCCTGCGCATCCCATTCTGCAGCGTCTCGCCGGAGGAGATCTTCGCCGGCATCGAATGCCTGGCGAAGATTTTATGATGTTTTTCGACAGCCCGATGCCGGCGCGCATTCGAGCATTTTGGAAGCAGTGTTCCATCACTCGACCATAAGGAGGTGTTCCATGAAGAAGGTTCTGTTCCTGTGCCTGGCCGTGATCATGGCCCTGTTGCCCGTCGCATGCGCTCCCGCAGCGCCCGCGGCCCCCGCTCAACCACCCCCCACACAGGCGCCAGCAGTTGCGCCCACCGAGGCAGCGCCGGCCCCCGCAGAGGCGGCCGTACTGAAAGTTGGCTTGAACAGTGAGAACGTGCCGTGGGAGTTCATGCGGGATGGGAAGCTGGTCGGCTTCGAGGTGGATATGCTCGAAGAGCTGGCCAAGCGGACCGGCATGAAGCTGGAATACATCACGGTGCCGTTCAGCGGCATCTTCACCGGGTTACAGTCGGGGCAATGGGATCTGGCGTCCTCCTCGATCTGGATCACGGAGAAGCGGCTGAACGAGATGGACTTTGCGGATCCGTACTACGACTCGGACATCGCCATGCTGACGCAGAAAGACTCAAAGATCAAGTCGCTGGCGGACATGAAGGGCGGCAAGTTCGGGGCAGACACGGGGTCGATGAACGACCAGTGGCTGAAGGACAACCAGGCGAATTACGGGCCGTACGAGGTGACGAACTACGACAGCCCGACGGATGCGTTCCTGGATTTGCAGGCAGGCCGCGTGGATGGGGTCGTAGCGGATGCGCCGACGGCGTTGTACTACGTGCAGGAGAACGCGGACGCCGGGCTGGACGTGCCATTCCTGATGGGCATCGGCTTCCCGCAGGCCTGGGCCTTCCGCAAGGGAGATGCCCTGCGCAACACGGTCAACGATGTCCAGAACGAGATGAAGCAGGACGGTACGCTGGCGGCGATCTACAAGAAGTGGTTCGGCAAGGATGCGCCCCCTGACACCTCGGTCACCCAGGTGTACGAGGGCGGGTACCAGCTCAAGACGGCGGAGGAGTCGGCTGCGCCATCCGGCTTCAAGTTCCCAGAGACCCTGAAAGTTGGCTTGAACAGCGAGAACGTGCCGTGGGAGTTCATGCGGGATGGGAAGCTGGTTGGCTTCGAGGTGGACATGCTGGAAGAGTTGGCCAAGCGGACCGGCATGAAGCTGGAGTACATCACGGTGCCGTTCAGCGGCATCTTCACCGGGTTGCAGTCGGGGCAATGGGATCTGGCGTCCTCCTCGATCTGGATCACGGAGAAGCGGCTGAACGAGATGGACTTTGCGGATCCGTACTACGACTCGGACATCGCCATGCTGACGCAGAAAGACTCGAAGATCAAGTCGTTGGCGGACATGAAGGGCGGCAAGTTCGGAGCGGACACGGGGTCGATGAACGACCAGTGGTTGAAGGACAACCAGGCGAATTACGGGCCGTACGAGGTGACGAACTACGACAGCCCGACGGATGCGTTCCTGGATTTGCAGGCGGGCCGCGTGGATGGGGTCGTAGCGGATGCGCCGACGGCGTTGTACTACGTGCAGGAGAACGCGGACGCCGGGCTGGATGTGCCATTCCTGATGGGCATCGGCTTCCCGCAGGCCTGGGCCTTCCGCAAGGCTGACCCGCTGGCCAAGGCCGTCAACGATGTCCAGAACGAGATGAAGAAGGATGGCACGCTGGCGGCGATCTACAAGAAGTGGTTTGGCAAGGATGCGCCCCCTGACACCTCGGTCACCAAGGTGTACGAGGGCGGGTACCAGTTGAAGAAGTAGCACTACCCCGAAAATTGCCATTGCGGCTTCATGGCTAGGGGCCACAGCTTCGGGAAGCCTTCTCATCCGTGTGGAGGGATTGCTTCCCGAAGCATCTTTCGCCCACGATCCACCCAACCAGGTGCATCTTATTCATGCAGCATGGCTGAAGGCGTAATGATTGATCCGCAGCGCATAGCTTCGCTTCGGGCCACCTGCTCGTTCCATCTGAGCAAGGCAATCTCATTGTGAGCGTTCAAACGGTACGACCCACCCCCCCATCGCGCTTTGTGCGCTCGCGCCCCGGTTGGCTCTATGTCATCCGGCGCTACGAGTTCATCGTGCTCACCCTGGTGCTGCTGGTCGGTTATGCCGCTTTCCTGTTGCCGACCGCGGACACGCCCCCTGCCCTGCGTTTGATATCGATCGGTGGCTTCATTCTCCTGGTGCTGGCTTGGTGCGTCAACATCCTGGCGGACGGTGACAAACCGGACTGGCTTAAGGGCCTGGTTGCGTTGGGGTTCATTGCCACGTTGGGTTGGCTTTTCTACAGATACTCAGGTACCAAGTGGGATCGGCTTTCCAAATCCTTCTTCAATTTCCAGAAGATGCGCGGCGCCTGGCCCGAACTCCTCAAGGGCCTCCTGGTCACCTTGGAGCTGTCGGCGGTCTCGGCCGTGTTTGCGATCATTATCGGGCTGGTCGTGGCTGTCCTGCGCTCGTTGGGCAGCCGGACGCTGAACATCTTTTTAATTGCATACCTGGACATTTTTCGCTCCATCCCGATGATCGTGTTGATGGTGGTGATCTATTATGCGTTGCCCTACGTCGGCATCTCGCTCAAATCGGTCACAGCGGCTATTGTGGCGTTGTCGGTCGGGTACGGCGCCTACGCGGCGGAAGCCTTCCGATCGGGCATCGAATCAGTCCATTACGGGCAAACGGAGGCCGCGCGCGCGCTGGGCTTGACCCGCTTCCAGACAATGCGGCTGGTGATCCTGCCGCAGGCGATTCGGGTCGTGATCCCTCCACTGACCGGCGTGTTGATCTCTATGCTCAAGGACACGGCTGTGGCTTCTGTGGTAGCGGCACCGGAACTGCTCAAGCGGGCCAGGGAGGTCTACGTGGGCAAGGCGAACCCCACCGCGCTGGTGATGGCCGCCATGATCTACCTGGTCATCCTGTTCCCGCTGGCGCGTTTTTCGAACTTACTGGAAACTCGACTGAAAGGTAGACTGAGGCGGCGATGAGTCAAGAGAATGCCGACGTCATGATCGAGGTCATCGACCTCCACAAGTATTTCAAGGAGGTCCACGTCCTCAAGGGCGTTTCAACTCAAATCACCCGCGGCGAAGTGGTGGCGGTGATGGGTCCGTCCGGCGGCGGCAAGAGCACCTTTTTGCGCTGCATGAACCGGCTGGAGGAACCAAGCTCCGGCCAGATTATCGTGGAGGGCATCGACATCACATCCCCGTACGTGGACATCAACAAGGTGCGGACTGAGATCGGCATGGTGTTTCAGCTTTTCAATCTTTTCCCACATCTGACCGCCATTGAGAACGTAAAACTCGCGCCCATGCATGTCCGCAAGATATCGAACAAAAGCGCCACTGAGCGCGGTATGGCCCTCCTGGAAAAAGTTGGGCTGGGCAACAAGGCCAACAGCTATCCCGACCAGCTCTCGGGCGGCCAACAGCAGCGCGTGGCCATCGCGCGCGCCTTGGCGATGCAGCCACAGATCATGTTCTTCGATGAGCCAACTTCCGCACTGGATCCGGAAATGATCGGCGAGGTGTTGGAAGTCATGGAGATGATGGCCGAGGAAGGGATGACGATGGTGGTGGTGAGCCACGAAATGGGATTCATCCGCGAGGCCGCGGACCGCGTGTTGATGTTGGCGGATGGTCTGATTGTGGAAGAAGGCTCCCCACAGGACATCTTCAATAACCCCAAGCAGCAGCGGACGCAGGATTTTCTCGGCAAGATTTTGTAGAGATTGCGAATGAGCAGCGTAACACCCACACCCAGCCCCTCCATCGGCGCGCTGCGTTACGGACACGGCGAGATTCCGTGGTACCGGCGACGGGAGCTTACCTGGGGCGCCCTGGCGGTCCTCAGCATCTTCGGACTGCTGCTGCCGAAGCCCGGTGCGCTTTCCACGGGCGACCGGCTCACAATCGCGGTGTTTTTCGTGCTGGTCCTGGTCTGGGCAGGTCTCTACCTGAGCGACGTGCTCAAGCCGGAATGGTCGAAGACCGTGGTTGCTTTCGGGGTGCTGGGGCTGGCTGCGCTACTCTTCTATCGCTATGCAGACGCGGAATGGGAGCGGCTGGGACACGTTTTCTTCAACTGGGAAATGATGCGGGAGCCGATGCAGGGCGGCGATACCGGTTGGTCGATCCTCCTGGCAGGGCTGAAGATCACCCTCCAAATGGCATTCTTCTCCGCGATCTTCAGCACGATCCTGGGGCTGCTACTGGCCGTCCTTCGGTCATTTAACAATCCAGTCCTGAACGTCTTCATTATCGCCTACATCGACTTCTTTCGCGCGATGCCCATCATCGTGCTGATGATTCTGATCTACTATGCTTTACCTTACACCGGGATCACGCTCAGCCCCATTGTGTCCGGTGTCCTGGCATTGTCGCTCAATGCTTCGGCCTACGTCAGCGAGATTTTCCGGGCGGGCATTATGTCGGTAAGCCACGGCCAGATCGAGGCGGCCCGTGCGCTGGGATTGAATTCCGTGCAGACGATGCGCCTGGTGATCTTGCCACAGGCGTTTCGCGTGGTGCTGCCTCCCTTGGCCAGCAACTATGTAGCCAGCGCCAAGGACACGGCAGTCTGCTCCGCCATCACCATCCTGGAGCTGCTGAAATCGGCCATGCAGGTGCAGGCGTTTTACGCCAACCCGACGGCGCTCATCGCAGCCACCGGTATCTACCTGGTTTTCCTGGTGATCTTGACCCGCTTGGCCGGTCTGCTGGAAACAAGGATGCGGACGCGCCAGGCCACGACTCGATGATAGTGTGTCTGTTTACCGACCTCGGCGGTTTCTGACGGGCATGCCTCCACAGGCACAACCCTGCGGAAACTCCGAGGACTTCTGATACCATCAACCATCAACTATGGAGGATCAAATGACAGAGCAAATAAGTTGGCAGCGGGATGCGGCCACGCCCACCGAGTATCACTGCGTGGAAGCGAAGCCCGGACGGGAGTTCATCATCCGGATGACCACCGGCGCCGATGTCTGGTTGGGGATCCAGCAGTTCGCCAAGGATCAAGGCATCCGCTTTGCCAGGATCCACTCGGTGTTCATGGGCGGCCTGCAGCCGGCGCGCTTCCTGGTGTGGACACCGAATACGCAAGATCGCAACATCTGGCATAACGAAACTGACATGACGATCCAAAACCTGAGCATGCTCCTGGCGATGAGCGGGATCATCCATCCCCGGATGAAGAAAGGGGTGGAGGAGCCGTTCCCGGCCATCCACTTCGTCACCGGCGGGGCGTGGGATGTGCCGGCTGTCGGCGGCCACCTGCTGGACGGCTCGATCGTCAAGGGGGTCGTTGAGGTCTTCATCACCGAGCTGCTGGGGATCGACGTGCTCTATCCTGAAGGCACGACCTTCTCCGAGCACGCCGAGGAATTCCCCGAGAACTGGTATCAGGAAGTCAAGTAGTACCTCGCATGACGAGGCGCCGCCCGGCGCCTCGTCATGTACCCCGGCTTGTATCGAGCGCCCAATGACCGAACACGTGGATACCCTTATCACCCACGCGCACTTGCTCACCATGCAGGGATCCGGCGTGGGTTACATTGGCGATGGCGCGGTGGCCGTCCGTGGCAGCCGCATCGCGGCCGCCGGTCCCACCGCGGAATTAATTTCCCGGTTCACGGCGGCTGAGACCTTTGACGCCGCGGGCTTCGCCGTGCTGCCCGGCCTGATCGACGCCCATCTGCACTCGCCGGAGGCGCTGCACCGCGGCGTCGCCCAGGATGTCGGGCATTGGATGCAGTTGGCGCTGGCCCCCTATTTGCGCAGCATCTCGCCCGCAGAAGCGCTGGCCGGGGTACGGCTCAATATCTTGGAAGGGCTCAAGGCGGGTACCACCACGTTTGTGGACTTCACGCAACCCGTGCCCGGCTGGCCCGAATTCTTCGACCAACTCGGCGTGCGCGGCCGCCTGACCCCGAAAATCAATGCTCTGCCGGCCGGCGGCATGGCGGGTTGGAAAGTCGGCGATCTTTACCCGTTCGATGCGGCACGCGGGCAGGAGATGCTGGCCGCCGCGTTGGCTTTCGCCCGTGACTGGCATGGCGCGGCCGGCGGTCGTATCACGGTTATGCTCGGGCCGCAGGCGCCGGATATGCTGCCGCGCGAGCTGCTGCTGGATGTGAAGCGCGCCGCCCAGCACGCGGGCTTGATGATTCACATGCACGTGGCGCAGGGCGACCGCGAGATCGATCAACTCCTGAAGCGCACCGGCCAACGCACACCGGCTTACCTGGATCAGCTCGGCTATCTGGACGACCAGCTCCTGGCCGTACACCTTACCGAGGCGACCGACGACGAGACCCGCCTGATCGCCGGCCGCGGCGCGCACATGGCCCTCTGCTCGGGCAGCATCGGCATCATCGATGGCATCGTCCCGCCCGCCCATGTCTTCCGCCAGGCCGGCGGCCCGGTCGCCCTGGGCACTGACCAGGCCAGCGGCAACAACTGCATCAGCATTTTCAACGAGATGAAGCTCACGGCGTTGTTCAACAAGATCAAGTATCGCGACCCGACCGTGATGCCTGCCTGGGACGTGTTACGCATGGCCACCATCGAGGGCGCGCAGGCTATCGGCCTGGGGCGAGAAATCGGTTCCCTTGAACCTGGCAAACAGGCCGATATGATCTGGGTCGATCTGAAAGAACTGAACCTCTGGCCGGTGCTGGAGGCGCCGATCCGCAACATCGTGCCCAACCTGGTCTATGCAGCCAGCGGCCACGAGGTGGCCCACGCGATGGTGGCGGGCCGGATGGTGCTGCGCGACCGCCAGGTGCTGAACGCCGACGAGGACGCGATCCGCGACGAAGCGCAGCGCCGGGCGGATGAGGTGGGCCGCCGCGTCGCCGCAGACCCGGACAGTCGTAACATGGCCCTGCTGCAAGCGATGGCGGCCGGGCAGCTCTGAGAAGGCTCCTTTCCCATGCCAACTTACCGATCCGATGATGCTTTCAACCCCGCCGAGATCTGGCTTGCCCGCGCACGCCTGAAGAATCTCATCCTGCGCACGCCGCTGCTCTTCTCGCCGGCGCTCAGCCGGAGGACGGGCGCGCAGATTTACCTCAAGATGGAATGTTGGCAGATCTGCGGCTGCTTCAAGGTGCGCGGGGCCATCAATATGGTCGCGGCGCTCAGCCCTGAGGAGCGGGAGCCGAGGGCTGGTGACCGCGTCGAGCGGCAACCACGGCATTGCCCTGGCCTACGCCGCCAGCCTGTTCGGCCAGCCGCCCACCACCATTTTCCTGCCGGAATACGCCGACAAGACCAAGCTGGGCAAGCTGGAAGCGTTGGGCGCCCGGATCATTCTCCACGGCGCGGATTTCCTGCAAGCCTTTGACCGTGCCAACGCGTACGCCGCGGAGATCGGCGCGACCTTTGTCCACTCGCACGCGCACCCGTGGGTTATTGGCGGCCAGGGCACCATCGGCCTTGAGATCCTGGAGGATCTGCCGGATCCCGATCTGGTGCTGGTTCCCATCGGTGGTGGCGGTATCATTTCGGGCATCTCCACGGCGGTCAAGGCCGCGAATCCCCGGGTGCGGGTCGTCGGTGTGCAATCCGCGGCCTCGCCGGGCGCGTACCTCTCGCTGCGTGACGGCGTCTGCCACGAGCGCGTCAACCTGCGGCCCTCCATCGCGGACGGTCTCCTGGGCACGTTCAGCCCCTTGCCTTTTGCGATCACGAAGGATCGCGTGGAAGGGGTAGTGCTGGTCGAGGACGACGAGATCGTGGCGGGGATGCGGGCGCTGCAAACCGACGAGCAACTGATGGTCGAGCCGGCGGCCGCCGTCACCCTGGCCGCGATCCTGGCGGGAAAGATCGATGTGGAGGGGCTCAGGGTGGCGCTGGTCATCACCAGCCGCAACGTCGACGCCGAGCGCTACCAACGGCTCATCGAGCACGGACCCGAAAGAGGTGGAGGGGGATGAAATCAAAATGACAACAGAAGCCAAGCATGCGATCAAAGAAGTGATCTCCGGGCCGCCCGGGCCGGGATTGCCGTTTTCGACCGTTATCGCCTACGGTGATCTGGTCTTCGTGTCCGGGTTGGTCGGGCGTGATCCTGTGACGCGCCAGATCGCGATCGGCGATGTCCGGGCGCAGACCGCCCAGACGCTGGCCAACATCCAGGCGCAGCTTGAGCAGGCAGGCTCCTCCCTGGACCGGGTGCTTAAGGCCACCGTCTTTCTGACCGACATGCGCCTGTTTGGACGGATGAACGAAGCCTACGTGGCCGCTTTCGGCGCCGAGCCGCCGGCGCGTTCGTGCGTAGCCGTGACTGCTCTGCCCGATGAGCAGGCTTTGGTGGAGATCGAGGTCGTCGCGACAAGGAGCTGGAGCGCGCAAT
>CAWJEL010000012.1:0-145665 GCA_963841825.1 uncultured Chloroflexia bacterium
AACACATCTCCTACTCTTCAATGGGCATGGATGTCGCTGATATCAACAACGATACCTTATACGACATTGCTGTAC
The DNA here is from genome assembly GCA_963841825.1 of uncultured Chloroflexia bacterium. GTDB lineage: Bacteria > Chloroflexota > Anaerolineae > CG2-30-64-16 > CG2-30-64-16 > CAWJEL01. The sequence goes on from CAWJEL010000012.1 coordinate 76, forward strand.
TCGATATGCAATCCAGTGATCACGTAAGGTCGAAAACCAACATGCCTTCGATGAACATACCACAATTTTGGGAAAACGTGGCCCATGGCTACTACTTCCAATTCATGAGCAACATGGTACAAATCAACAATGGAAAAGGATACTATTCTGAAGTCGGACAACTCACTGGCATGGCCAGCACAGACTGGTCTTGGTCTATCCTCCTTGCAGACATAGATAACGACTCGTACCGCGATGCCTTGGTCACGAATGGCATCAACCGAAACATCAAAGACAACGACTTCAATACCATGATGCGCAACAGCAAGAAGGACAAAGACTTCTCATTTCTAAAAATGGCAATGAAAACCCAAGTGGAAAAAGTAGCGAATTATGCATTTAAAAACAACAATGGAGATTTGAGCTTCGAAGATGTGAGTGACCGATGGGCTTTTAACCACAGCGGATTCTCTTATGGTGCAGCCTATGCTGACTTAGACAACGATGGCGATCTAGATGTAGTCGTATCCAATAGCAATGAGCAAGCTTCCATTTATAAAAATAACAATGTAGAAGCCAATCATTTCATAAGAGTCCAAATGAAAGAAGGAAATCACCTCCTATTAAACTCAAAGGCCACCATCTACTATGATGATAAATACCAAAATGCAGAGCAACACAATGTCAGAGGCTACCAGTCTTGTTCAGAACCTATCATGCATTTTGGTTTAGGTAAATCAGAAAAAGTAGACTCAATCATTTGCACATTCCCAGATGGTAAAATGGTTGTAATTAAAAATCCAAAAATCAATACAATGGTAATTATTGATTACAAAGATGCAGAATTCGCCCATCAAATTGACATTTCAAACTCAGGCTACATCACAGACATCTCTGCTCAATCAGGCATCTTATATCGACATGCAGAAGACAATTACAATGACTTCGACAATCAGATATTGATACCACATATGGAGACTAAAAATGGACCTTTCTCTGCAGTTGCCGATCTCAATGGCGATGGAATGGAAGACCTATACATTGGTGCTGCAAAAAATGATTTTGGTGTCATCTATATGCAAGGGAAAGATGGCCAAATGCATTACTTTGAAAATAAAGAACTACTCAATGACAAAGCATACGAAGACATGGGAGCCACCTTCTTTGATGTGGACAACGACCATGATCAAGACCTATATGTAGTAAGTGGTGGTTCAGAAGAAAAAGAAGGAAGTGCACTCTACCAAGACCGATTGTACATCAATGCAGGCAATGGGCAGTTTACAAAATCTAGCCAAATTCTACCCACTTCCAATGGATCAAATGTCATGCCCATCGATGTGAATAACGATGGCTACATGGATCTATTTGTGGGAGGCAGAATGGAGGGCGCCAAATATCCATACCCTGGCACATCTCACTTGCTAATCAATTTCAACGGAGAGCTAAGAGAAGATAGATCATTTGCATATAAGATTTTGGGCATGGTCACCTCTTCCATTGCAGTGGACATTAACAAAGATGGATGGCAAGACATGATCGTTGTCGGTGAATGGATGCAACCCACTTTCCTCATCAATGAAAAAGGCGTATTCAAAGACATGACCAATCAGTACTTTCCAGAAAAACATGTCGGATGGTGGTTTAGCATAGAACATGGAGACATAGATGGCGATGGAATAGATGAAATTTTATTGGGAAACATTGGCATGAACAATAAATACAAGGCATCGGATCACAAACCCATCAAAGTGTATGGAGCTGACTTTGACAACAACCACAAATTTGACATCGTCTTGTCCAAAAATACCAAGTATGGTGAAGTACCTGTAAGAGGTTTTGAATGTTCATCACAACAATTACCCGAATTAAAACAAAAATTTGATTCTTACAATTCTTTTGCTCACGCACATGTAGACGAACTCATCGATGTAGATAAACAAAAGACGCTCATCCTCGAAGCCAACGATTTCAGGAGTGGATATCTAAAATGGGAAAACAATAAATATGGATTTTATCCCTTTCCAAATCGAGCTCAAATTTCTGCCATCAATGCCATGAAGTTAGCAGACATCGATAAAGATGGAAGAAAAGACATCATCATCTGTGGCAATCTTTTTGATGCAGAAGTAGAAACTACTCGTCACGATTCATCTGTTGGACTTGTAATGCGAAACATGAAGAATGGATTAGTTGCAATGAGTCCACAAGTGAGCGGATTTTATGCCCCCGGTAATGCCAAAGATATGAAGTCAATTAATTTAAATGGGAAACCTTCGTTTATCTTAACCAATAATAGTTTTGGAGTTCAGGTTTACAGTATTGAGTCCCGATAGCTATCGAAAAGTTTTGTGATTATACTTATGGTAAATAATTTATCAAAAGGAACTAATATAAAAATTCATGACACATCCATGCGACGAAAAGGTAATCACAATGGCCAAAATTTGGCTTAATGAATACAAAGATTATAATGTGTATGGTGCTGTAGCTTTCCTAAATGCAGACAGTGGTAGTGAAGTATATGCTGAGAATGAAAAGCTTTTCGTGATTTGTGCTACAGGAAATTCTGCAACAATCATCAATCAAGATGATTTCGAGCCAAAGGTGTTTTAAGATAAGATAAAATCGAGCTTTCCCAAACCACCATGCTTTGATACATGCTTACGAATCACGAAGTACTCCACAAGTCTCAATACTCACTACTCAAATCCCTATACTAAAGTCCATCTGCTTCATGCGTACGAATCCGAAGTACACCAAAAATCTCAATACTTACTACTCAAATCTCTGTACTAAAGTCCAAATCAAGTTAAAACCTTTATCACCTTTACTGGGCATGCTATAGCAGCTTGAGCATTGACATCCAATTCGTCCTCACGAATATCAATTTGATAGACTCCTTTCTTTTCTTTGGCATGTAGCAGAACCGCTTTGCCATCTTTCTTTGACATTCTCCAATGATCATGCGCTATCTCTACACATGCATTACAACCAATACACCGTTCTCTATAATGGATGATCTTAGGCATTATTTTCAACTATCTTATACAACTTATCAGATGGTCTAATTTTTTCTGCAATTGAGATGGCTACGGTGTCTCCCTTCTCTACTTTCTGAGTGAGCATGCCACTGTGATCATGCATTTCTTCTACAGTAGTTTCTACATAGCCGGTGGTAGGCCCAGTCACAATTACTTTATCTCCAACTGAAAGACTGTGACTTTCAATGAGAAATTCCCCTACTTGAATATTGGTGAAATATTTTACTCCTTTGCCTATATATTTTTTTTTCTGAGCAGCTACAGATCCATATTGATTGCTCCACTCTCCCATCTTCCTGCCAAGATAATAGCCATCCCAAAAACCACGATTGTACACTTTACTCAATTGATCTTTCCAATGAGCTATTTTCTCAGGTGTATATTCATCTGCAACAATAGCGTCTACCGCTTCTCTATAACATTTGGTAGTGGTGTAGACATAATCCGCAGCCCTACCTCGCCCTTCTATTTTTAAAACTCTCACACCAGCTTGAAGAATTTGATCTAGAAAATCAATCGTACAAAGGTCCTTCGCAGACATGATGTATTCGTTGTCGATGGTTAGTTCTACTCCATCGTCTTTATCTGTAACTGTATATTCTCTTCTACAGTTTTGTATACAGGCACCTCTGTTGGCTGAAGCATTGTGTGAATGGAGGCTAAGGTAACACTTGCCAGATACGGCCATGCACAATGCTCCGTGTGCAAAAATTTCTATTTCAATCAAATTTCCAGAAGGCCCAACTATGTTTTCTCTTTCAATAGCTTTTGAAATATCTGAAACTTGTTTCAATGTCAACTCTCTCGACATCACAATGACATCAGCATAGGTTGCAAAAAATTCAACCGTCTCCATGTTCGTCACATTGCTTTGAGTTGAAATATGCAATTCCATACCTATTTTCTTGCAGTAGCTCATCACCGCAAGGTCGGATGCTATAATGGCAGTGATACCCGCATCTTTAGCAGCATCAACAATTTTTCGCATTAGTGAGACGTCATGATCATAGATAATGGTGTTCAGAGTGATGTAACTTTTCACATTGTACTCTTTACAAATTTGAGCTACTTCTACTAAATCTTCTATGACAAAATTATTGGTCTGTCTGGCTCTCATATTCAATTGTTCTACTCCAAAGTAGATGGAGTTTGCGCCAGCTTTTATTCCTGCCATCATAGATTCTTTGTTACCGGCAGGCGCCATGATTTCAATCATTTGTTGTTTCATCACTGTCTGATTTATCCTTTATTTTTCTCAATACACAAATCAATCTCTGTACTTTGTACTCACATCTCTGTACTCTGTACTCTAATGCCATAAATCAATTCATCTTCATATTTCCCCATTTTATAAATCGTTTTTTCCAATCTTGCTTCAAGCACAAAACCTGCTTTTTCCAAAACTTTTTGAGAGCCAACATTTGTACCAAAAGGTCTTGCAAAGATACGATCGATTTCGAAATTATGAAATCCATAGTCAACCATCTGTTTCACTGCAGTCGTCATAATGCCACTTCCCCAGTAAGGCTCACCCAGCCAATATCCAAGTTCTGCATTTTTGAAATGAACGTCTTCCTGAGGATGCAAGCCAATACCGCCTATTGCTTCTCCTTCTATTTCAATTGCAAAGATCTGAGTTGGATTTTGTGACATAGCCATGTTGATAAATGTGAGTCCAGCATCCACAGAATAGGGATGTGGAAATCTATTCATCAAGTATTGTGCTATGTGAATGTTGTCTGCATTCTTTACCAAAGAATCAATGTCATTCAAGGTCCAAGGTCTGAGTTTGAAGTTCATGGTCTAGATTTTTTATCAAAGGTAACCAATTGTATTTATTAGTTCCAACCTACATTGCTGCCTTTTTTTTTTTTTGCTCAGTGTATCAACCAAATGAGACCTATTAGCTCTATAGTGTTTCAATAATCAGCTTTTCAACATATAAGCAGAGGACTTCAAATCCATGTTAAAAAGCATTGATCAATATCATCACTGTAAGTATCATCTGTTACACATCAGACAGCAGGTTGCACTTATCTTTGCCCTACAAAAATAATTATAATGGAAACACAAGAAAACAACTATTACCCAATGCCAAGAATTGGCGATATGGCCCCAGATTTTGATGCAAATACAACCATAGGCAAATTAAAATTTTCTGAATACGGTGTTGGAAAATGGAAACTTTTGTTTTCGCATCCTGCTGATTTTACTCCAGTGTGTACAACTGAAATGAGTGGTTTTGCAAAGCGACAGTCTGAATTTGATGCTTTAAATACTGCATTGATCGGTTTGAGCATTGATAGCATTCACTCTCATCTAGCTTGGGTCAATAATGTAAGAGAGAAAACTGGAGTCTATTTCCAATTTCCAATCATAGCAGACATAGACATGAAAGTAGCTAAACTCTATGGCATGCTTCAACCCAACGAAAGTGAAACTGCTGCTGTAAGAGCTGTATTCTTTATAGATCCCAATCAAAAAATAAGATTGATCATGTACTATCCATTGAATGTTGGCAGAAACATGGATGAAATAATTAGGGCTTTGACCGCACTCCAGTTTTCGGATAAAAATAAAGTGGCAATGCCGCTGGACTGGAAACCAGGAAGATATGGTCATTGTACCACCTCCAAAAACACTCGTAGAAATGGATGCAAGAATTGCTGATACTACATGCGAAAAAGTTGATTTTTATCTAGCAAGAAAGAAAATAAGTTAAATTTAAACACAAAAATAGTTAATTCACGATGACTTGAAAGCCATTCCTAATGCGGAGTGGCTTTTTTTGTTGAAATCTCACCAACGAATGTCGACTCAATCAGAGATTTCATCTTTATTTATTGTAATTATTCCAACACATGGGGAATCAATTGACAGAAAATGTCTAGTTTTGTGGCTTATAAAACCAAATTTATGACATTAAATCTTTATTACACCATTGCCATGGACATACCGTCATTTGCAAGTTCCTCAGTATGGCTGAGCCTGATCACTTTAACTTTTTTAGAAATAGTGCTTGGAGTTGACAATATTATCTTTATTTCCATTGCTTCGTCTAAATTAGATGAAAACGACAAGAAAAAAGCCACCACTATTGGTCTATTCCTTGCCATGGTTTTGAGAATCATCCTGCTTTTAGGCATTTCTGTTTTAATTGCCATGAAAGAACCATGGTTGAGTTTTGATATAGGCTGGATAAAAGCTGGTTTTTCTGGCCAAAGCATAATTCTTATAGCTGGTGGTATATTTTTACTATATAAAAGTGTTTCGGAGATACACAGTAAGTTAGAAGGTGTAGAACACGAAATATCTTCAAATAAAAATAAAATATCTCTTGGATCTGCTATTGTACAGATTACTTTAATCAACATAGTTTTTTCTTTTGATTCAATACTTACTGCAGTTGGTATGACAAATGGAATGTATGGTGCACTAATTATTATGATTATATCAGTGATATTTTCGATGATCATCATGATGCTGTTTGCCGTTCCTGTGGGCAGGTTTGTAAATAGAAATCCTACCATACAAATGCTTGGTCTTTCATTCCTAATCCTGATAGGTTTCATGCTTATTTTGGAAGGCGGGCATTTGGCTGATCTTTCCATTTTTGATTCTCACATTGGAAGTGTTCCAAAAGGCTACTTATATTTTGCAATTGCATTTTCGTTGGCAGTGGAATTTTTAAACATGAAATTAAGAAAAAAAGAAGATGCTGTAAAATTACACTCCTATTCAGAAGAGGCAGAAGATGCAGGCTTGTATAATGAAGAAAACAACAAACAATAAATGAAAGATAGAAGGATAATATATTTACTTTTTATCTTTATTGAATTGCTGTCTTGTAAGAATAAAGACCACAGCATAGTATACAATTCCATCGAAGGAAAAACAATGGGTACTACTTACCACATCAAGTTCAAAGGAGGTGACAGCCTTGAAATTCACAAAGGTGTAGACTCTTTATTGCTTGCTTTCAACAACTCTCTATCGACCTATATCCCAAGCTCTACCATATCAAAATTCAACAACTCAAAAGATCATTTTTGTTTTTCAAAATATGATGACCACTATTTCAATCGATCCTTTACAGAAGCGAAGATAATAAGTGAGATAACCAATGGAATCTTTCAACCAACCATAATGCCATTGGTGAATTATTGGGGCTTTGGTTATGGCAAAAGGGATAAAGTAATAACTCCTTCAAAAGCTAAAATAGATTCTCTCTTACAATTAATTGGTATGGACAAAATCCAATATCATGAACATGGGGATAGTATCTGCATTTCAAAATCATTGCCAGGTGTTCAACTCGATTTTAGTGCTTCTGCAAAAGGACATGGAGTAGATGAAGTCCTACAGTACATCAAAGGTCATCACATTGATGATGTCATGGTAGAGATTGGAGGTGAAGTTCGAACCAGTGGGTACAATGCTAAAGGGGAATCGTGGGTGATTGGCATCAATAAGCCATCAGCTCAAGCTGGACTAGATGAAGTAGAGATACCCGTCTTTATTTCAAACATGGCCATGGCCACCAGTGGAAATTATAGAAATTTTTATCAAAATGGTGAAATTGTCTATTCTCATATTATAGATCCAATATCTGGCATTGCAAGACCTTCAAATATCCTCAGTGCATCAGTCATCGCTTCTGATTGCCTTACAGCCGATGCCTATGCAACTGCATTTATGGTGCTAGGTTTTGAAAAATCAAAACAACTAATAGAAAAATTAGATGGCATCGAAGCATGTTTCTTATTTGCAAGCCCTGATGGCAAAAGAGTACAACATTATTATACCTCAGGATTTAACCAATATCTTAAACAAAATAAATGACCAATTTCAATTTAAAAAATGATCTGATTTTTTTGGATCTTGAAGCTACAGGGTTAAATGTGATTCGTGACAGAATCGTTCAAATCGCATTAGTCAAATATTCAAAAAATGGAGGAGAGGCACAAGAATTGGAAATGCTCATCAATCCAGGAATACCCATCTCTGAAGAGGCAATGGCAGTGCATGGCATCACCCCTGATATGCTTCGAAACAAACCTACTTTTGATAAAGTAGCTAAACAACTCTTTGATTTTATTGGCAATGGTGATTTAGCTGGTTACAATTCTGATCGATTTGATGTGCCAATGCTAATGGAGGAATTTGACAGAGCTGGATTTGAACTGGATATTTCTAAGAGAAAACTCATCGATGTTCAAAAGATATTTTATAAAATGGAGCCAAGGACATTAAAGGCTGCACTTGCTTTATATTGTGGCAAAGAATTAGAAGATGCACATGATGCACTTGCCGATGTAAAGGCTACAGTTGAGGTATTAATAGGCCAAATTGAGAAGTACAAAGGTGTAGATTATGTTGATGGAGATGGCTTCGTCACTCCTGCACCAATTGTAAACGACATCGATGCTATTGCAAATTTTCTTTCTGAACAGAGCACAGTTGATGCAACACAAAGATTGAGATATGACGGCAATGGAACCATTATTTTCAACTTTGGCAAATACATTGGAAAACCCGCAGGAAAGACTTTATATGAGGACAGACAATATTTTCAATGGATTTTGGACAAAGATTTTTCCGCCCAAGTAAAACAAATTGTAAAAAAATTAGTAGCTGAATACGAGGCGAGCATCAAAAAAAGTTAACTCATATTCGTCTATTGGGATAAAATTTGATAATTGATCACTATTGCCAATATTATCGATACATAAAATCTCTATTTATTAGAGACCTAAAATGCCACAAAAAAAATTTGTTTTGGACCATCATCAGCACCAACATTCAATCCCAAAATTAGAAAACCTCAGTCGAGCTTTTATCATTGGAATTGGGCTCAATCTTGCATATGTTGTCCTTCAAATAATTATCGGCTTTAGCATCAATTCGCTTTCTATCTTATCAGATGCAGGGCATAATTTTTTAGATGTAGCTGGATTATCTTTGTCTTTGTTTGCAATAAAAATTGGAAATTCAAAATCTAGTGAAAAATACACCTACGGTTATAAAAAATCAACTATTTTGGTTTCCCTGCTAAATGCCATTGTACTGCTAATTTCTATAGGAGCGATTGGCTACGCAGCTATTCTGAGATTTGCTCATCCAGAGCCAATTCCAGGCAAAACTGTTGCCATAATTGCTGCCATTGGTCTTTTAATCAATGGTTTTTCCGCAAATCTCTTCTTTAAAGAAAAAGACAAAGACATCAATGTAAAAAGTGCCTTTCTTCATTTGTTGTCTGATACATTGGTCTCATTTGGGCTGATCCTAGGTGGTGTCCTAATTTATTTTACAAATTTAAGTTGGATTGATCCCATGTTATCCATCATCATATGTTTGGTGATCATTGCAAGCACTTGGTCACTTCTTAAAGATAGCATCAGACTTTCTCTTGACGGAGTACCAAAAGACATTAATTTTGAGAAAGTCAGAAAATTCGCATTACTACAAGATGGAGTTATCGATTTTCATCATATCCACATTTGGGCTGTCAGCACCACCGAAAATGCATTGACAGGACATCTAGTAGTATCTTCTATACTCAGTGCCAAACAGATCCAAACCATTAAAAGTAAGGTAAAACATGAGTTACTCCATCACAAAATACAACACTGTACATTAGAGATTGAATCTGAAAACGATCTATGCCCAGATGGAAATTGCTAATGTCAAAAACTTGTTGTTCTATATTTACTTACAATTAAAAAAAGTCTCAAAAAAATCAAATACATTAACATTTACAAAAGAAAGGGTATTAGATGTATTTTGTACTTTTGCCTCTTATTTCAATGGCTGTGGTGCCTTGATTTAAATAATATAACAAATATGAAGTACTTCAATCTTGTCATTTTTATTGGCTGGATCATAATATTAAATTCATGTTACGAATCCAAAGAAGGTTGCCTCGATCCGCTTTCATCCAATTATGATGTGAGTTCCGACAATGATTGTACAGATTGTTGCATCTACCCATCCATTTCATGGAAATTAGATCATCAAAATGGTGATATTACCTTGATACTTGGAGATACTATTTTCAATAATTTGAATGATTCGTTCTTAGTACTAGATCAAAAATTTTACATCAGTGGTGTATCTGTTTACGACGTCAATGGTATTAAGCTTCCATTGCGAGACAGCATCAATTACAACATATCAAATCAATCTACCACTCTTTTAAATGATGTAACCAAAGTTGAAAAAAACATCGTATCACTAAATTTTAATAAGTACCGATTTGAAGACAAGGTAGCCTCCTTAGAAGTTAATTTTGGACTACCTGAACAGTATGACTATATCAAACAGTCATCTATTCCTTCCAATAGCAGCATCGTCCAAAACAACAACATTTTATACAATGACCTTAATTTGAAGTATTATTCTGCCTATTTTAAAATTATAGCAGGAGAAGCTCTAACTGATACCCTTGACCTATTTCTAACCACAGATCATACATTTCATGTCAATTATCTATCGCCAATTTCTGCTCAAAAAGGAAAAGAACTGAAATTAACACTAGTGCTAGATTATGCTGCATTGTACAAAGATGTGGATTTTAGATCCGGCGACATCCAGACGCCCGGCTGTAAGCTGGTGGGGACGGTCGAGATGGGGGATGCGGTGGTGACGCGGCTATGACCTCGTCAGATCACAGGCTTGCATCCGTACGGTGGTGATTGTATCATGCGAATATGAAAAAATTAGAAATTCGCACTGTGCGAAAGCGAGGTTGACATGATGCAAGCGATTTATACGGTTCGTCTACGAGAGCGAGGACAATTAACATTGCCGCAGATGGTGCGGAGGGAACTGGCCGTGGAGGACGGGGATGTCCTGAACCTGATGCAAATTGACGATCTGGTGGTGTTAGGAAAGCGAGAGAGTCTGCTGCCCAAATTAGCAGATGAATTCGGTTCCATAATGAGGGAAGAAGGCGTGAGCTTGGCCGATTTGCTCCAGGGCCTCGAAGAGGAGCGAGAGCAGATTTGGCGTGAGCGGCAAGCCAACCATGCGTAAGGTTTTCGCAGACGCCAATGTGTTGATTGCTGGCGCCAGTTCTTCATCCAACGTCAGCAGCGGCATCTTGCGGCTTGGCGAGATCGGCATATTCCAGCTTGTTGTTTCGCGCCAGGTCTTGGATGAAACGGAGCGCAATCTGCGAAAAAAAACTTCCCCATGCGCTACCCAATTTTGCCGTACAGATGGCTCGTTTGCGTCTCGAGGTCGTGCCCGATCCGACGCTGGAAAAGACCAGAGTTTGGGAAAGGATAATAGCCGCGAGCGATGCGCCGATCCTGTGCGCTGCGGTGAAAGCCTCGGTGAGCCGTTTCGTAACACTGAATACACGCCACTTCACGCCAGCGGTTGCCGCACAGAGTGGGCTGGCGATCCAAACACCAGCTCAATTGATGACCGAGTTGCGCGACTGGGTGACGAAAAGACTAACGACGTATTGATGCCTGTCCAGGATGGGAGTGACTTAGACATGCCAAACAACCTCAACCGTTCCATGCGCTCCGACATGATCAAAAAGGGCTTCGAGCGCGCACCGCACCGGTCGCTGTTGCGGGCGACCGGTGTTATTCAGAGCGAGGACGACTGGAACAAGCCGTTCATCGCCATCGCCAATTCGTACATCGACATCATCCCCGGCCACGCGCACCTGAACGTCTTCGGCGAAGTCGTGCGCGCGGCGGTGCGGGCTGCGGGCGGCGTGCCGTTCATGTTCAACACCATCGGCGTCGATGACGGCATCGCGATGGGCCACGCGGGCATGAAGTACAGCCTCCCCAGCCGTGAGCTGATCGCCGACTCGGTCGAGACGATGATCGCCGCGCATTGCTTCGACGGTATGATCTGCATCCCCAACTGCGACAAGATCGTGCCGGGGATGCTGATGGCCGCGCTGCGGCTGAACATCCCGACGATCTTCATCAGCGGCGGGCCGATGATGGCCGGCGTGACACCCTCCGGCAAGGTCGTGGACCTGATCTCGGTCTTCGAGGGGGTGGGCGCATACCGGTCGGGCAAGATCGACGACGCCGGGCTGAACGAGCTGGAGCAGTTCGGCTGCCCGACGTGCGGCTCGTGCTCCGGCATGTTCACCGCCAACTCGATGAACTGTCTGTGCGAGGCGCTCGGCATGGCCCTGCCAGGCAACGGCACGATCTTGGCCGTGGATCCTTCGACGCCGCTCAGGATGAATCCGCGTTCGCGAAGAATTAGCCGGCGCGGCCGCCCGGCAACTGCTCAACCTGATCGACCTCGATCTCAAGCCGCGCGACATCGTCACGTCTGATGCGATCGACAACGCGTTTGCACTGGACATGGCGATGGGCGGTTCGACCAACACCGTGCTGCACACCCTGGCGCTGGCGCACGAGGCCGGCGTCGAGTACCCCCTGGCGCGGCTGAACGAGGTTGCGGAGCGGGTGCCGAACATCTGCAAGGTGTCGCCGTCGTCGAGCTACCACATCGAGGATGTGGACAAAGCCGGCGGCGTATCGGCGATCCTGTGGGAGTTATCGAAGCGGCCCGGCATCCTGCACACCGACACAAAGACGGTGACGGGCAAGACGCTGCTGGAGAACGTGCAGGGCGCGGAGAGCCAGGACAAGGCGTGCATCCGCCCGTTGGAGAACCCGTACAGCGAGCGCGGCGGGCTGGCGATCCTCTTCGGCAACCTGGCGCCCGACGGCGCGGTGATCAAGACCGCGGGCGTGCTGCCGGAGATGTTGCAGCACCGCGGCCCGGCGGTGGTGTTCGACTCGCACGACGAGGCCAACGCGGGCATCCTCAGCGGCAAGGTCAAGACCGGTGACGTGGTGGTGATCCGCTACGAGGGGCCGAAGGGCGGGCCGGGGATGCAGGAGATGCTGGCGCCCACATCGAACATCATGGGCATGGGGCTGGGCAGCTCCGTCGCGCTGATCACCGACGGCCGGTTCAGCGGCGGCACGCGCGGCGCGTGCATCGGTCACGTCTCGCCCGAGGCCGCGGCCGGTGGCCCGATCGGCCTGCTCCGGGACGGCGACATGGTCGTGCTGGATATCCCGGCGCGGCGGCTGGACGTGGACGTGCCTGACGCCGAACTGGCTCGCCGTCGGGCCGAGTGGCGTGTACCCCAGCGCGAGCTGACCGGCTGGCTGCGGCGCTACACGGCGATGGTCACGTCGGGGAGTCAGGGGGCGGTGCTGGCAGTGTAAAGCGCATGCCCGTCAGTGAAGTCAATTGGGACGTTTAACAAACTGCGGGCCGGACTCAACTCGAGTCCGGCCCGCCTGGAATGCCCTGTCCGTTATCCTGGCTTGTGCGAGCAGCGCCTGGACGATGAGTGGTTTAGAAGCCGCTTAATCCGACCAACGATCCTCGTCGGCGTCTTCCTCTTCGTCCTCGTCTTCGTCCTCGTCGAGGCTGTCCCAGCTTTCTTCGCCCAGCTCGTCGATCTCCAGATCCTCGTCTTCTTCCTCTTCCCAGTTCACGTCATCCACGTGCGCGGGCAGATCGAGCTCGTCAACCACCTCTTCGGGGATTTCTTCATAGGTGGCGCAATATCCCTCACGGTCAACGCGGATTTCTTCCGCGCCGCACAGGCCGTTGTCCCAGTTCACACAGTCTGCCAACTTGCAGAACACTCTGACGCTCATGGTTTCTCCTCCTGAGACGACTGCTGGGGAATAGAATCTCACCGAGTCATCGGGGGAAACGCACGGCGTCGATTTGAGGTTGATGCGTCGCGGTCTCCTCGCGGGCGGGAGAATGCCATAAGTTCGCCGGACGCGCAAATTTCAGCATGGCGCAAAAGACCGCGAGCAGCTAACGACTAAAAACCGTGCCGCGCACGCGCGGCGTCAAGGATCGCGTTGATCAAATCATTGTACGGCATGCCCACCGCGTCCGCCTCCAACACCAGATCGCTCAGGCCTGGGTAGAGGCCGGGCAGCGGGTTGACCTCCAGAATGTACGGCTTGTCGCCATCGTCGGCATCCAGTCGAAAATCGACGCGCGCCACATCTGCACAACCAGTAACGCGAAAGACCGCCGCAGTCAACCAGTTGAGCTGCTCGGTAAGCGCCGGGGCGAGCGGTGCGGGGCAGAGATAACGAAAATCGCCGGCCCACTCAGTCTTCATCCGGTTGGTGTAGACCCCGCCCTCGCTGTCCGGATAGGCGGCGAAGTCCACCTCCAGCGGCGGGAGGAAGCGCAGGCCCTCGAAGACGCGCTCGGCCTGTTCGTCCGCGGGCACGCGTCGCGCTACCGGCCCGACCAGGTTGCCAACGACGCCCACCGTCACCTCGCGGCCACGGATGAAGCGTTCAACCAGGATCGGCTGGCGGTAGCGGTCGATCTGCGCCGCGAGCTGGTCGCGCAGCTCGACCTCAGTGTGTACGATGGAGCTGCCGCTGACCCCCATCCCGGTTCCCTCGCGGCTCGGCTTGACGAACAGCGGGAAGACCAGATCGGAGTCAAGCGGCTCGTCGGCGCGCTCGAAAACCTGAAACGCGGGCGTGGGCAGACCCTGGAACGCCAAAACGCGCTTGGTCATCGGTTTGTCCAGCGTCAACGCCAGGGTCAGCACGCCGCTGGCCGTGTAGGGTATGCGGAGCATCTCCAGGATGGCCGGTACATGCGACTCGCGGCTGTCGCCCCAGTGCCCTTCGCAGATGTTGAAGCAGATGTCCGGCTTCAGCGCGGGCAGGGTTTCGATCAGCGAAAGGTTGCCCTCCAGGAAGGTCACATGATGGCCGCGCGCCTCCAGGGCCGCGACGATGGCATTCACCGTGATGTCGGAGTCCAGATCATCCCAGGCGTCGTCGGGCATACCGGCATAATGCAGCGCGTTCCGCTTCAGGTTCGCGAGGACAGCGATGTTGAGAGTCATGTATTCCTCCGTGATAGACGATGGACGATGGACCATTGACCATGGAGTCTGACCATCGTCTATCGCCTATCGTCCGTGCCCGTTGCCGTTGTGCCCGTTGTCGTTTCCGGCAGGCTTCACATCCACCGGCTTGACCGGGATTGGCTCCCGGACGACCTTGCCCGATGGGGCCGCGGCCGCGTTGACATTTCGCCGATGGGCCTTGTCAAACCCCTGGGGCTTGATATGCTCCGCCGCGCCGGCGAGCAGACCGGAGACACCCTCACGGTCGGCTTTGGAAGCCGGCGGGGGCTGTTCGGGGCGGGCCACGGTGTGACCGGTGTAGTCGTTGGGCTCGTCGTAGGTGGTGATGAAGCCCTCGAAATTGCGCAGCACCACCTTGCCGGGCGCCTGGCTGATGAGATATTGGGGCATCACCGGGACCTTGCCGCCGCCGCCGGGCGCGTCCACCACGTAGGTCGGGATGGCGTAGCCGCTGGTATGGCCGCGCAGTCCTTCGATGATCTCGATGCCTTTGCTGACCGTGGTGCGGAAATGTCCCGCGCCTTCCACAAGGTCGCACTGATACAGGTAGTAGGGCCGCACCCGGTGGCGCACCAGCTTATGCACCAGTTCTTTCATCACCTCGACCGAATCGTTGACCCCGGCCAGCAGCACCGTCTGGCTGCCGAGCGGAAGGCCGGCATCGGCCAGCCGGGCCAGGCCGGCCGCGACTTCGGGGGTCAGTTCGGCCGCATGGTTGAAGTGGAGGTTCATCCACAACGGATGAAACTGGCGCAGCATTTCCACCAGCTCGGACGTGATGCGTTGCGGCATGAAAGTCGGCACACGACTCCCGATGCGGATGATCTCGACATGCTCGATCGCCCGCAGCCGGCGCAGGATGTCCTCCAACACCTTGAGCGGCAACAGCAGCGGGTCGCCGCCACTGAGCAGCACGTCGCGGATTGCCGGCGTGGCCGCGATGTAGGCGATCTGCCGGTCGTAGTCGCCCCGGCTGAACTGGTGGCTGGCATCGCCGACGATACGGCTGCGCGTACAATAACGACAGTAGCTGGCGCACTGGGTCGTCACCAGCATCAGCACCCGATCGGGATAACGGTGAACCAAACCTGGCACCGGGCTATGGCCATCCTCATTCAATGAATCAGCCACCATGCCTTCGAAGGCAACCAACTCCTGGCTGGTGGGGATCACCTGGCGGCGGATCGGGCAGTTCGGGTCATCCGGGTCGATCAAGGATGCGAAATAGGGGGTGATGTCCACCCGGAAGTGATGGCTGCGGACGCCCTCGATCTCTTCCGGGGTCAAGTTAATGATGCTGCTCAGTTCGTCCAGCGTATTCAGCCGGTGGCTGAGCTGCCAGCGCCAGTCATCCCACTGGGCGACGGGCACATCAGCCCAAATCGGGGCGCGTCGTGAGACGGTACGCGCGTTGGGCGTACGCCGGCGCGCAGACTCCTCAGCGCTCTGTTGAAGCTGCTCCTCAGTCATAACTCCCAGTTCGGTTACGTTGTTCATTTTATCCTCTCCGAGGTCACATCCTCAGGCAAAACGAAACCCCTGCGACCATGATGTGCGCGCAGGCTCGCCGCAATGAAACGGCTGAAGGAGCCTGACATGGTCGCAGGGGCGTAGGAAACAGGTAAGTTTTATCGGGCCCTACTGGCGTCGGACACCCCGACTTGGGGCATCCCACCGGCGGTCACCCATCCTTGGGAAGTTTAGTAGTCGTCCTCTTCTGAGTTGAGCTGACCCGATTCAGCGTCCAAATCGTCGGTGCCCCAGTCTTCATCAACCGAAACATCGTCCTTTTCGTAAGGAAAGAACTCCAGCGCCTTCTCCGGCGCGCCACACTCAAAGCAAACTGCCGGCCGCCGCGCGCGAACCCCTTCCTCGATGTAGCCGCATTCCATGCATTCCCATTCCCCGCTCTTTGGCGTGCTGCCAGGCGTTATCATGCGGAGCATGCGCAGTCCTCCTATGGCTATAACGAGAGACCGCCGTTTACCGAACTGCCGTGAAGGGAATGCGCATCATAATGCGCTTCTTGTCTGGGAAATATTGTAACATGTCGCAACACGATGTCAATTTTAGCATAAAAGTTGTGTGAAGGGCGTAGCCCAGGACACAGTTTTCACGCGCTGCTGTTTGACAGCCTTTCGCGGCTGTGGCATACTCCGGCCAATCGAGAATTGAACGACTGTGAACCGGGCAAGTAGCGGCGAACCGGGCTTCAGAGAGCCTCCGAGGGTGGGAACGAGGCAGCCACGACGCCGGCGAATGGGCCGGGGAGTTGCAGACTGAACGGTTGGTGAGATGGTACGATAGTGAGATAGTACGATAGTGAGATAGTGCGGGCGGGCGGCCTTCTGCTCTGAACTGACTAGGCATCGTCACACAATACCACTGCCGCACTACATCACTACCGCACTACCGTACTACGCCACTATCTCACTACCTCACTAAGCCGCGCCGGAGACGCCACCGTTAGCGGGCGTGCGATGTGGGGATTTCCGCATCGGCAAAGCGGAGCCGGATTCCGGCTCAAGCAGGGTGGTACCGCGAGGACAAGCGCCTCGTCCCTGGCAACATGCTGGGGGCGGGGCGTTTTTTGTTGGTAGATTGGGACCAGGTAGATAAGTAGACAAGGAAACAAGGAAACAAGGAAACAAGGAAACAAGGAAACAGGGAAACAAGGAAACAAGGAAACAAGGAAACAAGGAAACAAGGAAACAGGGAAACAAGGAAACAAGGAAACAAGGAAACAAGGAAACAGGGAAACAGGGAAACAGGGAAACAGGGAAACAGGGAAACAAGGAAACAGGGAAACAAGGAAACAAGGAAACAAGGAAGCGAACGCGTGAACCTTATCTACTTGTCTACTTGTCTACTTGTCTACTTGTCTACTTGTCTACTTGTCTACTTGTTTCCTCTCTACTTGTTTCCTGTCTACTTATTTCCCCATTTCCTTCCCCCTTTCAGGAGAAGAACGATGAGCGAGAGAAAACGCATCCTCACCGGCGACCGTCCCACCGGTCGGCTGCACCTGGGGCATTATGTCGGCAGCCTGCGCAATCGGGTGCGCTTGCAGGATGAATACGAGTGCTACTTCATCATCGCCGACCTGCACATGCTGACGACCAAGAACAGCCGGGAAGACATCGACGGGACCGCGGACAACGCCCGCGGCATGGTGCTGGACTATCTCAGCGCGGGCATCGATCCGGCCAAATCCACCATCTTCCTCCAGTCGGCGGTGCATGAGACTTACGAGCTGGCGCTGCTCTTCGGCAACCTGGTGACGGTGCCGCGGCTGGCCCGTCTGCCAAGCATCAAGGACATGGCCCGCGCCGCACTGATGGACGAGGAGACGATCCCGTTGGGGCTGCTGGGCTACCCGGTGCTGCAAGCCGCCGACATCCTGCTGCCGCGCGCCCACCTGGTGCCGGTCGGTAAAGATAACCAGGCGCACGTCGAGATCACCCGCGAGATCGCCCGCCGCTTCAACAACCTCTACGGCGAGATTTTCCCGATCCCCGACGACCTGGTGCAGGGCGACACCCTGCCCGGCACCGACGGGCAGAGTAAGATGAGCAAGTCGCTCGGCAACGCCATCTTACTCTCCGATGATGCGAAGACGGTACAGAAGAAGGTGCATGGCATGTACACCGACCCGAACCGCATCCGCGCCGACATCCCGGGTACGGTCGAAGGCAACCCGGTCTTCACCTACCTCGATCACTTCGACCCGGATCGGGCCGCTGTGGAGGCGCTGAAGGTGCGCTACCGCGCTGGCACGGTGGGAGACGTGGAGGTGAAAGAACGGCTGGCTGGCGTCCTCAACGCCTTCCTCGATCCGATGCGCGAGCGCGCGGCGTACTACAGCTCGCAGAGCGGCTTCGTCGATGAGGTGATCTACCAGGGCACGCTGCGCTACCGTGCGATCGCCGCCGAGACGCTGCGCGAGGTCAAAAAGGCGATGGGGCTGGCGGGCACGTTCAACCGCATTTCACGGAAGGCGGAGGAGCGGGCGAAGAAGCGTGACAGGGTGACGGGATGACAAGGTGAAAGGGTGACTCGTCAGTGTTCACCGTGTCACCGTGTCACCGTGTCACCGTGTCACCGTGTCACTTGGCAAGGAGCCAAACATCGATGACCAACCTCCAAGCGGTGCTGTTCGACCTCGGCGACACCCTCGTGGATTTGGGCGAGGGGCGCGGGGACTATGAAGCGCACGTACGGGTGCGCGCCGGGCGCGTCTATGATGCGTTGACGGCAGCCGGGGTCGTGCTGGAAGAACGTACCGCTTTCTGTGTGATCCTGGCGCACGAAAGCGAGGCCGCGTATCGTGGCGCCACGGCCCGCCAGGAGGGAATCGACATCTACGACGTGCTGGCGGCCTTTTTTGCGGGGCGAGGCCAACCCCTGACCGATGAAATGGTGCGGATCGCCGGCGACGCCTACTGCCGCCGAAGTGGCGACCACGCCCCGCTGCGTCCCGGCGCTATCGAAACGCTGACCGCCCTGCACGCTCGCGGTCTACGCCTGGGTGTCATCTCAAACACGATCCAGCCGGCCCGTCACATGGACGATGGCCTGGTCCTGCGCGGTCTTGCCGGGTACTTCCCGGTGCGTATCTATTCGTCGGCGGCGCGCGTCGCCAAACCGCACCCGCAGATCTTCCGGGCCGCGCTGGATGCTCTCGGCGTGGCGCCGGAGGCCGCGGCCTACGTGGGCGATCGGCTGCGCGCAGATGTCGCGGGCGCGCAGGGTGTCGGCATGAAGGGCATCCTCATCGAGGTGGCGCACCGGGTCGAGCATGATCCGACGATCATGCCGGATGCACAGATCAGAGAGTTGCCGGAGTTATTGCAGGTTCTGTCGGGGTGGTTGGCATAGCCTGCGAATCTTCAGCGGGTTGCGCCCGTTTTCTTGTTGCGCATGGTATAATCGGGGTGTTGATTGCATCGCACAGATTGTGCAGTGAAACCGCATTGCGAACACTTGTGGGGACTTGCTATTCAGGAAGTCAGAAGGAGCGGTGACGTATGCAGTTGTTGATAGACTACCCGCCTTCGCTGCCCGACACGCTTCAACAAAGCCGGAAGCAGTTCGAGCAAGAAGCCAGGATGGCGATGGCGGTCAAACTATTCGAGATGAAGCACCTCTCTTCGGGTATGGCCGCCAAACTGGTGGGCATGGATCGGGTTTCGTTCTTGTTAAGTCTGAGCGGGTATGGCGTTTCGATGATCGACTTGGATGAAGAAGAGTTGCAGTCGGACGTAGATCATGCCTGAGCCTGACGAAATAGTGATAAACACCGCCCCGGTGATCGCGCTCGCAGTCTGATTCAGCATCTTCCAGGAGCCTCATGTCCTCTCTACCTTCTATCGATCTCGACGCCCTTGTTTCCCGCCTCGTTCAACTCCTGCGCACGCCCAGCCCCACCGGCGACACCGAAGACGCGCTGGCGCTCGTCGTGCGCTGGCTGCGTGAGGTCGGCCTGGCGCCGCGGGTCACCCGGAAGGGCGCGGTGACCGTGACCCTGCCGGGCCGCGCGGGCAATGCGGCCGACGCCGTCACGCGCCGTCACGGGCCACGTGGACACGTTGGGCGCCATCGTGACGCAGATCAAGCCCAACGGCCGGCTGGCCTTCGACCGCATCGGCGGCTACCCGCTCTTCGCGGTCAACGGCGAGTACTGCTGGATCAAGACGGCGGCCGGTCAGGCCCACACCGGCACGGCGCTGCTGGTGAAGTCCTCGGTGCATGTGCACCGCGAACCGGTGCGCGACAAAGAGTGGAAGGCCGATGAAATGGAGATCCGCCTGGATGCCCGGACCGCTTCCGCCGCTGAAACACGCGCGCCTGGGCATCGAGGTGGGCGACCTGATCGCCTGGGATCCCCGCACGGTCGTCACGGACACGGGCTACGTCAAATCGCGGCACCTGGACGACAAGGCCGGCGTGGCGGTGATGCTGGCTGCGCTGCGCGCCTTGGCGGAAAGCGGGCTGATGCCGGCGCAGCGGACGACGTTCCACTTCAGCAACTTCGAGGAAGTCGGTCACGGCGCGGCCGCGGGCATCCCCGACGACGTGGCCGAGCTGATCGCGGTGGACATGGGCGCGCTGGGCGAAGGCTTGCAGGGCAACGAACACGCCGTCAGCATCTGCGCCAAGGACAGCGGGGGGCCGTACGACCTGGGGATCCGCCGCCGGCTGGTGGCGCTGGCGCAGGCGCACGACATCCCGTACAAGCTCGACATCTACCCGTTCTACGGCTCGGACGCCGAGGCGGCGCTGCGTGCCGGTGGCGATTATCGGATCGGGTTGATGGGGCCGGGGGTGGATGCGTCACACTCGTTCGAGCGCACGCATCGGGATGCGTTGGAAGCGTCGGCAAAGCTGTTGCTTGGCGTATTTGCTGAATGAATGATTGACGAAGGACGGAAGACGAAGGACGAAAACCTACGCCCTCGAAACAAGGCTTCGTCATTCGTCGTTCGTCATTCGTCTCCGGAGACGAAGATGAACCCACCCAAAAACTACCTCATCGACATGGACGGCGTGCTGATCACGGGCGGCACGCTGATCCCCGGCGCCGATGGATTTCTGGCCCGCTTGAAGGCGCGCGAGGCCAAGTTCCTGATCCTGACGAACAACTCGCGCTACACGCCGGGCGACCTCTCGCACCGGCTGCATAGCATCGGGCTGGATGTGGCCGCAGAGAACATTTTCACGTCGGCCCTGGCGACTGCACGCTTCCTGCAGACGCAGCGCCCGAACGGCACCGCGTTCGTCATCGGTGACAGCGGGCTGACGTGGGCGCTGCACTCGACCGGCTACGTCATCACCGACCGGCAGCCGGACTACGTGGTGCTGGGCGAAGCCGGCAGCTACACCCTGGAGGCCTTGACCCAGGCCGTGCGGCTGATCGAGGCCGGCGCACGCTTCATCGCCACTAACCCGGACCCGAACGGCCCCGGCGAGGGCGGCACGGTGCCGGCCTGCGGCGCGGTCGCGGCGTTGATCGAGAAGGCCAGCGGCGTCAGCGCCATGTTCGTCGGTAAGCCGAATCCGCTGATGATGCGCATGGCCTTGAAATATCTGGGTGCCCACTCGGAAAACACGGTGATGATCGGCGATCGCATGGACACGGACATCATCGCCGGCGTGCAGTCCGGCCTGGAGCCCATCCTCGTGCTGACCGGCGTGACGCGCCGCGAGGATGTGGATCGCTACCCGTATCGCCCGTCCAGCATCGTGGGTTCGGTGGCCGAGATCGAACCGTAACCCCACGGCAGATTTCGGTCAGCGCAGGGGTGGGTTTCCGTGGTCAACACGGGCCTGTCTTCTAAGGCAGCAACGTGGTGACGGCCAGATCTGCATTAATGTGGATAAACCCGCCCCCACAACTGGTTGGTAAATCTACCCAGTTCATGCGGCGGCGACTTTGGTGTCTTCCTTGGTCTCGGCTGTCGTCGGCAGCACATCTTCCGGTACGGGATCGCCGCGCAGCGTCGCCGCCGCATCCTCCGGGGGGACCGGGTTGATGTAGAAGCCGGATCCTTGCTCGAACCCGGCCGGTCGGGTGAGCCGGGGGAGGATCTCCAGATGCCAGTGGTAGTCGTATTGGATGGATGACCAGTAACCGGCGCGCGGCCGGCGAAACGGCGCGGTGTGGATCAGGTAGTTCAGCGGTGGATCATCGAGAAGGAGCCGTGTCTGTTGCAGCGTGTGCTTGAGCGCCTCGGCCAGGCCGGTATACTCGGGTTCAGCGATGCCGACGAAGTCGCAGTTGTGCTGTTTGGGTATGATCCAGGTCTCGTAGGGCACGCGGGCGGCAAACGGTGAGATCACGACGAAGGTGTCGTTCTCGAAAACCAGCCGTTCGCGGGTCAGCCGTGTTTCCTGCCGGATGGTATCGCAGAAGACGCAGCGGCGCTTGAACTCATAGTAGCGCTGCGCGCCCAACAACTCCTCTTTGACCCGTTTGGGCGTGACCGGCGTCGCGATGAGCTGCGAGTGCGCGTGTGGCAGCGTCGCGCCGGCCTGATACCCCTGGTTTTTGAAGATCAGCACGTATTTGAAGCGATCATCCCCACCCAGGTCGGCCACACGGTGGCGATAGGCGCGGATGACGTCGGCGATGTGGCTCACGGGCAGATCGACCAACTCCAGGTCATGATCCGGCGTCTCGACGATCACCTCGTGCGCGCCGACCCCCGACAATTTGTCGAACATGCCCACGCCTTCACGCTCCAGCTTGCCCTCGATCCGCAGCACGGGATACCGGTTCGGCAGCACGCGCACCCGCCAGCCGCGGGAGTTGGGCGCGGTGCCGGGATCGCGTACGGCGAAAATCTCGGTGGGATCGTTGGCCTCTTGCCCCCCACAGAAGACGCACGGCCCGGCTTTCCGCTCACTCTGCGGCTGATCCATCTGTCCCGGCCGCAGCGCGCGCTCGGGTGCGATGATCACCCAGCGTCCCATCACCGGGTCGCGACGTAATTCTGACATTGGAACCTCCTGGGGGTGAAGCGTGGAGCGTGAAACGCGAGGCTTCAGATGGTCCGCACCTATCGCTCCACGCTCCACGCTCTACGCTCTACGCTCTACGCTTCACCCATACCTGGCGGGTATTGCCCGTACTCCCGAGCAGCCTTTGCCAGCGCCGCCTCATTCGCCGCGGGAAACGCCAGCGGTTGATCCGGCGCCAGGATCAGGCCGCCGTCGCGGCCCAGGCATTCGATGGCCGTCCGGGCCGCCTGCCGCACGTCCTCCGGCCCACCCGTCAGCATCAACCCACTGGGGATGCCGCCGATGAAGGCGATGCGCCGGCCGTGGTGGGCACGCAGCCCAACCAGGTCGCAGGCTTCGCTCTGCAAGTTGAACACGGTTACGCCCGCGTCTAACAGATCGCCCACAAAAGCCTCGGCGCGACCGCACGTGTGGAAGAACACCGGCACCCCGGCTTCCCGATAGACTGCGATGACCCGCGCCAACTGCGGTAAGATCAACCGCCGCCACAGCGCGGGGCGCAGATAAGGGCCGTCGCTCCCCGCGTAGTCGTCGGCCAGCCAGGCGGCCTCGCTGCCCGCCGCCAGATAGCAGCGAGCGACCGCGACATGATAATCCGCGATGCGTTCGAGCACGGCCGCCGCGGCCGCCGGCTCGGCCACCAGCGCAACCAGCGCTTTCTGCATGCCCAGCAACAGGGTGAAGCGATCCAACAGGCCGGAGCCGTGCTGCCCGATCAGGAGCGTTTGCGCCGCGTCTCGGTGGTCGAATAACCCGGCGAAGCAAGTCGCATCGCAACCCGTGGGCCATGGCAGCGTGATCGCCTCGGCAACCGAGCGCGCCGGATGCTCGACCGCGTACGATTCGGCCGGCTCAGCCGGGCCCAGCTCGTAGCTTGCCGGCAGCGGCGCCCAAACGACGCCCCATTCGTCGCGGCCAGCACGCGGCGGCTTGCGCCCGACGTGATCCACCAGCCGGTAGGCGCCTTCCCCGGCAAATGGCACGTAAGAGGGCGCCTCGTGGTGGATGGCTTTGAGTAAATTGGCTTTGGGCGAATCTGGGGTCATCAAAACGAACCTCAGGCTTCAGCCAACCGGTTTTCCAACACCATCCGCGGATCGAAATTGTCTAACTGCATGTACCACACGGCCGCATCGAGCAGCGCCTGCTGTGGGACCACGCCGATCAACTCGCAGGATTCGACACCCACCCCGTAGCGCTCCGCCTCCCGCCGGACCATCTCCAACGCGCGATGCATGGAGGTCTTGCGAAAATCAGTCAGATTCATGCTGACCTGCGCCTTGCCGTTGACCAACATGCCGAGCGCCTTGACGTAGCGCAGCCCGCCGCTGGCGTGGCGCACCGCTTTCGCAATATGCCGGGCGACATCGACGTTCGAGGTGGTCAAATAAACGTTTAGCGCCACCAGCGGCGCCCGGGCGCTGATCGCGGGTCGCGCCCGCCGGCCCCATGTGCGCCGGGCCGAAATCGGGGAAGCGGTCAGGGTTCGAGCCGATCTCACTTTTCAAGCCTTCGTATTGCCCGCGGCGAACATCAGCCAGGTTGACCCGGTCAGGGCGTGTGGCCGCTTCCTCGTAGAGATAGACCGGGATACCCAGCTCAGCGCCGACGCGCTGCCCGAGCTCACGCGCCAGGGCCACGCATGTCGCCATGTCCACGTCGCGCAGAGGCACAAACGGCACCACATCGGTCGCCCCCATGCGCGGGTGCGCGCCATGATGCTCATTGAGGTCGATCAATGCGGCTGCGGTCTTGATCGCGTCGAACATCACTGGGACCATCGCCTCCGGCGGCGCGACGAAGCTGAACACCGACCGATTGTGGTCAGCATCGCTTTCAATGTCCAGCAGCCGCACGACAGGATGCGCATAAAACACATCCGCGATAGCTGCGATCACTTCAGGGCGACGGCCCTCACTAAAGTTAGGGATACACTCAACGAGCGGTTGCATAGAAAGGGGAACCTCCTCGGATGACATGACGCCAGAAATTCGTCATTCGGCATTCGTCATTTCTCCGAATTGTACTCTGTCGCTGCCAAAGCCGCCAATCGCGCTGCCCCACTCCCGTGCGCCATTTGCCACCGTTCTCGCAAGGCGGTACAATGGCGCACGGTTTATGCTGATGATTGTCAAGTCACTTTTCCTCCAACCGTTGGGGCCGGCGCTCGTGCTTGCCTTGGGCGCCTCCCTGCTGATGCTGTGGCGCTGGCTGGCCCTGCGGCGGAAGGCCGGGGTGGTTGCCCTGCGCGGGTCCCCAGGACGTACCGGCGGTCCCGACTCGTGGTTCATGCGCCTAAAACTGCCTGCCGCGCTGGTGGCTGTCTGTGCGGCGTTGATCCTCTTGTTGATCCTGCACGTCACCGCGGCGCGTCCGGTGCTGTCTTGGACCTGGCAGCCGCTGACGGTGGCCGGCGGTATGCTCGAATGGCGGTTGGATGGCTGGAATTCGTTGACAGCCGTGCTGATTCTCCTCTTGACGGCCGGGGCCGCACTACTCGGTCGGGCAGACGCCGGCGCCAGTTCGCACACTCGGCCCGATCGCTCGGGGAGCCAGTTGGAGCAGACCTTGTGGCTGGCCGCGGCCGCGCTCGTGTTTACAGCCTCTGGGAATGTGGTCACCCTGGCGAGTAGTTGGATTTTGTTCGATGCGGCCCTCACGTGGCGACTGCATCCGGGGGAACACGCTGAACCCGCGGCCCGGGCATGGAGCTTGTTGAGCTTCACCGCCATGCTGCTCCTGCTCGTCCTGGCGTTGTTGGGCGAAGGTGGCATCAAGGCCCCACTCGTCGGTCAGTCCTTCGATCGCTGGGAACTTGGGCTTTTGTGGTTGGCCGCGTTGATCCGAGCCGGGGTCTATCCGCTGCACTTCTGGTTGATCGGGACCGGTTATTTCGACCGTGCGGGCCGTTTGCTCCTGGGTGTGCTTGCCCCGTTGCTGGGGCTTTGGCTGCTGGCGCGCTTACAGGCCGGTGCCCCTGGGGAATGGCTTCGCCGCCCCGAGTGGGTCGCGTTCGGCGCACTGGCACTGCTCGGCAGCGCGCTGGTGGCGTGGACAGCAACCGATGAAGATTGGCGCTGGCGGTGGATCGCCATCAACCGGGCCAGCCTGGTCGTGTTAGCCGTTTATCTGGCCGGATCGGCTGTGTCGGAGGCCCTGATCTGGCCGGTTGTCACCTTCAGCTTGGGTTGCGCGCTGCTGCTGGTCGGCCAGACGGTGCGCGCTCAGCATGGCTGGCGTATACCGGCCTGGTTGGCCGTGCTGGCGCTCTGGGGGCTGCCGGGCACCACCGGCTTTCTCGCCCGATCGGCGGTCGTCTATCCGACTGGGTCCCCGCTTGCACTCCCCGTCTTCGGCTTGGTCATGCTGGCAGAGACGTTGTTGATGGCTGCGCTTTGGCGGGCGGCGCGCGGCCGCGAGGTACAGGCTGCCTCTCAGTCCACTCCCGAGCCGGCCCACCCTCCAGTTCGTCGTGTCCCAGCGGAGAATGGGGCCGCCCAAAACTGGTCGATCCTGGTCGGATCAGCGTTGGCTGTGGCCCTGCTGGGGCTCCCTTTAATCATCTGGGGACTGTACCCGCACGGGCTGGCGCGTGTGACAGGCGGGTTGCCGGGCGACATCTTCCCGGCGCTGGGCGCGGCTCTGACCGGGGCCCGCAAATCGGTGTGGATCGGGCTAGGACTGTCCGCGGGACTGGGCGTTGTGCTCGGCGTGTACCGGCAGCGTATCTTCAGCGGGATGCTCGGCTGGCAGCGCGGCATCACCGAAATCGTCAGCCTGGAATGGCTGTATCGAGCCAGCACCCTCGGACTCGGCGCGCTGGCGAGCGCTTTACAATACTTCGCCCGGCTTGGCGAAGGCGAGGGCTACCTCGGCTGGCTGGCGCTGGGGGCGCTGCTCCTGTGGGTGTTGTTGCGAGGATAGAGGAGAGACCGTGTCGCTTGCCGACCTGTTCCGTCAACTGAGTATCCTCATCGGCCTGCCAGCCGTGTTGCTGGCGTGCGCTGGCGCGGCCGCCATTGTCGTAGCGCGCGACTGGCGGCTGAGCCTGTTCGGTTATGCGCTCGTTTCGCTCATGCTGGCGCTGCTGCTCTCGCAGATCATCCCTACGGAGTGGGCGCTGATGCAGGCGATCGCGGGCGGTTTGATTGCGGTCATCCTGTTCCTGTCGGCGCGGCAACTGCGTTGGACCCCAGATACCGGTCAGCGGTGGGAGTTGCGCTGGCCCAACCTGGCGTCGCTGACAAGTTTCAGGCTGTTGGCGCTGGTGCTGGCCGCGGCGTCATTCGCCGTGGTACGCGGGCGGATTACCATCCCAGGGCTCGACCCGCTCTTCCGCGATGCGCTGCTGTGGCTGGTGATGATGAGCCTGCTGGGGCTGAGCCTTCACTCTGAGCCGCTGCATGCCGGTTTGAGCCTGCTGGTCTTCCTCGGCGCGGCTGAGTTGCTCGTGTTTACCCTCTTCCAGCGCCGGATGCTGGTCGGCTTATGGATGGGAGGACAGATTTTGCTGGGCCTGGCCATCGCTTACCTGGTGGTGGCGCACGGTTTGGCCGAGCTGACACCGAACGATGCGACGCAAGACGGGCTGAATGCGGACAGCCATTTCTACGGAGGACGGCCGTGATCGCAGGGCCGGTCCTTGTATTGGCTGTGCTGCTGCTGGCCGCGGCCGCGGCCTACCTCTTACGCCGGCTGGAGGCTGTCTCCGCGCTGCTGGCCGCGGGCGTATCCGCGTTGCTGGCGATCGGCCTGTGGCGCCTGCCATTGAATCGCCCCGTGATCATCGCAGGAAGGCCGGTGTTCTTGGGGAAGCCGGTTGCGATCAGCGAATTATCGCTGGTGATCACCCCAGCCTCGCGCGCCCTGCTGGTTTTTCTGCTGATTACTGCGGCCGTGACCTTCATCCTGGCCTGGCGCACCTACCAGGGCCGCACGTTCTACCCGTTTGGGTTGGCGCTGGTGGCGCTGTGGAGCATTGTCGCCCTGCTCCAACCGCTTTTGTGGGCGCCATTCGCCGTGGTATTGACGGCCATCCTGGCGGTCTTTCTGATTCAGGCCGGCCAGCCGGGCGAGACACGCGGCGCCTGGCGTCAACTGCTGTTTCCCACGCTATCCGTGCCGCTGTTTGTAATCGCGAGCTGGTACATCGAACAGGCGCCGCTCAACCCCGACGATACGACTCCGTATCGTATCGCGGGCTGGCTGCTGATCGCGGGTTTCATTCTGCTGCTCCAGCCCGCGCCGCTGCATGTGGCGATCCCCGCCGTGGCTGGACAGGCGCCGCCGGTCGTGGCGGCATTCCTCTGGATCGGTGGGCAGGCGGTTATCCTGTTCCTGCTGCAACGCTTCCTGGTGACCTACCCCTGGCTGAGCGCCGCCGTGGATAGCGCACGCTGGCTCCTGTGGCTGGGGATCTTTACGGCAGTCCTCGGTGGCCTCTTAACTGGCGCGCAGAAACGGCTGGGCCGCATGCTCGGCTACGCCGCGGTGTACGATTACGGCATTCTGATCGTGGCCTTGGGTCTGCGTGGCACGGCCGGGCTGCCGACCGCGGTCTGGTTGCTGCTGACGCGCACATTGGCGCTGCTCACGCTGGCTACCGGCGCCGCAATCCTCCGGCATCATATGCAAGGTGATCGTTTCGAGCACCTGACGGGAGCCATCTCGCGGCTGCCCCTGGCCGTGATCGCCCTGATTGCGGGCGGGTTCGGGCTGGTGGGCTTGCCGTTGACCGCGCAGTTCGCCTCTCGCTGGACCTTGCTGCAATTGGTCGCCGAGGATGATCCGCGTTGGGCGCTTTTGTTGCTGATCGGCGCGCTGGGCGTGTTGGCAGGCACGGTGCGCGCGGGCCAGGCGTGTTTCGGAGATCTATCCGATTCACCCGTGGCGCGCGAGCCACGCAGTGTGGCAGTGTTGGCCGCCCTGCTGGTCGCCGTGGGCGTGTTGTTGGGCCTCTTCCCGCAACTCCTCACCGACCCGGTCGCCGCGGTTATCTTGCCCCTGGCCACCCTTGGACAGTAACAGGAGCCAGGGGTCAGGGATCAGGGGGCAGGAATCAGGGACCAGGAGGCAAGGCGCGCCCTCCAAACTTCTTCGCGCTCTGGCGGCCTACAGACAGTAACCTGATAGGTTTTGGCAGACACCTGGTTATATAGTCGCTAGGCTTTGCCAACTCAACGCAAACAGGTAATCATGAAACAATCCTCCCGCATCACCGGTTTCTACAACCTGACGCCCAGTGAGCGCCGGCACATCGTGGCTGACTGGGCGGCGCTGACGCCTGAGCAGGCCGCGTCTGTGGTCGAGCTGCTGGCGGCGCCGGGTCGGCCTGACTCTGGAACAGGCCGACAAAATGGTGGAAAACGTGGTCGGCACCTATGCGCTGCCGCTCGGCATCGCCACCAACTTCGTGGTGAACGGCCGCGACGTGTTGGCGCCGATGGTCATCGAGGAGCCGTCGGTGGTGGCGGGCGCCAGTTTTGCCGCGCGGCTGGCGCGGGCGGGCGGCGGTTTTCACGCCGAAACCACTGAGCCGCTGATGATCGGCCAGATCCAGGTGCTCGATCTGACGGATGCCACGGCGGCAGCGGCCAAGATTCTGACACAAAAACAGAAACTCATCGATCTGGCCAACCGCACCGACCCCATCGTCGTCAGCCTGCACGGCGGCGCGCGCGACGTCGAAGTGCGCGTCCTGCCCGAAAGCCCGGTCGGCCCGATGCTCGTCGTTCACCTGATCTACGACTGCCGCGACGCGATGGGCGCCAACATGGTCAACACCGCGTGCGAGGCGTTGGCGCCGCTGGTTGAGGAGATCACGGGAGGGCGGGTCAACCTGCGCATCCTCTCCAACCTGGCCGACCGGACGGCTGGCGCGGGCGCGCTGCGTCATCCCGGCCAGCGCGCTGACCACGGCGGATTACCCCGGCGAGCTGGTTGCGCAACGCATCGTTGAGGCGTATGCGCTCGCGGCGGTCGATCCGTACCGCGCCGCGACGCACAACAAGGGCATCATGAACGGTGTGGACGCCGTGGTGATGGCCACCGGCAACGACTGGCGGGCGATCGAGGCCGGCGCGCACGCGTATGCCGCCCGCGATGGCGTCTATCGCTCACTCTCAACCTGGTCGTGGCCCCCGGCGACCCGATCGCGGGCGCGCGAGCCGGCTCTCGTCGGCCGCGTGGAACTGCCGCTGGCGGTCGGCATCGTCGGCGGGGCCACGCGGGTCCATCCGTTGGCGCGGCTGGCGCTCAACATTATGGGCGTCACGACCGCGCGCGAGCTCGCCGAGATCATCGCCGCGGTCGGCCTGGCGCAGAACCTGGCGGCCATCCGGGCGCTGGCGACCGAGGGGATCCAGCGCGGCCACATGGCGCTGCACGCCCGGCAGATCGCCATCGCCGCCGGCGCGCTGCCCGATGAGGTGGACCGCCTCGCCGCCGCCCTCGTCGCCGAGCGGCAGATTCGGGCCGACCGGGCGCAGGATCTGCTGGTGCAGTTGCGGGCTGACGCGTGATAGCACATTTATGAAAATACGATTGGCAATCGTTGTCATTCTGAGCGGGTTAACATCTCACTTCCGGTACGACAAATCGCCAGCGAAGAATCTCCTTGCAACGACGTTGAGACCCTTCGCTAGAATCTC
Organism: uncultured Chloroflexia bacterium; assembly: GCA_963841825.1. Classification (GTDB taxonomy): domain Bacteria; phylum Chloroflexota; class Anaerolineae; order CG2-30-64-16; family CG2-30-64-16; genus CAWJEL01. The sequence continues at coordinate 31,191 of CAWJEL010000012.1, forward strand.
GTCGTTACTCACTTCACAGCGCAACCCCGCTCAGGGTGACATTAGCTCCTATTTTCTACAGAACACCAGGAGTAATGTTGCATGTTGAAACCTGATCGTGACGTCGGCATCGTCGGTTACGGCGCCTATGTCCCGCGTTATCGGCTGCCGGCTGCGGAAGTGGCGCGGGTGTGGACCGATGGCACCGGCGGGCTGCCGATCAAAGAAAAGGCGGTCGCCGGGCTGGATGAGGATACGCTGACCATGTCCGTTGAGGCCACGCGCAATGCGCTGGCCCGCGCCCAGATCAACCCGCAAGAGCTACGCGCGGTTTGGGTGGGCAGCGAGTCGCACCCATACGCGGTCAAGCCCACCTCCACCATCGTGGCTGAGGCCATCGGCGCGACGCCCTACGTGCAGGCGGCCGACTTGGAGTTCGCATGCAAGGCGGGCAGCGAGGCGATCGTGATGGGGGTCGGCATCGTCGGCTCGGGGATGGGGCGGTATGTGCTGGCCATCGGCATGGACACGGCGCAGGGCCGGCCCGGCGACGCGCTGGAATACACCGCAGCGTCCGGCGGCGCGGCCTTCATCGTCGGCCCGGCGGAGGAGAGCGTCGCGGTGTACGAGGCGATGCTGTCGCACGTCACCGATACGCCGGACTTCTGGCGGCGGGCCTACGCGCATTATCCCAGCCACGGCCACCGCTTCACGGGCGAGCCGGCGTACTTCGAGCACCTCACCAGCTCGGCGCGAGAGTTGATGGCGGAGATGGGCACGCAGCCGTCCGATTACACCTACGCGGTCTTTCACCAGCCGAATACCAAATTCCCGCAGCGCGCGGCCGAGATGTTGGGCTTCACCCCGGAGCAGATCAAGGCCGGGCTGCTGGTGCCGGTCATCGGCAATACCTACGCCGGCTCGTCGCTCATCGGCCTGACCGCCATTCTGGATATTGCCAAGCCGGGCGACCGCATCTTCATGGCCTCGTTCGGCTCCGGCGCGGGCTCCGATGCGTTCTCCATCCGCGTCACTGACCGCATCGCCGAAGCCCGCGACCGCGCGCCCACGACGCAGGATTACATCGCGCGACGGGTGGTTATCGATTACGCGACCTACGCGCGCTATCGGCATAAGTTGCAAATGAAGTAAGGTGAGTAGATTGGTAGATTGGTAGATTGGTAACTTGGTAGATTGGTAACTTGGTGGACTGGAAGCCCATCCTTATGTGTCAGCCAACCAGTTACCAGTACCAGAATGCCAGGACACCAATTTACCACCTTACCAAATTTACCAAGTTACCAACGTACCAGTTTATCAAGCTCTGAGGCACATATGCGAGACGTAGTGATCATCGGCATCGGCCAAACGCCGGTGGGGGAACACTGGGAGAAATCGCTGCGCCACCTGGCGCATGACGCGATCATGGCGGCCATGCGGGACGCCGGCATCGAGACCGCGGACGCGCTTTACGTGGGCAACATGCTTTCGGGCCAACTGGCCGGGCAGGAGCACCTGGGCGCGCTGATCGCTGATTTTATCGGGCTGCGCGGCATCGAGGCGATGAAGGTCGAGGCGGCGTGCGGCTCCGGCGCGGCGGCGCTGCGTGTGGGCTTAATGGCCGTCGCCAGCGGGATGCAGGACGTGGTGTTGGTCTGCGGCGTCGAGAAGATGACCGATGCCATCAGCGACGAAGTCACCTCGGGCCTGGCCACCGCGGCCGATCAGGAATATGAGGTCAGCCAGGGGGTCAGCTTTGTGGGCCTCAACGCCCTGCTGATGCGCCGCTACATGCACGAATACGGCATCACCAAGGACCAGTTTGCGCCGTTCACTGTCAACGCGCACCGCAACGGCGTCAACAACCCGAATGCCATGTTCCGCAGCCCCGTCTCCGAGTCAGCCTACGCCCGGGCCAGCATGATCGCCGACCCGATCAACCTGCTGGATTCCAGCCCGGTGTGCGACGGCGCCGCATGCGTGGTGCTCGCCCCCGCCTCGAAGTATCGCCCGAAGGCCAAGGCGCAAATCCTGGCATCGGCGGTGGCGACCGACAGCCTGGCCGTCCATGACCGCCGCGACCCGATGACGATGGACGCGGTGGTACTCTCCAGCCAGAGAGCTTACGCCGAGGCGCGGCTCACGCCGGCCGGCATCCACCTTTTTGAAGCCCACGACGCGTTCAGCATCATGGCCGCGCTCTCGCTGGAGGCGGCAGGCTTCGCCCCGCGCGGCCGCGCCGTGGACATGGCCCGCGCCGGGGAGATCGCCATCGGCGGCCGGCTGCCCGTCGCCACGATGGGCGGGCTGAAGGCGCGCGGCCATCCGGTCGGCGCCACGGGCATCTACCAGATCGTCGAGGTCGTGGAGCAACTCACGGGCCAGGCCGGCGCCAACCAGGTGCCGGGCGCGACCATCGGCATGGCGCAGAATATCGGCGGCAGCGGCGCGACCGTGGTGACGCATATTTTGGGCGCGGTGTGAGACGTGATGCGTGATGCGTGATGCGTGAGTCATATTGCCCCGATCGTCCTTTATCGTTCGTCATTCATCATTCGCCATTTGCTATTTGCTATTTGCCATTTGCCATTTGCCATTCGCCATTCGCCATTCGCCATTCGCCATTTGCTATTCGCCGCTTCGCTCATCCGCCGCTCATTTTGGCTACCAAAACCTATCAGCGCTGGTTTTCACCCCGTCCAAGGCGTTTTTGATAGGTTTTGACGGGCAGAGAGGGCTAGAATGCTCACCGTACTATGGAAACAATACCCGATGGAAGCATGAAGGGAATCTCTGAGGAGGATTTTTATATGTCGATTCCTCGCAACTGGCGTGTGCGCCAGCAGCGCTATAGCTTGAAAGCCGAAGTCTGCGACAACTGCAAGAAAACCATCTTTCCCCCGCGCAACGTCTGCCCGCACTGCGCCGAGCAGAAGCAGAGCTGGACAAATCTCAGCGGCCGCGGCGAAGTGTACTCATTCACGACGATGTTCAACGCGCCGGCCGGGTTTGCCGAGTACGCGCCGTACACCATGGCGTTGGTGAAGTTGACCGAGGGTCCGATGATCACCGCGCAATTGACCGATGTCGAAGCCAATAGCGTCAAGATCGGCATGCCGGTGGAGATGGTCACCCGCAAGCTGACCCAGGAGGGGGATGAAGGGCAGCTCGTCTACGGCTACAAATTCCGGCCGGTGCTGCAAGCCGCATAGACTGGTTCCTACTCCGCTACACTCAGACTCCCGAGGTTGACGCAACTTCGGGAGTTTTTGTTTGCATGGTATAATCCCCCGCCACTTACGACTTTCTGCCAGCGAGCGTTCGATGCCTTTGGACATCCAGCCCGTCGTGACCCGGCGCGATCTCAGGCGTTTCGTGATGTTCCCGTGGCACGTCTATCGCGAAGATTCCAAATGATCCCGGCCCCATCTTATCGCTTAAGATCTGTGAGCAGTTCTCAGGGAGGATAAATCAAAATGACCAAGAAAAACGCTGATAGTCCAGTCATCGGTGTTGATTTGGGCGGAACGAAGATCCTGGCCGGGGTCGTTGGCGCCGACGGCGCCCTGCTGGGCCAGTCCAAGCGTCCAACCAAACCCTCGGCCGGTGTTGATGCGGTGATCGACCGCATGGCCAAGACGGTGCGCGAGGCGGTCGAGGCGGCTGATCTCAAGCTCTCGGACATGGCTGGGCTGGGAACAGGCGCACCCGGCCCTCTGGACCCTGACAAGGGTGTGGTCCTCCACACGCCCAACCTGCCCTGGGTCGATGTCCCGCTGGCCAGGATGTTGAGCGAGCGGCTGGACGATCTGCCCGTCTTCATCGAGAACGATGTCAACCTGGGCACCTACGGCGAATGCGCCTTCGGCGCGGGCGTCGGCGCACAGGACGTGGTGGGTATCTTCGTGGGCACGGGGCTGGGCGGCGGGCTGGTGCTGGGCGGCGAGCTGCGGCAGGGGTGGCGCAAGGCCTGCGCCGAGGTTGGGCATATGATCCTGCTGGCCGATGGTCCGGTATGCGGGTGCGGCAAGCGCGGCTGTGCCGAGGCGCTCGCCAGCCGCACCGCCATCGAGCGCGACATCTGGGCCGGCATCAAAGTCGGCCGCGAAAGCGTGATCCCGGCGCTGCTCAAACAGGACAGTCGCGCGCGTCTCACCAGCGGCGTGCTGGCCGAGGCGTACCGCCAGGGCGATCCATTAGTGGCAGAAGTCCTGGGCAAGGCGCAGTTTTACCTGGGACTGTTGACGGCATCCATGGTGAACTTCATCGATCCGGAAATGGTGATCCTGGGCGGCGGCGTGGTCGAAGCGTTGGGCGAGGAGTTTCTCGTGCCCATCCGATCTGTGGCGTATCAGTTCTTTATCAACCAGGATGGGGCCAAAGATGTGGCGATCGTGCCGGCGAAGCTGGGAGACAATGCCGCTCTGATGGGCGCCGCGGCCTGGGCGCGGATGAAGCTGGCGAGGGCGTGAGGGCTGGAAGCTAGAAACTCGAAACTGGACGCTGAGAGTTTATTCCCGCGCTTCTCCAGCTTCGAGCTTCTAGCTTCCAGTATCCAGTATCCGCCTACTCCACGAAAATCTCCACGCGCTCGTCGTCTTCGTCGCCATCCATCGCGACGATTCGGCCCTGGACGCCATTCTTCAGGGCTGCCTGGAGCGTGCTGATGTCCATACCGACCATCTCCGGGGCAAAGCGAGCGCCCATTTTCAGGCCCACATCCACCAGTCCGATCGGCAGGTTGACATTCACCTTGGTCCGGCCGCTGAGCCGGTCGGTCACGCGGACGCGCAGCCAGCGCACCTTGCCCGGCTCGTGGCGGCCCGGTGTCTTGGTGACGGGTGCGCCCCGCAGTGCCTCCAGCAGCCCCGCGCCTTCCTCAGCCGTGATCTGCTTCGCGGAGATCATCTTCAGAATCTGCATGCGTTCATCAGGGGTTGTCATGTGTGACTCTTTCAACGTTGGTCGTCCGGCCGCATCTGCCGGCGCATTGTCAGCAGGTCGCGCTCGACCTTGAACCCGACTGTTTCCAGGGCGAGCACGCCTTCGGCATGGTCGCCGCTGTGCTCCACCAATACCGGCCGCGGTCCCCTGCGTGCCAGCGAGCGCAGACCCCGCGCCAACAGGGCGCTTTCCACCCGTCCGCGGGCATCAGGCCGCACCGCAAAACGCAGCAAATCCACGCTCTCGAAAACATCGGACCGGGTCTCGACCGCACCCATCAGCCGGCCGTGTTCCCAGTATGCCCAGCGCTCGACGCGGAAGGCGCCTGTCCAGCGGCCCAACGCCTCTCCCGCCAACCGTCCGAGGCCGATCCGGTAGTCGGCGGGATTGAGCGGCGCAACCCACTGCGCCAGTTGCGGACGGGCTGCGCGCGCCAGCTCCAGCCATTCGCTGCCCGTGAGTGTGCGCAGCGGCTCCAGCGGTAGCGCAGGATCGGAGGCAGGCGGTGATTCTGTCGGCGTCGGCAGCCGCCAGATGCCGTCCCGGCAGATATCAACAAAGCCCAAGTCCAGGTACAGCCGGTGCGCCTGCTCGTTGCCGGCGCGCACCTGGAGGATGGCCCAGGAGCCCGCACGACGAGCGATCTCACGCAGCGTCTCCTGCATCAGGGTCCGGGCGATGCCGCGACCCCGGTACGCCGGCAGCACACCCACGTTGGAGATACGCCAGCGCAGGCCGCTGTCATCGCTCTGTTGGAGCGAGACGTTGCCGACCACCCGGCCATCCTCGGTCCAAACGTAACCATAGAGCTCGTCGCTGAACAGCGCCAGGCTGGTCAGGCCGCCCAGGAAGGGACTCAGCCGGCCGGCGAACTCCATCTCCCGCAGCGCGTTCCGGCCCCGGTCGTCGAGCTCATCGGCGAATACCGAGGACACCAGTTGCGCCACCTGCCGCATGTGCCGGCCGGGATCAAATGGCTGTGGGCCGCTGCGCGGGGCGTCGGCACGAACGAAGATTGAAACTGCCACTTACTGAATCCTGTTATCTGCTAGGCTCCCAACGCCTTGAGCAGGGTGTCGGCCTCTTCGGGCGTAATCCTGCCATCCTCTACCATCTTGAGGATCGCCATCTGCTCGGTAGCCGAGGCGCTGGCCGTGGGCGACGATGCCTCCGCTCCCTCGGGCGAAACCGGCGGCCGCGACCCACGCCGCCCACGGCCGCCCCGACCGATGTCGCCCGTCTCCATGTCAGCGCCGGCGGCAACATGCAGGATGCTGCCCGAGCCGGAAATCCGTTGGGAAAGCTGCGGCTGGCCGGCGTATTTCACGGTGCCGGAGCCGCTGATCTGCACATCGAGCGTCTGTGCGGCGTTGACCTTCACGTTGCCCGAGCCGCTGATGCGCACCTCGGCCGCCTCGGTCGCCAGATCGCCGGTCTGGATGTTGCCGGAACCGCTGATGCGCACGGCCACGCTCTCGGCCTCACCCGCCACCACCATCTTGCCGCCGCCGGAGATGCCCAGTGAAACCGCTCCGGCCATCAACTCCGCAAACGCCATGTCGCCCGAGCCGCTGATCTCCAGGCGCAGGTCGTCCGACCGCAACGCCTCAGCTTTCACCGTCCCGCTACCGGAGATCGTCACGCGCTTCACCGTCACCGCGCTGACGCGAAAGCGTAGCGGCGCGAGCGGGAACAGCAGTGAGTCCCACCAGTGTTCGAGACCCAACACCAGGCGGCGGCCTTCGACTGCGGCCTTGACATGCGGCATTACCGCTGCGTCGGCCTCGATCACCACCGACTCGACGTCGCCCTGCTCCAGGATGAGGTCACCGCGCCCCTGCACGACAATCTCATCGAAGTCCTGCACGTCCCGGGTTTCTGTTACCTTCGCCATTGTATCATCTCCTTGGCAACTTGGGCTTATTGACCCTGCAACTGTTTGATCGCTTCGGCCGGGCTGATCTTGCCCGCGGCCAGGTCGTCCAGGATTGTTTGGCGCTGTTCGGCCGCGCGTGCTTTCTCCTCAGCCGGCGGCGCGTCCTGCACCGCGTAACCCATCGCCCGGATCACCTCATCCAGCCGGTTGCGGACGGTGGGGTAGGACACCTTCAGTTCCTGCGCCACCCAGTTCAGCTTGCCGTCGAGCCGCACGAACATCTCGACGAACGCGCGCTGGTCCGCGCTGAGCCGCTCCAGGCGGCTATACTCGAAGCGGCCTTCGATGCCGGTGTCGCAGGAAGGGCAGTGCAGTTTAGTGATGGTCAGCGTTTCGCCGCAGACCGGGCATTTGCTGGGAGTGGGGTACATGGGACAAGCTCCGTGATGCGTGATGCGTGATGCGTGATGCGTGATGCGTGATGCGTGATGCGTGATGCGTGATGCGTGATGCGTGATGCGTGTTGCGTGTTGCGTGTTGCGTGTCGGATGCGTGTTGCGTGTTGCGTGGCAAGAATGTAACATGAAGTTCATATATTGTCAAGATAAGTAAATAAGATTGATGTTAGAATAAATAAAATTCATGTAAACTATCGATCCTGAGAAAATCCAATCCTGGTGGCCGCGCTGCGTGAAGAGTGCCCCTGGCTGGTTAGTTTCAACTTGCGTCACTTTCAGCCTGGGATACCCACCGTCACCGTCCTGCGGCCGGGCGACTTCGTCCTTCGAGTGCGCGACCTGCTCCCCGGGCTGGGGGGCGAGGAGCGATAACAAAAACAGCGACCCCGGCACAGGATTCATCATCCCAGCCAAAGGTCGCCGTATACTCAATGTACGCACTACGCACTACGCACTACGCATCACGATTCACGCAGCACGTACCACATCCTCACACCGACCGATACTCCCCTTCCACCACGTCCTCGCCGCCGTCGCTCGACGGGCCGCCCTGCGGGTCGCCGCCGAAGGGGTTCTCGCCGGGGGGCGGGGTTCCGCCGGTCTCCTGGTACATCTTGGCGCCGACCTTCTGCCACTCGTCCATCAGCTTGTCGGTTTCCTTGTCCAGCTCATCGGCGGGGGCATTGCGGTCCAACGCAGCTCTTCAGCGCGTCCATCTGCGCCTGCAACGTCTGCTTGTCGTCGTCGGCGAGCTTGTCACCGTCGTCCTGGAGGAACTTCTGCACCTGGTAGTGCGCGTTGTCAGCCTTGTTACGCGCCTCGATCTCCGCTTTGCGCTTGCGATCCTCCTCGGCGTGCGCCTCGGCGTCCTTCACCATCTGATCGACCTGATCCTTGGCCAGACCGCCGGACGCGGTGATCTTGATGCTCTGCTCGCGGCCGGTCGCCTTGTCCTTGGCGCCCACGTGCAGGATGCCGTCGGCGTCGATGTCGAACGTGACCTCGATCTGCGGGACGCCGCGCGGGGCCGCCGGGATGCCGGTCAGCCGGAAGTTGCCCAGCAGCTTGTTGTCGCGCGCCAGCGGCCGCTCGCCCTGCGTCACCACGATCTCGACCTCAGTCTGCCGGTCGGACGCAGTGGAGAAGACCTGCGACTTTTTGGTCGGGATCGTGCTGTTGCGCTCGATCATCGGCGTGGCGACCCCGCCCAGCGTTTCGATCGACAGCGACAGCGGCGTGACGTCCAGCAGCAGGATGTCCTTCACCTGGCCGCCCAGCACGCCGGCCTGGATCGCCGCGCCGATCGCGACGACCTCGTCCGGGTTGACGCCCTTGTGCGGCTCGCGGCCGAAGAACTTGCGCACCGCCTCCTGCACGGCGGGCATACGGGTCATGCCGCCCACCAGCACCGCCTCGGCGATGTCGGACGGCTTGAGCTTGGCGTCTTCCAACGCTCGTTTGCACGGCTCGATGGTCCGCGCGATGAGGTCGCCGGTAAGCTGCTCCAGCTTGGCGCGCGTCAGCGTCATCTGCAGGTGCTTGGGACCGCTGGCGTCCGCCGTGATGAACGGCAGGTTGAGCTCGCTCTGCATCACCGTCGAAAGCTCGATCTTGGCTTTCTCCGCGGCTTCTTTCAGCCGTTGCAGCGCCATGCGGTCGGAGCGCAGGTCAATACCCTGCTCGCGCTTGAACTCGTCGCAGATCCAGTTGATGATGCGCTGGTCGAAGTCGTCGCCGCCCAGGAAGGTGTCGCCGTTGGTGCTGAGCACCTGAAAGACACCCTCGCCCACGTCCAGGATCGAGATGTCGAAAGTGCCACCGCCCAGGTCGTAGACCGCGATTTTCTGATCCACCTTCTTGTCCAGCCCGTAAGCCAGCGCCGACGCGGTGGGTTCGTTGATGATGCGCAGGACTTCCAGTCCGGCGATCTTGCCCGCGTCTTTGGTAGCCTGACGCTGCGAGTCGTTGAAGTACGCGGGCACGGTGATGACGGCCTGCGTCACGGTGCCGCCCAGGTAGGCTTCAGCGTCGGTCTTCATCTTCTGCAGGATCATGGCCGAAATCTCGGACGGGCTGTAATCCTTACCACCCATCGTTACCCACGCATCGCCGTTGGAGTGCTCCGCAATCTTGTAGGGCAACACCTGCCGCGCCTTCACTACCTCAGGATCGGTGAAACGGCGGCCCATGAGGCGCTTGACCGAGAAGATGGTATTGTCCGAATTGGTGATGGCCTGGCGCCGCGCCACCTGGCCCACCATCCGCTCGCCGTTCTTCGTGTTGACTGCGACGACCGACGGGAAGAGCCGAGAGCCTTCGGCGCTAGGAATCACGACTGGTTCGCCGCCTTCCATGACAGCGACCACTGAGTTGGTTGTACCGAGGTCGATACCAACGATTTTACTCATTTTGTAGATACTCCTTCGACGAGAGAATTGTTGTTTAAGAAAAGTTTTCGTATTCGATGCGAGGGTCGTACACGTGCTGCGTGCTGCGTGCTATGTTCGCGGCAAACGGTTCGTCGTCATCACGTAGCACGAATCACGGTTTCACGCACCCTTCGCCACACGCACCATCGCCGGCCGCAACACCTTGTCGTGCAACCGGTATCCCGGCGCCACCTCCGCGATGATCTGGCCATCCTCGAAACCCTCAGCCTCCTCGTGCGTGATGGCATGGTGAATGCCCGGATCGAACGACAGGCCCTCAGTCGGGACAGTCGTCACGCCTTCGGTCTCCAGCAGGTTCCACAGCTTGCGTTGGATCATGCGGAAGCCGTTGACCCAGTCGCTGTCGGCCTGATCAACCGGCACGTTGGCGAACGCGCGCTCCACGTCGTCCACCACAGGCAGCAGCCGCTCCAGCACACGCTCCGAGGCGGATGCGCGCACCTCATCCATCTCGCGCTGCATGCGTCTGCGTGCGTTGCTCAAATCAGCCATCGCGCGACGGGCCTGGTCCAGGTACTCGGCCGCTTGCGCTTGCGCCTGCGCGAGCTGCTCCTGCAGCTCAACCACCGTCAGCGCCTCTGGCTCGGCGACTGACGGATCGATCGGTTCGTTGTTTTGCTGGTCAGTAGCGGTCATAATCTCGATCATCACTCCGTATTAAACTCAGTAACCCAAGGCAAAAGGCTACGCGCCACGGATCCGCTAAACGCGATGCGCTGGGTTCAACCGTCAACAGTACCCGTATCGTACCAATCGCCCACCAGATCGCTCATTAGCCGGGAGACGTAACGCACCGCGCCGATGGTGCGATCGTAAGTCATTCGCAGCGGACCGACGACACCCAGCAGGCCACTGGCCCCGCCCTCCACGCCGTACGCGGGAGAGCACCAGCGCCAGGTCGGAAAACTCCTCCCAACGTCCCTCGCCGCCGATCAACACTTGTACGCCACCGATTTCCAGCGGCTGTGCAGCCGTGGCCACGATACCGGCCAACGACGGCCCTTCCAGCGTCCGTACGAGACCGCGCACCTGGCCGTCATCGGCAAATTCCGGCTCGCCGAGGAGGTGGACCAATCCCTCGCGATAAACCGGCGCTTCATCCTGCTGATCCACCGAACTGATCACCTGCTCGACAATCCGGGCCACCTGTTGGCCCAGATCGGACAGTTCGCTCGTCGCCTGATGGATCTGGCGGGCGCTGAACCCGCGAAACTGATCGTTGAGCAGGTTGGAGATGCGGCTCAGCGTGTCCTGTTCCACCGGCTGATCCAGGGTGAGCATCTGCTGCTTGACCGTGCCACCCATCAGCACCAACACCAGCAACACCAGCGTATCGCGCAGGTTGATGAGCTCCAGGTGCTTGAAGCGGCTCTCACGCGAGCGCGGGGCGTGGCCAGCGCGGGCTTGCGCGTGGTGTGCGCCAGCACGGCCACTGCCAGGCGTACCCACTGATCGAGCTCCAGTCGTGCCTGATGAAACTGATGCCGGATCATAAGCTGTTCGGGCTGCGGCAGCTCGGTCTCGCCAAGCAGGTACTCAACAAAATACCGATAACCCATTTCGGTCGGGGTCCGGCCCGCGGAGGTATGCGGGTGCGTCAGGAAGCCCATTTCCTCCAGCGCGGCCATCTCGTTGCGGATCGTCGCCGGGCTAATGTCCAGCCCGTAACTTGCCACAAAGGCTTTGGACCCGATGGGCAGTCCCCGCTCGATGTAAGAACGGATCACCAAGCCTAATACGGCCTGGCGCCGCGGCGTCATTTCGTTCACAGTCCCTTGCCCTATCTCGTTTAGCACTCTCAGTGCTAGAGTGCTAAAGCAACGAGCGCAATGATAGCACGAAGGCGCGGCAGTGTCAAAAAGACGATGGACGATGGGCTACGAATGGCGGTGGACTCCGTTCAATCGCGGTCCATGGTCCATGGTCTATGGTCTATGGTCTATCGTCCATCGTCTGCGATCAATACGCGGACTTGTCACCGAGGGATCTGAAGGCTGTGCGGAGGATGATCTTGAAGTCGAGCCAGAGCGACCAATTCTCTGTGTACCATAGATCATACTTGGTACGCTCGGCGATGGAAGTATCACCGTGGAGACCATTGATCTGAGCCCAGCCGGTGACGCCGGCTTTCTCGCGGTGACGCTCCATATAGCGGGGGATGCTACTACGGAACTGCTCGACATAGGCCGGCTGCTCAGGGCGCGGACCCACCACGCTCATATCGCCCATCAGCACGTTGATGAATTGCGGGAATTCGTCGATCGAGGTCTTGCGGATGAGCGCGCCAACCCGCGTGCGCCGCGGATCATCCTTGGTCGTCCAACCGGGACCGTTGCGCTCGGCATCCACGCGCATCGAACGGAACTTGAGCATCATGAACGATTTGGCGTCCAACCCCATGCGCTCTTGTGCAAAGAACACCGGGCCGGGCGAATCGATCTTAATGAGCAGCGCAGTCAGCATCATGATCGGTGACGCCACCAACAGGAAAATGCCGGAGAAGGCCACATCCACGAACCGCTTGAGGGTCAGCTTCCAGCCGCGCAGCGCCACGTCCCGGATGGTGAGCAGCGGCAGGCCGCCCAGGTCACTGATCGTGACCTCAGACGCCATGATCTGGAAGACATCGGGGAAGACGCGGATGCTCACCTTCTCGCGCTCGCACTGCGAGACGATGCCGACCAACTCCTGGTGCGTGGCCTCGGGCAGGCCGATGATCACCTCGTCAATCCCGTGACCTTCGATGATCTTCGGCAGGTCCGCGACCCCGCCGAACACGGGCAGGCCCATCACCTGGGCGCCAGGTGGGACTTCACCCTCGAAACTGGTCTCCACGAAGCCGGCGACGCGATAGCCCAGGCCGGGGGTGTACTGGATCTTCTGCACGATCATCCGCCCCACCTCGCCGGTGCCGATGATCAACACCCGCTCGGCGCCGATGCCGCGGCGTTGAAGCACACGCTGCACGCGGCCGTGGATGATCCTACCGAGAGTCAGGGTGATGATACCAAGTACCCACACCAGCAGCAGCATCATGCGCTGGATTTGCAGCGTATCACGGAGGATAAAGGAAACGAAGGCGATCGTGAGCAGGGTCGCCACCGAAACAGCGCCGAAGAGGCGGTAAACTTCGTCCACCAACAGGGCGGCGTGGCGGCGGTGGTAGAATTTATAGAAGAAGAACACCATCAGCGTCGCGGCCAACTGGATGCCGGCGAGCAGCAAGTAGTCGGAGCGGCCGATCACGGAGCCGCGCGCCCAAAGACGGATCAGGTACGCGATGAAGAAAGCCAGCAAGCTCATCGCCGCGTCCGTCAACACCAGACTGGCTACGAAGAGGATGCGCGAGCGTTTCATGCCGTCGGGCTCCGTCCCTCGCTGGTGGCAGCCGGCTGACCTGCCGCTCGGTATTGGCCGCGCAGCCGCCGCCTCAGCAGATCCAGGCCACCGAAGAACCAGACCCCGCCGCGAATCGCCCAGTCGAGATAGAACGGTGTGGTGGCCTGATAGTGTTTCTCGTAGAAGATGGTCATCGCTCGGAAAAACTCGACGCGCGCCCGATAAGAGTGACGGCTGGCGGCTTCCTTTATGTGCAGCACCGTCACCTGGGGATTATACCACACCTCCCAACCCGCGTCAGTGATGCGCTTGGCCCAATCGAGATCCTCGCCGTACATGAAAAAAGTCTCATCCAGCAGCCCGGCCCCGATGATCGCCTCGGCGCGCACCAACATGAACGCGCCCACAATCCCATCCACGCGGGCCACGATATCCGGGTCCAGGTAGGACAGATCGTAGCGCGCAAAGCGCGGGCTGTGTGGGAATAGTTTATCCAACTTCAACAGATGATACAGCGATGTGGTAGGCGTCGGGAAGGAGCGGCGGCACGCCTTGTCCAGCGAGCCATCCAATCGCACCAGCTTCGGGCCCGCAGCGCCGGCTCGCGGATGTGCGGCCATGAACGCGAGCATATCTGCGAGTGCGCCAGGGGGCAGGACGGTGTCCGGGTTCAGGAGAAGGGCGAAGCGCGGTAAGTCGGCCGCAGCAGGGTGGTTTTCAGCGGGAGCAGGACGAACCGGTCCCCCCTTTTCTGACGGCGTTTCGGGCAAATCCACGAAGCCGAAGGCGCGCAAACCTTGGTTGTTGGCGCGCGGGTAGCCGACGTTCTGCTGATTAGCGATGACGTGAACCTGCGGAAACTCGGCATGCACCATAGCGACGCTATCGTCAGGCGAAGCATTGTCGACTACGCAGACACCCAGCCGCAGACCACCCGTGCTGGCGAGCACCGAGTGCAGGCAGTCACGCAACAGGGCTGAGGTGTTATAATTGACGATCACGATGGCCAGATCGAGAGGGGCGGACGGCGTGTCGTTCATAGGCGCTGGAATTATAGCACGGACGGCGCGGCGTGGTCAATTGCCCTGGCGCGACCTTCGTGTTACAATATTGATGCAATGATCGACCTTGGAGCGCGTCTCACCGAAAGGATACCGGCGATGAGCTTCTCAGCGCGCTTGCTGATGTGTCTTTCCCTGGTGCTGGGAATGGCGATGATTCCGGCTGTGGTCGTGCCGCTGGTCTCGGCCCAAAGCTGCCCCGACCTGATCGTTGATGGCGGCTTTGAAACCGGCGGCGGTTGGGTGCTGGGTCCCGCCCCTGTGCCGCCGCAGTACGTCACCTACACCAAGCACAGCGGTAACCAGTCGCTGGCGTTGGGCATCACCAGCGGCGCCAATATTGAGAGTTTCTCTTCAGCGCGCCAAACAGTGACCATCCCAGCTACGGCGACTCAGACAACCCTCTCCTTCTGGTTTTACGCCATGGCGAGCTCTGCGCCGACCACTGACTACATGGAAGTAGTGCTGCTGGATACCGCCGGCGCCATCCTGACCAAGCCGTGGATGTCACACAACAACAGCCAGTTGTGGAACCAGATGAGCTTCGACCTGTCACCCTGGCGCGGCCAGACGGTGCAGCTCTACTTCAACGTTTACAACGACGGCGTGGGCGGGACCGCGGCCATGTTCATTGACGATGTTTCGTTGACCGCCTGTACAGGCGGCGTGACGCTGGTGCCGACCGGTACCGTAACATTCGTGCCGACCGGCGGCGTCACCCTCATCCCGAGCGGGACGCCTTCCCCGACGCCAACGCCGGTCGGCACGCCGGCGCCTGTTTGCGTCGACGCGATCGTCAACGGCGACTTCACGGGCGGCCTGACCTCCTGGCAGCCGGTAGGCGACTTGGCTGGGATCGCCGCGATTACTAACCCCGTCCATAGCACGCCCTATGCGGTTCAATTAGGTTCCCTAACGCAGAACCTCAACGGTCTGGCCACAATACGCCAATTGGTGACGATCCCCACAGGATACCCCCAGGCCACACTAGGCGTCTGGGTGTACACGCAGGCGCAGTCCGGCACTGACGCCGACTACCAGGAAGTCGCCCTCTTGAACTCATCCGGCACCGCAATCGTCACGCGGCTCTGGGCAGGCCCAGTTGAACAACCCCGCCTGGCAGCAACTGCTCTTTGACGTGTCAGCTTACGCGGGGCAGACCCTCTTTGTCAGCTTCAGCGTGAACAACGATGGCGCAGGCGGTCGTACCGCCATGGTGGTCGACGATGTGCGTCTGCAATCGTGCAACGCGACGCCGGGGCCAACACCGGGGTCAACAACGACGCCGACGCGCACGGCGACGCCCTGGGCCACAACACCTCCCGTGACCGCCATTCCACCGATCATCACCCTCACGCCCGTACCGCCTGGCTGCATCAATCTCCTGCAGAACGGCGGTTTCGAGGGCGGATGGCCGCCCTGGATCGTGCCCTACAACCCGATCCTGCCCCAGATCGCGACTTCTCCGGTCTATAACGGCAACTATTCCGCACAGTTCGGTTCGCAGACCCAGAATGCCAGCAGCTACTCCTCAGCCCGTCAGTGGGTCACGATCCCGTGGACGCATCCGCGCGTGGTCCTGCAGTTCTGGGCTTACACCTGGGCCCAGTCTTTGAGTGGCGACGATAGGCAACAGGTGGTGCTGTTGGCGCCGGGCGACACGGTGATGCTCGTGCCCTGGAAGGTCCTGCAGAACCAGCAAAGCTGGCAGCCGCACAGCTTTGACCTGATCGGCCTGGCTGGGCAGACGTTCGCCGTCTACTTCAACGTGATCAATGATGGTGTAGGCGGCCGCACCGCGATGTGGGTGGATGACGCCTCCCTGTGGGCCTGCACAAGCGGCGCGTCTCCGTCGCCGATGCCGCCGGTCGCGGTGCCGCTTCCGGCGGTGGCTGTAGCCTCGGCCCCGCTTCCTGCAGTGGCTGCTGTCCAGCTCGCGGCCGTGGCAACACTCGCGCCTGCGCTCGCGACGGCCCCTGCTCCGGTGCTCGCGACTGCGCTTGCCGTGTCAACGCCCGTCGCGAACATCACGCGCGTCGCCGTGGCGCAACCCGCGCAGACGTTCACCGGCACGGTCGTGGCCCCGCGCGTCGAGACGCTGGAGGTGGCCTCCAACTGGTTGAGCCGTATCCGTCTCCAGGAAGTGCTGCGCTGGTTCCTCATCGCCTCGGCGATCGTGGGCATTTTCCTGGCCCTACTTTGGCTGCTGCGCAAATTGTTCGGAAGTCCGAACTCGTGACCTCCGTGATGAACGTAAAACCTGGCTTGAATTGAAAGGTTGGCATGTGGAGTTAATCGTCTATCGCGATGAAACCGGTTTTGACGCGCTGCGCGACGAGTGGGACGCACTGCTGGGCCGCAGCCGATTCGATACAATCTTCCTGACCTGGGAATGGCAGTCCACCTGGTGGCGCCACCTGGGCGCCCAACGTGGGCCCCTCTATCTGCTGGCAGCGCGCGAGGCCGGCCGGCTGATCGGCATCCTGCCGCTGTACCTGAGCCAGGCTGACGGCATCCAGTGCCTGACCGTCGTCGGCTGCGTCGAAGTCTCGGACTATCTCGATCTGATCATCGAAGCGGGACAGGAAGATGTCGTCTACGACGCGTTCCTGGCGTGGCTGCTGGGTCCCGAGTCGCCGGCCTGGGATGTTGTTGAACTATGTAACCAGCCCGCGGCCTCACTCGCCTACACGCGGCTGGCCGACTTGGCCCGCGGCCGGGGCTTGCGTGTGGAGGTGTTGCGCGAGGACGTTTGCCCGGTCATCACGCTGCCGCGCCCCGGCGAGGGGGAAGATGGCTGGGAGCTCTACCTGGCTGGTCTGGATAAAAAAGAACGCCACGAGATCCGGCGGAAGCTGCGCCGCATCGAACGTGAAGCGCCTGACGCGACACTCCGTATCGTGCGCGGCGGCGCGGAGTTGCCCGCGGCAGTGGAGAGCTTCATCGCCTTGCACCGGCTCAGCCATCCCGACAAGCACGCGTTCATGACGGAGGAGATGCAGGCCTACTTCCGCGCGGTCGCGTCCGTGCTGGCCGAACGCGGCTGGCTCCAATTATCCTTCCTTGACATCGGCGGCCAGCCCGCAGCCACCTACTTCTGCTTCGATTACCGCGGCGACGTCCTGGTCTATAACTCCGGCTACGACACGACGGCCAGCCCGCAGCTCAGCCCGGGTTGGGTGCTGCTGGCAGAGTTGATCCAACATGCCATCGCCGAGGGCCGGACGCGGTTCGATTTCCTGCAGGGCAACGAAGATTATAAATACCGCTTCGGCGGTGTGGATGAACCGGTGCATCGCACGGAATTCCGGCGCGTGTAGGAAGTGCCTGGGGACGAGGGGCGATGCTTCCTACCGGACATATCGAGTTTACCTGGGCGGCGCTCAACCTGGTGCAGCGGCGCACCGGCTGGTTTCACGACACCGACTATCGGCTGATGGCCATCGCTGCGCTGGCGCCTGATCTCCTGGACAAGCCGCTGGCGCTGACGCTTTACCGCGACACGGACGCGGCGCTGTTCTGGGGCCATAACCTGTGGCTGCACCTGGCGGTCTGGCTGATCGCCTGGGCCATGATCGCCGGCAAGGTCCAATCCCGCGCGGCGGCAAGAACAACTATCCGCCGCCGGTTCGCCGGCGTCTTGCCCTATCTGCTGGCCTTCTCCGGCCATCTGCTTGCCGATCGGATGTGGGGCTTCCGCGAGAGCCTGCTCTACCCGTTCGGCGCGGGTTACTGGCATCCGTGGGTTCACGTGGGCGAGCCGGCGGCCATGCTCGCCGCGTATCTGCACATCATCCGCACCACGCCGATCCTGGTGGCGTTTGAGGTGGTCGGGGCGGCGCTGCTGGTCTGGTTCATCGCCGATCGCCGGCTGTGGGAGCCAGGCCGGCTGGCACGCTTCCTGCGCACGGGACGCCCTGACGATGTGCGTCCGGCCAGCGTCTCCGGCATTGCTCGTGCGCTTGCCCGCGCCGTCGCTTTCATCACGGCAGTCAGAGCTGAAAAGCTCACCCGTCAATGCTACCCAAATCCGATAATCGCCATTCGCTGATTCGTCCAGGAGTTTGCCGTGCGTGTCATTGCCGGCTCAGCTAAAGGCCGGACGCTGGCCTCAGTACCAGGTGACAGCACCCGGGCCATCACCGATCGGGTCAAATCCGCGCTGTTTAGCATCCTCAACTCCGCGGATATGATCGAAGGGCGCCGGTATCTGGATCTGTTCGGTGGCACCGGGGCAGTCGGTATCGAGGCGCTGAGCCGAGGCGCCGCCGCAGTCGTTTTCTGCGAGCGGGACCGGGCCGCGTTGCGAACTTTGCAGCAGAACCTGACCGCGACCGGGTTCACCGAGCGCGGCCAGATCGTGCCGGGCGATGCCTTCGCTTACCTGACGCGCGCGAACATGGTCGTGTTCGACGTGATCTACATTGCCCCGCCGCAGTACCAGGATCTCTGGCTGCGCGCGTTGCGCGCCGTGGATACCCGGCCTGAGTTGCTGTGCAACGAGGGACAGGTCATCGTGCAGGTGTTCCCGAAGGAATGGACCGAGCCAGGCCTGGCGCATCTGACGTTGCTCGATCGACGTCAATACGGCAGCACCGCCCTGTTCTTCTTCGGCAAATTGGACCGTTAGCCGGGGGCAAACACGTGCGCCGCTCAACTGCCCCGAATGTTGGCTGGGTTCTCTTAGGTTACGCAGGCGCGCTCTTTCTGTTCACTGCGTTCCTGTTCCAGACGCGCGCGCCCGAAAGCCTGCTGATCCTGGCCGCAATCCCCGTGGTCTACGCGGCGACCCGCTACCCGCGCTGGGTATATCTCGTTATGATCTTGATGGCGCAAACCGCGGCGCTGTGGGCCATCCAGAATCTCTCCTCCGATCGTGACGAGTCGTATTATACGCTAATCTCGGTGTTGGTGACGATCATCGGCCTCATCGAGCTGATCCGCTGGCAGAACTTGCGCCAGCTCGCCCTTCAGAAGGAGGTGCGGTGGCAGGCCAGGCTCCTCGCCGAGACCCCTAACCCGGTCCTGCGCATCTCGTCGGACTTCAAAGTCCTCTCCTGCAATCCGGCAGCAGCGCCTTTCCTTCAACTCCTCAGCGCCGCCGACGATCAAACCGTGCCGGTCGCCTGGCATACAGTGGTGCGCGAAGCACTCAGCACCGGCAAACAAACGGATCTGGAATGGGAAGACCGCGGACGGGTCTACTCCTGCGTCTTCAGCCCGGTGGAGGACGAAAACTACGTCAACACCTTCATGGTAGACATCACGGCGCGCCACGCGGCTGAGGCAGAATTGCGCCGACAAAACGAGTTTCTTGCTGCATTGCACGAGACCACCTTGGGCTTAATGAACCATCTGGAACTGGCGGAATTGCTTGAAATAATCGTCGGACGCGCCACGCAATTGGTTGGTGCATCGTTCGGCTGGCTCTATCTGGTCGATCCCGCGCTGGATGTCATGGAAGTCAAGGTAGCGACGGACACGCTTAGATCCTGGATCGGCACCCGGTTGCAGCGCGGCGAAGGCCTGGCCGGACAGGTGTGGTCGACCGGTGAGCCGCTGGTCGTTGAAGATTACCCCATATGGTCGGGCCGCTCATTGCAATACCCGCAGGATCTGCTCCAATCTGCGATCGGTGTCCCGCTCAAGTCGGATTCTCAGGTCATCGGTGTGCTTGGCGTCTCACAGAATGACGCGCAGCGCCAGTTTAATGACAATGCTGGCGAACTGCTCGGCCGGTTCGCCCAGCTCGCCGCGATCGCGCTCGAGAACGCCCGTCTCTACACCAACCTTGAACGCCGTGCGCAAGAACTCGCGTTGTTTAATAGAGTGCGCACCGACCTGGCCCGCGATATGGACCTGCCGGACATCCTGCGGGATGTGGTCGAAACGATCGCAGGGGCCTTCAGCTACACCCAGGTCAGCGTCTATTTATTGCGCGACGATGTGCTACATCTGCATCACGAGGTCGGATACCGCTCGATCTTCACAGAGATCCCGATTACGTCCGGGATTACGGGGCGGGCCACGCGCACCGGTCAGGCCATCCTGGTGGAGGATGTACGCGCCGATCCTGATTTCCTGGGGCCAAGCGACGGCATCACATCTGAAGTGTGCATCCCACTTTTCGATCAGGAGCGAGTCTTCGGCGCGCTCAATGTCGAAAGCACGTCCGGTGTAAAGCTGGATGAAGCCGACCTGAGGCTGCTGAAGGCGTTGGGCGAGCACATTAACCTTGCGATCCAGCGGGCACGGCTTTACCGTGAAGCGCGTCAAAATGAGCACAAATACCGATCGGTCGTCGAAAGCGTACACGAAGTCATCTTTCAGGCGGATGCCCTCGGCGTTTGGCGGTATCTCAATCCGGCCTGGGCCCAAATCACCGGCTTCACGACCATCGATACGCTGGGCAAGCCCATCATTGAATTCATCCACCCGGAAGATGTCGCCGTGAAGACAAGCTATCTTCAGTCTCTGCTGAGCGGCGAGCATGTAAGCTGTCAGTGCGAGGTGCGCTTCCTGACAGCCGACGGCGGCTTCCGTTGGCTGGCTATCCATGCATGGCCGCTTCGGGATACCGAAGGCAACATCGCCGGCATCTCCGGCGTGATGGCTGACATCACTGAGCGCAAACTTGCCGAAGAGGAGCTACAGAACCAGCGCGACTTTGCGCTGTACGTGATGAATACCATGGGCCAGGGTCTCACCGTAACCGGCGCGGACGGCAAGTTCGCCTACGTCAATCCGGCCTTTGCACGCATTCTTGGCTATCCGCCCGAGGCGTTGATCGGCCAGGAGCCCGAGGATTTCACGGTTGCAGAAGACTTGAAGCGGCTCGAACAGGCGCATGTGCATCGGCAGACCGGCCAGACCACCTCATATGAGACACGGCTTCACCGCGCCGACGGCGAAACCGTGTATGCCCTCATCACCGGCACCCCGCACCGCCGCGGCGGCGAAATCATCGGCTCCGTAGCCGTGGTCACCGACCTGACAGAGCGCTACCGTATGGAACAAGCGCTTGCCCAGGCGCGCGATCAAGCGCTGGAGGCCTCACGCCTGAAGTCCGAATTCCTGGCCACGATGAGTCACGAGATCCGCACCCCGATGTACAGTGTCATCGGCATGAGCGACTTACTGTTGCAGACGACTCTGAGCGAGCATCAGCGCGAATATGCTGAGGCCGTACATATCTCGGCAGAAGGATTGTTGTCGATCCTGGACGACATCTTAGATTTTTCCGCGATCGAGGCGGACAAGCTGTTGCTCCATGAAACGGATTTCGAGCCGCGAGCTGTGGTCGAGGAAGTGAGTGAGATATTCGCCGCTAAGACGGGTGCGAAGGGGCTGGCGCTGATAACCTCAATCGCGCCGGAGGTAGCGGCTTGGGTCCACGGTGACCCGCGCCGCCTGCGCCAGGTACTGGTCAACCTGGTCGGCAATGCGGTCAAGTTCACGGATCGCGGGAGCATCAAGATCGGCGTGACGGTGTGTGCGACGACGGAAGCTGGCCCCATCCTGCGTTTCGAGGTAACTGATACCGGCGTGGGCATCCCCCAAGCAGCACACCGACGGCTTTTTCAGCCCTTCACACAACTGGATGGCTCGATGGCCCGCCGCTACGGTGGAACTGGCCTGGGACTGGCCATCTCGAAACGCCTGGTGGAGCTGATGGGGGGTGAGATCGGGGTCGAGAGCGAGTTCGGAAACGGGGCGAGCTTCTGGTTCACCGCAGCACTCAGACACCCTTCTGATCATCCGGACAGCCATCAAACCGAACAAAGTCACCGGAGGGCGACCAAGCCCGAACCGGCCGCACTCATTACAGGGGTACGAATTCTGCTCGCGGAAGATAACCCGATCAACCAACGCCTGGCCATCTTGCAACTCGAACGGCTGGGCTATATCGTCAAGGCCGTCGCTGACGGCCGCGCGGCGGTGGACGCCGTCATCGACGATCCTGCAGCATTTGATCTGTTGTTGCTGGATTGCCAAATGCCGGTCATGGACGGATTCGACGCCGCCCGCGTCATCCGCCGCGCCGAGCCCGCCGATCGCCATTTACCGATCATTGCCATGACTGCCAATGCGATGCGCGGTGATCGCGACGCCTGCCTCGCAGCCGGCATGGACGACTACCTCAGCAAACCGGTGCGTCCGACAGAGCTGGACCAGGCCTTGAGACGTTGGTTAGCACACCCCTCTGATTGCATCTGCCACGCCTGCGGACGCATTCACGCTCCCTCGATTCGACAAAATCCGTGAGCAGTGCGGGGCTGACACGCTAGATGAGACGCAGGTCGCTGATCTCGTGGAGGCCGCGGACGCCGGGGGCGCAGAGGTGCTCAACGAGTTAATCGACGGATTCCTGTCCGGAGTCGAAGCCCGCATTACTGCCATTCGTTCGGCGATCGAGCATGGGGATCACCCCGCGCTGGCCGACGAAGCACACAGCCTTACCGGCAGCAGCGGCAGTTACGGCGCCAGCCAGCTATCGGTAGCAGCCAGACAGTTGGAAACAATGGCCCGCCGCGACAACCCTGAAGCAGTCGGCGGACTGTTGGCGCAACTGGAGGCCGAGTTCGTGCGGGTCAAGTGCGCCTTCACCATGCTGCGCCAGCCGGAGGATGCCTGATGACGCGAGCTTCGAACTCAGCAGAAGCGAAGCTCAGCCAGCGGCAAGCCTGGCTCATGGCCAGCCGGCCGCGCACGCTGCCCGCGTCCGTCGCCCCGGTGATCGTGGGCACGGCGCTGGCGATCGAGGCGGGCGTGTTCCAGCCCGTGGCCGCGCTGGTGGCGCTGCTCTGTGCGCTGTTGATCCAGATCGGCTCGAACTTCGCCAATGACCTGGGTGACTTCCGCCGCGGCACCGACAAGTGCGGCCGCGTGGGGCCGACGCGCGTCACCACCGCCGGGCTGCTCACGCCGGGACAGATCAAAACCGGCATGTTCGTGGTTTTCGGCCTGGCCGCGCTCGGCGGCCTCTATCTGATCATCCTGGGCGGCTGGCCGATCCTGCTAGTGGGCATCCTGTCCATCGTGGCGGCCATCGCGTACACCGCCGGGCCGCTGCCGTTCGGCTACTACGGCCTGGGCGACCTGGGGACATTCGTCTTCTTCGGGCTGGTGGCCGTGGGCGGGACGTATTATGTACAGGCGCACACCATCACGCCGGCCGTGTGGTTGGGCGCGGTGGCGATGGGTTGTCTGGTAACCGCCATCCTGGTGGTAAACAACGTCCGCGACGCGGACACCGACCGGCAGGCGGGCAAACGCACGCTGGCTGTGCTGCTAGGTCGCCGCGGCGCGCGCATCGAGTATGCGTTACTACTGGTGGTCGCCTATGCCGTGCCCCTAAGCCTGTGGCTCGGCCTCGGGCTGACACCTTGGGTCATGCTGGCCTGGCTCACGCTGCCGCTGGCCGTCCGCCACGCCCGCGCCGTGTTCACCGTCCTCGGCCCCGCCTTGAACAAGACGCTGGCCGGCACCGCGCAGTTGACCGTACTGTATGCGATCGCGTTGGCGGTGGGGCTGGTAGTCGGTTGACGAAGGATGGACAGGAGTCAGAAGATGTCAGACGACGATAGACCGGGGAAGCAGTCGTGCATCGAACCCCGTCATTCGTCATTCGTCATTCATCATTCGTCATTCGCCATTCGCCAGCCTCGCCGCTGCCATCGGATCGGTCCACAGCACGCTGCGCACCTGAACCGCGACCGCACCGGACGCAAAGCAAAGCTCGGCGTCTTCTGGCTGGCAGATCCCGCCCGCGGCGACCAGCGGCAGGCCCAGATCCAGCGCGGCGACTGCGCGCAAGGCGTAGAGCGTAAACGGAAACGCGACCGGGCCGGCCACAGGCCCCTCAATCAATGCGCCGTCTGCGGCCAGACCCGCGGCCATCGGCGCGCTGCCGATCACCAGGGCATCGGCGCCCGCGCTAACACAGGTCGATGCCAAGGCGACGGCGCGCTGCGTCGGCAATTTGACCAGGAGTGGCAGCGTCGTGGCGCGGCGGACCGCGCCGATCCAGGCCGCGGCGTCGCTGCGATGGGCGATGTGCGGCAGATGCAGCTCGAGCCCTGCGGCACCGGATTCCTCGTCCAACACCCCGGCCAGCCGTTCCCAATCTTCCGGCGCGCTGGCCGCCAACGCCACGATCACGGGAACGCCCAACCTGCGCCAATCGCCGTCGTGACCCTGCATCACCCGGCGATAGCCGGGATTATGGTCGCCGGTGGTCAGCAGGAAACCGCCGGGTAGCTCAGCCAGCCGTGCCGCGCCCTGGCCGCGCCGCGGCCGCCACGAAATCGGCGCTGTGATGATCGCGCCGAACATCTCCGGCGCGATCCCGGCCGGCCACGCGTCGGCATAGCCCACCGCGCCGCTGCCGGCGATGAGCGGTGATGTCAGGGCCAGGCCCAGTTTGTTGTGCGGAGCAAGCTCAATCATGGTCAGCAGGGTCAGGGTCAGGAGTCAGGGATCAGGCCCATCCCCCACGTCAGTTTTCACGCCTGCGACGCAGAGCAGTTTCCAGTTTCCAGTTTCCAGCTTCCAGTCTTCACGTCACCACGTCCACCAAATCAAACACCGGCCCACGCTGGCAGACGCGGCGCCGGCCGCCGGCCACGTCGGCGACACAGGTTTGGCACGCGCCGCTGCCGCAGAGGAAGGTCGCCGGGTAGAGCGCCTGGGCGAAGCCCCGGCTGACTTCGTAGCGAACGGCCTTCACCGCCGCGGCCAACTGGCCGTAGAAAGGCAGCGGCGCAGCCGCCACCACGACATCGGCCCAGCCGAGCAAGCCTGGCCCAAGGCCGGACGCAGCACCCGTCAACAGTTCAGTCCACTGGCTCTCGATCCGCCGGCCATCCGCCATGAGCGCGTGATACTCCACGGCCGCGGGCAGTCGCTGCGCCGGGATCAGCTCGCGCGGTGCGGGCCTCCATCGCCAGCGCCACGGAGAGGCCCCGCGCCGCGGCCTGCGTCACCACCGGCAAGAGCGTCCAGGCCAGCTCGCCCACGCCGACGCACAGCAGGTTGCGCGCTCCCAGCGGCACAAGATACCCGATACCAACTGGCCCCAGGCAGTCGATGGCCGTGCCCACAGGCGCGGCGCGCAGCCAGGCGTGGCCCCAGTCGCTGCCCGGTGGCACGCGCAGCGTCCAGGTCTCATCGTCGACCGCGATCGGGTGGAACGTGCGACGCAGATACGGCTCCAGACCCCCAGCCGCACTTCACCAGCACCGCTTGGCCGGGGACCAGGGCGCGCGCTAACTCCGGCGTGCGCAGCGTCAACTCCTGCGCGGGGCCGGTGGTGCGGCGGTCGATCAGCTCGGCGGCGGTTTGGAGCATGGGCAGTTCACAATCCCGCTTGCTTCAATTCGTCTTGGAACGCGGGCAGCCGCCGATTCTCCTCTCGAATTTGCGTGATGAGCGCCCTCCAACGATCCGATTCGCCCGCATCCTCAAGCAGAGGCGCGCACCCGGGCAAGATACCCGGCAGCCTCAGCGTAGCTGCCCCGATTGCGCTGCTGGATCAGCACCTTCGTCACGTCGAGGTATATCTCGATAGCAGCCTGGGGACGCGTTGCTCTCGGCCGCGCGGGCCACCGCCAGGGTGGTGTGATGAGAAGGAGAGTACACTTGCTTCTTCAGGGTGGCGAGAGCTTCCAGAGCCAGGTCAATTTCACCTTCATCGAGGAGGATATGCACGCGCAGGTCGTGCTGGTTCGTCTGCGCCAACATGGACAAGATCGCCGCGCGTTCCGCCTCCCACACGCCGATTTGCTGCGCAGGCGCACGCATGCTGTGATAGGTCTCGATGCTCGGCCTGATGGCGAAAAGTTGACGGGCCAGATCCAGCGCGGTCTGGAAACGTTGGCCTGTCATTTCATGCGCGATCAGCCAGTCAAAAAGCCGCGTGTCTCGGCTGGTGCCGATCCGCTCACGAATCAGCCCAGCGAAGACCTCCTCAAGTCCGGCCGCCTGGAACAGATCAGCAAGGCCCAACAGAACATAGTCCGAAGCGGATTGCCGCGCGGTCTCCGTCGCCTCGTCGGTCCGCTTCAGCGCCAGCAGCCGTTCCACCAGATCGCGCGTGCGGCCGGTCTCCCGACAGATGCGCAGGAACGCCTCATCGTCCAGGCGATCAGCTTCCAGTTGCAGCAGGAAACCTCCGACCGCTTCCCGGCGCCACTGCGAAGTAAAACTCCCCGCCTCGGCAGCCGGAAGCACGGCGCGGGTCCAGTCGGCCAGCATGACTTTCTCATCATCGGTGGTCTCGGTCAGCATAACGTCCGCAGGTGTGTCACCGACACCCGCGCCGCCGAAGTTGATATCCCAACGCCAGGCGTGAAACATCGTTTCCAGCATGGAATGCCGCTGGTCCGGGTCTTGGGTGTGCCGCAGGCAGTCGGCCAGGCCCTCGGTACACTGCTCCACGACGGCCAGGTACTCGCCTTCTTCTTCGTAGATCTGATCATAATCCTGCAAAATGGTGTCTGACACTGTGGCATAGACGACGGCCGCGTTGGCCCAGTCGCCGGCGGACGCGTATTCGTGACCCGGCCGGATCACCTGACTCACCTGAGCAGCCGCCGCGTACGAAGCGCCCCATTCGTGGGGTGTGTGCGCAGTGATGCTCCTGACCTGGCGGCGTATCGAGTCGGCATCCACGGCTGGACGGCCCGCAGTCTCCCCAGGCAGCGGCAGCGCGGCGGTCGCCGCGGCATCCGGGTAGCGGTCGATGATGCGAAAGATGATCTGAACCAATTCCTCCGGGCTGCGACGCGCCAGCGCCGAACGCAGGTCTTCCTCCTGGCGAAAGCGCTCGGGATGGTGCAGCCAGATCAGCAATACCGCCACCGCGTGCTTGCACTGGAGAGCTACCGGGCAGGAACAGATGCCGGAGACGATGCCGCGGTCGTCCAGCGAGACTTCGACACGGTACGGCTCATCTGCGGAACCCCAACACTCGGCCTTCAGTGTCTGCCCCTGGATGCGCGGGTTGACAGATCGCATCGGATCGCGCATAGTCCTGGCCGCGGCTGAAGGAACGGCCATCGGTCCAGGCGCGAATCTGGTCTTCGGTCAGACGGGGGAGCTTGGGCATGAGTTTCCTTCTACTTCAGGCGTGCCGGTGACGTATGCGGGTGCGATAAGCCGATGGTGGTTTAGGGCAGAGAGTGGGACTGTGGTGGGAGATTGTTTTTTCGAAGGCACTTACTGGCTCAACCATGCTATGAGACGCTCACGGATACGGGTCAAGCGCGACGGCGAGACGGCGCCGAGACGCCCTTCAATAACACCTACATCCACGGATACAAGGCGGGCGAGACGGACCACGGACCGCGTTTTCAACCGCGTTGCGGCGAAATCTGCATCCAATGGCTCAATCACTTCATCGAACTTCGCTACTGCCTGGTAGCCGCGCGAGGTCACCAGTGCCAGCAGTACGTCAGGATACCGGCCTGGTGCAACCGCCACGACCAGCGCCGGTCGCAGCTTGCCCGCTGCCAGATCGGCTTCTGGGAAACGCACCAGAACCAGCTCGCCCGGTTTCACCTGCGGTAGACCTCCTCTGCATCGGCCAATGTGTACTCCACATCGTCGGCTTCACGCAGAAATTGGCCCAGGGAGAACTTTTGCCACTCGCTTTCTGACCAGTCGGCATAGGTGGATGTGCCTTGCCGCCGCGCAAGGATGAAGGCCGCGAAATCGGCGATTTCGGCCAGGAGATCATCCGGAAGGGTGTCCAGTTGTCGATGTAACTGCTCGCGGATAGCGGTTGCGGCCATAGTGACCTCGACCTGCGTATGATTTCATCGCTGAGTATAGCACGATCCGAATCCAGAAACAAACGCTGTACAGCCGCGCCACATGTCACCCCATCCGAGGAGTTTGGATCTTGTCTTCGCTCCCCTCCACGACTGCGATTTCTTCTTCCGTTAACCCGTACAGCCGATACACCACTTGATCGATCAGCCGGTCGGTTGCGGCCTGCCGCGCTTTGAGCGGCAGCAGCACGGCCAGGCTGACTTCGTACTCCTTCTTGAGCGACTCCTGGAACTTGCGGCCGCCCGGATCGACGGCCAACTTGCGCGCGTTCTTGCGCAGGATCGTCAGGAGACTCGGTCCTGAGCCCGCCGAAGGATCGTTGAAGGGCAGCGGCGCCGCGTCTTTTTGATAGTCGCCAAGATAGTCCCGGAGCCGCGACTTGCCCGTCAGGTCGTCGATCTTGGCGCCAGTCTCCCGCGCCAGCCAAGCCAGGAAGCCGCGCATCTCATCGCCTTTTTGCTTGTTCATGGCGATCATCTGCTCGGCCAGGCCCACGAGGAGATCGTGGATCACGTCGGACCGCTCCGGCTGCGCGGCCAATTGCGCGGCGACGAAGGCCAGAACCGCGGCAAAGTCGCCGGTTGTGACCGCGGCTGCGGCGAGCCCTTGCGCTTCGGCAGCCAGCGCGGCGCGGGTCTCGGCGGGGGTGGTGAAGGAGATGCGTCGGATGGGAAGTCGCCTCGCATCTTTGATGAGTATCTTTTGGAACCGCTGAAGAGCGATATCCAGAAACACGCGTCGATGGTAGTAACTCATCAATCGGGAGGCAACAACCGCCAACAGAAATCGGAGACTGGTTCCTTCGCGCGCCAAAAGATTGAACTGGTTCTGGGTATTGTACAACTCCTCATTGGTCAAGGTGGCAAAAATGCGAAGAGAACTCCAATCGATGATCTGTTGAACGAGTATCCGTTCTTCGGTAAAGAAGCGTTGCTCTCGTGGCGCTGCCAACCAATCACCATACCGTATCCAGTCTTCGCCATTCCAGGTCACCTCGTATCTTCTCACATCGCCGCTTCTCAATAATCGCTTGTAATCGGAACCCAGTTGCGTTTTGGCGTGGAAGACTTGGCCCTCGATCTGCTCCGGCGTGTGCCCACTGTACTTGTCATATGGCGTTATGCCAAGCGAGAAATCACAGAAATCTTCGAGGTTAATCGCATGAGCATTTATTCGCTCGATCAATCGAGCATCTTCTGCGGTGGTCAGTGTGATAGTTGCCTCATCGTGTTCAAGCCAAGATTTTTGCTCAACATCAAGTACTGCGTTGGCGCTTTCTCTCGATAGGGATTGAACGCGCTCAAAGGAATCATAGATAAGAACCTCGGTAAGCACGTCAAGGGGAGGTTTAGTTTTCCTCACAGCAACGACGCACGTATCCACTTTGACTTCACCTGCTGCCGCGCCGAATAGCTCATTGGGCAATCGAACGATGCCTCGAATCCAACAATCAGAAAGAATGATCTGTCGCAGATGCGCGTAAGATACCTGTGTGAGGAATGCTGTTGGAATGACAAACCCAAACGCGCCAGTAGATGAGGTTATTGACTTGGCTTCTTCAAGAAAAGCAGCGAAGACGTTGATCCTCAGATGCATCGTGGAAAATGCACCAAGCAGATATCTGACGAGCCCGGTTTCAAGTCCTTTGATATCAATGTAAGGTGGGTTGCTTATCATCGCGTCGAACCCACCGTTTTCGATTAAGCGCCCATGCTCATCAAAAAACACCTCCGGGAACTCCAGCTCCCAGTGGAAGAAGCGCCGCGCGTCAGCGACGGCGCGCGCCTGGTCGATGATGGGCCGGTAGGCGGGCATCTCGAAGCCGCCGTGCAGCAGGTAGCGCGACAGGCCGCCCCACAGCGTCTCGTCCAGCGCCAAACCGAAATGCCGTGCGGTCCAAACGTCCCCCAGCAGCCGCGCCTTCTCCGTGACCGCGCGCACCGAATCGCGGTAGACCTCCTCGGCCCGGTGCACGTCGGCCAGCGTCTCGCTGCCCAGGTCTTCGATCAGCCGCATCATGCCGCTGGCGGTATGCATCGCACCGGCGAACGCGCTATCATCCAGCATGGTGATCTGGCCCGCGGCGCGCGCGGCTTCCTCCTTCTTGCGGGCTGCTTCCTGAGCCTTGTACGCGGCCTTGCGCTCCTTGGCGACTTGCCCGGACGGCGCGAGGCCCAACGGCAAATCGGCCACCCGCGCGCCGATCAGGCTGTTGCCGCAGCGCAAGTGGTGATCCAGGAAGCTGAGCGGCTTGTCCTTGCTGACGGTCGCCAGCCACAGGCTCAACTTGGCCAGCTCCACTGCCAGCGGGTTCAGGTCGACACCGTAGATGCACGCCTGCGCCACGCGAACGTCGCCAGTAGGCCAGCTCCGGCTCGGCTGACGAACGCGCGGCCTCATCCTTCGCCTTCCGCCCTTCGTCGATCGCCAGCCCCAGCCCCACCACGTACCGCGCGATGTACTCGGCCGCGGCCACCAGGAAATGGCCCGACCCCATCGCGGGATCCAGACAGTTAATCTCCAGGATCGCCTGCGCCAGGCCGGCCTCGTCGGTGATCTTGCCGTCCGCTTTGCGGAAACGCGCGGTCCGCTCCGCCAGCACCGGCCCCACGGTCTGCTCGACAATGTATTGAACAATGTAATCGGGCGTGTAGTAGGAGCCGGTGGCCTTGCGCTCGCCCTTGTCTGTCACCAGGTAGACCTGGCCAGTCGGCACATCCGGGTCAACGCCCGCGGCCGGCTCGTAGCGTTCCTTGCCCTTCTGCCGGATGATGACCAGCGGCTCGGCGGCGCAGCGCAGTTGATATTCCAGCAGCCCCTCATAAATGCTGCCCAGGTGGCGGATTTCCAGGTCGCGGTAATCCACGAACTCGCGATGGCCCGTGGCCGGGTCTACGGCGCGGGTCAACAGGTCGATCGCCTCGCGCAGATGCAGGTCGCCGACGCGGTAGCGCTCGATGAAGGGATGCCGGTCGGGCCGGAAGAGGCCGCCGTTGTACGCGGGGACGCCCAGGGCCGCGTCGCCGGCATCAATGACATGCCATTGCTCGTAGAGCTGTTGCCAGAGGCCCGACATGCTGGCTGCGGCGGGTTTACCGTCGTCCAGATCGCTGGCAATGTGCGATTTGAGTGCTTCCAAACTATAGCCTTCGGCATAGAGGCGATTCTCGCGCACCGGCAGCAGATCGCGCGCCTCGGCATAGAGCATGAACAGCAGCCGGTAGAGCACGATCAGGCTGTTGTCGTGGATCTGTTTCAGCGTCTCCGTTGTGGGTTGCAGACCGTTGTAGGGAAAATCCAGGAAGCCCTGGCCCAGGTGGCGCAGCGCGTCGTACACCTGCGCTTTGAGGTTCTCGCTGACCCCTTGCTCGTAGGCCTGGCTTTCGGCCAGCACCAGGTCGAGCCACGTCGGCCCCGCGGCATCGCCGATGAACGCCTCGCGGCGGAAAAAGAGCCAGAAGTACTTGAACGCCTCCGCGTCGCCCTGCTCGATCAACGCAGGCAGATCAACCTCGTAGTAGACGTCCAGCTTTTTGGATGTGTCCTTGTGATAGAGCCGCCAAAACTGACCGTTGGTAAGGATACCCCAGGCCAGGCCGCTATGGCGGATGTAGGTGTCAATCTGCAGGCTCGGGTTTTCGTGGAGTGTTTTCACTTCCCTGGCCGCGCGATCCAACGAACGTTCCCACGCCTTGGCATCACCCACCGCCAGCGCGCCTTGGAAGTCAGCCTCGGTTAGCACGCCGCGTTTGGCGGCTTGACGCGCAGGCTCATCCGAGAAGAAGACGTAGTCCGGCGTTTTCGTGCCGACCGGCGTCTTCAGTGAGACCTGCACGCTGAAGCTGTGGCCCAGCGCCGTCAGTACGGGCCGCACCCAATCCGCCTCGGTCTGCGCCTCGTTGTCGCCCTGCGGCTTGAACTGCCTCCAAAGCGCCTTGATCGCTGTGAAGGCCAAGCCGGCGTCCACGTCGCGCCATTCCTGCTGCTCGCCCGCGCGACGGTCGAGGTAGTAATCCGAAAATAGGTAGTGGTTGCGATGGGTAAAAAGCGCCGGTTGCTGTATGGGTTCAGGCATGAATCATCCTTATCGTCAGCTCCTTATCACACGTAGTCCTGCTCACGAAGGAAACGCCCCAGCCTGCGCCAGGTGGCCTGATACGAACTAACGGCGCTGGCCGAACTGCTCACCTTCCGCCGGAACTCGTCAAGATAGCGCGGTCCGCCCAAGAAGATGGTGGGCACGTAGGTCTTGAAGCCGCCGTAGTCGCAGGTGAACTTGCCGATGAGCCAGCAGTTCTGCTCGTGCTTACGTAGCGTCTGTTCCGAAAGGTCGGTCCATTCCAGGTAATTCAGAAATTCGATCAGGAGCGCACCGACCTGGCGGGCGAAGGCGTGCGATTCGTCGTCCCAGTACCAGTCCTCGATCATCGCTTCCATCTCGTCGTCGTTCACCGCCATCTGTTCGCGCAAGGACGCCAGTTCCGGTAGGTCCACCGGGTACCGGTACGCGATTTTCTGGTTGGCGTGAACGTTGGGGAGGGCAAAGGCCGCTTCAGCGGCGCGCAGAGTTGCGCCCTCGCCGCGCAAATGCTGTGCAACGAAATCGGGCAGGGTCCGCAGCATCGCAGCGAGCAGTGCGAGCTCCTCCTTGCTCGGCACGATGAGTTCGCCCGGCGGAATGTTCTTCAGCACCAACGGGTAGCTGCTATCCGGCCCAGCGACCGGCCAACCGTGTTTGGTGATCGCGTCCAGATCATCGAACGGCAGAAAATCGGATTCACCGTAGGTGACGCTCAAGGCCGTCATTTTCTGCATGAGTTGATCCGGCTCCAGATTCGAGTATTGAAGGCCGAGGTCTTTTGCGGTCAGGAACACGGCCAGGCCGAACTCCTGGCCGCCGAACCCCATGATGACGGCGTAGACTGCCTGCCCGGTGGCCGGATAACGTACTTCAATGGCGGCCAGGTTGTCAACCCAACGCCAGGGTGCTTGCTGGTAGAAGTAGGCCGCCGCGGCATAGAATTCACCGAGCAAAGGCTGCGTGATCCCCGGTACCTCCAGCAACCCGGGGCGCTCCTCTCCCTGGTTCAGATGCGCGCTCATCTCACGTAGAACCGCGTCAACGGCCGGCAGCGTGGCCGCATAGTCGCAGCGGACACCGATCTCAGCCAATTGCGGCGCGAGTGCCTGGGCCAGTTCCTGGTCATCGATCATGATGCGTGCCGGACGATAGCGGCCGCCCACGCCCATCATGGGCTTTACGATGGCATTTGCGATAAGCGACAAGATGGCTTCGGGCGCGGGACGCTGTTCCTCCAGCATGAGCATGCGGATGGCGCCGCTTTCCGTATCGAGCACGAACACCAGGTACGGGCGATACTTGGGCTGATCCTTTGGCGCGATCCAGGCGGGCGCGGGGCGCACGGTGGCCTGCCAGGTCGCTGGGTTTTGAGGGAGCTTGGCGGCTTTTTCGAGCGAACGAAGTTTCATGGTTCTTACTCCACGGTAAAGTGAGTTTTGATGTCTTGCGGTTGATGCCGGTTTAATCGCCCCGGCCTTCTACCACGCTGTCGGTTGCTGTCATGAATCTCGTCTTTTCGTTGCGAAAGTATAGCACGGCCGGTTGGTCTGGCCAAAGGACCCGTTGCCGGAAAAACATCTTCAACCTATTGCGATCGGTTCCATAACGTGCTAAACTAGACATCACAAGAGTGAACACCAGGCTGCCCCATCGCCACTGAACCAAGGAGGTTCGATGGATCCCAAATTCACTTCCACCACCTTCGACATCCATGGTTACCGCATCGTGCGACAAATGGGCGTGGTGCGCGGCGTCACGGTGCGTTCACGGGGCTGGATTGGCCAGTTTGCCGCGGGTCTGCGCACTATCGGCGGCGGGAAGATCCACGAGTACGTCGCGCTCTGCGAAGAGACGCGCGGTGAGGCCTTTGATCTGATGATCCAGCATGCCGAAACGCTGGGTGCAAACGCCGTTGTAGGTATCCGCTACGACGCAACCGAGCTGGCGGAAAACATGACCGAGGTGCTGGCCTACGGCACCGCGGTCGTCGTGGAAGCTGTGCAGTGAAGGCAGGCGAATTGGCTCGACCGTCGCTCGGTGAGCCGGATCGGAGGTCACGATGATCGGCGAGGACGCCGCGGCGGTTGCGCTCCTCTACGACTCGATGTCCGAACGCGAGCGGGGCCGCATGGACCGCCACCGCACCGAGTTTTATATCACCCTGCGAGCGTTACGCGAGCACCTGCCCCCGTCACCGGCGCGCGTCCTGGATTGCGGTGGCGGGCCGGGCCGCTACGCGGTCGAACTGGCGGGCTGGGGCTATGACGTCACCCTGTTCGACCTCTCGGCGGGCAACCTGGCGCTGGCGCGGGAAAAGGCCGCTGAAGCAGGCGTGACGCTGGCCGGCTTCGAGCAGGGCACCGCGCTCGACCTTTCACGGTTTGCCGATCACAGCTTCGACGCCGTGCTGCTGATGGGCCCACTCTACCACTTGTTCGAGGAGGCGGAACGGCGCAGGGCCTTGGCGGAGGCGCGGCGCGTGCTCAGGCCCGGCGGAACGCTCTTCGCTGCCTTCATCACGCGTTATGCCGCACATCGCGACATGGCAGTCCGCTGCCCCACCGAGCCGGTGGACAGGCCCGGCCTCTACGAACGGATCGAGACTGACGGCGTGCTGCCGCCCACAACGTCCGGCGCCCCGACCTTCACAGCTTACTTCGCCCGCCCGGAGGAGGTTGCGCCGCTCTGCTGGGAGGCCGGGTTTGAGGTCGTGACCGTGTTGGGCGCCGAAGGGTTGGTCAGCGTCATCGAAGACCAGGCAGTGAACGGTCTCACCGGCCCGGCGTGGGACTGGTGGGTGGAGGCGAACTGGCGCGTGGCCCACGATCCCTCGCTGCACGGCGCGATCGAGCATCTGCTGGTGGTGGCGCGCAACCCGCGCTGGCGGCCCGTCCTGCGTGAGATCGCCTGCCGGCTGGCTGAGGCCAACGTGCACATACACCGTGGTCGGCGGGACGTCGCTGGCGTTGCACGGCCTGCCGCTCCCCGTGAAGGATCTGGACATCGAGACCGACCCCGGTGGCGCGTATCGCTTCGCTGAGTTGTTCGCCGCGCACGTCGTCGAACCGGTGGCGCTGAAAGAGGGCCGCTCCTATCGGTCGCATTTCGGCAGGTTTGACTTCGACGGCGTCCAGGTCGAGATCATGGGCCGGCTGGAGCGCCGCGAAGCGGAAGCCTGGATCCCGACCGAGGTGGTCAACGCCGAACTGATCGACCTGGAGGGGACGCCGGTACACGCCTCCTGGCTGGAGGAAGAAACGTTGGCCTACATCCGGCGCGGGCGGCTCGACCGGGCGGCGTTATGTTTGCCGCGCTGCGACCAGGAACGGCTGTTGGCGTTGCTGCGCGGCGACGGAGCAACCCACGCCTTGTGACTGCGTATTGCTGAGTGACACCCACTCGAAGGAGATGCCAATGACAGACCAAGCCACACAAACGATAAAACTCGATGAGCAGTTCGCGGGCCCGCAGATCACGGTCGGTGGGCGCACGGTCCAACCGCTGGCGCGGCTGACAGGCCAGCGCAGTGAGAACGCCAGCCCTTCAGGCGGTGGGGCCGGCGCATGGCTGCGTCTGACACCGTTGGAAGTCATCGTGAGCGAGCCAAACGGGGCCGAACGACGCATCGCTATGACCGACTCGACCGCGGAGGCTCTGCGCGGAATGGCTGTCCTGGCGGCTTTCATCGCCGCCGGCAGCGCCGTGCTGATTCTGATCGCGCGCCTGCAAGGGCGGCGTGCCTGAGAAAGGGAGGCAAGAAATGGAAGAACGACCAACTGTGGACATCACACCGATCGAGGACATGCTCAAACGTCTGAACGTGGGCTCAGCTTTCGGCGAACCGATCCAGGAAGGCGACGCGACCCTGATCCCGGTCGCAACCGTCGCCTGCGGCTTCGGCTACGGGTCGGGCTACGGCCGGGGGCCGGGCAAGAAGCCGGGCCAGGCCGCGGACCAGCCGGCCGCGGAAGATTCACCCGAGGCGACCCCACCCAGCGAGGGTGAAGGCGGGGGCGCTGGCGCGGGCGGCGGCGGCTGGGTGAAGCCGCAGGGCTACATCCGCGTCCGCGGCGATGAGGTAACGTACGAACCGATCATGAACATGAGCCTGATCCCGCTGGCAGGGATGCTCACCGGCGCGTGGTGCCTGTTCTGGATCTCAGCGGCGGTCCGGGCGTTCGCGCGCAAATAATGCGGCGCGTTCAGCCGCAGATAGACGCGGATGTACGCGGATCAAAAGCCAAAAATCCGTGTGGATCCGCGTAAATCCGCGGCACTTCACACCGGTTGCCAAGTTCTGTCAGTCATTCAGGCCGATACGCTGACAAGGCATTGCCAGGCATTACGCAGCTTGACGACAGCGCGATACGCGATAATTGAAGCAACACTCGCGTGGGAGGTGATGCTATGGAATGGCCGGCAAAGCTGAACGGCGACCCACTCCCCTGGCTGCTCGAACCCGATCCGGCCAATCCGGGGGTGCGTTACTTTGCCCTGCGCGACCTGCTCGACCATCCGGCGGACGATCCCCAGCTCCGGCAGGCACAGGCCGCTGTGATGTTGACCGGCCCCGTCCGGGCGATCCTGGACGCGCAGGCCCCGGACGGCTACTGGGACAAGCCGGGCGTCGGCTATGCGCGCAAATATACCGGCACGGTTTGGTCTGTGACCTTTCTGGCCATGTTTGGCGCGGATGGCCGCGACCCGGCTGTGCGCCGCGGGTGCGACTACGTGCTCGACCACTCCCGCGCCCGCGCCCCCTACGGCGGTTTCAGCGCGGTGATGGAGCTATACCCGATGGGGATGATCCAATGTCTGGGCGGCAACTTGGGCGCAGCGCTGATCGACCTGGGTTGGCGGGATGACCCGCGGCTGGGCGCGGCGCTGGCTTGGCTAGCGCGCAGCATCACCGGCGAGGGGATCGTGCCCGCGGACGAAGCGCCGCTGCGCGGGACTAAGACGGGCGAGGACGAAGTGGTGCGCTACTTTAAAGGGGGCAACAGCGGACCTGGCTTCGAATGCGCAGCCAACAGTCGAAAACCGTGCGCCTGGGGTGCGGTCAAGGCCGTGCTGGCGCTGAGCAAGGTCCCCGAGCCTGCCCGTACGCCGATGATGCAGGCTGCGATCGCCATCGGGGAAAACTTCCTGCTCAGTCGAGATCCTGCTACGGCCACCTACCCCACGTGGGACGGGCGGCCGCCCAGCCGAAGCTGGTTCCAACTCGGCTATCCGCTGGGCTATGTGACCGATGTCCTGCAAAACCTGGAGGCGTTGGTCGCGCTTGGCCGCGGCGACGATCCCAGGCTGGCGAACGCGCTGGCATGGCTGCTCGCCAAGCAGGACACCGCGGGCCGCTGGAAGATGGAATACTCGTACAACGGCAAGCTGTGGCAGGACGTCGAGCAGAAGGGCGGGCCGAGCAAGTGGGTCACGCTGCGCGCGCTGCGGGTTTTGCGGCGAGCAACTTCTTGGCAGAACATGCCGGCCACAGTATAATCGCCGATGCCGCGACGGCGTACGGACGCCGATCCCGGAATCGTGAGGGAGCTTGTCATTGTACGACCATCCTGAAAGCGACTGCGCCGGCAGGTCAGTCCGCCCGGCTTCCCGGCGCGCATCCGCGGTGTTCGCCGTGGCGTCCGGTGTCATGCTGGCCCTGTTTTTGTGCGTGGCGTTGGCCGCCTGTTCGGTCGGCCGGACGCCGATGCCTGCGCCTGCCCCGACAGACGAACCGATCGCGCCAGCAACGATCAGCGCAATCGCGACACCCTCCGGCCCCATCACCATCACCTACTGGGAAACCGACAGCGACGACGCTGATGTGCTGTTGGATGAACTGGCTGCGGAGTTCATGCAGGCCAACCCCGCCATCACGGTGAAACGTATCCACTACAGTTACGACGATCTGCGCAACGAGTTTCGGGCCGAATCACTCAACGGTCAACCGCCTGAGCTGGTGCGCGCGCCGGGTGAGTTTACCGGGCCGTTCAGTGAGCTGACAATCGTTCGCCCGCTCGACGAGATCTTCAGCAAGGACGCCCTGGATCAATATCTGACCGGCGCGCTGGCCGGGGCGACGACGCAGGGCAAGCTGTGGGGCCTGCCGGACAACTACGGCAACCACCTGATGCTGCTTTACAACAAGGCGCTGGTAACTGACGTGCCCCCGAACACCAACGCCTGGATCGCGCAACTCAAGACTCTCACCGACGCGGGGGTCGGACAATACGGCCTGGCTTATCCTCTCAATGAAGCGTACTGGCTGATCCCGTGGCTGGCCGGCTTCGGGGGCTGGCCGATGGATGCGACCGACCGGCCGGTGCTGGACACGTTGGAGATGACCAACGCCTTGCAGTTTCTTTACGATCTGAAAGCCACACACGGTGTCGTGCCCGCCGAGGCGGACTACGATGCTGCCTTCGATTACTTCCGCCAGGGGAAGGCCGCGTACATCATCGACGGGACCTGGAACCTGGATCGTTACACTGGATTGGGGATCGACGTGGGCGTCGCACCGCTGCCCGTCGTCAGCGCCACGGGCTTGAAGCCCGCGTCGATGGCAACCGGCCGTTACTGGTTTATTAGCGAGAAGGCCGAGGGCGCGGCGCTGGATGCCGCGGCCCGCTTCATCGAGTTTATGACCTCGGCCAACGCGCAGGGCCAATGGCTGGCAAAGACGAAGCGCCTGCCTAGTTTCAAAGCAGTCGCAGGGAGCGATCTGATCACCGAAGATCCGATCTTGACCGGCGCGATGACGCAATTGCGCGTGGCGCGCGGGGTGCCGCCAGCACTGGACATGGCGTGCGTCTGGAGCGGGATCGACGCCCACCTAGTCGAGGTCATGGCCGGCGCGCGGACGCCGGAAAACGCGGCCGCGGCCATGCAGGCCGACGCCGAGGCGTGTATCGAAGATATGGGTGGCGGCCCACCGTCGCCTACGCCGGAGAATTGAGCGTAGCAGTCAGAAAGCGATTATTGCTCGGAACCCAGGCGCGTGCTAGCCTGCGTGCGGTATTGGCGCCACCATCGCAACAGGGGCTCCCCCACGAATCCGCGGAATCCCTCGGCCGCGGCCAAGCAGAGCGGCGCAGAGACCGTCTTCATATACTGCGGCCACTTGGTGGGCCACACCAATAAAAAGCCTACCCCAAGGATGAGCCAGAGTGCGAACACGCGCTGGCTACGCCAGAGCCGCGTCAGTCCGACCGCTGCCAGCAGCGCGATCAACGTATCCAGTCTCACCAGGAAAACTTCCGACGGCCACGCGATGGATCGCACCAACCACACCAACGGCTTCCAGACCGGTTCGTTTGCCTCTTCGACAAGCGCGCTCTGAGCATACCCAGGGTGGAATAGCACCGATTGAGCGAGTCGATGCATCGGATCTGACCATAGATACGGATTTGCGGCCAGAAACACCCCGGCAGCGATCAGTCCCCACAGCAGCAGCCCCCCCATGCGACGCGCCAAATCTGTCTGTCTCCGCGTGCTTTTCGGGTCTGCTTGCACCCCGCGCAACGTGCGAGAAACCCAGGGTGAGCCCATCCAATCCACCGCGATCGCCACTCCGGCCACACAATAGATGTACTTCGAGGCTGCAGTCAGGCCCAGGGCGACCGCCGAGAGCAGCAGCCAGCCTTTGGCAGCCGAATTCCTGGCCGAAATCGCGCGCCGTTTGGCCTGAACATAACAGAGCACCGCCAGCAAACTCGTCAGCGATGGCAGCGCTTCGAGCATAATCTCGCTGGTGTACTTAATAGCCCAGGTTTGGATCGCCAGGAATAGACCGGCTACAGGGTTGAGGCTCGCCAGCGCCAACACTTCCAACGTGCCGAAGAGGATTGCTACCGCACGGGCGACACGCATATGCGGCTGGGGCAACTTGTTGACGCGCGGGCCGCCCGAGGGCGGCTCCACGAGCAGCGGGGTCTGTGGCAACGGTGCAATGGCTAACCCGAAGGCCAGCTTGGCGAGTGGGGGATGTTCAGAGCAGTAGGCATAGTCAATCATGCCCCGCACATCACCTGCAGCGACAAACTGGGCGTAGCGCTGTGCTGCGGCGAGGTAGTTGTCCTCGTCGTAATCCACCTGCAGAAGCTGCGCGGCGCGCAGGCGCAGGCCCAGGGCGAGCACCAGGACCGCCATGATCAGGGTGACGTACAGACCTGCGTTGCAATCGCTTCATGCTCAGGTTTGCAACAAATACACGAAAGGAGGGCTGCGCAGAAGTGTAGCCCTCCTTTTAGATGCAAACGTTTGTTCGGTGGCGTCTGATTTGCTTGCAGCATCCGATCGTCAAATCAGCCTTTGACGCCACCCAACGTCAGGCCACCCACGATATACTTCTGCAGGGCGAAGAAGACGAGCACAACAGGTACCGACACGACGATGCTCATGGCCGCGAACTGGGACCACGGCGTGTTGGCTGCGTATTGTCCTTGCATCCCGTACAACGCCATGGAAAGCGTGAACCACTTGGGGTTCGAGATGAACTGCCAGGAAAGCACAAACTCCGTCCATCCCGCCATGAAGCCCAGGAGCGCTGTCACAGCCAGGCCCGGGAGCGCCAGCGGCAACATGATGCGGAAGAATGTCTGGTTGGCCGAGGCGCCGTCGATGTAGGCCGCCTCTTCCAGCTCCATGGGGATGGTATCGATGAACCCCTTCATATTCCAGATCGCAAACGGCAGCGCGCCGGCGATCATGGCCACGCCGACGCCTGCGATCGAGTTGCGTACTTGTGGGCCGAGCACGATATTCAGCAAGACGAACAGCGCGGTCACGGTTGCCACGCTAGGTAACATTTGGACGATGATAAACCCCAGCATCCCCGCCTGTCGGCCGGGGAAACGGAAGCGCGAGAAGGCGTAAGCCGCGGTGGTGCCGATCAACACCGTCAACGCGGACACACCTACTGCCAGCATCGTGCTGTTGCGCAGCAACTCCAGGAAGGTCACCGGGTTGGACGTGGGTTTGCTGAAGATCTTGGCGAATGCGCCCAACGAGGCGCCGGGCGGGATCAGTGATGAGGGCCGCGATACATCGCGCGGGTCGATGGCCATCGAGATGATCCACAGCACAGGAAAGATCACGGCCAGCAACACGAGGATCGCCAGTATCTGGGAGATGATTTGCTTCTTGCGTGTCATTTTGCCGATCATGGTAAGATCTCCTCCCCATAGCGCTGAGCAGGCCGGTGTTTAGTCGGAGAAGGATTCGGTCGCGCGCGTGACCCGGTTGGTGATGAGCGTGATCGTGGCCAGGACGATGAACACGATGTACGCAAATGATGCCGCGATCCCGTAGGGGCGGACGTTGCCGACGCCGGGCAAGTTGACGGTCGTCTCGTTGACCAGACGGTAGGCTTGAGTCACCAGGATCTCGGTCTGGTGCAGCGGCCCGCCGCCGGAGACAAAGTAGAACACGCTAAACTGATTGAAAGTCATCATCATGCCGATGATGATGGCGGGGATCATCGCCGGTCGGATCATTGGCACGGTGATGTTCCAGAAACGACTGCCAGCCGGTCGAGCCATCGACCTCCGCGGCCTCGTACAGTTCACGAGGGACGCTCTGCAGCGCGCCGGTGGCAATGGCCATCATGAACGGCCACCCCAACCAGACATTGGTCATGAGGACCGCATAGAACGACAAAGGAAACACGCTGCCCAGGGGCACAACTTCAGCGGATTGGGATCCCCCCCCGAGGAGCAGAGGTAAAACGCCCACAAAGAGAAGTTCCATGCCGATCCACCAGGCAATGGTGAAGGGCAACCAGTGCTGGCGTACCCAGCGGAAGAAATAGGGCACGACAAGCAGGATGATCAACACAAACAGGAAGAAATAGGCGTTGGAACCCTCAGGAACACGCACATAGGGAGGAATCCAACTCAACGGCGGATCGATCTGCTGCAACCAACGGATGTTGCCGAGCAGACCCAATGACTTCAGAAGCTGGTTGATGGCGCCCGATTGGTCATCGAACATGTTTCGCCAGATCATCGCCGACACCAGGCCGGGCATGGCCCAGGGAATGATGTAAAGAGAACGATAGAACCGCTTGAGCTTCAGCCCTTCCTGATTCAGCAGCACAGCCACGGCAACACCGATACTCACGTGGAACACCAAGTTGACAAAAGTCCATACAAAGTTGAAAAGCAAAATCCGCCAGAAGTCGAAACCCGTGAGTACTTTGCCGAGGTCACCGTTCAGCGTGATGATATAGTTTTTCAGGCCTACCCAGGGGGGCGAGTTGTATGCCTCCAGGTTCCCCGTCATCGTGCCCCACATCTGCAGGAGGAGGTTGGTCGTTCTCAGGTTGCGATTGCTGTATTCGGTGAAACTCATCCAAAGCTGGTATATGAGGGGCCAGAAGGTGATCAGCAGCATGATGATGGCTGCAGGCAAGATGTAGATGAGAGCCGTGCGCAAGATCCGGCGCCGCTCTCGCTTGGCCAGGTCACTGGCCGAAGCTTGGGGGGGAGTCTTGGTGAGCTGTGCAGTCGCCATGGGGGTCTCTCCGTCGTTGGTTAAGAGCTTTGAGGACGGCAACTACTAAATGAGCAACAGGGGAGGTGGATCGTGGCCACCTCCCCTGTCAGTACCAGGTATTACTTCTTGTTAGCCGCGTTGATGGTCGCGCACGCTTCCTGCACGGCATCCGCCGGGGTAGACTTGCCCTCAATGACCTTGGTGATCATGTCAGCGCCTGGTGTCCAGACGGCGCCCATCTCCGGCTCGTTCGGGAAGTAGCTCGCTGAGGTCGTCTGCTTCAGGAAGGCGGCGATGAACGGATCATCGACCTTCACGCTCGGGTTCGATGGGATGTGCCCAACCTTCGTCAGCATCGCCTGGGTCGTCGGCTCCGCCATGAATTTCATGAAGTCCAGTGCAGGGCCACCTTTACTATTGGCGCTCAGGAAGATATTCTTCGTACCCAAGAACGGCGCGAACTTGCCGGTGCCCATCGCGATCGGCTCGGCGATCCCCAGCTTGTCCGCTCCCAACGCCTTCACGTAGTCGCCAGTCGCCCACGGCCCGTTGAAGACCAAGCCGACGTTGCCATCCTTGAATGCCGCGTCCAGCTTGCCACCATCAGCGTCAGCAATCACGTTGGGCGTATCCTTGGCGTTCTTGATGAACGTCAGCGCGTCCACCACCGAGTTGCCCTGGTCCAGCGCACACGCCTGGTTGGCGTCAAAAATCTTGCCATCTTCAGCCAGAAGGAAGCCGGCGGAATGGTAGAATCCGCTGTTGTAGGCCAGGCCGACTTCGGCAGCCAGCTTCAGCAACTCATCGACGCTCTTGGGCGCTTCTTTGACCTTGTCCTTGTTGTACCATAGCGCCACTGCCTCGGTCGACTCCGGGAAGGCCCATACCTTGCCCTGGAACTTGTTGGCATCCACTGCTGACTGGTTCAGGTTGTTCAAACCAATCTTGTCAGCCACGTCGTCCAGCGGCATGATCAGGTTGGCCTGTGACAGCTCACCGATCCAGTCCTTGGGACCGATCAACAGATCGGGACCGCCGCCGGTCGAAGCCTCGGTGGTATATTTATTCTTCAACTGATCGAACGGTACGGCCAATGTCTCCACCGTGACGCCCGGGTTAGCGGCCTGGAACGCAGTGAGGACTTCGGCCAGAACATCCGCTTCAGCCCCGGTCCACCCGTGCCAGAGTGCAATCGTGCTGGCGGTAGGCTCAACAGGCTTCGGGGCGGCAGTGGGTTCCGGCGCTGTGGTCGGCTCGGCCGCAGGAGCCTTGGTTGGCTCGGCCGCAGCCGCGGGGGCTGTGGTCGGCGCGGGAGCGGGGGCAGGGGTCGCTTGGGAGCCGCAGGCGGTCACCAGCATCATGACGACGAGCAGCAGGCTGAGAACTACGAATAGTTTTTTCATGGGACTCCTCCAAATAAGATGGGCATACACATGGAACAGCGGGTATCAGCTTCGATCGGCCGGCCAAACCGCTTGCAAGTCAGCATCACCCCCTCTCGATCCTACCATCTCAGACGCCGCGCACAGCATCGGTTACACACGCGGCATTGCGTGCAACCAAGTTACAGGAAACTGCACGTAGAGTTGTTGACAATGATAACACTGACGCCATTCGGCTGTCAAACGAACCGTCATTCAAAAGTACACATCGCGTGCGCGAAAATGGCTATGTTTTATAGAGTATAAGATGGCGCGCACCGACTGACTGTAAGATGTCTCTCTTTGCCGTGTTTGCCAAACCGCGCTCGCGGTGCTAAAATCGGGACGTTCTTGTTCCCAACCGATTGGATGAATCACAATCATGCATATCTACCGCGCCGACCTTCGAGATCTTGCCGCATGCTTAACACTGGATGGCTCCTACGAGACCGACCACGTCTGGCAAGTGAGCCAACAAGGTGATGGAGACGGGGTGATGACACGCTTTCAGACGGTGCAACTGCCCCGAAACATGCGCGTGCGTTACCCCGGCTGGAGCGAGGCGTTGCTGGCGCACCAGGAGCGCGGCGACTTGATCCTGGTAGCTACCGAGGCTTCAGAGGTGCGCGGGTACATCAACCAGGAGAGTCAGCCCGACCAGGGCCTCGCTTGGATCGATCACCTGATTGTATCACCCTCATACCGCCGGCAGGGGATCGGCGCCGCGCTGCTGGGCCGCGGTTTCCAACACGCACGGCAGCTCGGGCTCACCCATGTGATGACGGTCGTGCAAAGCAAAAACTACCCGGCCATTCAGTTCCTGACGCGACAGGGGTTTCGATTTTGTGGCTACAATGAGCAGTTCTATCGGAATCGGGACATCGGGTTGTACTTTGTGCGTGGGTTAAGGTATGAGTGACC
Source organism: uncultured Chloroflexia bacterium (assembly GCA_963841825.1). GTDB lineage: Bacteria > Chloroflexota > Anaerolineae > CG2-30-64-16 > CG2-30-64-16 > CAWJEL01. Next base: position 76,045 of record CAWJEL010000012.1, read on the forward strand.
TCTCGGGCCTTACCTGGCCCGTGATTTTCAGCTTCGTCAATCTAATTTTCTCCTCGGCCATCGTCATCACGGCGTTTTCGTTGCTGGGTTACATGCTGACCCACAACCTGCGCAGTGCGGTGGCCCAATCGTTTAGCGTTCTTCTCGCCTGCGTGCTGATCGTTTTTGCCGGTGACATTGTCATACCGAGGGCAACATCCGATCACGCGGCGGTTGTCTGGCTGCGCGTCCAGTGGATCGGTATCGCGCTGGTGCCGGCGGCCTATCTGCACTTTTCGGATGCGGTGCTCCAGTCAACGCGGCATTTTTCAGCGCGACGGCGCGTTGTGGTCGCGCTGAGCTATCTGACCAGCCTCGTGCTGGTGTTCCTGGCCCTGTTCACCGACCTGTTGGTGACCCATGGGATCTTCACCCCGCCGATCAATCGGCTCGTGGCTGGGCCCCTGTTCCCGCTCTTCGTGGCGTATTTCGGCGTCACGGCGGCCTATGGCGCCTGGAACATCATCCGGGCGCGGCGGCGCTGTCTGACGCCAGCTTCACGCCGGCGCATGACCTATCTGACGATTTCCTTTGCCGCGCCTGGGCTGGCGGTGTTTCCCTATCTGGTCACCACCGGGCTGACCGCTGGGCTGGTGGAGCGCATCCCCACTATCGTCATTCTCCTGATGGTGATGGCTGCCAACATCCTCATCGGTACCATGCTGGTGCTGATGGCGTACAGCGTGGCGTACTACGGCGTGCTCTCACCCGACCGGGTGGTTAAGCACGACCTGGCGCACTATCTGTTGCGGGGTCCGGTGGTCGGTACGCTCGTCATTACCGTGATGCTGGTAATCCCGCGCGTGGAGGTGATCCTCGGCCTGCCGCGCGATACGGCCGTGATTTTCGCCGTGATGGGCGTCATCGTGCTGGGCCAACTGGCGGTGAACATCGCCAAACCCTGGATCGACCGGTTCCTCAGCCCGCAAGATCAGGAAGAGATCGCCTGGATTCAGACGCTCGACCGCCGGCTGATGACCAGCAGTGACCTGCGCCAGTTCCTGTCGAACATGCTGATCGGTCTGTGCGAGCTGTTCCGGGTTGAAAACGGTTTCGTGCTGGTGCAGACGGATGCCGGCCTGCAGGTGGAAGTCAACGTGGGTGACACTGCGGTTGCCCGCGCCTTCGCTGGGAGCCGGATCGCCGCGGAGAAGTGGGATCAATTCGCAAACGAGCAACCGAACGATGCAGCGGTACCGGAGTTTCACTCCGATACCGATTTCTGGCTGTGCCCGCTGCGCAGCCAGGATGGCGCGGAGGTGCTCGGCTTGCTGGCACTACGGGCCCGGACGCCCGAAGTCGAGATGGATGAAGACGAGCAAGATGAGGCTGAGGCGCTCCTGACGCAGGCTGCCGTCGCCATCGCCGATCGCTACGTGCAGCAGGGAGTCTTTGCGACGCTGCAGCAGATGCTGCCGGACCTGGAGCGCATCCAGGAGTGGCGCAGCGTGATCCGTTATGCTCCGATGTTGTCCGCACCACCGATGTCTGCGTCCGAAAAACCGTCGGATGCCGGCGATCTGCTGGCCCAAAACACGTGGCAGCAGTGGGTGAAGAATGCGCTGAACCACTATTGGGGCGGCCCCAAGCTGACCGAAAGCCCCCTCATGGAGTTGCGGCTTGTCCACCGCGCGCTGCGCGCCAACGACAATAACCTGACCAAGGCGTTGCGTGCCGTTTTGCAGGAAGCGATTGAACGTCAACGCCCTCCCGGTGACCGCAAGAACACCGCGCCGGAATGGCTGGTATACAACATCCTGGATTTTCGTTTTGTGCAAGGCCAGCGCGTGTTCGACATCGCACGACGCCTCTCGATGAGCGAGTCTGATTTGTATCGCAAACAACGAACTGCCATCGCGGCTGTGGCAAAGACCCTGGCCGAGATGGAAGCAAAGCTGGCCGCCGAGGAGGCCGCGGCAGAGCAGGGTGCGCTGGCGTTGGCGCATTGATGATATTCTCAAGTGGCTGGGTCCGCCAGCCTGTTACTTGGCAACTTTGGGATAGACTTCAAAAATATGCTATTATTATTGTGTCGAGGAGGAAACTGTCATGGATGACGGGTATTGGGTGGCGCTGTTGCGCGATGTTGAAGATGAAGTGGATCCGGTGTGGTCGGGCGGTGATCCCCAGGCGGTGGCAGCGTTGGCCGCGCCAAGCGCAGCTTACGGCGCCCGGCGTTGGGGTGGCCCCAGTTCAGGTGACAGTGAAGCGGATTGGGAGAGAGCCGAGGCGCTGCTGGAAAGCGGTGAGCTGACGCCCGTAAAGATCAGCGGTTACAATCGGGGCGGCCTTCTGGCCGATTTTGGCGCCCTCCAGGGTTTCATGCCGGCCTCCCACCTGCTGGCGCCAGTGCCGGGGCAATCACCCGAACAACGCGCGGCCGCGTTGGCGACGCGTATCGGCGAGACGCTGACCGTCCGCGTGGCTGAGATCGACCGCAGCCGCTGCCGGCTGATCCTGTCGGAGCGCCTCATCCGTGAAAACGATTATGCCGATGCCCTGCTCGCTGACCTTCAACCCGGTCAGGTGTGCGCCGGCCATGTGACCAGCCTGTGCCCGTTCGGCGCCTTCGTGGACTTGGGCGGTTTCGAGGGCCTCATTCATATTTCTGAGTTGTCCTGGGGCCGGGTCGGTTCACCGGCCGAGGTTGTGCAGCCCGGCGATCAAGTGGAACTGATTGTGATCGAGGTCAATCCCGAGGCGAAGAAGATCGCACTGAGCCTCAAGCGGCTGCGCACCGATCCATGGCAGGGCGTGGACATCCGCTATCATATCGGCCAGGTTGTGGAGGCGGTGATCACGAATGTGGTCAACTTCGGCGCCTTTGCCCGCCTGGAAGAGGGCTTGGAAGGGTTAATCCATGTCTCGGAGTTGGCCGAAGGCAGCTTTATGCACCCGCGCAACGTGATCCGCGAGGGGGATCGGGTGCGCGCCCGTGTCCTGCAGGTGGATGGCGTTAAACGTCGCATCGCGTTGACGCTGCGCCCTGCCGATGCGCCGGTTCACCCGCGCACCGAGATGGCCGGCGTCAACCAATCGCTCGCCTGGCCGGCCGCCTGACCTACCGGTCAGACGAAGCTATTTGATTTTAAATTTGAAAACATGAAAACCTCCCGCAACGATCTGATCGGCTGGGGCCTGGTGGGGGCCGGGCTGATCGCGCTCATGCTGCTGGTTCCCGGTCTGGCTTCTGCACGGGGACCAGCGCCGATGCGCGTCCTGCTGGGTTGGGGGGCGTTCATCGCGGTCCCCGCGGTGATCCTGGGCGGCGTCATGTTGGCTTTCGCGGGGCGGCTGGGTTGGGAGGTAAACTGGCGCGCTATCGTCTGCGGCGAGGTGTTGTTCCTGGCCGTCATCAGTCTCCTCCATTTGAGTACGACGCAACCGAGCCTCGCCGGCTGGACCGGCGTCGGCGGCGGGATTGTGGGCCAGGGCATCACCCAGCCGTTAGCTGATCTCCTGGGCACGGTCGGCGCCCGGCTGGTTCTGCTGGTGGCGACGGCGGCCGCGCTCTGGGCGCTCTGGGTTTCGCTGCCGCCGCGGTGGACAGGTCGCGTACAGCAAGATGTGACGACGCTGGGAAGCGACGCTTGGACCAACGGGCGTCGCGGCGCGGGGCTGCTGGCGACCTGGGTGGGGATCGCACAAGCGCGCCTTGAAGTTCGTCCGCATCGCCAGTCTTGGATCCCCGACCTGCGTTGGGTGGTTGCACTGGCTGCCTGGCCCGCAGAGCTCTGGAACTCCGTGCAGCTCGCGCCGGGTCACACACAAACCGCTGCCGGAGTTTGAACCTGATTTGACACCGCCGGTGAGCCGCGCGATGGGTTCACCCTATGCGGCCCCCAGGCAGCCCGCGCCCGCGCCCCTCGCGGTGGGCAAAACAACCAGAGGATCCAAACCGTCCAAGCCCCAGGAGCGATCCACGCTGCGCCAAGCCGGCAGTGGCTCATCCCCCAGACGCCCTGATTGGCTGCCTTCGATGACGCTGCTGCGGCTGGGTCCAAACAACGGCACGGCCAACACCGACGCGCGACAGCGGTCGCAACTCATCAAGCAGACCCTGGCAGAATTCGGCATACCGGTGGAAGTCGTCAGTGTTAAAGAAGGCCCCACGGTCACACAGTTCGGCGTGGAGCCGGGCGAGCTGGTGCGTGAGATGCGTAACGGCGAGGTGCTGCGGCGCCGCGTCACGGTGTCGAGCATCCTGCGTCTGAACAACGACCTGGCGCTGGCGCTGGCCGCGCCCTCGCTCCGCATCGAGGCGCCGGTGCCGGGCCGGCCGTATGTGGGCATCGAGGTGCCCAACTCGGCTAAGACCACAGTCAACCTGCGCAATATCCTGGAATCCAAGGATTTCGCCACGATCGCCTCTCCGCTGGCGGCAGCTTTGGGCCGCGATGTGGCCGGCGATCCGGTGGTTGCTGACCTGACGCGCATGCCGCATCTGCTGATCGCCGGCGCGACCGGTTCGGGTAAGTCGGTATGTGTCAATGCGATCATTTGCAGCCTGCTGATGAACAACGGGCCGGAAAGCGTCCAATTGATGATGATCGACCCCAAGATGGTGGAGCTGCCCGGCTACAATGGCATCCCTCATCTGGTAGGCCCGGTCATCACCGACCCGACCCACGCGGCCGGTGCGCTGGCCTGGTTGATGCTCCAGATGGACGAGCGCTACCGGATGTTCGCCGACTCGGGCGTCCGCAATATCGTCGAGTACAACAGCAAAAAGGCGCGCGCGGGCGGCGCGCTGCCGTATATCGTGCTGGTGATCGACGAACTGGCCGATCTGATGATGACCGCCGCGGATGACATCGAACGCCAGATCTGCCGACTGGCCCAGATGTCGCGCGCCACAGGCATCCACCTCGTGCTTGCCACGCAGCGTCCGAGCGTGGATGTGATCACCGGGCTGATTAAGGCCAACTTCCCTGCACGCATCGCCTTTGCGGTCACTTCGTTAATAGATAGCCGCGTGATCCTGGACGGGCCGGGCGCTGAAAAGCTGCTCGGCCGCGGGGATATGCTCTTCATGGCGCCCGACTCGCCCAAACTGGCCCGCATCCAAGGCTGCTTTGTCTCCGATAAGGAGATCGATGCGGTCGTGGAGTTCTGGAAGTCCGGCCGCGGCGGGCGTGGCAGTGCGGGTATGGATGAACCGGCGCCCTGGGAAGGTTTGATCGGCGGCAGCGCGGGCGACGAACATGATGAGATGTTGGAACAGGCGCTCCGGTTGCTGGAAACCAAGCAGACCGTCTCGACCTCGCTGCTGCAGCGCCAACTGCGCATCGGCTACCCGCGCGCGGCCCGGCTGATGGAACAACTCGAAGATATGGGCTACGTCGCCTCGGATGAGGGCGGTGGTCGCAGCCGCGGGGTGCTGATGCGGTCCGGTAGCCAGGAGTTGGAGTAGAAAAGCGGCCAAGCGAACTCGCCTGAAAGCGTATCACGATCAGTGGGCTTTGCGGAGCACTATCAGGTAGAATGATCACGCTGCCAACCCTGGTGTTGCGTAGTGCTGGGCCAACGATCTTCGCACTCGCGTACCATCACGCGCATCTGCCCGGAAGTGAACCGGGCTTTGGTCACACAATAAAGGATCGACCGTGCGTCATAAACTCGTCTCATCTCTGTTCGTGGCAATCACACTGGTCGCCACGGTAGTATTCCCTGGCCAGCCAGTACTCGCCGCGCCGGTCCCGCCTGCGGATAGCTGGCTCGTGCTGCTTTATGCTGATGCCGACGACGAAGTGCTTGAGAAAGACATCTTCGTGGATCTTAACGAGGCTGAACTGGTGGGTTCCACGGCGAAGATCACGATTGTTGCGCAGATAGACCGCTATAAAGGCGGCAGCACCTCGGACGGGAACGATTTCCGCGGTGGCGGGAACTGGACGAGCACTCGGCGTTATCTGGTCCAAAAGGATCCGAAGGGTGATAGCAGCCAGATAGTTTCCAAGCTGATTGCGGACCTCGGCGAAGTCGACATGGGTGATCCAAAGACGTTGATCGACTTTGTGCAGTGGGCCATCCGCACCTATCCGGCGACACGACACGCGTTAATCATGTCCGATCACGGCATGGGCTGGCCGGGCGGTTGGTCTGACGACGCGCCGACCGAAGGCAGCATGATGTCACTGCTGGAAATCGACGGCGCGCTGGATCAAATCGTGCGCAAGACCGGCATTGGCCAATTTGATTTGCTCGGTTTCGACGCCTGCTTGATGGGTCAACTGGAGGCGATGAGCGCGATCGCGCCCTACGCACGCTATGCTGTGGCATCGGCTGAGGTCGAGCCTGCCCTCGGCTGGGCTTACGCCTCGTTTCTGCGGCGGCTGGCGGACAACCCGTCTTGGACCGGGCGCGAGTTGGGCAAAGCCATTGTCGAAACCTACATCGATCAGGATTGGCGCATAACGGATCCCCGGGCGCGCACCGAACTCGTCGAGGAGCAGCTTGACGAAGATAAGCGCTACACGGCGAAAGAGGTAGCCAGCATCATGGGGGAAGATGTAACGCTGGCGGCCTACGACCTCAGCGCCTTTCGGGCGCTGAATGTCGCTGTGAACGACCTGGTGCGCGAGCTCGTCGCCGCCAAGCAGGCGGACGTCTCAAAGGCACAGCGCTACAGCTTGGCGTATGTCACGGCATTCGATGAGAAATTGCCCAAACCGTACCTAGACCTTGGGCATTTGATGAGCCAGATCGAGCGTCAGGTGGATGACCGTGACGTCACGACGGCCGCCAAAAGGGTGAAGGCTGCGTTGCGCAACGCAGTCGTTGCGGAGCGGCATGGCGAAACCCTGGAAGGCGCATCTGGCATGTCGATCTTCTTCCCCAACTCCGCCTTGTACAAAGAGACCTTCGGGAAGGACGCGGATCCAGCCTACCTGAGAGAAGCGAAACGCTTCGCTGCCGCGTCCCTGTGGGATGACTACCTCACGTTCCACTATACCAAGAAGCCCATCGTATCGAGCCCGGACCTGAACGTCTTGAGCCCTCGCGCCGGCAGCCAGGGAGCGGCCCCGGTTTCCACACCCGTTCCTGCCGCGGGACCGGCGCCCGTCGTGGTTGCGCCAGGCGCCGGGGACATTCGCATCGCGGAGCTCACCGCCTCGAAAGATACGATCCACCTCGGAGACTCAGTCACCCTGGATGTTGCGATTGAAGGCTCTAACATCGGGTACGTCTACATCTACACGTTGTACTACGACAAGAAGGCCGATGCATATCAGACTGTCGATGTGGACTTCGTTGATGCCGGTGAGACTCGTGCAGTCGACGGGGTGGTCTACCCGGAGTGGGGCGATGAGGGCAGCCTGGAGTTCTCCATTGACTGGGAGCCGACGCTGAACTTCATCTCGGACGGACGGAACACACTCGAACTCGCCCCATTGGCGGCCGACACCTACGGTGCAAGCGACACCGATACCTTCTATACGTTGTGGGGCACCTACATTTCGGGTGGCGCCGCAGAAAAGCGTGAGGCCTTCATGCGCTTCGATGCTACCGGCGAATTTCGCGGGATGTTTGGGTACACCGGCGACACGGCCAAGGCCCCGCGTGAGATTACGCCGCGAGCAGGTGATAGGTTCACGGTGGAAGAAGAATGGCTGACGTACGACACCGATCCCGATGGCGCGTGGGAGTATTACGATGGCACGACACTGATCTTCGGTAAGAAGCCATTTTCGATCGAGTTGGACGATGCTGCGCCGGGCGATTACGTGATCGGCATTCAGGTCACAGACCTCGATGGCAACTCGTTTGACGAATTTGTAGACGTCACTGTCAAGAGGTAGACAGGCCGACCTCAGGCGGTCGGAATTCTTGCGAGCCATCCGTCCTTTGACAGCGACCGCCTACGGACGTATAATCCGCTCGGCATGGGCGAATAGCTCAGTTGGTTAGAGCACCTCGTTTACACCGAGGGGGTCGGGGGTTCGAGTCCCTTTTCGCCCATCTTGTCCGTTATGATTTTCGGACGCTGCGCCCCGCATCTCTGGGTGTCACGGATTGAGCAGAGACCAGGTTTTCCATCAAGAGAGCCTGGTCTTTTCCTTACAAAGGAAGCGCGATGCCAGAACCTGTACCTGACACAGATCGACGGCGACGACTGCCCAGCGTAGACCGTCTGCTGGCGACCGAACCCCTGGCGGCGGCCGGGATCGAGCACGGCCGCACCCTGGCCGTGGACGCGGCCCGTGACACCCTGGCGGCGGCGCGGGAGCGCGCCGTCCTTGGCCAGCCCCCACCCTCCACGGCCGCGCTGGCAACGGAAGCTGCGCGCCGGCTGGAGACGGCAGCGCGCGGTACGCTCCTTCCGGTCATCAACGCCACCGGTGTGATCATCCACACCAACCTGGGCCGCGCGCCATTGAGCGTTGCCGCGCGGCTGGCCATGGAGGCCGTGGCGGCCGGATACAGCAACCTGGAATACGACCTGGAGGCAGGTGAGCGCGGCTCGCGCTACACTCACGCCGAACAGCTCCTCTGCCGGCTGACGGGGGCCGAGGCTGCGTTGGTGGTGAATAACAACGCCGGCGCGGTGTTCCTCACCCTCACCGCCCTCGCCCATGGCCGCGAAGTGGTCATCTCACGCGGCCAACTCGTTGAGATCGGCGGCGGGTTTCGCATCCCCGACGTCCTCCGGCAGAGTGGCGCACGCCTGGTGGAGGTGGGCACCACCAATCGCACGCATCTGCGCGACTTTCGAGACGCTATCAGCCCGCAAACCGCGCTGCTGCTGCGCGTCCACTCGTCAAACTTCAAGCAGATCGGCTTCACCGCGGAGGTGGCGCTGGCCGACATGGTGGCGCTGGCGCAGGGCGTCGGCCTGCCCGTGGTGGACGACCTGGGCAGCGGCACTCTGCTGGATACCGCGCGCTATGGGCTGTCCGCCGAGCCGACCGTGCAGGACAGCGTGGCCGCCGGCGCCGACCTGGTGACTTTTTCCGGGGACAAGCTGCTGGGCGGGCCGCAGGCCGGGCTGATCGTCGGCCGCGCCAGCCTGATCGCGGAGCTGCGGCAGCATCCGCTGACCCGGGCGCTGCGCGTGGACAAGGGCACGTTGGCTGCCTTGCAGGCCACCCTGCTGCACTACGCGCGCGGCGAGGCGGAGCGCGAGGTGCCGATCTGGCGCATGATCGCGACGCCGCTGGAGGAGCTGGCGGCCCGGGCGGCCAATCTCGCCGCAGAACTACAAGCTGCCGGCATCCCCGCAACAGCCGTTCAGGCAACCTCGACGGTCGGCGGCGGCGCGCTGCCCGGCGAGACGCTGCCGACATGGGCGACCGCCGTGGCCACCCCCGCGCCCGATGCGTTGGCCGCCGCGCTGCGCCGCGGGGATCCGCCAGTGGTAGGCCGAATCCTGGCCGACCAACTGCTGCTCGATCTCCGCACCGTGCCGCCGGCGATGGACAAAGTGGTGCAGCAGGCGGTACAGGCGGCGTGCGAGCGAATGACGGATGACGAATGACGAATGAGGTATCCGTGTCCAACACCATCATACTTCATGGTCGCGTGATCAAAGCCGGTCGGGGCGAGGGCCCCGCGTTGGTGTCGTCCGCGCCCATCGGTTTTCTGGGCGGCGTCGATCCTGACACAGGCGTTGTCCTGGAACCGGGACATCCGCTCCAGGGGAAATCGATCGCCGGCGCGGTGCTCGTGTTTCCCACCGGCAAGGGCAGCACGGTCGGCTCGTATACCATCCTGCGGCTGGGTCGCGGCGGTCACGGGCCGGCCGCGCTGATCAACGCCGAGAGCGAGGCGATCGTCGCGGTCGGTGCGATCATCGCCGACATCCCGATGGTTGACCGGGTTGACATCAGCCTGATCCGCGACGGTGATTGGGTCGTCGTGGAAGATGGCAGTGTGGTGGTCACACGGTGACGGTCACGGCATGAACGAACTCGTCTTCCTGAAGCTGGGCGGCTCGCTGTTGACCGATAAGACGCGGCCGCAGGCTTTGCGCGGCGACGTGCTGCAACGGCTCGTCGCTGAAATCGCCGCGGCGCTGACCGAGCGCTCCGACCTAAGGCTGGTGATCGGCCACGGCAGCGGCTCGTTCGGCCACGTGACCGCGCGCCAATACCGCACGCGCGACGGCGTGAATTCTCCTGCCGCATGGCGCGGCTACGCCGAAGTGGCCCGCGTCGCCGCCGAATTGAATCGGCTGGTCGTGGACGCGTTGTGGGAGGCCGGTGTGCCGGCGCTGCGCATCCAGCCGTCCGCGTCGGCGCGCTGCCACGACGGGGAACTGCTGGCGCTGGATGACCGTCCGTTGATCGTAGCTCTGCACAACGGCCTGACGCCGGTCGTCCACGGCGACGTCGCGCTGGACGAAGTGCGTGGTGGCACCATCATCGCCACCGAGGAGATCTTCGGCTGGCTGGCCCCACGCCTGCACCCGCAGCGCGTCGTGCTGGTGGGCGAAGTCGCCGGTGTGCTGACCGCCGACCCAGGCAGCGGCATCGAGGGCGAAGTGATTGATGAGATCACGCCGGCGACATTGCCCCTGCTCGCAGAGATGCTCGGCGGCTCGCGCGGGGTCGATGTGACCGGCGGGATGGCCGCCAAGGTCAGCCAAATGGTCGCCCTGGTTCGCGCCGTGCCGTCGCTGGCCTGTGTCCAGGTAATCTCCGGGCTGACGCCGGGGCTCGTACGCTCCGTTCTGGTCGATCCGGCGGCGCCCGCCGGCACGCGCATCGTGGCTGCCTAAACCAATCGTAAGCTGAGACCATTGCGGGCTGCGAGAACTCGAAGGTCTTCCTGATGCGGTCTTCCTGATGCGGAATGGAGACTGCTGAAGTCGCAGGAGTTTTGCGGGATACTGTTAGCGAGAGTATAATCTTTTTCCGTACGGGTGTCCCGCTGGACGTCTGTGCGTGAGCTGAGAGGAATTGAGATGTTACTGACTATCGTATCGTTCGTCCTGGTGATGGGCGTGATCGTGTTTGTGCATGAATTGGGACACTTCCTGGTCGCAAAACGCAATGGCATCGTGGTCGAGGAGTTCGGGTTCGGTTATCCACCGCGCGTGATCAAGCTGTTCGAGCGCGACGGCACCGTCTATTCGCTCAATGCCATCCCGTTCGGCGGATTCTGCCGGATGCGGGGTGAAGATGACCCGTCGCTGACGGGCAGCTTTGCTTCAGCTTCCAAGCGCGCCCGCGCGGCTACGCTGATCGCCGGCCCGGCCATGAATTTCCTGCTGGCATTCATCCTGTTTGCCGCGCTGGCGCTGACCCAGGGCGTGCCTGATGCAAGCCAGCCCGGGGCAGTCGTCCAGGCCATCGTCCCAGGCTCACCCGCCGAGACAGCCGGTCTGCAACTGGGTGACCGGATTGTGGCCGTGAACGGACAGCCGGTAGCGGGCGCGACGGAGCTGCAAGATCTGACCAAGGCCAGCCTCGGCAAGCTCACTGCCTATACGCTGGTGCGGGTTAATCCCGATACCAACGCCGCAGAGACCATCGAGCTCATGTTGACACCGCGTGTCAATCCGCCGGCAGGCCAGGGTGCGCTGGGCATTGCCATCGGACAAGCGAGCCGGCGGGCGAAAGCCTGGGAGGCCGCATCGACGGGTGCGCAAACCGTCGGCCAGATCATCTACATGACCTTTGCGATCCCGGCTAACCTGATTCGCGAGGGTAAACCGCTTTCCGATGCGGGCTTTATGGGGCCGGTCGGGATCGCGGTGACAACCGGTGAGGTTGTCCGGGAGGCGCGCGACAGTCAATCCCCCGGGATGCTCATCTATTTCATGGCGCTGTTGAGCACCGCGCTGGGCCTCACTAACCTGCTGCCCTTGCCCGCGCTGGATGGCGGCCGCCTGCTCTTTATCGGCGTGGAGGCCATCCGCGGCAAGCGCATCGAGCCGGCTCAGGAAGGCATGGTTCACCTGATCGGCTTCGGGCTGCTCCTGCTGCTGGTGGGCCTGCTCACCGTCAAAGAGATCGGTTCCTTGATCAACGGGACATTCCCGTCGCTGGGCATCCGGTAACAAACTCGGACCGAATCGGTATTTCCTGGAGCGATCCGATTCTGATCTGCAATAATCGAGGAAGAGCGCATGTATTGCAAACGCTGTGGGACGCCGCTGCACACGGGTGTGGTGATCTGCCCCGAGTGTGGCGCGCGTCAGCGCCGGCAGGCGACCTCAGTACGCTGCGCCAGTTGCCACGGTCGCGTGCCGCTAACCTTAGCGGTTTGCCCGCGCTGCGGCCGCGATGTGCGGCCGGCCGGCCCGCGCTGGGGTTTGTGGCTTGTGGCTGCCGTGATCGCCATGTTGGTGGTGCTGTGGAGCCTGGGCAAAATGCCCGTCGAGCGCGCGGGCCAGGAGATTGCTGACATCAAGAGCAAGGCCTCCGGCCTGGTACAAGTGCTGGGGCCGGCGCCAACGGCAGACCACGCAGACCACGCCCCAACTTCTCGCCAGGACAACGCCCGCTCCATTACCCACGCCAACCGCTGAGACTGAGCTGACGGTGAGCACGCTGGAAACGGAGCTATCTAGTGTCGCAGGCGAGGACGATTCGCCCACTGCCCAGACCCCTGCGGCCGAGCCTGATCTCAATGCGGGCGTGGAAACACCGGCGGCAGGCGAACAGACGGCCACCACCGTTGCGAGCCTGACATCAACCGCAAACGACCGGCAACACCGACCTTGCCGCCTTCGCCGACGGCAACCCCTGTGCCGCCGACGGCCACCGTGCCCCCGCCGACCGCGACCGCGCCGCCAGCAGCCGGTAATAAGGCGAACACGTATCGCATTCAATCAGGCGATACCCTGTCCGGGATCGCGCTGCGTTTTGACGTGAGCCTGGCTGCACTGCTTGCTGCTAACAACATCACTGCCAACGCGACGCTGCGCATCGGTCAGGAATTGGTGATTCCGGGCGCCGGCGTTCCGCTCGCGCCAACCGCCACACCCAAACCGCTCCCGACGCCTACCCCGACGAAGCCGGTGTTACCGCCCACGCCGGAGCCTTATTTGCCAGCGCCGGTGCTGACCGGCCCCGGTGATCAGGCATCGTACCACGGCGATACGGCGCAGGTCTTCCTGATTTGGGATGCGGTGCCGGGTATGACCGCTGATGACCGGTATCAAGTGGTCATTCGCTGGGTCGAGCAGGGCGCGCTCCAAGAAAAGTCGGATCTGTTCACGACCGCGACCTCCATCCAGATGCCGCCCTGGTTGTGGGGACGGGCCGACCAGCCGGAACGCCGGTATCAGTGGTTTGTCCGCCCTGTCCGTCTGAGCACTGATGGACAGGGCGGCGAGTTGGTCAGCCCACTCGGCCCGAGCAGCCCGACCCGAATCTTTCTACTGGAACTAGCACGAGCATGTCAAACAAGCTTACATCCTGTCTGGCGCTGCTGGCTGATGAAGGCCGGCCGGTGCGCACCATTAATCTGGCCGATATTTCCGATCTGAGCCGAAGTCAGGTTGCAGAATTCCACGCTGCGTGGCACGACCTGAGCCCTGGTCGCCGGCTTGAGCTGATCAGTGTGATGGTGGAGCAGGCCGAAACCAATATCCACCTCATCTTCCACGCGGTGTTGCGCGCCTGCCTGACCGATGGCGACGCTCAGATACGCCGGCTGGCCATCGAAGGGCTGTGGGAGGATGAGCGGACCAGCCTGGTGCCGCCCCTGTCCAGCCTGCTGGCTCACGATCCGTCCGACGAAGTGCGCTCGACTGCCGCGACCGCGCTGGGCCGCTTCGTGCTCCTGGGGGTCCTGGGCGATATTGCTGAGGAACCGGCCCGGCAGGCGGAAGCAGCGTTACGCTCGGCCTGGGAGCGGTCGGGTGAGCCGGTATCGGTGCGCCGGCGCGTGCTCGAAAGCCTCTCCTACACCGACACCGCCGAGCTGCACGCCTTGATCGACGACGCTTATTACAGCGACAACGAGTTAATGCGCCAGAGTGCGATCTTCGCCATGGGTCGTAGCGCCAACCCCCGCTGGAGTAAGGTCGTGCTTGCCGAGTTAAACAGCCGCGAGGCTGCGCTCCGTTTCGAGGCCGCGGAAGCCGCAGGCGAGATGGCCATACGTGCTGCCGTGCAACCGCTGATCCAAAGGCTGGATGACACCGACAAGGATGTGCGGGAAGCCGCGGCGTTGGCCCTGGGCAAGATCGGCGGTCCGGTGGCGCGGCGCGCGCTTGAAACGCTCGTGGCGGGAGACGACGAGCGTTTGGCCGAGGCCGCGGCAGAGGCGCTCGAGGAGTTGATGTTCAACAGCACGCGTCTCGACGATGTGCTCCTGGATTATCCTGACGGACCCGCAAGACATCGTTCGCGCGCAGCAGGGGCAGCGGATGAAGATCTGATCTTCGCCGAAGACGAGGACGACGAGGGCGACGAGGACGACGAAGATACCGATGATGGGACTGGGACGAACCGACGATGGGACTGGGACGACGGCGCGTACGATGACGACGCTTGGGACGATGATGCGGACGGCTTCGCTGACTCAGACGAGGAAGAGGACGGCGACGACGAAGAAGATGATCTGGATTTCAACAACACAGTTCTGGATCGATGAGCAAAAAGCGTAACGCACAACTGCCTAAAACCGCGACGGGCGGCGACCGGCCGGCGAGCAGCGCCGCGGATTCGACCCGGCAAGCGCTAGCCGATCGTGCCGCCCGCGCGCAACGGCTGGTGGGTGAAGGGGCGCGTCTGCTGGCCGCCAAACGGCCCGGCGAGGCGGTAGAGTTTCTGAGTGAAGCTTGGGAGCTTGACCCTCAAAACGTCGCAGCCGCCATCAACTTGGGTGGCGCCTATATCTTGCAAGGCCGGCATGAGCGGGCCATCCCAACGCTGGAAGCCGCGGCGCGGCTGGAACCCGATGACCCCATGATCTGGGTTAATCTGGCCGCGGCCTATCTGGGCAAACTCCCTTTTGCCACGTCGGAGCGGCAGGCGCGGGCGATCGCAGCTTTCGAGCGAGCGCTGGCGTTGAACCCGCGGACGCCGCAGGTACACTACAATCTGGGCCTGATTTTTCTGGAACGTGACGATCCGGGGCGCGCCGCTGACTACTTCCGTGACGCCCTCGATACGGATCCCACCGACCGCGACGCGCAACATTGGCTGGATCAAATCAGCCGAAGCGCGGAGAACCCCGGGAATAAATGATGAACTGGCGCCAGAATCCGACCCGCGTCGCTTGGCTGATCTTGCTCGCGAACCTCCTTGCCTGCTGCGTGCTGGCTGTGGCGGTGCCGCTGATAACCCGCAGCTACATGCTGCATTCCACCCGCACCAAGCTGGCGAGCGTAACCGCCACCCAAGGCACTGTGCAGGTCTGGCCTACGAACGAGAACGATCCGGTGGCCGTCCCGGATCGGCGATCGATAACCGAAGGCAGCGCGATTGTAACGGACGATAAGGCCAAGGCGCTCATGACGTTGAGCAGCGACGCAACTGGCGAACGATTTGACACCTCTATTCAGCTTGACCCGAACACGGCCATCGTCCTGCAAAAAGCTCGCGCCCCGCGCTTTCAATGGAACACCGATCCCCACCAGATCGGCCTGGATCTGCGCAAGGGCCGCATCTATCTCACAACCCAGCGCGAAGATAATCGTGATGTGCAGACGCAGATACTGACGCCACAGGCTAAACTGATGCTGGATCAGGGCGCTTTCGACGTCCTGGTGCAGGGCGATCAAACCCAGGTGCGGGCGCGCTCCGGCAGCGGCCTGGTCCAATCCGAAGGCCGCCAGGTCACAGTGAACGGCGGTGAACGGGTAACCGTAAAAGCGGGTCAGCCGCCCGATGTGCCTGTGCCAGATACGTTGAACTTGGTGCTCAACGGCC
Organism: uncultured Chloroflexia bacterium; assembly: GCA_963841825.1. GTDB lineage: Bacteria > Chloroflexota > Anaerolineae > CG2-30-64-16 > CG2-30-64-16 > CAWJEL01. The sequence continues at coordinate 91,914 of CAWJEL010000012.1, forward strand.
GCTTCGAGGGTCGAATCTCGCCTTCCTGGCAAAACTACACCAACCTGAGCCAGGCCAACCTGGAGCCGGGCAAAATTACACTGGAGGAGATCGGGCAGGGGCAATCCGTGCGTTTCACGCGCAAGACGGAGGACGGCGCGCCCAACGAGGCCGGTCTGGTGCAGGAGGTTAACCGGGACGTCGAGGGTTATGATTCGTTGGTGTTGCGCTTCGATCTCGAGCTGTTGAACCAAAGCGTGCCGGGCGGCGGCTACCAGGCCTCCGAGTACCCGGTGATGGTACGCATCGACTACACCGATGTGAACGACAAAGACCAGTTCTGGGTGCATGGCTTTTACTATCTGGATCTGCCTTCGGGGGTGACCTGGGCGCCGGCGGACACCCGAGGCGAAAAGATCCCATTGGGTGTGTGGTACAATTATGAATCGCCCAACCTTTTCGAATTGCTGAAGGACGCGCGGCCGGCGCGCATCAACAAGATCACCATCTACGCCGCCGGCCATGACTACGATAGCCGCGTGGCAGACCTCGCGCTGACCGTGCGCTAAGGCCGCAAGATTCGGAATGCAGAATGCTGAGCGTCAGACACGAGCAACCCGGCTAGGTGGCGTCTTCTTCGGCGCTTGCCTGCTCCTGTTTATGGTGCTCGGCGCGTACCAGCTTCGCCTGCCGGGCCTGCATTATGACGAAGCCAAGGAGGCCGGGCTGAATGCGATGGAGCTGATCACCGGCCAACCGGTGACGGCCTTTCGCGACGCCGCGGTCCAGCTTGGGCCGTGGCGGCTCCCATTGATGGTGCAAGACTATATCGGCGCGCTGAACGCGGCCCTGGCCGTGCCGTTTCTGGCCATCGGGGGCATCAACGTGGTTGCCCTGCGTTGGCTGTCTCTGCTCACTGGCGCGCTCACCCTGATGGTGACCTGGCGGGTCGCCTGGCGGCTGGGCGGGCCGCTGGCCGCGAGTGCGACGGCGCTTTTGCTGGCGGTGAACCCGGCCTTCATTTTTTGGAGCCGGCAGGGCGTCTTTGTCACCAATCTCACCGCGTTGATCTTTATGGCGGCCCTGCTGACCGGCCTCCACTGGTGGGAGCTGCGCCGGCCGCGCGACCTGTGGCTGACCGCATTCCTCTGTGGCCTGGGCATCTACGCCAAACTATCGTTCATATGGGCGATCGGCGCGTTGCTCGTCGTCGCTGGCGTGGCGTGGCTGTTGGAAGTCCGCAACAGAAAGCTGGAAACTCGAAACTGGAAGCGGCTGGCCTTAATCTGGGCCTTAGCCTTGGTCTGCTTTCTCATCCCCCTGATCCCGCTCATTGCCTTCAACCTGCACACCAACGGGACGGTGGATGCCATCTTCGGCAATCTGGGCCAGTCCTATTACGGTGTTAACAACAGCGCCTACCTGCCCAATCTGGTGACGCGGCTGGGCCAACTCATCACGCTGCTGCGCGCGCAACATCTTTCCTATCTGGGCGGGACCTTCGCGAATGCCCTTGCGCCCTGGCTTCTGCTGACCCTGGTGTTACTGGCGGGTATCGCTGGCGGGTTGGACGCCCGCAAGCATCACGTCCGACGGACGAGCACAGGCATTCCGCCGGTCGTCCGCACCCTGGCACCGCTGCTGTTGCTCGCGCTGATGATCGCCCAAAGCGCGTTTACGGTGAGCGACCTGTTCATCACGCACTACGCCCTGATGCTGCCATTGATCGCGCTGGCAGGAGGACTGGCGTTTGGGGCGCTGATGCGAACAGGCAGTGAGGGTGCAGGGGAAGACAAGACCGAAGATGCCGCTCAAGGCAAAAGATTGGCGCCGGGGATACTCCGCGCCCTGGCCATCATTGCACTGATCGGCTGGGCTGGCAGCGACCTGGTGACCGATCTCCGGTATCACCGCGCGCTTACAGCAACGGGCGGCCATGGCCCACACTCAGATGCAATCTACGCAGTAGCAAAGCACCTGGACGAAGCAAAATTCCCTACGCTGGTGGCGTTGGATTGGGGCCTGGACGCGCAGATCCGCTACCTGACCGCCGGTCGCGTCCAACCCACTGAGGTATTCGGCTACGCCAGCCTCGATGCGCCGGACCCGGAATTCGCTGTACGGATCAACCAACTCCTGGATAACCCGGATACCCTCTACCTGGCGCATCTGCCGGAGTACACGGTCTTCCGTGAGCGTGTGAACATGCTGGCAGATTTGGCCTCGAAACGCGGCATGACACTGCGCCAGCGGGCTGTTTACGCTGAACGCGATGGCACACCGCTCATTATTATGTATCGGGCCGAGCGGTGAGCGGATCCTCCGCACCTTCCCGCACGCCCAGCCACCAGATCAGGAGCGCCGCGCCGAGCAGCCCGGCCGACATCAGCGCGTTCGTCGCAAGCCCTCCAGCGGCCCACAGCCGCGGCCCGAGCAGCGCCCCGATCACCCGAGCTAGGGCCATTACGGCCAGGTTCAACGCCAGCACCGCGCCCCGCGCCTCCGGCGCCAACTCAGAAACCAGGGGAATGATCGCCACTACAGTGAACTCGAAGGTCAAAAACATCAGGAAAACACCGGTGAGCGCGCCGCCCAGCGTCCCGGCCAGCCGCAGCAAGAGCAGATAGGACAGCAGGTGCGCTATCAGCCCGCCCAAGACGGCACGGCGCTTGCCCAGCCGATCTACCATGCCCGCGGACGCGGTCTCGGCCAGCAGCTCTGCCAGGCTGATCACTAACGAAGCGACGCCCAGCGCCATCACCGTCAGCCCGAAATTCGTTTCCAGCCAGATACCGTACACGATGAAGACAAACTCGTTGGCCAGGATCACCAGGAAACTGACGGCCAGAACGAGCAGCACCCTGAAAGTGAACCAGGCCGGCAGGCGCCAGGGCCGCGGCGCGGTGCGTGCTACCGGACGATTGGCCGCACCTCGCCCGCAGTCGCGGCACAAGCGCCAGGAGGCCAGAAGGGCGACGCCGCCCAGGCCGGCGATGAACCAGAATACCGAACGCCAGCCGCTCGCGGCGATCAGGAAGCCCGCCACGGGCACGCCAATAAACCACGACAGCGACCAGGACAGCTCGATGATGCCCAGCACACGGCCCCGGCGTTCGTAAGGCACCGCATCGCCCAGGTAGGCCTGCGCCGCCGGGTCATAAGCGGCCTTGCTGAAGCCCAGGAGCGCGAAGGCGGCCAGCGCCACAGCCAAGCCCGGCGCCACGCCAACCAATAGGGCGCCGGCGATCAGCGCCACGAGCCCGGCCAGCATGAGCGGCCGCCGGCCGCGGCGATCGGCCAGCGCGCCGTAGAGCGGGCTGCCCATGCTGACCAGCGAGCGGACGGCCAATAGCAGGCCGGCTGTCTCCAGCGGAATGCCCAACCCGCGGCTGATGGCCGGCAGGAACGGATAGACGACGCGAAACTGAAGATTGAGCGCGATCCGGGAAAGCAGGATCACACCCAGCGTGCGTGGGGAATCTGCTCGCTCGGGGCGGACCGCGTCCCCTGGATCAGGTTTTGCTTGCTCGATCACGCCCGCGATTATAGCAGACGTGCTGCCGATTCCCACGAATCAGCGGCCTTGTGTATAATATCATTGACTTTGCACCACCTCGACGTGATCGCCGAGGCTTCCGGAGGTTATCGGTGAACAATTCACAACACACCCGCTTGTTGACCCTGGCGGGCTTGATCGTCCTGCTGGCTCTCGCGCTGGTGACCGCCGGCTGCGCCGCACCCGCGCAGGCCACCCCCACCCCCACCAAGACGCCACACCCCGAGGTGACCGTAACGCCGCCCGCTACCCCGACCTCGGTGCCACCAACGCCCGTGCCGCCGACCGCCACGTCGGTTCCGCCCACCGCGACGCCGGCCGCCACGGAAACAGCCGATCCAGCGATCTCGGCCAAGGTTGTCGCCACGCTACCGCCGCGCCAACCCGGCGTCTCTATCCTGACCGGTCTGCGCCCCGCCGATCCGACGGTGCTTGACCGCCGGCCGTTGGCGGTCAAAGTGGACAATGACCCGGCCGTCATCCCGCAGTCGGGCCTGGGCAAGGCGGACATTGTCGTCGAAAGCCGTAAGGAAGGCTGCCTGACCCGCTTCACCGCGATCTATCAGAGCCAGGACGCGCCCAAGATTGGCTCGGTCCGCAGCGCGCGCCTGGTTGATATCGAGCTCCCCGTGATCTTTGATGCCATCCTGGCCTACTCAGGCGCGTCCGGGCCGGTGCAGCAGAAGCTCAGCCAGTCGGATCTGGGGAAGCAATTCCTGACACAGAGCAGCGGCGGGGCGCTTTTCCGCGACCCGAATATCGCCGTCCCGTTCAATCTGTTCGCCAACACCGCGATCGGATGGAAAGTTGTGGCGCAAAAGGGCTGGACTACGACGCCGGATCCATCGGCCGCCTGGGTCTTCTCGGAAGCAGCGCCCGCGACCGGCGCACCTGCTAGTCGCGCCGACTTCACCTACACCAAGATGTATCCGCACTTGAAGATCGGGTGGGCCTATGATGCCGAATCGGGCCGCTGGCGCCGCAGCATCGGTGGGAAGCCCGCCATTGACAAAGCCGACGGCCAGCAGTTGTCCGCCGCCAACGTGGTCATCCTGGGCGCCAATCATGTCCAGACATTGATCCCGGAACAAGGGACCAAGCTGACCCAGGGCCCGTGCTCGAATGCTTCGATAGAAGTCCAGCTTTGGGGCGAGGGACCGGCCAAGATCCTGCGCGATGGCCAGGTCTACGAGGGCAAATGGGTGCGGGATGACCGCCACGCGCCGTTCCGCTTCATGGACGCTCAGGGTCAGGACATCCCCCTGAAGCCAGGCAACAGTTGGTGGCAAATCGTGCCGCTGGATGTGCCGGTGACGGTGGCGCCCTAACCCCATCTTCTGAGCGAAAACTAAACCCACTCTCATGTAGCGTTAATGTACCTGAGCGATAATCATCATCGTAAGGTACGGGGACGGGACACCTCAAGCCTTACAGGTTCCTCCTCCCAAAAACATAGGTCTGAGCACGATTCCCTGGCGGGTGGGCCGGGGAGTTGTGCTTTTAAGGGGTAGTGATAGTTGAAGGGTGCGTGATGCGTGGTGCGTGATGCGTGGTGCGGACAGGACGGATGCGGAGTACGCCTTCCCCTTGCTTATTTTGGATACAGCCGCGTATACGCCTCGTAGTTCGACCATACCGCCTGCACATACGTCCGCGTCTCGTTGATGTTGATCAGCGCGGCCAGCAGATCATCATCCTGTGAAGCCCATTTGTGCCAGACAGACGCGTTACCCGGCCCGCCGTTGTATGCAGCCAGCGCGGTAAAGACGCTGTCGTTGAAGTTCCGTAACCACTGCTGCACATAGTATGCGCCAAACGCCACATTAATGTAAGGCCAATACGCCTGCTGCGGCTCGAAGTTCGGCCATCCCAACTGCCCGGCGATGCTCTGCGCGGTGCCGGGCATCACTTGCATCAGCCCTTGCGCGCCGGCCGATGACGCCGCGCCGGTCTCAAACCGGCTCTCCTGCCGCATGATCGCGGTCAGCAGCCGCGGATCCAGGTCATGTTTCGCGGCCTCGGCGCGGATGAGCTCGGCGAAGGGGAACGGATAGGCGAGGCGCTGCAAGCCCGGGGGTGTCTCACGCAGTGAATTACCGGAAAGACTCACCACCTGCTCGGCGCTCAGCAGCGAAAGCCGGTACGCGCCCGCATCACGAAAAGCGAGCGCCAACGCTGCCTGCGCCCATGGATTCTTCTCGTAACGCTTCTGGACCAGGCCCCAATTGGCCAAAGCCTGGGTCCGCAGCCCCAGCGCCAGCAATGTCTCGCCGCGCTGCCAGTCGGGATCACTTTTGATGCTGTCCGCCAGGTCCAGGTTACCGCTGCCCGCCCATGTGCGCAGCCAAGCAGCAATCTCGGCGGCTTCGGCCTCCGGTTGCGCGGCCGGCAGCCCCGCGCCGCCCTCCCATTGATTCTCTTTCCCGCTCGCCCACGCGGCCGCACGCAGCCCGTAGAAACTCTCCGGGTCGGTGGTGTGCGCGGTCTCCCAGGAACGCTGTGCAGCCGCCTGATCGCCCGCGGCCGCCTGCGCTCGCCCAAGCCAATAGTAGGCTACCGGGCGCGTGAAGGCTGGGAGGCTGACATTTTCAGCCATCTCGCGCCAGGTTTCGGCGGCGCGGCGCCAGTCACCCAGCTTGAAGTAGGTCAACCCTGCGCTTTGATAGGCGCGCCACCCCTCGTCGGCCTTGGCATACTCACGAGCCAGCGCCAGATACGCCTCGGCAGCGGCGGCGCTGGGTTGCGGGCCGGGCTGTCCAGCGAGCAAAGCTGCCTGCCAGAGCGCCTTCGGGGCCTGCGGCGCATCGGGGCGCTGTTCAGCGAGACGCCGGTAGACTGCAATCGCCTCGGCGTCACGATCTACCTGAGCCAGCGCGCGACCCTTTGCCATCCAGGCATCGGCCCAGAGCGGGCTGGCTGGATGCTCCGCAACAAAAGCATCCAGTTGAGCGATGCCGCGATCCAGGTCATCCAGCGCGAGATAGCTCAAACCCTTGTAGTACTGCGCGCCGCCATCCCGCCCGCCCGGTTCCGCTGCCAGCAAGCGGTCGAACGCGGCGATGGCGAGCTCGTAGTTGCCCTTGTGGTAATTCGCCAGCCCGCGTTGATATTCATCGACCTCAGCGCCGCTGTCCAGCAAGGCGACGATGGCTGAGTGCGCATAGGGGCTGGTCACATCTGCCTCGACTGCTGCACGCCAGCGCGCCTGGGCGTCGCCGATTGCCTGTACCGGATCGAGGGAAGGCGTCACCGTGACGGAGATGGCCGGCGTAGCGTTTGGTGTTGCTTGCGCCGCGGCGGTTGGCCCCGGCAGAATCGCGGCCAGCGCGCCCTTCGCCAATGCCGTCCCGGCCAGGTATTGCATCTCGGCAGCCCATCTGCCGGTTGTTTCTTTGCCGCGCAGGGTGTCATATTGGGCAACTGCCTCGCGGGGGAGGTTCTGCTGGAGCGCCAGACCGGCCAGGGCGCGCCGGATGGCGACGGTGTTGGTCCAATCCGGCGAAGTCTTGAGCGCGGACTGATACGCCGCCACAGCGCCGGGCAGATCGCCCAACGCCTGCCGCGCCGCGCCGATCCGCTGCCAGGTCAGGTAGGCCACCTCGGGTGCGGTTGGGAGATAGGCCAGGTAGGCGGCCTCGGCATCACGCCAGCGCCCCAGCCCTGTCAGCGTCTCGCCCAGGAGGAACGTTGCTGGCGCCCGGTAAGGATCGGTCGGCGCCGCGGCGGTCAGCAAATCCGAGAGGGTCGCCACCGCTTCGTCTGGCGCCGCATCGCGCACATAGCATTGCGCCATGCGGAAACGCGCCTCGGATGCCTCGGTTGCGGTCGGTTTCCCCGCCAGCAGGTCGGCCAGCTCGCGCCGCGCGGTGCTGCAGTCACCCACGAGCTGGTGTGAACGCGCCGATGCCAGTTGAAGGGTCGTGTGCGAGGGCAACGGTGTGCTCTGCGGCTGAACGGTGGGCCGGAAGCTAAGCTGCTCGGTTGGCGTGCTGGTGGGCGATATCGTCGGCGTCGCGGTCGATGTGGCCGTGGACTGCGCCGTCGGCTGAACGCTGGCGGTGGCGCTGGGAGCAATCGTCGGAATCAGTGTGGCGACCGCGGTCGGTTGGAGCGTCACGGTTGGTGCAGCCGACGTGACGCCAAGCGTTGCCGTGGCGCCTGCTGGCCCACCAGCCACCGGCGTCGGTGCGGGCGCGATGCCGGCGTTACACGCGGCCAGCAACAGCGCTACGGTCAGCAACGGTAAAATGCGTTTTATCGCCAAGAGTTTCCTCCGAGGTCGCCGAAGACCTGCCGATAAGATCACCGCAGAGACCCCGAAGCAAACGTGGAGGTCTACCGAGGTGTGCCCTAGCAAAAGATGCAGAGCGGAGGCAGGATCATATCGCTTCCCTCAGAACAATTTTAGCACACCCATCAATGCAATGGCAAGAGCATCCCGGCGTTGGTGTTTGACAGACTATTCGCGTGTTGAGCGACTACTGCCGCGTGCGCCGGCGCGGCCAACGCGGGCATGAGCTTGCGGTCGGTCATCGCAAAGCCGGTATGCCGATAGACGGCAAGCGCGGGGGTGTTGTCACCGGGGCCGCGACCGCCTCCATCTCCGACTCCGTGTCAGGGATACACCCTCGACTCTCGGACCGGAGGCATCTGGACACCATTATAAGCTGAAGTGGCTTCATCCCACAGTAGCCAAACGTACCGGTTGTCTTCCAGGGGATGCGCGAACGTAAAAGCAGCCTGGGCAATCCGCCCATCCTCGGTCATCTCGGTGACCTCAACCTTTACCTCACTCATGGCAACTGTCTGACTAACTCGCATGGGGATGAATCCCACGAAAAGCCATATAGGTTCAGGGGACCATTCTGCATGACTTCCGCCAGTATGTTGTACTTCTCGTAGATGTCCGAGGCGAAGTTGAGACGGAGCCCGTAGTCGTCCTGAAAGAAGCCGGAAGGCAGGAAAGGGAGGTACAGGAGGATGGCCACGATCAGAACGATGACGATCCAGTAGCGCGAGGCGATGATGGGTCGAACCATCTGCCCGATGCGATGGTAGAGCGGAAAGGCATACGAGTCTTTGGTTTCCATGGCGCCTGCCCTGTTGGTGTTGGACTTTGGACAATCGAGCCGCGCAAGTGTGGAGGCGTGCTGGATGAAGGGCAATCCCCTTTTGCAGTCATTGCGAGGGTCGCAACCCCGAAGCAATCCCATCGATGCGGTGGAGATTGCTTCGTCGGGCTGCGGCCCTCCTCGCAATGACATTTTCATGGGCCGCGGTGTCGCCCACGGCATTTGAACTTCGCTGAAACCACGCCACACGGGCCTGCGGACAGACCCGCTCACGGTGACAGCGCCAAATTCGGAATTTCTGCCGCCTAAAAGCAGTGCTTGCGCCCAAACAGGAAGTACGCAATCGGTCCCACGAAGTTGACGAACGATACCGCCGTCCAGAGCCGCCGGTTGCCTTTGATTTCCTCCGCGGGGCGATGCCACATATCCCAAAGCGCCGCGGCCAGCAACGTGACCTGCAAAACGGCCCCGAGCGTGCCGGCCATCCGTTGTCCGGTCGTCAACTCGCTCCACTTTTTTCGCTGCGTCATGGTTCCCCCTCCTGGTTGTTCATTGCCACTGCTCGTGCGAAGGTGCGGCCAGCGCGAGGACCATCAGCTTGCGGTCGGTCATCGCAAAGCCGGTGCGCCGGTAGACGGCCAGCGCAGAGTCGTTGTCGCCGGCGACCTCGACCGCCATCGCGCGTACGCCGAGCATCGCACACGCATCACGCGCGGCCGCCAGGACCGCAGTGTCGAAGGTTTCGGCGTTACCACGCAAGAATACGATTTCTTCCCAGAAGGAAGTTTTGATGGCGTCTCCCTTTGTAACCAACCAGTTCTGGAACACGTCGACCTAAAAGCCTAGCTACGTATCCTGACAAGTCTGGAGCGCCTCCAGCAGCGCGCCCGCAAACTCCGCCGGATCGGCGATGATGTTGTAGTCGGCCACGGGGACGAACGGCGCGGCGGGGTCGGGCTGCACCGCGACGATCAACCCGGCCTCCTGCGTGGCCATGAACTGGCTGGTGTCGCCGTCGATGCCCAGCGCCAGGTAGAGCTTCGGCGCGACGCTGGCCCCGGTCAGCCCGACGAGCTGATCCTCAGTGATCCACCCCATGTCCGAGCGCGCCGAGGTCACCGGCGACGACACCGCCCAGCGCCTCCGCCAGCTTGGTCGCGAGGGCGAAGCCGGTCTCGTCGACCAGTCCCAGCCCTGCCGCCACGATCACCGGCGCGTTCTTGAGCGTCAGCGGCGCCGCGGGCAGCTCAGCCGCGGGATATTCAGGCGCGGCGGGCCAGACCAAGCCGGTGTCTTCGACATTGCCAGTGCGCCAGGACTCGTTGAACCCCGCGGGCAGCGCGGCCGTGTCCACCACGACCACGGCCGGCGCTGCCAGGATCACCACGACCTGCCGAGCGGCATCGTCGAACACCGGCTGGTGGGCCAGGATGCGCTGGGACATCGGGTCCACCGCCAGATCCGCGGCGTAACCGCAGAGGCCGCCCCCCAACGCCTGCGCCAGCCCCGGCCCAAGCGTCCGGCCGCACCGGGTGCGCGGGAAGAGGACGACCTGCGGGCCGCGCTCGCGGAAGAACGCGGCCAGATCAGCCAGCGCGGGCGCGCCGGTCGCGGTCAGCACATGGTCGGCGCCGGCATGGATCGCCCGTCTCGCGCGGCTTCGTCCGCCGGGCCGCCGCACGCCAGCAGGTAGACGTAGCTTCCCAGCGCATCAGCCACGACGCGGGCCTTGCCGACCAGGCGTAGCATCGCGTCGTCTGCTGCGACGCCGTAAGCGGCCGCAGCCGCGACGCCATAAGCGGCCGCAGCCGCGACGCCATAAGCGGCCGCAGCCGCGACGCCGTCCGGGTCGACGACCCACACGCCGCCGACGCCGCCGGTCGCATCGCCCGCCGCCTCTTCTGCCGCCGTCATGCCCATCAGGGCCTGGAGATAGGAGAGATCGTCCATGCTCATGGAGTGCTCCTTTGCCGACGTGGAGCGTGGAGCGTGAGGAATGAAATCGCTCTACCCTCCACGCTCCACGCTCTACGTCTCACACAACCCGCCTCGCCTTGAGAATCTCCGCCACCGCCTTCGCCGCGTCCGCCGCTGAGCCGCCGATCACCTGGCCGCGCGTGCGCTCAGGGCCGAGGATCAGGCCGCCGAGTTCGGTGTCGGGCGCCAGGTCGGGCACGCCGAGATCGGCCGCGGTCCAGATGTCCACCATGCCGTCGTTCCAGGCGTTGGCGATGCGCGCAGGATGGGGATAGCGCGGGCGCTCGGGGCCGGGCAGGATCGCAAGCACGGCTGGGGTCGGCGCCGGCGTCAACTCGCCACCATTTTCGCCCGCAACGATCGCGGTCAGACCGGCCGTGGCGGCATCCAGGCGAGCTACATCGATCTGCACCGGCCAATCCAGGGCCGCGGCCAGGCGTGGGGCGAGGCTGCCGGCGCCGGTCAGAATCAAGTCGGCATTCAATCGACCGCATGCCGCGGTGAGCAGGCTGGCGACGATGTTGGAAGCTGGAAGCTGGAAGCTAGAAGCTGGTTCGCCGATTACCAGGATGCCTTGTCGGCGCCGATGGCGACGGCTTCGTGCGTCACATCTTCAGCATCCGCGCCGCCAACGGTAATCGCGATCGATCTCGCCGCCGGTAGCCTCGCGCAGGCGCAGCGCTGCCTCCAGCGCGTGCTTGTCGGGCGGGTTCAGGATCTTGACGGCATCGCGGAGATCCAGCTCTTCCCGGCTGCGGGAGATCTTGACGGTCTTGGGGTCGTAGATTTGTTTCACACACACGACGATGCGCATACTCAGCTCCTTTCTGGAAGCTGGAAGCTGGTTGCTGGAAGCTGACGAGACCCTTCACTGGCGAACCGCCGTGCCGAGCTTTGTGTCGTTAACCCGTTCAGGGTGACAAGGTGGGCAAATGATGAACTAAACGCCCCGCAAGCTTCCGCACCCGCTACGCAGGCAGGTTCAGCTTCTATAGATGTCCAGAGATGTCCAGGTAATGTTTCGGGCTTGTAGGGGCATGGACTCCACGTCCTGGGCGAGGCGACCTCGCCCCTACAGCACGAATCTTTATCCGACGCACTATAGCTTCTAGCTTCCAGTTTCGAGTTTCCAGTCACGGCGACACACGCACGCCATACGGCCGCAGCACCTGTCCGGCGATGACGATGCGCTGGATCTCGTTCGTGCCCTCGAAAATCTCGGCGATGCGGGCGTCACGCCACATGCGCTCCAGGGGGAAGTCGCGGCTGTAGCCCAGCGCGCCGTGAACCTGCATCGCCCGATCGATCGACCGCGAGGCCACTTCGGAGCCGAAGAGCTTGCACATGCCCGCTTCCTTGGTGTACGGCTGGTGCGTGTCCACCATCCAGGCGGTGCGGTAGACCAGCGAACGCAGCGCCTCGACCTCGGTGGCGGTGTTGGCAATGATCCATTGGATCGCCTGCTTCTCGCCGATGGCCTTGCCGAACTGGCTGCGGCCCGCGGCGTAGCGGGCCATGTAGTCGAGCCCGGCCTCGGCGCCGCCCAGACACGCCGCGCCCAGTCCCAGCCGGCCGGTGTCGAGGGTCGCCATGAAGGTGACGAAGCCCGCGCCCACCTGACCCAGCACGTTGGCCGACGGCACTACGACCTCGTCAAAGACGATCTCCGATGTGGCGCTGCCGTGGATGCCCATCTTGTGCTCGATCGTGCCGACCGCTAACCCCGGCGTGCCGCGCTCGACGATGAACGCGGTCACCCCGCCACGCGCGCCCAGGTTGGGGTCGGTTACGGCCAGCACGGTGAAGATGTCGGCGATCGGGCCGTTGGTGATGTAGATCTTGGAGCCGGTGAGGATATACTTGTCCCCGTCGCGGAGGGCGCGTGTCTTGATGGCCGCGGCGTCGGAGCCGGCGTCGGGTTCGGTCGAGGCAGAACGCGGCGATCTTCTTGCCGGTGGCGAGATCGGGCAGATACTTGCGCTTCTGCGCCTCGCTGCCGCCCAGGTAGATCGACATGGCGCCGATGCCGATGTGTGCGCCGATGGTGGTGGCCGTGCTGGTGCAGACAGCGCCCATGGCTTCCATCAGCAGGCAGTAACCCAGCTCGCCCAGGCCCGAGCCGCCGTATTCCTGGGGGAATGGCACACCTAGCAGCCCGTTTTCGCCCAACTTGCGCACCACATCCATGTCGGGCCAGCCCTGCGCGTCCACCTGCTTGGCAGCCGGGGCGACCTCTTGCTCGGCAAACTCCTGCACCATGCGGCGGAAAAGCTGATGTGTCTTGGGGATGGTGAAGTCCATGCGACCTCCTTGTGGCTGGAAACCGAAAGCTGGACGCTGGAAACTGGGTGGGTGTGTTCAAATGTAGTTGGGACGTAGGGGCGGGTTTGCCATGGTCAACGCAGACCCGCCTTTCACAGCAACAGCTTTGTGATGGCCAGGTATCCATTAGCGTGGAGAAACCCGCCCCTTGTACAACTGGTTTGAATGCACTCAAACGGGATGACCCGTCACGGTGAAACTTTCCAGCTTCCAGCAACCAGTCACGGTTTCACCTTGACGCCGACGCCCGCCAACAACCCGCCGGCGATCACGATCTGCTGGATCTGCGACGTGCCCTCGACCAGCTCCATCGCCCGGGCGTCGCGGTAGTAGCGCTCGATCGGGTAATCCACGATGTAGCCCACGCCGCCGTGCACCTGAACCATCTTGTTGGTCACTTCGGCGGCCATCCGGCTGGCGAAGAGCTTGGCCATGGCGGCCTCCTGCGGTGAACGGCTTGCCCGCGTCGGCCAGCCAGGCGGCCTGGCGCAGCAGCCCCTCGGCCGCGGCGATCTCGGTCGCGGCGTCGGCCAGGTAGGTCTGGATCGCCTGCTTGGCGCCGATCGGCGCGCCGAACTGCGACCGCTCGCTGGCATACTTGACGCCCAGTTCCAGCGTCCGCCGCGCCACGCCGACCGCCGCCGCGGCGATGCCCACACGGCCGTAGTCGAGCGCGCCCAGCGCGATCTTGTATCCGTCCCCCTCGGCGCCCAGGAGATGATCGGCTGGCACGCGACAATCTCGCAGGTAGAGCCGGGTGATGCTGGCCCCGCGCAGGCCCAGCGTCTTCTCGCGGCCGCCGACGGTCAGGCCGGGAGTTTCGGCCGGGACCGCAAACGCGCTGAGGCCCCTGGCGCCCGCGGCCGGGTCGGTGGCCGCGAACACCACGAAGACGCCGGCGATCCCGCCGTTGCTGACCCAGGTCTTGGCGCCGTTCAGCACGTATTCATCGCCCTGGCGCGCGGCCGGTCCGCAGACGGGTCGGGTCGCTGCCCGCGCCCGCCTCGGTGAGCGCGAACGCGCCGATGCGCTCGCCCGCGGCCATCTCGGGCAGCAGGCTTTCTTTCAGCGCAGCGCTGCCGTGCTCGAGGATCGTCCGCGACGCCAGCGTGTTGTGGACGTGCACGATCAGCGCCGTGCTGGCGCACTCGGCCGCCAGCGCTTCCAGCAGCAGGGTGAAGGTGACGAAGTCCAGGCCGGCGCCGCCGTAAGGCTCCTCGGGCAGCAGCGCGCCCAGGAAGCCCTGCCCCGCCATCCGTTTCAGGAGCCTGGCCGGCATCCCTTCCTGCTTGTCGGCCTGGTCGGCCACCTTGGCCACCTCCTTGGCCGCGAAGTCGCGGAACATCTTCTGGAACATTTGTTGTTCGGAGGACAGGGAGAAATCCATGGTCGCTCCTTTCGGGCAGGAAACTGGAAGCTGGAAACTGCATGCTGGCGACCGACGCCTGACCCCTGACCCCTGTCTCCTGCCTCCTGTCTCCTGACTCCTGTCCCCTGTTCAGTCCGCCGCGCTCTCTCGCCGCGCGATCACCTCGCTCAACCACGCCCGCGTCCGCTCGATCCGCGCCAGACTTTCGCTGCTTCCCTGGGCGCCCGGATCGATCAGGCCACTGAGGTCGCGATGGGTCTGGCGGATCAGGCCCAGGTTGGCGTCAGCCAGCCGCAGCATCAACGATTCCCACGCCTCGGACACCTGCGGGTTGTCATGGTTGTGCATCCGCAGCGCCACCTGCGCGGCGGGTGATCGCCCCAGGTTCGGCGGCACGACCTGGTTCAACTGCTTTCCGGCGATGGCGAAGAAGTAGGCGGCCATCGGCTGCACGAGGCGCTCGATGCGCGGCCACACGCTCTCGGCTTCCTGCGCCATGCTGAAGAACGCCAGGTAGTACGGGATCGCCTCGCCGTAGCTGCCGGTGACGAACGCGTGGCCGGCCTTCACCGAGCAGTAGCTGGCCAGGTACCAATTCAGGTCGTCCAGCCCGGCCCGCGGCTGGTGACCCCGCAGCGCATCAAGCTCGAACGCGCGCCGCCTGTAAGTAACGCTGCGCGCTGCCGGCGAAGTCCTTCTGGCGCAAATCCGAGGCCTCGCGGAAGAGCGCCTCCGCGGTCATCGGCGTGACCGGTTTGTCGGCCGGCAGCGGAGCCATGGCTCAGGCCCGCGGCCGCCAGGCGCAACTCCGGGCGGGCCAGCAGCGCCTCGATCATCTGCGGCGCGACGGCAAACGTATCGTCCGTCGCGACGATCATCCCGCGGTCCACCAGCCCATCGCACAGGGCGGCCACCGCGGCCGGATCGGCGTCCGGGCCGTGCAGCACCGGCGCCAACTGATCGGCGTACACCGGCACGCCGCCTTCCACCAGCCGCCAGACGTAGGCCGTGTCGCACGCCCGCGCCAGCTCCTCGACCGTCAGATCCGCAGCCTGCCGGATCGGCGCAAGGCTGGAAGGCTGGCCGCCGGCGAACGTCAACGCCTCGCTGACGACCAGCAGCCGCGCCACGTCCAGCACCGCGATCTTCTGGGTCAGCGCGTTCTCTGCGTCGTAGCGATCCTTCAGCAGGTCGGCGACGGTGCTCAACGAGACAGGGCCGGGCTGGGCCTGGAGCACAGCCAGAAAGTCGGCCAGCGCCTGGCTCCGGGTGTTCGGCTCGACCACCCGCAGGTTGACTTCCCGGAGGAAGCTGCGATAACGCTGGCCCAGCTCGAAAGCCGGTTTGTAGGCCGGCGGGTGACGGCGGCGGCGACGTACTCGCCGACGCGCTCGATTCCGTGCGCCGCTTCGCGCAGACGGCTCACGCGCCGGCCCCGCCGCGGCCTTCTTCAGGCTGATGTAAAGCTGCAACCCCTGCTCCTGGATATTGACCAGGTCGGCGTGCGCCTCCAGGAAGGTGCGGAACTGCTGGTAGCCGTAGTTGGCCTCGTTGAACGACGAATCCAGCCCCAACATCATCTGCTTCAGGCGGCCGGCGAAGATCGGGGTCTCCCCCTTCTGCTCGGCGCCGATCAGCGCCGCGGCGCAGAAGTTCGCGCGGGTCAGGCAGTTGCAGCTCGTCGGCGATGTCCTCCATCCCCTCGGACACCAGCGTCTCGTAGAAGATGAACTCATCGCAGGCCCGGCGCAGCAGGTCGCTGGTCGCCGCGTGCAGACCGATCCCCATCGTGTATTTGCCGTGGTCCCGCAGCTTGTGAATCAATTCGGTGAAGTCGCTATCGCCGGAGACCACGACGTACACGTCGATGTTGGGGCGCGTGAAGACGGTCTCGATGGCGTCGATGGCCAGGCGGACATCGGCGCGGTTCTTCTGTTGGATGCCGACGGAATAGAGCTGAAACAGATCGACGCCGTTTTCCAGCATGGCGCGCCGGTAACGATGAAAACGTCCCCAGTCGCCGTAAGCACGTTTGATCAACAACCTGCCGCGGGTGCGCAGCAGGTCCATCACCGCTGTCACGTCGAACTCGCCAAGGTTTGCCTCGGCCGAGGTCGCGACATTCTCAAAATCCATATAGACCGCAATTTGCGGCCCGCTCAGTCGGGTCTCGCCGTTTAGTCGGTTTTCCATTTTGAAAGAGTATCCTTTGGGTATGGTAGATGGGTAAACTGGTGAATTGGTAGATGGGTAAACTGGTAGACTGGTAACTTGGTAGATCGGTAACTTGATAGACAATGGCCTGTCAACCAATGCACCAATGTACCCTCTACCACTCTACCAAGTCTACCAATCTACCAATCAACTATCCGTAAACTTCGCCTGGCGCTTCTGCAAGAACGCTGCGACACCCTCCTTCGTGTCGTTGCTGCCGATGAGGCCGGTGAAACGGCTGGCCTCCAGGTCAAGGCCGTCCTCCAGCGACCCCTTCAGCCCGCCGATGACCGCTTCGAGCGTCGCTTCGTTGGTCAGCTTGCTCTTGGCGGCGAGCTTCTTGGCGAGACCTTTCGCCTCGGCCAGCACCTGACCGGCCGGGACGACCTTGTTGAGCAGCCCCAGGCGGATACGCTTCCTGTGCGTTGATCATGTCGCCGGTGAGGATCAGCTCGATGGCTTTGGCCGCGCCGACCAGCCGCGGCAGGCGTTGCGTGCCGCCCCAGCCGGGGATGATGCCCAGGTTGCTCTCCGGCTGGCCGAACCGGGCGCGATCCGATCCGATGCGGATGTGGCAGGCCATCGCCAGCTCCTGGCCGCCTCCCAATGCCACCGCGTTGATGGCCGCGATGACCGGTTTGGGACACGCTTCGATCTTGTTGAAGAGGTTCTGGCCCAGCTTGATGAACGCCAGGGCCTCGTCAGCGTCCTTCACCGCGCCGATCTCGTGGATGTCGGCGCCCGCCACGAACGCGAACTCCCCCGCGCCCGTGATGATGATCACCTTGACCTGATCGTTGGCAATCAGCTCGTCTCATCGCCGCGTCCAGGTCGGCCAGCGTCGCGCGGTTGAATGCATTGGCCGGCGGATGGTCGATCGTCAGGATGGCAACACGATCCTCGATAGCGATGCGAACGTTGGTGTACTCTGCCATGAAAGCCTCCTTTGTGGGACTTGAAGCTGGAAACTGGAAACTGGAAGCTGGAAGCTACTCGGGTACGAGATCATAAGTCGCACTGTCTTCGCGGAGCCGGTTGTCGGCATCTTCGCGATAGGGCTCGACGTGTTGCGCGATCACCTGCTGCAGGAAGCGATTTAGCTTTCTGCCCAGAGTGTCGTACATCGCTGAGGAGGACCGGTGTGCATCAGCGTCCAGGTTGCCGGTCGCGAGCAATATGTCCAGGTGAACCTGAGTCTCGTCGCAGGAAGCCAGGGCGATCGTCAGAAAGTGGATGTATTCGTTTTTATAGCGCCGCCGGCCGAAGCCCTCCGCGATGTTCGCCGGTATGCTCTTGGCCGAGCGTCTGATCTGGCTGCCGACTTCATACAACTCGTATTTCGGCAGGCGCAGCGTCATCTCGTGGATCTTCACTGCGCCCTCGAACGAAATCTGATACACCTCCAAATCCCTGTAACTCTGAACCGTCATCTCACAGCTCCTACCGTCAGCTTCCAGTTTCCAGCAACCAGCTTCTCGCTTCCAGCTTCCAGTTACGCGTACTCATGGAACCCACGCCCCACCTTGATCCCCAGATGGCCGGCGCGGACTTTCGTGCGCAGCAGGCGCGCCGGGCGGAAACGCTCGCCGTATTGGGCGAAGAACTGCTCCAGCCCTGCCAGCACCACATCCAGCCCGATTTCGTCGGCGATGGCCAGCGGTCCCTTGCGCTCGCCGTGGTAGGTCATACCGGTGCCGGCGATCATCGCCATGTCGATGTCGTTCACCGAGGCGACGTGCTCCTGCAGCGCCAGCACGGCCTCGTTGATCAGCGGATAGATCACGCGCTCGACGGAGAAGATGCTGTCCGGCCGCTTGCCGAACGCGGCGATGATTTCCTGCACCGGCTCGTCGGTCTCAGCGCCGTAGCCATAGAAGCCCTTGCCGTTCTTCTCGCCCAGACGGCCGGCCTCGACCAGCTTCTTGAAGATGGGGGCGCCTTCCATGCGCGGACCGTATTCGCTGCCCAGATAATCACCGACGTACTGACACACGTCGATGCCCAGCATATCCATCAGCGTGAACGGCCCCATCGGCATCCCGAATTCCGTCAGGGCCGCGTCGATCTCGGTAGCGGTGGCCGCGCCCTCCTGCAAGCACCAGGTCGCCTCGTTCAAATAGGGCATCAGCAGCCGGTTGACCAGGAAGCCAGGGCACTCCTGCACGACCACGGCGAGCTTGCGCAGCGACTCGGTGAACACGACGGTGTCGTCGATCGTCTCCTGCGCCGTCTCCAGCCCGGGGATGATCTCCACCAGCTTCATCACATGCGCCGGGTTGAAGAAGTGCATCCCAATGACCTTGCCCGGCCGCTTCGTCGCCGCCGCCATCTCGCTGATCGAGAGCGCCGAGGTGTTGCTGGCGATGATCGCGGTCTCGGGCAGCACGGCGTCGAGTTCGCCCAACACCAGCCGCTTGACCTTCATCTTCTCCGGCACCGCCTCGATGACGATGTCCACGTCGGCGAAGCCATCGTAGCTGAGGGTCGGCTCGATCAGCGCGATCTTGCTCTCCATCTCGCCGGCGCTCATCTTGCCTTTGTCCACCCGGCTCTGGTAGATATGCCGGATGGTTTCCATGCCTTTGTCCAGCATCACCTGGTCGACATCCTTCATGACGACCGGCAGGCCGCTGAAGCTGATCACCTGGGCGATCTCCCCGCCCATCGTCCCGGCGCCGAGCACGCCGGCTTTGAAGATGTACATCGGCTATCTCCTTCGATGTTGCGTGACCCGTGATACGTGCTGCGTGATACGTGATGCGTGATGCGTCTCTCAGAGACGGTTTGAAAAGGCCGGATTCATTGCACGCAGAGGCGCAAAGAACGCAAATCGGTAATCGAAACGGCCGCAGACGATGGGTTTCTCTGCGATTTTGCGGCTTGGCGTGAGCTTTTCAAACAGCTTCTCAGGGAGGCTTCGCGTTGCTGTGTGAGGTGAGAGCGGCTCAGCCCTCAAAGTCACGCGGCACGCTTCACGCAGCACGTCACCTCAAATCTGTTCCACCACCACTGCCGCGCCCTGCCCGCCGCCGACGCAGAGGGTCGCCGCGCCGTAACGGCTGCCGCGCCGCTTCATCTCGTGCAGCAAGGTGACGACGATGCGCGCGCCCGACTGGCCGACCGGATGGCCAAGCGCGATGGCGCCACCGTTGACGTTGGTCTTCTCCCAGTCCCAGCCGTGGCCATCCTGGGTCATCTTGATGCCCACCGCCAGCGATTGCGCCGCAAACGCCTCGTTGAGTTCGACCAGATCAAGCTGGTCGTAATTCAGGCCCGCGCGGGCCAGCGCCTTGGGCAGCGCCGTAGCCGGGCCGATGCCCATGTAGGCCGGGCTGACGCCGGTGTAGCCGTAGCCCAGAATGCGGGCCATCGGAGTGAGACCCAGCTTCGCAGCCCGCTCGGCGGTCGTCACCAGCATGGCGGCCGCGCCGTCGTTGGTTGAACAGGCATTGGCCGGCGTCACCGTACCGCCCTTCTTGAAGACGGTTGGGTAGAGCGCCGCCTTCTGCACGGTCAGGCCGGGGTTGATGCTCTCGTCCTGGGTGATCGTCTCCTTGGCTACCTCCTGGCCGGCCGCCTTCTTGACCACCTCAACCGGCACGATCTCGTCCTTGAATTTGCCCATGCGGGTGGCCATGAACGCCTTCTTGTGGCTGTTAACCGCAAACTGATCCTGCGCCTCGCGGGTGACGCTGTACTGCTCGGCGAGGTTCTCGGCCGTCGCGCCCATGATCAGGTTGCAGGTGGGGTCGGTGAGACCCTCCCACAATCCATCGGTGAGCTCGGCGTGCCGCATCTTCAGTCCCCAGCGCGCGCCCTTGATCACGTAGGGGATGAGGCTCATATTTTCGGTGCCGCCGACGAGGTAGAGCTCACCATCACCGCTCTGGATACTTTGATAGGCTGCCGTGATGGCCTGGATGGACGAGGCGCAGTTGCGCGACACCGTGTAGGCCGTCACGTGTTCGGGGATGCCGGCGTAGATGGCCGCGACGCGCGCAATGTTCAACGCCTCGGAGGGGTGCGCGCAGTTGCCGAGGATCACCTCGTCCAATTGGCCGGAGTCGATGCCGGCGTCGGCGATGACGCGCTGCATGACGATCTTCGCCAGATCGTAGGCCGGCACGGTCTTGAACGCGCCGCCGAAGCCCCCGTTCGGCGTGCGCAGCGGGTTGGTGATGACGACTTCTTTCATGTGCATACCTCCTGAAGTGGAATGCTTGCCTGACGAGTGCTGCGGGCTGCGTGCCCCGTGATACGTGATTCGTGATATGGGACGAGTGACCTCCTTGGATAGGCTACATGGCGTCTGCGTACAAAATGGCGCAGCGAAAGTGTATCACGAGAATCCACACATCACGCAGCACGCATCACGTATCACGTCTTCAACCCTCTCAAATACACCTCCAACGTTGCCTGATACAAACTCGCCGCATCAGCCGCCACCAGCGTCCGCCGGATCGGATGCGCGGCCAGGGCCAGCGCGCCGTTGAGCGCGGCCCAGAGGACGCTGGCCGCCTGCCGAGCGTCTTCAGCGGCGAACATGCCCAATGCCATGCCGTCGGCCACCGCTTGCGCAACCAGGTCGAGGGTGCGGTTGCTTTCGCGTAGAATCTGCTCTTTGAGTGCAGGGGAGATGCCGTCAAGAAACCCGCCGTGGTCGAAGGCGTTGAGCAGCCGGAAGTAGTCGGGGGCGTGCTGCGCAAAGGCCAGATAGGCGTCGGCCATGGCGCGCAGGCGTTGGTCGGGGTGCAGCGGCGAGCAGCCATCAACTGCGGCCTGGAGCTGCTCACCCAGCTCGCCCAGGGCTTGAAGCGTCAGCTCCGCCAGGATCGCTTCTTTGGTGTCGAAGTAGAGGTAGAGTGTGCCTTTGCCCAGCTCGGCGTGGCGGGCGATGGCAGCGACTGTGGCCCGGTTGTAACCGTCCTGGGCGAAGACCGCGCGCGCCGCCTGCAGGATGTCCTGCTTGCGCCGGGCACGCTCGAGCTCACGACGATCTGCTGCGGCCATCGCCTCACTCCGGTATCCGGTTGGATCAGAGGGCCGATAGGATTCTGACGGTCACTATTATAACTGAAGACCATGACCGGCAGTCAATTACTGACCAGCGGTCATATTACACTGCGAGTATAACGCAGTGCGTCATGCGTGTCAAGCGTTGTGCGATGTTTGTGGGAAACTCGTCAAGGCAGGGAAGCCATTCACCCGTATGTCGATAGGCGCCTCCTGCAGCACCCGGATGGTCTGCGAATCCGTGCTCATCCGCCCTCCTTCTTTGGGCGAGTCACAAGGTGACGCCGGCGGCCGCGCCATGCACGGCCGTACCACGGTTGATCTGAGATGGGGTGTCCCATTTCTCGACCAAAGTGACAAGCTGTCCGGAACAGGCCAAGGTTGAATGACCCTCGGCGAAACGCTTCCGATTCGGTGGCTCTCGTCACTTGCGTTTGTTCATTCTCCTGCTTCCTTATGGTACAATTCCCGCATGCCCATCCACATCCTTCCTCCCGAAGTCGCCAACCAGATCGCCGCGGGCGAGGTGGTCGAGCGGCCCGCGTCCGCGGTCAAGGAGCTGATCGAGAACAGCCTGGACGCGGGCGCGACCGACATCCGCGTGGAGGTGCGCGAGGGCGGCCGGCGGCTGATCCGCGTCCAGGACGACGGCTGCGGCATCCCGGCGGCCGAGGCAGCCCTGGCCTTCGAGCGCCACGCGACGAGCAAGCTGGCGACCGCCGACGATCTGAGCCATCTCAGCACGCTCGGCTTCCGCGGCGAGGCGCTGGCCAGCATCGCGTCCGTGGCGCAGGTGGCGCTGCTCACGCGCTCGCGCGACGAGGAGACCGGCACGCTGATCCGCATGGCCGAGGGCCGCGCGATCGGCCGCGAGCCGCGCGGCGGCCCGCCCGGCACGCTGGTCACGGTGGAGCACCTTTTCGCCAACGTCCCGGCCCGCCTCAAGTTCCTCAAGCAGCCGGCCACCGAGGCCGCCCACATCCAGCAGATCGTCACCCGCTATGCGCTGGCCTACCCCGAACGCCGCCTCAGCCTGGTCAGCGACGGCAAGCTGGTCTTCCAGTCCACCGGCAGCGGCAAGCTGTACGACGTGCTGGTCAAGGTGTACGGGCTGGAGATGGCGCGGGAGATGCTGGAAATAGCAAATAGCAAATGGCAAATGACAAATGGCGAATCGCAAGTCAGCCATCAGCCATCAGCTATCAGCTATCGTCCATCAGCCATCGTCGTCACCGGCTACATCGGCTCACCTTCGCTGCACCGCGGCAATCGCAGCTACATCACGCTCTTCGTCAACCGGCGCTGGTTTCAGGACACCTCCATCGCTTACAGCGTCATCCAGGCGTACCACACGATGCTGCCGGTGGGGCGCTATCCCGTGGCGGTGGTGTTCATCGAAATCCCGCCCGAGGAAGTGGATGTGAACGTGCATCCGACCAAGGCTGAGGTGCGCTTCCGGGAGAGCGGCGCGGTTTTCAGCGCGGTGCAGAAGGCGGTGCGGCGGACGCTGACCGAGCTCGCGCCGATTCCGCAGGTTGGCATGGGCGGCGCGACCGCCGGCGGTCCTGCGCCGGATACGGCGTGGCTGGGCAACGAAGGGACTCGACCGGCGCCGTATGGCGGCTCATCATGGTCCGAACGCCGCGACGCGTTGCTCAGCGCAGGCCAGGGCCGGCTTTTCGCGTCACCGGAGCTAAACGACCGGAGCAGGCTGGCTTCCAGCAGCCCGCGGAACGAGCAGAGCAGCTTCCAGCTTCCGAGCGCACCAGCTTCCAGTCAGCCCTCCCTCCTTCCCCTTCTCCGCGTCGTCGGCCAGCTCGGCGCGACCTACATCGTCGCGGAGGGGCCGGACGGCATGTACCTGATCGACCAACACGCCGCGCACGAGCGCGTGCTCTACGAGCAGATGTTGGCGGAACACGCGACAAGCCGACTGGCGCTCCAACCGCTGCTGGAGCCGCTGGTGCTGGACTTCAGCCCCGAGCAGGCGGCCGTGGTGGCCGAGGAACTGGAGACGCTGAACCACCTGGGCGTCGAGATCGAGCCGTTCGGCGGCGCCAGCTACCTGGTGCGCACCCTCCCGGCGATCCTGGGCCGCGAGAATCCCGGCGCCGCGCTGACCGAGATCGTCGATGGGCTGGCGCAGCGCGACGACGTGGTGGAAGCGACCCGCGAGGCGCGGCTGGTGACGCTCATCTGCAAGCGCGCGGCGATCAAGGGCAACACGCCGCTGAGCATGGCCGAAATGCAGGAGTTGGTGCGCCGGCTGGAGGGGTGTCGCTCCCCGCGCACCTGCCCGCACGGCCGGCCGACGATGGTCTATCTCAGCTCCGGCGAGCTGGCGCGGCAGTTGGGCGCGCGTAGGTTGTCGATGCACGCGCTGAGCTGTCGAAGGGCGGTGCTTCGACAGGCTGCGACCGTGCCGACATTTGCGCTATCCCCTGTGTCGATTTTCCCCTTTCCGCCTCACGCGTGTATAATTACCCGGCACAGTAAAACGTAAAGAGCAGAGCATAAGCGTTTGTGGCTTGCGCGTTGCTCTTTACGTTTTACGCGTTACGCTTTACGGAGGATACTTTGACCGAACCTTTGATCATCACCACGTCGCCCCGCGACGACCATCAACTCGACATGACGATCGAACTGGGGCCCGAGCGCACCGAGCAGGCGCTGCAGCGCGGCGCCAGGGTAGTCGCCAAAAAAGCCAAGATCCCCGGCTTCCGGCCGGGCAAGGCGCCTTACGTCACCGTTTTGCGCATGTACGGAAAAGAGGCCGTGCTGGGCGAAATCCTGGACGATCTGGGCGAGGAAGTGTACAAGGAAGCCCTGGAGACAGAGAAGCCCGACATCTACGGGCAGGCCGCGCTCGAGGACGTGAAGTTCGACCCCGTGAGCTTCAAGCTGATCGTGCCGCTGCGCCCCACCGTCGACCTGGGCGACTACCGCAGCATCCGGCTGGACGCGCCCGAGGCGACCGTCGGCGAGGCGGACGTGGACGCGGCCCTGGACGCGGCCCGCGCCGCCGCCGCGACCTTGCAGACCGTCGAGCGAGCGGCCGCGTTGGGCGACAGCGTCGTGGTGGACATCCGCGGCACGGTGGGCGAAGAGACCATCATGGACAACCAGGACTGGCAGCTCACCCTGCGCGGTGAGGGCGGCTGGCTGCCCGGCTTCGACGACGCGTTCGTGGGCCTGGCCACCGGCGACGAGAAGTCGTTCGAGCTGACTTACCCAGAGGATTCCTCCTCCCGGTTCAAGGGCCAGGTCGCCAGCTTCCAGGTGAACGTCAAGGAAGTCAAGGCCAAAGTGCAGCCCGAGGCCGACGATGAGTTCGCCAAGACGTTGGGCGATTACACCGACCTGGCCGACTACCGGACCAAGAAGCTGGCTGAGCTCACCGAGGAGCGCGCCAAGGAAGCCACCGAGAAGCTCAACGAAGCCGCGGTGGATGCGTTGGTCGAGCAGGCCACGATCGCCTATCCGCCGGCCGCGGTGGACGACACCGTCCACCAGATGATGAGCGATCTCGAATCGCGGCTGTCGAACATCGGATACACGCTGGCCGATTACCTGCGTCTGAACGGCAAGACCGTCCAGCAGTACCACGACGAGCTCCACGAACCGGCCGAGAAGCGTCTGAAAGGCCAGCTCGTCATCGCCGAACTGGCGAAGGTCGAAGGCATCATCGTCTCAGACGAGGAAAAGCAGGCCGAGCTGGATCGCCTGGCGGGACAGGCCGAAACGCCCGAAAACGCCGCGGCGCTCCGCGATGTGTTCGGCTCGGAGGCGGGGCTGCGCGTGATCGAGGCGGACGTCCGCAGCGAGAAGACGTTGGCGCGCCTGCGGCAGATCGTCACCGGCCAGGCGCCGGAGCTGGCACCCGCAGCGGAAACTGACGGCGAAACCACACCCGTCGTGGAAGCCGCGGCGGAACCCGCGGCGGAAGCGGAAGCCGAAGCATAGTAAGCCAGGCTGCGGCATGAAACGCGAATAACGAGTAATAAGAAACGAGTAATCCTGCAACGCCGCAAGCGTGAAGATTACTCGTTTCTCATCACTCGTGACTGGTTATCGAAAGGAGCGCACTGCATGGATCCGCGCATTCTCACCCCCCAATCCCTCATCCCGATGGTCATCGAGACCTCGGGCCGCGGGGAGCGAGCATACGACATCTACTCGCTGCTGCTGAAGGAACGTATCATCTTCCTGGGCACCGGCATCAACGACCAGGTCGCCAACACCATCGTGGCGCAACTGCTCTTCCTGGATCGCGAAGACCCAGAGAAGGACATCCAGCTTTACATCAACTCGCCGGGCGGCCAGGTGTATGCCGGCATGGCGATCTACGACACGATGCAGCTTGTCCGCGCCCAGGTGAGCACCATCGCAGTGGGTGTCGCGGCCAGCTTCGGCACCGTGCTGTTGACCGCCGGCGCCAAGGGCAAGCGTTATGCCTTGCCGCACGCCACCATCCACATGCATCAACCGCTGGGCGGTGCGCAGGGACAGGCGACCGAGATCGAAATCCAGGCCAAGGAAATCTTGCGCCTGCGGGAGGAACTCAACCTCATCCTGGCCCACCACACCGGTCAGCCGGTGGAGCGCATCCAGGACGACACGGATCGGGACCGCTACATGACCGCGGAGCAGGCCAAAGAATATGGCCTGATCGACGAGGTCTTGCACCCCGCCGCCCTACGTGAAGGCAAAGCCAGTGGCAAGTAAAAATACGGTGGACGTCGAGCGCTGCTCGTTTTGTTATCGCGACGCGAGCCAGGTGCGGCGGCTGATCTCGGGGCCGGACGACCTATTCATCTGCGATGAATGCGTCGCGCTCTGCCAGGAGGTCCTGCAAGAGGATGGCATCGAGACCAGCGCTGAAAATGCGACCCCGCGCTGGCGGCTCCTGCCTCCGCGCGAGATCATGGCACAGCTCGATGACTACGTCGTAGGCCAGACGCAGGCGAAGAAGGTGCTGTCGGTCGCGATGTACAATCACTACAAGCGCATCGGCAGCGGCAAGCGGCACGAGGACGTCGAGTTGGAGAAAAGCAACGTCCTGCTGATCGGCCCCACCGGCTGCGGCAAGACGCTGCTGGCCCGGACCCTGGCGCGCATCCTGGACGTACCCTTCACCATCGCCGACGCCACGGGCCTGACCGAGGCCGGCTACGTGGGCGAGGACGTCGAGAACATCCTGGTGCAACTGCTTCAGGCCGCGGACTGGGACGCCGAACGCGCCACGCTGGGCATCGTCTACGTGGATGAGATCGACAAGCTGGCGCGCAAGAGCGGCGGCAATCCGTCGATCACCCGCGACGTCTCCGGGGAAGGGGTGCAGCAGGGCTTGCTCAAGATCATCGAGGGCACGGTCGCCAATGTGCCGCCGCAGGGCGGCCGGAAGCACCCGGACCAACAGACCGTCAAGCTGGACACCCGCAACATCCTCTTCATCTGCGGCGGTTCATTCGCCGGGCTGGATGATGTCATTGGGCAGCGGCTGGGACTCAAGGGCCGCGTGGGTTTCAACACCAGCGGGGACGTGCCGGTTTCCAAGGAAGCCCAGTCCGCCGCGCTGCTCTCGGAGGTGATCTCGGATGATCTGCTGAAGTACGGCATGATCCCGGAGTTTGTCGGGCGCCTGCCGGTGACGGTGAGCATCGAGCCGCTGGATGAGGATGCGCTCGTCGCGGTGTTGACCGCGCCGAAGAATGCGATCGCCAAGCAGTTCGCCCGCCTGTTCGAACTGGACAACGTCGAACTGGTCATCACGCCTGAGGCGCTGCGCGCCACCGCGCACGAGGCGATGAAGCTCAAGACCGGCGCCCGCGGCCTGCGCACCATCATCGAGCGGGTGCTGTTGGACGTGATGTACGAGATCCCGTCGCACCCCGAGGTGGTCAAGTGCGTGGTGAACGCCGAGTGCATCACGCGACGCACGCCGCCGCTGCTGATCACGGCCGATGGGCAGGCGTTGGCCTGGGGCGAGTTCCTGAGTCTGAAGTCAGCCTGAACTCGGGTGCAGAATTCAGACGTGCAGACCGAAGCGTCAGTGATCAAACAGCGGAAGCCATCCAGGCTTCCGCTGTTTGATAGTTAGAGCGGACAAAAAAGGAGCGAGACGCATGAACGAGCGCCTCGAGCGAAACAAGAAGGCCGTCACAGCTTTCTACGACCTCATGTTCAATCAGTGCAAACCGGCGGAAGCCATCGAGAAGTACGCTGGAGATGTCTACACTCAGCATAATCCGGGCGTAGCCGACGGCAAGAGCGCCTTCATCGAGTACTTTGAGCGGATGGCCCATGAATACCCCGGCAAGCGAGTTCATTTCATTCGGGCGATCGCCGAGCAGAACTACGTCGTCCTGCACTGCCGCCAGGAGTGGCCGGGCGACAGGGACTGGGCTGGTATCGATATTTTCCGCCTCGACGACAACGGCAAAATCGTCGAGCACTGGGATGTGCTGCAAGTAGTCCCGGAGAAGTCGGCAAATGAGAATACGATGTTCTATTGACAGCCATATCCAGACATGATATGCTGACTTCTGGAAAATCCAGAAATCCAAAACTTGGAGGATGTCATGCAGCCAACCGCTTCCACGCGAGTGATCCAGATGCCGTCGCGCGGCCAGATCACGCTCCCTACCGATTTTCGCCGCAAGCTGGGGCTTACGGAAGGCTCTCTCTTACAGATCAGCCTGGTGGGTGACAAGATCGAAATCAAATCCGCGCCAACAACTGACGTTAAACTGCGTGCATACACCGAGACCGAGATCAGCCAATTTCTGGCCGACGACATGATCGACCAACAAACCGCGACGGCTGTCAGGCGCTTGCTGGCCGAAGGCGCACTGTGACCGGCGAGGACGCCAAAGAAGGCGTATTCATCGACGCGTCGGTGTGGATTGCGGCGGCTGGTTCACCCACAGGCGGTTCGTCATTAGTGCTGGAAATCTGTTGTGGCCAGCGTTTCAAGGCCTTTTGCTCGCAGCGCGTCCTCCAGGAAGCTCAGACCAACCTTCGCGACAAGCTGCCAGTGGAAGCGTTGGTGCGCTTTTACCAGCTTATGGCAACTGTAGCACCTGGAATCGTTTCGTCTGTCGCCCCGGATGAAGCAGCCCAGTATGACGGCATCGTCGCCGAGAAGGACGCCCACGTGGTCGCTGCTGCGGTCGCGCGGAGGCGCAGCTTACCTGGTGACTTTGGATCGCAAGCATCTCGCCAACGCTGCGGTGCGCGGGGCAGGCTTGCCCATACAAGTCCTTGTCCCAGGTGAGTTTATCAACTTGGTTCTCCATTGATCGCTTTGGATGCCCACTCACGGCAGACGCGGGATCTCGGCGCGATAAGATACTCAGCACACGAGTTTGTTTTTCAGGTGGAAGGAGCTAACTATGCGGTTCACTTCGGCTCATCGCAATCCCGGGTTTCTGGTTCCGGCGCTGCTCTTGATCTTGGCGCTGGCCCTGGCCGCATGCACTGTCGTGCCGCCGCCGGTTGCATCACCCGTGCCTGCTCCGGCGACGAACACGCCTGAACCCGCGACGCCGACGAGCGCTCCGACAGCCATCGACACTGCTCCCGCGCCGACAGTCGTCGCCCCGGCGCCCTCCACTGACAGCCTGGTGCAGCTCGTGCAGTCCGGGCTTCCGCAAGGCGCATTCGAAGGGGTGGCCGTTTTGCCGTTGGCGGTCCCGGCCGGTCAACCGCCGCTGTGGGCCGTCTACAGCGTCGGGATGCGCAACTTCGACCTCGATCCCCTGCCGAACCACTTCGTCGCGATCTATACGCAAGTTGATGGAAACTGGCAGGAGCTGGCGCGCCAGGAGTTCTCGTCCGACGATCAGACGGTCGCGGCGCCTGACTATGTGGGAGATGGCGGCCTGGCCCAGGAGCAGATCGAGCCGAGCCACACCTGGCTGGCGCTGGAAGGTGGCGTGGGCGCCCACAGCGGTGTTTTTGATCTGCTCGACTTCGACGGTCAGGCGCTGCACGTACAGGTCAACAGTTTCTCCTCCAGCCCTGGCGTCGGGAACATCCAGGATGTGAACGGCGACGGCATCCCCGACGTGGTCCTGGACGCGTCGGATTACTACGTCTTCTGCTACGCGTGCGGGGTCGTCGATGTCGGCTTCCAGGTCTTCGCCTGGGATCAGGCGAACGGGCGCATGGTGGAGCGACAGCTCGAGCCGATGTTGATGGGGCAGTCGGGCCATCCCGCCCGCGACCTGACCAACGAGGCGGTCGAATTGGCCCAGGCTGGTCTGTGGAAAGATGCGGCAAGTGTCATCGAGCAGGCCAAGCAGGCGGCGGCGAACGTCCAGCCACCCTTCACCAACGACACAGTGGACTGGGACTACGGCTTGATCAAGCTGCACGCCGGCGCGCTGGCCGATGCGGCAGCGAACAGCGGCTACCCGCTGCTCAACCAGGTCTTCTACGGCGACCACGCCGCGGCCGTGGATCTGATGCGGCCCTACAGCGCGGCGCAGATCTTCAGCGCGCAGACCCCGCTGGTCGTGGGCACGGTGGCTGAGACGTGGGTTCCCGAGTTGAGCAGCGCAATCACGACCGCGGCGACTTCCGCTGTGACCCTGAAGCCCGATCTGGCGCCGGCGCACTTCCTGCGCGGCTGGGCAAGCTATCTGGCTGATCCGGTTGCGAACCTGGCCCAGGCCAGGGCCGACGTCGCAAAGGCAGCCGCGCTCGCCCCGACCGATGCACTCTATCGGAACGCGGCCGCATTTCTGGCGGGTGGGTCGAACTAAACAAGCAATCCTGTGTTGAGGTGACATGGCAGAGCTAACCCATCTGGACGACCAGGGCCAGGCGCACATGGTCGACGTCGGCGCCAAGGCCGAGACCGAGCGCGAGGCGGTCGCGGCGGGCCGTGTGCTGATGCAGCCGGAGACGTTGCGTTTGCTGCGCGCCGGCGATCTGCCCAAGGGCGACGTCCTGGGTACGGCGCGCGTCGCGGGCATCATGGCCGCCAAACGCACCTGGGAACTGATCCCGCTGTGTCATCAGCTCCAACTGACGAAGGTCTCGGTCGAGTTCGAGTTCGCTGAGGCGGCCTCGGCGGTCGAGATCACCGCCACGGTGCGCTGCAAGGGCCAGACCGGCGTCGAGATGGAGGCGCTGACCGCGGTCAGCGTTGCGGCGCTGACGATCTACGACATGGCGAAGGCGGTCGAGCGCGGGATGGTCATCGGCGACATCCGCTTGCTGGAGAAGCGCGGGGGTAAGAGAGGGGTTTGGCGGCGTGATATGAAGCGTGAAGCGTGAAGTGTAGAGCGCGGCACGTAAGACATGGCTTCGCCATTCGCTGATTCGAGGACATTGATGACTGAGACCATTTCAATTCACGTCCGTACATTCGCCGGGCTGCGCGAGGCGCTGGGGTTCAGCGAAACCGAGATTGCGCTCCCCGTCGGGACCGACGTCGCCGGGCTGGTCGCACAGCTCGCGGCCGATTATCCGGCAGCGCGCCTGACCACCCGGCGCTACACTGTCGCGGTCAACCGGGCCTACGCGCCGCCCGACCGGGTGCTGGCTGAGGGGGATGAGGTCGGATTGATCCCGCCGGTGAGTGGGGGGTCGGGTGATTTGGTAGGGGCGGAATCACCCCGCCCCTACCAAATCACCGACCGCCCAATCTCGCTCGACGACGTCGCGGCGCGCGTGGCCGCGCCCGAGCGGGGTGGGATCACCCTGTTTGCCGGCACGGTACGCGGGGTCACCGCGGGCAAGGACGGGGCAAGCGGTAGCTTCACCACCGACTATCTCGAATACGAAGCGTATCCTGAAATGGCTGAGGCATCGTTTGTGGACATCGCAGCCGAGGCCCGGGCGCGCTGGCCTGGGATCAGCGGGGTGGCGGTCGTCCACCGCATCGGACGCCTTGAAGTGGGTGATGTCGCGGTCGGGATCGCGGTCGCGGCCGCGCACCGCGCCGACACCTTCGACGCCTGCCGCTATATCATCGACCGGATCAAGGCGATCGCGCCCATCTGGAAGCGCGAGGTCGGGCCGGACGGGGCGTCCTGGGTCGAGGGGCCGGAGTCATTGGTGGGCTGACATGCGCGAGAAATCTTCCCCCATAAAAATCGCCATCGTTGGCGGTGCTGGCGCGGTGGGCGCCAGCGCCGCCTATGCGCTGATGATCAGCGGGCTCGCCAGCGAGATCGTGTTGGTGGACGTCAATGCGCGCCGGGCTGAGGGCGAGGCGATGGATCTGATGCACGGCGCCGCGTTCGTGCGGCCGGTGACGGTGCGCGCCGGCGGCTACGCCGATTGTGCGGACGCGCAAATCGTAGTGATCACGGCCGGCGCCGCGCAGAAGCCCGGCGAGACGCGCCTGGAACTCGTGCGCAAGAATACCGCGATTTTTCGGGACATGATCCCTCAAATCG
This sequence comes from uncultured Chloroflexia bacterium, assembly GCA_963841825.1. GTDB lineage: Bacteria > Chloroflexota > Anaerolineae > CG2-30-64-16 > CG2-30-64-16 > CAWJEL01. Next base: position 123,828 of record CAWJEL010000012.1, read on the forward strand.
CTGCGGCCGCGCCTGGCGCAATCCTGCTGATCGTCTCCAATCCGGTGGACATCCTGACCTACGCGGCGCTCAAATTCTCCGGCTTCCCGGCCGGCCGCGTGGTAGGTTCAGGCACGGTGCTGGACACTGCCAGGCTGCGCGCTTTGATCGGCCAACGGCTCGGGATCGACCCGCGCAGCGTGCATGGCCATGTCGTGGGCGAGCATGGTGACAGCGAAGTGGTGTTGTGGAGCCGCGCGTCTGTGGCCGGGCTACCGATCGGCGAGTTCTGTGCGCAGCGGGGCGGTTCGTGCGACGCCGAAATGCAGGATGAGATCGCCGCCCAGGTTTTGCGTGCGGCCTACGAGATCATCGACCGCAAAGGCGCGACATGTTACGGCATCGGGCTGGGCATCCGCAACCTCGTCGAGGCCATGCTGCGCGACCAAAACACCGTGCTGACCGTCTCGACCCTGATGACCGGCCAGCTTGGCGTCACCGACATCTGCCTGAGCCTGCCCTGCGTCGTGGATCGCGGCGGTGTCGAGGGCATGCTCGTGCCCGCGATGAGCGACGAGGAACGCGCCGCCTACCTCCGTTCGGCGCACGTGCTGCAGGAAATCACGCGCGCGGTGGGGTTATAACTTCCACCGCCTAAAGCAATGAGAATCTACTTCACCCGCCATGGTGAAAGTCACGCCAACATCCTGCATCAGATCTCCAACCGCGGGCTGGTGCATCCTCTGACGCGCACAGGGCGCGAACAGGCGGCGGCGTTGGCCGCTAAGCTCCAGGATCGCGCCATCACGCGCATCTACACCAGCCCGCTGCTGCGAGCCATCGAAACCAGCGTCATCGTCGCCGAGCGGCTGGGCGTGACGTATGCGGTGACGGATGCCCTGCGCGAGTTCGATTGCGGCGTCGCCGAGGGCCGGGCCGATGAGACGGGCTGGCAGATGTGGCAGGCGGTGTTCGACGATTGGACGGTGCATCGGCGGTGGGAGCGGCGCATCGAGGGCGGCGAGAGCTTTTATGACGTCCGGGACCGCTTCGTACCGTTCATCGAGGGGCTGGCGGCCCAGTACGGCAGCACCGACGCCAACCTGTTGTGCGTAGCGCACGGCGGCGTGCTTTGGATGATGCTGCCGTTGGTGCTGACGAACGTCAACCATGACCTGATGTCGAAGCACGGGTTCGGTCATACGACGTGTATCGGCTCGGAGCTGGAGGCCGGACGGCTTGCGCTGTGTCGAATGGGACGACGTGACGATGTGAGAGGATAGTTGATAACATGAATACGAAGGCGCCTCCTCATCCCATACCATATCAAGGCAGTAAACGCAATCTTGCGCCTGAAATTTTGCGTTACTTCCCGCCAACATTCGTGACGCTATACGAGCCATTTGCCGGCTCAGCGGCGATGACAATCGCTGCTGCTATGAACGGACTTGGTGGTCGCTACCACATTAACGATCTCAACAAGCCGTTGATGGACTTGTGGCGCGCGATCATCGAAACCCCGCAAGAGATCGCAACACAATACGAGATGCTCTGGAAACAGCAACTCGACGATCCCCGTTCATTTTACGACCAAGTACGGGCGGACTTCAACCGGACAGGGAAGCCAGACTTATTCTTGTACTTGCTTGCTCGCTGCGTCAAGGGGTCTGTGCGCTACAATTCGCAAGGAGAATTCAACCAGAGTCCTGACAACCGTCGCCAGGGGATGTTACCAGAGACGATGCGCCTGCAGATCTTGGGCGCGGCCTATTACCTCAAGGGAAGAACCACCATTTCTTCGGTGAATTATCGTGATGTCCTCGACAAGGCCACTCCCGTTGATTTGGTTTACATGGACCCACCCTACCAGGGGGTCTGTGGCAATCGAGATAGCCGCTATCTTCAGAGTGTCCAGTATTGTGAATTCGTCCAGGCGCTTGATGGGTTGAATCGCAGAGGCATCCGTTACCTGGTCAGCTACGATGGCCGAACAGGCGATAAAATTTTCGGGAAACCACTCCCGGACGATCTTAATCTCACACTCATTGAGTTGCACGCGGGCCGTTCCACGCAGGCGACGCTTCTTGGCAGAAACGATATAACCATCGAGTCTCTTTATCTATCGCCGAGCCTAGCCGATGAACTGGCTCACGTCCCCATCGTCTATCGTTTTACGCGCGGTGAGCAACTCTGTCTTATGGAAGGTCGCGACAAGTGACAACACCTGATCTCCCGAGCGATTTCATCGAACGCTGCAAGGCCGTTACGGCAAAACGGCCACGCACGGTGATTGACCACATCCTGCACTACGGTTACATCACCACAGAGGAGTTGAAGGAAAAGTATGGCTACAATCATCCGCCGCGGGCGGCCCGCGATGTGAGAGAACAAGGTATTCCGCTGGAAACGTTTCGAGTGGATAGTACTGATGGACGCAAGATTGGTGCCTATCGGTTCGGTAATCCAGGCAAGGTCAGATTCTCCAAGCTTTCAGGCAGGACGGCATTTGCCAAGAAACTGAAAGGCGAGCTTATCCAGCAACACGGTAACCGTTGTGCGATCTACCTGGAGGAATTCGACGAAAGCAATCTCCAGATTGATCATCGCGTACCTTACGAGGTTGCGGGTGACGACGCAGCGAATATGGATGACCCTACGACATACATGTTGTTGTGCGGTTCTGCTAACCGAGCGAAGTCCTGGTCATGCGAGCATTGCGTCAATTGGCGTGAGTTGAAAGACCCAGAGATCTGTCACCGATGCTATTGGGCCTTCCCGGAGGACTACGATCATGTGGCCATGCGCCAAGCTCGACGGGTAGACATCATGTGGACCGGCGATGAGGTGACAGTCTATGACCAGCTGAAGAAACGAACCTTGGAACTCCAGAGGGAGATTCCGGCCTACATCAAAGAGATCATAGAGAGACATGTCATGGCGTGATGATGTTATGTGAGGAGTCGTTACCCATGATCACCCCCCGCGTCGCCGCACTTCGCCAGCAAAGCCTGGACGCGATCCCGACCATCTCGGCCGAGCGCGCCGTGCTGATGACCGAGGCCTATCGCCTGCACGACGGCCTGCTCTCCGCGCCGATGCGCCGTGCGCTGGCGTTTCGCTACGTGATGGAACACCGTACGATCACCATCGGCGACGGCGAGTTGATCGTCGGCGAGAAGGGGCCGACGCCCAAGGCCACGCCGACCTACCCCGAGTTGTGCTGCCACACCCTGTCCGACCTGGACATCCTGGACTCGCGCGAGAAGATCCCGTTCAAGGTCAGCCCGGAGACCAGGGCGATCTATGAGCAGCAGATCATCCCGTTCTGGCAGGGCAAGACGATGCGCGAGCGGCTCTTTGCGGAGATGACCGACGAGTGGCTGGCCGCGTACGAGGCCGGCGTCTTCACCGAGTTCATGGAGCAGCGCGCGCCGGGCCACACCGTGCTGGACGACAAGATTTATCGCCGCGGGCTGCGCGACTTCCAGGCCGATATCGACGCCAGCCTGGCCAAGCTCGACTACGCGACCGATCGGGACGTGTACGCCAGGGGCGAGGAACTCAAGGCCATGCGGATCGCCGTGGACGCGGTGATCCGTTTCGCCGAGCGACATGCGCGAGAAGGCGCGCGAGTTGGCCGCGGTCGAGGCCGACCCGGCACGGCAAAGCCGAGCTCGAGCGCATCGCCGAGGTGTGCGCCCGCGTCCCCGCGCACGCACCGCGCGACTTCTGGGAGGCGCTGCAGGCGTATTGGTTCGTCCACCTGGGCGTGACCACCGAGCTCAACACCTGGGACGCGTTCTGCCCCGGCCACCTGGACCGGCACCTGGAGCCGTTCTACCGGCAGGGCTTGGTCGACGGCACCCTGACGCGCGACGCGGCCGAGGAGCTGCTCCAGTGCTTCTGGATCAAGTTCAACAACCAGCCCGCGCCGCCCAAAGTGGGCGTCACCGCGGCCGAGAGCGGCACCTACACCGACTTCGCGCAGATCAACGCGGGCGGCATCATGGCCGACGGCTCCGATGGCGTCAACGATGTCACCTATCTGATGCTGGACGTGATCGAGGAGATGCGGCTGCTCCAGCCGAGCAGCTCGATCCAGGTGAGCCGCAAGAACCCAGACCGCTTCATCAAGCGCGCGGGCATGATCATCCGCACCGGCTTCGGCCAGCCGTCGGTCTTCAACGCCGACCTGATCGTCCAGGAGTTGGTACGGATGGGCAAAAGTGTGGAGGATGCGCGGGACGGCGGCTCCTCCGGCTGCGTCGAGGTGGGTGCGTTCGGCAAGGAGGCGTTCATCCTGGCCGGCTACTTCAACATCCCCAAGATGCTGGAGTTAGCCCTGCATGACGGCGTCGACCCGCGCACCGGCCGCCAGCTCGGCCCGAGGACCGGCAACCCGGCGGATTGCGCCACATTTGATGATCTCTTTGCCGCATTCCTGGCGCAGATGCAGCACTTCATCGAGATCAAGGTGCGCGGCAACAGCGTGATCGAGCGGCTCTACGCGACCTACATGCCCGCACCGTTCCTATCGACTTTGATTGACGACTGTATTGCCGTGGGTCGTGACTATCACGACGGCGGCCCGCGCTACGACACCACCTACATCCAGGGGGTCGGCATCGGCACGATCACCGACGCGCTGTCGGCGATCAAGCATCACGTGTTCGACCGGCAGGACCTGACGATGGCCGGGCTGCTGGCCGCGCTGGATGCGGACTTTGCAGGCTACGAGCGGGAGCGCCAGTTGTTGCTCAACCGCACACCGCGCTACGGCAACGACGACGACGCGGCGGACGCGCTCATGGTGCGCGTCTTCAACGCGTTCTTCGACCTGATCGACGGTCGCAGGAATACCCGCGGCGGCACCTATCATCTGAACATGCTGCCGACGACCTGCCACGTCTATTTCGGCTCGGTGATCGGTGCGACGCCGGACGGCCGCCGGGCAAAGGCGCCGCTTTCCGAGGGGATCTCGCCGGTGCAGGGCGCGGATCGTCACGGCCCCACCGCGGTGATCAAATCTGCGGCGAAGATGGATCACGCGCGCACCGGCGGCACGCTGCTCAACCAGAAGTTCACGCCGCAACTGCTGGCGGACGACGCCGGGCTGGACAAGCTGACGCAGCTCATCCGCAGCTACTTCCGGCTGGACGGCCATCACATCCAGTTCAACGTGGTCGATGTCGAGACCCTGCGCCGTGCGCAGGCCCACCCCGAACAACACCGCGACCTGATCGTCCGCGTGGCGGGTTACAGCGACTACTTCTGCGACCTGAGTGTGGCGTTGCAGAACGAGATCATCGAGCGAACGGAACACCAGGTGTTTTGAGGTGATCGCCACATGCCCATCCTCGACCTTGAAATCGTTCTGCGCCCCGCTGAACTGCTGGCCCCCGGACTGGCCGGCGACATCGCCGACCGCTGCGGCGAAGTCTTCGGTTCGCCGCCAGGCAATACCTGGGTCAAGCTGCGCTCGGTACCCCGCGAGCACTACGCCGAAAACGGCGGCGGCCCGCCCGAAGGGGTCTATCCGGTCTTCGTATCGGTGCTCAAGGCGCACCCGCCTGCACCGGAGGCGCTGCCGGCCGAGGTGGCGCGCCTCACCGCAGCCATCGCACAGGCAACTGGCCGACCGGCAGAATACGTGCATGTCTTCTACCTGCCAGCAGGGGCCGGCCGTGTCGCATTTGGCGGCGAGGTATTGCCGGCTGCCTGACCCGTTGTCTGTGCAAGCGGCCTTGTAATTTGGCAAAATGGCAAAAGGCGTGTATGTTCTACCCGTAGGTTGGCCGTGCGGGCAAGACGGGGGTGACATACGCCAGCGTCACCCGGCAACATGGTCAAAAAAATCGGCGCCGCGCGCGTGCGTGAACGCTACGTCACGTGGCGGGACGGAGCCTACGCTCACAGAACAGAAAGGAGACTTGGAATGGATTTCGAAGCCTATTGCGTCAAGTGCCGTGAAAAAGTATCGGTCAAGGCTGGAACCGTCGAAACGACAGCGAAGGGGCGGCCGATGGCCAAGGGTGTCTGCCCTACGTGTGGAACCACCGTTACGCGGTTCCTGTCTGCGAAGGACGCTGCGAAGTAGTTGTCATGCCTGGGCTTGGAAGTGCGAGACCGCATCAGTCCAGGCTCAGGTCCGTCGCATCTGAACGTCCAGGCGTCCGTTACTGTTAGAGAAGTGGCGGGCGCCTGAATCTTTGCATCAGCATGATATCAGTTCCGCTCAATTGACGGAGCCGGACTTGAGAAGCAGTATGTTGGCGACCTGGAGGAGAAAATGACGCTTCTTGACGGTTTGCGCCTACTTCAACAGGGCCAGTGGGATGCGGCTCACCGCATTGCCCAGGCCGATCCCAGCGACTTGGGATCCTGGCTCCACGGCATCGTACACATGGCTGAACCCGATGAGGGCAACTCGCGCTACTGGTATCGCATGGCGGCGCGGCCGTTTCCCGGCATGGCCGCGCTCTCCGCGGAAATTTCCGCCTTTGAAAAATCCTGGCCGGCGAGCGCGTAGCAGACGCCAAAGTACGTCATGTGCTCCCACCTGGGCGTTTCACACACATCCTAACCCGGACGATCCGGAACCACGCCTTCACCACAAAGGCTCAAAGGCACGAAGTCCACAAAGGTAGAATTCTGAGTGATCTTTGTGTCTTAGTGTCTTTGTGGTGAGATGCTTGTTTTTTATACCGGAATCCGATTGGTAAGCGCCTAACATTACAACCGCACTGCTTCTCGGTACGGGCGCTGAGCCTGTCGAAGCGCGGCGCTCAGCCTTGTGCATGCCCGCCTTTCGATCGCGAAGCACTCAAGGCCCGTTGGACCTCAAATGCGGTTGTAATACCACAACAGGTAATCAAGATGGTCATTCCGACACTGACCACCTCACGTCTGATCCTGCGCCCCTTCATCGAGGCGGATGCTGAGCCGCTGCACCGCATCCTGAACGAGGACGGCATCCTGCGCTACTTTCCGCGGCCCGATCCGCCCGACATGGCGCGCGTCCAACGCATCATCGCGGGGCAACTCCGACATTGGGAGGAGCACGGGCTGGGCTGGTGGGCGGTCGAGTTGCACTCCACCAGCGAGCTGCGCTCGACTGGAGAGCTGCGCGCCACGGGCGAGTTGCTCGGTTGGAGCGGCCTGCAATACCTGCCGGAGACCAAAGAGGTGGAGGTCGGCTACCTGCTGAGCCGGACGACACTGGGGCCAAGGGTCTCGCGACGGAGGGCGCGCTGGCCGCGCTGCGGTTCGGCGTCGAGACGTTGGAGCTGGGCAGCATCATCGGCGTTGTGCATCCAGAGAACATCGCTTCGCAACGGGTTTTGGAGAAGGCCGGCCTGACCTTTATCAACGAGGCCGACTACTTCGGGATGCATGTCTGCCGCTATGTCACGACAACGGATCGGCACGGCGCGTACACCATCAGCGTCGATCCGGGCAGGCTGGATGTCGGATTTGTTCACGACTACCTGGCCAACTCATCCTACTGGGCGCAGGGTCGACCGTTGGCTGTCACGCAGAAGGCGCTGGAACATTCTCTGTGCTTTGGTGTGTACACCGGCGCGGAGCAGGTGGGCCTGGCCCACGTGGTGACGGATTACGCCACGTTCGCCTGGGTGTGTGATGTCTTCATCGCGGAGGCGCATCGCGGCCACGGACTGGGCAAGTGGCTGATCGAATGCGTCGTGACACACCCTGATCTGCGCGGGCTGAAGCAGATCATCCTTGTTACCCGCGATGCGCACGAGCTCTATCGCCGTTACGGCGGCTTCGATGGCCTGCCCGCGCCCGAGAAGTGGATGATCCGGCGCAAGCAGTAGCTGCCCGTGCAAGCCGTAAGGATAGGAGAAATTTATTTATGTCGTTGACCATTTCCGGCTGGCTCCAACAGGGGTCTGCCACGATCCCCAACCTGGCCCCGTGGCTTTTCGGCCTGGCGCTGCTGATCTCCGCATCCGGTTTCTATCGCACCGTGTACTTCGTCAGCATCGGGTACGCCTTTTCCATCGCCGCGATGGCTGTGACGACCCTGCTCGTGTTTCGGCAAGCGTTGACCTGGTACAATCTGCTGCAAAACATCTGTCTTGCGGTGTACGGCCTGCGTCTGGGCACCTATCTGCTCCGGCGGGAGGCGAAGTCGTCTTTCAGCAAAGAGCGTGAAAGCATCACCCAACGCACCGCAGACCTCACCGTTGGGCGCAAGATTCCGATGTGGATCGGGGTCTCGCTCCTCTACGTCTTGATGTTCTCGCCCAGCGTGTTCAGCCTGACAAATGCGCCAGCACGTTCCAGCGCCGGCCGCGACCGTGCTCCAACTCCTGGGGCTGGCGCTGATGTTTGGCGGGCTCATATTGGAAGCACTGGCCGACGCGCAGAAGTCCAGTTTCAAGGCGCAGAATCCGCACCAATACTGCGATGCGGGCCTCTATCGCTGGGTCCGCTGCCCGAACTACTTCGGCGAGATCATACTGTGGATCGGCAACTGGGTGCTGGGCTTGGTCTTCTACACCTCGGCGCTGCAATGGATCGCCAGTTTCGTCGGGCTGGTCTGCATCGTGCTGATCATGATGGGATCCACCAAACGGCTCGAGCAGGCGCAGGATAAACGCTACGGCGCGCAGCCAGCCTACCAGGCATATACCCGGACAGTACCCGTGCTCTTCCCGTTCTTGCCGATATACTCACTGAAGCGCGTGCGGGTGTTTCTTGAATGATAACCGGCAGGCAAGTGCTCTTCCAAAAGGCGGTAGGAATATGTCTTCAACACCTCTTCACGCGGTCACCGGCGCGTTTGGCTACTCGGGCAAGTACATCGCGCGCCGGCTGCTCGACAGCGGGCAGCGCGCCATCACCTTGACCAACTCGACCGATCGAGCCAACGCATTCGGTGGGCAGATCCCTGCGTACCCGTTCAACTTCGACCGACCCGACGAGTTGGTGCAGGCGCTCGCTGGCGTCGAGGTGCTCTATAACACCTACTGGGTGCGCTTCAACCACCCGCTCTTCACCCACGCCGACGCGGTGCGTAACACGCTGATTCTGTTCGATGCGGCCAGGCAGGCCGGCGTGCGCCGCGTCGTCCACATCAGCATCACCAACCCATCTGAAGATTCCCCGTTGGAGTATTTCAGCGGCAAGGCCCGGCTCGAACGCGGCCTGCAGGAATCCGGCCTCTCCTATGCGATCCTGCGCCCTACCGTCCTCTTCGGCAAGGAGGACATCCTGATCAACAACATCGCCTGGGCGCTGCGCCACCTGCCGGTCTTCGGCGTTTTCGGCGACGGCAGCTACCGGCTCCAGCCGATCTACGTGGATGACCTCGCCGAACTGTGCGTGCGCGGCGGCACGGGACAGGAGAACGTCGTCGTGAACACGATCGGGCCGGAAACCTTCACCTATCGGGGGATGGCTGAGACTATCGCACGTCTGATTGGCGCGCGGAGACCCATCCTGCCGATGCCGCCGGCGCTCGGCTACCTGGCCGGCCGCGCTATCGGCGCTTTCACCGGCGACGTGATGATCACCGCGCGGAGATGCCGGGCTAATGGCAGGGCTGCTCTGTGTGGACACCGTGCCCACCGGCACAACCCGGCTCACCGATTGGATCACCGAACATGCCGACACGTTGGGTCGTCGCTACACCAGCGAACTTGCCCGCCGCCGCGACCGGCGGGCCGGCTATCGGAGCAATTGAGAAGATGGATATGTCGCTTCTGGACGGACTACACCTGCTGCAACATGGCCAATGGGCCGCCGCCCACCGCATCGCCCAGGCCGATGAGAGTGACTTGGGATCCTGGCTTCACGGCATCGTCCACATGGCGGAGCCGGACGAGCGGGGAACTCGCGCCTACTGGTATCGCGCAGCGGGCCGACCGTTCCCCGGCATGGCCGTCGGCCACGTAGTGTGGAGGACGTATCAGCCCAGCAGTTTGTCAATGGCGCGGCTGACCGGCTTCCAGACCAGTACGTTTAAGATCTTGACACCGCCCACCAGATCACGCCCCCGACCAGGTAGCGGAGACCTCCGGGCGCCATGAACCCGTGATACGCCCACGTACACCGCGCCGAACGAGAGGCTGTAGCACGCGAGCCAGTACACCGTCTTCACCGCGGCCAGCCCGACCGCGCGTGCCGGGAAATAGATGCGTTCGTAGGCCACCAGGTGTTGCCAGAACAGGAACACGGCGAGCACGACCAGCGTGATGCCGATGATGATGCGATCCCAGGGTGTGTTCAGATACCAGACCATGAGAGAATCATTCCGGAGGCCGGGTCAATCAGTGTTAACTGCTGGCCCCACTATAACGCCGCACCCCGGCGCGCCATACCCGGTAGGCGAGGAGAAACGCCCCGGCGCCCACCGCCAGGAAGAGCAACACCTGCCAAAGAGCCAGGTCGCCGCGCAGCGCTTGCAACGGCACCGTGGTGGCCAACGCGATCGGTATCAGGAAGGTGACGATCATCCGCAGCCACGGCGGGTAGATCGTCGCCGGGTAGCGCCCCGTGTCGAGCAACGCCTGCAGGATCGTGACGTTGTTGTCGAACTTGGTGAACCAGAAAGTCGCGGCCACCAGCACCACCCACAGGCTGTAAATCACCAGGAGACCCGATGCGAGCAGCACGGCGAAGCCGACCAGCTCGATCAACCCTGGCTCATAGCCGCTCCGGTTGAGGCCAACCACGAGTAATGCCAGGCCCAGCGCCAGATCCCAGACACGCCACACCACGGTGCGTGCGAAGCTCACCTGGAAGAGGCTGTTGGCCGGCTGAAGCAGGAGATAATCCAACGACCCATCCCGAACGCTGGTGTTGAACCGTTCTGTGGCGGGCCAAATCACGGCCGCCATCAGGGTGTTGACCAAGCGGAAAACACCGAGCAGTGCGATCAGCTCCCACACACCCCAGCCGCCCAACGCGTCAGTGTTGCTGAAGATGATGCCCAGGCTCAACAGCTCCCAGCCCAACCACATCAGGTTGAGCAGGATGTTGACCAGGGTATCGACCCGATACGCCAGGGCGATCTGCAAGTTGACTCTCAGAAAAGTCGTAAATAGCTTGAGCATGGGTCTTGCTACGCCCCCACCGCCGAAAAACGTCTGACGCCCTGCCGCCACACCAGGTTGAAAAGCCCGTAGGCGATGGCCAGCCACAGCAAACCTAGTGCGAAGTTGCGGAGGATCGCGTCCGGCGGGAGCAGGCCCAGCACGAGCTGGACCGGAAAGTAGATCATGAGTTGGAACGGTAAGAACTGGGCGATCTGCTGCACGACCGGCGGCATCAGCACGAGCGGCACAAACTGGCCGGAGAAGAGGACAGCCGAGCGCGAAATAGAACTCGTGCAGCGAGTAAACGCGTGTGGTCCAGAAGGCGAGCGAGGTGAGCGTCGCGCCGAGCAGAAAGTTGATACCGAAGCCGATCGCGCTCGCCGGGAGTGCCAGCAGGACATTCTGCCACGACACCGCAGAGAAATCCGGCTGGAACAGCAGCACCAGGACGAGCCAGACCGGCAAGAAGACGATGAAGATCAGCGTCTTGAAGGCCAGGTTGTTCATCAGGGTGTTCGTCAGGATGGGATGGATCGGTTTCAGCAGCTCGCCCGCCAGCGTGCCGTCCTGGATTTTGGAAGCCAGGACGTGGAGGGTGATGTCACTGGTGAGCTGATCCACGACGAGCAGCACCAGGTAGTACGTCACGAAGTCGTTGGCCGTGAGCCCCTGCACATTGCCTTGACTGTTCGCCACCGTGGTCCAGACCACCAGGTAGATAATCGGCGACACCAGCCAATAGAGGAGGTACATCAGCAGATTGGCGCGGTACTGCCACTGCTCGGCCCAATTGACCTCCCATAACCGGCGATAAATACGCAGCATCCTCCGGTCTCTACTCGTTGAACGCCTGCTCGATGATGCTTTCGATGGGCGGGTCTTCGATCGTCAGGTCATGCACCGGCAAATTCGGCCAGAATGCGTGCCGTGATTTCGGTGCACCTGCGCAGCTTGCACCTGGACATATTGCTTACCGTCTGTGTTCTCGGTCTTCACCAGGTCGCCGTAGCGGCTCAGGTCGCACTCGCGCACCTCGCCCAGCGCCAGGCGCCGATCAGCTTGAACGGTGCGATGCGCCGCGACAGCGTCGCCGAGGCTGCCGTCGTATTTGAGCTGGCCGTGGTGGATGATGATGATCCGCTGGCAGAGCGAGGTCACGTCGGCCATGTAGTGACTGGTAAGCAGGATGGTGGCGCCCTGCGGCGGTTGTACTCCCTGCAGGAACGATCGCGATGCGCGCCTGGGCGGTGACGTCCAGCCCGATGGTCGGCTCGTCGAGGAACAGCACCTGCGGCCGGTGCAGCAGCGCGGCGGCCAGCTCGCACTTCATCCGCTCGCCCAGCGACAGGTTGCGCACCGGCTTCGCATGATCGGCGGAGAGCTCGAGCAGCTCGTCGAGCTCGCTCAAGGTCGCGTTGAATCGCGCGTCGGCTGAGGCGATAGATGGCCTGGTTGAGCAGGAAGGAGTCGGCGGCCGGAATATCCCACGAGAGCCGGTTGCGCTGGCCCATCACCAGCGTGATCGCGGGAAGAAAGTCGGTGGAACGCTCCCAGGGCGAGTGATCGAGGACGGCGCGGTGCCGCCGGTGGGGTGCAGCAGCCCGGAGAGCATCTTGAGCGTCGTCGTCTTGCCCGCGCCGTTCGGCCCAGGAAGCCGACAACCTCGCCGCGGCCGACGCTGAGCTGACTTGCTGCACGGCCTCCACATCCTTGTAGCGGCGGCGGAAGAAACTGCGCACCGCCACGCCGAAGCCGCCTTCGCGCTCGGGGACCTGATAGGTCTTGCTCAGGGCTTCGACCTGGATCGCCTCGGCGCCGGTCTGCGTACGGCTGCCAGTTTGGTTTCCCGGCGTACGAAAAACTCTCCTTCTCAATGGATTCGGAGCGGTGTCCAGCACGATACATCTCTCAAGCATTCTGTGCTGTGTCCGTCAGTCAGCGGATTCAACGCTGAGGTGATGTGCGTGGTCACGCTCATCCCCGGAGGCCCTATGTCTACCGACACCCACCTCGTCTGGCTCCTCAACGGCGACCCAGCCATCCGCTGGCAGACGCGGCGCGATCTGCTGGGCGAGCCGCCCGAAGCTTACGAACCCGACCGCGCCCGCGTGGCGACCGAGGGGTGGGGCGCACGGCTGCTTGGGCGGCAAGACCCGGCCGGAACCTGGGCGAACGCGCTTTACTCGCCGAAGTGGACCTCGACCACCTATACGCTGCTGCTGTTGCGCCACCTGGGTTTGTCGCCAGAAAATCCTCAGGCGCGGCGGGGCTGCGAGTTGCTGCTGAACACTGGTTTTTACCGCGACGGCGGCATCAACCTCTTCAAGTCGTTCAAGCACAGCGAGACGTGCGTCACCGGCATGATCCTGGCGCTCCTGGGTTACTTTCGCTCGCCTGATGACCGCCTGCATCGTATCGCCGAGCACCTGCTGGGCCAACAGATGGCCGACGGCGGCTGGAACTGCGAGCAGCCCAAAGGCGCGACGCACGGCTCCTTTCACACCACGATCTCGGTCCTGGAAGGGCTGCGCGAGTACGCACTTCTCCACCCGGCGCGTGCCACCGCGCTGAGCGACGCCGTGACACGCGGCCCACGAGTTCCTGCTGATCCACCGGCTGTACCGTTCGCACCGCACCGGCGAAGTGGCCGATCCGGCGATGGCGCGCATCACCTTCCCGCCGTGCTGGCACTACGACTTCCTGCGCGGCCTCGACTATTTCCGTTGGGTGGGCGCGCCGTGCGATGAACGCATGGCGGACGCCATCGAGCTGCTGCGGGGCAAACAGACCCCCGACGGCTGTTGGAAACAAGGCCCGAACTGGCCCGGCCGTGTCTTCTTCGAGATGGAGAAGGTGGGACAGCCCGGCCGTTGGAACACGCTGGCCGGCCTGCGCATACTCCAGTGGTGGGAGGGTCAGGAATCGTGAACGAGATCATCACCGGTGGCCTCGCTGCATTCGGGCTGTTGATCGCGCTCGGGTTCGGCGCCTTCGCCGTCCAAAGCCTGCGGGAACACGAGCGCCGCGCGGCCAGGCTCGCATTTACCCTGGCAGGCGCCGGTCTGTTCCTCCTGATTCTGGCCCTGGTGTTGCCTGTTGCTGCAAAACTGATCCTGCTCGGCCTCCTGGTCGCGGCCGTGTTCGCCGGTGCAGCGCTGTTCCTCGCGCCCATTGGCCGGGTGGCGCGCGGCAACGATGTGCCGGCCGTTCGCGTGGACGAGCGTGACATCATGTTTGCGCGGGCGCGCCTGCTTCCCGGCAGCCCACAGTATGAGGCGTACTACGTCGCGCATCCCGAACACAAGACCGGCGACGATGCGACCCGCGGCCTGCCCGGCCTGATGTCGCCGGATGCCAAGAAAGCGCACCCGCTGCATTTCGCCGCGGCGGACGCGTGTTTCGCTGTGCCCGCGGCGCTGCGCGAGTGGGTGGATGGACCGGTGGCAACGGCGCCCAAGCCGTATCCGGCAGACGCGATCACCGCGTATCTCAAGGGGTTGACGCGCTACTTCGGCGCGCGATCGGTCGGCGTCACCGAGTTGCGGCCGTATCACATCTACTCGCACATCGGCCGCGGGAGCGGGGAGTGGGGCGCGGCGATCACGCTCGATCACCGCTACGCCATCGCATTCACCGTGGAGATGGACCACGTCATGGTCGGCGCCGCGCCCGCCGCGCCGGAGGTGCTGGAGACCGCGAAGCAATACTCGGAAGCCGCCCAGATCGCGGTGCAGTTGGCCGCGCTGATCCGGTCGTTGGGCTATCCGGCGCGCGCCCACATCGACGGCAACTATCGCGTGATCGCGCCGCTGGTGGCGCGCGGACGCCGGGCTGGGCGAGATCGGCCGGATGGGGCTGGTGATGACGCCCGACCTCGGCCCGCGCGTCCGCCTGGGCGTTGTAACCACCGATATGCCGTTGGCGACGGATGCCCGCGGGGATGACACGTCGGTCCTCGACTTCTGCCGCATCTGCCGGAAATGCGCCGACAACTGCCCCAGCCGCGCGATCCCCCTTGACGACCGGCGCGCGATCGACGGCGTGCTACGTTGGCAGATCGATGCGGCGTCCTGCTTCCGCTACTGGAACGTCGTCGGCACCGACTGCGGCCGCTGCATGGCGGTCTGCCCCTACTCGCACCCCGCCAACGCCACCCACAACACCCTGCGGTGGGCCATCCGCCGGTCGGGCGCGGCACGGCGGGCCGCGCTGTGGCTGGATGATGCGTTTTACGGCCGCCGGCCCGCGCCGCGTTCTGCGCCGGCATGGACGACAGCCACGGACTGATGCGTTGCGTCTGGAGGCGCCTCTTGCCTCTACCCTGATACCGTCCTGCGGTGGCGCCAGCGCGCCACCGCCTTCCAGATCTCGACGATCATCAACGTCAGCAGGGCCAGAGCAAAGCTAAGGGCCAGCTCAACCGGTTTCAGCGGCTGTGTGTCGAAGATGGTGTTGGCCACAGGCAGATAGATCACAGCCAATTGCAGTGCAATGGTGAGAACCACGGCCAGTACCATCGACCGGTTCGTGAACGGGTTAAAGTCTCCAGATCGGATTTTCCTCGGAACGCGTCGCCACCGCGACCGCCAACTGCGACAGGACCAGGGTCGTGAACAACACCGTCTGCCAGCGCGGGTCCCCCTCGTGCCAGAGGCCCCAGGCTGCACCGATCGCCAGCGCGCTCATGATGATGCCGATGCCGATGATGAACTGCACCATGCCGCGGCCGAACACGCTCTCGTTGGCCGTGTACGGCGGCCGTTGCATGACGTCCTTCTCCGGCGGCTCGACGCCCAGCGCCAGGGCCGGCAGACCATCGGTGACCAGGTTCATCCACAGGATCTGCAGCGGCAGCAGGGGCAGCGGCATGCCCAGGAACGGGCCGATCAACATCACTGCGATCTCGCTGGCGTTGCACGTCAACAGATACTTGATGAAGCGCCGGATGTTGTCGTAGATGACGCGGCCCTCCGCCACCGCGGCGACGATCGTGGCGAAGTTATCGTCGAGCAGCACCATGTCGGCTGCGCTCTTGGCCACGTCTGTGCCGGTGATGCCCATCGCAACACCGATGTCAGCTTTCTTTAGCGCCGGCGCGTCGTTGACGCCGTCGCCTGTCATCGAGACGATATTCCCCTGCTGTTGGAACGCGTCGATCAGCTTCAGCTTGTGTTCCGGCGAGACGCGGGCGAAGACCGAGATCTCGCGGGTCGCCGCGGCCAGTTCCCCGACCGACAGCCGGTCCAGCTCCTGACCGGTGATGAAACGGTCGTTGTCGGTGATCCCGACCTGCTGGGCGATGTGACGGGCGGTCAGCGGGTGGTCGCCGGTGATCATCACCGGCCGGATGCCGGCACTGCGGCACTCCAGCACCGCGGCCCGCACCTCAGGCCGCGGCGGGTCGATCATGCCGAACAGGCCCACCAGGATCAGATCGCGCTCCAGCGCCTTGTCGGTCGTCTCATCCGGCGGGCGATCCAGGATGCGCAGGCCCACGCCCAACACGCGCATGCCCTTGGCCGCCATCTGATCGTGGGACGCCATGACCCGAGTCCGCCAGGCCTCGTCCAGCGGGCGCAGCTCGCCCTCCACCCATACCTGGCCAGAGATGTCCAACATGCCGTCGATGGCGCCCTTGGTGAAGGCGATGAAGGGCGGCATGACCGCCAGGTTGACACGCCGCTCCCAAATCGGCGCCAGGCTGTCCGGCAATTCAACGATGGACTGCGGCGTGCGATGCACCGTGGTCATACGCTTGCGCACCGAGTCGAACGGCGCCTCGGCCACGCGCGGGAAGGCGACTTCGAGATCATCCTTACGAATCCCCGCGTAGGCCGCGGCCACCACCAGCGCGCCTTCGGTGGGATCGCCGACTGCGCGGTAACGGCCGGGTTGACGCTCGTCAAGCGAGAGCACGGCGTCGTTGGCCAGCGCGCCGGCGACCAGCAGCAAGTCCAGGGTGGGTTGCGCGCCGGGCGTGGGGATGCTGCCCGTCGGTATCAGCTCGACCGCTGTTTCGTCGGCCGCTTGCGTCAGCTCAAAGGAATGGTTAGCGATGTCGAGCGCCGTGACCGTCATGCGGTTTAGCGTCAGTGTGCCGGTCTTGTCCGAGCAGATCACCGTCACCGAGCCGAGCGTCTCCACGGCCGGCAACTTGCGGATCAGCGCCTGGCGCTTGAGCATCCGCTGCGCGCCGAGCGAGAGCGCAATCGTGACCACGGCGGTCAGCGCCTCGGGCACGGCGGCCACCGCCAGGCTGACGGCTGTCAGCAAGAGCTCCTCGATATTGCTCTGGCCCCTCAGCAGTCCAAGCACAAAGATCACGGCGACGAGGATCAGCGCGGCGCCGGCCAGCCATTTGCCCAGCTTGTCCAGGCGCTGCTGCAGCGGCGTCTGCTCCTGTGCCACGCCCTGGATCATCGTCGCGATGTGGCCCAGCTCGGTCTGCATACCGGTCTCGGTCACCACAAATTCACCGCGGCCGTAGTTGACGATGGTGCCACTGTAGAGCATGTTGCGGCGGTCGCCCAACGCCTTCTCGGTCTCGAAGACCAGCGTCGCATCCTTCTCCACCGGCTCGGATTCGCCGGTCAACGCGGCCTCCTCGGCGCGCAGGTTGACGCTTTGGAGGACGCGGCCGTCGGCCGGCACGATGTTGCCGGTTTCCAGGATCACCACGTCGCCGGGCACCAGCTCGCGGGCCGAGATTTCCTGGGTCTGGCCGTCGCGGCGCACGCGGACGCGGGGCACGGCCATGCGCTTGAGCGCTTCCATCGACTGCTCGGCCTTGACCTCCTGGACATAGCCCAGGACGGCGTTGAGCACGACGATGACCAGGATCACCACAGCCTCGATCCAGTCGCCCAGCACGGCCGAAACCAGCGCAGCGATGAACAGAAGGATCGTCAACACGCCGGTGAGCTGCTCGACGATGATCTCCCGTCGCGTCCGGCCGCCAGATTCCACCAGCTCGTTCGGGCCGATCGTGGTCAGGCGCGCCTGCGCCTCTGCGCTCGCCAGGCCCACCGCCACATCGCTGCCAAGTTGCTTCAGCGCGTCTGCGACCGAGAGTTTGTACCACTGTGTTTTCATGACTGCTCCTGAGTCAAAGAATTGGCTGCATAGGGAACAGAGGACAAGGGTTTATGGGCCGGGATTGTCCCTTGCGCTGACCGGGATGTGATCAGCTTTCCCGCCGTCTTTCAGGTTGTAGGGATAGCCGAAGACCGGCTTTTCCACACTCTTGCCCCACAGGCTGCTTGTCCACTCGCACACATTGCCTGCCATCTCCAGCACCCCGTAGTCGGGCGTCGCGCCCCGCGGATACTGGCTCACCGGAGTCGTATCGCCAATAGTCTCGAGGAAGTTGCAACGATTGGCGTCCGGCGGCTCATCCCCCCATGGATAGATGCGGGCACGCATTCCCCACGCGACCTTTTCCCACTCGGCCTCAGTCGGCAGGTGGAACGCCTGTCCGGTCGTCTCGCGCAGCCAGCTGCAGAATGCAACAGCGTCATCCCAAGATACCTGCACTACCGGATGGTCGGCCTTCTGAGCGATGTCGGTTTTTGGACCGCCAGGGTGACGCCAGTCCGCGCCTGTCATCCAATCCCACTGATTGCAGTGTCCATCTCCCGCCGGACCCGGCTGTTCGGCAATACATACGTACCTTTTCGGCGAAAGCCTCGACGGAGCAGCTATGATAAACTGGTGTCCGCATCTAACGAATCATAGAACCGTCGCTGATGCGGTGGCTGAAACATGGCTTGAAGCTGGAAATGCTGGTGGATGGCAGGCGTCATGGGCCGGGTGTGTCCCTTTGTGTTGATCGGGCGAAGCCACTTTTCTTGCCGCCGCAGTTTACCATTTTCTGGGCCGCCCGGCAATATGTTACTTTCCCCGAACAGGCCCGATGTGATAAACTGTCGATCCACCGTGGACCCGATGGGGACGGAGACCACCAATGCCTCTGCAGTTTGATTCAGGCCGTGGACGCGCACGCCTGCGGCGAGCCGGGCCGGGTGATCGTCGGCGGGGTGCTCGATGTGCCCGGCGCGACGATGTATGACAAGATGTGCCACCTGCGCGCTCATGGCGACGGGTTGCGCAAGCTGATGCTGCGGGAACCGCGCGGCTATCCCGCGCTTTGCTGCAACGTGATCCTGCCACCGACCCGGCCTGAGGCGGACGCGGGCTTTGTGATCATGGAGCAGGTCGAGTATCCCGGCATGTCGGGCACCAACACGATCTGCGTGGCGACGGTGTTGCTGGAGACCGGCATGATCCCCATGATCGAGCCGGTCACCGAGTTGACGCTGGAGGCGCCCGCCGGGCTAATCCGCATTCGAGCGGATTGCACGGGCGGCAAAGTCAGGCAGGTGACTTTCCGCAACGTGCCGGCGTTCGCCACGCACCTGGACGCGGTGATCGAGGTGCCACACTTAGGGCCGGTCACGGTGGACGTCGCCTACGGCGGCATGTTCTACGTCATTGCGGAAGCGAGCCAGTTCGGGTTATGCTTGACGCCGGATGAGGGCCGTGACATCGTGCGTATCAGCGAGATGGTGAAGGCCGCGGCCGCCGAACAATTGCCGGTGACGCATCCCGAGCAGCCCGGCTTCTCCGGCGTCACCATCGCCGAGCTGTCCGGGCCGCCGGCGCACCCGGATGCGCACGCCAAGAACGTGGTGACGGTCTCCACCGGTACGGTGGACTGGGACAAGCCAGCCACCTGGACCGGCGTGATCGACCGCTCGCCGTGTGGGACCGGCACCTGCGCCAGGATGGCGACGCTCCACGCCCGGGGGAAGCTGGGCCTCAACCAGGATTTCCGCCACGAGGGGATCCTGGGCACGCTTTTCACCGGCCGGCTGCTGGAGGAGACGAAGGTGGGGCCGTACACCGCGGTCGTGCCGACGATCAGCGGCCAGGCATGGATCACCGGCTTCGCCAGCTACGTGGTGGATCCGAGCGATCCGTTCCCCGAGGGGTATACCGGGTTGGAGATCTGTGGTAGGGATTTGCAGGCTAGACTCACCACGAAGACACAGAGACACAAAGGACCTCAAAGAGGTGCTTTGCTTCATAATCAAGGCTTTGTGTACTTGGTGTCTTCGTGACTTTGTGGTTGCGGTCTACTGTAAATTAGCACAAATCTGGAGTCAACCATGACCTTCAAAACCATCATCGAACCGTTCCGCATCAAATCCGTCGAGCCGATCCGGCAGACCACGCGGGCCGAGCGCGAAGTCGCGCTGGCCGCGGCCGGGTACAATCCGTTCCTCCTCAAGGCCGAGGATGTGCTTATCGACCTGCTGACCGACTCCGGCACCGGCGCAATGTCCTCGCAGCAGTGGGCGGGCATGATGCTGGGCGACGAATCGTATGCCGGCGCGCGCTCCTTCTACCGCTTCGAGGCGTCCGTCCAGGAGATCACCGGGCTGAAGCACGTCATCCCGACGCACCAGGGCCGGGCGGCCGAGCGCATCCTGTTCGGGACGGCGGTGAAGGCGGGCGATATCGTGCCGAACAACACGCACTTCGACACGACGCGGGCCAACGTCGAGGCGCGTGGCGCGACTGCACTGGATATCCCCTGCGCGGAAAGCGGGCAGCCCCAACTCGAAGCGCCGTTCAAGGGCAACATCGACCTGGACGCGCTGGAGAAGGTGCTGGCCGAGAACCCTGGCAGGGTGCCGCTGGCGATGATCACGGTGACCAACAACTCCGGCGGCGGTCAGCCGGTGAGCATGGCCAACATCCGCGGCCGCGAGCGCGATCTGTCACCGCCACGGCGTGCCGTTTTTTATCGATGCCTGCCGCTTCGCCGAGAACGCCTGGTTCATCAAACTCCGCGAGGACGGCTACGCCGCCAAGACGCCACTGGCGATCGCCCAGGAGATGTTCGGCTACGCCGACGGCTGCACGATGAGCGCTAAAAAGGATGGGATGGCGAACATCGGCGGCTTCCTGGCGCTGAACGACGACTCTCTGGCGCGCCGCTGCAAGGATCTGCTGATTCTTACCGAGGGCTTTCCTACCTATGGCGGCCTGGCCGGCTACGATTTGGAGGCCATTGCCATCGGGCTCAAAGAGGCGCTGGACGAGGACTATCTGCGCTACCGTATCCGCTCAGTGGGTTACCTGGGGGACATCTGCATCGCCCATGAGATCCCCATCGTGCGGCCCACCGGCGGCCACGCGCTCTATCTGGATGCGAAAAGCCTGTTGCCGCATATCCCGTGGAACCAATACCCGGCGTGGGCCCTGGCGTTGGCGCTCTACCTCGAGGGCGGCGTGCGCTCGGTGCCGATCGACACAGTGATGTTCGGCCGCCAGCCCGACGGGAGTGAGAAGCCAGCGATGAACGAACTGGTGCGGCTGGCCTTCCCGCGCCGCGTCTACACCCAGAGCCATGTAGATTACCTGGCCGAGGTGCTGATCCTGGCCAACGGCTCGCCCCGCGCATCCGCGGCGTCAGGATCGTCGAGGAACCGCCGGTCCTGCGCCACTTCTCCTCGCGGTTCGAGGCGGTAGCAGGTCAGCTTGTGGTGGACTGAGTCAGCTGGATCGCGCACGTCGCCATCTGGGCGGAAGTACAGGGTTCCGTGCCGCTCGGTTGCCGTTCCCGATGACTCTGTGCTATACTGCGAATCGCCGCTGAGGTTGGGGCCCGTGTTCCCCCTTCTCAGCCTGATACGGCTTGCCTGCGATCAGATTCACCGGAGACGCTGTCAGGGGTGAGTCACCTGAGAGGTTCACAGCAATGCACAAGCGCACCTTTGCGGTGCTCT
>CAWJEL010000013.1:0-25898 GCA_963841825.1 uncultured Chloroflexia bacterium
GTTCAGCGGCAACTACAGCATGCAGCCCGATCCGTCGTGGGCGACCATGTGGTTCACGTGCGCACAGGTCGGCGTGTGGAACTGGGAGCGCTGGTGCAACAAGGAATACGATGAGCTCCACGCCCAGGCTCTGGTGACTATGGATGACAAAAGAACGCGAGGCGCTCTACATCAAGATGCAGCAGATTCGGATGCGGACGCCAAGGCCATCTTTATCACCCACGGTGAGATGGACTACGGCTACCTAACGGGCGATCGAACCTGTCACCACACCGCACGGGATCATGCAGCCGGTGTACTTCAGAGCGGGCGTAACGAGACAACGGTCTGGTCATGCTGAGCGATTTTGCGACGCAATTCTCGCAATATCGCAAAACTCACTATTGTCACCCTGAGCAGGTTACCCCCGTGAAGTCCGTTGTGTCGAATATTCAGCGAAGGGTCTCGCCGCGCCGAGGAGATTCTTCGCTGGCGTCACGCCATGACGAGGATTAAGGGACAGACCCGCTCAGAATGACAACCGATAATCCCTGATCCATGAGGCCAATGTAGCGCCATGCTCGCTTACCTGTTCGAAACGTCTGATGATCACCTGCTGGTGCTGCTGGTTGTCATGGTCTTCCTGGCACTCCTGGTAAACATAGTGCCGGGCGATGCCGCCAGAACCTTGCTGGGCAACCGCGCCACCCCTGAGCTGATCGCCAGGGTTCGCTCCGATATGGAACCTTGACAAACCCATCCATATTCAAGTGGCCAGGTTCGTATGGAACATGCTGCACGGCAGTTTCGGGCAACGATGTTCTCCAGCGGGCAGCCGATCAGCCGTTTCATGGGGTCCTCCCTCCCGCACACCCTGATTCTGGCGTGGGTCGCCCTGGGGCTTGCCGTGCTTGTGGGGGTCCCCCTGGGCGTCTTTTCCGCAACCCATCCAAACTCCTGGATCGACCGGGTCACGGCGATCTTCTATCTCATTCATCACGCTGCCCTCCTAT
Organism: uncultured Chloroflexia bacterium; assembly: GCA_963841825.1. Lineage (GTDB taxonomy): Bacteria > Chloroflexota > Anaerolineae > CG2-30-64-16 > CG2-30-64-16 > CAWJEL01. Next base: position 993 of record CAWJEL010000013.1, read on the forward strand.
GTGGTTGGGCTGTTCTTGCTGCTGATATTCGCAGTGGGGCTCCGAGTCATGCCGGCGATGGGGCTCGGTAAAACTGGAGATGTGGGCGATTATGTCCGCCACCTGGTCTTGCCGGCGATTGCGCTGGCCGTCGGCTGGGTGGGTTATCTCGCCCGCTTGGTTCGGGCCAGCGTGTTGGAAACCCTGAACGAAACCTACATCCGGGGCTGCGATGGCGTCCGGCATCCGCAAGAATCTCGTCCAGTATAAGTACGCGGTCAAGGGGGCTTTGATCCCGACCGTGGCGGTCCTGGGCGTGGGGCTCGGCAGCTTGATGGGCGGCGCCGTATTCATCGAGATCATTTCAGCCGTCCTGGCATGGGATCCTTGATCTATAACGCGATTGTCGACGCGCAACTACCCGGTGCGCTGCGCGGCGGGCGTCCTGGTCGTAGCCGTCATGTTCGTGGTTGCTAACCTCCTGGCTGACATCGCATACACCTTTTTGGACCCCCGTATCCACCTGAAAAAGACAAGAGGTTGAGATGGAATTTGTGGCGGCTCGGACCAATCGCTGGCAGCGCATCCTGGATCGTATACCGATCCTGGGACAGGTACTCGAGCAGCCGCTGGGCGCGCTGGGCTTCGTCATTGTGGTGACTTTCTGCTGCTCGTCCTTTTCGGCCCATTGCTGGCCCCGTATGATTATGCGGAGCAGAACCTCTCGCGGATTTTGGAAGGACCATCAAAGGATTACCTGCTCGGCACCGACCATCTGGGCCGCGACCTGCTTTCGCGGCATCATGTACGGTGCCCGGATCGCCCTCATCACCGCCGTTCCCGCGGTGATGATCTCCGTGATCGGCGGTGTCATCCTGGGTCTGCTCAGCGGGTATCTCGGTGGCATCGTCGACGATGGCGTGGTGATCGTCCTCGATTCGATCCAGGCTTTTCCGGGCGTGATCCTGGCCCTGGCAATCCTCGCCCTGCTCGGCCCGTCTCTTGTGAACGAGATCATCGTCATTGGTATCGCGTGGATCCCGGCTTACGCCCGCATCACCCGGGCACAAGCGATGTCGGCCAAGAACCAGATGTATGTGGAGGCCGAGCGATCGCTCGGAGCCACGAACGGGCGCATCCTCACCAGCCATGTCCTGCCGAACATCATGGCGCCGCTACTGATCCTGGCCGCCATGGACCTGCCGGTGGTGATCACCTTCGAGGCTGGCCTGTCCTTCCTGGGGCTGGGCGTGCGGCCACCGACCCCCTCCTGGGGCGTGATCCTGTCCGATGGCTTCAAGTTCGTCCGCAACTCGCCGTGGCCTATCCTCTGGGCGGGCCTTGCCCTGGCGATCACCACCCTGGGCTTCACGGTCTTCGCCGAGTCGCTCCGCGACGTGCTGGATCCCAAGCTATCCGGGACGAGGAAAGCGTGATGGCGCCGCTGCTTCAGATCGAAAACCTCAAGGTCAAATACCACACGCGTGACGGCATCCTCACCGCCATCCGCGACGTCAGCTTCGAGGTCAATCCGGGGGAGATCGTCGGGGTCGTGGGAGAATCCGGCTGCGGCAAGAGCACGATCGCAGCAACGGTCATGCGCCTGCTGCCGCCCAACGGCGAGATTGCCGGCGGGCGTATGCTCTTCCAGGGACAAGACCTGTGCGCCCTGGAAGAGGAGCCGATGCGCAAGCTGCGGGGCAAAGAGATCTCGATGATCTTCCAGGACCCCATGACCAGCCTGAATCCATTCTTCAGTGTCGAAACCCAGATGATGGACGCGCTGCGAGCACATCGCGCGGCGGAGGGTCAGGCCGAACTGTACCGGCTGGCCATCGAAATGCTCAACCGGGTCGGCATCCCCGATCCCGAAATCCGCATCAAGGGCTACCCACACCAGTTCTCCGGCGGCATGCGCCAGCGGATCATGGTCGCCATCGCGCTGATGTCTCATCCGGCGCTCCTCGTGGCGGACGAGCCAACTTCGGCGTTGGATGTCACCCTTGAAGCGCAAATCGTCGACCTGATCCGCGACCTGCGGGATGAGCTGGGCACCGCCGTGCTCTACATCACGCACGATCTGGGTGTCGTGGCGCAGCTTTGCGATCGGGTAATCGTGATGTACGCGGGCAACATCATCGAAGCAGGGGACGTATTCAGCACGTTTGCGCACCCGCAGCATCCCTATACCCAGGCGCTCCTCCGGTCTCATCCTCGCGCTCCACGCGCAGTTCTCGCCTGGTGACCATCCCTGGCCGCGTGCCCAGCCTCCGCGACCTGCCCTCCGGCTGCAAGTTCGCCCCACGCTGTCATCGAGCCGAGGAAATTTGCCGGACTACGGAACCGCCCATGGTCCAACTGGCAACACAGACGGTGCTGTGTCACTCGTGCCGCGGGGAGCTGGAACTGCAATTCGAACCCACGATCGAAATCCCCTTGGTTGCGATACTCCCCCGCCCTCTCCATGCGGGCCAAGACGGCCGATGCTGCGCCGGTCGTAGAGATTCGAGAACTGCAAACCCACTTTGTGGACGATGTGGGCCTGTTCGGTGGAGATCTTCCGGGTCAAACCCGGCAGGGTGCGCGCGGTGGACGGCGTCAGCATCTCCATCCAGCGCGGCGAGACGTGGGCGTTGGTCGGAGAATCGGGTTCCGGCAAGACCACCCTGGGCCGCACCATCCTCCGGCTGGGGGATCCGACCGGCGGCGAGATCGTGGTGGATGGGCAGGAGATCACGCGCACGCGGCAGGGCGCACTTCGCCCCATGCGGGCGCGCATGCAGATGATTTTCCAGGATCCCTATTCGAGCCTGAGCCCCCGCATGAAGGTCTCGGATACCCTCATCGAGCCGTTCCGCATCCACGGCATCCCGGCGTCGAAGCAGAAGGTCGACGAGCTGCTGGCGATGGTGGGGCTGGCCAGCGAGCAGGCGGACAAGTATCCGCACCAGCTCTCCGGCGGCCAGGCACGGCGCGTCGGCATCGCCCGGGCCTTGGCTTTGGGTCCCGACCTGTTGGTGGCAGACGAACCTACCGCGGGATTAGATGTTTCGGTGGCCGCCGGCATCCTGAACCTGCTCAAAGACTTGGGCGAACAGCTCAGCCTCACCATGTTGATCATCACCCACAACCTGAACATCATCGGGTTCATCGCTGACAAGGTCGCGGTCATGTACCTGGGCAAAGTGGTTGAGGTCGGAACGACGGATGACATCTTCACGTGCCCGCGCCATCCGTATACGGAAGCGTTGATTTCCGCCATCGCGCTGCCTGATCCGACGCTGCGAGACAGCCGCCAGCGCATCATCCTGCCCGGCGAGATCCCCAGCCCGCGCAACCCGCCGCCGGGATGTCCGTTCCATCCCCGCTGCCGCTACGCGGAAGAGCGATGCGCCCGCGAAGTACCGCCGCTGCTAACGCTTACGGATGGCGATCATCTCGCCGCGTGCCATTTCCCGGATCGCGTCGGCAAAGCCGATCTGTAACCACATTCTGGGGAGGCGACCATGATCTTCGGCGGCTACGGCAAGGGCAAGGAAGAGTTACCCCGCGTCTTCCAGATCTCGATTGCGCGCTTCAACCGGGAGTTGCCCGGCCCGGGCGAGCCGCTGGCGTTCCTGGTGGCGATCCACGAGGAAGGCACCGGCGTCACCTGGCAGCAGAACATCACCATCGAGCCGGCTACCGAGCGCTACTTCCTCGACACGACGGAGACCCTCTACCGCCGCGGGCTGGGCTACGACGGCGGGACGCCGGAATCGGCGCTGGTTGCCGTGGATGAGCTGGGCCGCAAGCTATGGGAGACATTCCTTGGCGATGCGGGCGCGGCCTACCTGGCCGACAGCCGGCCGACGGCCCTTCTGCTCGACGTGGACGAGACCACACTTAACCTGCCGTGGGAGCTGATGGCCTGGAACGGCAATCCGCTGGCGCTCGAATTCCCTTTCGGTCGCATTGTGCGCACCCGGGCCAGGCCGCGCCCCGGCCGCGATCCGCTCCAGGAGGACGCCGAGGCCCGCATCCTCGCGATTGCCAACCCCACGACCGACCTCGCCGCGGCCGAGCGTGAGGTGGCGGCTATCACCGCGCTGGCGGGCGACCACGGCAGGTTCAAGATCGCGGTGGACGTGCTGGCCCGCGGCGACGCGACCCGGGCGAACTTTCTGGCGCGGCTGACCCACGGCGACTATGACATCGTCCACTTCGCCGGCCACGCTGGCTTCGACCCGACCGAGCCCGAAGCCAGCGCGCTGCGCCTGGCGGACGGATTTGTCACCGCAGACGAGTTGCTGGCGCTGGACTGGAAGTCGCCGCCCTACCTGGTCTTCAACAGCGCGTGCGAAAGCGGCCGCGCGGCCGGCGGCGCCCGGCTCGTGTCCGATCAAGGCCAGGCCAACGGGCTGGCTGCGGCGTTCCTGGCCTGCGGCGCGGCCGCCTACGCCGGCTACTTCTGGCCGGTGACCGATGAGGGATCGTGCCGGTTCACGGAGACCTTCTACCCCGCGCTGTTCGGGCTGGAAAACGTCGGCCTCGCGTTCCAGGAGGCCCGCAGGAGCACGGTCTGGGACCTGGCGCAGGCCGGCGACCTGTCCGGGTTCAGCGCCGTGCTGTTCGGCGATGCGGCCTCGGGCAAGCGTCGCGATCTCGCCACGGCTGCATAGATTGCACCTCTGTGCCTCCTCTTTTCTGGCACAGCAGCACCGGACGCGCCGTGATCACACCGCTCGCATGCGGTTGTTCCGGGCATTGTGCTCGACTTCGGCGAGACCCAACACCTCCATCAGCGGCGGCACATACATCGCAAAGCGGCCGCGCAACCCCTTCTTCAACCCGTACCAACCGCCGACGGGGTTTTCCGGCGAGCGGGCCCAGGCCTCGACGGTTCCCTCGGCTGCCGGTTTCTGTTCGTCCGCGCTGCCGAGCGGCATCCAATCACCGTGCGCCTTGAGCATGGCGTGCAGATCGGTCAGGCAGCGCAGGTGGTAACGAAGCTGTGTCGTGCCGACCTGGCAGACCAACGCCGGTGGATCCGCCGTCTCGTCGCGATACATCTGGAAGTCGGACTGACCGCTCGGCGTTTTGAGCAGCCACGGCTGCTCCCGGGTCCCCGCAACTTGTGCATCAACTGCTGTCATTTCTGGCCTCCTGCGAATTGTGCGCGACGATCAGGCTTACGCCATCACGGCGTTCGGGTCCGCCTGCATCAAACCGAACACGTTGCCTTCGGTGTCCTGGCAATACGCCAGGCGACCCACACCTGGGATCTCCATCGGTCCTTCGAGCAGTTTGCCGCCGTTAGCCTTCAGCGCGGCGAGGGTGTCATCCAGCGATGTCACGTCAATGGTGTTGACGAGCGCCGGCCAATTCTCGCGCCGCGGCATCAGCGCACCATTGATGCCCGCCGCGGCCGGGTCGCCGGTGCTGATCAACCAGTAGTCTTGATCGCCCCACTGGGTGATCTCCCAGCCCAGGGTCTGCTCGTAAAATGCCCGCGCGCGGGCGGGATCATCGACGGTAAGTTCGAAGTGAATCACGCGTGACATGGGTTCCTCCTGCACTCTTGGATTAGATTTACGATGGGCAGAAACTTATGTTCTATCTTCGCGCCGCGCGGAATGCAAGCACAGTAGCGCGGCCTACAGAGACAGGATCCAACTCCCCCTACCAGGGAGGCAAAACCTGAAATAGCAAACAGCGCCGCGCACTTGCGAGGTGCGCGGCGCTGTCTATTTGTGTCTAACGAAGCGTACGCGTTATCTGATGAGCGCCTGGGCGCTGGCGTCCTCAGTGGGACGGCTCAGGCTGAGCCGCAGTTTGCCGGCATTGACGGTGTCCGCGGCCAGATCCGCGCCCTGCTGGGCGACGCCCGCCAGCTTTGCAGCCGCCTGCGCCACGAACGGTTTGGCCGCCCCGGTGACATCTGGCAAGACGATCTTGCCAGTGGCCTGGCCGATCAGTTCACGAGGTGCGAACGGTGTGGCCAGCCGGCCGCGCAGCTCGTAGCCGGCCTGGCCGATCTGCGCCCCGGCATCCGCCGACAGTTTCGCCACCGGCACCGCCACTTTGCCCTTGACGTTCGCGAACGCCTCGCCGGCCCCCTGGCGGAACGGGATGAACGCCTGGAAACTCGCCCCGCCATCGAGGACGCGCTCCGGTTCGATGCTGGCGGCGACGACACCGTCAGCAAGGACACCGTCGCGGCTGATGGTCAATGAGCCTTTCACCTGGATTGGCTGCGCCTCGATCCCCAGCCGCGCCGGGAGCAGGCCGCCGTCCATCACGTAGGCGCCGGTCAGCTTGATGTAACTCTCGGCGAGGTCCTTGCTGAACTTGCCGGACACATCGAATTGGGTGCGCTCGCGTACCGGCAGCGAATCGGGAACGTAGGGGCCGAGCGCTGTGTGTTCCAGGACGCCACCCAAGAGCGCGATCTGGTCATCGAGCGACAATGTCATCTGGCCATCGAGGTAGGCGATCGGCTCGACGGTGTCGATCACCAGCGTGAGATGTTGGCCGGGCGCCAGCGAGAACGCGAACTCACTGCTCTTGCCGGGCGCGCGGGCGGCCATGCCGAACGCAGTATCCACGTTGAGAAAAACGTACTGCCGGGCCGGGTCCAACGCAAGGTTCAGGTCAGCCAGGTTCTGGCCCAACTCCAATCCGACCTCGGCGCGCGCCGGCGTGACGACACGCGCGTCATCGAACACACCGAACGTCGGGAAGGGCATGTCGGCCGTGCCGCGCAACCGCTCGACGGAGCCATCTGCACCCATCGCAACCTGCAACTGCACATCGGTCAGCTTCAGATCACCCCAGGGCAGCGTCAGCGTCACGTCTTTGCTGACGGCGAACGAACCCTCAAGCCCTCCCTCGCCACCCAAACGCAGCGACGATGTGGGCGCTTGAGCCGGCTTCGCCGGCGCAGCCGCCGCTGGGCTGACGATGGCGGCAGTCAACACCGCCGCGACGAGGACGATTGGAACGACTCGCTTCAGAAAATACACCATGACACACTTCTCCTATGATAGGACCGGCGGGTACGATCCGATGAATGATGTTGCCCGCAGAGATAAAAATCCCGCCGATATGTCATCAGCGGCAATCTTATCGTAACAGCGGGAAATTAGAGCGACCTTAAGAGAAGATGATGCCGTAGTGAATCCGGAATCCACCACGAACCTGTTGACAACCACACCTCTCCGAGCTATGATTGGCACACTCTGCCGGCGCTAAACAAATGCAAACAGAATGCACTCAATACACCACAGGAGCTTTGCCTCATGGATGCCTTCTATCAAACAGTCGCCGGTTTCTGTTTCACCCTGCTCGGTCTCTGGTGGGCGGTCGTGCAATTCCGTCACGCGGAATGGATGCGCGACCTGCGCCAGCGCCGCGCCGCCTACAGCGTCCACCTGTCGTTCCTCGTCCCCGGCATCATGAGCCTGGGCGCGATGATCGCTGGCGATGTCAAGATCCTCTGGCGGCTCGTATTCATCGTCGCGTCCGCGTTCGGCATCCTCGCCATGATCTTCCTCACCGTCGGCGCCTCGACCGACAGCCCAAAGACCCACCGCGGTTTCTTCATCCGCCAGGGACGCTGGCTGACCATTCTCCTCTATGCGCTGATCGCGCTCGTGGCTGCGATGCCCAGCCTCGCCGGAATCTTTGGCGGGAGCCTCAAGCCGCTCCAGGTGGAGGGCCTGCTGCTGACCCTGTTGGTGTTCGTGGGGGTTAGCGTCGCCTGGGACTTTCTGGCGGAGCCGCCGAGCCAGGTTTCGCCGGGTTGATCGCATGGCGCTATCGTTCGGGCCACACCGCAGGCTGCTGACCGTCTATCTGGCGCCGCAACGCGCCCGCGTGGCGCTGCTGGCATGCCTGTTGCTGGCCGGGATCGGGCTGCAACTGCTCAATCCCCAGGTCATGCGCTTCTTCATCGACACGGCGGAGGCCGGCGGGCCGACGCGCGCCCTGCTGCTGGCCGCGTTGGTCTACCTGATCGCGGGTCTGCTGGGGCGCGGGCTGACTTTCGCCACCTCCTACGTCAGCCTGAACGTGGCGTGGAAAGCGACGAATGCGTTACGCAGCGACCTGACCCGCCACTGTCTGCGGCTCGATATGCCGTTCCACAAGACCCACACGCCGGGCGAGATGATCGAGCGCGTGGACGGCGACGCGCTGGCGCTGGGCACGTTCTTCGCGCAGATGGTCGTCAAGACGGCCGGCAACGCGCTGCTGGTGATCACGATCCTGTACCTGCTCTACCGGGAGAACGCGGCGGCGGGGCTGATCCTGACGGCGTACACCGCGCTCATCGTGGCCGTGTTGGCCGGCACGCAAAACCTGGGCGCGAAACGCTGGGCGGCCGCGCGTCAGGCGTGGGCCGAACAGAGCGGCTTCCTGGAGGAGCACATCGCGGGATCCGAGGACATCCGCGGCGTGGGCGCCGAACAGTACGTCCTGGACAAGCTGCTCGACATCATGCAATCACTGACCGAGCGGGCACGCGGCGGCTGGATGGCAAACGCGCTCGGCTTCAGCATCACCAACTTCCTGTATGTCGTCGGCTACGGGCTCGGCCTGGCGATCGGCGCCTACCTCTACACGCGCGGCAGCGTCACCATCGGCGCCGCCTTCGTGATGGTCTACTACATCGGCATGCTGGCCGCGCCACTGGACGAGATTCGCGATCAGGCGAAGACGCTCCAGCAAGCCACCGGCAGCGTGGACCGGATCAATGAGCTATTTGCCCTGCAACCCCGCGTCGTCGAGACCACGCGTGCGGCGATACTGCCCACTGGCGCACTCAGCGTCGCGTTCGAGGATGTGTCGTTTGCCTACGACGACGAATCCCAGGGGGAGGCTGCGCGCTCAGCGCATAGCGAATCGGCAAATGACGCATCACGCAACACGCATCACGTCTCACGCCACATCTCCCTCACCCTTGCGCCCGGCCGCGTCCTCGGCGTACTGGGTCGCACCGGCAGCGGGAAGACAACGCTGACGCGGCTGCTCTTCCGGCTGTATGACCCGACCGAGGGCTGCATCCGGCTGGGCGGCGCCGATCTGCGCGACCTGGCGTTCGACGATCTGCGCGGGCGCGTCGGCATGGTGACGCAGGACGTGCAACTGTTCGGTGCCAGCGTGCGCGACAACATCGCGCTCTTTGATCCCCGCGTGACCGACGAACAGATTCACGCCGCGCTTGCCAGGCTCGAACTGTCCGATTGGGTGCAGAAGCTCGGCGGTCTCGACGCCGAGCTGGCAGCCGGCGGCGGGGGCATGTCGGCCGGCGAGGCGCAACTGCTGGCGTTCACCCGGCTGCTGTTGCGCGATCCCGGCCTGGTGATCCTGGATGAGGCCGCTTCGCGGCTCGATCCCGTCACCGAGGCGCGGCTGGAGCGAGCGATCGACCGCCTGCTGGCTGGCCGCACCGCCATCGTGATCGCCCACCGGCTGCGCACCGTCGCCCGCGCCGACGACATCCTGATCCTGGAGGAAGGCCGCGTGGTCGAGTTCGGGCCGCGGCTGCAACTGGCGGCGGATCCGGCGTCCCGCTTCCACCGTCTGCTGCAAACCGGGCTCGAGGAGGCGCTGGCATGACCGCAGCTTCCGTCCGGCCATCCGATACCGCGCCCGAAGGCACAGCCCGCCTGGACGTCTGGCCGTTCAACCGCCGGCTGATCGCGTACGCGGTCGGGCCGTTCGCGCTGCACGCCGTGCTGCAAATCTTCTACCTCGGCTCGCGGGTGCTGCCGGGGCTCGTGGAAAAGGCGGTCTTCGACCAGATCACAGGCGCGGCGCCGGTCACCGTGAGCGTGGCCGCGCTCGTGGTGTTGTACATCTCCATCGGCCTGGCGCGCATGGTCGCTACCTACGGCGAGACGTGGGCCGGTTGGACGTTCCGCTACACGGTCGGCGCGCTGCTGCGGCGCAACCTGTTCGCCGCACACCTGCGCCGCCCCGGCGCGGCGACGCCGCCCATCTCGGCCGGCGAGGCGGTGAACCGCTACCGCACCGACGTGGGCGAAGTGGGTGACTTCCCCACGTGGCTGCCGGATGTGGCGGGCAACCTGGTCTCCTTTATCATCGCCGTGATCATCATGGCACGCATCAACTGGCAGATCACGCTGTTTGTCTTCCTGCCGCTGGTCGCCGCGTACGGGATCGGCCGCGCGGTTTGGGGCAGGATGCTGCGCTACAAGCGCGCAAGCGGGCTGGCAGAAGACGCGGTGACGGGCTTCCTGGCCGAACTGTTCGGCGCGGTCCAGGCGGTCAAAATCGCCGGCGCCGAGAAGCAGGCGGTAACGCACCTCGAAGGGTTGACGGAAACCCGCCGCCGCACCGCCATCCGAGCCACCCTCCTGGAGGACTTCGCGTTCGGGATGCAGGGGATCGCTGTCACCGTGGGGATCGGCGTTATGCTGCTGCTGGCCGGGCAGGCGATGGTGACGGGGACGTTCACCGTGGGCGATTTCGCCCTGTTCACCTACTACCTGTGGTTCACGACCGAGCTGCCGTCGTACCTGGGCATCTTCGTCGGCGACATCAAGCAGCAGGAAGTCGCGCTCGGCCGGCTGGCCGAGTTACTCCCGGACGAGCCGGCTGCGGTGTTGGTCGAGTATCATCCGCTGGAGGCAACGGCAGCAGATGTCATATCGAAAGTACCGGAGGGCGAAGACGGCGCGGGTCCAAATCCAGAAGCCATACCTGTCATGCTGAACGGGTCAACGAGACAAAGCACGGTGCGCCAAGTCGCCAGTGAAGCATCTTCGTCATCCGAGAGATTCTTCGCTGGTGTCACTCTGCCACGATCGTTGCGTGGTCAACCCGCTCAGAATGACCCTTCAGCACTTTTGGATGTTCGCAACCTGACCTGTCTCCACCCCGGGGGCGACCGCGGCGTGCGCGACGTGAGCTTCCATGTCGCCCGCGGCTCCTTCACGGTGATCACGGGGCAGATCGGCTCCGGCAAGACGACGCTGCTGCGCGCGGTCCTCGGCCTGCTGGTGAGGGATCGCGGCGAGATGTGCTGGAACGGGGTGCCGGTGGCGGCGCCGGCCGAGTTTTTCCGCCCGCCACACTGCGCGTATACCGCGCAAGTGCCACGGTTGTTCAGCACGACGCTGCGCGAGAATATCCTGATGGGCGTGGCTGATGACTGCGCGGGCGAGGAAACCTCGCCCCTACAGGCTGCGGTTCGACGCGCGGTGCTGGAGCCGGACGTTGCGACGTTGGAGCATGGCCTGGACACCATCGTCGGCCCGCGCGGGGTGCGGCTCTCCGGCGGCCAGGTGCAACGCAGCGCCGCGGCCCGGATGCTCGTGCGCGAGCCGGAGCTACTGGTGTGTGACGACCTGTCGAGCGCTCTGGATGTTGAGACTGAGCAACTCCTCTGGGAACGCGTGACCGGGGACAACGAGCACTGCACGGGTCACGCATCACGCTTCACGGTCTTGGCCGTCTCCCACCGCCGCGCCGCCCTCCGCCGCGCCGATCACATCATCGTGCTGAAGGATGGCCGGGTGGAGGCCACAGGCACGCTGGGTGAACTGATGGAAAAGAGCGAGGAGATGCGCCGGCTATGGGCTGGTGAGGCTGCATAGAGGCGCGCGTGACAGATCCGCCCGTCGGTGCTAAACTGACGCCCGATCACGCAGTCTCATCACCGATCTTCCACAAATGAAAGGAAAACTCATGGGCAACGCAGTCACCATCGACCTGGCCTCCGGCCGTACTGTTTCGTTGGAACGATTGATCATCGAAGACATCTATACCGGTGTCACCGCCGGCTCGCCGGAGGAGTTGCGGCAGATTTTAATCGACATCCCGTTGGAGCGTGTCGAGGCGCTGGACAACGAAGATGCGCCGTTCTTCATGATTGACCTACCAGAAGGTGATATGCCGCGATTCGCCGTCATCGTCGAGCTCAACTCGGACAAGCCTGTGCGCGACGGCGACGAGGGTGACTGCTCCGACCTGAACGTATGTTGGTTCATGACGAGTTCCCGATCGACATCCTCGCGCACGTTCAGCGCGAAGATCAAGGATCTCGACTGGGACGGCTACGCGGGCAATTTCGCGTGGTAGGACTTGCCCACGGGCCGGCGGCTGGTGGTCAGGAACCGGCGGTGCGCGACTTTCGTCCAGCAGGCGACGTATTCAGTATCAACGTTCCTGTTCGAGTCCAAAGGCGAGTGTCCTCATGCACCGGAATCGCTGGCTGGTGATGCTCCCGGCCGCGGCGCTGCTCATCGTCGCGCTGGTGGCCGGTTGCGCCAAGTTCGCAAGTCCGCCTGACCCTCAACGGCTGGCCGGCGAGACCCGCGCGGCCAGCATCCTCATTACCGATCGCCAGGGACGCATCCTGTACGAGGCGATTGACCCTCACGGCAACAAGCAGGTGCCGGTACCGCTGGATGAGATCCCGCTGGCCTGCCGCAATGCGACAATCGCCACGGAAGATAGCCGCTTCTACACACACCCTGGCGTGGATCTACTCGGCATCGCTCGCGCGCTCTGGCAAAACTGGCGCACGGGCGAGACGGTCTCCGGCGCCAGCACGCTGACCCAGCAGCTCGCGCGCAACCTCTATCTGACGCCGGCAGAACGCTCCGAGCGCACGCTGCGCCGCAAGCTGCGCGAGGCGTGGCTGGCGTGGCGGCTGGAGCGGTCACACTCCAAAGATGAGCTGCTGGCGCTCTACCTCAACACCACCTACTACGGCCACTTCGCCACCGGCATCGAGGCGGCGGCCCAGGCGTACTTCGGCGTCCATGCGCGGGAGCTTGACCTGGCGCAGTGCGCCCTGCTGGCGGGGCTGCCCCAGTCGCCGACGGCCTATAACCCCATCGAAAACCCCGAAGCCGCGCAGAACCGGCAGGCGGTCGTGCTTGGGCTGCTGGCGCGGCACGGTTATGTCACGCCAGCTCAGGCCGAGGAGGCGAGCGGAGAGGGGCTGGACTTTGCCGGCACCCCCTTCCCCATCGAAGCGCCGCACTTCGTGATGTGGGTGCAGAGCCAGCTTGAGACGCTGTTGGGCGCCGAGCGGGTGCGCGGCGGCGGGCTGCGGGTGACCACGACCCTCGATCTGGACTGGCAACGCCAAGCCGAAGCGATCGTGGCGCGGCGGCTGGCCCAGCTCAGGCCGTGCGCGGCCGGCATCTCGCCCGCGACAGGCTGCGACCCCGACGCCGACCCCGCGCGGCGGGTGGAGAACGCGGCCCTGGTCGCGCTCGATCCGCACACCGGCGCGGTGCTGGCGCTGGTCGGCAGCCCGGATTACTTCGACCCGGCCATCAGCGGCGCGGTGAACGCGGCGCTGGCGTTACGCCAGCCCGGCTCGGCGATCAAGCCGCTGACCTACGCCGCCGCGCTCGATCCCGAACGCGCCCGCGCGGCCGGCGCAGCGCCGTGGACCGCCGCGACGATCATCCCCGACCTGCGCGCCGCGTTCCTCACCGCGGAGGGCGAGCCGTACGTGCCCAACAACTACGACCGCCGGTATCACGGCCCCGTCACCGTGCGCACCGCCCTCGCCAACTCGTACAACATCCCCGCGGTGCGGACGCTCGACGCTATCGGTGTGGATGCGTTAATCGAGCAGGCGGCGCGGGTGGGGATTCCGTGGCAAAGCGAAACTAGAAACTGGACTGCCCGCAAAGCGGGCGTGGAAGCTGAAGACTCCAAAACGGAAACAGACCAGCTTCCAGCTTCCAGCTTCCAGAAACAAAATGCCAGATTCGGCCTCTCGTTGACGCTCGGCGGCGGGGAAGTGCGGCTGCTCGATTTGACCGCTGCTTATGCCACTTTTGCCAACGAGGGTTCACGCGTTGCGCCCTACGCCATCGCGCGCGTGGAGACATTGGATGGAGAGACGGTTTGGGAGCAGGAGACAGGAGACAGCGATCAGGAGTCAGGGGGCAGGAGTCAGGAGCCAGCCAGCTTCCACGCCCGCTTTGCGGGCAGTCCAGCTTCCAGCTTCAAGTTTCAAGCTTCAAGTTTCAAGCTTCCGGCCGTCGATCCCCGCGTCGCCTACCTCATCACCGATATCCTCAGCGACAACAACGCACGCGTGCCGGCGTTCGGGCAGGGCAACATGCTTGAGATCGGCCGGCCCGCGGCGGCCAAGACGGGCACGACCACCGACTGGCGTGACAACTGGACGCTCGGCTACACGCCCGATCTGACCGTCGGCGTCTGGGTGGGCAACGCGGACAACACACCGATGAAGGGCGTGAGTGGCATCAGCGGCGCGGGGCCGATCTGGCACGATTTCATGGCCACCGTCACGCGCGACCGCCCGTCGCTCGACTTCACCCAACCGGATGGGCTTCGTACGCGTGGAGGTGTGTGCGGATTCGGGACTGCTGCCACTCCCGGCAAATGGCAAATGGCAAATGGCAAATGGCGAATGGCAGATAGCTGATGGCATGAATGCGCAGGTGGCAGAAGTACAGGATGACATCAGCGCAGCCATCAGCCTTCAACATGACCGTTCCCTGCCCGCAACGGCGCTATGAATGGTTCATTGCTGGCACCGAGCCGACTGTGGTGGATCGTTCGCACGTCAAAATCGCCATAGATGCCCGCACCGGTATCGCGGCGGACGCGTCCACACCGCCGCAATACATCCAGCCGCAAATGATCTGGCAGCTCCCGCCGGAGTATGCCGCGTGGGCGCGGGAGAATGAGCTGCCGCAGTTGGCGCAGATGCGAACCAGGCAAGGAGACACGGGGACGCAGGGACGCGGGGCGCAGGCCGATATGCCGCTGTTGGCGCAAGAAGGCGTTGAGCAGCGAACGAACGAGCTGACGAATCCGCCTCTGCACCCCGTCTTCTCCACGCCTCCGCTGAGTCTCACGAGCCCCGACCCGAACCGGGTCTATACGCGCGACCCTGGCCTGCCGGCGAGCGCACAGCAGGTACCGTTGACCGCTCTGCCCGGCAGTGAACTGGCAGCGGCAGCCGCACCGGTCACGCTCCTGACGGACGGTGTGCCGTTTGCCATCGTTGATGCGCCGGATTATACTGCCTGGTGGCCGCTGACGGCGGGGCAACACACGTTTCTCGCCGTCGCGACACGGGCAGACGGTTCGCAGATCGCAAGCGAGCCGGTGACGGTGTTGGTGGAATAGGAATTCATGAAGTGGGGTGAAACACCAGCCAGGAACCCGCGGCGACGCGGGAGCGTCCAAACCTTAAATCGCCCGCCAGACGGCGATGATCTTTCGCTTATTCGCTGATTCGCCTGTAGATGGAGGCACCCATGCGTACCCGTCACTCCCTGAACCTGTTGGCCGTCCTCATCCTGGTCGTCCTCAGCGCATGTGCGGCCGGACCTGTCCCGGCGCCCAGCGCGCCACCTGTGACCGCGTCTGCTGCGACATCTGCGCAAGCACCCACCAGCCAGCCGGCGCCGTCACCTACGGCTGCGCCGCTCCCCACCCCGACGCGCGTGCCGCTGCCCCCCACCGTGGTCAGCGTGACGCCCGACCGCGGCGAGGAAGCCGTCTTAGCCGCGCCCGTGGTCGTGACGTTCGACCAGCCGATGGATCCGGCCACCACCGGCGCGGCGTTCACCATCGAGCCGAAGACGCCGGGCCAGGTGAAGGTGCAGGGCAACGCACTGACCTTCTCGCCCGCCGAACCGCTTAAGCGCGGGACGGAGTACCGGGTGACGTTGGCTGAGACCGCGGCCAGCACAGCCGGGCTGAAGCTTCAGCAGCCGATCTCATTCAGATTCGCCACCGCCGGCTACCTGGAAGTGACGAGTACCCAACCCGCCGACGGCATCGATGACGTGAGCGTGGACAACCCCATTACCGTCGCGTTCAACCGGCCGGTCGTGCCCCTGGTCGGCGTGCGCGAACAGGCGAGCCTGCCCCAGCCGCTGACCATCACTCCCACGCTGACCGGCACGGGTGAATGGATCAACACCAGCATCTATCGCTTCACGGCCGAGAAAGGGCTGGCCGCGTCCACTACCTATTCGGTGACTGTGAACGCCGGCCTCGAGGACACGACCGGTGGCGTCCTGGAGGAAGCGTACACCTTCGGCTTCCGCACCGCCGATCCGGTCGTGATCCGCTGGCAGCCGGAAAACAGCATCAACGTCGGCATCGAGCGGCCGATCTCGGTGACCTTTTCCATGCCGATGGATCGCACCAGCACCGAGGCGGCCTTCTCCCTGCAGGATGAGGCCGGGAAGCCGGTGGCGGGTATTTTCAACTGGAACAAGGAAGGCACGGAACTTGGCTTCAAGCCGGCGCAACTCCTGAAGTTCGACGCGAAATACGAGGCCGAGGTCGGACTCACGGCGCAAGCTGCATCCGGGCAGGGCTCGCTGCGCGACAACCGACGGCAGCGCTATCCGTTCCTCACCGTGCCGCTGCCCTCAGTGAAGCGCACTTATCCGGCGCAAGGCGACAAGAACGTCGCTCCGGAAGGCAGCGTGCGCTTCGAGTTCGCCGGCCCGATGGCGCCGGGGAGCTTCGGCAAGGAAACCATCACGATCCTGCCCAAACCGACCCAGGTCTACACCTATTACAACGAGGGCGAAAACTATCTCTACCTGGACTTCAACCGGCTGCCGGATACCGACTACTCGGTGACGTTGTCGGGCAAGGCGGCCGATCCGTACGGCAACACGCTGGGGGAGGACTACACGCTGCGCTTCCGCACGCGTGGCTACGACCCGATCCTCCAGCTCAACAACCAGACATTGGTGGGCACCTACAACGCCTACACCAGCACCCAGGCGGTCGTGCTCTACCGCAACCTGCCGGAGGTGCGCTTCGATCTCTATTCGGTGACACCGGACGAGTTTCTCACCCTGACCGGCCGCGAGTTCTGGCAGAAATGGGAAAACTACCGACCGAAGGAGGAGAACCGCATCCGGGAATGGTCGCGCGCCAGCACGGCTGCCCGCAACCGGGTCGGTTACATGCGCGAGCCGCTGCTGACTGAGGATGAGAAACAGTTGCCCTCAGGCGTCTATTACCTGGAGATCGACGGTAATCTCCCGAACGGACAGCGTCCCCCGCGCCAACTCCTGGTGCGTTCCGACCTAAACGTGACCCTGAAAGCCTCGACCGCTGAGGCGCTGGCGTGGGTCACCGACCTGAAGACCGGCCAGCCCGTGAACGGCGCACAGGTGCGCTTTGCGGACAACGGCGGGAACGACGTGAAGGTGTTGACCGGCGCCGACGGCATCGCCAAAGCCAAGCTCACCGCCCCGCGGCAGACCTGGGATCCGCTGCTCGCCGTCGCCACGACCGGGACGGGCGGATTCGGCGTCGCATCGAGCCAGTGGCAGGACGGCATCTCGCCGTGGGACTTCGGCGCGATGGGCGCCTCGGAACCGGATCCGTATATCGGTTATGTATATACCGACCGACCGATCTACCGGCCTGACCAGACGGTCTACTGGAAGGCGATCTTCCGCCGCGACAACGATGCGCAGTTCGCCCTGCCCCCGGCCGGCCAGCCGGTCACCGTGACCATTCGCGATGACCAGGGCAACCAGCTTCTCGAAGAAAAGCTGACGCTGAACCCCCTCGGCGCAGTGGACGGCAAGCTGGCGCTCGGCCCGGACGCGGCGCTGGGCTACTACTACATCTCGCTGCAGTTTGACAAAGAGCGCAGCTACGGCGTCGGGTTCCAGGTGGCCGAGTATCGCAAGCCGGAGTACGAGATCAGCGCGGCCACCGACCAGCCCGAGTACGTCCAGGGCGAACAGATCAACGTGACAGTCCAGGCGAACTACTTCTTTGGTGGGCCGGTGCAGAACGGCAAGGTGCGCTGGACCTTGATGAGCGTGGACGCGCCCTTCAACTATCGTGGCGAAGGTTACTGGAGCTTCGAGGACTACGACTGGTACGAGCCGCTGCGGCCCGGCCAGTTCGGCGGCCAGATCAGCCAGGGCGAGGGCAAAACCGACGCCCAGGGCAGCTTCAGCTTCAGCGTGCCCGCCGATATCAGCAAGTTCCAGCGCAGCCAGCGTTTCACCTTCGATATCACCGTCGAGGATGTCAACAACCAGGCAGTCTCGACCCAGACGACGGCAGTCGTGCACAAGGGCGAGTTCTACATCGGGCTGAGCCCGCGCAGCTACGTCGTGACCCAGGGCGAAGCAGCCGAAGTAGATGTGATCACCGTCGATGCGCAGAGCCAGCCGATGCCGGACACGAAAGTCGATCTGGTCGTCAACCAGGTCGAATGGATGAGCGTGCGCGAAAAAGCCGCGGACGGCAACAGCTATTGGGTGACCCGGCCCAAGAAGACGCCGGTCATCACGCAAACCCTAACCACCGACGCGGCCGGCGCGGCCGTATTGAAGTGGACACCCAAAGCCCCCGGCGAGTACAAGATCGAGGCAACGGGCCGCGACAGCAAGGGTCATACCATCCGCAGCGCCGCGTACACCTGGGTCAGCGGGCCCACTTACGTGCCGTGGCGGACGGAGAACAACGACCGCATCAAGCTGGTGGCCGACAAGTCGGAGTACGAGGTCGGCGACGTCGCCGAGATCCTCGTTCCGAGCCCGTATCAAGGCAAAGTTAAGGCGCTGCTGACCACCGAGCGCGGCCGGGTGTTGAGCGAGAAGGTCATCGAGCTGGCGGGCAACAGCGAAGTCATCAAGCTGCCGATCACCGCCGAGGACGCGCCGAACATGTTCGTCTCGCTGACGCTGATGAAGGGGATGGACAAGACGACGCCGTTGGGATCGTTCAAGATCGGCCTGGCGCCACTCAAGGTGTCGGTGGCGGACAAAGAGTTGCAGGTCATCTTGACCCCGCGTCGGGGCGGAGCCTCTGCCTGCCCGCCCCCGCGGACTACCACGGCGGGGGCGACCGCGGAGGGATCGCCCCTACAGGTTGCGCCGCGCGACACCGTCACGTGGGATGTGCTGACGCTGGACGCCGCGGGCAAGCCTGTGGCGGCTGATGTCTCGCTGGCGTTGGTGGACAAGGCCGTGTTGACGCTGGCCGACGACAACGCTGGCAAACTGATGGATCGATTCTATTATCAACGCGGGCTCGGCGTGCAGACCGGCGTCACGGGGGTGCTCAATGTCGATCGCCTCGTCGCCCAGTTGGCCGAGGGCGGCAAAGGCGGCGGTGGTGGCGGCGATGGTCCCGGTCGGACCAACGTGCGCAGCGAATTCCCCGACAGCGCCTTCTGGCGGGCGGACGTCACAACCGATGCCGACGGCAAGGCGCAGGTCCAGGTGACGCTGCCCGACAACCTGACCACCTGGACGATGGACGCGCGCGCGGCCACCGCGGACACGCGGGTGGGCCAGAGCAAGACCGACATCATCGCCACCAAAGACCTGCTGGTGCGGCCGGTGCTGCCGCGCTTCTTCGTCGAAGGAGACCGGGCCGAGATCGCCGCGATCGTCCAGAACACGACCGCTAATCCGCTGGAGGTCGCGATCGACCTGAAAGCCAGCGGCCTTAGCCTGCCTGCTCAGACGGCCAGCACGGTCACGTCCCGGCCGGCGGCACGTACAAGGCGGTCTGGCCCGTGACCGCGATGGCAAACACGGACGAAGTCAAGGTGCAGATGAGCGCGGTCGCCGACGGGCGGGGCAACCCCGCCCCTACGGGATGCGGTCGCGATCACGCTGCCGGTCTACCGTTACAGCACGCCGGAAGTTGTCGGGACCAGCGGCCAGGTGGGGCTGAACGAGCAGCGCCTCGAACTGGTGCGCGTCCCGCGCGGGCGCCGACCCCACGCAGGGCGAACTGGATGTGACGCTGGAGCCGAGCCTGGCCGCGGGCACGCTGGGCGGCCTGACGTATCTGGAGCACTATCCCGTACGAATGCACCGAGCAGACCATGAGCCGCTTCGTGCCCAACGTCGTCACCTACGCGGCGCTGAAGAAGCTGGGGGTGGCGCGGCCCGACCTAGACGCCAGGCTCCCGCAGCAGGTCGGCGTGGGCCTGCAGCGGATCTACGCGCAGCAGCACGTGGACGGCGGCTGGGGCTGGTGGCAGAGCGACGAGAGCCAGGTCGCGGTCTCGTCGTACGTCGTCTTTGCGCTGGCGAAGGCCAAACAGGCCGGCTTCACCGTGGATCAAACCGTGCTGGATCGCGGCGTGCGGTACCTGACAGAAAGCCTCGCAGCGCCGAAGAAACTCGAGCCCTGGCAGCTCAACCAGCAAGCGTTCACCCTCTACACGCTGGCCGAGGCCGGGCAGATGGAGCCGAACCGGGCCGGCGCGCTGTACGAGGCGCGCGAGGGGCTGAGCATCTACGGCAAGGCGTACCTGGCGCAGGCGCTGAGCCTGATCAACGACAAGGCCGCGGCCCGCGCGCATCAAGACGCTGCTGGCCGACATCAGCGGGCAGGCGATCACCAGCGCCACCTCGACGCACTGGGAGGAGGGGTGGACGGACTACTGGAACATGAACACCGACACCCGCACAACCTCCATCGTGCTGGATACGCTGGCGAAACTCGATCCGGGAAACAGCCTGGCCCCGAACACGGTGCGCTGGCTAATGGGCGCGCGCAAGGCCGACCGCTGGGAGACCACGCAGGAGAACGCCTGGGCGATCATGGCGCTGACCGACTGGATGGCCGCCACGGGTGAGCTGGAAGGAGACTACGACTGGAGCGTGACGCTGAACGATGCGGCGTTGGGGCAGGGCACGGTGACGCCGGCCACGGTGGGCGAAGTCACCACCCTGCGCGCCGGTATCGAGAAGCTGCTGCTCGATCAGACCAACGCCGTGGTCATCGACCGCACCGCCTCCGGCGATCAGAGCGGGAAGGGTCAGCTCTACTATACGACGCACCTCAAAACCTACTCACCGGTGGACCAGGTCGAGCCGCTCAGCCGCGGGGTGACGATCCGCCGCGAATATCGGCTGGCCGACTGCGGGCAAATGACCGACCCGAAACAGACCTGCCCGGCCGTC
Organism: uncultured Chloroflexia bacterium; assembly: GCA_963841825.1. Classification (GTDB taxonomy): domain Bacteria; phylum Chloroflexota; class Anaerolineae; order CG2-30-64-16; family CG2-30-64-16; genus CAWJEL01. The sequence continues at coordinate 21,902 of CAWJEL010000013.1, forward strand.
ACCCAGGCGAAGGTGGGCGACGTGCTCGACGTCAAGCTGACGGTCGTGGTGCCGAACTCGCTGTACTACGTCGTCGTGGAGGACCCGCTGCCCGCGGGCGCGGAGGCGCTGGACACGAGCCTGAAGACGACCAGCAAGACGGTCGAAGGGCCGCAGATCGACGAGGCATCGGGTGGCGCTGCGCCGTGGGTCGATTGGGGCTGGCAGCCCACCCATGTCGAGCTGCGGGACGAAAAGGCCGTGTTGTTCGAGACCACGCTCGATCCGGGCACGTACGAGTTCAGCTACCAGATCCGCGCCAGCCTGCCCGGCGAATACCTCACCCTGCCGCCGACCGCGACGCAGATGTATTTCCCGGAGGTGTGGGGACGCGGCGCGGGGAGCACGTTCACGGTGACGGAGTAAGGCGGGGAGACAAGTAGACAAGGAAACAAGGAAACAACGGGAGATGGGTGGACGCTTGCGATTGGGGGAGCATCCACCCGGTCGTTTTGATGGCTTGTCATCTCAGTATGCGTATGCGCACGGTATAATCACTTTACATCCTCGTGCTTACCTTTGCACACATTGAGCAAGAACGCGATTTCTTCCGCCGCGAATCGCTTTGTCGGGCTTGCCTTTGTATCCCATTTGTGGTACACTGCCGTTCAGAATGGAGGTGTCCATGAACAAGTCAGCCATGATTCGGGCACGTATGGACCCCAACCTCAAGGACGAAGTCGAGAACGTCTTTGAGCAATTAGGGCTTTCGGCGACCCAAGCGATTATCCTCTTCTATCAGCAGGTCAAGCTTAACCGCGGTCTGCCCTTTGATGTGCGCATCCCCAACGAGATCACGCAGCGCACTTTTGCCGAGACGGACTTGGGCGAAAACATCGTCCATTGTGAGAACGCGCAGGACATGTTTACCTGACTGGGGATCTGATGCGCTCGCCCAACTGTATCACCCAGTTCGACCGCGATCTGCGCTTACTCCAACGCCGCGGGAAAGACTATACCTTGACAGCGTCCCCGTTCCAGTGTCGCAGCGGGTCGCCGCCTGACACCGCCATCCACCTGGTGGCTTGAAGTGCAGCACAGCTCGCGCCCATAACGCATTCAATCTTCCACTCGTCGTCTCCAAATGGACACGTCTTCGCAAATATGCTAACATCGCAGCATGGACTGGGAAATCCTCTACTACAACAATGAAGTCCAGAAAACGATCGGTGTTTGGCCGGTTGGCATTCGCGCCCACTATGCTAGGATCACCGAGCCCATGTGCGCCCGCCTGACCAAGGTACAAAGACGGGGTGAAAAATGGAAGCGCTGGAGACACACGATGAAATGCTGCACGAATGGCGACAGGATCCGGAGTTTGTCCGTGAGTACGATAGTTTGGCGCAGGAGTTTGCATTGTTCGATGAATTGCTGCGCGCCCGGCAGGAAGCTGGACTCACCCAAGCTGAGGTGGCCAAGCACATGGCGACGCAGCCATCGGTGGTGGCACGGTTGGAAGCGGGCGGGGGTCGCCTGAAGCATTCGCCTTCGCTAGCGACGTTGCAGAAATATGCCGAGGCGGTTGGTTGTCGCCTCGAGATCAAGATGGTACGTGTGCCACTGCAGCGTGCAACGGCCACTGGCCCGCAACCGCGAGCCTAAACACTTATGGATGAACGCATAGAGTTACTGAACCTATCAGCAGAGCCAAAAGAACGACTTTACGCGTGGCTACCACATGACCTCCATGCAGAGAGGGTCGTGTTCCTTCCTGACGCGTGCCCCGGAAAGTCGCCTCTGCCCACTGGTACCGCCGTGCTCACGCACCAGCCGGACTGGCGACGCTTTGCCGTCAGCGACTGCGGATGCGGCATGCGTCTGGTACGCAGCGCTCTCTCCCCTGCCGAACTTGAACCTGCGGCTTGGAACGCGATAGCCGAGACCCTGCGTCGGCAAAAGGGTGGACTCGGGGATCTCGGCGGCGGTAACCACTTCTTGGACGCTCTCGCTCCCTACTCAGAAGACCGCCTCCACCTGCTCATTCACACGGGCTCCCGCCTGGAGTCCGGTCTTGTTGACATGCTGGTCGACCAGCCCGAGGCCTTTGACGCCGAGTTCAGTCGTGTCGTCGCATGGGCAGCAGCGAACCGCGCGGCGATCCACGAAGCAGCGGAGGCAGAGCTGGGGCCTCTTGAGCTGATCCTCGACCTGCCACACAACACGTTTGAGCCGTTGCCCGACGGCGGCGCGATCATCCGCAAGGGCGCCGTTCACGTCGAGCCGGGCGATCTCAACATCATCCCCTCACATATGGCAGGAGACGTCGCGCTGGTGCGGGCCACTGAGCGTGTGAGCGAGTCGCTCCATGCCCTGAGCCACGGGACGGGGCGGGCGATCTCCCGTGCAGAATGCAAACCGCTTGCGGAAGCCTACGACTTCACTGCTCTGCGCAAGCGGGTCCTGGTCCCCACCGGGATCCAGGACACTTCGCTCCGCACGGACGGGCCATTCGCGTATCGCGACCTCGATGTCTGTCTCGAGTTACTGGAAGGATATGCAGAAGAGATCGAGAGATTCGCGGTCGTGGGCTACATGGGACACCTGTAAACGATGGCTGGACCATCTAACAACAACCGGTTGCAGCAAAGCCGGTTTGAAACATACCGTAGGCGCCAAACGAAAGTGGAACCATGAGCAAAACGTATGTCCACGGCTATCACCTGCGGGAGAACGAACGCCTGCAGGATCAAGCCGGTGCGCTGGTCGACCTGCGCCCTGAGCAAAATCCTGCTGGATGGCGCGGCGGATATACACCCTGAGGAGATGTGACCGGTGGATCCGAGTTTCAGCCCCTACACCGCTTACCAAGCGTATTCCGTGGAGGAGATGGCGCGACGCGCGGCCGAGTTCTGCGCCGACATGCGCCGGCGGCGTACGGTTCGCGAATTCTCCGACCGGCCCGTGCCGCGCGAGGTGATCGAAGACTGCCTGCGGGCGGCAGGCACTGCGCCGAGCGGCGCCAATATGCAGCCCTGGCATTTCGTCGCGGTCAGCGATCCGGCACTCAAACGCAAGGTACGCACGGAGGCGGAAAAGGAAGAGTACGAGTTCTATCATCACAAGGCGACGCCGGAATGGCTGGCGTCGCTCGCCGCGTTGGGCACCGACGAGCACAAACCGTTTCTTGAGGTTGCCCCCTACCTGATCGTGATCTTTGCCCAAAGCTACGGCGTGCTTGCTGATGGGCAGAAAGTCAAACATTACTACGTGCAAGAGTCGGTCGGCATCGCGACCGGCATCCTGATCACGGCGCTCCATCATGCCGGACTGGTCGCGCTCACCCACACGCCCAGCCCGATGGGGTTCCTGAACGATATTCTGGACCGCCCATCGCATGAGCGCCCTTTTCTAATTCTGGTCGTGGGCTACCCGGCAGAAGACGCTCAAGTGCCGACGCTGACGAAAAAATCACTCGCGGAGATTGCGACATTCATATAGACGCGTACCTGATCCTGCTGTCGCCCCGTCACAGATGTAATGTGGTCTACCACGCCTTAGGCAGAATAGGTTTTGGGTGTATACGTATCCACTAATCGTGTTACATATCTCAAAACCAAAAGCCGATAGTTGAAATACTTTTCCCCTGAATTGTTCTCAAAAGAAACTAATCGGCGCTTGAATCCCTCCAACAGTGGCGAAATCTCAGCAAAATGCGGACTTGACAAACGGCGAAGATGTGATATGCTTGCATACGTATTCAGTCTCAACATATGGCATTCATCACTTTTGATCAAGCGAGATGCGCATGGCAGCCCGGAAGAACATGGATAGCAGCCGCAAGACCCCGGTTTCCTCAGTCGAGGTTGCGCGCCTCGCAGGTGTCTCTCAGGCCGCCGTTTCGCGAGTCTTCACGCCGGGCGCCAGCGTGTCCGATGAGATGCGCCAGAAAGTGATGATGGCGGCGAAGCAACTCGGCTATCGTCCCAATGCCATCGCCCGCAGCCTGAACCAACGCTCT
>CAWJEL010000014.1:0-15263 GCA_963841825.1 uncultured Chloroflexia bacterium
GCAAACAACGGTTGGCGTTCCTGACCCGTGATAGGGGCGAAGTAAGGTTGACTGCAAACACGCACGATCTGGGTGCAGGGCCTGGCAATAGTCTCTCGCAGGTACGGGGCGAAATGCTGGTGGGCTTTTTGGCGTGTGCTCAACGGCGATTGCCACTCAGCCAGACCGTCAATTACTCCCAAGACGAAAACCGAGTTTGTTCGAATAACACGCCAGCGCCGGATTCACCGCCACCAGCAACGCGGTACACTGGCCAGGTCATTCTTGTCCTTGATGTAACGCCATATTCACACCGTTTTCGCACGCTGGTTTTGTTCTTCCTCTGGTTGCGGTTCAGCAGTCATCATCACCCAATCTGCTCCCGCCTGATCGGCTACCTGTTGCAGATCGGCGTAGGCGCCCAACAAGCTACCCCGAAAGATGTTGAACCCCTCGTAAGCCCACGGGTTCTCAATCGTGTGCGGTTGGGGATGGACGATGACGGTGCGACTGTCCACATCGCGGAATTAGATTGGGCCACAGAACGATCCTGGGAGACGGTGGCCTGCTCGATCTTCTGAGCGAAATAGCCGCGTTTGGCACTCAATTCGTCCAGCAAGCGCTGATCGGCTGTACGATGCGCGTCATCTACGATCGCCAGTTCTCGGCCAAAGTCACACACTTCGCCCTGGCGTTCACTAAACGTTTTTCCAGGTCAGGTCACAGATGGCCGGCTGCCCACCTTCGAGATACGGCGCATAGGACGGCTTACCCTCGCTATCTTCCGGTAGTCGGTATACAAAAACATCGCCTTCCTCTTTCTCATACCTGGCGCAGCGCCCTGCACGTTGCAGCACGCTGGCGGCCGGGGCCAACTCCGTGTGCAACGCCTCACTGCTGATGTCCAGGCCGACCTCTGCGACTTGGGTCGCCACCAGGATCGCGGTGGCAACGCTGTGCTTCTCGGGGTCCTTTCCAAACTCGCGGCACAGCCATTCCTCCGCCGTGTCGCGGTCTTTGCGCAGAAAGTGGCTGTGCAAGAGGCGAACATCCATACTGGTGCCCGCACCACGATCAAGGGCATCGAACAAGCTCTGCGCTCGCGCCACCGTGTTGCAAATTGCGATTGACCGGTGCTGATGTCGAGCGAGGACCGCTTCGGCCGTCCAGGACCTCTTCGACCGTCTGTATCCGGCGTGTCTTATGTTGAGAAGGATTCGCGGCCGCTTCCTCAGCCGATAGCACCACTGGTTCGGCGTTCAACTCTGCGTGCCAACACCCGCACTCGTTCCGTCGAAAAGGTGGCTGTCATTACCAGAAACGGCACGATGCCCCGGACGAGCTTAAGCATGTGTAAGGTAGTGGGCAGGGTGGTCGGGTCGAACAGATGTAGTTCATCGAATACCAGGTACGACGATAACACGGCCCCTGCGTTCAGGTTTGCCTGACCCAGGCCAAGTGCGTAGGGAATATTGAGAAAGTTGCTGAGCGTCTGGTCAATGGTCGTAAAGATCAAATCACCTTCAAGTTTGGGATCGTCAGCCACTGCGCCGGTTTGGATGCTCACGTCGAGTTTGTGTTGCCAGCCGTACTCCCGGATGATTTTCCGGTACTCCTTTGCGAACTGGTTGGCCAGCACGCGCATTGGCACCGAGTAGATGCACTTCCTGGGGAACTGCTCAGGCGACAGGTGTTTGGCACGCACGTAAGGAAAGGGCAAAAGCGCAGCCCGAGTCTTGCCCGCCCCAGTCGGCGCCTGTAAGATTATGCTACGGCCTTCAGAAGCATTGAAGCAACTCGCTCCTGATATGGATAAGGAGTCTGTGCCCTCATCGGTCACCCCGAAAAAGTCCCGGAATGTCTGTGTCAGGCTTGGCGCGATGTCTTGTTCGGAATGACTTCTCCCAGGGGTCCATCCATACAACTCCGCCAAACGTCGCACGCCTCCCCCGTCATCATCTCCCGCAACCCCTCCGGCTCCAGCACTTCCACATCCGCACCCCACCCGCGTACCCACGGCAGCATCTCCTGCGGCTCAGCGATCCTGGCCCGCCAGAGCAGGGAGCCGTCCGGCGTCTCCTCGATCCGCTGCGACGAATGCCAACGCGTCTCCTTCACACGCAGCGTCACACGCGGATGAAAGCGTAGCACCACTTCAGTCGGTTCGGCGTCGCTATACCAGATGCCCCACGCGTCGCGCAGCAGGGCGGCCGGATCGAAGTCGGTGGGAATGGTGTAGGTGTCATAGGTAATCTGTGCGGCTCTGATACGTTCGATCTTCAGGGTGCGCAGCTTGCCCGGCGGCTCGCGCAGGCCGATTATGTGTGCGGTCTGGCCCACAGCATATGGCTGGATGAAGTAGGGCGCAAGTCGTACTCGAAGACGCGTCCATCCTCCATCTGATGGCTCAAATGCACCTTCCGCCCCGCCGACCACGCCTCGGTCAGCGTCTCCAGCACTTTCAAGTAGACCGGGTCGCGGAAGGCCGCGGCCTCGTCCATCACATCCGCCGAGCGCAGCAAGTGATCGCTGACATTGCGATCAAGCCGCTGTAAGGCGATGCCCAGTTTGCGCAGCACGGGACGCGGCGTGCGGATTCTGTTTGTCGCTGCGCGTCGCCAGCAGCCGCGTGGCCAGGTGGATCGCCAGCACTTCGTGCAAGCTGAAAGAGGTCTTCGTCAGGTCGGCGTTGCGATCCATCTTCAACTTGTTGCCATCCATGTCATCTTCATAGATGCTCTTTGGCAACTGCGTCTTTCGCGAGGTACTTGGTGATCGTCGAGCGATTGACGTTCAGTCGCCGAGCGATCTCAGCGCGGGTCAACCCTTCAGGGTGCGCCCAGAGCAGTTTCTCAATGCGCAACAAGCGTTGGGCTTTTTCTTCGTCTCGGTTCATCAGCATCCTCTCAAAGCAACGAGGGTTCATGTTATCGCGATTCTAACATACCAGCGTGCCGCATTCTGCAACAAACCACAAACTCGCCCCCAAACTCATTTCCCGAACGGCCATAGCCGCCCTTTCTGATCCTCGTAGAGCAGCCGGCCCGCATCTTCCAGCGCCGGCAGCGTCCGTGTCACGCTGGAACGCGGCACCGCCAAAGCCTTGGCGATCTCCGCCGGCCGCACGCCGGGATGCTGTTCAACGTAACCCGCGATCTGCTCCGTCCGCTCACGATCTGGTTGCCGTCCCATGTCCGCCTCCTGTAGGGTGAAGTCTGATCTTGACTTCATCCTACGGGAGGTGTGTTTCCAGTACGGCAACACGGCGCCTGAATTTCAGACGAATTACGCAAAACAAACAGCCGCCCCAACACGCGAACGCGGCGGGTGCGGCTGTGGGTTACGGTGGATTGCGGGCAGCTTCGACGATGCCATGCTGTCTGATCTCAGGGATCCGATGGGTGTGCGGCCAGGCGCATCAGGCCGCGTGACCAGGGGGATGTCAAGCGGGATTGCGTTGACATGAATTCTACCCGCTCTCTCCGGCTTTGGCAAACCTCGGCATATACCGGCGCATACTGCCGAGACGCCAGTGATCCCAGACGCCTTATCGAACATCTGTTCCGTCGCTCCCGCATTTGATTTTTTCGCGCGTCTGGTGTACACTGCGCTCCGGGTTGACAGCGCACCTTGCGACCGTCCGACCCGCCCTTACCATCAACGATTGCACACCACGGGAGCAACCCATGGCTGAAACTGGCGCTGGCAAACAAAAAGCATTGGACACCACCCTGGCGAGCCTGAAGAAACGGTTCGGCGAGGGCACCGTGATGAAATTGGGCGAATCGACCCGGCTGACGGTGCCCGCGATCCCCACCGGCTCGCTCTCACTGGACCTGGCACTGGGCGTCGGCGGGGTGCCCCGCGGCCGCATTACCGAGATCTACGGGCCGGAGGCCTCCGGCAAGACCACGATCTGCCAGCACATCATCGCTGAGGCGCAGAAGATGGGCGGGATCGCGGCCTTCATCGACGTGGAACACGCCCTCGATCCGGCCTACGCCGCGCGCTGCGGCGTCAACGTCCAGGACCTCTACGTCTCGCAGCCGGACACCGGCGAGCAGGCGCTGGAGATCGCTGAGGCGCTGATCCGCTCGGGCGCGGTGGACGTGGTCGTGATCGACTCGGTGGCCGCGCTGGTGCCGCGGGCTGAGATCGAAGGTGAGATGGGCGACAGCCACATGGGCCTCCAGGCCCGGCTGATGTCGCAGGCGTTGCGCAAGCTGATCGGCGTGATCAACACCAGCAACACCGCGCTCATCTTCACCAACCAGCTCCGGCAGAAGATCGGCGTGATGTTCGGCAACCCCGAAACCACCACCGGCGGCATGGCGCTGAAGTTCTACGCCAGCGTGCGGCTGGACGTGCGGCGGCTTGAAAGCATCAAACAGGGCGGGCAAACCGTCGGCAGCCGCGTGCGTGTGACCGTCAAGAAGAACAAGGTGGCGGCGCCCTTCCGCCAGGCTGAGTTCGACATCATGTACAACAAGGGCATCAGCAAGTCCGGCGACCTGCTGGATCTGGGCGTCACGATGAACATCGTCGAGAAACGGGGCGCATTCTACAGTTTCGATAATACTCGCCTGGGTCAGGGCCGCGAGAATGCCAAGGAGTTCCTGGAAGGCTCGCCCGCCCTCGCCGCTCGTCTCGAAGCGGCGATCCGCGAGAAGTCCGTCGCGGCGCCGATCCAGGAGATGATCGCGCCGCCGGATGACGCTGAAGACGAGGGTTAGGCGTCGCACCGATGCGAGACTCATTCCGCCCCACGGGTACGCCCGTTGGGCAACGATTACGGCTCATTGACGAATTGATACGCCGTCGCGCGGCGTTGGCACCGAAGGCGCGTGGGAGATAAATTGGTTCACCGATCGCCCGATTACCTGATAGCAATGACGGGGTAGACAGGTGCCCCGTGCTGTGCGCGCCCGGGTTGGGAGGCTTCCGCTTTCGTGCTACGACGGCGGCCCATCCTGGCGGTCTGGGGAAAGTACAGCCAGGCGACAGTGCAGTCCGCGGTCTAACGCGATTTCCGGCCCCACCAGGCCGGCAGTGGCGACGCACCTGTGAACGGGATCATCCTGCCGGCCCACCTGCCGGGATGATCCAACGGGTATGTCCGGCCAGTCCGGTGCTCTCCGTGTCCCAATCGAGAGCGTGCTGACGCCGACGCGCAAAACACGTCGGCGTGTATGCGCGTTCTGAACATGAGCTGTGGTCGTGTACATTTTAGGTGTACGGCCACGGCTTTTTATTTGGGGGTGCGTAGGGGCGGGTTTCTCCGCATCAATGAATGGTTGGCCAGCACAACATTGCTGCCGTAGAAGGCAGGTCTGTGTCGGCCACGAGAAACCCGCCCCTACATCGCGATGGATCAAATGGCCGGTACAATCACGCGATTGGCGTTTCAGAAACATGCCGCCGACCGGGTTAACGTCTACCTGGATGGTCAGTATGCGTTTGCGCTGCCCGCCCTGGAGGCCGCCCGGCTGCGCATGGGCGAATACCTGGACGACGAAGCGATCGTTCGGTTGCAGGCGCAGGATGAGCGGCAGAAAGCCTATGACCGCGCGCTGCGCTACCTGAGCTTCCGGCCGCGCAGCCAGGCCGAGGTCCGGCGCAACCTGTTGGCCGCCGGGCTGGAAGCCGATCTGGTCGAGGCGACGCTGGCCCACCTCGTAGCGCAGGGCTACCTGGACGACGCCGAATTTGCCCGTTTTTGGGTGGAAAATCGGCAACAGTTCCGACCTAAGGGCAGCCAGGCGTTGCGCGGCGAACTGCGCCAGCGCGGGGTGGCCGCGGAGACGATCGAAGCTGCGTTGGTCGGGCTCGATCCGGCGGCGAGCGCCTATGAGGCAGCGCAGCCGCGTGCGATCCGGCTGACGGCGCTGGCGCAAACCGATCCCGCGGCCTTTCGTCGCAAGCTGGGCGATTTTCTGCTGCGCCGGGGCTTCGACTACGAGGTCGTGAAGGAAACCGTCGCGCGATGGGTGCAAGAAATGCAAGATTCGGCTCAATAGCCCTGCGGCCGTAATGACCCGGCATGCTGGGCTTGAGATAATCTGATCATCATCTTGATATTTTGAAAGCGAGGAACCATTATGTTCGGGAACGCAGGTCTACGGGTGGTCGTGGACTTGCTGATCTTCCTGGCGGCCGGGGTGGCCGGCGGCGTCATCGGGTATCTCCTGATGAAATCCCGCCAGCTCCAAACCCGGAACGAGGCCGAGGCGCTCCTAGTGAACGCCCAGGTCGAGTCAAAACGCATCGTGGCCGAGGCCGAGAGTCGGGCCAAAACCATTGCGTTGAGTGCACAGGAGCAGAAAGTCCAGATCCTTGAAGAATCAGAAAACGAAGTAGGACGCCGGCGCCGTGAGATGGAGCGCGCCGAGGAACGCATCCAGCGCCGCCAGGAGGCGATGGACGGCAAACTGGAACAGGTAGATCAGCGCAATCGCAAGCTCGATCAGCGCCAGGCCAAGCTCGACAAGCGCGAGGCCGACCTGACCAAGCTCGAGGAAGATCGTCGCACCGAGCTCGAACGCATCGCCAGCATGAGCCAGGAGGAGGCAAGACAGGAACTGCTGGCGGCGGTAGAGCTGACCACCCGCCAGGAGATGGCGCGCAAGATCCGTGAGGTGGAAGCGCAGGCCATGGCTGAGGCCGATAGCCGCGCCCGTGAGGTGATCAGCAACGTGATGGAACGGGTCGCATCCGAACACGTGTCGGAGACCACCGTGTCCAGCGTGCCGCTGCCTACTGATGAGATGAAGGGCCGCATCATCGGCCGCCAGGGCCGCAACATCCGCTCCATCGAGCAGGTAACCGGCGTTGATCTGGTCGTCGACGACACGCCCGAGGCGATCCTGATCTCCAGCTTCGACCCGGTCCGCCGCGAGGTCGCCCGCATCACGCTCAGCCGGCTGGTGCAGGATGGCCGCATCCACCCGGCTCGCATCGAAAAAGAGGTTGAAAAGGCACAGCAGGAAGTCGAGAAGTCGATCAAAGAGGCCGGTGAGCAGGCGGTGATCGAAGTCGGCCTGCAAATGTTGCATCCCGAACTGGTGAAGCTGCTGGGCCGCCTGAAATACCGCACCAGCTACGGCCAAAATCAGCTCTCCCACGCGGTGGAGGCCACGCACATCGCCGCCATGCTGGCCGCCGAACTGGGCGCCAACATCCAGCTCGCCAAGATGGGCGCGATGCTGCACGACATCGGCAAGGCGGTGAGCCACGAGGTAGAAGGCGCGCACGCCCAGGTCGGCGCAGACATCGCCAAGCGCTACGGCGTGCCGGCCGATGTGGTGAACATCATCGCCTCGCACCATCACGAGACGGAACAGATGTCGGTCGAGGCCGCCATCGCCACCACGGCCGACGCCATCTCCGGCTCGCGCCCCGGCGCGCGCCGCGAGGCGCTGGAAACCTACGTCAAACGCATCCAGGCGCTTGAGGACATCAGTAATTCCTTCGCTGGCGTACAGCAGACCTACGCCATTCAGGCCGGCCGCGAGGTGCGCGTGATCGTGCGGCCCGAGGACATCGACGACCTGGCCTCCATCCGCCTGGCCAAAGACATCGCCAAAAAGATCGAGGACAACCTGGAGTACCCGGGGCAGATCAAAGTGACGGTGGTGCGGGAAACACGGGCGACGGAGTTGGCGAAGTAGACGAGGAAACAGGGAAACAAGTAGACGAGGAAACAAGGAAACAAGTAGACGAGGAAACAGGAGTAGACAAGGAAACAAGTAGACGAGGAAACAAGAGACAAGGAGACAAGTAGTCTACTTGTCTACCTGTCTACTTGTCTACCTGTCTACTACCGTACTAACTCACTATCGCACTATCGTCACTACCTCACACCTTCGTCACGACCGCGACCACCATCGGCTTCCGCCGCGTCTCCTCGTAGAAGAACCGCCCTAACGTTTCCTGTGTCCGCTCGATGATCGCCTGGCCCTTCTTGCCGCCGCCCGTCTGCAAGGCGCTCCATGCCCGGTCGGCCGCGCGTTCCATCAGATCGGCGCTCTCCCGCAGATAAACAAACCCGCGCGACACGAGCTCCGGCTTGCCGCACGCCTCACCGGTCGCGACGCTGACCGGCACAACCGCGATCACGAAGCCGTCGCGCGACAGGAGCTCCCGCTCAGCCATGACCTTCGGGCCGATGTCACCCACGCCCGCGCCATCCACGAATATGTCGCCGCTGGTGACATGACCGGCGATGGCTCCCGAGTCAGCCGTGAATTCCAGGATCGTGCCGTTGTCGGCGATCAGGATGTTCTCGCTTGGAATGCCGAGCTGGCGGGCCAGCGCGGCGTGCGCGTGCTGATGGCGGAGCTCACCATGCACCGGCACGAAGAAGCGCGGCCGGGTGAGCGCCAGCATCAGCTTCTGCTCCTCCTGGCTGGCGTGGCCCGAGACATGCACATCGGCCAGCGGCGGATAGATCACCTGCGCACCGCGGGCAAACAGCTTGTTGATCACCCGTGCCACCTCTTCTTCGTTGCCGGGGATGGGGGTGGAGGAGAGCACGACCGTGTCGCCAGGCTTGATCTCGATCTGCCGGTGGTTGCCGTCGGCCATGCGGGCCAGCGCGGCCTCGGGCTGACCCTGGCTGCCGGTAGTGACGATGGCTACCCGCTGATCCGGCAGGCGCAGCGCCTCGTTTAACTCGATCAGCGCACCCGCGGGGACGTCCAGATGCCCCAACTTACGCGCGATCTCGGTCGTCTTGAGCATGGAGTAGCCCGCCAGCGCCACGACCCGGCCGTGCGCGTGCGCCGCGTCGATCACCTGCTGCACCCGGCTAAGCTGCGACGCAAAGGTGGCCACGATGATGCGGCCCGCCGCCTCGCGAAAGATCGCGTCGAACGCCGGCACGATCACCGCCTCGGACGGCGTGTACCCTGCGCGCTCGGCGCCGGTGGAGTCGCTCAGCAGCGCCAGCACGCCTTGCGCGCCCAGTTCACCCAGCCGCGCAAAGCCTGGCCCGCCGCCCCGCACCGGTGTGTAATCGAACTTGAAATCACCGGTATGGATCACGCGCCCGACCGGGGTGTGAATCGCCAGCCCCACGCCGTCGGGGATCGAATGGGTGATCGCCAGGAACTCGACCGCCAGCGGCCCCGCGCGGAACGCCTCGCCCGCGGCGATCAGCTTGATGTTAGGCTTGCCCAACTTGGGGAATTCGCTCAGCTTGGCCTCGATCAGGCCCGCGGCCAGCCGCGTGGCGTAGATCGGCGTATCGGCCGGCACCACGTCGCGGAGCAGATAGGGCAGCGCGCCGACGTGGTCCTCGTGCCCGTGCGTGATGACGATCGCCTGCACCTGCGCGGCGTTTTCGCGCAGATAGGTGAAGTCGGGGATCACGACATCGATGCCCCACATGTCGTGCTCGGGGAACATGATCCCCGTGTCCACGATCAGGATGTTGTGGTCATACTCGAACAAGGTCATGTTCTTGCCGATTTCCCCCAGACCACCGAGGGGGATGATGCGTAAAGTTTCAGTCATTTTTACCTGCTTTCCGAAGCTATCGCAGGGGCGGGTTTTCTGTAGTCAACGCAAGCCTTCCTGACTTAGCGGCAATGTGATGGCTGCAAGCTCCCTGTTCATGCGGAGAAACCCGCCCCTACCCAATACAAAAAAGCCGTCAGGCGTACTGCCTGCCCGGACGGCGTCCACAAAGTAGACATATTGTAACCCAGTTCGAGTTGTCCGTCAAAGACATCTCGTTGGAAAAGTGGTATAATGGTGCATAACATCGGATGAGGAGAAGGCATGCCAACCATCTATCGCGAAGGTCCCTGATGAGTTTATCGCTGCCTGGCGTCGCCATTTCGCCGTGTGAAGTTACAAATATCAGCCAGTTTGGTTTCTGGTTATTGGTGGACGAATCGCGAGTATTTCGTGCCCTTCGCCGATTATCCAGTTTTCCAAGCTGCTTCGGTTACACAGATCTACAAAGTAGAGCGCATTGCTCCCGGTCAGATTTACTGGCCGGCGCTTGACGTTGACATTGACCTGAGATCGCTTGCGTATCCTGAGGCTTTCCCACTGGTTTTCAGAAGAGAGCATTCCCCGATCTTTTGACATCCATGCGCAGTTATGCTAAACTCCGACCCGCAAAAGATGGTCGATCAGCGGCCAGAAGCATAATCAACGTTTGGAGCACGTTCGTGGCCTACAGCCTACGATTCCCTCGTCGTCGTCCCAGCCGAACGGGTTAGCACCCGGTCGAGGGAGTGCGCGAGAGCCGAACGTCTACGACAGAACGAGGCAGCCAGCACCCGACCCCCGGGTGCTGGTTTTTTGTTGCGGAGAGAGCATGATCAAAATCGGAATTTTCGGTGCCACGGGCTACACCGGCCTGGAGCTGCTCAAACTATTGGGGCGCCACCCGGCCGCTCGCATCGCCTGGCTGACTTCGGAAAGTTCAGCCGGACAACGCTTCGATGCTGTCTTCCCTGTGCCGCCGGCGTTGGGCGGGCACACGCTGATCCCGTCGGCGGAGGCGGATTGCGCGGGCGTGGACGTGGTCTTCTGCTGCCTGCCGCACGTCGCCGCGCAGACCCACGTGGCCGCGGCGCGCAAGGCGGGCGCAAGAACTATCGATCTGAGCGCCGACTTCCGGCTGCGCGACGCCGCGACCTACGAAAAATGGTACGGTCATCCCCACCAGCACGCCGAGCTGTTGAGCGAAGCCGTGTACGGCCTGCCGGAGCTGCACCGGGCGGCGATCGCCGGCGCGGGCTTGATCGCCAACCCGGGCTGCTACCCGACCAGCATCATCCTGGGCCTGGCGCCGCTGGCACGCGCCGGCTGGCTCGCCGGCACGATCATCGCCGACAGCAAGTCGGGCGTGTTCCGGCGCGGGGCGGACACCGTCGCTCAAGACGCATTTCGTCGAGGCCAACGAGAACCTGAGCCCAGCATCGGCCGCGCGCACCGGCATATCCCGGAGATGGAGCAGGAATTGCGCCCGGACGATGGACGACGGACGATGGACGATGGTCCCGCCGGGTGGCAGCTTATCTTCTCGCCGCATTTGGTGCCGATCAACCGGGGGATGCTGTCCACGATCTATGTCACTTTGCCCGCAGGGGTGACAGAGGTCCAGGTCCGAGAGGCTTACGCCACGCTGTACGCTGCCGAACCGTTCGTCTATCTGCTGCCGAAGGGCCAGGTTGCAGACCTTCGCGCACACGGCCAACACGAACTATTGCGCTATCGGGCTGACTTTGGTGTCGGACACGTCAACGCTGATCGTCACCTCGAGCATCGATAACCGGGCAGGGGCGCGGTCGGGGCAGGCGGTGCAAAATATGAATGTGATGTACGGGTTGGATGAGAGAACGGGATTGACGTGAAACGTGAAACGTGATGCGTGAAGTCGAGTTGCTCAACTCCCGGCACGGGTCACGCAGCACAGGTCACGTAGCACGGGTCACGTAGCACGGGTCACGTAGCACGTCCAGGAGATCGAAGATGAGTGCCAATCAAAAGACCACCCTCGTCCTCAAAATCGGCGGCAACCAGGTGGAGGACGAGACGTTCCTCGCCGGGTTCGTGGCCGCGGTGGCGGGGTTACTGGCCGAGCACTCGGTGATCATCGTCCACGGCGGCGGCAAGGAGATCACTGACCTGCACGCGGAGGGGTCGCGACCGAGACGGTCGAGGGGCTGCGTGCGACGAGCGAGGAAAGCCTGCGGCTGGTCGAAATGGTGCTGAACGGCACGGTCAACACGCGTTTGGTGCGCTGGCTGGTGGTCGGCGGGGTGGACGCGCTCGGCCTCAGCGGGGTGGACCTGGGCCTGGTGCGGGTCACGCCGCTCTCGGTCTCTGGGCGCAGCCTGGGCCTGCGTGGGCAAAGTCGGCGCGGTCGACGGCAGGGCGCTGCTTCAACTGCTCGACCTGGGCCTGACCCCGGTCATTGCGCCGGTCTCGCTGGGCGAAGATGGCCTGACTTACAACGTCAACGCCGATCACGTCGCTGCGGGAATCGCTGTGGCGGTCGAGGCGAGCAAGCTGATCTTCGTCAGCAACGTGCCGGGGGTGCAGGTGACTGGGCCGCACCATGCGGGCGCTCACCGTGGCGCAGATCGAGGGATTGATCGCCGACGGCCACATCACCGGCGGCATGATCCCCAAGGTGCGCTCGGCCACCGAGGCAGTCGCCAGCGGCGTGTATCAGGCGGTGATTACCGATCTGGATGGGTTGGCGCGGGGCGAAGGGACGGCGGTGATACGTGCTGCGTGATACGTGACTGTGCGCGGAGAGGATTCCCTCTTGACGTGTCATCACGCAGTACGCAGCACGTATCACGCTCACAGGGCTCAGAGAATCTTCAATGGACAATACCCACGACATCATCGATCTCGAACAAAAGTATCTCCTCGGCACCTACGCCCGCGCGCTGTTCGTGCTGGATCACGGCCAGGGGTGCTGGGTCTACGACACGGATGGCAACGCCTACCTCGATCGCGTGGCGGGTATCGCAGTGGACGCGCTCGGCCACGCGGATCCCGGCCTGGTCGCCGTGCTGACGGCGCAGGCCTGGAAGCTCTGGCACGTGTCCAACCTGTATCACACGGCGCCCCACGCCCGGCTGGCGCAAAAGCTGTGCGGGACCAGCTTCGCCGACCGGGTTTTGAACTCCGGCGCGGAAGCGAATGAGGGCGCGTTCAAGTTCGCGCGGAAGTGGGCACACGACCATTTTGGGGCGGAGAAGCATGCCATCGTGGCCTTCAGCGACGCGTTCACGGGCGGACGTTCGGCGCACTGGCCGCCACCCCGCGAAGAAGTACCAGGCCGCCTTCCGGCCGCTGCTGCCGGGCGTGCGCATCGCGCCGTTCAACGATCTGGTGGGCGCGGCCGAGATGATCGGTGACGATGTCTGCGCGGTGATCGTGGAGCCGGTGCAGGGCGAGGGCGGCGTCAACCCGGCGACGCGGGAATTCCTGGCCGGGCTGCGCGACTCCTGCCACCGCCATCATGCGCTGCTGATCTTCGACGAGGTGCAGTGCGGGCTGGGGCGGACCGGTTCGCTCTGGGCCTACCAGGGCTACGGCGTCACACCCGACCTGCTGACCGCGGCCAAACCGCTGGCCGGCGGGCTGCCGATGGGCGCGGGCGCCGACGACCCAGGCCGTGGCCGATGTAATGCACCCGGTTATTACGGCAGCACGTTCGCCGTGCTGGCCGGTCGCCTCCGTGGCCGAGGCGGTGCTGGATCGGATCTCTGCGCCGGCTTTCCTCGCTGAGGTCGCGGCCAAGGGCGAGGTATTCGAAGGAGCGGCTGGAGGAGATCAACTCGCCGCACATCACCGCAGTGCGCGGCAAGGGGCTGATGCTCGGCGCCTACGACCGCGCGATCTACATCGTGAACGCCGGCTATTGCCACGGGCTACTGCTCGTCGATGCAGGCCCGAACACGCTGCGCCTCATCCCGCCGCTGGTGATCACGCGGGAGGAGATCGATTTGCTCATCGACGGGTTGAGGGCGGTAGTGAGTTAGTGCGATAGTGAGTTAGTGCGGTAGTGAGTGTTAGCGTGTTGGGATGGGGAAACGAACGGATGGAGATCACGATCCGACCGGCCACCGAGGCCGACATCGAGGGCATCCTTGGCATCGTCAACGGCTACGCCGCGGAGAACCTGATGCTGCTGTGCACCGATGAACAGATTCGCCTGGTGTCCGACGGTTCCTGGTCGCCGTACATCAGGGTCGTATCGTCGGCTGCGGCTCCAACGTGGAGCTGGCGCCGTGGCTGACCGAGCTGCGTTCGCTGGCCGTCACGCCGGAGTGCCGTGGCACAGGACTCGGCAAACGTCTGGTGGAAGCGCTGATCGCCCAGGCGCGCGTGCCGGTTACGACCAGATTGTGCGTCGACGCTGAGCGAGGACTTCTTCAACGGCTGCGGCTTCGTCACGGTGGACCGCTGGACCATTTTCCTGGTTATTCGGCATGAGTGCATCTACTGTCCGAAGTTCGACGCATGCGATGAAATTGCCGTCATGATGAACTTAACCTCGTCACAACCCATGCTCAAGCGGCTTGCGCCGGAGGTGAGCATGGAGATGTGGCAGGGTTTGCGGCTTGGACTTGGGAGAGCTGGGATGAGGTGGGCCGTACGGTAGATTGGTAGATTGGTAAGTCGGTAACATGAGAGCGATGGGGATACACAAACCGGCCTGCACAGTCCACTGAGGCAACCAGTCTACCCCAATGCGCCTGTTCCAATATACCAATGTACCAATATACCAATGTACCAATATACCAATGTACCATACCAATGTACCAACATACCAATCACCACCTGAGGAGTAGACGTGCCTAACTTCTGTCCGAATCGCCCTGGTCGGCCTTGGCAACGTGGGGCAATCCTTCCTCGATCTGATGAGCGTCAAGGCTGACCTGCTGGCGGACCGCTACGGCCTGACATTGAACTTGGTCGGCGCCGCCGACTCTTCGCTGGCGGTTATACGCCCCGAGGGGTCGAAGAGACGCCCTTGCGTGCCCACAAGGGCGCGGGGGGTATGCTCAACAGCTTTCCGGGCAGCACGCCGGGCATGTCGGCCCCCGAGATGGTCGCGGCGGTCGAGGCGGATGTGCTGTTGGAAGCCTCGACGGTCAACCTGAGGACCGGCCAGCCCGGGCTGGATCGCGCCCGCATCGCCATCCGCCGCGGCATGAACGTCGTGCTGGCGAACAAAGGGCCGCTGGTACACGTCTTTGGCGAGCTCGACGCCGCCGCGGTACCGGCCGGCGTGGGGCTGGCCTGACACGCTACTCGTCTGCGGCGCGCTGCCGTGGTAAACATCGGCCGCCGCGACCTGGCCGTGTGTGATATCCGTGCTGTTGCCTGCGTGTTCAACGCCACCAGTAACTCGATCCTGGCCGCGATGGCAGCCGGGGGCGATTATGCGGACGCGGTGCGCCAGGCCCAGATCGACGGCATCGCCGAAGCTGATCCCAGCCTGGATGTGGAAGGCTGGGACACGGCCAACAAGCTGGTCATCGTCACCAACAGCATCCTGCGCCAGCCCTGCACCCTGGCCGATGTGCAGCCCGTCATCGGCATCACCGCCATCACGCCGGCACAGATTCAGGAGCACGCGGCCTGGGGTGAGGTCGTCAAGCTGGTGGCCAGGGCCGAGCGAGACCTGACAGGCCGATCCGCACGCCTCCCGTCCAGCCCGAATGGCTGCCCGCGGGCGACTTCCTGGCCTCGATCAGCGGTTGGGAGATGGGCATCGTCTTCGACACCGACATCATGGGGTT
>CAWJEL010000015.1:0-34856 GCA_963841825.1 uncultured Chloroflexia bacterium
CTGGGCGTCACGATGAACATCGTCGAGAAACGGGGCGCTTTCTACAGTTTCGATAATACTCGCCTGGGTCAGGGCCGCGAGAATGCCAAGGAGTTCCTGGAAGGCTCGCCCGCCCTCGCCGCCCGTCTCGAGGCGGCGATCCGCGAGAAGTCCGTCGCGGCGCCGATCCAGGAGATGATCGCGCCGCCGGATGACGCTGAAGACGAGGGTTAGGCGTCGCAGATGCGAGACTCATTCCGCCCCACGGGTACGCCCATGGGGCAACGATTACGGCTCATTGACGAATTGATACGCCGCTCGCGCGGCGTTGGCACCGAAGGCGCGTGGGAGATAAATTCGTTCACCGATCGCCCGATTACCTGATAGCAATGACGGGGTAGACAGGTGCCCCGTGCTGTGCGCGCCCGGGTTGGGAGGCTGCCGCTTTCGTGTACGACGGCGACCCATCCTGGCGGTCTGGGGTAAGTGCAGCCAGGCGACAGTGCAGTCCGTGGTCCAATGCGATTTCCGGCCCCACCCGGCCGGCAGTGGCGACGCACCTGTGAACGGGATCATCCTGCCGGCCCACCTGCCGGGATGATCCAACGGGTATGTCCGGCCAGTCCGGTGCTCTCCGTGTCCCAATCGAGAGCGTGCTGACGCCGACGCGCAAAACACGTCGGCGTGTATGCGCGTTCTGAACATGAGCTGTGGTCGTGTACGTTTTAGGTGTACGGCCACGGCTTTTTATTTGGGGGTGCGTAGGGGCGGGTTTCTCCGCATCAATGAATGGTTGGCCAGCACAACATTGCTGCCGTAGAAGGCAGGTCAGTGTCGGCCACGAGAAACCCGCCCCTACATCGTGATGGGTCATATGGCCGGTACAATCACGCGATTGGCGTTTCAGAAACATGCCGCCGACCGGGTTAACGTCTACCTGGACGGCCAGTATGCGTTTGCGCTGCCCGCCCTGGAGGCCGCCCGGCTGCGCGTGGGCGAATACCTGGACGACGAAGCGATCGCTCGGTTGCAGGCGCAGGATGAGCGGCAGAAAGCCTATGACCGCGCGCTGCGCTACCTGAGCTTCCGGCCGCGCAGCCAGGCCGAAGTCCGGCGCAACCTGTTGGCCGCCGGGCTGGAAGCCGGATCTGGTCGAGGCGACGCTGGCCCGCCTGGTAGCGCAGGGCTACCTGGACGACGCCGAATTTGCCCGTTTCTGGGTGGAAAATCGGCAGCAGTTCCGACCTAAGGGCAGCCAGGCGTTGCGCGGCGAACTGCGCCGAGCGCGGGGTGGCCGCGGAGACGATCGAAGCTGCGCTGGTCGGGCTCGATCCGGCGGCGAGCGCCTATGAGGCAGCGCAGCCGCGTGCGATCCGGCTGACGGCACTGGCGCAGGCCGATCCCGCGGCCTTTCGTCGCAAGCTGGGCGACTTTCTGCTGCGCCGGGGCTTCGACTACGAGGTCGTGAAGGAAACCGTCGCGCGATGGGTGCAAGAAATGCAAGATTCGGCTCAATAGCCCTGCGGCCGTAATGACCCGGCATGCTGGGCTTGAGATAATCTGATCATCATCTTGATATTTTGAAAGCGAGGAACCATTATGTTCGGGAAACGCAGGTCTACGGATGGTCGTGGACTTGCTGATCTTCCTGGCGGCCGGGGTGGCCGGCGGCGTCATCGGGTATCTCCTGATGAAATCCCGCCAGCTCCAAACCCGGAACGAGGCCGAGGCGCTCCTAGTGAACGCCCAGGTCGAGTCAAAACGCATCGTGGCCGAGGCCGAGAGTCGGGCCAAAACCATTGCGTTGAGTGCACAGGAGCAGAAAGTCCAGATCCTTGAAGAATCAGAAAACGAAGTAGGACGCCGGCGCCGTGAGATGGAGCGCGCCGAGGAACGCATCCAGCGCCGCCAGGAGGCGATGGACGGCAAACTGGAACAGGTGGATCAGCGCAATCGCAAGCTCGATCAGCGCCAGGCCAAGCTCGACAAGCGCGAGGCCGACCTGACCAAGCTCGAGGAAGATCGTCGCACCGAGCTCGAACGCATCGCCAGCATGAGCCAGGAGGAGGCAAGACAGGAACTGCTGGCGGCGGTAGAGCTGACCACCCGCCAGGAGATGGCGCGCAAGATCCGTGAGGTGGAAGCGCAGGCCATGGCTGAGGCCGATAGCCGCGCCCGCGAGGTGATCAGCAACGTGATGGAACGGGTCGCGTCCGAACACGTGTCGGAGACCACCGTGTCCAGCGTGCCGCTGCCTGCCGATGAGATGAAGGGCCGCATCATCGGCCGCCAGGGCCGCAACATCCGCTCCATCGAGCAGGTGACCGGCGTTGATCTGGTGGTGGACGACACGCCCGAGGCGATCCTGATCTCCAGCTTCGATCCGGTCCGCCGCGAGGTCGCCCGCATCACGCTCGAGCCGGCTGGTGCAGGATGGCCGCATCCACCCGGCTCGCATCGAGAAAGAGGTCGAAAAGGCACAGCAGGAAGTCGAGAAGTCGATCAAAGAGGCCGGTGAGCAGGCGGTGATCGAAGTCGGCCTGCAAATGTTGCATCCCGAACTGGTGAAGCTGCTGGGCCGCCTGAAATACCGCACCAGCTACGGCCAAAATCAGCTCTCCCACGCGGTGGAGGCCACGCACATCGCCGCCATGCTGGCCGCCGAACTGGGCGCCAACATCCAGCTCGCCAAGATGGGCGCGATGCTGCACGACATCGGCAAGGCGGTGAGCCACGAGGTAGAAGGCGCGCACGCCCAGGTCGGCGCAGACATCGCCAAACGCTACGGCGTGCCGGCCGATGTGGTTAACATCATCGCCTCGCACCATCACGAGACGGAACAGATGTCGGTCGAGGCCGCCATCGCCACCACGGCCGACGCCATCTCCGGCTCGCGCCCCGGCGCGCGCCGCGAGGCGCTGGAAACCTACGTCAAACGCATCCAGGCGCTTGAAGACATCAGCAATTCCTTCGCTGGCGTACAGCAGACCTACGCCATCCAGGCCGGCCGCGAGGTCGCGCGTGATCGTGCGGCCCGAGGACATCGACGACCTGGCCTCCATCCGCCTGGCCAAGAGACATCGCCAAAAAGATCGAGGACAACCTGGAGTACCCGGGGCAGATCAAAGTGACGGTGGTGCGGGAAACGCGGGCGACGGAGTTGGCGAAGTAGACGGGGAAACAGGGAAACAGTTGACGAGGAAACAAGGAAACAAGTAGACGAGGAAACAGGAAACAAGTAGACGAGGAAACAAGGAAACAAGTAGACGCCAGTAGACGGGCAAGTCTAAACTACATGACTACTTGTCTACCTGTCTACCTGTCTACTTGTCTACTACCGTACTAACCCACTATCGCACTACCTCGCTACCTCACACCTTCGTCACGACCGCGACCACCATCGGCTTCCGCCGCGTCTCCTCGTAGAAGAACCGCCCCAACGTCTCCTGCGTCCGCTCGATGATCGCCTGGCCCTTCTTGCCGCCGCCGGTCTGCAAGGCGCTCCATGCCCGGTCGGCCACGCGCTCCATCAGATCGGCGCTCTCCCGCAGATAGACAAACCCACGCGACACGAGCTCCGGCTTGCCGCACGCCTCACCGGTCGCGACGCTGACCGGCACGACCGCGATCACGAAGCCGTCGCGCGACAGGATCTCCCGCTCAGCCATGACCTTCGGGCCGATGTCACCCACGCCCGCGCCATCCACGAATATGTCGCCGCTGGTGACATGACCGGCGATGGCTCCCGAGTCAGCCGTGAATTCCAGGATCGTGCCGTTGTCGGCGATCAGGATGTTCTCGCTTGGAATGCCGAGCTGGCGGGCCAGCGCGGCGTGCGCGTGCTGATGGCGGAGCTCACCATGCACCGGCACGAAGAAGCGCGGCCGGGTGAGCGCCAGCATCAGCTTCTGCTCCTCCTGGCTGGCGTGGCCCGAGACGTGCACATCGGCCAGGGGCGGATAGATCACCTGCGCGCCGCGGGCGAACAGCTTGTTGATGACCCGTGCCACCTCTTCTTCGTTGCCGGGGATGGGGGTGGAGGAGAGCACGACCGTGTCGCCAGGCTTGATCTCGATCTGCCGGTGGTTGCCGTCGGCCATGCGGGCCAGCGCGGCCTCGGGCTGACCCTGGCTGCCGGTAGTGACGATGGCTACCCGCTGATCCGGCAGGCGCAGCGCCTCGTTTAACTCGATCAGCGCACCCGCGGGGACGTCCAGATGCCCCAACTTACGCGCGATCTCGGTCGTCTTGAGCATGGAGTAGCCCGCCAGCGCCACAACACGGCCGTGCGCATGCGCCGCGTCGATCACCTGCTGCACCCGGCTGAGTTGCGACGCAAAGGTGGCGACGATGATGCGGCCCGCCGCCTCGCGAAAGATCGCGTCGAACGCCGGCACGATCACCGCCTCGGACGGCGTGTACCCTGCGCGCTCGGCGCCGGTGGAGTCGCTCAGCAGCGCCAGCACCCCTTGCGCGCCCAGTTCACCCAGCCGCGCAAAGCCCGGCCCGCCGCCCCGCACCGGGGTGTAATCGAACTTGAAATCGCCGGTATGGATCACGCGCCCCACCGGGGTGTGGATCGCCAGCCCCACGCCGTCGGGGATCGAATGGGTGATCGCCAGAAACTCGACCGCCAGCGGCCCCGCGCGGAACGCTTCGCCCGCGGCGATCAGCTTGATGTTGGGCTTGCCCAGCTTGGGGAATTCGCTCAGCTTGGCCTCGATTAAGCCCGCGGCCAGCCGCGTGGCGTAGATCGGCGTATCGGCCGGCACCACGTCGCGGAGCAGATACGGCAGCGCGCCGACGTGGTCCTCGTGCCCGTGCGTGATGACGATCGCCTGCACCTGCGCGGCGTTTTCGCGCAAGTAGGTGAAGTCGGGGATCACGACATCGATGCCCCACATATCGTGCTCGGGGAACATGATCCCCGCGTCTACGATCAGGATATTGTGGTCGTACTCGAACAAGGTCATGTTCTTGCCGATTTCCCCCAGACCACCGAGGGGGATGATGCGTAAAGTTTCAGTCATTTTTACCTGCTTTCCGAAGCCACCTGCGATGCTTGTTCTGTTCGCAGCGACCTCAATACCAATATAAAAAAGCCGTCAGGCGTACTGCCTGCCCGGACGGCGTCCACAAAGAAGTAGACATATTCTAACCCATTTCGAGCTCGTCCGTCAAAGACATCTCGCTAATCATTCCCCGATCTTTTGACATCTCAGCGCAGTTATGCTAGACTCCGACCCGCAAAAGATGGTCGATCAGCGACCAGAAGCATAATCAACGTTTGGAGAACGTTCGTGGCCTACAGCCTACGATTCCCTCGTCGTCGTCCCAGCCGAACGGGTTAGCATCCGGTCGAGGGAGTGCGCGAGAGCCGAACGTCTACGACAGAACGAGGCAGCCAGCACCCGACCCCCGGGTGCTGGTTTTTTGTTGCGGAGAGAGCATGATCAAAATCGGAATCTTCGGTGCCACGGGCTACACCGGCCTGGAGCTGCTCAAACTATTGGGGCGCCACCCGGCCGCTCGCATCGCCTGGCTGACTTCGGAAAGTTCAGCCGGACAACGCTTCGATGCTGTCTTCCCTGTGCCGCCGGCGTTGGGCGGGCACACGCTGATCCCGTCGGCGGAGGCGGATTGCGCGGGCGTGGACGTGGTCTTCTGCTGCCTGCCGCACGTCGCCGCGCAGACCCACGTGGCCGCGGCGCGCAAGGCGGGCGCCAGAGCTATCGACCTGAGCGCCGACTTCCGGCTGCGGGACGCCGCGACCTACGAAAAATGGTACGGTCATCCCCACCAGCACGCCGAGCTGTTGAACGAAGCCGTGTACGGCCTGCCGGAGCTGCACCGGGCGGCGATCGCCGGCGCGGTCTTGATCGCCAACCCGGGCTGCTACCCGACCAGCGTCATCCTGGGCCTGGCGCCGCTGGCCCGCGCCGGCTGGCTCGCCGGCACGATCATCGCCGACAGCAAGTCGGGCGTGTCCGGCGCGGGGCGGACGCCGTCGCTCAAGACGCATTTCGTCGAGGCCAACGAGAACCTGAGCCCGTACAGCATCGGCCGTGCGCACCGGCATATCCCGGAGATGGAGCAGGAACTGCGCGGACGATGGACCGACGGACGATGGAGATGATCCCGCCGGGTGGCAGCTTATCTTCTCGCCGCACCTGGTGCCGATCAACCGGGGGATGCTGTCCACGATCTATGTCACTCTGCCCGCAGGGCGTGACGGAGGTCCGAGGTCCGAGAGCGCGTACGCGGCGCATGTACGCTGCCGAACCGTTCGTCTATCTGCTGCCGAAGGGCCAGGTTGCGACCTTCGCGCACACGGCCAACACGAACTATTGCGCTATCGGGCTGACTTTCGTGTCGGACACGTCAACGCTGATCGTCACCTCGAGCATCGATAACCTGGGCAAGGGCGCGTCGGGGCAGGCGGTGCAAAATATGAATGTGATGTACGGGTTGGATGAGAGAACGGGATTGACGTGAAACGTGAAACGTGATGCGTGAAGTCGAGTTGCTCAACTCCCGGCACGGGTCACGCAGCACAGGTCACGTAGCACGGGTCACGTAGCACGTCCAGGAGATCGAAGATGAGTGCCAATCAAAAGACCACCCTCGTCCTCAAAATCGGCGGCAACCAGGTGGAGGACGAGACGTTCCTCGCCGGGTTCGTGGCCGCGGTGGCGGGGTTACTGGCCGAGCACTCGGTGATCATCGTCCACGGCGGCGGCAAGGAGATCACCGACCTGCACGCGCAGTTGGGCGTCGCGACCGAGACGGTCGAGGGGCTGCGTGCGACGAGCGAGGAAAGCCTGCGGCTGGTCGAGATGGTGCTGAACGGCACGGTCAACACGCGTTGGTGCGCTGGCTGGTGGTCGGCGGGGTGGACGCGCTCGGCCTCAGCGGGGTGGACATGGGCCTGGTGCGGGTCACGCCGCTCTCGGTCTCTGGGCGCAGCCTGGGCCGCGTGGGCAAGGTCGGCGCGGTCAACGGCGAGGCGCTGCTCCAACTGCTCGACCTGGGCCTGACCCCGGTCATTGCGCCGGTCTCGCTGGGCGAGGATGGCCTGACGTACAACGTCAACGCCGATCACGTCGCTGCGGGAATCGCTGTGGCGGTCGAGGCGAGCAAGCTGATCTTCGTCAGCAACGTGCCGGGGGTGCAGGTGACGGGCCGCACCATGCGGGCGCTCACCGTGGGCGCAGATCGAAGGGTTGATCGCCGACGGCCACATCACCGGCGGGATGATCCCCAAGGTGCGCTCGGCCACCGAGGCAGTCGCCAGCGGCGTGTACCAGGCGGTGATCACCGATCTGGATGGGTTGGCGCGGGGCGAAGGGACGGCGGTGATACGTGATGCGTGATACGTGACTGTGCGCGGAGAGGATTCCCTCTTGACGTGTCATCACGCAGTACGCAGCACGTATCACGCTCACATGCTCGGAGAATCTTCAATGGACAATACCCACGACATCATCGATCTCGAACAAAAGTATCTCCTCGGCACCTACGCCCGCGCGCCGTTCGTGCTGGATCACGGCCAGGGATGCTGGGTCTACGACACGGATGGCAACGCCTACCTCGATTGCGTGGCGGGCATCGCGGTGAACGCGCTCGGCCACGCCGATCCCGGCCTGGTCGCCGTGCTGACGGCGCAGGCCGGCAAGCTCTGGCACGTGTCCAACCTGTATCACACGGCGCCCCACGCCCGGCTGGCGCAAAAGCTGTGCGAGACCAGCTTCGCCGACCGGGTTTTCTTCTGTAACTCCGGCGCGGAGGCGAACGAGGGCGCGTTCAAGTTCGCGCGCAAGTGGGCACACGACCATTTCGGGGCGGAGAAGCATGCCATCGTGGCCTTCAGCGACGCGTTCCACGGACGGACGTTCGGCGCGCTGGCCGCCACCCCGCGCGAGAAGTACCAGGCCGCCTTCCGGCCGCTGCTGCCGGGCGTGCGCATCGCGCCGTTCAACGATCTGGCGGGCGCGGCCGAGATGATCGGTGACGATGTCTGCGCGGTGATCGTGGAGCCGGTGCAGGGCGAGGGCGGCGTCAACCCGGCGACGCCGGAATTCCTGGCCGGGCTGCGCGAGCTCTGCGACCGCCATCATGCGCTGCTGATCTTCGACGAGGTGCAGTGCGGGCTGGGGCGGACCGGTACGCTCTGGGCCTACCAGGGCTACGGCGTCACACCCGACCTGCTGACCGCGGCCAAACCGCTGGCCGGCGGGCTGCCGATGGGCGCGGTGCTGATGACCCAGGCCGTGGCCGATGTCATGCACCCGGGCGATCACGGCAGCACGTTCGCCGCGGGGCCGCTGGTCGCCTCCGTGGCCGAGGCGGTGCTGGATCGGATCTCTGCGCCGGCTTTCCTCGCTGAGGTCGCGGCCAAGGGCGCGTACCTGAAGGAGCGGCTGGAGGAGATCAACTCGCCGCACATCACCGCGGTGCGCGGCAAGGGGCTGATGCTCGGCGCCGACCTGGATGTGCCGGCCACCGACATCGTGAACGCAGGCTATCGCCACGGGCTACTGCTCGTCAATGCCGGCCCGAACACGCTGCGCCTCATCCCGCCGCTGGTGATCACGCGGGAGGAGATCGATTTGCTCATCGAACGGTTGAGGGCGGTAGTGAGTTAGTGCGATAGTGAGTTAGTGCGGTAGTGAGTGTTAGCGCGTTGGGATGGGGAAACGAACGGATGGAGATCACGATCCGACCGGCCACCGAGGCCGACATCGAGGGCATCCTCGGCATTGTCAACGGCTATGCCGCGCAGAACCTGATGCTGCCGCGCACCGATGAACAGATTCGCCGCGTGTTGCAGTGGTTCCTGGTCGCCGAACATCAGGGTCGCATCGTCGGCTGCGGCTCCAACGTGGAGCTGGCGCCGCGGCTGACCGAGCTGCGTTCGCTGGCCGTCACGCCGGAGTGCCGCGGCACAGGACTCGGCAAGCGTCTGGTGGAAGCGCTGATCGCCCAGGCGCGCGCGGCCGGTTACGACCAGATCTGCGCGCTGACGCTGAGCGAGGGCTTCTTCAACGGCTGCGGCTTCGTCACGGTGGACCGCTGGACCATTTCGCCAAAGATCTGGCACGAGTGCATCTACTGTCCGAAGTTCGACGCGTGCGATGAAATTGCCGTCATGATGAACTTAACCTCGTCACAGCCCATGCTCAAGCGGCTTGCGCCGGAGGTGAGCATGGAGATGTGGCAGGGTTTGCGGCTTGGACTTGGGAGAGCTGGGGGACGGTAGGCTGGTCAATCGGTAGATTGGTAGATTGGTAAGTCGGTAACATGAGAGCGATGGGGATACACAAACCGGCCTGCACAGTCCACTGAGGCAACCAGTCTACCCCAATGCGCCTGTTCCAATATACCAATGTACCAATATACAATTACCAAAATGTACCAACATACCAATCACCACCTGAGGAGTAGACGTGCCTAAATCTGTCCGAATCGCCCTGGTCGGCCTTGGCAACGTGGGGCAATCCTTCCTCGATCTGATGAGCGTCAAGGCTGACCTGCTGGCGGACCGCTACGGCTTGGCCCTGGTCCTGACCGGCGTCGCCGACTCATCCGCGGCGGTGTTGCGCCCCGAGGGGCTGAATACGCACGCGCTGCGCGCCCACAAGGGCGCGGGCAAACCGCTCCACAGCTTTCCGGGCAGCACGCCGGGCATGTCAGCCCTCGAGATGGTCGCGGAGGTCGAGGCCGACGTGCTGCTGGAAGCCTCGACGGTCAACCTGAGGACCGGCCAGCCCGGGCTGGATTGCGTCCGCATCGCCATCCGCCGCGGCATGAACGTCGTGCTGGCGAACAAAGGGCCGCTGGTACACGCCTTTGGCGAGCTCGAGACCGCGGCTGCGCGCGGCCGGCGTGGGGCTGGCCTACAGCGCGACCGTTTGCGGCGCGCTGCCGGTGGTAAACATCGGCCGCCGCGACCTGGCCGCGTGTGACATCCGTGCGGTAGCCGGCGTGTTCAACGCCACCAGTAACTCGATCCTGGCCGCGATGGCAGCCGGGGGCGATTATGCGGACGCGGTGCGCCAGGCCCAGATCGACGGCATCGCCGAAGCTGATCCCAGCCTGGATGTGGAAGGCTGGGACACGGCCAACAAGCTGGTCATCGTCACCAACAGCATCCTGCGCCAGCCCTGCACCCTGGCCGATGTGCAGCCCGTCATCGGCATCACCGCCATCACGCCGGCACAGATCCAGGAGCACGCGGCCTGGGGTGAGGTCGTCAAGCTGGTGGCCAGGGCCGAGCGAGACCTGACAGGCCGATCGTACACGCTCTCCGTCCAGCCCGAATGGCTGCCCGCGGGCGACTTCCTGGCCTCGATCAGCGGTTGGGAGATGGGCATCGTCTTCGACACCGACATCATGGGGTTGCAACAGCTCAAAGTGGATGAGCGCGGTCCCGTTCCCACCGCGGCTGCGATGCTGCGGGATGTGATTAACCTGACCATTGACTATTGACCATTGACCATCGAAGACAACCTACGTGCAATGCGTCCATCGTCCATCGTCCATCGTCAAATTCATTCAAGGAGTAACCCATGTCTGCCAAGAAATCCGTCAACAAAGTCGTGCTCGCCTATTCCGGCGGGCTGGACACTTCATGCATCGTGCCGTGGCTCGTCGAGAACTACGACTGCGAGGTGATCTGTTTCTGCGCCAACCTGGGGCAGGAGGAAGAGCTATCCGGGCTGGAAGCTAAGGCGCTCGCCTCCGGCGCCAGCAAGCTCTACATCGAAGACCTGCGCGAGGAGTTCATCACCGACTATATTTATCCGACGATGATGGCCGACGCGATCTACGAGCGCGAATATCTGCTCGGCACCAGCTTCGCCCGGCCGCTGATCGCCAAGCGGATGGTCGAGATCGCCGAACTGGAGGGCGCCGACGCGGTGAGCCACGGCGCGACCGGCAAAGGCAACGACCAGGTGCGCTTCGAGTTGACCGTGATGGCGCTCAACCCGAAGCTGAAGATCATCGCGCCGTGGCGCGAGTGGCACATCCGCAGCCGCGAGGACGCGCTGAAATATGCCGCCGAGCACAACGTCCCGGTCACGGCCACCATCAAATCGATCTACAGCCGCGACCGCAACCTCTGGCATCTGAGCCACGAGGGCGGCATCCTGGAAGACCCCTGGCAGGAACCGGAAGAGGAGATGTATCAGCTCAGCGTGAGCCCGGAAGCAGCGCCGGACGTAGCCGAGTACGTCGAGATCCACTTCGAGCAGGGCGTGCCAAAGCGCGTCAACGGCGTGGCGATGGGACCGATCGACCTGGTGGCCACGCTCAACACCATCGGCGCGCGACATGGCGTGGGACGCATCGACCTGGTGGAGAACCGGCTGGTGGGCATGAAGTCGCATGGCGTTTACGAGACCCCCGGCGGCACCCTCCTCTACCGCGCGCACGAGGGGCTGGAGCAGATCTGCCTGGACAAGCAATCGTTGCAGTACAAGCAGATGATCGCGCTGAAGTACGCCGAGCTGATCTACAACGGCCAGTGGTTCACCCCGCTGCGCGAGGCGCTGGATGCGTTCGTGGCCATCACGCAGCGCAACGTCACGGGCGACGTGCGGCTGAAGCTGTATAAGGGCAACATCATGCTGGTCGGCCGCAAGTCGCCGCACAGCCTCTACCGCGAGGACTACGCCACATTCGGCGAGGAAGATGTCTACAACCAGAAGGATGCCGAGGGCTTCATCAAACTGTTCGGCCTGCCGATGAAGGTATCGGCCATGTTGGACATTGAGGGCAGCGGCCGGAGCAAGTATCGGCAGCCGGATTATTCGGCGTTCAAGCGGGACTGACGCCCCCGAGATTGGAAACTGGTAGACTGGAGAGCTGGAACGCTCCAGATCACCAGCATACCATGTACCAATCTACCAATGTACCAGCTGTACCAACCCCTTACGGGAGCAGGAATCTGACCAGACACAAGCTCCACTCGGCTTCACCTTCGCCGGGGTCGCGGCCGGGATCAAGAAGACGGACGCGCGCGACCTGGCGCTGATCGTGAGCGACCGGCCGTGCAGCGCCGCGGCGACCTTCACGCGCAACACCTTCCCCGCCGCGCCGGTGCTGTACGATCGGGCGCTGGTGGCCGAGAACGCAGCCGGCCTGCGCGCCGTCGCGATCAACGCGGGCTGTGCCAACGCCTGCACCGGTGAACCGGGCCTCGCCGACGCTGAAGCGATGGCGGGTCTGGCGGAAGCGGCGCTGGGACTGCCCGCACGCTCGGCCGCGGTCATGTCGACCGGCGTCATCGGCCCGCGCCTGCCGATGGACAGGATCGCCGCGGGCATTCAGCAGGCTGCCGGCGAGCTGTCGGCCGACGGCTGGGACGCCGCGTCGCGCGCCATCATGACCACGGACACCCGGCCCAAGACCGCGTTTCGCGAGGTTGGCGGCGTGCGTCTGTTCGGCATGTGCAAGGGCGCGGGGATGATCCATCCGAACATGGCGACCATGCTCGCGACGATCGTCACCGACGCCGCGGTCGAGCCCACGCTCCTGGCCGAGTTGCTGCGCGGGGCGGTGGACGTCAGCTTCAACTGCATCAGCATCGACGGCGATATGTCCACGAACGACACGGTGCTCCTGCTGGCGAACGGCGCGGCGGACTGGAAACTGGAAGCTCGAAGCTCGAAGCTCTCAACCTCAACCTCGGCCTTTGCCTCAGCCTTAACCTCGTTATGCACCGACCTGGCGCAGCAGATCGTCCGCGACGGCGAGGGCGCGACCAAATTCATCACAATCCGGGTTGAAGGCGCGGCGTCCGACGCGGAAGCGAGGGCGGCAGCCAAGGCGGTCGCCAACTCGCCGCTGGTCAAGACCGCGTTCTACGGCGGCGACGCCAACTGGGGACGGATTTTGGCCGCCGTCGGGTATTCGGGCGCGACCGTGGATCCAACCAAGGCGGATTTGTGGATCGCGGCGGGCACATGGCCCGATGTAGGGGCGGGTTTTCCGTCGGAATACGACACGCACGGATATGATCCAGAGAAACCCGCCCCTACCCAATTGGTGCATTCCGGGCAGCCGCTGCCGTACTCGGAAGACGCCGCCAGCGCCATTTTCGCCGGGCCGGAGATCACTGTGGCCGTGAAGCTAGGGCTGAGCGACGGGCAGGCGACGGTCTGGACGTGCGATTTGAGCCACGACTACGTGAGCATCAACGGACATTATCGAACATAGAGGCGGAAACATGGAATATCGTAAACTGGGCCGCACCGGCCTGAAGGTTTCTGAGCTGTGCCTGGGCACTATGCAGTTCGGCTGGACCGCCGACGAAGCGACCAGCTTCGCGGTGATGGACGCGTTCGTCGAGGCCGGCGGCAACTTCATCGACACCGCCGATGTCTACTCGCGCTGGGCCGAGGGGAATCCGGGCGGCGTCTCCGAGCAGATCATCGGGCGCTGGCTGAAGGCGCGCGGCAACCGGGGGGCGATCGTGCTGGCGACCAAGGCCCGCGGCCGCATGTGGGATGGGCCGAACGGCGAGGGGCTGAGCCGAATGCACTTGATCCGCGCGTGCGAGGATTCGCTGCGCCGGCTCGACACCGACACCATTGACCTTTACCAGACGCATTTCTACGACGCCGATACGCCGATCGACGAGACGCTGCGTGCATTGGATGACCTGGTGCGTTCCGGCAAGGTGCGTTACGTCGGGTGCTCCAACTACCCCGCGTGGCGGCTGACGAAGGCGCTCTGGGCCAGCGACAAGCTGGGCCTGGCCCGTTACGACTCGCTCCAACCGCACTACAGCCTGGCTTACCGCGCCGAGTTCGAGCGCGAGTTGAAGCCGCTATGCGAGGAAGAAGGGATCGGCGTGATCCCCTACAGCCCGCTGGCCGGCGGCTTCCTCACCGGGAAATATCGGCGGGACAGCATCCCCCCCAGCGCCCGCGCCGAAGGGATCCAGCAGCGCTACTTCAACGACCGCGGCTTCGCCATCGTGGAAAAGCTGGCAGGAAATCGGCAAGGCGCGCAATCTGAGCATCGCCCAGACTGCGCTGGCCTGGCTGTTGACGCAGCCCGTCATCACCGCGCCGATCGTCGGCGCGAACTCGGTCGAGCAATTGGCCGAGAGCCTGGGCGCGGCCGCGGTCCGGCTGAACAGCGAAGAGATGGTCGCGCTGAATACTGTCAGCGCCTGGGAATAAGAGACCATGCCAGAGTTGACAGAGTCGTTTGCTCGTCTTACAATTCAGATCAAACCGTAAGACAGGAGGGGGCTATGTCAGTCTTGGTGCGGTTATCCTCTAAAGGTCAATTGGTTATTCCCGGATCAGTCCGCCGCGCCCTCAAGCTGTCTCCCGGCGACGAATTCCGTCTGGAGATCACGGATCGAATGATCATCCTCAACCCTGTAGAGGCGACGTCCCCAATCGACGCTCTTTTCGGTCGCTTCGCCGGCAGCGATCTGCTGGGCGATCTGGAACAAGAGCACCGGCGAGAGATTGAGAATGAGCAGGCAATACGTCCTTGATTCGTGGGCATTGCTCGCGCTGCTGCAAGGCGAAGAACCCGCAGCAGCGCGCGTCAAACAAATCCTCCTTGAAGGGGAACGTCAGCAAGCCACCCTGCTGATTTCTATCGTGAACCTGGGTGAAGTGTTCTATCGCGTCGGCAGGCGCAGCAGTCGCGCGGCAGCCGTGGATACACTGAACCAGATTCGCAGTCTTTCCTTGGCCATTGTCTCTGCCTCTGATGAGATGGTGCTGGCTGCCGCCGACCTGAAGCTGGAATACGCTATCTCGTATGCCGATGCCTTCGCTGCGGCATTGGCTGACCGAACAGACGCCACTCTCGTCTCTGGCGATCCTGACTTCGATCTACTCCAAGGTCGTATCAGGTTAGAAAAATTACACCGGCTCAAGTAATAGTCACTGCGTCGATTTGCGATGCACCAGGTACTGGCTTCCAGCTTCCAGTTTCTACGCCCGCGGAGCGGGCAGTCCAGCTTCGAGGTAACCCATGTCACCACTCTGGGGCGGCCGGTTCACCGGTGCGAATGACCCGCTTATGGCCCGTTTCAACGCGTCGCTGCCGTTCGACTGGCGGCTGTGGGACGTCGACATCACCGGCTCCATCGCCTGGGCGCGCGCCATCACCCGCGCCGGGCTGCTGACAGTAGACGAGCGTGACCAGATCATCGCCGGGCTGGCAGCGCTGCGGGGCGAGCTCGCGCCCGATCCGGCCGCGGCGTTTGCCGCCGCGAGCGACGAGGATATCCATAGCTATGTTGAGCGCCGGCTGACCGAGCGCATCGGCGCGGCCGCGGGCAAGCTGCACACCGGCCGCAGCCGCAACGACCAGGTGGCCACCGATGTGCGGCTCTGGCTGCGCGGGCAGATCGATGCGCTGGACGCTGCCCTGGCTGAACTCATCCGCACCGCGGTCGAGCGCGCTGACGTAGAGATCGATGTCCTGATGCCCGGCTACACTCACCTTCAGCCGGCGCAGCCCGTGCGGTGGAGCCACTGGCTGCTCAGCCGCGCCTGGCCCTGGCAGCGCGACCGCGAACGCCTGGCCGATCTCCGTGTGCGCGTGGATGTATCGCCCCTTGGCTCCGGTGCGCTGGCCGGCTGCCCTTTCGCCATCGACCGTGCGGCACTGGCCGCGGATCTGGGTTTTGCGTCGGTCAGCCCGAACAGCCTCGACGCGGTGAGCGACCGCGATTTCATCGCCGAGTTCCTCTTCTGGGCCGCGCTGACCGGCGTTCATCTCAGCCAGTGGGCGGAGGATCTGGTCATCTGGAGCAGCCGCGAGTTCGGCTATGTGACGCTGGCCGATGCCTACAGCACCGGCTCCAGCTTAATGCCGCAGAAGAAGAATCCCGATGCGGCGGAATTGTTGCGCGGCAAGGCGGGGCGTCTGGTGGGCGGGCTGACAGGGCTGCTGGTGACGCTGAAGGGGCTGCCGAGCTCGTACGACAAAGACCTGCAGGAGGACAAGGAGGCGCTCTTCGACGCGGTGGACACGCTGGCGCTCGCCTTGCCGGTGGCGCAGGGCGTTTTGGCGACCCTGACCATCCATCCCGACCGGATGCGTGCGGCGCTGGGGGATGAATTGCTGGCCACCGACCTGGCCGATGCGCTGGTGCGGGCCGGCGTGCCGTTCCGGCAGAGCCATCACCTGGTCGGGCAGGTCGTGCGCCGCGCCGAGGCGTTGGGCTGCGCGCTGCGCGACGTGCCGCTGGCCGATCTTCAGGCCATCAGCCCGTACTTCACCGCCGAAATGGCCGCGGTCTGGGACTTCGAACACTCAATCGAACAGCGCAGCGCCGCCGGCGGCACCAGCCGATCGGCCCTCCTGGCGCAAATCAAGGCGTTGGACCTGCCGCAACCTTAACCCAGCCGTTTGCGTGGTAGGGGCGGGTTTTTCGTTGTTAACGCAGGTCCGCCTTCGAGGGCAGCCGCGTTGTGCTGGCAGAGTCCTTGGTAATACGGGAGAAACCCGCCCCTACATCACATCATCACGCCACCGGCCGCTCAGTCGCGTGCCACAGGTCGAAGAAGGACGACCACTGCTCCGGTCGCGCGTGGATGAACTCTTCAAGAACGGACAGGCACCGCTGAGTCAGGTCTTCTGGGGTATCAAGCGCGGGATCAGGAATGATTGGCGGGCGAATCTCGATGAGGCTGCGACCGTCGGGTTGCCGGTAGATGCAGACGGGCAGGATCCAAGCGCCAGTGCTGAGCGCCAACGAGACGTGGCCGATCGGCACACGCGTCACTTCACCGAAGAACGGTAACCGCGACCCATGTCCCGAGACGTCCCGATCGGCAACCAACCCAATAAACCGCCCCCGCGTCACGGCATCCTGTAATTTTCGCAACGCCCCGCCCACCGGCACAATCTCCATGCCGGAGGCAAGTCGACTCTCAAGGAAGATCTGATCGATGCGGGGGTCCTGGTGCGCCAGCGCGGCCACTGTGAGTGGTACGCCGCGCATGCCCATGAAAGCGCCGCCCAGCTCCCAGCTTCCCATATGCACGGTCACGAAGACGCCGCCCTTGCCGGCGTCCAGCGCGGCGCTGAGATGCTCCCAACCACTTGTGCCTGCCACGAAGCGATCCATGTTCTGCGGATTCATCATGGGTATGCGGAAGAAGTCGACGACGGAGTAAGCGAAATAGCGAAAGGCCGCACGAGCGCAACGCCAGCGCTGGAGCCACCCGGTTTCGGGAGGCAGGGCATGCGCCTGGTTGGTGTAGACGCCGCGGCGGGAGCGGGGGCTGAAGATGAAATTGATCTCGGCGATGGTGCCCGCCACAAAGAAAACAAACCATTGCGGCAAGTGGGTCACCAGCCAAATAGCAAATCGGTAGAGTTGGTAGTACTCCAAAGACACAATTGCCCTCCGAGGATCAGGGATCGGAGGGCAATTCTAGCACGTGTGAGCCATGCCGTCTACTTGACCTCGGCAATCTTCGGATGCTCGACCCGGTCACCCCAGCATCATGGGCATCAGGAAGATCAACGCGATGAAGATAAAGCTGAGCAGATAAAAGATAAACGAAATCCGATGCTTGGCCGTGTCGTCGCCCGCCTTCTTGCTGCGCGCCCGTCCGATGTGTGCGAACGCCAGGGCGATCAGCATCAGGATCGGGTGCTCGAGCACGATGAAGCGCAAAGCTGCGTTGCCCATCGCCTGGCTCAGGTTCTGCAGACCCAACGGGCCGAAGAGCCAGATGATCAAACCGAGGAGCACCTGGATATCCACGATAATGGTGAAGG
The DNA here is from genome assembly GCA_963841825.1 of uncultured Chloroflexia bacterium. GTDB lineage: Bacteria > Chloroflexota > Anaerolineae > CG2-30-64-16 > CG2-30-64-16 > CAWJEL01. Next base: position 17,752 of record CAWJEL010000015.1, read on the forward strand.
CCATACCGAGCTGATCGTCCAGCTTGGTAAACGGACGCTTGCCGAGCCAGCCGACCAGCCCCTTAATCACCACAACGATCGCGATGACCAGGAGAACCCAACGCCAAATGTCATGAAGCTGAAGCACGAAAGCCATAGCACGCTCCTGTGAAAGAATGATCGGGGTGATGACACCCACAGCGCTATCATACTGTGTGCGGGCGATTAATGTCAAAGGTAGCGGGCGAAATATGTCCCGTATCATTTACGGAGGGTGATCAGCATGGTATCTTTGACCCCAGGCTGGCTCCTCTGTCAGCTTCGGCCTCACCGTAGCCAGCCGGCCCAGCTTGTCAGTTCGTATACACCACACTTCAAGGAGATTCTATAATGAGAGACATGACACGTGAGGATTTATCGGGTGCGTTCGCCGGCGAGAGCCAGGCGCACATGAAGTATAAGGCGTTCGCTGACGTCGCCGAGCGCGAAAAACTGCCCAATGTGGCCCGGCTGTTCCGCGCGGCCTCCTATGCCGAGCAGATGCACGCCACCAACCATCTGCGTGCCCTCGGCGGCATCGGCAAGACCAGCGAGAATCTCGCGGCGGCCTTCGCCGGTGAGACCTTCGAGATCAACGAGATGTACCCCGCCTACATGGCGGTCGCCGAACTGCAGGGTGAGAAGAAGGCCCTCGGCAGCATGGAAGATGCCCTGGCGGCCGAGAAGATCCATGCGGCGCTCTACGCCGCAGCGCAGGCGGCCGTGGCTGCCGGCAAGGACGTCAGCGACGCGCCGGTGTTCGTATGCGAGACCTGCGGTTACACGGTCGAGGGCGAAGCGCCCGAGAAGTGCCCGGTCTGCGGCGCGGTCCGCACCAAGTTTAAGCAGTTCTAGGGTTTCGCACCTTTTGCGGCCAGACCTTCGAGGTTCCCCCGACTTCGAAGGTCTGGCCGCGTGAAGTGGTTCAAAAATCCGCCGGACAACGCGCCATCCCCGGAGATAATTGTCCCTGGCGATACTTCGCGAAGTTCCAGCCTTCTTGACGAGCATATCACAATGTGATAGAGTACGGACATACGCAAGCTGATAACCAAGTTCGTCAAAAAGTGGATGCAGCGGGAGCAGATCACAAATTCGATGCTCCTTCAGGCCATCCGGAATATCGAAGCTGGCTTGTCAACTGCGAACCTTGGTTCCGGTTTGTTCAAAGTCAGAGTTGCTCGCAGGGGTCAAGGCAAGAGTGGTGGCTACAGAACGCTTATAGTCTATCGGCAGGGCGACAGGGCCATTGTGGTGTATGGATTCAAAAAATCCGCTCAAGACAACATCGCTGACGACGAACTCGTCTTTTTCAGAGAACTTGCCGCTACTCTGTTGGCCCTCTCCGTACACCAGATCGATGTTGCTATCGAGAATGCGGAGTTGTATGAAATTGAGGAGAAACCCGATGAGAGATGATGTACGCGAGGCTATCGGCGAGACCGTTCAGGGTCTCATCAATCTGCGCCTTCCAACAACTTTCACCAAGAAACAACTTGATGAGCTAGGGGTCGTCATCCCCGAGGTCGAGATCTCCTCTGTCCGCATTCGCGAAATCCGCAAACAAACCCGGCTGAGTCAGACCGTTTTTGCCGAAGCTCTAAACGTGAGCGCATCGGCGGTTCGTCAGTGGGAGCAAGGCAAACGCTCACCCTCAGGTTCGACCAAGGTTCTGCTTGAACTGCTGCAAAAAGAACCCCACTTGTTGGATTATCGGATTCAGAAGTGACTTGAGGGCGAATCCTGCGACATCAGTTCGAGGGCATGCAATGAGAGGCGTGCCCTTTTTTGGTGGACTACACAAAGAGGCACCCATGACCAGATACATCGGCGCGCTCGACCAGGGCACGACCAGCACCCGTTTCATGATCTTCGATGACGCCGGCGCGGTGGTGGGCGTTCACCAGCTCGAACACACGCAGATCTATCCGCAGGCCGGCTGGGTCGAGCACGATCCGTTGGAGATCTGGGCGCGGACGCAGGATGTGATCGAGGCCGCGCTCGCCAAGGCCGATTTGACGCCCAACGACCTGGCGGCGATCGGCGTCACCAACCAGCGCGAGACCGCGGTGGTCTGGGACCCGCGCACCGGCCAGCCGTACTACAACGCCATCGTCTGGCAGGATACCCGCACCGACCGCATCTGCGCCGAGTTAGCCAAAGAGCCTGTCCTGAGCAGGGTCGAAGGAGGCGGGCAGGATCGCTTCCGGGCGCAGACCGGCTTGCCGCTGGCGACCTATTTTTCCGGGCCGAAGATCAAATGGATTCTCGACAACGTGCCCGGCGTGCGCGCCGCGGCAGAGCGCGGTGACGCCATTTTCGGCAACATAGATACATGGATCATCTGGAACCTGACCGGCGGTCCTTCCACAGGCTCAGGACGCGGGGTGAGCGGCGGCGCGCACGTCACCGATGTGACCAACGCCAGCCGCACGCTGTTGATGAACCTGCACACGCTGGATTGGGACGATGAAATTTTGGCCATCCTCGGCATCCCGCGCCGGATGCTGCCCGCGATCCGCCCGTCCAGCGATCCCGAGATCTACGGCTACGCCCTGGGCAAGGTGCCCGTGTGCGGCGACCTGGGCGACCAACAGGCGGCGCTCGTCGGGCAGACCTGTTTCGGGGTCGGCGAGGCGAAGAATACCTACGGCACCGGCTGCTTTATGTTGCTCAACACCGGCCCTTTGGCCGTGCCGAGCAAACACGGTCTGTTGACAACCGTCGCCTACAAGCTGGGCAATGCACCGGCCGTTTATGCCCTCGAAGGCTCGATCGCGATCACCGGCGCGCTGGTGCAATGGCTCCGCGACAACCTCGACTTCTTCGACTTCTCCCAACACGTCGAAGACTACGCCCGGCAGGTGCCTGACAGCGGCGGCATCTATTTCGTGCCCGCCTTCTCCGGCCTCTTTGCGCCCTATTGGCAGGCCGACGCCCGCGGCGCCATCGTCGGGCTGACGCGCTTCATCAACAAGAGCCACATCTGCCGCGCCGCGCTGGAGGCCACCGCCTACCAGACGCGCGAAGTGCTGGATGCCATGGAGCAGGATTCCGGCGTGCAGCTCACCGCGCTCAAAGTGGACGGCGGCATGGTCCACAACAGCCTGCTGATGCAGTTCCAGGCCGACATCTTGGGCGTGCCGGTGGTGCGGCCGGTGGTGGCGGAGACCACCGCGCTCGGCGCGGCGTACGCGGCCGGCCTGGCCGTGGGCTATTGGTCCAACCTGGACGACCTGCGCCGCAACTGGCAGGTGGACCGCACCTGGCAGCCCGTCATGGATGATCAGACGCGGGCGATGCTGTACCGTGGGTGGAAGAAAGCTGTGGGACGGGCGATGCATTGGTTGGATGATTGACGATGGACCATCGACCATCGACCATCGACCATGGTCAATGGTCTGCCGAGGTTTCCATGACCCAGGAATTCGACGTAATCATCATCGGCGGCGGCGCGACGGGCGGCGGGACCGCGCTCGACCTGGCGCTGCGCGGGCTGCGGGTAGCGCTGATCGAGCGTGCCGATCTGACCGACGGCACGTCTGGCCGTTATCACGGGCTGCTGCACTCGGGCGGGCGCTATGCCGTGCGCGACCCGGAATCGGCGCGCGAGTGCATCGAGGAGAACCGCATCCTGCGTCGGATCGTGCCGCACGCCATCGAGGACACCGGCGGCTTCTTTGTCACTACACCGGACGACGACCCGGCCTATGCCGACACGTGGCTGAAGGCTTGTCGCGCTTGCGATATCGAAGCCGCGGAAATCAGCGTCGCGCAAATGCTCAAGGAGGAGCCTGCGCTCAACCCGGCCATCACCCGCGCCTTCCGCGTCCCGGATGCCTCGTCCGACTCCTTCGACGTGCTCACGGCGCTCGGCGCGGCGATCCTGGCCCAGGGCGGCACCGTCCTCACCTACCACGAGGTCGTCGGCCTGACCGTGATGAACGGCAAGGTGGCCGGCGCAACCGTGCGAAACAGGCGCACCGGCGACGAGCGCGACCTGGCCGCGGCCATGATTGTCAACGCCGCGGGCGCGTGGGCGGGGCAAATCGCGGGGATGGCGGGCTGCCCGGTGACCGTGCGTCCCAGCAAGGGCACGATGGTCGCGATGGCTTACCGGTTCGTCAACACCATCATCAACCGCTGCCATGCGCCCGGCGACGGCGACATCCTGGTCCCGGTCGGCACCGTGGCCGTGATCGGCACCACCTCCGTCAACGTGCCTGATCCAAACGACACCAGCATCCAGGGCTGGGAGGTGCGCAAGCTGCTGGAAGAGGGCGAGAAGATGGTGCCCGGCTTCAGCCAGGTGCGCGCGCTGCGCGCCTGGGCGGGCGTCCGGCCGCTGTACGAAGAGGGCGGCGCCGCGCAAGGCCGTGAAGCCAAGCGTACCTTTGCCGTGCTGGATCACGCCGAGCGCGACGGCGTTGGCGGGTTGATCACTGTGGTCGGCGGCAAATTCACCACCTACCGGCTGATGGCCGAGCGCGCCGCGGACGTGGTCTGTCAACAGTTGGGCGTGACCAAGCCCTGCGTGACCAAAGATTATGTCCTGCCCGACGCGCCGCGTGCCGCTGATCACGCCGAAGACGCACTGGCTGGGGCATCGCCTGGAAGATGTCGAGACCGCGAAAGCATCCCGATTCGCTCATCTGCGAGTGCGAACTGGTGACGCGCTCGGACTTCGAGCAGGCAGCCCGCGCCCATGCCGACATCGTCGCGCCGTGGGTGCTGGACGACCTGCGTCGCGATCTGCGGCTGGGCATGGGGCCGTGCCAGGGCGGCTTTTGCGCCTATCGCGCCGCGGGCATCCTGCACGAGATGGGCCAGCAGGACGCGCCGCAGGCCACCGCCTCGCTGGCGGACTTCGCGCAGCGGCGCTGGAAGGGGCAGCGGTCGCTCCTTTGGGGCCAGAGTCTGCGCCAGGCTTTGCTGGACGAACAGATTTATCGCGGCATACTGGGGCTGGATCGGTTGGAGCGGCCGGATGACGCAGTATCACTTTCTGGATGACTCCGGCGATCCCGGACTGGAAGGCAAGGCAGGGTCATCCAGCCACTTTGTCCTTGCAATGGTGCAATTGCCACAGCGTGCGCCCTTGTTCGAACTGGAATCGGTCAGGCGGATGTTTCATCTGCCGGCAGCCTTTGAATTCAAGTACTACAGGACAAAACCACGACAGAAGCTTGCGTTCTTCGAGGCGGTGAGTAATGTGCCGTTTCGTGTGCGCGCGGTGGTTGTCCACAAAGCGGAGTTTATTCAGGGGTTGAATACTCAGAGCGGGGCTGATTTCACCATCCAATTGGTCGTTGGCCTGACCTTGCGATCGTCAGAGCTAGATATCGCGAATGATTACCTGGTCGTAGATGGCGCGACGCGGGCATTCCTGCAAACGCTGCGTATCCGCTTCTCCTACGAAAGTCGCCGATTAGGGCGAGTGCGGCCTTTCGAGAAGATCGTGGGAGGGCGATCAAGTAGTAATGAGGAGCTTCAGTTGGCAGATATGATCGCCGGGGCTGTCAGGCAGTATGTCTCCGGTGAAGACGCTACCTCCTATCGGATGTTTGCCGATAAGGTCGTAGACCTGTGGCAGATACCGGAGAGTACGCAATAAAACGCTCCCGACTATCCTCAAAAGAGGAAGACCACCACAGGCGGCGACCTTATCATCGAGAGCGGGAAACCGGACAACCCGGTTTATTTAGTAGCTGCATTATACTCCGAAGCAGCGCCTGTGTCAATTGTTTTTCTGTAGAATACGGACGGGTCCGAGGTATTCATGAAGGACATCCTAGTCATCGGCGCGGGGCCGGCCGGGCTGCTGGCCGCGTGGATTGCTCGCCAGCGCGGCACAAGGGTGCGCGTGCTGGCGAGCGGCATCGGCACGACGCATGTGTCGCCCGGGTGGATCCAGGTTTTGAATGAGGCGTCAGGCGCTTCCCTGGAGAACTGGATCGCCGCGCATCCGGAGCATCCTTACGCGCTTGCCGGCACCGATGCATTGGCTGGCGGGCTGGCGGCATTCCGGGAAGTCTGCGGGCAGGCTGGGTTGAACTACGTGGGTAGCGAAAACCTAACCCCCTCTGCTCCCCCTTCCCTGCGCAGGGAAGGGGGATGGGGGGATAGGTGTGGTCAACTTCCGGTTGCCGACGGCGTTGGGCGCAATCGTCGAGGTCGCGGTCGTGCCGGAGAGCTTCGCGGCCGGCGACCTGCGCCAGCCCGGCGCCATGCTGATCGCCGGGCCGGCCGGCTGGCGCGACTTCTATCCCAAGTTGTGCGCCGATAACCTGACCCGCCAGGGTTTCTCGGCCCAGGCCGCGACCTTCGACCTCCCAGAGATGCGCACCAGCCATTTCGACGCAACGCCGGTCGGGCTGGCGCGGCTCTTTGACCGGGCGGACGTGCGCGAGCGGGTGGCGGCGCAGCTCAAGCCGAAGCTGGCTGGCGCGACCCGCGTTGGTTTCCCCGCCGTGCTCGGCCTGGAGCATAGCGCCGAGGCGTGGCGCGATCTGAGCGACCGCCTGGGCGTGCCGGTGTTCGAGATCCCTACCCTGCCGCCGAGCGTGCCAGGGATGCGCCTGTACAACGCGTTCAAGGCCGCGCTGACCCAGGCCGGCGTGGCTATCTTGCTCGACATGACCGCCGTGCGCGGCGTCGTCGAGGGTGGCCGGGCGACCGGCGTCGTTGTGCCGAACGTCGTGCGCGACCAGACCTACCGGGCGGACACGATCATCCTGGCGACGGGTGGCCTCTACGGCGGCGGCATCACCAGCGACTACACCGGCGCGCTGCGTGAGGTTGTCTTCGGGCTGCCGTTACAGGCTCCGACTGGCGGCCCGGAAGGCTGGTTCGCACCGCGATTTCTCGCTCAAGACGAGCACCCGATCCACCGCGCCGGCGTGCGCGTCAACGCGCAGATGCAACCGGTTAATGAATCGGGTCACGTCGTCATGGAGAACGTCCGCATCGCCGGCCGGCTGCTGGCGGGCTACGATCCGCTCGCTGAGGGTTCGACCGAGGGCGTTTGGCTGGCGACGGCGTATCGCGCGGCATCCTCGTAATGCGTGACTCGTGCTGCGTGATGCCGAGACGAATGGAATGCCTCTCTGCTTTCACGTAACACGTATCACGTATCACGCATCACGCATCACGCATCACGCAAACAAGACACAGAACCGTCTATGAGCGAACATTACACACCTGCCTTACTCGAAGACATCCGCCGCACCGCCGACCTGTGCGTCAAGTGCAACATCTGCACCAGCGCGTGCCCGGTGGTACCCGTCACCGACCTGTTCCCCGGGCCGAAGTATGTCGGCCCGCAGGCGCAGCGGTTCCGCGATCCCGGCGCGCCCTCGCCCGACCACTCGCTGGACTACTGCTCGGGCTGCGGCGTCTGCACACTGGTCTGCCCGCACGGCGTCAAGGTGATGGAGATCAACACCGCGGCCAAAGCCGAGCTGCGCAAACAGCAGTTCCGCAAGAACCCCGTTAACCTGAAATGGTGGCGCAACACGGTGTTCGGTTACAACGAGGTGCTCGGGCAGGTCGGCGGTTGGGTCGCGCCCCTGGCCAACGCAGTGATGGGGTTCCGGCCGGTGCGCATCCTGATGGAGAAGACCTTCGCCATCGACCGCGACGCACCCTTCCCGACCTTTCACTTCAAGAAGTTCCGCGGCTGGTTCTTCGGCCAGCACCAGCGCGAAAAGGCGCCGGCGCGGCCCGGTGCGCCGCAAGTCGCCTACTTCCACGGTTGCGCGACGCAGCACTACGAGATGGAGGTCGGCAAGGCCATCGTCGCCGTGCTGGAGCACAACGGTTTCGAGGTGATCCTGCCGGAGCAGAACTGCTGCGGCCTGCCGATGCAATCCAACGGCAACTTCGGCGAAGCGCGGCGCTACGCGCTGGCTAACCTGCGCAAGCTGGCGCCCTACGCCGAGCAGGATATCCCCATCGTCGTCGGCGGGACAAGCTGCGGGCTGGAGCTGAAACTGGATTACCGGGAACTGCTCGGCATCCACACGCCCGAGGCGAAACTGGTCGCCGAGCACGTCTACGACATCAATGAATTTCTATGGTTGCAGCACGAGGCGGGGAAGCTCAAGACCGACTTCAAACCACAGACCGGCCGCTATCTCCCGTATCACACCTCGTGCCACCAGAAGCTGCACCGCATCGGCCGGCCTGCACTGGATCTGCTGGGGCTGGTGCCGGGCCTGACGGTCGAGGAGATGGGCGCCGACTGCTGCGGCATCACCGGCACCTATGGCTACAAACACGAGAAGCACGCCATCGCCCAGGCCGTCGGCCAGCCGCTGTTCGACAAGATCGTGGCCTCAGGCGCGACGCAGGCCATCTGCGACAATGAGACATGCCGCTGGAACCTGGCTGCCAACACCGGTTTGGATGTGGTGCATACGGTCGAGGTGTTGGCGGAGGCGTATGGGGTGATGCGTATAAGCGTATAGTCAGAGCGATTGACTTCTGACGGTTGAGATGCTATAACGTAGCGACAGATCGCGGTTAGGTTGACTTGTTTGTCCGTGTGAGACAGAAGTCGGAGGCTGAAATGAACGATCTCGTCGTAGACAAAGTGATGGATCAACTAAGAGTATTGCCAACTGAATTGCAGTGGCGCGTTCTGGAATTCACGCGTGCCCTGGCGATCTCAGAGCCGCACGGCGTTCCCGGCCAGCAGTTGCTGTCGTATGCAGACACCATTCTGCCTGCGGATTTGACGCGCATGAATCAAGCCATTGAGCAAGGGTGTGAGCAGATTGACGCAGATGCATGGTAGATTCTTGTTGGACACCAACATCATCATAGCGCTGTTTGCGTCCGATACGGCCGTGAAAACCCGCCTGGCGGAAGCTGACGAGGTGTTCGTTTCCAGCGTTGCGATTGGTGAATTGTGTTTTGGTGCGAGGAGATCGGCTCGCGTGCAAGACAACCTGGCCCGAGTCGATGATTTCGCGAGCACCAACGTTGTTCTCGCCTGTGATACTGAAACGGCGCACCGATACGGCGAGATCAAGGAGCGACTGTGTGCCCGTGGGCGTCCGATTCCCGAGAACGACATCTGGATAGCTGCAATCGCTCTCCAACATGATTTGATCCTGGTGACTCGTGACGCTCACTTCGAGGCCGTTGATGAGCTGCGCCTGACGGCCTGGTAGACGCCTGATCTGGGAGCGTTGCCTGAATATTCTTATTATCGGTGCGGGGGCTGTTGGGACATTCGTCGGCGCGCGGCTGGCGCTGGGGGGACATGCTGTGACCCTCATCGGCCGGCCGGAACTAGCCGAGGCGGTGCGCGCCGGCGGGCTGACGCTGATCGAACCGTCCGGCAGCCGGTACACCGCGGAGGCGCGCGCGGTAGACAGCATCGCCGCGGCGTTCACTGGTTCAACCTCAACCTTAGCCTTGACCTCAACCTCGCCCTACGACTTCGCGCTGATCACCGTAAAAGCGTACGACACGGCGGTTGTCATCGCCGAGCTGAAGGCTGTCGATACGGGGCAGCTCCCGCCGCTGCTCACCCTCCAGAATGGCGTCGGCAATGAGGAGGCGCTGGTCGCGGCGTTCGGCGCAGATCAGATTGTGTCTGGCGCGCTCGACACGCCCGTGTCGGCGCCCGCGCCGGGCCAGGTGCAGGTCCATCGGGAGCGGTTCAAGGCCGGGGTGGCGCCGGTCGGGCGGGACGCGCCAGTCGCTGCTGCCGCGGGGCTGCTGCGCGACGCGGGCTTCGCTGTGGACGCTTTCGCTGATTACCGCAGCCTCAAGTGGTCAAAACTGCTGATGAACCTGCTGGCCAACGCCCAGTGCGCCATCCTGGACTGGACGCCGGCGCAGGTGATGGCTGATCCGACCGCCTCCCGGTTGGAAGCCCAAGCCTGGCAAGAGGCGTTTGCGGTGATGGCAGCCCAGGGCATCCGCCCTGTCGCGCTGGCCGGCTACCCGCTCCCGCTGCTCACGCCGGTCGTGCGCCGGCTGCCGGCAGCCTGGCTGGCGCACGGGCTGAAAAACTTCGTGTCTGGCGGCCGCGGGAGCAAGCTGCCTTCGCTGCATGTCGCGCTGGCTGCCGGCAGGCGCTCCGAAGTGGGTTGGCTCAACGGCGCTGTCGCGCGCTATGGCCGAGCGGCCGGCGTGCCGACGCCGGTCAATCGCGCACTGGCCGACGCGCTGACGGCGCTGTCAAACGGCGAAGCACGACGTGAGGAATGGCGCGGAAATCCTGGCGCGATTGCTTACTGGCCAGACCCCTATCCAAAGTTTGACTTTGACGCGCATACCTTTCCCGTGTATAATTTTCCTCACTTTCAGGCAAAATACTTCGCGCATCTGGCGCTTGATCGTGAAGGGTATCCGGGCCGCGCCATCAAGCAGGGTACCTCTTCGCGGTTCAAATGAACGTCCTGGTCCGGCTGCAAAGCCTTCCTCAGCACCGAAAGGGGGTGAGAATTACCGGCTTAAGTTCCCCACGGCGCAGTCCACATCGTTTGTTTAGGTCAGACAAGAATTCGGCATTCACGCAATCGACATTCGAACTGCAACTTAAAGGAGGAGCTACACCATGAAGCATGTATCCCTGATCCTATTGGTGATCATCCTGGCAGCCTCCCTGGCGGCCTGCGTGCCAGCCGGCGGCAGCAACACCATCAGGCTCGGTCTCGAGGGGCCGATGACCGGCGACTACGCCGAAGAGGGCAAGGGATTCCAGAATGCCCTCAATCTGCTGGTGGAACAGACCAATGCTGCCGGTGGGATCAACGGCCAGCAGATCCAGCTCTTCATCGAGGACGACAAAGGTGATCCGAAAGAGGCTGCCCTCGTCGCTGACCGCATGATCTCGAACAAGGTGATGGCTGTCATCGGCGGTTACAACTCCACCGCAACCGAACCAGCCTCAGCGATCTACAATCGCGAAGGCATCCTCCATATTACACCGTCCTCTACGGCCACCCGCCTCACGACCCACGGCTACCAAAACTTCTTCCGCGTCTGCTTCCTGGATGATCGCCAGGGGTTGTTTGCGGCTGATTTCATCACCAAGGACCTGGGCCACAAGAATGTGGCCGTCCTGCACGACAACTCGACCTATGCCCAGGGCCTGGCCGAATGGACCAAGAAGTACCTCGAGGAGCGTGGCGCTAACGTCGTTTTCTACGATGCCATCAACCCGGAGGACACCGACTTCAGCCCAACGCTGACCAAGATCAAGGCCGCCAACCCTGAATCGATCTACTTCACAGGCTACTATGCTCAGGGCGGTCTGCTGCTGAAACAGGCGGCTGCCCTCGGCCTGAAGACCCAGTGGATCGGCGGCAACGCCATGAACAACCCGGAGCTCATCACGATCGCCGGCCTGGATAACGCAGAAGGTGTCCTGGTGACCAGCGAGCCGCTGCCCAGCGACCTCGACAGCCCTGAGGCCACAAAGTTTATCGCTGACTACAAGGCCAAGTACGGGGTCGAGCCGACCAGCGTATGGACGGTGATGGCCGCGGACGCCTTCCGCGTTATCAAGTACGCCATCGAGCAGACCAAATCTACCGATCCGAAGGTATTGGCGGAATGGCTGCACAAGAACTTCAAGGACTACCCGGGCATCACCGGCCCCATCCTTGGCTTCGACGAGAAGGGCGACCGCAACGGCAGCATCCATAAGGCCTATGTCATCAACGACCAGGGCCAGTACGTGCCGTATCAGAAGTAGTGACCGTATGCAGGTAGATTAGGGCCTGGTAGGTTGGTAAATTGGGACTCAGAAGATTGAAGCCCTTCGCAGGGACGCTCAGTTGACCAATCTACCAATCTACCAATCACACTACCAATCGCATTCCTCTCCTTCGCCCGCCCGCGAGGCCTATATGGAACAACTCGCCCAGAACATCCTCAACGGTGTAACTATCGGCACCTTCTACGCGCTCGTGGCGCTCGGTTACACCATGGTTTACGGCGTCCTCAAGCTCATCAATTTCGCCCACGGCGATCTCTTCATGTGGGGCGCTTATTTAGGCTACACTGGCTTCACGCTCTTGCTGGGGTTGGGACTGCGCGGGGGGCCCTGGATGATCGTCCCGGTGACGCTCGGCGCTATGCTCGTCGTCGCATTGGGCGGCGTCCTCCTGGAGCGTACAGCCTATCGCCCGCTGCGCCACGCGGGCCGTCTGCCGCCGATCATCTCAGCCTTGGGCGCAGCTTTCATCCTGGAGAGCCTGGCGCGCAACCTCTACGGCGCAACCTATATCACCTACCCGACCAACATTGCCCGCGCGGCGGCGTTACGCTCATCGGGGATGTCACCGCCAGTACGATGCAGATTATCTTGCTCGTGACTTCATTTGCGCTGATGGGCATCTTGTGGCTGTTCGTGAACTACACTCGCGTCGGTACCGCGATGCGTGCCGTATCCCTCGATCACGACACCTCGCGCCTGATGGGCATTGATGTCAACCGGATCATCACCGTGGTCTTCCTCATCGGGCCCGCTCGGCGCGGCCGCCGGGATCATGGTGGCCCTGTATTACGGCTCGTTCGATTTCACGCTCGGGATGACGTTCGGCCTGAAGGCCTTTATCGCCGCCATCCTCGGCGGTATCGGCAATATCCCGGGCGCCATGCTGGGCGGGCTGATCCTGGGTACCGTTGAAAGCTTTGGCGCCAGCTATTTGTCACCCACGTGGAAAGACGTTATCGCCTACGCGTTGTTGGCCTTATTCCTCATCGTGCGCCCTACCGGCCTGTTGGGCGAACGGGTGGCGGAGAAGCTGTGAGGATGATAGCATGAGCGCACTTCTGACCCGCCTCCGACGTATTCCACTGCCCTTCTGGTTCGGCGCGCTGCTCGCTCATCGCGCTTTTGCTGCCACTGCCGCTGGACAACTATCTGCGCGCCGTGTTGTGGCAGGCCGGGATCTACGTTTTGCTCGGCCTGAGCCTGAACATCATCGTAGGCTACGCTGGCCAGTTCCAACTCGGCCACGCGGCGTTTTATGCCATCGGCGCCTACACGGTCGGCATCCTGAACATCTACCTGGACGTGCCCATCTTCCTGGGCATGGTCGTGGCCGTCATACTGGCCGGCATCGCTGGGTTCGTGCTCACACGCCCGATCCTGCACCTGCGCGGCGATTACCTGGCGATCGGTGACAATCGCGTTCGGGGAAATCGTGCGGATGTTGCTGGTCAACAACATCTTCGGCATCACCGGCGGCGCCAACGGCCTGTCGGGCATCGACCAACCGTCCATCTTCGGCTTCACCTTCAAGACAACCTTGAGCCAGTACTATCTGGTGCTCTTCTTCGTCATTATTGCCATCGTGGCGATGCGTCGCCTGGAGAATTCGCGGCTCGGACGGGCGTGGACCTACGTGCGTGAGGACGAGTTGGCGGCTGAAGCCATGGGCGTGAACACGATACGGGTCAAGGCTGTCGCGTTCTTGCTCGGTTCAGCATGGGCGGGACTGGCCGGCGGGCTTTATGCCAGCCGCATCAGCGTCATCTCGCCCGATATGGCACGCTTCCTGGAATCGGTGCTCATCTTTTCGATCGTGGTGTTGGGCGGCGTCGGCTCCATCCCGGGCGTGTTCGTGGGCACCTTCGGCATGGTGATTCTGCCGGAGCTGTTCCGGTTCGTCAAGGACTGGCGCGACGGCTTCGTCGGCCTGGCGATGGTGCTCATGATGATCTTCCGCCCCATGGGCCTCTGGCCTAGCCGGCGCGTGGCGCTGGAGATGGAAGAAGCGCCGGCGCTCACACCGGAGACGACGTGAGCGTGATCCGTGATGCGTACTACGTGATGTCTCGTCAGGCAGCTTTCGGGGTGAGATGTGAATTACGCTGAGTGGGAGAAGGGGCTGCCGCGGGATGTCACGGGGGACACGCTGTGGAAAATTGAAGCCTATCGCCTGGGGCTGTTTGCCGGCTACCTGGCCTGGGAGGATGTCGAGCAAGCTGGTCAGAGATCGCCGAACGTTGGAATTGACCGGCCAATTATACGATGCTGTCGGTTCAGTAGGCGCTCACGTTGTGGGACCCGGCTCACGTATTGACAAACATTCCATTAGCCGGCGAAACCATCGTTCCAGAGACAATCAACGAAGCACGTAGCACGTAGCACGTAGCACGTAGCACGCAGTACGTCAACCACAGGACTCAACACATGTCCTTACTCGAAGTTTCATCCCTGACCAAATCGTTCGGCGGCCTGATGGCCGTCTCGAACGTCGACATCCGCATCGATCCCGGCGATATCTTGGGCATGATCGGACCCAACGGCGCGGGCAAGACGACGGTGTTTAACCTGATCACCGGCATCTACAAGCCGGATAAAGGCTCGGTCCAGTTTGACAGCAAGAGCCTGGTCGGCAAGCGGCCGCACGCCATCGCCGCGGCGGGCATCGCCCGCACCTTCCAGACCATCCGGCTGTTCCCCGCGCTCGACGGTGATGGAAAACGTCATGTCGGGTCGGGATTGCCGGAGCCGCGCCGGTGTGGCCGGGGCCATTTTCCACCTGCCGTCGCAGCGCGCGGAGGAGCGGGACATCCGCGTCCAGGCCGAGCGCCACATGCGCTTCATGAACGTCTGGGAGTACCGCAACGAGCTCGCCAGGAACCTGCCGTACGGCGATCAGCGTCGCGTCGAGATCGCCCGGGCATCTGGCCACCTGACCCTAAAGCTCCTAATCCTGGACGAGCCGGCGGCCGGGCTCGAACGAGCAGGAGAGCGCCGATCTGATGGCGCTCATCCGCCTGATCCGCGACACCGGGGTCACCATCTTCCTGATCGAACATGACATGAAGGTCGTGATGGGCGTCTCCGACCGGGTCATGGTGTTGGATAATGGGCAGAAGATCGCCGAGGGCACGCCGGGCGAGGTGCAGGCCAACCCGCGTGTGATCGAGGCGTACCTCGGTCGCGACGACGAGGGAGGAGGATCTCGATGAGTGAAGCGATCCTGGAGATTCGCGAGGTCCACACCTACTACGGCCACGTGCATGCGCTGAAGGGCATCTCACTCTCGATTGAGCCGGGCGAGATCGTCGCGTTGATCGGCGCCAACGGCGCGGGCAAGACCACGACGCTGCGCACCGTCAGCGGGCTGCTGCGCCCACGCGACGGCGAGGTTCTCATCAACGGCAAATCGATCAAGGCATACCGGCGCATGAGATCGTCTTCATGGGCGTTTCGCATGCGCCCGAAGGTCGCAAGATCTTCTCCACCTTGACGGTCAATGAAAACCTGAACATGGGCGCCTATACCCTGAGTGACAAGGCTCGCATCGAGGAACACCGCGACGCACGTCTTCACGCTGTTCCCGCGGCTCAAGGAACGACGCAACCAGCTCGCCGGCACCCTCTCCGGCGGCGAGCAGCAGATGCTGGCCATCGGCCGGGCGCTGATGTCCGACCCCAAGGTGCTGCTGCTCGACGAACCGTCGCTCGGCCTCGCCCCGCTCCTGGTGCGCGCCATCTTCGACATCGTCCGCGAGATCAACCGGTCGGGCACGACGATCCTCCTGGTCGAGCAGAACGCCCGCGCCGTGCTCAAGCTGGCGCACAAAGGCTATGTGCTGGAGACCGGCAGCATCGTGCTCTCCGGCCCGGCCGCGACGCTGCTGGCGGACGAGCGGGTGCGGAAGGCGTATTTGGGGGAGGCGTGAGGGCGTGGAGCGTGCTGCGTGAAACGTGAAAACGTGACAGCCTCGTTGACTTTGGACCGTGCGTGGCATATAATCTGGAGGTGGAGAGGAAATCAGGATGTCGCGTCGTAGTTATCTCATTTGCAGAAGGAGGAACCCCTATGCTTGTAAGTGTTCACGGCGTATATCGACACGGCAAGATTGAGTTGGCAGAACAGCCCAGAATGATGCGTGACGAGACCCGCGTTGTTGTCACGTTTCTCGAATCTGGGTTAATCGATTTGCGGACGCGTGGGATTGCTGAAAAACAAGCCGCAGAATTGCGCGCGCGCCTTGCGACGTTCGCGGAAGACTGGGACAGCCCCGAGATGAGCATCTATGACAACTACGACGCTGCCAAAGTCAAACTATAAGCGCGGCGAGATAATCTTGGTGCTCTTTCCGCATTCGGATTTACGTACTGCCAAAACATGCCCCGCGGTCGATTGTCCAAGCAGATGCCCTTCAGACAGGATTGCCGCAAGTCATCGTGGCAATGATTACGAGCAAATCCATTCGCGCCGATCATCCCAGCCGAATTCTCGTACGTCTATCCACGCCAGAAGGACAGTACTCCGGCTTACTCACGGACTCAGTGGTGATGACAGATAATCTCGCTACGATTGCAGAAGTCGCGATTGAGCGCGTGCCATCGGAACACTGCCGATGACGGATGTGGACAAGTCTCTGCGGCACACGTTAGATTTGTAAGTACGGCAAGCACAGACCGAACATGCACGAACGGCTACCACACGCGCTGTCCGGACCGGCCGCGACGCTGCTGGCGGACGAGCGGGTGCGGAAGGCGTATTTGGGGGAGGCGTGAGGCGTGATGCGTGAAACGTGACAGCCTCGTTGACTTTGGACCGTGCGCGACATATAATCTGAGTGTGGCGAGAAAAGGAGATTACGATGTCGAGCATTGGACTGACCAGACAATACATTCGGGATGCGGGCGGCAAACAAATCGGCGTGATCTTGCCGATCGATGAGTACCAGGCGCTGGTGCGGTTGCAGCCGAAAGCGGCGCGACGCCCCTGCCCATCGGCGCGTGTTGTGGAGACACACCCGCAATCTTTGTACGGCGCCCTGCGCCATTTGGAGCGGAACGGTTGCGTCCACCGAGGAACTGGATGAAACTCGGCGCGAGCTATGGGCGGCTTGGGATCAGAGCGATACACCATGATCGCCGCGGTCCTGGACACGCACACGGTTATTTGGCTGCTCCATGCAGACACTCGGCTGTCAACCAGGGCGCTGCAAGCGATCGAAACGTCCACTGCCCAACAAATGCAGGTCGCAATCTCCTCCATCTCGCTGGTGGAAACCGCCTACCTGGAAGAAAAAGGGCGCATTCCCATCGGTACCCTCCACGGTTTGCTGGCGCTTCTTGACAAGCCGGAG
>CAWJEL010000016.1:0-192279 GCA_963841825.1 uncultured Chloroflexia bacterium
TTCACTGGCGTCTCGCCGCAACGGAAGTTGAGCCGCTAACCCGTTCAGAATGACAAGCTGGGAATCTCTTGCCTACCCGCAAGCCGCCGCGCGGCGTGGTGACACTCAGGGTGACAATAGTGAGTTTTGCGGTATTGCGATTAACCTTATCCAGAACCAAATCGTGTTCCCTTCGCCAAGCTCAGGGAACGTGCGACGGAGGTTCTTGGACAGGTGCTTGGACAATCTCCTGGCTATCGCGGCGGCCTGCCGCCTGGCGTTTTCGGTGTGCTGCTGGACGATGATCACGCTGGCCAACACCAGCACCGCGCCAATGACGATGGTCGGCGTCAACGGCTCGCCCAGCCAGGTCACAGCCAGTGTCGTCGAGACAACGGGGATGAGAAACAGGATGAGAGCTCGCGGCGAGGCAGCGGTGTGCGAAAGCAATTGTAACCACCAGAGGTTCGCCAACGCGCCGGAGCCCAACCCCAGCAGGAGCAGCCCCGCCCAAACCTGCCACGGCAGTGCTGCCAAAGCATCTGCAAATCCCCGAACCCCACCGCTCTCGATCAGCGCCAGCGGGAGGAGAAAGAGCGCCCCCAGGGTGGCGATGACTGCTGTGACGACATCGGCCGGATAACGTTCCGACAATCCCTTGCCGCCCACGCTGTAGACGGCGCCCAGGAAGCTCGCCGCCAACATCAGCAAATCGCCAGCCAGACCCGCGCCGGCCAGCGTCAAATGACCTGCGCCCTGGCTCACGATCGCTGCGCCACGAAGGCGGCCGCTACTCGCCCCACTCGACCTCTGTCAGCCGCTCGCCCAGCGAAACCGTACCGATCAGAACCATGAAGACAGGGATAAAATTGGACAACACGCCCGCGTTCGTGACGGTGGTGTAGCGCAGCGCGCGGTGCTCCAGGAAGTAGAAAAACGTAATGCCGGTCAGCGCCACCCAGACCGCGGTGCGGCCATCGTGGCGCAACACTTGCATCGCTACCGGCAAGCGACGCTTCCAGGTCAACCAGAGAACCAGCGCGACGGCTGAGATCGCCCACCGGACAAACGCGACGGAGGTCGGCCCCAGGTAGTCCAGCGCCGCTTTGGTCAACGGGAAGCTGGCACCCCACAGGGTCACGATGCCGAGCGCCAGAAGGGCGGATACGAAGCGACGATTCACAAGGGTCAGCTCGCCTCGTCCAGGGTCGCCTGCACCAACTCATGGCCGTCCAGCTTGAGCGACAGGGTCGTGGAGGTATGATCGCCACCCATCGAAACGCCGTAGATCGTGTCCGCCGCCTCGATAGTGCCGCGGTTGTGGGTGATCAAGATGAACTGGGTCTGGGCGGCCAGCGACTTCAACGCATCGCGGAAGCGGCCCACGTTGGCCTCATCCAGCGCGGCATCTACCTCATCCAGAACACAGAAGGGAGTGGGTCGCGTCTTGAGGATGCTGAAAATCAACGCGGCCGCGGTCAGCGTGCGCTCGCCGCCGGAGAGGAGCGCCAATCCCTGCTCGCGCTTGCCGGGCGGCCGGGCGATGATCTCGATGCCGGTGGTATTCGGGCTCTCCGGGGTCAGACAACACCAGCTTGGCCGTGCCGCCGCCGAAGAGGGTGCTGAACTCATCCTTGAACTTGCTGGCGATGGCCTTGAAGGTTGACATGAACTCGCGCTCCATGACCTGATCCAACTCGGCGATGATCTCCTGCAGTGACGCGACCGCGTGTTCCAGATCGGCCGCCTGTGTGGTGAGGAAGTTATAGCGCGCTTCGACCTCGTTGTATTCCGCCAACGCATCCAGGTTCACCGAGCCCAGACGGCCGAGTTGCGCCCGCAGGTTGCGCACATCGCTATCCAGGCCCTCGGGCAGTTCGACCACCAGAGGCAGCCGCGTCACCATGTCGCCCAGCGGCAGCGGCGGCTGGGAGTCGACCAGTTCATCGACGGGCAGCGCACCCGCTTCGTTGTCCAATGCCTGGATCAACTCCACCAAGCCGAGGTCTTTCTCGATCTCGGTGCGCAAGTGCGCCAGTTCGTCGTAGGCGCGCTGATGGGTCAGGTCAGACTGGCTTTGCCGCATCTGTCCATGGCGAAGCTGCTCGCGTAGATTGCGCTCCGTCGTCTCCAACTGGCGCTGCTGCGCCTCAAGTTCGGCGACGCGCGCCTCGGCGGGGTCAATGTTGGCAGCGAGAGCGGCGATCTGCCGGGCGAGACGACTGGCAACCGCCTCCTGCGCCTCGATGATCCGAGCCGCCTCTGCCTGATTGGCAGCCAGGGATGCAAGCCGTGCGGTCTTGGCCGCGATCTCAGCCGCCCGAGCCTGCTGCGCGGACGCCAACTCCGCGACGCGGCTCTGGTAACTTTGAAGCTGGCCGGCGCTGACGGCCGCCTCGGCCCGCAGGCGGGCCAACTCTCCAACGAGATCGTCGGCTGCCAGTGCGGCCAGCCCGCGGCGGGCGGTCTCAACGTCGGCTTCCTGCGCCGCGAGCCTGGCGCTCAGATCTTCGACAGCGACCTTGAGCTCGCGCTCGCGCGCTTCGAGGCCGGCCAGATCCTTGGCGAGGCCGCGCCGCCGCTCTTCGTGAAATGCCTGCGTCTGCCGGGCGCGATCACCAGCCAATCCCACACGGCCTTGTTCCGCGGTGACGCGGCTCTGCTCGGAAGCGATCCTCTCCCGCTTCGCCCGCAGCGCATCGAGCGCCGCGCGTGCAGCAGCCTGCTCCCGGCGCGCCCCGGCCACGCGCGCCTCGTGCGCGGCGACCTGCGCCGTACCTGCTTCGATCTGCGGGGGCAGCTCGCGCAACGTCCTAGCGCGGGACAACATGCCGCTGTCTTTGGCCCGGTTCTCAGCACCGCCGGTCACTGAGCCGCTCGACCGGACGATCTCGCCGTCGAGCGTGACCAGCGTGGCGCCGCCAGCCCGGCCCAACAACCGGCGGGCGGTCGCCAGATCCTCCACAACGACCGTACGGTTCAGCGCCAGCTCGACCGCCGGTCGGATCGCCGGGTCGAACTTGACCAGCTCGCTGGCCAGCCCCAGGACGCCGGCCGCGTGGGGCACGTCGGAGGCCCGGCCCGACCGCAGGCTGTCGAGCGGCAAGAAGGTGGCGCGACCGGCCTGGTTGCGTTTGAGGAAATCCACCGCCGCCTCGGCATCCTGCCAGCCTTCGACGACGATGTCCTGCACGCGGCCGCCCAACGCGGCCTCCAGCGCACGCTCCAACTCAGCCGGCACCTCGATCAGCTCGCCCAGGGTGCCGATGACGCCGTGCAACGGGGCCACCGTGGCAGCGGCCGCGCCCGCCCGCTGCGGCGCGCTGCGCGTTGCACCGATCACCGCCCGTGCGCCCGCGCCCAGCCCCGCGCCCTCGTCGCGGAGGCGGCCCAGCATGTCCTGCTGATCCACCAGCCGGGCCAGCGCGCGCTGGGCGATAGCCAATCCCTCGGCGGCGTGGCGCTCGGCCTCCTGCGCTTCGGCTAATGTCTGCGCCTGCGCCTGCCGCTCGCGATCGACCTCGGCCAGCGCAGCGGCCAGGTCCGTGACCCGAACGGCCAGCTTGGCAAGTTCGGCTTCCTGCGCGGCCAGTTGCGCCGCGGCGGCCTGCGACGCCTGCGCCTGCTCGACATCACCGCGCGCCAACTCGGCGCGGCGCTCGCCCGATTGCACGAGCCGCGAGCGCCGCTCGGCCAACTGGGTCTTGAGCGCCAGCAGCGCGTCCTGCGCCCGGTTCAGCTTCGCGGCCTGCGCCTGGCGCTCACGCTCGCGCGCCGCCAGATCGGCCTGCGCCGCGGCGACGCGGGCGGCATTGGCGTCGTGGCCGGCCCGCGCCTCGGCCAGCTCCGCAGCGGCCGCGGCCTGGCGCTGGCTGCCGTCTTCAAGCCCGGCGCGCAGGTGGATCAGGTCGCGTTCCAGGTCCTCGCCCTGCTCGCGCCACAGGCGGAGCTGCTCCGAGCGTACGGCGAGCTCACGCTGGGCGACCTCCGACTCACGATGCAGGCTGCTGCTGGCGCGATGCCACTCGGTGAGCTGATCGCGCAGGGCGTTGCGCTCCACGCGCCGGCCCGCGACCAGATCTAAGAGAGCGTTGAGATCCTCGGTCGCTTCCTCGGCAACGTGTGCGCTGTCTGCGGCGCGATCTTTTGCCGCCGCGATGGCTAGCAGTCCCCGCCGCCACTTGTAACCGTACCAAACCAGCAGTTGCGCTTCCAGGTCGCGGCGGAGCTGTTGATATTCCTGGACGCGGCGCGCCTGCCCCTTGAGGTAACGCAGCCGGGGGGTCAACTCATTGATGATGTCCCGGGCACGGGTGAGGTTGCCGCCCGCATCGGCGAGCTTCTGGCTGGCCTGATCGCGCTTGCTCTGGTAGACCGTGATGCCCGCGGCCTCTTCGAAGAGGCGCCGGCGCTCCTCAGGCCGCTGCGATAGCGCCTGATCGACGAGGCCCTGGCCGATGATGCTGTAAGTGCGCTCGCTGAGACCGGAGCTGCCCAGCAGCTCGGTGATGTCGCGGAGGCGCACGCGGTTGCCGTTGAGGTAATACTCGTTTTCGCCCGATCGATAGGCGCGGCGAGCGATCTCCACCTCGCTGAAGTCGATCGGAAGCCAGCCCGTGCTGTTGTCCAGGATGAGCGAAACGTGGGCCATGCCCATACGCGGCCGCTGCTCGCTGCCCGAGAAGATCATATCCTCGGTGCGCTTGCCGCGGAGCGAGCCGTAGCTCTGTTCACCCAAGACCCAGCGGAGGGCGTCCGCGATGTTCGACTTGCCGCTCCCGTTCGGCCCGATGACGGCCGTCACGCCGCCATCAAAGACGAATTCGGTGCGCGAGGCAAAGGTTTTATAACCCTGCAGTACCAGATGTTTGAGGAAACGCACGGACCGATTATACCGCGAGCAGGGCGACTACGTCCATTTTACGCCCCTCCGATCAGCGCGCCTTTTTTCGGTAGAAGTCTGGAAGAAAATCCGTTGTGCGGGGGGCAACCCGAAGTTGACATCTCACGATTACTGAATATCATATACGATATGAGATATGTACTGGATACTGATGTATTGGTCGCTGGTTTGCGCAGTCGAACAGGCGCTTCGCGGAGATTGCTGGTATTACTGCACCAGGGACGCTATCAAGCGGTCGTCAGTGTCCCGCTGATGCTCGAATACGAAGCTGTACTCACACGACCTGAAAACCTGAAGGCTTTTGGTCTCAGTTCACGTGAGATCGAACGTTTTCTGGACAGCCTGACGTTGTTGATTATACCGGTGACGCCATTCTTCTTGTGGCGTCCGCAATTGCGCGATACGGCCGACGAGCATGTGCTTGAAACCGCCGTGAATGGTGGCGCTGACACGATTGTTACTTTCAACCACCGCCACTTTCAGACCGCAGCCGCAAGATTCGGCATCGCCACATTCAAACCCGGCGATGCATTACAGAGGGTAGAGACATGACAAACGTAAGTAACTACGCGCTGCGCCTGCAGACCTCCCTCCTGGGCGAACTGCGCGCCGTCGTCGAGGAAGAGGGCACGACGCTCAACCAATTCATCAACGTTGCAGTAGCCGAGAAGTTGGCGGCGCTGCGCACCGAGCGCTATTTCCGGGAACGGGCAGCGCGTGCCGATCGAGCGGATTTTTGGGCCATTTTGGAAAAAGCAGGAACAGAGGACGTTATCAAAGGGGATGAGTTGCCAGTGGCGGGATAAGCGGCAGTGACAGGACAAAATACCAGCGGGCACTCGCCCCGGGGCCATTGCCTGCGCAATGCCCCATAGTTGTTCAGAGTGTCCTCTGGAGTAAAGGCTTTAGCCGGTTTCACTGATTAGCGAGCGCACCGGCTAAAGCCTCTACTCCGGTACTTAAAGCCTGAATCTCCTTATCGGCGCTCAATCACCCATCGCGCCGACCTGTTCCTTCAACCACGCCTGGATGAAGGGATCGATCTCGCCGTCCAGCACCGCGCCCGTGTTGCCGATTTCGACATCCGTGCGCATGTCTTTGACCATCTGGTAAGGCTGGAGCACGTAGGAACGAATCTGGTTGCCCCACCCGGCCTCGACGTGCTTGCCCTTGAGCCGCGCCTGCTCTTCCTCGATCCGCTGTAGTTCGAGGTCGACGAGCTTGCCGCGCAGCACCTTCAGCGCCGACTCACGGTTCTGGAGCTGGCTGCGTTCGTTCTGGCAGGTGACGACGATCCCGGTCGGGATGTGCGTCAGACGCACCGCGGTCGAGTTCTTCTGCATGTGCTGGCCGCCCGCGCCGCCGGACCGATAGACGTCCATCTTGAACATCCTCGGATTTGACCTCGATCGCGAGTTCATCCTCGAGGATCGGGAGCACCTCCACCAGGGCAAAGGAGGTATGGCGGCGGGCTGACGAGTCGAACGGGCTGATGCGCACCAGCCGATGCACCCCGCGCTCGGCTTTGAGGTAGCCATAGGCAAAGGGGCCGCCGACCTCGATGGTGACGGTCTTGATGCCCGCTTCCTCGCCCTCAAGTTGATTCGTGATCTCGCCGGAATAGTCGTGGCGCTCGATCCAGCGCAGGTACATTCGCATGAGCATCTGCGCCCAGTCCTGCGCCTCGGTCCCGCCCACCCCGGCATGGATGGAGAGGATCGCGCCGTTGCGGTCATACGGCCCGCCCAACGCCAGTTGGAACTCGAGCGCCTCGTATTGCTTTCTCAGCTTTGCAGCATCGGCGGCGATCTCGGCGATCAGCTCCGGGTCGTCGGACTCGACCGCCATCTCCAACAGTTCGCTGGCGTCAGCGACGCTCTGGGTTAACGCGTTCCAGGTTGTCACCTGTTCCCGCAAACCCGACAGGTCGCGCATGACCGTCCGTGCGGCCTGCGGGTCGTTCCAAATTTCGGGGCTGGCTGACTTTTCTTCCAGCCGGGCAATCTCAACTTCTTTGCCCGCTAAGTCAAAGCCGCCTCCGCATCATCTCGACCCGGTTGGCCAGGTCGGCTAAGTCGTTGCGCAGTTCTTCCATATTTTACCTCGTATTCCGTATTGCGTATTCCGTATGGCGTGGAGCGGAATCGCCGTCTGCTGCGTCGCTCTATTCGTCCTTCGTCCTTCGTCGTTCGTCCTTCGTCAACCGTCACTCGCCGAAAATCCCGTCCACAAACGCCTTGGGATCAAACTCGGCGAAGTCGTCGGCCTTTTCGCCGGTGCCGACGAAGCGCACGGGCAGGCCAAGCTCCTGCTCGATCGCAAAGACGATGCCGCCCTTGGCGGTGCCGTCCAGCTTGGTCAGGATGATGCCGGTGACCTTGACGGCATCTTTGAAGTGCTTGGCCTGGCTGATGGCGTTCTGTCCCGTGGTGGCATCCAGCACCAGCAGCGTCTCGTGCGGCGCTGAGTGTACCTGGCGGGCGCAGACGGCGTGCACCTTCTCGAGTTCCTTCATCAGGTTGTACTTGGTGTGCAGCCGGCCCGCGGTGTCGATGATCAGCAGCTCGGCCTTGCGCGTCTCCTGACACGCCCGGATCGCGTCAAACACCACCGCGCCCGGATCGGCGCCCGGCGCCTGGGCGATCACCTCGACGCCGGTGCGCTCGCCCCAGATCTTGATCTGGTCGATGGCGGCGGCGCGGAAGGTGTCGGCCGCGGCCAGAACCACACGCCTGCCACGCGCCTTGTAGAACTTGGCGAGCTTGGCGATGCTGGTCGTCTTGCCCGAGCCGTTGACGCCCACGATCAGCACGACAGTGAGCATCCGTGGCTCTTCGATGGTGCTCGCCTCAGGATCGGACAACAGCTTAACCAACTCGTCCTTCAACGCGGCCCGGACATCCTCCACCCGCTTGAGCCGCTCCTTCTGGACGCGCGCCCGCAGCCGCTCCACGACCTGCAGCGCCGTGTTGATGCCGAGGTCCGCCTGGATCAGCAACTCCTCCAGCTCGTCCCAGGTCTCATCGGTGACCTCGTTGGCCTGGAACAAGGTGCCGATACGCCCGAACAAGCCCTGGCGGGTCTTGGCCAGGCTGGCCTCAATCTTGGCGTCGTCTTCCGCCTGCTGGGCGGGGGTCCTGCGAAAAAGACCGAACACGTGTCACTCCTTGTCCCGTCTCCATGCGACAAAAACCCCAGACCTACGGCGGCTGGGGTGGATGCAACGCGAATCTGAGTTGATTATACATGAGGCGGCCCGGAATGACAAAGCCTGCTCCCCGTGTTATACTCGGTCGCAATAAGCGCGCTGTAAGCCCAACGCAATCACCCCACGGAGCACCCGATGCCCGACCCGACCGAAATCCTGCAACAATTTGCCCTGGCTAACGGCCTCGCCTTCAACGATCCGGCGCTCCTGCGCACTGCGTTGACCCATCGCTCCTACCTGAATGAACACGCCGACCTGGACTGGGAGGATAACGAGCGGCTGGAGTATCTGGGTGACGCCGTGCTGGACTTCGTGCTGGCGGAATACCTGTACCGGGGCTTCCCCGCGGCCCCCGAAGGCGAGCTGACCGCCTTACGCGCCGCGCTCGTGCGCCGCGAGACGCTGGCTCGCCTGGCGCAAAAGCTGAATATCGGCCCGGCGCTTTTCATGGGGCACGGTGAGGTCGAGACGGGCGGCCGGGAACGCACGCCAACACTCTGCATGGCGTTCGAGGCGATCGTCGGCGCACTGTATCTCGATCAAGGCATGCAGACTGTGCAAGACTGGGTGCTGCCGCTGATGGCATCCGAACTGGATGGAGCCCGCATCGAAGTTGCCGACAAAGATCCGAAAAGCCGCCTGCAGGAGTTAGCGCAGGGCACGCTGGGTATCACCCCGCGCTACCGCACCGTGAGCGCCGAAGGGCCCGACCACGCCAAGACCTTCACGGTCGAGGTCTCGCTCGGCGAGACGGTCAGCGGCCGCGGCGAGGGGCCGAACAAACAGGTTGCGGCCCAGCGTGCGGCGCTCGATGCGCTGGCGCGTGCGGGAGAGTGGACGCACGGCGCAAAAGTGGGCTGACCCCTCACACCACTACACGCTGCCGCGGATCAACGCGGATTTTCGCGGATCGAACGCAAGAAATCCGTGCGAATCCGCGTAAATCCGCGGCCGTTTTCAAGTTTCCTCAGTCATTCAGTACGCTGACTCAGCGTCTTCTCATAAATCCGGTGCTTCTTGTAAACCTCAGCCCCCATCGTGCGCGCATCATCCAGGGTCAACACGCTCTCCTCGATCTGCACGATGTCGGCGTGATCGAAGTGGCCCGAGGCGATCGTCTTCTGCATTTCGACGTAGAGGATGGCGTTGACGCCCAGCCCGCGGTAGGGCGCGAGGATGCCTGCCCCGTTCAGGTTGATCCACTTGGTGCGTCCAAACTCCCGCAGCAGCCAGAACCAACCGAACGGCCACAGCCGGCCGTTGGCCCGGCGGATCCCATCGGAAATGTCCGGGAAACCGAACAGGAATCCGGCGATCGTGTCTCCCTTCATCACCAGCTTGATCAGCTTCGGATCGGCGATTTGCAGCAGCCGGT
Source organism: uncultured Chloroflexia bacterium (assembly GCA_963841825.1). Lineage (GTDB taxonomy): Bacteria > Chloroflexota > Anaerolineae > CG2-30-64-16 > CG2-30-64-16 > CAWJEL01. Next base: position 9,466 of record CAWJEL010000016.1, read on the forward strand.
CACCGATCACCTTGGCCTCCGCCTCGGTGATCGGGTTGAACTCCCAGTTCTGAACGAAGGCGTCGTTGTAGGTCTGCACGATGGCCGGGATCCAGGCGCGCAGCTCGGACTTAGAGGCGAAGGTGCGGATGCTGAAGCCGCGGCGCGCCATCATTTTATCGGCGATGTCGACCACGCGCTGGGGTAGCTCGACGTTGCCCTGCAGGTAGGCCGACATGAAATCGCGCTGACGTGTGTAGCCAGCGCGCTCGATCAGCTCGCCGTAGTAGGCGTGGTTGTACGGGATGCCGACCGCCGGATGATGCTCGAACCCCTCGACCAGCACGCCGACACCATCTCCCTGGAGAAACCCTTTGGCGCCGACGATCTTGGTCAGGCCGCGCGCCCTCGCCCATCCTTCGCTTTGTTCGAAGAGCGCCACCGCGGCTTCGGGATCGTTGTCAGCGTCAAACAAGTAGAAAAAGGCCGTGCGACTATGCGCATGTTCGTTGTAGTGACGATTCTCGAGCACGGCGATGCGGCCGACTGTCCGGTCTTCACGTTCAGCCACGAAGAAATCGGCATCCGAGTGCTCGTAGAACGGATACTTACGGCGGTTCAGCATCAGCTTCACGTCATCGACCAGCGGCGGCACCCACTGCGGGCAGTCACGATAGATGCGGAACGGCAGTTCAATAAAACGATTGACGTTCGCGACGAGAAGATGAGTCCAGTTTGCGGATGATGAGGGTCATGGTACTCCATTGCGAATGAGTGGAGCATCGCTCCGCACCCTTCGACTGCGCCGGGAGCCCAACCCCGGCTCCGCTCAGGATGCTCCGCTGTGCTTGAATGTTGTGCGAACGTTGTGTCGCCTCACTGCGGCGTGAAGAACCCAAACGCCAGCGCGCCCGGCCCGGCGTGCGTGACAATCGCTGGCACCAACTTCATGATACCGACCTCCGATGTTCCCAACGCGGCCTTGAAGTCAGCGGCCAGGGCTGCGGCTTCCTCCGGTGCACCGGTGTGCATGACGGTCAGATGCGCGTCGGGGCCGCGGGCTGCCTCCGCCATGATCAGTTCCTTGATCCGAGCCAGCGCACGCTTCTTGGTCCGCTCCTTCTCGAACTGGTCGATGCGTCCGTCCGCAAAGGTCAGGATCGGCTTGATTTGCAGGATGCTGCCGAACAGCGCCTGCGCGCCGCCGATGCGGCCGCCGCGCTCGGAGATACTCCAATGTGTCCACCAGGAAGTAGATGCGGGCGCGCGGCATCATGCCCCGCACATGGGCCTCGACCGCGTCAGCGCTGGCGCCCATCTTCGCCAGGCGATCCGCCTCCAACACCATGCTCGCCAGCGGACCCGCAATGGTGCGCGTGTCGATGATGCGGATGTCCTGGCCGGGGAAGTCGGCCCGGGCGATTTCCGCCGACCGCACCGTACCGCTGACGTCTGCCGAAGGATGGATGCATACGACGCTGTCACCCTCCTGCGTGACCTCGGTGAACGCCTCGATGAAGTCGCCCGGATACGGGGCCGCGGTCTTGGGCAGCTCGCGGCCGGCCTTCAGCCGGGCCATGAACGCCGCGTGATCCATGTCGACGCCTTCGCGAAATGACTCCTGGCCGAAATTGATGATCTGCGAGATCAGCGGGATGCCGAGCTGCCTGGCTACCTCCGTGTCCAGGCCACAAGTAGTATCCGCGATGATACGGGTCATGAGCGCCTCCTGATGATTGGACGAAATTAACGAAGGGCAAAGGACCAAGACCGAAGGATCAACCAGCTTCCAGTTTCTAGTTTCCAGCTTCCACGCCTGCTCCGCAGACAGTCCGACTATACGCAATCCCCCAACAACACATCCGGGTTCGGCAGATACGTCCGCGCATCCACCCCGTGGGTTCAGAAGTTCGAGTGCGTTCGAACCCCGGCTACCTCGACCCAGACATGCAGCTTGCTCTGTGGATCGCGCGCGTGGCGCTGAGGTCGACGTCGTTGAAGTCCCAGACCGGTACACGACGGCCGCCAAAGCCCGCCAGGCGGCGATCAGCCCGGCATGCGCCGCCTGGGTCTTGACATAGCTCAGGCTGTAATCGGCGAAGGTGAGCAGCAGATAGACGCCCGCTCGCTCGGCCGCGGCGACGAGCGCATCCAGCTTGACCCAGTTGCCTTTGGGAAACTCATTCTGCAATGGTGCGGCGACCAACGTGCGGATGGTATTGGCCCCGGTCTGCCGCGCCAGACGGAAATCCGCCTCGATCAAGGCAGCATCGAACTTGTCCGCTTGAAATTGGGCCCAGGCACGATCACTGTGACCGACGTAGTTCACGGTCACGGGGAAGAACGGCCGGCCATCTGGCCCCAGTAACCGCCCGGTATGAGAAGCGCTAGTGGGTCGTTTGGCGTAAGATGGCCATTCCTGTCACCCTGAACGGGTTAACAAACTCAAAGCGCGGCACCGCGCATCGCTAGTGAAGGGTCTCGTTCGCCGCACGAGAGGCTTCGCTGGCGATATGTCGCACCGGAGCTTGTGCCGCAAACTCGCTCAGCATGACAATCAGCACTTCTTGTTCTACCCGCATGACACCCATCGGGTGGCATGGCAGCACTCAGCATGACATTGCCACAATGGCTGAAGTCGAACCAACCGACCCACTAGTCACCAGAACGTGAGCCAGCCTGCAGCATTCCTTCCTTGCGCTGAGTCGCCGCAGCTCGGTATTTCACTGCTCGATCACTGCGAACGCAGATGCAGATAGGACCCACGGCCCGTTCCCACAAAGCAATTGGAACCCTCGCAAAAAGCCCGAAACTCCACCTGTTGCCCTGGGGTGATAGGCCAGTCCACCTGCGCGTCCGGACCGCTGCTGGACGCTGTGTCTGTTTGGGGCAACATGAGAGTGACGACCGCCTGACTCCAGCTCGACATACCTGAGAATAGTGGGTTGATGCCATCCACGGTCAGTTCGTAACCGATCTGATCGCCGGGCTGAGTCAGATCCGCATCCGGCACCGGGTTAACCTGCTGCACGATCCCACGTGCGATGACCTCCATCGGCTCAAGCTGCGGGTTGACCCATAGTGTAATGCTGTGTTCGTCACTCTCGTCATTGTTAGCGACCACTCTGAGCGTGAGGGTCTGATTCCCCTTTGGACAAATCTCGGTCGAGCTTTGACCGGATACGCCCCGATCATCCAGGAAGACTTGCCGCACGTTCTGGACATTCCAGTTCAGCGTCGTACACGCTCCGGAGGGCAACGAGTACTGCTCGGCCCAGAAACGCACGGTCGGTTGATCTGCTGACACCACCTTGATGGGCAGCGATTTGGTTGTGATGGTGCCATCCAAATTCTCGACGCGGAGTTCATAGGTTGTGTCTGCCTGTGGGCACACCTGCTGCGAGCTCTCTCCGGAGACGCCCTGTGACACTCCCTGGATGGAGAGGTAGACTGCACGTACGTTGACTGCCCGCCAACGGAGCGTCGCGCACTGGCCCGAAACCACCTGATTGGTGTCAGTGGTGAACTCCACATCGGCATCTGTGCCGGTGCCGATGACGATCGTTACCGTGCGATCCTGGGTTCCCGCGTTGCTGGTTGAACGCAGTGTGTAGGTGGTCGTTTGCGTCGGACAGACCTGACGTGTTTCCTTCCCCTCTGCCGGATTCCCGTTGAAATAGATCGAGATCACATTCTGCACATCCCAATGCAGGTTCGTGCATTCTCCGGACTTCAGCGTATAGCGATCGGCCCAGAAAACCGTTGCCCAGGTTGGCCGCGTGGGTGTACCCGTAGGCAGTGCCGCCACGGCTGCCGCCGTCGGCGTGACTGATGGTTCAGCAGCGCCAGCACCTCCACCAGGGCCAGGCCGTCGCGTGGGCACCTGCGGCGGCGTTCCGGCCGGGCTTAGCGCGCCACCTCCCGGTGTGGGCGTGACAACCGCCACCTGGGTGCCGTCCGGCGCGCTGACCACACCCTCAAAGGGTGTCGCGGTCGCCGGCACAGTCAATTTCACGGTGACATCATTGCTGACAGCAACCCAATTGCCGTCTTGCTGAGTCTCCAACGTGAAACGATACTCACCCAGGCCGCCCTCGGCCAAAATCGGTTCAAACGGCAGTTCAGTATTCACCGCTCGCTCAAAAGCATAACTTTGGCCGTCGCGTCTAACGTGCCAACGCAACTCCTGCTCCCCTTCAGTGGCGAGTTTAGGACGCACGATGGCCCGGCCGACCGCCTGGATGGGCAACACCTGCGCGTACTCGACGCCATTGCTCAACCGCTGCGTGGGCGTCACAGAATCAGCAACCGTGAGGACGGCGTAAAAACGCGTGGTATCGCCTGGGGCCAGTGTCAGCGCGCCAGGCGCCAGTTGAAAGACGTGGGAGAAGTCGATGACTCCCTGCGACTGCGTCCGGTCCGGCTGGAATAGCAATTGCGCCTCATCCACGGTCTTGTCTAGCGTCGCATCCCCGGTCACACGACCGGCGCCGCCCGATGTATCCTGCTTGAGCGTCAGACGGGCCTTGACGTAGCCATCCTGCAGCGCGGGCAGCGCGGCGTAGCGATACTGGCCGGTCACCGCCAGCGGCACCGACTGCTGGCCAGGCATCGTCTCGGAACGATCCAGGGCCAACAATCCATCCGCCAGGCTCCATTGGCCGAGCAGCGCGTAAGTGCCGGGCCGACTCGCGCCAAATTGAATGCCCTCAGCTACGGTGCGACCATTGATCCGTTCCCAGGTTTTGCCATTCCAGCGATAAGGCGCAACGTCGTATTGCGGAGGGGCGACATCCGCCGGCAGCGGTAGTACAAGCAGGGCGACGCCCGTCAACTCGCCGCCAGCCAGCGCGAAATCATACGCTTGCCCCAGGAGGCTGCGGGGAATAGGGACGACGGGGACGATATTGCTGGCGCCGAAGGATGCCTTCGCTTCCGTAGCAAGGGCCCCAGGCGGCAGGGCCAACTGTGCGCTATCATCTAACGTGATGAGGCCCCCTATTCCCGGCGCGATGACATCCTCGGACGTCACCGCAGGCAAGTTCGTAACCGCGCCTCCGGCCGGCGCCCCGGGCGTCGACGGAGGCGCCGACCTCATTACCGCGACAACCAGCCAGGGTCAGCGCCATAACCAGCATGAGCATGCCTGCCCAGCGAATAATCGCAGTCCTGCCAGAGATTACTGTCGTCATTTCTTCCCCACAACAGCGCTGAGCGCCATAATCGTCACAACCGTGGCTGCCACCGCAGCCTCTTTCCAACGTCGGCCGCGCAGATAATCGATCAGAATCAAACACACCGTAATGGCCGGCACGAGTGCCAGCGCGAGCAAACCCAAACTCATGGCAGCCTCACCCGACAATGGGTGCCCGCTGCGCGTCAGTTGCCCCAGGCTCCCCTGCGGCCGATCCCGGAAAACCGCTCCAGCCAAAAGCAAGGAACTGCCGGCTGCCGATGCCGTACGCCAGCAGACCGCCGAGCATCAGAAGCAGCGCCGGTACAGCCACCACCCGCGCAACGCGTCGAACGGTGAGCGCCGCTCGCCTGCCATCGGCCTGGCTAAAATCGACCGCAGTGGCCGAAACAATGTCGTCAAGCATCCGCCTCAACCTCCATGCAAACCCTGCCAGGCCATTTGAATCGCCACCAGCACCAGCAGAACGATGAGCGCCTTACGTAGCGTAGCCACACGTATGCGAGACGCGAGCCGTGCCCCCGAGACTGCGCCAACGAATACGCCCAGCGCTGTCGGCACCGCCACTTGCGGATAGATGTCACCGCGGTTGTAGTACAACAAAACACTGGTCGCGGCCGTGATGCCGACCATGAAGTTGCTGCTGGCGGTCGCCACGCCCAATGGCACATCCATCACTGAATACATGACCGGCACCTTGATGAAACCGCCCCCTACCCCGGTCAGCCCCGACAGCGCGCCGGCAACACACGAGAAGGCCAGCCCGAGGGGCCAGTGCCGGGGTCGATAGTCAGTCTGGAACAAAGCCGTAACCGCAGCTTCCCCGACGGGTTCAGGCTGACGACGGGCCTTCGTGTACGTGTAGAATGCTGTCGCCATGACGATCCCTGCGAAGATCACTGACAATGCTGCCGAGCTTAAGCAAGCCGGCCGAGAGACCTCCCAACAAGGCACCGATCGTCGTAGCGATTTCCAACCGAAGCGCCAAGCCGACATCTGCGCTGCGGCCTGGCCGGGAGACGCTGGCGACCCCGGCCGACGTAGCGATCACGCCGATCAGGCTGGCGCCGACCGCGACCCGTATCGGCAAACCGAACAGCAGAGTCAGGGCGGGAACCAGAAAAATACCTCCGCCCAACCCGAGCATCGCGCCGAGCATACCCGCACTGAAACCTATGCCGGCCAGAGCCAGGAAAGTCAGCAGCATGGCCGTTTCACCCTAACGCCAGGAAACGATACCATTCAGAAACGTCTTCCTTTAACCCCTCGTAGCGATCACGCAGCGCCTGATAAAGCTTGGCGTTCTCGATGGCTACCGCTACAAGGCCAGAGACCGACTGAAGAAAAGCGATCCCGACCGGCGTGAAGGGCCGCGGCCGTGCCGAGTAAACCCGCATTACGCCCACAACGCGTTCCTTCACGCGCAGCGGTACCGCCAGCACCGATTGGATGCCCTCGGCCGCGGCCGCGGCGGGATATTGGAAGCCCTCTTCTCCTGCCACATCGAACAAGGCCACGGTTTCGCCTGCCAGCAGTCGCCGGTCAAGTGGGCTCTTGCTGACATCTACACTGCCTTTGGTGAGGTAGCGCTCGCTCAGGCCGTGCGCCGCCACCAACTCCAGCCGCTTGCCGCTCTTATCAAGCAGGCGCACCGAGGCTGCTTTCAACCCCATTTCCATGACTGTTGCGGCCAACACCTGGCTGAGCATAGGTTGGAGTTCAAGCGTCGAGGTCAATGCTTGGGCAATGCGCAAGAGCGCAGTGTGAAGCCGGGCATTCTCGATTGCGATGGCAGCCAGATCAGCGGCGGCTAACAAGATCGTCATGCCCATCTCGCCGAATCCACCCCCCTCTGTGCAACACAAATTGAGGGAACCGATCACGCGGCCGCGCACCGTCAGCGGAACCACCAACAACCCGCCAAGCTCTTCCCGCTGGAAGGCATCTTCGGACAGCGTGGAGTTTATCAAAGCCGAGTCGCTGCACAAGGCCTCGCGCAAGTCGGCGATTTCGATCACCTCACCCGCTATCACGCGTGCGTTGACGCTGCCCGGCGCGATCTCAGGCTGCAACGCGGCCAGCAGGCTCTGACTTACACCGCGACTGGCCGCGACTTCCAGCGCATCACCATCGGGGTTGAGCATCCGGATAACCAGCCCGCGCACACCCAATGTTTCCTGGATGCCACTCAGGATGGCCTGCAACGTATCGTCAAGGTTAAGACTGCTGTTCGTCGCGTGCGCGATGCTATAGAGCAGTTGCATGTAGGTCATCTCAGCTATCATCCTGACCTCCTGCACCACAGGCCCCACAAGTCACTGTACCACTTCGGCACGCGTTCCGTCAATCGCTGCCGGTGGGCCACGGCCAACACTACAACCACGCCACCAAAATCAAACAATCGAACCGATGGCAGGCGCAACGGTAAAAACAATGACGCCACATGTCACATCAATGATCCACAGACAGAGGACAGTCACAGCCTTCCGGCGGATCAGCAGCCAGGCAACCGTGCATCCATAACCTGTCGTCAGTATAGCACCGGGCAATCAGGCTTGGCAAACCGCTCCAGGCCTCGCCTGCATCGACGCCGGCGCAAAAACGCTTGGATAACTGCGGCTCAGGGTTCTGGACCGGCGGCTGCTTGACGCACCCCTTTGCGTGACCCACTTCAGCAATTCCAAATGTAGCCGGAATCGAGGCTTAAGCCGGTGTGGTTTGCGGCTTTGTAGGCCAGAAAAACGTCTAAAGCCTCCACTCCAGAGCCCACAGACGTTTACATTTGAAATTCCTGGACCTACTTGGCGTCTGGTGCGGCTTGAAGTATAATCCTGTTTGTTACGTCACAGATTTCTGCTGTGATCGCCGAACTAAGACGACAGTCGATCCAGCGCGCCGGGCGCGCTGGACGGCGCTGAGAAATCGGGGTGCTTGATGTCTCCCATCCTCCAACTCTTGCTTGAACTTTCCATCCTCATCACCGCGGCCAAGCTCGCCGGGCTGATCAGCACCAAGCTCGGACAGCCCGCGGTGCTGGGCGAGATCCTGGTTGGCCTGCTGCTCGGTCCATCCCTGCTCAACCTGCCCGCCTGGCCAGTATTCACTGCGCCGGAGTTGCAAAAAGTGATCGCCGAGCTGGCGGAGATCGGCGTCATCTTCCTCATGTTCCTCGCCGGGCTGGAGGCGGACCTGGAGCAGATGCGCCGCTCTGGCCGCGTCGTGATACTGGCAGGTGTCCTGGGTGTGATCGTGCCGCTATTGATGGGCATCGGTGTCGCCCTGCCTTTCGACTACACGCTCATCCAGTCGATCGCCATCGGCCTCCTGCTGACCGCGACTAGCGTCAGCATCTCGGCGCAGACGTTGCTGGAGCTGGGCGTGCTGCGCAGCAAAGAGGGGATCGCCCTGCTCGGCGCAGCCGTCGTGGATGATGTGCTGGTGATCCTGGTGCTGTCGGTCTTCGTCGCCCTTGCAACGGGCAGCGGGAACGGGACGGCCAGCTTGATCGGGCTCCTCGTCCGCGTCCTGCTGTTCCTGGTGATTTTCAGCGTGGCCGGCTGGTTCCTGATCCCACCCTTCCTGAACAAGCTCGACACGCTGCCCATCAGCCAGGGGGTGCTGGCGGGAGCAGTCGTCCTGGCGTTGTTTTACGCCTGGTCCGCCGAAGTAATCGGCGCGGTGGCGATGATCACCGGGGCGTTTATGGCCGGCATCTTCGCCGGTCGTTCACGGGTGCATCACCGCATCTTCGAAGGGATCAGCGCGCTTACGTACGGCTTCTTCGTGCCGATCTTCTTCGTCAATATCGGTCTACACGCTGATGTCCGGGCGCTACAGGGCGACATGGTCGCCTTGACGGTCATCCTCTCGATCGTCGCCATCATCTCCAAGGTGATCGGGAGCGGGCTGGGCGCCCTGGGCGGCGGCTTCGATCGCGGTCAATCGCTGCGCCTGGGTATCGGGATGATCTCGCGGGGCGAGGTCGGCCTGATCGTAGCCCAACTTCTGGTGGCCAGCCTGATCGTCCCCGCCGAAATCATCACCGTGGCGGTGATCGTGGTGTTGGTGACGACGCTGGTCACGCCACCGCTCCTCAAGACCGTTTTCGCCGGGCATCGCGCTGCTGCGGCCGGTTCGGGGGGATAGCCTCGATCTGCAGGAGGATCTGCTACATGCCAACCATGATCTTGATGGTTCTGAACGACGTGAACAAGCTCGAAGAAGTGACATGCGCCTGGCGGGACGCGGGCGCAGGCGGGGTGACGATCCTGGAGAGCAGTGGCGCGGCCCGTCTGTTCGGCCACCTCGGCGCTCGCGATGACCTGCCGATGTTCCCCGGCTTGCGCAGCCTGATGGCACATCACGAGGTTCATCACCGCACCCTCCTCACGGTGGTCGGCGCGGATGTCGATGTTGAAGCGTTATTCGATGCCACGGAAGCCGTCGTTGGGCCGCTCGAAGGGCCGCACACCGGCCTCATCTGGGCGCTGCCGGTGATCGCGGTGCGCGGCGATCAAAAGTTGCCGCGGTGATGCTTGCAGGATGAGGCGGAGCGTTCCGACGTCGAGCCCCACCTCTGGTAAGAGTCGCATCTGCGTCCTTGTCATGATTGCGCTTGCTCTGCTCTCCGACATTCACGGCAACCTGCCGGCATTCGACGCCGTCGCGGCTGACATCGCGCAGCAACGGCCCGATGTCGTTTACGTCCTCGGCGATATGATCAACGGCTGCCCGTGGTCCGCTGAGGTGCTCGACCGGCTGCGCGACCTGCACTGGCCCATGCTGCTGGGCAACCACGATGACGCGGTGCTTCAACTCGGCACGCCGCGCATGGAGCCGCGTTACCACGACAGGCCGCGTTACGCGGCGCTGTGGTGGACGCGGGAACAGTTAGCGGAACGCCACCTGACCGCGCTGTCGGCGCTGCCGCTGGAGAAAAGACTGACATTTCCCGACGCGCCCGCGCTGCGCCTGCTCCACGGCCTGCCGGGCAACTTCTTCGCCGGCTTCCGCCCCGACTCCCCCACCGATTGGGCCACGCGGCACCTGGCCGGGGTGGCGGAGGGCACGGTGGCCGGCGGACATACGCACGTGGCCATGGTGCGGCGGATCTCCAAGCCGGACGGTGACGCCTGGCTGGTGATCAACAGCGGCTCGGCTGGCGTGAGCTACGACGATGACCCGCGCGCCAGCTATGCCTGGCTGGAAGGCGACCGGCGCGGCTGGCGGGCCGAGATCCGGCGTGTGGACTATGATCGGACCGTGCTTGCGCAGGGCTACCACGCGTCGACCCTGGCGTCTGATGGCGGCGTGTTGGGGAAGATGTTCCTGCGCTCCACGCTCACCGGGCAACCCTGGGTCGCCGATTTCATGTGGTGGGTGCGGCAGCAGTTCGGCGACGAGCCGACCGACATGGCCGCGGCGCAGAAACGCTACGAGACCAGCCACGGCCCCGGCCGCTGGGCGTTTCCCCTGGCAACGTAAGAAACTACAGTTCAGCAAAACACCTATCCGAAAATCCAAGCGCGAGTCCTGAGCTTGTCGAAGGATGCCCCCTTCGACACGACCTTCGACCAGTCAGGAGGCGTGCAATGAAAGTTTGCGGATAGGCCCAAAGGTAACGGAGGGTGTAATGGCCTTTTTTGAAGGGTTAATCGTGACGGAGGACGGTGCACCGGTGTCCGTTGCCCAGGTCGGCGTCGAATCATTCTATGTGATCGACGATCAGGGCTTCCGCAGGCACATCGAAGCCGGGGAAGTCGATCGACCGGTGATGGCACAATTTCTGGCGCAGCTCCAGGAGCACAAGGACGAAGCTGGCGAGGCGATGCTCAAGATGATGGGCCAGGATGATCTGTTCACCAAAGCCATGGTAGACTCGACCCTGGACAACATCACGCTCGACCAGATGATCGGGCAGACCTTGCCGCCGGAAGCGCAGCAATGGCTGAGTATGCTGGGCTTTCGCGTCGTGATTAACCTGCACGGCGAGGTGGTGCGCGTGGACATGCCGACCGCGACGGAAGGGTGGGACGAAGAGTGAAAGCAAGCGGGTCGATTCAGTCGTGTTTGTGGAGGAAGACCGTCACGGCCTTGAAGGAGCGCCACTACCATCGGGGGTGGCCGCACCGGGAGATCGTGGTGACAGACTGCCGTCTTCGGACCAGAGTACGTTGGACCGGCGCGCGGTCGTTCGCCGACGGAGGACGGCGAGATCATCCCGGGCAATCGAGGGGACTTCCAGAAGGCATCACGGAGAAACTCGATTATCTCGTCGACCTGGGCATCGACGCGATCTGGCTGTCGCCGCACTTCCCCTCGCCCAACTGGGACTGGGGTTACGACGTCAGCGACTACTGCGCTGTCGCGCCGGAGTACGGCACGCTGGCCGATTTCCGCAGATTCCTGACTGAGGCGCACGGCCGCGGGCTCCGGGTTATCCTCGACCTGGTGCTGAACCACACCAGCGACCAGCACGCCTGGTTCCTGGAGTCGAAGTCCAGCCGTGACAACCCCAAGGCCGACTGGTACGTCTGGTACGACGCCCCGCCCAACAACTGGCAGTCATGCTTCGACGGTGACGCCTGGACCTATGCGCCGGAACGCGACCAGTACTACTATCACTACTTCATGAAGCAGCAGCCCGACCTGAACTGGCGCAACCCGGCCGTCAAGCAGGCGATGTGGGATGCGGTGCGTTTCTGGCTCGATCTGGGGGTGGATGGCTTCCGGCTGGACGCCATCGGCACGATCTTCGAGGATCCGGAGCTCACCCCGCACACCGTGCCCATGACCCTGGCCGAGCTGCGCCGCTTCTCCGAGACCGCGGCCACCCCCGAAGAGAAGGCGCTGGAGGAGAAGTACTGGCACGACATGTTCCAGCACCAGTGGGGCGGCCCCGGCCTGCACGACCTGATGAAGGAGCTGCGCGCCATCCTGGATGCATACCCCGGCGACCGCATGTTGGTGGGCGAGGACGACGACATCGCCTACCTGGGGGACGGCGACGACGAATTGCACCTGGTCTTCAACTTCCCGTTGATGCGCACGGAACGCATGACGCCGGCGCACATCCGCGCCAACCAGGCGGAGCGCCTGGCATTGCTCGATGCGCTACCCACGCGCGGCTGGAGCTGCAACACGTTAGGCAACCACGACTCGTCGCGCGTCTTCACGCGGTACGCTGCTGACCCTGGCCACGCCGCCGAACTAGCCCGGGTGAACGCGGCCCTGATACTCACGCTGCGCGGCACGCCGTTCCTCTACAACGGCGAAGAGATCGGCATGACCGATCTGATCATCACCGATCCCGGCCAAGCTGCGCGACACGATGGCAACCTGGTACTACGCCGCGCTCATCAAAGACCTCAAGATCGATCCGGCCGAGGCGGCCTCCGCGCCGGGACGATGACACGCGACAAAAACCGCACGCCGATGCAGTGGTCAGATGGGGCCAACGCCGGCTTCTGCCCCGCGGGCGTGACGCCCTGGTTGCCGGTCAATCCAAACTACGCCGCCGGCGTGAACGTCCAGGATCAGCAAAGCGACCCCGGCTCGCTGCTCAACTTCTACCGCCGGCTCATCGAGGTGCGGCGGCAGTTTTCCGCGTTGGTGGTGGGCGAATACCGGGCGCTGGACGAAACTTCCAGTGATTATGTCGCCTTTCTGCGTGTCACCGATGCGCAAACTTTGCTCGTGCTGCTCAACTACTCGAACGCTCGCCACGATCTCCGATTCGACGTGCCGGACAAACATCCAGCGATCGTCCGCTTCTCTTCCGGGGGAAAGGCGGGGGAGCTGAACCTGGCCAGCGTCAGCCTGGAGCCGTACGAGGTGCTGATCGCCGAGCTGATCTGAGCCTTACCCAACGACACCAACGCGGGGCGTCGGGAGTTTCACAAGTACGCTATCATCATCTTGGCATCCCAACCACAAACCCTCAACCGAGAGAGTCCTATCTGGCGGCGTACAAGACCTTTTGCACCGACCACAAGCGCAATCCCTTCGGCATCCAATGGATGCGTTTCGACCCCGACTGCCCGCTCCCGGACCTCGTGCAGACCGTCCCGCATGTTGCGTTCGAGGTCGATGATCTGGCTGCGGCGCTCGTCGGACACGAAATCCTGATCGAGCCGAACAGCCTGTCTGAGGGTGTGCGGGTGGCGTTCGTGGTATGCGCTGGGGCGCCGGTGGAGTTTCTTCAGATCACAAGGATCGGTTCGAGCGATTGACTTGCGATTCCAGGCGCGCTATACTGCTATCGATAGTGAGTTACGCGATATAGTTGACTGTTTTCCAGGGGGAGAGCAACCATCACCTCCACGGCAATTGCGAACATAACAAAAATGAGGGAATCCTTTGGACTCAGAATGGATGTAGAGGTGGCCAAATGACTGGAGTAGAAGCGCTGCAATCCGTCCAATTCGTCACCGTGAAAGGCAAGCGGCTCGCTGTGCTGAGCGCCGAAGATTGGGAGGCCTTGATCGAATGGATGAGAGGATCTGGAAGATATGCGAATCGCACGATCGGCGTATGCCGAATTGAAGGCGGCGGGTGGTGACCGGAAGCGGGCAGGCTGGTTGGAGTGGGAAGAAGTGGAGAAGGAGTTGGCGTGAGCCGCTACACGCTTTACACTACTCAAAGCGCTTTGCAGGAAGCCAAGGACCTCCCTGGGCACATTCGCCAACGCGTCAAGCGAGCTATTCGGGCCTTGGCAGATAACCCACATCCTACCGGCAGCAAAGAACTCGACGTGCCCGAGCTGGAGCATGAAGTGCGACGACTCAAATTGGACAAGTGGCGAGTGATATATGCGATCTCAGAATCAGACAGGGCCATCGATGTGTTGGCCGTGCGCAGACGTCCGCCCGATGACTACGGTGACTTGGCAGTATTGCTCAGAGAGCTGATGTAACACGTTGCGGAAAACCCATGTCAGATGAACAACGATTCGACGTAAGCCAATTCGGCGACGAAATCAAACGCATCCTGGTCGTCGCCGCGCACCCGGACGACCTGGAGACCACGAGCGGCGGCACGCTGGCGCTGCTGAGCGCGCGCGTGGAGTCGAGGTGGCGCTGCTGCTGGGGACCGACGGCGACATCGGCACGCACGACCTCAGCTTCACGCGGGAGACGCTCGCCGTCGTGCGGCGGCAGGAGACGCTGGCCGGTGCGGCCGCGCTGGGCATCAAAGACGTGTTCTTCCTCGGCCATCACGACGGGGAGCTGGTCGCCGACCTGACGTTACGCGCCGAGGTGGCGGAGATCTACCGCCGCTGGCAGCCCGACACGATCTTCACCTTCGACCCGGCCTGGGGCGGGCAGGCGCATCCCGACCACATCGCGGCCGGCCGCGCCGCAGTGGACGCGTACATGCCGTCCAAGATGGAACTGTACCATCCCGAGCAGCTTGTCGCTGGGGTCAAGGTCGCCGATGTCAAACGGTTCTTCTTCTTCGGCGGCAGTAACCGTGAGGGCGAGATCACGATCGATATTTCATCGGCTTGGGAGCAAGAAGCTCGCGGCCACGCGCTGCCACGTCAGCCAGTTCGGCCAGAAGGAAGAGGCGCTGCAATGGCTGGCCGCGTGGAACCACGAGACGGGGAAGTGCTGCGGGTTAGAGTACGCTGAGGCGTTTCATCCGATGAGCGTGTGGTGAAGGTGGACGAATGATGCAACGACGAATGACGTAAACGACGGCAAACACATGACATCCGTCTTTCGTCATTCGTCATTCGTCGTTCCATGATGCTGTTCCGCTTCGAGTGCCTCGCGCAGCAACTCGATGGCATGCGGCAGCACCGGCGCGATCGTCGCCAGGTTCTCCACCGCGCCCTTCGGGCTGCCCGGCAGGTTGACGATCAAGGTGCGGCCGCGGATGCCCGCGACGCCCCGGCTGAGCATGGCGTGTGGCGTGATGCGCAGGCTGGCCACGCGCATCGCCTCGGCGAGGCCCGGTGTCTCCCGCTCGATCACATCACGCGTCGCTTCCGGTGTCACGTCGCGCGGTGCAAAGCCGGTGCCGCCGGTCGTCAGGATCAGGTCGAGGCCGAGCGTCGTCGGCCCAGTGCGCCAGCCTGGCCGCGATCGCCGCCCGCTCATCGGGCACGATGGCGCGCTCGACTATCGCGGCGCCCGGCAACTGTGCCAGCACCGCCTCGGCCACCGCCGGGCCGCTCAGATCCTCGCGCTCGCCTCGCGCGCTCCGGTCACTGACGGTCAAAACACCGACTCGAATCATGACTCACCTCTTGAAACTGGAAGCTGGGTACTGGAAGCTACCGCCAGTGGATCGGTTTCCCGCCTGGCTGCCACCCACAATAGAAACACAAAAAGCCCGACACCGTCTCAGCATCGAGCTTCACGCTGCTTCGCAGACAATCCAGCTTCTAGCTTCCGAGCTTCCAGAAAACTAGCGCTTCGTGTACTGCGGGGCCTTGCGGGCACGCTTCAGACCGAACTTCTTGCGTTCCTTGGCGCGCGCATCGCGGGCCAGGAAGCCGTTCTTCTTCAGCACGGGGCGCAGGTTCTCGTCGGCGACGCACAGCGCCCGGGCGATGCCCTGGACGACCGCGCCGGCCTGGCCCGTCAGCCCACCGCCCTGGACGTGGATGCTGATGTTGTAGCTGCTGGTCGTGTCGGTCATCTGCAGCGGCCGGTTGATCAACATCATGTCGGTTTCGCGCGGGAAGTACTCAGTCGCCGGCCGCTCATTCACAACGATCGTGCCGGTCCCCGGATACAGGCGCACACGCGCCGCGCTGGTCTTGCGCCGGCCCACGGCCTCATAATACCTAGCTGACATCTACTCTGTCTCCTCTGATCGGGCGTCGCCCAGGGGATCGCCCCTACGCGAGCGGAAAAGGCTTCGGCTGTTGCGCCTGGTGCGGATGTTGCGGCCCCGCATACACCTTGAGCTTCCTGATCAACTGCCGGCGCATCCGGTTGCGGTTCAACATACCCATCACGGCATCCTCGACGACCCGCTCAGGATGATTCTTGAGCTGATCGCGCAGGCTGATCGCCGTCAGGCCGCTCGGATAGCCGGAATACCGGTAGTAGAACTTCTGATCAAGCTTCCGGCCGGTGATCTTCACCTTGTCAGCATTGACGACGACCACGAAGTCGCCGCAATCCATGCTTGGCGTATAGATCGGCTTGTGCTTGCCCTTCAACACATTGGCAATCTGAGTCGCCAAGCGGCCGAGCGTCTTGCCCGTGGCATCCACCACGAACCATTCACGGCTGGCTTCGGCGTCCGTAGCGGTCGCGGAATAAGTTCTCACGTTGGTCTTGCTCCTTGTTCACACGGCGAAAGACGAAAGACGGAGGACGAAGGTCTAACACTTCGTCAGCGGTCCTTGGTCATTCGTCATTGGTCTTTCGTCGTTATTCGTAATCCACTTGCATCAGGCACAACCCACAGGCCGGGGCGGGGGGTGGCGCCAGGGCCCGGTTCCGAGCCGCCAGCAGGGCAGCCACCCGATCGCTCTCCCAGAGGCCCAAGCCAACCTGTAAGAGCGTCCCTGTCAGGCAGCGCACCATCCCACGCAGGAAGCCGCTGCCGCTCACGTCGAAGTAGAAGCGAGAGCCGTCCCGCTGCCACTCGGCGCTGAAGACCGCCCGCACCGTGCTGTCACCCTGGGTCGGCTGGCCGAAGCTGGCGAAGTCGTGGACACCCACCAGCAGGCCGGCAGCGGTCTGCATCGCCTCCAGGTTCAGCGGCTGCGTGACCAGGTGCGCATACCGGCGCTCCAGCGGCGACCGCCACGGCTGATTCAGCACCGTGTAGCGGTAGTACCGCCGGATGGCGCTGAACCTGGGATGCCACGTCGGGTCGGCCGGGCTGATCGCCATCACGGCGACATCCCCCGGCAGCACGGCATTGAGCGCTCGCTGCAGGTCGGCGAGCGAGTGGCGCCAGGCCGTCCAGAAACCGATCACCTGACCCGCTGCGTGCACGCCGGTGTCGGTGCGCCCCGACCCAACCACCCGGGTCGGCGTCTGTGACACCTGCTCGAGGGCCGTCTCCAGCACTGCCTGCACCGTCCGGCCCTGCGCCTG
Source organism: uncultured Chloroflexia bacterium (assembly GCA_963841825.1). Classification (GTDB taxonomy): domain Bacteria; phylum Chloroflexota; class Anaerolineae; order CG2-30-64-16; family CG2-30-64-16; genus CAWJEL01. The sequence continues at coordinate 26,704 of CAWJEL010000016.1, forward strand.
CCACTGAAATCCCAGGAAGTCAGTGCCGTCGTAGGCGACCGTCGCCCGCACGTAGCGCCGGCCCTCGGTCGAGAGCTTGGATCTCGGCTCGCCCTGCATCAAAAAAACCTGTGAAAGTGCTTGGCTCTACACGCTTTCGCGGCAGAGCGTACCTGCTTGTTGATCGCGCCGCAGCGTTACTTCTTGGCTTTGGCGTCTTTGGCCTTAGTGTCCTTGGCTTTGGCATCCTTGGCCTTAGCATCCTTGGCCTTAGCGTCCTTGGCCTTAGCAGTGTCCTTAGCCTTGGCGTCCTTTGACTCGGTCACCGCGTCGCCCTGCTCCACCAGCTCCAGCACCACCATCTCGGCGCCGTCGCCCAGGCGTGGCCCCACCTTCATGATGCGGGTGTAGCCGCCGGGGCGTTCCGTGAAGCGCGGGGCGATCTCATTGAAGAGACGCTTGGTGACCTCAGGATCCAGGATCACCGCGTCAGCCAGGCGATGGGCATGCACGTTGTTGCCGCCCTCGGCCAGCCCGTGCTTAGCCGACCGTAATCAAATGCTCGGCATCGCCGCGCATGGAACGAGCCTTCGCCGAGGTCGTGCTGATGCGGTCGTACCGAAAGAGCTCCGTAATCAGGCCGCGCCACAGCGCCTTACGCTGCGAAGCGTTGCGACCCAGTTTGCGTCCTGCAACCCCATGTCTCATTGCATAACTCCCAAGTTCAACTAAAGCTCGTCCTCGGACTCGCCATCATCATCGATCTCGGCAGACGTGCCGGGCTGATAGGCGATGGCTGCCAGGAAACCCTTGGCGTCCAACCGCTGCACCAACTCGTTCAGCGACTTGCGGCCGAAATTACGAATGGCCAGGATCTCGTCCTCACCCTTTTCCAGCCGCTCCAGGACCTCGCCTACCTTGGTGATGCCGGCCCGTTTCAGGCAGTTGTACGCCCGCACGGACAGTTCCAGATCCTCGATCGGCACGTCGTAGATGCGGCTGGGCAGTCCGCGCGCCTCGATGCCGCCGACTTCCTCCGGCAACACGTCGGCGCCGGCGATCAGCACGAGATGGCGCACCAGCAGCTTGGCCGATTCACCGAGGGCAAACTCCGGCGTGATCGTGCCATCGGTCCAAATCTCCAGCGTCAACCGGTCGTAGTTGGTCTGCTGGCCGATGCGCGCCCGCCCCATAGTGTAGTTGACCTTGCGCACCGGGCTATAGATGGCGTCCACCGGGATCTCGCCCAGGGGCAGCTTACCCCGCTGCTCGGCGGGCGAGTAGCCGCGGCCGCGGGTGACGGTCAACTCGATGTCGAGGTCAATCTCCGGTGAGTCGGCATTGAGGAGCAGGAGCTCAGGATTGACGATCTCCACCTCGGGCGGGCAGATCAAGTCCCCGGCGGTCACCGGGCCTTCACTGCGCACGTCCACATGCAAGCGCACCGGCTCGTCCGACTCGGACTTGAGCCGTATCTGCTTGATGTTCAGCAGAAGCGCCGTAGTATCCTCCTGCACGTGCGGGATGGGCGAAAATTCGTGATGGACGCCGCTGATACGAATGGAGGAGATCGCCGCACCAGGCAGCGAGGACAGCAGCACCCGACGCAGGGCATTGCCCAGCGTGATGCCGAAGCCCGGCTCCATCGGCCCGATCACAAACCGCCCGTAGTTGCGCGCGCTTGCTTCACGCTCGATCTTGGGCAGCACAAAATTCAACAAGGTACCCCCCTTCCGACTCAGACGATAGACGATTGACGATTGACGACAGTTAGTGGCTGATCGTCCATTGTCTATCGTCCATCGTCAGGGTTAGCGGCTGTAGTACTCGACGATCAACTGCTCGTTCAACGGCAGGTCGATGCACTGGCGATCCGGCGTGCCGGTGATGCGGCAAACCATCCGGGTCTCATCGAACTGCAGCCACTGCGGCACAGCGCGTTGGCCCAGCCGGTCGCCCACGGTCTTAAAGTAGCCGTTGCTGAGGCTGGTCGGGCGCACCTCGATGAGATCACCGACTTCGACGAGGTAAGAGGGCACATTGTGGCGATGCCCATTCAGATTGAAATGCCCGTGGCGCACCAATTGACGCGCCTGTGGACGAGAATCCGCCAGACCCATACGGAACACCACGTTATCCAGCCGGCGCTCCAAAGTCAGCAGCAGCGTCACGCCGGTCATACCTTTCACGCGCTGTGCGGTGCGGAAATAGCGGCGGAACTGGCGTTCCTGGACGCCGTAAATGCGGCGCGCCCGCTGCTTTTCACGCAACTGCGTCGCGAAATCAGATTCCTTGTGCTTGAAGGAACCCTTCTTACCGTGCATCCCCGGCGCGTAGTTGCGCTTTTCAAAGGAGCACTTGGGCGAATAGCACCGCTCGCCCTTCAAAAACAGTTTCATGCCTTCCCGGCGGCAGAGCCTGCACACCGGATCAATCCGTCTTGCCAATGGATCCTCCTATACAGTTTAGCGATAGCCCGAGAGGTTTACGGCTTGGCAACCTTCATCCCTCTCCAAACCTGATACTGGATACTTGAAACTGGATCTGAATTGCCCGCAGAGCGGACGCAATTATTGGATGAAGCTAGAACTACAAGCTTCAAGTTTCCAGTTTCTAGCTTCGAGTTACACGCGCCGCTTCTTGGGCGGGCGGCAGCCGTTGTGCGGGATCGGCGTGATGTCGGTGATCGAACGTACGCGCAGCCCACCGGCCTGCAGCGAACGGATCGCCGACTCGCGGCCGGGGCCCGGCCCCTTCAAAAACACGTCGGCCTCGCGCATTCCCGCGTCCTGCGCAATCCGTGCCGCCTGCGTGGCGGCCAACTGCGCGGCGTAGGGTGTGCTCTTGCGAGAGCCCTTGAAACCCGCCGAACCGGTGCTGGTCCAGCCGACCGTATTGCCCTGCGGGTCAGTGACCGTCACGATCGTGTTGTTGAACGTGGACTGGATATGCACCTGACCCTGCGGCACAAGTTTCTTCTCGCGCCGCGGTCCTGCGGTGCGGCGCGGGCGCTTACCGCCCGTGCCGGCCTGTGCGGTTGGTTTAGCCATGCCTCATCTCTCCTTACTTGCGGGCGCGCTTCTTGCCGGGCACTGTGCGCCGCGCGCCGCGCTTCGTGCGGGCATTCGTCCGTGTGCGCTGGCCGTGCGCTGGCAGGTTGCGGCGGTGCCGCAGGCCGCGGTAGCAGTTGATTTCCTGCAGACGCTTGATGTTCATCGCAACTTCGCGCCGCAGATCGCCTTCCACCCTGTAGTTACGCTCGATCACCTCGCGCAACTTGGCTACCTGTGCCTCGTCCAGATCCTTGATGCGGATGTCGGGGTTGACACCCGTCATCTGCAGGATCTCTTTGCTCGACGTGAGGCCGACGCCGTAGATGTAGGTCAGCCCGATCTCGACCCGCTTATCACGCGGCAGGTCAACACCTGCAATACGAGCCATTCGCTTCCTCCGTAATTCCCTCTAATTACCCCTGACGCTGCTTGTGCTTGGGGTTCGAACAAATGACATGCACGACGCCGTGGCGCTTGATGATCTTGCACTTGTCACAAATGCGCTTAACCGAAGGTCGAACTTTCATCGTAATCGCTCCTCATCCGAGATCCGACAGCTTGGCGCAGCCTGTCAGATCTGGAGTTCTCACAATACCGTCAAAATTTCCGGCTCGCCCTCGGTAAGGGCGATGCTATGTTCGAAATGCGCCGACCGTTTGCCGTCGGCAGTCACTACTGTCCAACCATCAGCCAAAGCCTTGGTTTGCCAGCCGCCGCCGTTAACCATCGGTTCGAGCGCAAAGGTCATACCCGGCTTCAAACGGGGGCCTTTGCCGGCACCGACAGGCACGTAGTTCAGCACCTGTGGGTCTTCGTGCATCCGACGTCCCACGCCGTGTCCCGTGTACTCACGCACCACGGAGAAGCCGAGTTGCACGACATGGGCCTCAATGGCCCGTGAGATGTCGGCCAGATGGTTGCCGGGTCGCGCTGCCGCGATGCCAGCCCACAACGACCCTTCCGTGGCAGCCAACAGCCGCAGGCTCTCCCCATCCACGTCGCCGACCGGATAGGTCCAGGCGGAATCGCCCACCCAGCCTTTGTAGGTGGCCCCGACATCGATACTGATGATGTCACCCGGCTCCAGCCACCGCTTCGGGTTGGGAATCCCATGCACCAACTCCTCGTTGATCGAGGCGCAGATGCTGGCCGGGAAGTCGTTCTTTCCCCGGTGCGGATAACCCAGAAAGGTCGGGATGGCGTCGTGCGCCCGAATGATCGCTTCGGCCTTGGCGTTCAACTGCGCCGTGGTAACACCCGGCTTCACCATCTCCCGCATCGCCTCATGCACGCGGGCCACGATGCGGCCCGCTTCACGCATTTGAGCGATCTCCGCCCGGGACTTCAGGACGATCATTTGGCCGCGGCCGCCCGGGTCTCAGCCAACAGATCGGTCTGCACATCCTCGATCGCCCGGTCGCCGTTCAGGCTGACCAAGACGCCGTGGGCGTAGTAGTAACCGATCAGCGGCGCGGTCTGCTTGTAGTACACAAACAGGCGGTTGCGGACGGTATCGGGGGCATCATCGGCCCGCTGATAAAGCTCGCCGCCGCATTTATCGCAGCAACCCTCGACAGCCGGCGGGTTGAACGCCACGTGATACATCGCCTGGCAATCCCGGCACACCCGGCGCCCGGCCAGACGGTCGATCACCGCCTCGTCGGCCACCTCGAGCAGCGGCACCAGCCCGATCCCCAGACCCTGCGTCTGCAGCGCCTTGTCCAGCGCGTCCGCCTGGGCCAACGTGCGGGGGAAACCGTCCAGGACGACACCGTTTGCACAATCGGGGCGGCTCAGCCGATCCATCACCATGTTGATCGTCACGTCATCGGGCACCAACTGGCCGGCGTCCATGAAGGTCTTGGCCAGCAGGCCGAGCGGTGTCTGGTTCTTCAGGTTTTCCCGGAAGATGTCGCCCGAGGAGACCTGCGGCACGCCCAGCGTCTCCGACAACATGCGAGCCTGCGTACCTTTGCCCGCGCCCGGCGCACCGAGCATGACGATGAACAGTGGTTTGGTTGACGATAACATCTTAAATTCCTCGTGACCCGTGCTGCGTGATACGTGAGTTCTGGCGCGCGAAGTTCGATACAACGGTCACGCAGCTCGTTTCACGTCCCTTACTTCCGAATGAACCCCTCGTAATGCCGCATCAACAACTGGGCTTCGAGTTGCTTCATCGTATCCAGCACCACGCCGACCACGATCAGCAGGCCCGTGCTGGAGATCAGCAGCGTGCTTGTGGACGCCCGGCTGGCGCCCGATCCGCCGAAGATCACGTGGACGAACCAGGGCAGGACCGCCACGCCGCCCAGGAACAGCGCGCCCACCAGGGTGATGCGCGACATGACCTTCTGCAGGTAGCGCTCAGTGTTGATGCCCGGCCGGATGCCCGGGATGAACCCACCCTGCCGCTGGAGCGTCTCAGCCAGGTTCTGCTGGCGGAAGATCACGTCCGTGTAGAAGTACGTGAACGCGATGACCAGCAGAAAGTACAGGATCCAGTACGACCAGCTATCCCAGTTGAAGAAATTGTACACAGCGTTCGCGATCGTCGCGATCAACTGGTTCGCCGAGTTCACGAAGTAGCTGGCGATCGTGCCCGGAAAGATCAGGAAGCTGCTGGCAAAGATCAGCGGGATCATGCCCGCCGAGTTGACACGGAGCGGCACGTGCGTGCTCTGCCCACCGACCATCACCATGCGGTTGCCGCGCATCGCGCGCACCCGCTTGCCGTACTGCACCGGAATGCGCCGCTGCCCTTCCTGCACCAACACGATAACGGCCACCGTCAAAACGGTCACGAGGACGAAGACCAGCAGTTGAGTGATGCCGCCCTGTACCCAGGTCCGCTGGACGTTCTGCGGCATCGCGGCCACGATCCCACCAAAGATGATGATCGAGACACCGTTGCCGATGCCCTCCTCGGTGATGATCTGCCCCAGCCAGATGGCCAGCATGGTGCCAGCCGTGAGCGAGGCAAGAATCACCACAGTTTGCAGCGGATACTGCGCGAAACCGAACTTAGAGAGGACAGCCCCCGCCTGCGTCGCACCAGGCCGGGCCAGGATGGCCGTCTGCCCGTAAGCCTGCAGAAACGCCAATGGGATGGTCAGCCACAGGGTCCACTGGTTCATCTTCCGACGGCCAGAGTCGCCTTCCTTCATCATCTCCGACCAGGCAGGGATGATCGGGACCAGCAACTGGATGATGATGGACGCCGTGATGTACGGATAGACGCCCATCGCCATCACCGAGAAGTTCTGCATGGCGCCGCCTGAGAGCATGTTGAGCAGGCCCAGCAGACTGTTTTGTTCAAAGATAGTTTTGAGCGCCACCGGATCAGTACCGGGAACCGGGATATGCGCGGCCAGCCGGTAGATCACCAGGATACCCAGGGTGATCAACAGCTTACGGCGCAAGTCCGGGAGCCTGAACGCATTGCGCAAGGCTTCGATCATCGTTGTCTCCCTAAAGGCGCTAACGCGCAGATCAGGCGATTTCCTCGACGGAGCCGCCAGCCGCCAGGATCTTGGCCTTCGCCGACGCCGAGAACTTCTGCGCCTTGACCGACAGGGCCCGATCCAACTCACCTTCGCCCAGAATCTTCACCGGCTGCCGCTCCGATTTGATCACACCGGCCATCACCAGGACTTCCGGGGTAATCTCGGCGCCCGCCGGGAAGAGGTTGAGCCGCTCAACGTTGACCTCAAAGAACTCCACCCGCCAGATGTTGGTGAAGCCGCCCAGGTGCGGCAGGCGCCGCACCAGCGGCAACTGACCACCCTCGAAGTACGGCTGCTTCCCTCCGCCGGAACGGGAGTTCTGGCCCTTGGTGCCGCGACCGGCGGTCTTGCCGCGCCCGGCGGAGATGCCGCGGCCGGCACGCGTACGGTCACGATGCGCGCCAGGCGCAGGCTGCAATTCATGGAGCTTCATGCTTCGAACTCCTCAACCGTCAGCAGATGGCGCACCTTGTGGATCATGCCGCGCACGGCCGGATTATCCGGTTGCTCCACCGTCTGGCCCAGACGTCGCAGGCCCAAACGCTGCACGGTTTGCTTCTGGTCGATTTTCACGCCGATGGAACTGGTCGAATAGGTGATACGCAGCATCTTAGGCTTGGTCGACATCCTTGCCTCCTCGCAGCCAGTACGGGGTGAGCGCCTCGACCGGCCTGCCGCGTCGCTTTGCCTCTTCCTCAGGATCCTTCAGCATTCCCAGGGCCACAAAGGTCGCCGCCACCACATTCAGGATGTTGGCGCTGCCCAGGGACTTGGTCAGAATATCGCGGATGCCCGCGGCTTCCAGCACGGCACGCACGCCACCGCCGGCGATGACGCCGGTACCGGCGGACGCCGGTCGCAGCAACACGCGCGCGGCACTGAAGTCGCCGATCGCCTGGTGGGGGATCGTGGTGCCGACCGTCGGGATGCGCTGCATCGTGCCGCGCGCCCGTTCCGACGCCTTGCGGACAGCCTCGGGCACCTCGCGCGCCTTACCGACGCCGAAACCCACCTGGCCGTGATTGTCACCGACGACGACGACAGCCCGGAAGGCGAACCGGCGGCCACCCTTCAGAACTTTCGAGGTACGCGCCACTTGCACGACGCGCTCGTCAAGTTGCTCGCGCTCCTCTTCACCTGCACGCGGGCGCCGCGGCCTGTCCTTCGACTGCTCGCGATTTTGATTTCCTTTGCCTGGCATCAGTCCAGTCCTCCGTGCTCGCTAGAACTCCAGCCCGCCTTCGCGTGCCCCATCGGCCAGCGCCTTGACGCGGCCATGATACGGAAAGCCGCCGCGGTCGAAGACGACCTTCGTCAGCCCATTCGCCAGCGCCCGCTGCGCCACCAACTGGCCCACGCGCGCCGCCTGCTGGGACTTGTTCAAGCCATCCAGTTGCTCGCGCAGCTCGGGATCCAGGGTGGATGCTGCCACCAGCGTATGCCCTTGCTCGTCGTCGATCACCTGCGCGTAGATGTGCTGCAGGCTGCGGAATACGTTCAGACGAGGGCGCTCGGTCGTGCCGTGAATGCTGCGGCGAATCCGCTCATGGCGGCGCTGGCGAGCTACCCGACTCGTGTTTTCGGCCATTGACCTTGATCCTCCTGACCGGTGGGGTTGCATGCCCTTTGGCGACGTGCGACGCGACTTCAACACGTCACCCAAACCCCGACCGGCTATGACTAGACCGCGTGAGCGGCGTTACTTCTTGCCCTTGCCGCCGACCTTGCCGCTCTTGCCCGCCTTGCGGCGGACGATCTCACCCTGGTAGCGGATGCCCTTGCCCTTGTACGGCTCAGGCGGGCGCAGATCGCGGATCTGAGCGGCCATCTGGCCCACTACCTGCTTGTCGATGCCGGTGATCGTGATCTGGCGCCCCGTCTTATCCACCGCGAAGCCGATGCCGGCAGGCGGCACGAACTGTACAGGATGCGAATAACCGACCATGACGACGAGGTCCTTGCCCATGACGCCGGCGCGATACCCAACACCCTCAATTTCCAGGACACGGGTGAAACCGGCGCTGACGCCCGTCACCATGTTGTTCAGCAGCGCACGGCTCAGACCGTGCAACGCCCGGTGCGTCTTGGCATCGGTCGGGCGCGTCACGCGCAATTCGCCGTCAGCCAATTCCACGGTGATCTCGGTGGGGATCTGCTGCACAAGCTGCCCCTTGGGTCCCTTCACCGTCACCAAATTACCTTCGCCGACCATCACGTCCACGCCCTTCGGCAACGCGACCGGCATTTTACCAATACGGCTCACAGTCCTGCCTCCTACCACACGTAGCAGAGCACCTCGCCGCCCAACCCGAGACGGCGTGCCTTCTGATCGGTCATGATCCCCTGTGGCGTGCTCAGGACGGCAACCCCCAGGCCACTCAGGACCCACGGGATCTCGGTCCGCTTGACGTAGACCCGCCGGCCCGGCTTACTGATCCGCTGGAGGCCAGTGACCACGGACTTGCGATCCCGGTCGTACTTCAAGACGATGCGCACCTGCGGCTGAGGCACGTCTTTGGTGACTTCGAAGTCCTTGATGAAGCCCTCATCCTTCAGGATGCGCGCCACCGCCACCAGCACCTTAGAACCCGGCACGACCACTTGCTTGTGCCGCACCAACAGCCCATTGCGGATGCGCGTCAGCATGTCGGCAATCGGATCGTTTACCATGCTTGCATAACTCCTTTAGACTACGGATCACCCATGATTCACGGCGGAGCGAGGGACGCATTTTTGCGCCCGTCCTGCCTGCGCGTAATCCGGGATTCCGTAACCCCTTACCAGCTAGACTTGACCACGCCGGGCAGGTTGCCCTTCAACGCCTGATCACGGAAACAGATGCGGCACAGATCAAACCGGCGCATGTAGCCATGAGGCCGACCGCACATACTGCAGCGATTGCGCACACGGACGGCGAACTTGCGGCGTTGTTCGCGGTACTGCATACAGGTCTTTGCCACGTAAATCCTCCTGTGATTCGCCCGGCCTACTTCTGGAACGGCATGCCCAGCAGCGCCAACAGGCGGCGGCCCTCTTCATCGGTCGGCGCGGAGGTCACCACGGTGATCGCCATGCCCCGGACCTTGTCCACCTTGTCGTATTGAATCTCGGGCCAGACGAGCTGTTCGCGCAGACCCAGGCTGTAGTTGCCGTGACCGTCAAACGAATCCGGCGAGATGCCGCGGAAGTCACGCTGGCGCGGCAACGCGATACTCATCAAGCGATCCAGGAAGCTCCACATGCGCTCCTGGCGCAGCGTCACGGTCACACCGATGGTGTTACCCTCGCGCAACTTGAAATTCGCGATGGACTTCTTCGCCTTGGTGAAGACCGGTTTCTGGCCGGCGATCGTCGTCATATCGGCCGCCGCAGCGTCCAAGGATTTGGCGTTCTGGAGCGCCTCGCCCATGCCGATGTTGAGCACGATCTTCTGGATGCGCGGGACGCGCATGACGTTGTCGTACTCGAATTCCTTCATCATCGCCGGTACCACTTCGTTCCGATACCGTTCCAACAATCTGGGCATTGCCATGAAAATTACTCCTGCCGTAGTCTCGCACGTTGATTGCACAGTCAGTCCTGGCCCAGGGGCCGCGCCGCCGGCTTACCAACATGATCTACGCGTCGATGTCCTGACCACACTGTTTGCAGGCGCGCGCCCGGCTGCCATCGACATGCACGGTGTGCCCCACGCGGTGGGCTTGTTGCACTTCGGACAGACCAACATCACGTTGGAGACGTGAATTGGCGCCTCGCGCTCGATGATGCCGAACTGCGTATTGACGTTGCCGGTGCGGCGCTGGTGCTTTTTGATCAGGTTGACGCCTGCCACCAGCACACGATCGCCCTCGACCTTGCGCTCGCCGGCCTTGCGGCCCTTGCCCCACCGGCCACGGATCACGCTATGCACCTCGCCCTGGCTGCCGCGGTCGTCGCCCGAGATGACCAGAACCTTGTCGCCCTTACGAATATTCATGATGACTTCTCCCGCCACGTATTGCGTGCTGCGTGTTCCGTTCGTCCTGCAAGTGCTATCAAAACCCTACCCCGGACTACGCATTACGGAATACGCTACAACACTTCCGGTGCCAGCGACACGATCCGCATGTAGCCGCGATCGCGCAACTCACGGGCGACCGGCCCGAAGATACGCGTGCCGCGCGGCGCCCGCACCTGATCAATCAGGACCGCCGCATTGTCGTCGAAGCGGATGTGCGAACCGTCGCGCCGGCCGGCCGGGTACTTCGTACGAACGACCACCGCTCGCACGACATCGCCTTCCTTCACAGCCGAATTCGGCGCCGCCTGCTTCACGGTGGCGATGATCACATCACCCAGGTGGGCATACCGTCGCCCTGAACCACCCAGCACGCGGATGCAAAGGATTTCCTTGGCGCCGGTGTTATCGGCGATCTTGAGCCGGCTTTCTTGCTGAATCATGGCTCACCCCTCTGCCTGTTCGGCCGCCTGCAGCGGAGTTTTGTCGATCTGGACCGCATTGGTCAAAATCGTCTCAACGCGGAAGTGCGTGTCCTTGCTGTAGGGCCGTGACTCAACGATCTGTACCCGATCGCCAATCTTGCACGCATTGTTCTCGTCGTGCGCCTTGTAGTTCTTGCTGACCCGGATCACTTTGCCGTACAGCGGGTGACGCCGTGTGTTGCGCACGACCACGACCACGGTCTTGTCCATCTTATTGCTGACGACTTCACCGGTCAGCCGTTTGCGCTGGCGATCAGCGTTCGATGTAGTTTCCATCGCTCACTCTCCCTGTGCCGCGGCCAGTTCACTTTCCCGCAGGATGGTGCGAAAGCGGGAAATCTCACGGCGAACCTCGCTCAGCCGGGCCGTGTTCTTGAGTTGGCCGGTGGCATACTGGAAGCGCAGGTTGAAGAGCTCGTGATGAGCCTCGTCGAGATGCCGCGCCATTTCAGTTTGCGATAAGTTACGAATCTCTGCGGGGTACATCAGGCTTCCTCCCCCATCTCACGACGCACGAATTGGCAGGGGATGGGCAGCTTGTTCCCAGCCAGCCGCATCGCCTCGCGCGCCTCTTCTTCCGTCACCCCGCTGATCTCAAAGAGCACGAGGCCAGGACGCACCACAGCGGCCCAGAACTCGACTGCGCCCTTGCCACCACCCATGCGGGTCTCAGCCGGACGTTTCGTCACCGGATGATCGGGGAACACGCGTATCCACAGCTTGCCACCGCGACGCAGGTAGTGCACGATCGCGCGGCGGGCCGCCTCGATCTGACGGCTGTTCAGCCAGGCTGGGCCCAGGGCCTGCAACCCGAAATCGCCGAAGTGAATCTCGTTGCCCCGGGTGGCCATGCCCGTCCGACGCCCGCGGTGCTGCTTGCGGTACTTCACGCGCTTAGGCATCAACATGTCAACAACTCCTCGTAACGAATCTGCAATTTGCTGTTTGCAGTTTGCCGTTGTGCACAAGTCACAAATCGCAGACTGCAAATTGCAGGTCGCAATCTCATTCAGCGCCGGGCAAAACTTCGCCCTTGTAGATCCACACCTTGATGCCGATGCGGCCGAAGGTGGTCAGCGCCTCACTCTTGGCGTAGTCAATCTCGGCGCGCAGTGTATGCCGAGGCACACGGCCCTCGCGGATCGTCTCCACACGTGCCATCTCGGAACCCGCCAGGCGACCGCCGCAGCGAATCATACAGCCCTGTGCGCCCGCCTTGAGGGAACGCAGCACGGCCTGCTTCATCGCCCGCTTGTGAGAGATACGCCGCCCAAGCTGCTCGGCGATACTCCGGGCCACCAAAAGGGCATCGAGTTCAGGATGCTCGATCTCGGCGATATCCAACTTCACGCGCTTGCCAGTGACGGTCTGCAGATCGTTGCGCAGCGCGTTCACCGTGGCGCCCTTGCGACCGATGATCACGCCGGGCTTCGCTGAATGCACCGTGATCCGCACCTGAGCGGGCGGGAAACGCTCGATCTCGACCTTGGAGATCTGCGCCTCGGGCAGGCCACCAAACACCAAATCACGAATCTTGCGATCTTCGGCCAGTAGATCGGTGTACTCACCACCCTCAGCAAACCAGCGAGAGCGATGCTTCTCAACCATACCCAGTCGAAAGCCAGTAGGATGTACTTTGCGACCCAAAGCTGCCTCCTTACGCCCGTTCTTCCAACACGACGGTAATGTGTGACGACCGCCGAATGATCGGCTTGAACCGCCCGCGCGCCCCGAACCGCCGCCAACGGCGCAGCGGGGCGACGTCAGCCATAATCTGCGCGATGATCATGTCTTCGCGCGCCAGACCGAGGTTCTCTTCGGCATTGGCCAGGGCCGATGCGATCGTCTTGGCCACCGGCTCAGCGGCTGATTGCCGCATGTAACGCAGCAACGCCAACGCCTGTTCAGCCTGCATACCGCGTACCTGGTCAACCACCCACCGGGTCTTCTGCGGGGAAATCCCCACGTATTTTGTAATCGCCCGAACTTCCATGCTTCACCTCTCGTCCGTTCTGCCCCGCGCTAGCGAGAGCTCTTCTTCTCGCTCTTCACGTGACCGCGGAAGAAACGGGTGGGTGCGAACTCGCCCAACTTATGCCCCACCATGTTCTCAGCGACGTAAATGGGGACATGGCGCCTGCCATCGTGGACGGCGATCGTATGGCCAACCATCTGTGGAAAGACGGTCGAGGCGCGCGACCAGGTCTTGATGACCGCCTTCTTGCCGGTGCGATTCATCGCCTCTACCTTCTTCAGAAGGCTGCTCTGTACGAATGGGCCTTTCTTAAGTGACCGTGACATTCCTCATCCCCCCCATCACTTGCCGCCGCGTCGGCGCACGATCATTTTCTCGCTGCGCTTATTCTTGCGGGTCTTGTAGCCCATGGCCGGCTTGCCCCAAGGGGTCTTCGGGCCAGGCATACCGATCGGCGAGCGGCCTTCGCCACCCCCATGCGGATGCGAGCTGGGATCCATCGCCGAGCCACGGACAGTCGGACGGATACCCATCCAACGTTTGCGGCCGGCCTTGCCCAAGTTGAGGTTGGCGTGATCGCTGTTACCAACCTGCCCGATCGTGGCGAGGCAGTTCATCGAAACCCGCCGCACCTCGCCGCTGGGCAGGCGCAACTGGGCAAGATCGCCTTCCTTCGCCATGACCTGCGCGCCGGTGCCGGCGGAGCGGGCCATCTGACCACCCTTGCCCGGTTGAAGCTCCACGTTATGCACAATTGTGCCCAGCGGGATGTTCTTCACGTAGAGGGCGTTACCCACACGTACTTCCGCCTCAGGCCCCGACATGAGTTGCGCCCCAACTTTCAGACCCAAAGGGGCCAGAATGTAGCGCTTCTCGCCGTCAGCGTAGACCAACAGCGCGATACGCGCCGACCGGTTGGGGTCGTACTCGATCGAATCCACGCGCGCCGGGATGCCGTGCTTGTTCCGCTTGAAATCAATCAAACGATACATACGCTTGTGACCGCCGCCTTGATGGCGTACAGTCACGCGGCCCTGGTTGTTGCGGCCCGCATTCTCGCGCAGCGGCCGCAGCAAGGACCGCTCCGGCGTGGTGCGGGTGATCTCTTCGAACGTCGAGACGCTCATCCCACGCCGCCCGGGCGAGGTGGGTTTGTACATCTTGATCGCCATGAGCTAAAAACTCCTGCTTGGCAAACTATCCGGCGACATGAGCGCCGGCGCAGACGATACCGTTGCCGTGTTAGCCGCCTGCGTTTGGCCGATAGCTTATCGCGTAGGGCAGATGGGATTACCATTCAAAGTGCATAACGCCATCTGCTATCTGCTATCTGCTAATTACACACCTTCAAAGAACTGGATGCTGCTCCCCGGCGCCAACGTCACCAATGCCTTCTTGAAGCCCGGCTTCTTGACCACCAGCAGGCGGCCATAGCGGCCCTTCTTCGGGGCGATGTTGATGATGTTGACCTCGAGCACCTTCACGCTGAAGGCCGTCTCAACCGCATCCTTCACCTGTAATTTGTTGGCGCGCTTGTCGACCTCGAAGGTGTACTGCTTGAGTTCCTCCGCCTGGGCGTTGGTCTTCTCGGTGACAATCGGGCGCCGGATGACATCGTAAACATGCATTTCTCGATCCCCTTTCCTTAGCCCAGAATGCCTTCGAGCACCGTCAACGCATCCTGCGGGATGACCACGTAATCGTAGGTCATCAGGTCACGGATGTTCAGATAGTGCGCCCGCAGCAGCTTCACCTTGACCAGGTTATTCGCCGAGCGCTCGACCATCTCATTGGCCTCAGCACAGAGGATCAACACCTTGGCATCGATCGACCACGCCTTCAGAGCCTGCGTCATCTCGCGCGTCCGCGGCTCCGCGACCTTGAGCTCGTCAAGAATGATCACCCGCTCTTCAGCCGTCTTGACCGACAGCGCGGAGCAAAGCGCCGCACGCCGCATCTTGCGCGGCATCTGCTGCCGGTAGGAGCGTGGGGCAGGCCCGAAGATGATGCCGCCGCCGCGCCACTGCGCCGCACGGGTGGAACCCTGGCGGGCACGACCGGTGCCCTTCTGCTTCCACGGCTTGCGGCCGCCGCCGGCGACCTCGCTGCGACCCTTCACCTTGGCGGTGCCGAGCCGGGCGTTGGCCAACTGGCGCACCATGGCCTGGTGCATCAGGGGGCCGTTGAACGGAGCGTTGAAAATTGTATCAGCGAGTTCGGCTTCTCCGACCTTCTCGCCGGCCATGTTCAATACAGAGACTTGCATCGTCACACCCCCGCCGCGGCCATCGCACGTGCGATCATGAGCGGCTGCTTACGCGCCACCATAATCATCACCAAACCGCCCTTCGGTCCCGGCACGGCGCCGCGCACGGCCAACATATTGCGCTCGGGATCAACCAGTTCGACTCGCAAGTTCGCAACTTTGACGCGCGCATTGCCCATGTGCCCGGCCATGTGCTTACCCTTGTACACCCGGCCCGGCGTCGTGCCTGAGCTGTTGGAGCCCGGCGCGCGCAGGCGGTCAGACTGGCCGTGGGTGCGCGGGCCGCCACGGAAGTTCCACCGCTTGACGCCACCCTGGAAACCGCGTCCCTTGGACGTGCCTTCAACATCCACAAACTCGCCGACGATAAACATATCAGCCAGGATCTTCTGACCGACTGTGTAATCGGCGCCGCTCTTCACCCGAAACTCGCGCAAAATCCGCAGCGCGGGCAAATTCGCGTTGCGGCGGCGCAGGTGACCGATCTGCCCCTTAGTTAGACGCCTCGGCTTAGTCTCCTGGTAACCGAGTTGGACAGCCGTGTAGCCATCCTTCTCCGCCGTCTTGATCTGCGTCACGTAGCAGGGACCGGCCTCAATGACCGTCACCGGCACGACAACGCCTCTCTCGGTGAGCAGTTGGGTCATGCCCACCTTGCGGCCCACAATACCTTTCATCTATCCTCCTTGGGACTGTCGTGATCTTGCCTCAGCAGCAAGACCGCATCATCCCGACTGGCAAATGGCTTATGGCTAATCGCGTATGGCTTGTTCCCCATAACGCCGCCAACATGCATCCCGGCGCATATGCTATACGCCATTTGCGATACGCTATAAGCTACAGCTTGATTTCGATGTCCACACCCGCCGGCAGATCGAGCTTGGTCAGGTTTTCGATGGTTTTGGGTCCAGGCTCCATCACGTCGATCAGACGCTTGTGGGTGCGAATTTCAAACTGTTCGCGGCTATCTTTGTCAATGAACGGCGAGCGATTCACCGTGAACTTCTCGATCCGCGTGGGCAGCGGCACAGGGCCAACCACATTCGCGCCGGTGCGCTCCGCCGCATCCACGATCTTGCGCACAGAATCATCGAGGACACGATGATCGAATGCCTTCAGCCGGATCCGAATCCTGTTCTTCGCCATGAGTACTCTCCGTTGAACGTTCGCACGTTTTCACGTTTCACGCTTCAGAGCGTAAATGCCGTCCCTGAAACGTGAAACGCACTGGGTTTAGCTTATTCCAGAATTTTGGTGATGACACCCGCGCCCACCGTCCGACCACCCTCACGGATGGCGAACCGCGAACCGACTTCCAACGCCACCGGCACGATCAACTTCACCACCAGGTTCACGTTGTCGCCCGGCATCACCATCTCCACTCCCGCCGGCAATTCGCTCTCACCCGTCACATCCATCGTCCGAATGTAGAACTGCGGCCGGTACCCCTGGAAGAACGGCGTGTGCCGCCCGCCTTCCTCTTTCTTCAACACGTACACTTCGCTCTGGAACTTCGTGTGCGGCGTGATCGACTTCGGCTTCGCCAGCACTTGCCCGCGCTCCACGTCGTCCCGCTCGATGCCGCGCAACAGACAACCCACGTTGTCCCCCGCCAGCCCCTCGTTCAGCAGCTTGCGGAACATCTCCACGCCCGTCACCACCGTCGCCCGCGTTTCCTTCAACCCGATGATCTCGATCGTCTCGCCTACCTTCACCGTCCCCCGCTCGATCCGCCCCGTCACCACCGTCCCGCGGCCCTTGATCCCGAACACATCTTCCACCGGCATCAGGAACGGCTTGTCCGTCTCGCGGATCGGCGTCGGGATGTAGCTGTCCACCGCATCCATCAGCTCCCAGATGCACTTGTACTCCGGCGCGGCTGGATCCTGCGACGTACACTCCAAAGCCTTCAAGGCGCTGCCCCGGATGATCGGAATGTCGTCCCCAGGGAATTTCTGCGCGGTCAACAACTCCCGCAGCTCCAACTCCACCAGCTCCAACAACTCCTCGTCTTCCATCAGGTCGGCCTTGTTCAGGAACACCACCATCGCCGGCACTTCCACCTGCCGCGCCAGCAACACGTGCTCCCGCGTCTGCGGCATCGGCCCGTCCGGCGCCGCCACCACCAGGATCGCCCCGTCCATCTGCGCCGCACCCGTGATCATGTTCTTGATGTAGTCGGCGTGCCCCGGGCAGTCCACATGCGCATAGTGCCGCTTCTCGGTCTGGTATTCCACGTGCGCAATCGCAATCGTGATCCCGCGCGCCTTCTCTTCCGGCGCATTGTCGATCGAATCGAACGCCCGGAAGTTCGCCCAGCCCTTCATCCCCAGCACCTTCGTGATCGCCGCCGTCAGCGTCGTCTTGCCGTGGTCAATATGCCCAATCGTCCCCACATTCACGTGGGGCTTGTTGCGCTCAAATACCTGCTTCGCCATGATAACCCCCTTAAGAAGGAAGAAAGCTGAACACGGATTCTGGAAGGCACGTTTCTGCCATCTACGCTCCGCATTCCGACATTAAAAAATCTGCCTCGTTGGCGCCATGCACCGACGAGGCAGACAAAACCTTCCTTTCCGCCGACCATCAGGTCGCCAGTCCGGTACTTCGCTGTTCGTCGGCACCCCCCGTCAAAGACGGGCCAAGCACCTGATGCCTCTCCGAGTCATGCGTACTCACGTTGAAACGTACGCGGCCTGCAATCGGGGGCAACTTGCCTATTGTATCGAATATACCCTAACTCTGCAAATCTGAGGGCCTGTTCTCCCAAGTATATCCCAAACGCGCCGCCATCAGCCGGATTGGCCCGTGATCTGGCGCATACGCTCCGTGGGCACCACGTCGTAGTGATCGAACTCCATCGTGAACGTGGCGCGCCCCTGGGTGGCAGAGCGCAGATTGGTGCTATAGTTGAACATCTCGGCCAACGGCACGGTACCCTTCACGGCCTGCATACCCACCGAGTGCATCTCAAGTCCTGCGATCTGGCCGCGCCGCGCCACCAGATCACCGATGACGTCGCCCGTCGAGGTATCGGGCGCGACAACCTCCAGTTTCATCACCGGCTCCAGCAGCACTGCAGCGGCCCGCTCGACGCCTTCGCGCAGCGCCATCGAGCCGGCGATCTTGAACGCCATCTCGGAACTGTCCACCTCATGGAAGGATCCACCGACCAGGGTCGCCTTGACGTCCACCAGCGGATAGCCCGCCAGCATACCGTTATCCATGCTCTCGCGGATACCGTGTCCAACCGCCGGAATGAACTGCTTGGGGATCGCGCCGCCGGTGACCTTGTCCACAAACTCGAAGCCCTTGCCCCGCTCCTGTGGTTCGAACTCCACGATGACGTGGGCAAACTGGCCGCGACCGCCGGTCTGGCGCACGAAACGGTGTTCCACCTGCACCTTGCGGGTGATCGTCTCGCGATAGGCGACCTGGAGGCGGCCGACGTGTGCCTGCACGCCGAACTCGCGCTGCATGCGGTCGACCAACACCTCGAGATGCAACTCGCCCATGCCACTGAGCAGTGTCTGCCCGGTCTGCTCATCCACCCGCACGCGGAAGGTCGGATCTTCCTCAGCCAGGCGCTGCAGGGAGTTGGCCAATTTATCCTGGTCGGCCTTGGTCTTGGGCTCGACGGCGATGGAGATCACCGGATCAGGAAACTCGATGGCTTCCAAGACGACCGGCGCCGAAGCGTCGCACAGCGTCTCACCGGTGAAGGTCTGCTTCAAGCCGACGATCGCACCGATATCACCGGCGCGCAGCTCTGACACTTCCTGCCGCTTCTCAGCATAAACCTGCACTAGCCGGCCGATGCGCTCTTTTCGGTCACGGTTGCTGTTCTGCACCATCTGCCCGGTCTGGAGGACACCGGAATAAACCCGGACGTACGAAAGGCGGCCAATATAGGGATCCGTCTGAATCTTGAAAACTAACGCAGCGGCTGGCACGCTGGGGTCAGCCGGTCGGAGTTCTTCCTCTTGGGTATCCGGATTTGTCGCGCGCACGCTAGGGATGTCGAGCGGTGACGGGAGATAGTCAACAACAGCATCGAGCAACTGTTGGACACCTTTAGTGCGCAGCGATGTGCCGCAGAACACCGGCACCAACTTGCCGGCAATGGTCGCCCTGCGTAACGCCGAGCGCAGCTCATCCTCGCTGATCTCTTCCGCTTCGAGGAATTTGAAAGTCAATTCCTCGTCGGTTTCGGCGATGCGCTCGATCATCAGATCGCGCAATTCCTCAGTCTTGGCGGCCAATTCAGCGGGGATCGGTATCTCCACCGGGTTCGCGCCGAGGGCGCCGGGGAAAGTCCAGGCTTTGCGCGTAATCAGGTCAACCATGCCCAGGAAAAGATCTTCCGAACCGATGGGCAGTTGGACCGCCACAGGCCGCGCCCCCAGACGCTCTTTGATCATCTCGATGGTGCGCCAGAAGTCTGCACCGGTGCGATCCATCTTATTAACGAAGCAGATGCGGGGCACGCCATAGCGATCGGCCTGTCGCCATACCGTCTCGGATTGCGGCTCAACGCCGGCCACGGCATCGAAAACGACGACGCCACCGTCCAGCACGCGCAAGCTGCGCTGGACTTCGGCCGTAAAATCGATGTGCCCAGGCGTGTCGATGATGTTGATCTGGTAACCGCGCCACTCGCTGGTGATCGCGGCCGACTGGATGGTGATGCCGCGTTCGCGCTCCTGCACCATCCAATCCGTCACCGTGGTCCCCTCGTCCACGTTGCCCATCCGATACGTCTTTCCGGTGTAAAACAGGATACGCTCGGTGGTGGTAGTTTTGCCCGCGTCGATATGGGCGATAACGCCGATGTTACGCAGCAATCGCAGACGAGCTTCGTCAGGGTTTACGGGGTTCATAGGGTTCACGGACATTTATCTGCACCGACAGAAACCCGGCATCGCAATGTGATGCCGGGCAGCCTAAGAAAGATTTCCCGCAGACTTATGCCTGCGGGAAACTGTAAGACGAATACGAGGGCAGCCTACCAGCGGTAGTGAGCGAAGGCTCGGTTGGCCTCGGCCATCTTGTGCGTATCTTCGCGCTTCTTTACAGTGTTACCCTGGTTATTGAAAGCGTCAAAGAGCTCACCGGACAGCTTATCGGCCATGCTCCTGCCGGCCCGCTTGCGCGCATTCTGGATCAGCCAGCGCAACGCCAGGGCCAGACGCCGATCCTCGCGGATCTCCATGGGTACCTGGTAGGTCGCGCCACCGACGCGGCGAGGGCGCACTTCGATCATCGGGGTCGCATTACGGAGCGATTGCTCCAAGGCCTCGATCGCAGGCTTCTTGGTGCGCGATTCCAGGTTCTCCATGGCGCCATAAACAATCTGCTCAGCGGTAGCCTTCTTGCCGCTCAGCATGATCTTGTTGATCAGATGCGCTACCAATTCATTATTGTAGCGCGGATCCGGCAGAACAACACGTTTTTCAGGACGATTGCGTCGCATGACTTACTCCGTTCCGTTTACTTTTTCTTACCTTTAGCCGCAGCGCCCTTTGCGCCCTTGGCCACCGCGCCCGCCTTGGGCACCTTTGCGCCATACTTGGAACGCGCCCGACGACGACCATCCACGCCAGTGCTGTCCAGTGCGCCGCGCACGATATGGTACCGCACGCCCGGTAGATCCTTCACACGGCCACCGCGGACGAGCACCACGGAGTGCTCCTGCAAGCTGTGGCCCTCACCGGGGATATACGCCGTGACCTCGATCTGATTGGTGAGGCGCACACGGGCGATCTTCCGGAGCGCGGAGTTCGGTTTCTTCGGCGTCATGGTGCGCACTTGGGTGCATACACCGCGCTTGAACGGATTCCCCTTATCCATGCGGCGCGAACGACCGCTGATCGCGTTGTGGGTGAATTGCAGCGCCGGCGCCTTTTCCTTCTTGGCGATCGGCTTGCGGCCCTTGCGAACAAGCTGATTGATGGTCGGCAAGATGTCCTCCAGTATTACTAATTGCAACACGATACGATAGCGCAGCCACGCGTGACAGGCACGCGGCGCGGTGACTTGTTGTGAGTTGACCCACGACCCGCTAGTTTAGCACAAGAGCCACATAGGGTCAAATTGCCTGCCCGATGGTATCCAGATGCGCATGTTCCCCCATCGACTGAGCCCAAACACCGGCCACGACGACCGCCCTAATGACTTTCTGACGCGCCCTACAGCATGCACCAGAGCAAATAGGCTCCCAAAAAAGACTATTTGGGTTATCGCGACCCAGCCAAGCTTAAAATTGGGATAAACTGCGATAATTGCTATCAAAGACTATTGCAAACCACGCGCAAGTAGGGTAGAATGGCGACAAGTGGTAATTAGTGGAAGAAAGCGGCTATCTCGCCCTTTTCCCCATCCAAGACCGGAATGAGCGTGAAAAATGTTCCGCGGCGAGTACGAACACAACATCGATGAGAAAGGTCGTATCCTCCTTCCTGTCAAATTCCGGGAAGAGTTGGGGGATACGGTCGTCCTCGCGCGCGGCGGTGATGGCCAGATCAACCTCTACCCGAAAGCAGTTTTCGTTGAAATGGAACGCCGGCTCGAAGAGTCCGGCGACAGCGAACACATTCGGCAGACCGCGCGTTTCATGTCGGCGGCGATCGACTACGAAGTCGACCGCCAGGGCCGCATTGTGGTGCCACCTACGCTGCGCCGCCACGCCAATCTCAACTCAGAAGTCATTATAGTCGGAAATCGCCATCATGTCGAAATTTGGAATCCCGAACAATGGCTCCAAACCTACGATCGCTGGGTGACATCGTTTCGCGCCAACCCGGATGATAACGCCAAGTTGCGCCAAATCGGCCTGGAACTTTAGGGATGGCTGCCGAGCATGTCCCTGTGCTGCTGGTTGAGACCATTGCCGGGCTTGCACTGAAGCCCGGGGCCGTTTGTGTGGATGGGACGCTGGGCGGCGGCGGTCACGCAGAGGCGTTGTTGGAGGCCACAGCGCCATCGGGCGGCTTGCTGGGGCTCGATGCCGACCCCGCCGCCATCGAGCGCTGTCAGGAACGGCTCGCACGGTTTGGCGAGC
This sequence comes from uncultured Chloroflexia bacterium, assembly GCA_963841825.1. GTDB lineage: Bacteria > Chloroflexota > Anaerolineae > CG2-30-64-16 > CG2-30-64-16 > CAWJEL01. The sequence continues at coordinate 49,025 of CAWJEL010000016.1, forward strand.
GCGCGGTGTTGCGCCAGGGCAGCTTTCGCCGCTTGGCGGAGATCGCCGCCGAGGCCAACATCTCGGCCGTCGATGTCGTGCTGCTCGATCTGGGCATCTCATCATTTCAGTTGATTGAGGCCGAGCGAGGGTTCAGCTTTCTGGCCGACGGGCCGCTGGACATGCGCATGGATCCGGCCTCACCGCTCACGGCGGCAGAGATCGTCAATACGTGGCCGCAGGAAGCATTGGCTGATGTGATTTTTCGCTACGGCGAGGAGCCACGCTCCCGCCGGATCGCCGCAGCGATCATCCGGGCCCGACCGTTGCACTCAACCGGCGAGTTGGCTGAGGTGGTCAGCCGGGCGCTCGGCGGCAAGCAGGGCAAACGCACGCATCCGGCGACGCAGGTCTTTCAGGCGTTGCGGATTGCGGTCAACGATGAGTTGGGGGCGCTCGAGGCCGTCCTGCCCCAGATCGTCACCCTGCTGACGGGCAGTGGGCGCTTTGCCATCATTACGTTTCACTCGCTTGAAGATCGGATCGTCAAACAGTTTATCCAGCGCGAAACACGCAATTGCATCTGCGAGCTGGACGCCCGGGCCCGACGGCAGCTTGGCGCAGCGGCATGCACCTGCAACCACCGTGCCACGCTGAAGGCCCTGACCAAAAAACCGATTCTGCCGACCGAAGCTGAAATCAAGCTCAACCCGCGCAGCCGTAGTGCCAAGTTACGCATCGCCGAGCGGCTTACCGATTGACGGATCGCCGGGATGAAACCAGGAGACCTGTATCATGTTAAGAACTACTACGTCAGGAACCCTGGCGCCGAGTCGCTGGGCCGACCGGCGCAGCAGCCTCTTCGCCAGGCAAGCCGCCATGGCGCGCCGCTATGTCTTCCTCGTTGTTATTCTTAGCGCCTTGGGGTGTCTTTATCTGTGGCAGGTCAACATGATCACAGATCTACGCGTACAGACCCAGGATTTACGGGAGCAGGCCAAGGGCATCGAGGGAGGCAATGCCGACCTGATGCAGCAATTAGCGCAGTGGGAGTCGCCGGCCTACATTGAACAGCAAGCGCTGGCCGCCGGCTGGCGTCCGGCCGATGCACCGACCTATGTCCAAGTGCCAGCGGCGCCGCAGGTTGTCGCAGACGTGGTGTCAGCGGACAGCGCGATCACTTGGCTGGCGGCTTTGCCGGCCGCTCAAACAATCCGCTAACAGACCGCTGACCACTGAGGCGACATGACGCGCAAGCAAACTCGTTGGACGCATTTCGGCGAAGTGACCGAAGCGCCTGAGGCCCCGAAGGCAAACCAAAGCGAAAGCCCGGAGTCATCAGAGCCGCGTCCTGCTCTGCGCCCTGCCCGTGTCAAGCTCCTAATGGGCGTTTTCACCATTTTCTTACTGGCCGTCCTGGTGCGCATGGTGGACTGGCAAATCGTGCGCGCCATCAGACCCAGCGCAGTGTCAGCCCAGACGGTCGATCTGTCGCGAGGCCGGATCGTGGATCGTCAAGGTCTGCTACTGGCAACCGATACTTTCACCTGGAACATCTACGCCAGCTCAAGCGACTACCGGAGCGACAAGACCTCGCCGGATCTCGCCAAGATCGCTGCGCAAATCGGTGTGTCCAGCGAGGCGTTGACGACGGCGCTGGCGCGGGATAGCTACGCGGCCATTGTGGCCAAAAACGTACCCGAGGCCAACTGCCAGACGGCAGATAAAGGCAAAGCGGTGCCGGTTTGGATTTGGTGCGATGGCGTCCGGAAGCGGGTATATCCCGCCAGCATGTTGGCCGCGCACATCGTGGGGTTCACCGACGGCGAACAGAACGGGCGCGCGGGGCTTGAGGCCAGCTACGACGGCTGGCTTCGGCCAACGGGCAACTGGCTGAGCGAGAAATTGCCTGGCCAGCCTACCCCCCTGCCGGAGGAGTGGCAGCGTTACCTGCCGTCGCCGGCTGGTCGCGATCTTGTGCTTCATTTAGATGCTGCCCTGCAGCACCTGGTCGAGAAGCGCCTGGCTGAAGCGTTGGCAAAACATGAGGCCAAGGCCGGCACCATCATCGTGATGGATCCCCGAACGGGAGCCATCTTGGCCATGGCCAACCTGCCCACCTACGACCCGAACAAGACCGCAGAGACCACGCTGGAGCAAGTGACAAATTCAGCGGTCAGCGAACCGTATGAACCAGGCTCGGTCTTCAAACTCATCACTTACGCGGCCGCCCTGGACACAAAACGGATCGCGCCGGACAGCATGTTTACCGACCCCGGCAAACTGCCGATCGGCAATCGCGTCATTCGTAACGCCGAAAACAAAACCTATGGCGCCATCACCGCCCGTCAGGCACTGGCGAGCTCGGTCAATACAATCAGTGCCAGGATCTGCCTCGACATGGGGCGAGACGACTTCTACCGCTACATCCGGCAGTTTGGATTTGGCCGGCCGACTGAGGTGGACCTGGCGCACGAGAGCCCCGGGATCGTCAAACGGCCGGGCACAGAATCCTGGAGCGAGTACGATCAGGCCGCCAATTCGTTCGGACAGGGCATCTCGGTAACCCCGATCCAATTGATCAGCGCCGTCAGCGCCATCGCCAATGGCGGCTCGGTGATGCAACCTCAGATCGTCAAGGGTCTGGTGCAGGACGGCCAGGTTTACAGCCTGGCGCCTCGCCAACTGGGCCAGGCGATCAAGCCGGAGACGGCGCACACGCTAACGCAAATGATGGTCTACACAGTGGACAACTATGTCGCCGGCCCGAAGTTGGTTCCAGGGTATCGGGTGGCAGGTAAAACGGGGACGGCAGAAATCCCGATCCCGGAGAAGGGTGGCTACACCTCGGATCTGTCCATCACTTCGTTTGTCGGATTCCTGCCGGCGGCCGATCCACAGATTGCAATCCTGGTCAAGCTGGTCGAGCCGAAGAGCTCGCGCTGGGCCGAGAAAGTGGCGCTGCCGGTATTCGGCACAGTGGCCCGGGATGCGGTGTGGGTGTTGAAAATCCAACCGGACGACCGGACACCTTAAACTGGCTTATACCCTCCCGCAGGTGCGCGTTCTGTACGACTTGCGCGCGTTGCTAACACCTGCGGGAGGGTTAAGATTTTCGGAGTTGATCGTTGAGACTCGCTGATATCTGGCGCGCACTGGTCGGGCACGACGTCGCGCCGCTGGGATCGCTGGCCGATCAAGTCATTACCGCCACAGCGATTAACTCGCGGGCAGCGCAGCCCGGGAGCTTGTTCTGTGCGTTGCGTGGCGAACGAACTGATGGCAACCTCTATGTTGCGGATGCGTTTGCCCACGGAGCGGTGGCGGCCATCGCCGAAGAGCAAGCCGCGCGTCTGGACCTGCCTGGAACCCTGGTAAGGGTGGAAGATTGGCTACGCGCGGGATCGGGAATCCCTCACCCTCTCGCACTTCCGCTCACGTTCATCGTTCACGATAGCCTGACAGGACTACAAGATCTGGCAGCCTACTGGCGCCGGCAGATTCCGACGGAAGCGATCGGCATCACTGGAAGCGTGGGCAAAACAACGACCAAAGAAATCGTCGCCAACGTGCTGGCTCAGCGGTACACCACCTTACGCAACGAAGGCAATCTGAACAACGAGGTCGGGTTGCCGTTGACACTGCTGCGTCTGACACCCGAGCACCAGCGCGTCGTGCTGGAGATGGGGATGTACGCGCCCGGCGAAATCGCCCGTCTATGCGCGTTGGCCCGCCCACGGATCGGCGTCGTGACCAACGTGGGACCAACGCATTTAGAGCGTCTGGGCACCATCGAGCGCATCGCCCAGGCCAAAGGGGAGTTGCCGCAAGCGCTCCCTCCCGCCAAAGAAGGTGGCGTCGCCGTCTTGAACGCGGATGACCCCCGGGTGCTCGCCATGGCCGACCTGACCCAGGCGCGGGTCTTCACCTACGGCCTGAACCCCACGGCGCATCTGTGGGCCGACGAGATCGAAAGCTACGGGCTGGAGGGTATCCGCTTCCGCTGTCATTATGGCGGCGAGGACTTCCATATCCGGTTGCCGATGCTCGGCCGCCACAGCGTTCACACCGCGCTGCGCGGCGCGGCTGTGGGGCTGGCAGATGGTCTGAGTTGGACGGAAATCCTGACCGGCCTGCAGGTTCTACGCGGCCAACTGCGTCTGATGGTGGTCGATGGGCTGCGCGACACCACCCTGATCGACGATACCTATAACGCCAGCCCCGACTCGATGCTGGCCGCGCTCAACCTGCTTGGGGAAATTACGAACACTACGCACCGCGCGATCGCCGTACTGGGTGATATGTACGAGCTGGGATCTTACGAAGAAGTCGGGCATCGGCTGGTCGGCGGCCGTGCAGCCCAGATAGTCGCCAAGCTCGTCACGGTGGGCCAGCGTGCCCGCTGGATCGCGGATGAGGCGTTGGCCGAGGGCATGGTCGCCGCCGATGTGCATCCAGTCGCAAACAACACCGACGCGATCGCCATCCTGCAGGGCCTCATGCGGCCCGGTGACGTGGTATTGATCAAAGGGTCGCGCTCAGCCGGGCTGGAGAGTATCGTCGATGCCCTCTCGCGTCCATCATCGGCCAGTATGGGGGGGACGAATGAAAGTACCTGAGCCGATGACGTTCGCGCTGAGCCTGGCATCCGTGGCATTCCTGCTGACGGTGGTTTGGGGCCGGCCGTTGATCAACCTGCTACGTCGGAAGAAGATCGGCAAACAGATTCGCATCGAAGGACCGAACACCCACCAGGTGAAGATGGGTACCCCGACAATGGGCGGGGTGCTGTTCCTGGTCCCGGTGTTCATCATCACCGTGTTGCTGAACCTGGCGAATCTACTCAGCGGCGTGGCGTGGGGCAAGCGCATCCTGGCGATCTTCAACTTCGCCGAGGGCAGCTCGCTGATCGGCAAGTCGATCTTGGTTCCGCTGTTGACGCTGCTGGCCTTCGGCTTACTGGGCGCGCGTGACGACTGGGCTGGCATCCACGGCCAGCGCGGCGACGGACAGGGGTTGGTCGCCAAGCTCAAGGCCTCCTACTCAGTCATCCTGGCGCTGATGATCAGCGCTGGCATCTATTTCGTGTTGGATATTCATAGCGTAGCCATCCCAGGTATCACGGAGAAGATCAACTTGGGGCTGATCTATATTCCGATCGCCGCGTTTATTATCGTCGGCTCTTCCCATGCGGTGAACCTTACCGATGGGTTGGATGGGCTGGCAGGTTCAACCTCGGCGGTCGCATTTGCCGCTTTCGGCATCATCGCCAATCTGCAAAAGCAATATCCGTTGAGCTCGTTCTGCTTCGTGATGGTCGGCGCGCTCTTCGCGTTCCTCTGGTTCAACTCGCACCCGGCGCAACTGTTCATGGGAGACACCGGGTCGCTGGCGCTGGGCGCCACGCTCGCCGTCGTGGCGCTGATGACCGGGCAATGGCTGCTGCTCCCGATTGTGGGCCTGGTCTTTGTTGGTGAGGCTTTATCCGATATCCTGCAGGTGAGCTTTTTCAAGTGGACGAAGCGGCGCACCGGTCAGGGCAGACGCATCTTCAAGATGGCGCCGTTGCATCACCATTTCGAGTTGCTCGGCTGGTCAGAGATGCAGGTTGTGTGGCGCTTCTTCATTATCGGCATCCTGGCTGGGATGTTCGGCATCGCGCTGGCACTGTTGTAAAATATGAGTGAACTCACCCAGTTCCGCGGCATCCTGCCGCCCTCTGCCGGCAGTGTGCCGCCGGAGGGCGCAACTGCCTCCGCCCGCTGCATGGCTACGCCGGACGGGCTGATTCTGCGCACCCTCAGCCCGTTCCGCGATGAGTTGGATTTCGCGTTGGCGCGCGGTGATCACAGTGGCGCGCTGCGGCTGGCGTACGCCGCGCTGGCCGCGTCGCGGACGACCTGGCAGCCTGCCGCGGTGATAAGCTGTCACCGGATCAAGTACGCGTTCACGCCCTGCTGGTGGAACTGGAATCGCTGCCCCTGGAACCGCTGCCAGATGGCACATTGGCCGAACGCGGCACCGTGGTGGCAGTCAATTATCGAAACTGGGCCGTGGATCATACCGTGGCCGCCGCATGGGCGCGGACACTTACCGAACAGTTCCATGCCCTGTGGCCCGGCGCATGGATTGTGGTGGGGCGAGAATGAATCACAGGGTTGAGTATGCGGTCGCTGGTCTTCCCCAAGAGGCGTCCGGTGCGCGACGGTCCTACGCCGGTGCGCGTGTGATCATCCTGGGCATGGCGCGCCAGGGCACAGCCGCCGCGCGCTTCTTCCTGATGCAGGGCGCCGCGGTCACAATCAGCGATCTGCGCACCGCCGAACAACTGGGGCCGGCCCGCGCTGCACTCGAACAGTACCTTATCGATAGCCGGCCGCCGGGCACGTTGCAGTTTGCTTTGGGCGAACACCCTTCGCGTCTACTGGATGATGCGCAACTGCTGTGCCTCAGCGGTGGGGTCTCACCGGCGCTGCCTATCGTGCAGGAAGCCATGCGACGGGGTATCCCATTGACGAACGATAGTCTGCTCACGTTGCAGCATGGCCGCGGCCCAATCATCGGCCTGACCGGTTCGGCAGGCAAGACGACCACCACGACCCTGGTGGGACTGATGCTCCAGGCCGCCGGCTATGCCGTACATGTGGGCGGAAATATCGGCACGCCCCTCCTCGATCGGCTGGAGTCCATCGGCGCGGGTGACAAGGTGGTGATGGAGCTTTCGAGCTTCCAACTCGAACTCTTCGACAACAGTCCGAGCATCGCCGCCGTGTTGAACATCACGCCGAACCATCTGGATCGCCACCCGTCGATGAGCCACTACGCGGCGGCCAAAGCCAACATCCTGCGTTTCCAGGCGCGTGGCGACACCTGTGTGCTGGGCGCTGATGATGGCTACACCGGCCCGTGGTTACGCAGCGGCCGTTGTGAGATCGCGGCAGGCGAGGGACAGGAGGCGGTCTACTTCCCGGTCCAGGCGACGCGACTGGGTTTCAGCCTTGAGGGGGAGGTCGAAGCCGGCGCCTTCCTCCGGGGAGACACGTTGATCTGGCGACGCCCTGACATGACCGATACCGAGATCTGCCGCGCAGAAGCGGTACGTCTGCGCGGGCGGCATAATCTGGCGAACATCCTGGCAGCGGCCAGCCTGGCTGGGGCTGCCGGCGCGGATGTTCAGGCCATGCGCGCGGTCGCGACCACCTTTGGCGGCGTAGCGCATCGACTGGAGATCGTCCGCCAGCGCGACGGCGTGACGTGGATCAACGACTCTATCGCCACCGCCCCCGAGCGTACGATTGCTGCGCTGCGCTCATTTGCCGAGCCGCTTGTGGTTCTCCTGGGCGGGCGGGACAAGCAATTGCCGTGGGGCGAGTGCGCGGCCGAGCTGCATCGCCGAAGCGCCGCAGCCGCCCCGCATGTCCGCCATATCATCCTGTTCGGCGAAGCAGCCGACCTGATCGCGGCAGCGCTAAGACAACATGAACGCGCCTCCGGCGACCCGCCCGTGCCGTTTACGCGTTGCGCTGATCTCGCGGCGGCGGTCGCTGTCGCGGCGGCGGTCACCCAACCCGGCGATGTTGCGCTGTTGGCGCCTGGTGGCACCAGTTTCGACGCTTACCAGGACTTCGCAGACGCGTGGGCAGCACTTCACGGCTCTGGTGGAGGCGTTGCCATGAGTTTCGAGCCGCCGCAAAACGCTACATCAGCCGCGCCGACGCAGCGCGGGACCACCCCGGCGAGCTGCGATCACTTCGGCCCCAGACTATCCGTTGGTGGTGATCATGGCCACCCTGCTTGGGCTGGGCCTGTTCATGGTTTATAGCGCCAGTTTTACGACCCAGGGCACGACTTTCTTCACACGTCAGATCATCTGGATCGCCTTGGGCGTGGTGTCCTGCGCCATCATGGCGTTCATCCCCCATGACTGGTGGCGCCGGCTCGCCGTGCCGATCATGGTCGGCACAGTGCTGCTCCTGGCCGCCGTGCTCGTTCTGGGCACCAACGATTTTGGCGCGAGTCGCCGTCTGTTGGGAGGCAGCTTTCAGCCCAGTGAGTTTGCCAAACTTGCGCTGGTCATCTACGTCGCAGCCTGGGTAGCAGTGCGCGGGGACAAGATCTTCAGGATTTCAGGACGGCCTGATTCCGTTCCTGATCATTCTGTTCGGTGTCGCCGGCCTGATTGCGGCAGAACGCAGCATCAGTGTAACGATCATCATCCTGTCCATCGGCATGACGATCTTCTTCGTCGGGGGCGGCAATTGAGGAGCGACTCGGGATACTGCTAGCCATCGGCCTATCAGCGCTCACCGCTGCTGTGTTCATATCCGAATATCCGCTGAAACGTGCTGGGGAATGGTACGCCGTGCATTTCAACCCCTCGGCTATCAGCCCCGACACGCTGCGTTTCATGGCGTTGCTGCGCTCTGGCGGCGGCATCGGCACGGACACCAGCTTCTGGCAGTCAAAGGCCGGGGTGCCGTTTCTATGGAGTGACTATCTGTTTGCCAATATCGGCAAGGACCTCGGGTTGCCAGGGATGCTGGCGGTCGTCTGTACCACGGCCCTGGGCTCACCCGGGGCCTGAGCGTCGCGCACGACACGCCGTGACCGTTTCGCGGCGCTGGCCGCCCTGGGTATCACAACCTGGATTACTGTGCAGGCGTCAGTACATATCGGCGCTTCGCTGATGTTGATTCCGAGACGGGACAACCGCTCCCATTCATGAGTTACGGCGGGTCGTCGCTGCTGGCCACGATGATCGCAGCCGGCTTCTGTTGAGCATCTCGCGTTCGGAGACCGAGAGAAGAAGGCGATTCATGCGCATTTTGGTTTCAGGTGGCGGGACTGGCGGCCACATCTACCCCATCCTAGCCGTGATCAACGCCCTAGAGGACGCTGCCCCCACCGATCCCAAGGCTGGTCAATCCGCTGTCCGCTCAAGCGCTCGTCGGAATGCCACCGGTGTCTCCGAGCAGACCCTCCGCTCCGTCAGCGGCAGCCGTCGACTCGGAAAACAGGCGGCGGCCGTACCCCGAAGCGCTCGAAGTTTCGCCTGCGGCAGCCATGGACTCACCGGAGCGCCTGCCCGCCCGCACGTGGTCAGGCGGAAATCCGCTATGTGGGCGAAGGGGGCGGCCCGGAGGAAAACTCGGCACGGCGAGCCCGGCATCCCGTTCCACACAGATCGCAAGCGGGCAGATCCGGGGACGGCGCCGTGGTGATGGCTCGCAATCTGGCCCGGATGAGCCGCGGCACGCAGCAGTGCTCGGCGCTCGTGCGGAGTAGTCAAGCCGAACGTAGCGTTTATCACCGGGGGGCTATGTGGCGGCCCCGTTGGCCTGGGCCACGTCGCCGCGCACCGGCCGAGAGGGTGCCGCTGCTGATCTATCTGCCCGATTTGACACCGGGCCAGGCGATCCGCTGGACCAGCCGCCTGGCGACGGCGGTCGCCGTCTCGTTCCCCGAGGTTGCACCGTTTTCCCCGGGCAAGGCCGTGGTCACCGGCTATCCGGTGCGGGCCGAACTGTAATCGCACGCCAGGACACCGGCAGCGCGCCACGCTGAACCTGAGATCGGACCTGCCGGTATTGCTGGTGTTCGGCGGCAGCCACGGCTCGCACAGCATCAACCAGGCGCTCCTGACGGCGTTGCCGCAACTGCTGCCGATTGCCAGGTTGTGCATATCAGTGGACAATTGGGACTGGCCGGCGATCGGCGTATGCGGGACGACGTGCCGCGGCGGAAATCGCCACCCAAACCGGTGAAGCGGATGCCCGCTATCATCCGTATCCCTATCTGAACGACGAGATGATTCAGGCATGATGTCGCCGCCGCCGACCTGGTGATCGCCCGGGCCGGCACGTCGGTGTTGGGTGAATTCCCGGCAGTCGGTTTGCCCAGCATCCTGGTACCCTATCCCTACGCCGGGCAGCACCAGGATGCCAACGCCGCCTATCTGGCCGACCGCGGAGCGGCGCTGGTCGTGCCCGATAGCGAGTTGGCCGGCCGACTGGCGTCCACCGGCTCGGCCTATTTTCAGAGCCTGCACGCCTGGCTGCAATGGCCACGGCCTCCCGGCTCCTGGCCCGACCAGAGGCGGCAGCCGCGCTTGCACAGAAGTTACGTCAACTGGTGGCGCGCTGCGTAGCACTACCCCGGAATCGTCGTAGTCCGCCCCCTTTCGGCAAGCACAGGGAACGGGCGAGAAGGTCGGATCGAGGTATTGGGTCGCACCGGGAAGTGGAAGGTGCAACTATGACTGTCTCCTTTGTGATTTTGCTGGCCATCGTCTGGGGCATCTTCGGCCTGTGGGCTTCCTCCGCGGCTGGAAAGCTGCGCTGGTGATGCTGGTGATGATCCTCGGCTCACTGATGCTGTGAGCAGGCCCCCGAAAAAGTCGCAGAGATGTTCGACTACATCAACAAGGCCGTGGCCATGGCGAGCAGGGGGCGACAAGGACTTCATCAACACTGCGCCATCCAGTCTGATGGTGATCATCCTCAACGGCGCGGTGATCCTTGGCTTTCTGCTCGGCCTGTTGCGGATTTTCCGCACCAAACCTTCCTTCTCCGGGTTAAGCTCTCGGGTTTCATCAATGGTTACTTCTACACGGCGTATCTGTTGGCAGCCCTCGTACCGCAATGGGCAATCCTGCCCCTGCCGATCAAAATCCCGGGGCTGAAGTCTGTCCCGCTATCGACAGCCATCTCGTCACCGCCCAGCCAGGGTTACCGCCGGGCCATCGTGGAGGGGATCCAGAATATCTTTGCGATGTCGTGCCTGCCAGACGAGCAGTCGTGGCCGGCATCTTCCTATTCATTTTGCTGACCGTGTTCATCGGGAATCGCGGCAGCCGGAAGGGGTAATCAGATGACACCGGTCGGAGTTGTTTTCCTGGTTGTGATGCTGCTGTTCGGCGTCATCGGCATCGTGCGTGGCGTCGCCAAGGAGTTAGGCGTCACGACCATACTGCTCGCCGCACTGATGGTCTTGCAACTGACTGCCCATGTGTCGCCGGCCAGATCACCGGTTTCCTCGCCCAGTATTCGGCGTCAACCCAGCGAACGTCCCCGGCAATTATCGCGGTCGGTTCGGCTATCTTCCTGATGGTGATGACATTTATCTCATACCAAGGCTTAACGCTGGTTTTTCCCATCAAGAGCACGAGTTCGGTTCCTGGGCCTGGGAATCGGCCTGATCAATGGTTATCTGTTCGCAGGAAGTATGTGGTATTATTCGCAAAAAGCTGGCTGGCCGCTCCTGAATTCGTTGGTCAAGCCTGTGGATAGTTCAATCAACGAAGACTCTGATCGGATTAATGCCGGCCGGCAATCTTTAGCTGGCAGGTTCTCCTGCTGATGGTTGTCTTCCTATTGATCTTGCGCATCTGGAAATAATCGCTATGACCCGCCAACCTGACCCTCTGGGCGTGCCGCTCGCGGCTGCGGTCAACGAGCCTGCCTGGGCAGCCCTGCTGCGCCTGCGGGCCCGAGCCGCAGCCGTGTCCGCATTCACCTGGTGGGGATCGGCGGGTCGGGGCTATCGGCCATCGCTGGGCTGCTCCTGGAGCAGGGGTTCACGGTTTCCGGCTCAGATCAGTTGCTCAATGAAGCCACGCACCGCAGCTAGCGAACCGGGGGGGGCGGCGATCTCTCCGCGGCCACCAGGGCGAGCACGTCCGAGGCGCCGATCTCGTGTCGATTTCGTCTGCCGTGCCGGCGGATAACGCGGAGGTCGTCGCAGCCCGCCGGCGGCGCATCCCGGTGGTCAAACGCAGCGACTTCCTGGGACCGCATCGATGGAAGGTCAGCACGGCATCGGCGTCTCGGGCACGCACGGCGAAGACCCGCAGCCCCACCAGCATGATCGCGACGATCCTGCTGCGCGCGGCGATGGATGCGAGCCTGATCGTTGGCGGCCCGGATTATGGTGGGGCCCGCCGAGGGGATGGCCAGCGTCGACGCTCACGGCAGCCGCGCCGGTCAAGGCCCGTTCGTCATCGAGGCGGACGAGTACGACCGCATGTTCCTCGGCCTGCGGCTGGAAACTGCGGTCGTCACCAATGTTGAATGGGATCACGTCGACTGCTACCCGACACCCAGCGCCTTTGCCGCTGCGTTCCGTCAGTACGTGACGCAACTACCGGCTGGGGGCCTGCTGTCGTCTGCGCCGATGGCACCGGGGCACGCTGGCGCTCGGAGATGCCCCACGCCGCACGGGGCCGAGATCCGCGAGGCTCCGGCGTGTCGGCTGAGGCCGATTGGCAGGCGCTGGCGCTGCGCACCAACGTCCACGCGGTGGGACCGACGCGAGGAATCTGGTTGGATGATTGCGCGGGTCGCGACCCTGAGCCTGGCAGTGCCGGGCCGCCACAATGTCGCAACGCCCTGGCTGCGCTGGCGGTGGCGCACTGGCACGGCATGAGCCCCGGTCGGGGCCACGACCATGCTGCACGATTTCAAGGGCGCGGGCCGCCGCTTCGAGGTCATCGGCGGACGCGGGCGGCGTGATCGTGATCGACGATTCCACGCACGCCCCACCGAGGTGGCCGCGACCCTGTCCGCGCGCGCGTTTGCGTTATCCGACGCGGCGCATCTGGGCGGCGTTCCAGCCGCACACCTACAGCCGCACCCAGGCGCTGCTGACGGATTATGCGCACAGCTTCGAGGATGTCGATCAGGTCATCTTCCTGGACGTGTCCGCGAGCGCGGGAGAAGATCGACCTGGGGATGCACGGCCGGTTGCTGCTCGACGCCGTTCACCATCCCGCTGCGCAGTACATCGGCGGCGTCGAGGAAACGGCGACCTATTTATTGGCGCAGGTCGCGCCGGACGACATCGTGATCACCCTGGCGGGTGATGGCAACCGGGTGGGGCAGTTGGTGTTGGCCGGCCTCCTGGCGCGAGATTCACGCGTGAGCGAGGATAGGGAGGAACGCATGAACGGTGGCGGACCGGAGCACACGACGGGTCGATCCACCGCTGTGAATACCGATAACTTCGCCCAGCTAATCCGACCCGCCGCTGTATGGGGCGTCGCGGTCGCGGCACGAGACCGCTCGCACGCCACGCTCGTTTCGATCAGCGGGCCGGCTCCGTGTACGCGGCGGCAACGACCGTGGATCAGTTCGCCAGGCTGGCCGAATTGGCGGCCAAGCACGGCATCCCGATCACCGTTTTGGCGGGGGAGCAACGTGCTGGTCAGCGACGCCGGGGTACGCGGGCTGGTCATCGCCAACCAGGACGTCGCGACTGCGAATTGGCGATTCCCGAATAGCGCAGCGGTGGACACCTCTCACCCGCCGATCCACCCACATTTGATCGCTGATTCGGGTGTGCTGCTCGCCGGGCTCGCAGGACAGCGATCAAAGCGGGCTTTGCCGGCCTCGAATCGGCCGTCAGTGTGCCCGGCACGGTGGGTGGGGCGGGGTGATGGTAACGCGGGCGCCACGGTGGCGACATCGCCGGCAACCTGGTCGCAGCCATCGTCGCCTATCCGGGCCAGGGCCGGCGGACGCTCACCACGGAACAGATCGCGTTCACCTATCGCAGCAGCCTGCTCAAACGCCAGTTGGCCGCCGGGGAAGCGCAGCCGCTGGTGCTGACTGCGACGTTCGACCTGATATCGGGCGACGCCACGGCGCTGGCGGCGCTGGCTGACAATTACTTAGCGCGCCGCCGGGCCAGCCAGCCGGTGGAACCGAGCGCCGGCAGGCATGCCTCCGTACCCGCCGGGCGATCACACGGGCCGGCTGGTGGAAACCGTCGGTATGAAAGGCCATCGCATCGGTGGCACGCGCGCAATCTCGCCGCGCCACGCCGACTTCATCGTCAACGTCGAAGACGCCGGGCCACGGATGTCCGAGCGTTGCTGAATTTGATGCAGAAACGGGTGCTGGAAAACAGCGGCGTCGAACTCGTCCCGGAAATCCTTTTCTTGGGGAATGGTATGCAGCGTAAACTTCCACGTGGGCGTTATCTTTGGCGGCCGCTCGGCGAGCACGAAGTCTCGCTGGCCTCGAGCACGGCGGTCATGGCGGTGATCGACCGGGACGGAGTTTGACCTCGTTCCCATCGGCATCACGCACGACGGCCGCTGGTTGACGGCGGCGATCCGATGGCTGCGCTGACAGCCGGCCGACCGGCCGCACTGCCAGCCGAACCACGCGCAGCCGCTGGCCGTGATGGTACCGGGCACGACCGGCGGTCGTTTTCCCACGCTGGATGTGATCTTCCCGGTGCTGCACGGCCCGTTCGGTGAGGATGGCACCGTGCAGGGGCTGTTGGAACTGGCAGGCGTCCCTTACGTGGGCTGCGGCGTACTGGCAAGCAGCCTGGCGATGGATAAGATCGCCAGCAAAGAGGTCTTCATCGCCCACGGGCTGCCCGTGGCGCCTTACCGGGCGGTCACACGCAAACGGTGGGAGGCCGAGCCAGCCGCGGTCATCGCCGAGCTGGAGGCCCACCTGGGTTATCCGATGTTTGTCAAACCCGCCAACCTGGGTTCGAGCGTTGGCGTAGGCCGGGCCGGAGATCGCACCGAGTTGGCGGCCGCGCTGGCCGCGGCCGCCCGCTACGACCGCAAGCTGCTGATCGAGGCGGCGGTGCCGAACGCTCGCGAGATCGAATGCGGCGTCCTCGGCAACGATGAGCCGCTGGCTTCGGTGCCGGGCGAAGTTGTGCCGAGCAATGCGTTCTACGATTATGCGGCCAAATACCTGGACGGCCGCTCCGAACTGCGCATCCCTGCGCCGATCACCGCGGACCAGGCCGCCCAGGTGCGCAAGCTGGCGGTACAAGCATTTCTGGCACTTGACGCAGCGGGGCTGTCTCGGGTAGACTTCCTGCTGGATGACGTATCCGGCGAACTCTACCTCAACGAGGTGAACACCTTGCCGGGCTTCACGTCGATCAGCATGTACCCGCAGTTATGGGCGGCCTCCGGCGTCCCATACACCGAATTGATTGACCGCTTGATTGAGCTGGCGCAGGAGCGGCACGCCGATCACAGCGGTCCCAAAACGTCTATGCCGGCGCAATGCCGCTGTAGCGCAAAACCAGCGACTCAACCCAGGATTTTTTCCGATGGCGATGCTGCGACGCAAAGATCCCCCGGTCTCAAAGACCAATCAGTCTCAAAGACCAAGACCGAGGAGCCTGCCGGGCTGAGGTGGCAGCAACCGCCGCCGAAACCCCGCAAACAGATGCGCCGCGCCCAGACTACTGCGACGCGCGTCTCGCCGTCAGGGATAATGAAGCAACCAACGCGGGCCGCCAGGAAGCCGCGAGTATGGTTAGGCGAATCATGGCGGACTTATTTACGCATCGGGATCATCGTGCTGGTCGTGGTCGGTTGCATCATGGGGTTTTGGGAGGTCTTGAGGCTACCGCAGTTGACTGTGTCGGCCAGCACCACGCTGATAGGCGGGAGCCAACGCATCTCCAGCCAGGACATCTTTGCCGTCAGTCAGGTGGAAGGCCGCAACGTCTTGCTGATCAGGCGAGACGATGTAATTCAGCGCTTGGCTACGCTGCCGGGAATCGCAGCAGCGGATGTACATGTGCGGCTGCCTAATCAGGTCCTGATCGACGTACCGCGAGCACCTGCCGTTGGTCACCTGGCATGGTATCACCACCACCCTCTGGCTCGCGGCGATGGGTCCGAGGTGCCGCAGGCCGGCGAACCGCCGCCGCTGACCCTCAACGATTTATCGGGCACAGCTTTGGCAGACAGTTTACCAACCTGGCGCGCGATCCTGCCGCAGCTCATCTCGATCCGGCAAGCGCGCCCTGACCTGATGGAGATCTCCTACGGCAAAATGGAAGGAATTTATCTACGCAGCCCGAAAGGTTGGACTGTGTGGCTGGGCACCGAGGAGATCATCTCCAAACTGGCCATGCTCGACGCCATCGAGAACGAAATTACGACACGCGGCGAACGACCGTCGGTGATTGATATGCGATACAGCGCACGCCAGGCGTTCTGGCGATGACGGGGGGACCGTGCGTGAGATGATCTGTGCCCTGGATGTTGGCACGACTAAAGTCTGTGCCTTGATCGGGGCACTCGATGAAAACAACAAGCTGCGCGTGACCGGTATGGGCCGCGCGCCCTTAAGGGACTGCGACGAGGTATCGTCGTCAACACGGTTGACGCGACCGCGGCCATTGGTCTCACGGTCCAGCAGGCCGAGGCGGCAGCCGGCGGCGTCACCATGGATACCGTCTACGTGGGCATCGCAGGCGCCCATGTGGCGGCCATCGGCAGCAAAAGCGTCGTGGCCGTCGGTCGCAACGGACGCAAAATCGCTTCTGAGGATACCCACCGGGCATTGGAGCAGGCCCGCAACATCGCCCTGCCCCACAATCGTGAGATCATCAATGCGGTTGCACGCACCTATACGGTGGATGATCAACAAGGCATCCTGAACCCGATCGGCATGTTTGGCTACCGACTGGAAGTAGACGCCAGTATCATCACCGGCGCGGCCTCGGCCATCACCAACCTGGTAAATTGCGTCCACGACAATGGCCTGGAGATCGAAGACCTCGTGCTTCAGCCGTTGGCCTCAGGCGAGGCAGTGCTGACCGATGAGGAACGCCAGGCCGGCGTCGCACTGGTAGATATCGGCGGCGGCACCACCGACCTGGCAATCTACCTGGAATCCGCGCCCGACCACACCTACGTTCTGGATATCGGCGGCGATCACTTTGTGCGCGACGTGGCTGCTGGGCTCCGGATGCCCTACGACAAAGCCGAGGCATTGATCAAGCAGTTCGGCCGCGCCTTGCCCGAGCAGGTACCGATCGATGGCGAGGTCCGCGCCCGACGCTTCGGCGAAGACGGCGAACAGGTAATCCACCGGCGACTACTGGCAGAGATTATCAACGCGCTGGCCGAAGAGGTTATCGATCTGGTCCTCCGTGGTGGACAGGCAGCGGTTATGATGGCCTGCTGCCTGCGGGAGTAGTCCTGACCGGCGGGGTGTCCCAGTTGGCCGGCCTGACCGATCTGTGCCGCAGCCAGTTGACCTGGCCCGTGCGCGTTCGGGCGTCCCACCGGCCTGGGGGCCGCCGTTACCGATCTCAGCAGCCCAGAATACGCCACAGCCGTCGGTTTGCTGCTCTGGGGCACGCAGCGGCACGCGGCCAGGTGCTGGCGTTGCCGCCGAGTGGCCCCTGGTGGGAACCTGTGGTAAAATTCTTTCGGCGTCTACTGCCGGTTTCGACGGCCTGAGATGCACGACCGTTTATCCGCGTGTAATTGCGTCGAGCCAGTGACTTTCCCATCCGAGCCGAACGCTGTCCAGGCGACGGCTCCCTGAAGATCGCCGAAGTCTCTTCGGGTTGAAGGAGCGCACCTATGACCACCAAAGGTCCCCAGTCGGCCTTGTCGAAAACCCCGCCCAGATCAAGGTCCTGGGCATCGGCGGCGGCGGCTCTAACGCCGTCAACCGCATGATTGAGCAGGGCATTCGGCGGTGTCGAGTTTATCTCGATCAATACGGATGCTCAAGCGCTGATGCTCGCCGACGCGCCGCAGCGTCTACGCATCGGGGATAAGCTCACCAAGGGGTTGGGCGCGGGCGGTGATCCGGGGGTCGGCGAGAAAGCTGCCGGGGAGTCCGCCGAGGAGATCAAAGCGCTGCTCAAGGGCACCGACATGATCTTTGTGACCTGCGGCATGGGCGGCGGCACGGGCACAGGCGCCGCGCCCGTCGTCGCCAAACTCGCCAAAGAATCAGGGGCGCTGACCATCGGCGTGGTCACCAAGCCGTTCACCTTCGAGGGAGCGCGGCGCCGCCGCGTGGCCGAAGATGGATCAAGCGGCTGAAGGAAAGTGTAGACACCCTCATCGTCATCCCCAACGATCGCCTGCTGCAGGTCGTGGATAAGGAGGCCAGCATCCAACAGGCGTTCCTGGTGGCCGACGATGTGCTGCGCCAGGGCATCCAGGGGATCTCCGAGCTGATCACGATCCCCGGCTTGATCAACCTCGACTTCGCCGACGTGCGCGCCGTGATGGCTGAGGGCGGCTCGGCCCTGATGTCGATCGGCCAGGCCAGCGGCGACAACCGCGCGCAGCAGGCCGCCGAGCAGGCCATCCATAGTGCGCTGCTGGACGTAAGCATCGAAGGCGCTCAGGGCATCCTCTTCAACGTCACCGGCGGCGCCGACCTGGCGCTGCACGAAGTCAATCTGGCAGCCGAGATCATCCAGCGCACCGCCGACCCCGACGCCAACATCATCTTCGGCGCGTGGTCGATCCGAACATGAAAGACGGCATCCGCATCACTGTGATCGCCACGGGCTTCGACGCCATCAAAGAGCAAAGGGTATCGGGTGGCGACGACGGTCGCGACGGTGAATTGCCACCCAAACGCACCTACGACCGCGAGGACCTCGACATCCCGGCTTTCCTGCGGCGCTCACGCCAGAGTTAACCACGCGACCGGGCGGCGCGATATCTGAGGACTTCGGCCAGGTCATCGCGCCGCTTCGTGCAGCGCCCCCAGATGCAGACACACTTGTCTGACCTCTTGGTATAAACCTTAAAGTTACGGTTCCCTCACACGTTTTTGCGTCTCGCCCCTCACTATTGTATGCTATACTCTAGCTGATACAATTGGCAGTATGTCGCGGCGTCGCGTCCTACTATATTGTGGCTTGCGAAACAATCATTCCTGAGAAATTGATTCCGTTGACTCGATATACCACCGCGCACTGATCATTCCGCGCACGGCCACCCCACCTCGCCACTCGCTGTGTCAGCGCCATTGGCCGAGCGAGCCAGGCAAAGGTGGGCTTTCTGTCGGCAGCAGCCGACGCCTGATCAGGAGTATGTGAGATGCAGTGTCCCTATTGCGGCCAACCTGACTCACGGGTCGTGGATACCCGCGCCGCCAGTGACAGCATCCGTCGGCGCCGGGAATGCCAGAGCTGTCGGAAACGCTTTACCACCTACGAGCAGATCTCGGAGGCGCTGCTGATCGTCAAGCGCGACGGCCGGCGCGAACCCTTTGACCGCTACAAGCTGCTCCAGGGTTTGCGCATCGCCTGCGCCAAACGCCCCATCGCCATGACCGATATCGAGCGGGTCGTGAGCCAGATCGAGGAATATCTGTTCAGCCTGGGCAAAGCCGAGGTGCGCAGCGAGGTCATCGGCCAGCTCATCCTGGAGAAGCTGAAGGAGCTCGATCCGCTGGCCTACATCCGCTATGCGATCGTCTATATGGAGATGGAGGACGTGCAGGCGCTGCGGCAGGAGCTCGATCGGCTGATGGCGGAGCGCAAGTAGCAGATGACGAACGACGAAGGACGAATGACGAAGGGTAGATGATGCCGTACCAACGCGCCGATTCGCTGATTCATTGACCCGTTGACTTACCCGGAGGAACTTTCTCATGTCCCCCAAGCTGAAGGCTTTTGCACCCGAGCTCACCCCACCGACCGAAATCGGGTTATCGGATAACAGCAGGCAGGTTTTGCACAAACGCTATCTCCGTCGAGGACTGGATGGCAAGCCCGCGGAGACCATCGAGGGGATGTTCCGCCGGGTGGCGCACGCCGTGGCCGAGCCGGATGGGACCTACGGCTACGATGCAACGACCACGGAAGAGAGCTTTTACGCGCTGCTCACCAGTCTGCGCTTCTTTCCCAATTCCCCCACCTTCACCGGCGCGGACACGCCGCTGGGTCAGCTTGCCGCGTGCTTCGTCCTCCCCATCTCGGATGACATGGGGCGGCAGTCCGACGGCATTTTCCAGACCCTGCGCGACGCGGCGCTGATCCAGCAGACCGGCGGCGGCAACGGCTTCTCCTTCTCACGGCTGCGGCCCAAGGGCGATTCGGTCGCATCGAGCGCGGGCGTCGCCACGGGACCGGTCGGCTTCCTCCAGGTGTACGACATCGCGTTCGGCGAGGTGGCCCAGGGCGGCACACGCCGCGGCGCTAATATGGCCGTGCTGCGGGTCGATCATCCCGATATCGAGCAGTTCGTCTCGTGTAAGGAAAAAGAAGGCCACATCAGCAATTTCAACATTTCCGTCGGTATCACCGATGCGTTTATGCAAGCCGTCGAGGCAGACACCGACTTCCCGCTGGTCAGCCCCGCGCGACGGCCGCGTGTGGCGCACGGTACGGGCGCGCGACCTGTTCGACAAGATCGTCACGTACGCACATCACAACGGTGAGCCCGGGCGCGCTCTTCCTGGACGCGGCGAACCGCAGCAACCCCGTGCCGCATCTGTATGAACTGGAGGCGACAAATCCGTGTGGAGAGCAGTGGTTAGGGCCTTACGAGAACTGCTGCCTCGGCTCGGTCAACCTGGCGCAGCATGTCACCGCCGACGGCCGCGTCGACTGGGACAAGCTGCGGGAAAGCGTCGTCGTCTCCACGCGCTTCCTGGACAACGTGGTCGATGCCAACAAATACGTGCCCGCCGTACCGCAACTGCGCGAATCGGCGCTGCGCGCCCGCCGCATCGGCCTGGGCATCATGGGCCTGGGCGACCTGATGTACGCGCTGGGCGTGCGCTACGGCTCGGCGGAGGGCCAGGAATTCGCCGCCCAGATCATGGAGTTCGTCCGCTACCACTGTATGCTTACCAGCATCGAATTGGCGCAAGAGCGCGGCCCATTCCTGGCGATCAAGGGCAGCATCTACGACCCCGAAGATCTCAAGTGGCAGCCGCCTGTACCGCTGGCGCCGTATGCGCACGATTGGGACCGCCCGGCGCTGGATTGGGATGTAGTTGTCAAAGGCATCCGGCGCCACGGCATCCGCAACGCCGCACAGACCACGGTTGCACCCACCGGCACCATCGGCACTGTGGCCGGCTGCGAGGGCTACGGCTGCGAGCCGGTCTTCGCCCT
The DNA here is from genome assembly GCA_963841825.1 of uncultured Chloroflexia bacterium. Classification (GTDB taxonomy): domain Bacteria; phylum Chloroflexota; class Anaerolineae; order CG2-30-64-16; family CG2-30-64-16; genus CAWJEL01. Next base: position 69,878 of record CAWJEL010000016.1, read on the forward strand.
GGCCTACACCCGCACGGTCAAAGATGGCGCGCGCGACCTGTTGCTGACCTACACCAGCCCGCTGTTCGACGAAGCCCTGAAGCGGGCGAACATCGACGAGGCCACTCGCGGCCGCATCAGCGACCGCATCGCCGCAACCGGCAGTTGTCAGGATGTTGACGAAGTACCTGAGGCGCTCCGCCATACGTTTGTTGTCTCGTCGGACATCAGCGCGGAGGAGCACGTCCGCATGCAAGCGGCGATCCAGGCGTTTGTCGATAATTCGATCAGCAAAACGATCAATTTTATGTCTACCGCCACCGTCGAAGACGTGGAGCAAGCCTACCAGCTCGCCTGGCGCCTGGGCTGCAAGGGCCTGACCGTGTACGTCACCGGCAGCCGGCAGGATGTGGTGCTTGAGACGAAGGCGACGGCCGAAGCCAAGGACGGCAAAGAGCAAGCGAGCTCGGGTGCCCCGAAGCAAGTCGCGGCCGGCGCTTCCGAATCTGCCTCGGCTCCGACCGGCGCCTACCCGGAACCGAAGCGTCGGCCGCGACCGAGTGCGCTGCGCGGCCTCACCTACCGCAAAGAAACACCGCTCGGCACAGCCTACGTCACGGTGAACATCAACGGCGGCAACCAGCCGTTCGAGGTGTTCATGAACGTCGGCAAGGCGGGGAGCGATGTCGCTGCCGTGTCGGAGGCGCTGGGCCGGTTGATCTCGCTGGTGCTGCGCCTGCCTTCGCCGCTCGATGCCAACGAGCGGCTGAAGATGGTCGTAGACCAACTGGCCGGCATCGGCGGCGGCCGGTCGATGGGCTTCGGCGCCAAACGCGTACGCTCGCTGCCGGACGCCGTCGCCCAGGTGCTGCGTGAGCATCTCAACAGCGAATACGAGATTGCTGAGGAGCCATCCGAGCCGGAGGGGCACGACCACGCCGAGCAGTTGCCGCTTCCGATCGTGGATCGCCCCATCGGCGACCTGTGCCCCGACTGCGGCCAGGCGACCTTCATCCCGACGGAAGGGTGCCGGAAGTGCTATGCGTGTGGGTATAGTGAATGTTGATTGGTAATCGGTAGGTTGGTAAATTGGTAGATTGGTAGACAAGGAAACAGGTAGACAAGGAAATAGGAGCCGATCCAATGAGTTCATCCTCGATCGAGTCTGTTCCTTTGAAGATGCGCCCGGTCTACCATGAGATCATCGGGTTGACGGATGCTTTCTGCGCGGCGCACCTGAACGAAGAGTACGCCCAGGTGTGCCACGCGCTGACGGCCAAGCTGAGCCGCAAGCGGCCGTCGCCATTGGAGGGTGGCCGAATCAACACGTGGGCGGCGACGATCGTCCATACCGTCGGACGCGTCAATTTTCTATTCGATAAGAGCCAGACACCCCACATGCGCGCCGACGATCTCGCCGGACGGTTCGGACTCAGCCAAAGCACTGTGGGCAACAAGTCCAAGCAGATCATGGATCAGTTGCACATCGGCCTCATGGATCCGGAGTGGACTTTGCCGAGCCGGATCGAGGACAATCCGATGGCCTGGATGATTTCCGTGAACGGTCTCATCATCGATGCCCGTCACGTGCCCCGAGAAATTCAAGAAGCTGCCTTCAGGAAAGGGCTGATTCCCTACATCCCCAGCACAGCGGCCGAGTCCTGGTAGTGTGAATAGAGGCACCACGACACGAAAAACCATCTCATCTTTTCGCGCGCAAACTGTGCCTATGCTATAATCTCTCCTCATGAAACGCGCTTTCAGCACGATCCTGCGCGCACTCGCCCTGCTATTGCTCATCGCGCTGCTCAGCTTCGCCTTCCTCGCGTTGCAGATCGACCGTCTCTGGGCGCGCGATGACGCGCAAGCGGCGGACGCGATCGTCGTGCTGGGTGCGCGGGTCAACGCGGACGGCAGTCCCGGCTCCGATCTGACCAGCCGCACGTATCATGCCGTCGATCTGTGGCTGGCAGGTTATGCGCCGCACATCATCTGCACCGGCGGCTTCAAGAACGAACGGCTGTCCGCCGCCGCGGTGTGCCGCCGCTTCGCCATCGAGCTGGGCGTCCCGGCCGAGCGCATCTATCCTGGCCGATGGCAGCAGCAACACGATCGAGGACGCCGCCTCCACCGCGCAGGTGATGGCCGCTCAGGGCTGGCGCAAGGCGATCCTGGTCAGCCATCCGCTGCACCTCTATCGGGCGCGCTGGCTCTTTCGCCGCGTCGGGCTGGATGTCGTCACCAGCCCGACGAGCACCGAGGTGGATCGGATCGCGCCACCGGTGCGGGCCTGGTACGCCTGCCCGCGAGGCGGCCGCGATTCTTGTTACCGCACTGGACGGGTGGAAGATCGTGCCGTCGGAATGGATCGCCCGCTTACAGCGTTGGACCTATCGATTGCAGTAGACTGAAAGCTGGTTGCTGGAAACTGGAAACTGGAAGCTGACATCTGAAAACTGAGAACTGTAAACTGAGGATCAATTTTGAGTTCGTGGAAGCAGATTGAGGCGGCGAAATCGGTTTTGAGCCGCGAGACGGGGACGATTTATAAGGATCACGGGGGCAAGCTCACGGTGGCGCTCGCCTATCCGAATCGCTACGCGGTGGGCATGTCCAGCCTGGCGCTGCAGATCCTTTATCGCGCCTGGAACAGCCGACCCGATGTGGTGTGCGAGCGCGTCTTCTGGGATGAGAAGGCGCTCGCCGCGGGCCAGCCGCCGCTCAGCCTGGAATCGGGGACGCCGGCCGCGCAATTCGACGTGTGGGCCTTCACCGTCTCGTTCGAGATGGACTATTTCAACGTTGCGGCGATGCTCCGGCAGGCGGGCATCCCGCCGTTGGCCGAGCATCGGAGCAGCGACATCATGCCCGCGGGGGCAGGGATGAACTTGGAAGACGCGGCGCAACGGGATTGGCCGCTGCTGATCGCGGGCGGGCCGGCGCTGAGCATGAACCCGGAGCCACTGGCGCCCTTCTTCGACGCCATCGTGATCGGCGAGGCGGAGGAGTTGCTGCCGCGGCTGACCGACCTGCTGGCCGATGGCATCGGTGGCGACCGGGAGAAGCTGCTGGACGAACTGGCTGCCCTGCCGGGGGTCTATGTTCCTGATCGGAAAGCCGTAGGACGGGTTGCCAACCCGTCCTACATGCCAGTCGAACGGCTTTGGGTGCGCGAACCGGAGGCGATGGAGCCGGTCTCCTGCCTCTACACGCCCGACGCTGAGTTCCCCAACCGCCACCTGATCGAGATCGCGCGCGGCTGCGGCCGCGGCTGCCGGTTCTGCCTCGCCGGTTATGTCTACCGACCGCCCCGCGAGCAGCCGCTTGCCCGCATCCTGGCATGGGCGCGCGCCGGATTGGCGCAGCCGCTGCCCATCTTCGCCCACGGCGGGCGGACGGGCAGCCAGCCACCGACCATCGGCCTGGTCTCGGCGGCCGTCTCCGACCACTCGCAGATCGACGAGCTGGCGACGGAGTTGCAAGGCATGGGCGCGCGCATCACCGTGAGTTCGATGCGCACCGATCCCATCAGCGTGCCGCTGCTTCGGGCGATGGCTGCCAGCGGCACACAAACGCTGACTATCGCGCCCGAAGCGGGCACCGAGCGGCTGCGGACGGTGATCAGCAAGCGGCAGACCGAGGCCGACTTACTGGCCGCGGTCGAGCTGGCGCAGTCGTTGGGTTTTCCCCTGTTGAAGATGTACTTCATGGTGGGTCACCCGACCGAAGACGACGACGACATCCAGGGCATCGTCGATCTGACGCTGAAGGCGCGCGCGATCTTCCGCCGCAACATCGCCATCAACGCCACGCCGTTCGTGCCCAAGGCGCACACGCCCTTCCAGTGGATGGCGATGACGCCCGCCAAGACGCTCCAGGCGCGCCAGAAGAGCTTGCAGCGCGCGCGCTGGCGCGGCACGGGGTGGAGGTCAGCGCCGACTCGCCGGAGTGGGCCGAGGTGCAGGGGGTGTTGGCCCGCGGTGATCGCCGGCTGGCGCCCGTGCTGCTCGACCTCCCTCGCCCGACCACCCGCGGCTTCCGGGAAGCGTTGGCGCGCCACGGCCTGGCGCCTGAAGACTACCTGGGCGAGCGCGGCCAGCACGACCCTCTGCCCTGGGACGTCATCGAGAGCGGCATGAAGACGACCTACCTGCGCTACGAGCTCAAATTATCCGAGCGTGCGAAGCCCGGCCACCGCTGTCCGCCCGGCGCAGTCGATTGTCTGGCGTGCGGCGTGTGCGTTCCGGAAGCTGAAAGCTTGAAGCTGGATGGCCAGCGACCAGTTCCCAGCTTCCAGTTTCAAGCTTCCAGTTTCCAACAACCATGAACCGACACCAACACAGCGACCTGGCCTACTACACCTTTCCGGCGCTGGACGTGTTCCCGGAGCTGATCCATGCGGTGACGACGCGGCACGGCGGGGTGAGCTCCGATCAGTGGACCAGTCTCAATCTGACCAAGGGTACCGGCGACGACCCGGCCGCGGTGGAAGAGAACTTGCAGCGGATGTGCGGCGCTCTCGGCTTGCAGCGCCAACACCTGGTGAGCCCGAACCAGCGCCACACGGCCAACGTGCGCCGCGTCGGCGTCGCCGATCGCGGCCAGATCTGGCCGGGCTACGACACGCTGATCACCGACGAGCCGGGCGTGCCGCTGCTGCTCCGCTACGCTGATTGCACGCCGGTGCTGATCTACGACCCGGCGCACCATGCGCTGGCGCTGATCCACAGCGGCTGGCGCGGCACGGTGCAGGCGGCCGGCCGCGTCGCGGTGGAGGCGCTGGTGGCCGAGTACGGCAGCCGCCCCGCTGAGATGGTCGCCACGATCGGCCCCAGCATCGGCCCGTGCTGCTACGAGGTGGGCGAGGATGTGATCTCGGCGGTCCACGCGGCCTTCGACCGGCCCGCCGACCTGCTGCCCAGCCACAACGGCGGGCGTCCACACTTCGATCTGTGGGCGGCGAATCAGCGCTGGCTGACTGAGGCCGGCGTCCGATCAGATCGAGAGCGCCGAGACTCTGCACCGCCTGCCGGACGGACGACTTCTACTCATACCGCGCCGGACAGGGGAAGACGGGGCATTTTGGGGCGGTGATGATGCTCCGTGACGCGTGATGCGTGATGCGTGACTGATGACGCGTCGCGTTCGTCTCGGGTCCTAATCAGCACTTGCGTGCCGCGGGAAGCGCGAATAGGTATATGGTCTTCGGCCGTCAAGGTGTTTACGTGGAGATACACGAACTGCAATCCCGAATCGCTGCTGTCCAGGAGCGGATCGCCGCAGCCGCGCGGCGCGGCGGGCGCAACCTTGACGCGGTGACGCTGGTGGCGGTCAGCAAGACGCACACGGCCGAGGAGGTCGCGGCGGCTTATGCCGCCGGGCTGCGCGTCTTCGGCGAGAACCGGGTGGAGGAAGCCGCGCCCAAAGTCCGGGCCGTTGCGGCCTTGCTCGGTCGTCCGTGGTCGGTCGTCAATGGTCCATCGTCGATCGTCGAGTGGCACATGATCGGCCACCTGCAGAGCCGCAAGGCCGAGGATGTGCTGCCGTGGGCCGCCATGGTGCACTCGGTGGACAGCGTCAAGCTGGCGCAGCGGTTGAGCCGGTTTGTGACCTCTCCCCCTGCCCCCTCCCCTGCCAAGGGAGGGGGGTTGGGGGTAGGTGATCTTCCTATCCTGCTGGAAGTCAACGTCTCGGGCGAGGTCAGCAAGTACGGGTTCCAGCCGGAGGAACTGCTCGCCGCGGTGGAGGCGATCATCGCGCTGCCGGGGCTGGCGCTGCAAGGCCTGATGACGATGGCGCCGATCGCGGCCGATCCCGAGGACGTGCGCCCGCTCTTCGCCGGGCTGCACGACCTGCGAACGATCCTGGCCCGGCGCTATCCCAAGCTCGATTGGCGCCACCTTTCGATGGGGATGACCGACGACTTCGAGGTCGCGATCGAAGAGGGCGCAACTTTGGTGCGTGTAGGAAGGGCGATCTTCGGAGAACGGACTTAGTACTGCGTGACGAGTGAAACGTGAAGCGTGCAAGAAAGAACGCTCGCCATTAATCCCGCATCACGCATCACGCATCATCGCATCTCACGTATCACGCATCACGCATCACGCATCACGTATCCCGTATCACGAAAGCAGGTATCACATGCTCAAAAACACGACACTCACCTTCATCGGCTCCGGCGTTATGGGCGAGGCCATGATCCGAGGGATCCTCGCGCAGCGGCTGATTGACCCGGAAGCCATCACCGCCAGCGACCCGCTGCCCGATCGGTTGCAGACGTTGCACGGCCGCTACGGCGTGCGCACCACGACCGACAACCTGGCCGCGGCACGCGCCGGCAAGATCACGATCCTCAGCGTCAAACCGCAGACGCTCCCCACCATTCTGCCGGACATCCGAGCGGGGCTGGATGCCGAGGGCCTGGTCCTCAGTATCGTCGCCGGCTCGCCGATCAACGTGATCCGCCGCGGGCTGGGGATCGAGAAGATCATCCGGGCCATGCCCAATACGCCCGGCCAGGTGGGCCAGGGGATGACGGTCTGGACGGCCACCGAGGCTGTGGACGAGCTCGGCCGCCAGCAGGCGCAGGCGATCCTGGGGGCGCTGGGCAAGGAAATCTATGTCGGCGATGAGGGCTACCTGGATATGGCGACGGCGCTCAGCGGCACCGGCCCAGCCTACATCTTTATGTTCATGGAAGCCCTGATCGATGCGGGCGTCCACATGGGCTTCAGCCGCCGGATCGCGCAGGAATTGGTGTATCAGACCATGGAAGGATCGGTCGCCATCGCGCGCGCCAGCGGGACGCATCCCACAGAGCTGCGCAACCAGGTCACGTCGCCGGGCGGCACCACCGCCGCGGCGCTGTATCAACTGGAAAAGGGCGGCTTTCGCACCGTCATCTCGAAGGCGATCTGGGCAGCGTATCAGCGATCCAAGGCTCTAGGGGAGTTGGCAGACAAATGAACTACGCGCTGGCTAAACTCATCGGTTTTGCGTTGGATGCCATCACCGCCTTGATCCTGGTGGATGTCATCGGGAGCTGGGTGCTGATGATGCGCGTCCGGCTGCCGGACTGGACTTACAGTATCTTGCAGACTGTTCACCGCGTCGCGGATATTTTCCTGGGACCGATCCGGCGCTTCATTCCGACGATCGGCGGACTGGACATCTCACCCATCATCCTGTTGGTGCTATTGAATCTCGTTCGGAGTACAGTGATGTCGCTGCTGCTGTAGCAAGGAGGAACTGTCATGCAGACATTCTGGAAGTCGCTTCTGATCGCCTGTGCAGCGAGTGTTCTGGTATTCACCTTTCTTGTCGCGTGTGCTCCGCTGCCGACCGCGCCAGTGTCACCGATTGCCCCACCTGACCAGCCAACCTTGGAGGCGCCCATGTCAAGTCCCACTCCGTTGCCCCAAACGACCGTTCCGACGCCGCGACCGAGCGCTCGACAGCTTGCAGTGGCCGACCTGGCGGCGCACCTGGGCCTCGCGGCTGACGCGATCACAGTGATCTCAGTGGAGCAGGTAGACTGGAACGATGCCAGCTTGGGCTGTGCAAGACCCGGGCAAATGTACGCCCAGGTGATCACCCCCGGTTACCGCATCGTACTGGATGCAGGCGGACAGACCTACGAGTATCACACTGGGGGCGGGGCAGTCATACGCTGCAAGCCATAAGCCTTCCAAAAGGCTGGGCCGCGCGCGTGCGGAGATTACCGCCACACCAAGGGCAATGCAACCAACCACACGACATCCACCGACGCGTGGGCCGAGGCTGTCCCGCAAAACGCTTCGGTAACGAGCTTGCCCGGTACGGCTGGCGCCTCCAGCCGGGTCAGGGCGACACCAGCGGAAACAGGCGCCGAAGCAGGCGTAAGCTGCCCTCCGCTGCTGTGGAAGTCGACCTTCGTGCCATCGGCCACCGGGTTGCCGTATTGATCCTGAACTGAAGCGGCCAACTCGACCTGGCGACCCGGTCCAACGCGCGCAGGATTGACGCTGAGGGTCATCTGTGCGGGCGGCCCAGGATGGATCGCCACGCGGGTGAACCCCTGGGCGCCCCCCTCCGCCGTCGCGGTGATGGCGGAGGTCCCAGCGACCAGTTCGCCGACGAAGTCCACCTTTGCCACGCCCCCTGATGTGAGCACCGTTTCGAGCGCCACCCGCCCCAAGGACACCGTGAAGGTGACCGGCGTGCCGTCAGTGACCGGATTGCCGAAGCGATCCCGCACATCGGCGCGCAGGTGTGACACATTGTTGTAGCCGACGACAAGTTCGTCAGGATCGGCGTTCAATGCCACGGTGCTTGCTTGATCGGCCAGCACCGGCACGACCAGCTCGCCGCGCGCCGCGCCGGCCCGCGCGCTCACATGCGCATCACCTGGCGCCAGCCCGGGCGCCAGCCAGACGCTCGCCTGTCCACCGGCAGTCTGCGCTGTCAGGGCTGAGAGCATCCCACGATCGACGGCAAACTGCACGACAGTCCCGTCTGCGACGGGATGCCCCAGAGCATCCGTGACGGTCGCGGTCAGACGCCCCGGGCTGCCGCCGACCCGAAGTTGCGCCGGATCAGCAGCCAGCGTGAGTGTGAAGGGTTCGCTCGGGGCGACAATCGTCACCGGGACGGTCGCCGTGAGTCCGCCGACGCTGGCCTGCACCACCGCTATGCCGCCAGGCACCCCCGCGGTGAGAATCGTGCCGGCACGACCGCCCTGGGTGGTGACGGTCACCGGCGCCACCGCGCCAAGGGTCGTCGCAAACGACACCTCAACACCGTCCGGCACATCACTGCCCCCTTCATCCGTCACCGTCACCGTGATCTCCGCCTGACCGCCAACCGGGACAACCTGTGGGACTGACACGACTTCGAGCCGCATCGGCACGCCGGAAGTCACCGTGATTGGCAGCGCAGCCGTGATGCCACCCAGCGAAGCCACGATGTGCGCGGCGCCCATGGTCGGGCCAGCGGTGAAAACAGCCGAAGCATGGCCCTGGCTGTCCGCGGTCACGGTGATCGGCGCCGTGGAGCCCAGATCGGCAGTCAGTCCAACGCGCGCGCCGAAGCCTGCGGCCGCGCCTGCAGGCGCGGTGACCTGCACGTGTACGGGCGTCTGCCCGCCCACCGCCACCGTGGCATGATCGACAGCGAGGTCGAGACGCAGGCCCATCGCGGCCTCGGCGAGGGCCCGATGAGGCGTTCAGGCGCCCCCAACCTGTGTACAGATCAAAGCCGGGCGTGCCCACATCATCGGCCGTGCGGCGGATCAGCTCATAGACGGCCTCCTGGGTCAAATCCGGCCGCAGACCGCGCACCAGCGCTGCTGTGCCAGCCACGAGGGGCGCTGCAAAGGACGTGCCCGGATCCTGAGCTGCCATAGTATCCGTAGCTGTGCTGCCCTGGCGCCCACAGGGTCGAAAAGATGCCTTCACCGGGCGCCACAAGGTCCAAGCGTGCTCCATAGTTGGAGAAGTAAGCGCGGGTATCCGCGCGCGTGCTGGCGCCCACAGCCAGGACACCGGAAAGCTTCGCCGGGTAATCAACACCGTTGTAGTTCTCGTTGCCGCTGGCGCCGATGACCAGCACGCCCGCGGTCTGGGCCGCCGCAATCGCCCGACGTATGATATCGATGTCCGGCGAATCCGGCGTCGTGGGCGGAAAGGTCAGGCTGAGGTTGACTGCCTGGGCGCCCTGTGCGATCGCATAGTCGATCGCGGCTGCGATGTCATAGGCGTAGCCGCGGCCGCCGCTGTCCAGGACGCGCAGCGCCATCAGGCTCGCCTGGCGGCCCATGCCGGCCACACCTTCATAGCTGCCCGGCGCCTCAGGGTTAGGATTATCTGTCGCAGCCGAGGCGATGCCGGCCACGAAGGTGCCGTGGCCGTGTTCGTCATTGGGATCGGCATCGTTAAACACGAAATCCCAGCCGCGGCAGTCATCGACATAGCCATTCGTCGTCATCATCAAGGCCGTTGTGGGCAATCGGCGCGTCGCAAGTGCGCGCCCCGGTGATCGGGTCTACGGCGCTCTCGCCCGGGTTATGCCAGGTGTGATCGCGCAGATCCCAATGCTCCTGCAGGATACCCGTGTCGACAATGGCGATAGCGACGCTCGGATCGGACCAGGCCATATTCCAGGCTTCCGGCGCGGCGACTTTTGCCATGCCCCACTGCTGACTCCAGTACGGATCAAGCGGGACATCGGCGACGCGGGCCAGCTTGCGGTGTGGCGCGATGAAGTCCACCGCCGGCTCAGCGTCCAGCGACTCGGCTACCGCCAGCTCCTCACCGATCGGTGTAGAAGCCAGCGCCAGCCCCAGGTCCGGCAGCCACTCTTCAAGGGTCGCGCCGCTGCTGGCCAGCATCACCTCCAGGTCATCCTCGGCGAAGTCCGGCGCAACGCCCACGACAAGCTGCCCCGGCGTTGTCACACCGATGGCAGCGGCAAGACTATCAACCAGTGGCGGTGGCGGCGCCGCGGCCGCGCGCAGCGAGAGCCAACCGCTGCCCAACAAGCCAAACGTCAACAGCCAGGCTCAGCGCCAGCCGTTGCACAGACAAGGATATGCGCATCAGTTCTTCGATCCCCTTCGCCGGACAAGCCAAACCGACCATGTCTCCACTACCAAAAAGTACCACGGATGGACTTCGGTCAGTCCGTGGTACCCTCACATGCCATCCGCGTGGCGCTGTGGTCATCCTCCTCCCGGAACTCGCGATGAGAACTGGGAGGAGGACCGATCGTGCCAGGAAGCGCCCTTAGAATGGGAGCCTACTTCATGGAGGTCATGTAGGTCACTTCCAGCTTGGGCGCATGTGCTGTCACCCAGTTCTCCGCAGCTGACGAACCGGTAGCCCGTGACGCTGCTCACCTTGCGCAGCCGCAGCATCACGCCGTGGTTGCTCGCCGGATCGGCGACCCACTTCGCCACCAGCGGGGTCACGTCGATCGTGATCCACTTGCCGACCATGTTCTTGTCGATCGAGCAGCGCCAACGGCCGGTTCTACATAGTCGCCGCCGGGCTTGATCCACGGCGTCTTCCAGGTTGCCGTGTTCTCCGCCCAGGCTGTCGTCACTTCGTAGGCCCGCAATTCCCCATCCACCGCGCCGCCCGAGGTTGCATCCAGGTAGACGCTCAGGAGCGCCTTCTCTACAGGGTAACTAGCTGAGATGCTCGATACATCGAAGGCCAGCAGCGAACGCAGGTAGTCAAGACCCGACGCGCAACGCGGGTGTGCAGGAAAGGCGACGCGCCGTAGTTGACCATCGGCTCGCCGCTGTGCAGGTAGGTATCGCCCATGCGGCGCGAAGGTCTGCGGACGCCGGCGTGTTGAACTCCGCCGGCACGATCGTCGGTGGTCTCACCGATGACCCGGGTGTCCAGGCCGTTGGTCGCCTCGACACGCACCGTGTAGGTGCCCGGCTCGGCATAGGTGTGGCCCGCGGTCGCGCTGGTGTACACGGTCGTGAACGGCGTGCCATCGCCGAAGTCCCAGCGGTAGGTCACGCCGTCGCCGCCGAAGGTCGAATCCATCTCGGCGGTGAAGTAGCTGACCTGTCCATTCGGCATCGGCTTGGCCTCGATGGAGGCGGTCGCCGTGTCCCACGCCCAGTGCAGAGCCGCACCCAGCAGATCCTCGCGGGTGTTGAAGCCGGTGTCGTTGTTCACGCCTTCAAGACCGAAGGCGAAGTAGAAGGCGTTGCCGTTGAACATCCAGCCTGGGCGCTCGAGCGTGGGCGGATCCGGTTAGCCAACGCCACGGTGCCTTGATCCACGAAGTTGCCGCCGAGCTGTACTTCAGCAGCGGCGCGTACTGGGCGACAGGATCTGGGCAAGATCGGGGTCGTTAGCAGGATGACCTTGATCTCATCCACGTAGCCCTGGTTGCCGGCGCCGTCGCCCATGGCGCTGATGTCGAAGCTGGTGTTAGTGAACGGCGTACCCGGCAGACCGGTGATGAGCTGCGCCGTGTCGGTGTAAGACCTCCTCGGCGTTGACGCTGTCCTGCAGATAGGCTGCGCCCAGCAGCGACGTTGTAGAAGAACGGCGCGCTGCTGGTGTTGCCCGCCGTCACCGAAGCCAGGTCCTGGCCGAACGCGATGATATGGCCGCCGTTGTTGGCGTACTCCACCAGCCGGTCCATATCCAGGCTGGTCAGCGGCGTCGGCACCGTGAACGGCCGTTCGACGAGAAGTTGTCGCCGGTCTCGTAGACGATCGCGTCGTACTGCGCCAGCCAGTCGCCTCCGGGATCGTCGGATCGCCACCGGCCTGCACATCGGCATCCTACACGTCATAGGTGATGCCCAGCTCGTCCAGCGCGGCCTTGTAGACCGGAGCGTAGTCCGGCAGGTCGAGGCTGCTGCTGCCGTCGTTGTCGAGGATCAGCACCTTCCCCGTCTGGGGCGCGTAGGCCACACGCATCCAGGCCGGCATGTGCGCCTGGTGCATGGTGCCCTTCATCAGGACGAAGCCCTGATTATCGCCTATCCCTTGGACTTGGTGGTGTCCCAGGTGACCTTGACGGTCTTGGTCTCACCGGGGGCCAGGGTCAGGCTGGCCGGCGTCACCGTCATGCCGTCCACCGTGGTCAGCGAGCCAAAGCCCATGCTCGGTGTTGACCGTGCTGATCGCGTAGGTTTCGGCCGCGCTGGCGACGCTGGTCAGCTTGACCTCGATGGTCTTAGTCGCCGCCGTTCAGGTCACCGCGCCGAAGCTGAGGCTGGGCGGATCGAGGATCACGCCCGGATCGGCCGCATTCGTCAGATCCAGGCGACCCGCGCCCATGTCCAGCGGCTGGGCCGGGGTCGTCTTGGCGGCATCCACGTAGATGTCCATGTACTTGGACGTGCTCATCAGCGCGGACTTGATCCAGGCCGGCGACCAGCTCGGGATGGATCTGCTTGAGCAGGACCGCCGCGCCGGCGACGTGCGGCGAAGCCATCGAGGTGCCGGAGGCCTGGCCGTAGCCGAAGTTGACTGCCTCACCGGTGGCAGTGGGGTCGTAACCCTGGGCCAGGATATTGACACCCGGCGCCGCGATGTCGGGCTTCAGCACGTTGCCCACGCCCGGGCCGCGGCTGCTGAAGCTGGCGATGATGTCCGGCGTGTTGCCGGACTGGTAGGCGATGGTGCTCATGGCGGCCTGTGCCGCAGCGCCGTTCGCGGTGTACCAGTTGACCATGGCCGTGCCGTTGGTGAGGCCGATGAAGATCGACGGGATGGTCACCTGGCCGCCGACGACACCGGGGCCCATGTTGATCAGCCCATCGCCGCCGGCCGCGTTGTTGTAGATCACCGCGAAGGTTGCGCCCGCCTTTTCGGCGTTCAGGACCTTGACGCCGAACTCGCAGGAGCCGCGCTGGATGAGCGCCATCTTGCCGGCAAATGCGCCTGCGGGGAACGCCTTGCAGCCGATACCGTTGGTCGGATCCACCGCAACCGCCGGCACAAACGAATACGGGCCGTAAACCTGACCCAGCAGCGAGCACCTCGCCGAAGGAAGCGGCTGAGAAGCTCATCCCCTGCAGATTCGCCGGCACCGGCTCGGGTGCGGTGACGTTGAACTTGCCGGAGGCATACGTGCCGCTGGTGCTGCTGGCGGCGACGTTAATGTAGTCAGCCGACGGATGATCGCCGGTGCCCATGCCGGGACCGGCGTTGCCGTTGGACATGCTGACGAAGATACCGGCGTTGACCGCGTTGATCAGCGCCGTATCCAGCGCATCGAACTCGCCGCCGATGCTGCCGGGGCCGCCGCCCCACGAGTTGTTCAGCACATCGGCGCCGTCCATCACGATATCTTCCAGCGCCTTGATGCCCTCGGTGTTGTAGAACGAGCCATCGTTGGTGATGCTGTTGTAGAACACCCGGTAGCTCATCACGTAGGCCTTGGGGGCCACGCCGCTGATGGTCACGGGCGGGGCGCCCGCATAGGACGCCTGCACTTCGTCGCCCGCCACCGTGGAGGAGGTGTGCGAGCCGTGCGGCGTGCCTTGCGTGCCGGGCCAGGGATTCTCATCGCCCGCTGACGGCGGGTCCCAGGTGCGGAAGTACACGCGGCTGGCGATGATCTTGCCGTTGGTGTTGCTGGTGAAGCCCTTGGGGAAGCCGGCCGGATAAGCTGTACCCGGTGCCATCGAACATCGGCGAGAGGTGATGCACACCGCCGTCCATCGAAGCGAACTTGACGCCGGCGCCGGCACTGCTCTTGCCGCCGACGGCGGCGTTGTTCCACGCCGCCTCAGCGTTGATCAGCGGCAGGCTGGCGTACAGATCAGGATCGTGCGCGTAATCGCGGTAGACACGCTTGACGCCGGGGAGCCTGCTCAGTGTCTTGCTCGAGCGCCTTCAGATCCACGTTACGCCCGGCATCGACGGACATACCGTTGAAAACCACCTGGTAGGTGGCGGGCAGGTCGCGGCCTTGCTCGTTCAGATAGGTCGCGACCTGGGCGCCTGGCACCGCCTGGGTCATGGCCGTGACAAAGGCCTGCTGCTCGGCCTGGAGCTTCTGGATGTACTGCTGCGCTTCAGGCGCAGCCACATCCAGCTTGCCGCCGCCCGCGGCGGCCTCTGCAGCCACTGAAGACTGCGTCAAGGGCGCGGAAGTGAGTTCAACGATCAAGCGATGCGAGTAGCGAGAGGCAGCCGGCGTGGGAGCATCGGTGATGCCCTCAGCGCCCGCCACGGCCGGCGCCAACAGGCCGACCAGAACGACCAGGATCAACAGGAGAGTGAATTTGCGGTTCATACGTTGCTCCTCTTTTCGTTTCATTTCCCGGACTGGTGAGAACACGTCACAACCGATGTACGTCGAAATTGCCATCACTGAAACCTCCAATCGAGTCAATAGGCGCCTCCTTGTGTGAATTCCGGGCACGCTCGCCCACCCTGAAATGTGCGACCGGCTCAGTAGCCGTTGGGACAAGAGAAAGACAATCAGCGAGACAATTATAGTCATGAGGATGGCAGGTGTCAATGTGCGCAGCGAGACGTAAAAATCCAGGTTCAAATAGAAAACCTCGGACCGGGCCAACCCGCATCCGAGTCCCTGAGCACGACGGCGGATGTCTTTGCCGTCGTGCTCAGCCCTTCAGCAGACTACTACTGACTGCTACTTCCAGTAGGTCACGGTCAGCTTCGGCGTGCGTGTTCCGGCGCCCAGGTCTCGGCCGAAGCAAAACGATAGCCGGTGATGCTGCTCACCTTGCGCAGCCGCAGCATCAGGCCATGGTTGCTCGCAGGGTCGGTTCCCCACTTGGCCACCAGCGGCGTCACGTCGATCGTGATCCACTTGCCGACCATGCTCTTGTCGATCGCCGCGCCGCCGACCGCCGGCTCCACATAGTCGCCGCCGGGCATGACCCACGGCGTCTTCCAGGTCGCCGTGTTCTCCGCCCAGGCGGTCGTCACCTCGTAGGCACGCAACTCCCCGTCCACCGCGCCGCCCGAGGTGGCGTCCAGGTAGACGGACAGCTCAGCCTTCACCAGCTTTTCCGGACTCGACCGCCGGCACATCGAATGCCAGCAGGGAGCGCAGGTAGTCGAGGCCCGCGGCAGAAACGCGAGTGTGCAGGAACGGCTGCAGAACCATAGTTGATCCCCGCCTCACCGCTATGGAGATAGGTATCCCCCGTTACTGCCGCCGCTTCCGTCACCTTCTGGTCGATTTTCAGCGGCGCGCTGGTGATCGTCTTGACCAGCTTGCCGCCGGCCGAGACGGTCGCGGTGTGCTGGAACGAGCCTGCACTGGCCATCACCTCGACATGGAAGCCGAAGTCCACCATACCGCCGGTCGCCAGACCGACGCCTTCATAGGCCACGCCCACGACCGTGTCCGCCGCCGCGCCCTCAGGCGCCGCCAGGTTGGCCATGCCGTGCTTAGCCGCCAGAGCCGCCGCCGCGCTTGCCGTCACCGGGTACGCGCCGCCGTAGACGCTGTCCGGCACGTACGCCACGTTTGCCGCGATCGGCACGAAGAAGAACGCATCCATCACGCCGCCGATGTTGGTGGCCTTGACGTTGACGTCGATGTGGCTGCCCGTGGTCACCACGGCTGCTGTCCGGGGTCTGCGTCAGCGCGCCGTCGACGTCGTACATCGAGTTCCAGATGCGCAGCTTGGCGGTGCTGTCGGTCTGCTCCAGGATCTCCACGTGCCAGCCGTACTGGGCCAACTGATCGCCGGGGTTGCCGGTGCCGCCCTTGTAGCCCAGACCGGACTCGCATAGGAGTAGCAGAGCACCTGGCCGGCCGCGTTCAGCGAGCAGCCGAAGCGGAAGCGGTCGGTGCCGTTGTAACCGGGCGCCTTGACAGCCGTAGTCTTTCGTGGCGGGCACGACGGTGCTGGTGTCCCACATCTTGGTCATCCAGCGATTCGATGTCTGCCCCACCGGCCCACCCGGGACGAACTCAGCGCCGGGGTAGTAGCCCATGCGAATCATGGAACGCGCTCACCGCCGGCCGACCAGGATAGTTGTACGGCATCGGGGTCGGTACGTTTGCCCAGCCGTACGGATCGGTGTACGTGAAGTCGACCGAGTCCTTCAGGCTGAACGGTGCGTCGCGCATCTGGCCGCGGGAAGCGAGGTTGCTACCTTCGTTGTCATAGCCTGGCCGCGAGCAGGTCCGGGTACCGATACGGTTCGGGATGCGAGTCCACCACCAGCATCTTGCCCTTAGGCCCAAAGCCAGGGTAGTCGGTCAGGTAGTTGAAGATCTCGTTGTCGCTGTAGAAGTTGTTGTTGTACCAGACCAGCAGGCCGGTGTTGGTCGGGCCGAAACGGAAGCGCGGGTCGCCCAGACCACTGTCGTAGCCGCCCGTTCGCGCCCACGTTGCGCCACTGCAGGTAGTAGTTATGTGTGAAGGACTGCTGGCCGCTGGACCGTTGCCAGGGCGCCGCATAGATCCACTTGGCATCGCCGCTCTCGGCGTCATCCGCAAAGAGCGTAGTCCGTGCCGGCCATGACCTTCAGGCTATCCACAAATGGGCCAGTATACGTGGTACCCCAGTCGGTCATGTACCACAGGCGCAGATAGATGTTCTTCCCCGCAAACACGCCAAGGTTGAAGGTTTCCAGCTCAGGATCGGGCCAGTCTTCATTGTAGTTGGTGAACCCACCGATCCCAGCCGCACACAGATCCTCCGGGAACCCGTTGAGCTCCGCCGATCCAGCTCGGGTCATGGGTGCACTGGGTGTTGGCGTTGGTCAGGGTCGTCCAGTTCGTGCCATCTTCCGACGCCTGGACCCAGAGGTAGTCCCACTGATCTTCGATGTCGTAGACCAGATCGAACGACAGCTCTGCCCCGCTGGCTGGGATGGCGATCGGCGCGGCCGTGGTCATCATGCTGTTGACCTGATCAGCCTTGCCGCCCCACCAGTAATTCGAGCCCTGCCACACCGGCACGGCGAGAGGCGCCTGGCCGTCGGGCAGCTCGATCTTCACGCCGCGGTAGACACCGTCACCGCCGGGGAAGTAACTGGCCTGTCCGACCGTGACTTCGTAGACCTGGCTCGGATCCTGGATGACCTTTGGATTCAGCCAGCCCCACCAATCCAGGTGCATCGGATCCGGCGCGGGCGGCTGGTAGCCGATGGGGTAACCGGTCCAATCGTCGGCCTGCAACGCCCAGAAGCCGGTCGAGGTTTCGCCGTTGCCATAGGCGTAGAGATCCATCGCACCCAGGTTGTGGGCGTACTCATGGGCGAACACGCCGATGCCGCCGTTCTCGGGCATCATGATGTACGGCCCTGCGGAGATCCCTTCACCGACCGGGTAGCAACGGCGACACGCTGCTGGAGTGTGACCAATTCGCGGCTTCGCTGTACTCCGTGCGGTTCAGCAGGGTCGTGCCATCTTCTTCGCCGTAGCCGGCATGCACGATCCACAGGCGGTCGATGACACCGTCGCCGTTCTTATCGTAGTTCTTCCAGCTAAAGTCCGGGATCGTGTACTCTTGATCGCGTTCACCGCGTCCAAAGCGTCCCTGACCATAGCCCGGTTGCTGCCTGCATCGGGAATGGCGCCGTCAGCGCCGGCGCCGCTGCTCATCCCCGAACGGTTGCCGGGGCACTTGTCAGCGCCGTACCACCAGGTGGAGTGCGGCAGTGGAGCCAGCCGATCACGTCGCCGGTCGATGTCGTACTGGCCGGCCGAGAGGTCCTCGAAGTATGACTTGACCGACTTCCCAGTGAAGTCCTCGTTCACAACCGAGCCATCCTGGCGCGTGTATTGGAACTTCACCCCATTCCCAAACATGAAGGAAGTTGAACCAATCCTTACTGAAGTTCTCGGTCCAAATCGTGTCGCCCGAGCGATCCGCCTGAGACAAGGGCCGCGGAATCTCGTTGTGCAGTGGGCCAGAGTAGGTGAAGGTCTTCTGTCTCGGTGATGATGTTGGAGCAGTCACCGACCACGACGTTTCCGTCTGCATCGTAGACGGCCTCATTCGGGTCCGCCTTGCCGTAGGGATCCCACTTGTCGCCTGGGTTCCACGTGAGCGTATCGGTGCCGGCGAACTCGACCAGGACCACCAGGACACGGTCGGTTCCGGTCAGCGCCAAGCGCAGCGGCGTCGGCGTCTTGCCCGGCCTCCAGGAGGCGCATGCGCTCCTGATTGCGTTGATAGTCTTTGGGATTGGGCTGATCAAGCGGCTTGATCGTCGCGGCCCGCCCATTGGGCCGGCAGCCGACCTGCGACCTGTATCGTCGCCGGGCGCACAGGACCGACAAGGGGTTGCCCGGTGCGGCCGGACTGGCGGCCACGGTGAGGGACATGAGGATGCTCAATAGCACTGCGATACTGACAGCGAGCATCAGTCTGGATTTACTGTTCATGGGTACCTTCCTCCTCGAAGATTATTGTGGGGAATTGCAGATGAACTTAGACGGCGCTAACAGCTATCGCGGCGATCCGAAGTAGGGGCGGTAATCAGGCGATAAACACCTCCTTCGTGAGGTCACACAGGGGACCGCAACTATCCGACGGTGTGCTTCCACCCCGATGTCTCGCTGATGGAATCCTAATAATGGCCACACTTGAACGACATTATAAGTCACACTGATCGGACGTGTCAAACAAAAAAACGCGCGCGCGGCGCACCCTCAACGCTCACGAACGATGAACGGGAGATAGACCCACCAGCGGTGCTGCGCTTCAGGAGACGGCGTCAACGTCCATGCGCTTGTCGCGGTCGGCGTTACGGTCGGGAACGGCGACTCCGTGGGTGTAGGCGTCGCGGTCGGGGTGACTGGCACAATGGTGGGGGTCAGCGTGTGCGTGCCGGTAGTCGTAGCGGACGGTGTAAGGGTTGGAAATTGAGTGGGGATGGTCGTCGCCGTCGAAACCGGCAATGGAGGAGCATTCAATGCAGCCGCCGCGTCGAGCCGCCCCCAGCCGGTCTGTGGGTCCCAGCCGGGACCATCCACATCCACGGCGGTCTCGGTGATCTGCTTGCTGACCGCGCCGTTGGGCCAGCCCGGCCAATGCGACCACACCAGCGCGGCCACGCCAGAAACATGGGGCGCAGCCATCGAGGTACCTGACTTGGTGAAGTAGCCATCGAGCCAAGGCCAGGTACTGTAGATCTCCACACCCGGCGCAGCCAAATCCACCTCGACCCCATAGTTGGAGAAAGTTGCCCAGTTGTCCGCCCGGTCGGTGGCCGCCACAGCCAACGCATCTGCACATGCAGCAGGATAGTAGACTGCACCGCCCGTATTCCCTGTAGCCGCGACCACAAGAGCACCTTTGATCTCGTGCGCGTACTTCACGGCCTCGCACAGCGTCGCTGAAGCGTTCGCGCCACCCAGGCTCAGATTGATGATTCTGGCGTCGTTGTCGGCAGCATAAATGATGCCCGCAGCGATATCCGAATACCAGCCATTGCCGTATTGATCCAGAACTCTGACCGGCATCACCCGCGCGCCCCACGAAACGCCGGCAATACCGAGCCGTTGTTCGTCGCTGCGCCGATGATCCCGGCCACGTGCGTGCCGTGCCCGAACTCATCGCTCACATTGGCATCTCCCACCGGAATGTAGCCGCTCGGCGTCCACTGTTGGTAGAAGTGCCAGCCATTCACATCGTCCACTTTGCCGTTCAGGTCATCGTCGATCCCATTGCCCGGAATTTCACCCGGGTTCGTCCAGATTTTGCTCGCCAGATCCGGATGTCCCAGGTAGATCCCGCTGTCCACCGCAGCCACGATGATGTCTGGCGTCCCCGTCGTCACCTCCCACGCCGCGGGCAGGCCAATTTGCGATAGAGACCACTGGCGATCCAATGCGGGGTCGTCCGGCACCTCGGCTGCCGTGGCGAGATAGTCCAGTTCGGCGAAGCGAATAGCGGGGTTCCGGCGCAAGGCCGCAACGGTGGCCAGCTTCCTGGCCCGGCGCAACGGAGAGGACAAACAGATCCAAGGAGCCGATGGTATGCTCTGTCAACAGCGGATCAGGACCGCCTGCATCTGCGCCTGTGGAGCCAGACGACACTCCCTGCTCGCAAACCTACCAGGACCGCACCAACCCGATAGGGCTGCGCGATTGGCGTGCTTTCACCCGTGGAAGCCTGGGTGCGGGGGATCCGACTCAGCAGCAGCAAACAGACAGCGATCAGAAGACACGATAGCAAGCGTCGCCGGTACGTAGCTCACTCTCCCCACAGCAGTCGGCCGCAGTTGCTGCAATAGACAAGCTCATCACCGAAGCGAGCGGCCTCCAGGCTGAAGGGGGACGCGGCCACAAGGCATGCGCTGCACTCATCGCCATCGAGTTGCGCCACGGCCCGGCCGCCGCGCCGCGGGCGGAGGTTATCATAAGTGGCCAACAAGGGCGCGGGCACGGCCTGGCGCGCAGCCGTCTGCTGAGCCAACTCGGCCGCCAACTTCCTTTTAATTGGGCCTGTTCGACGCGCAACTCCGTCTGCTTGCGCTGCCATTCGGCAGTCAGCCGCTCCACGGCCGCGGCCTGCTCACCTTGCGCCCTGGTCGCGGTCTCGGCGCAAATCAACGCTTCCAGAAGGTGATCTTCGACCTGGCTGAGTTGACGCCGGAGCTGGGCCACGTCTCGCTGCAAGTCCTCGAGTTCCTTGGGGTTGCGCACGCTGCCGCCATACAGCCTCGTCTCAGCACGCGCGCGCTTGTCGGCCGCATCACTTTGGGCAGCTTCGAGTTCCTTCTGGACTGCGCGGCAATGCGCCAGATCGGTTTCAGCCTGCGCGAGGCCGCGCCGGGCCGTGATCAACGCAGCCGGCTCCCGCAGCGCCTCGATGATCTCAGTCAGGCGGGCCTTTTGTGCATCCACAGTCAGATCGATCTCGTTCAATTGGGCCAACAGCATTATAGCGCGCATCGGCTTCCTCCCCCCTACGCAAGTCACGCTTCATATAAGCCGATTATACCTGATGGCTGTCACGAGCCCAAGCCGGGCTTTGTACGCCATCCTCACCTGTGCTAGAATAGCAACCGTCGTCAACCATGCCGAGGTAACAAATTCGTGCCCAACTCAGATCCATGGCGTGCAGCCCTGGTTTTGCCCACCTACAACGAACGCGAGAACCTCGCTGCCATGGTGGCCGCGATCCAGGCGCTGCCGACACCTATTCACATTATCGTCGTCGACGACAACTCGCCGGATGGCACCGGCGCGATCGCTGACGAGTTGGCCGCGCGGCTGCCAGCGGTCGAGGTGATCCACCGGACCGGCAAGCTCGGTCTCGGCACCGCCTATGCTGCCGGCTTCCGACAGGCGATCACTGAAGGAAACGATCTCATCCTCACCATGGATGCCGACTTCTCACATGATCCGCAGTATCTGCCGGCCATCCTGGCGGCCAGCAGACGCTACGACCTCGTGATTGGCTCGCGCTACGTGCCCAATGGCGGCGTCCGTGATTGGCCGTGGCACCGTCAAGCCTTAAGTTGGGGCGCCAACACGATCGCTCACCTGCTGCTGGGCCTGCACGCGCGGGACTGCACAGCGGGATTTCGCTGCTACCGGCGCCAGGTGTTGGAAACAGTCGATCCGGCGTCCATCCGAGCCAATGGCTATTCTTACCTGATCGAGATGCTTTACTGCTGCGAACGTTCCGGTTTTACCGTCGGCGAAGTGCCCATTGTTTTCGCAGACCGGCAAATGGGGCAGTCCAAAATCTCACGCAACGAGATCATCAAGGCCGGTCGAACTGTGCTGAGGTTGACGGTCAGTCGGCTTTCTAATCGAGGACGGCGCATGATGGCGTCTCTCGCCTCCGGCCAGCCTGCCCGTTGAATCAGGAAGGCGGATGACCGGTAACACCCACAGCGGATTCGTGCCAAGGAGGCACCACAATGCAGACGCGAAACCAGGGATCGAGCGCCAGCCTGATTGAGCTGGCTCTAATTATCGTGTTGATCGCGATCATCGTCATGGCGATCCTGTTGATCGTCGGAGATGACCTGCGGCTGTGGGTCGTCAACACCGTGGGCGGTCTCCTCGGAGTGCAATAGCGGGCTTCAGGCTGCGGAGACCTGACTCTGCTGGAGGAGCTGTCGGTGCCGGAGCGTACCAGACAGGTGGATTGGCCGGAGTGGCTGGCCGGGGCCGGGCGAGCGCTGCTTGACCTTTTCTTTCCCCCGCGCTGTCCGGGCTGCGGCCGTGTAGGTGTCGTCCTCTGCGACGCATGTGAGGCCCGGATCGAACCACCGGCCACGCCGGCATGCCTCCGCTGTGGGCGTCCGCACGAGACTGCGGAACTTTGCCCCACATGTCGGCAGACACCATCCCACCTCGGGCGGATCGTGTCCAGTGCGGTCTTCGCCCACCCCCTCCGCGACGCCATCCACGAGCTCAAATATAACAACGGACGCAGCCTGGCCTGGCCGCTCGGCGCACGCATGGCCGCCTCCTGGCAGCAAAACCGGTTCACCGCCGACTTGATCGTACCTGTACCGTTGCACGCGGCCCGTCTGGCCGAGCGCGGTTACAACCAGTCGGCGCTGCTGGCCCGGGTGTTGAGCAAGAGCGTCGGTGTGCCGATCGACGAAAAAACGATCACACGCCAGAAAGCCACACTGCAACAGGCCAAGCTCAATGCCTTGGAGCGCCGGCAGAACGTCAAGGAAGCTTTTGTGTGCCGCGGCGATCTGCGAAGCCAAAACATCGTATTGGTGGACGACGTTTGCACGACCGGCTCAACCTTGGAGGCCTGCGCCGAAGCCCTGCGCACTGCAGAAGTCGCCTCGGTCTGGGCCTTTACCCTGGCGCGGGCCCGCTGGGAGCCTGGACGCGCTGACCACACGCCGGATGCTGACAGCGTGCAATCCTAATCAGCGCCCGCCGGGACGGAGATTCACGTTTGCGGGCGATTTCAGGCTCCGAGTCATCGAGGAGCCGTCTGTGTTGAGGGAGGCAAACCATGCAACCGATTGATCTGGTCTTTGAGGGCGGCGGCGCCAAGGGGATGGTTTTCGTCGGCGCGCTGGAAGAGTTGTTCGGCGACGGTAAATACAGCTTTGGCCGTCTGCTGGGCACGTCGGCCGGGGCCATCACAGCCGTCTCGCTGGCGGCCGGCCTTACACCCGAACTGATGCTGGCGGCGCTCGCCGAAAAAGACGAGGACGGCAAGTCAGTCTTCGAGGGTTTCCTGGGCGACCCGGCGCCGTTCGACGCTGACGCGGTCCACCACAGCGCCATCCGCAAGCTGTTGGGTGATATCAACATGCCCTTCGTCCCGGACTTGGCCGAGGAGAAGATCGATGACTGGATCGCCCGCCGACTGGCAGGCAGCGAACGCGGCCGCCACCTCTTCTCATTCGTGGAGCGCGGGGGCTGGTTTTCGGCGGACCCGTTCGTCGCCTGGATGGAACGCAAGCTGAACGAGGTGGAACTAAATGGCCAGCCGCGCCAGCTCGGCGCCAGCACTTTGGAGGAGTTCTTCGCCGCCACCGGCGTCGAGATGACCCTCGTCGCGGCGGACACGACCTGGTCGCGCATGCTGCTGCTGAACCACCGCACCACGCCCGATCTGCCCGTGGCGTGGGCGGCGCGCATGTCGATGAGCGTCCCGCTCCTGTGGCAGGAGGTGGAGTGGCAGGCGGACTGGGGACCGTACCAAACCTGGAACCCGACGGCCGAACGCCTGGAACCCAACGACATCACCGGTCACGTGGTCGTGGATGGCGGGCTGCTCTCCAACTTCCCGATCTCGCTCTTCCTGGCCGACCGCGAGGATGTGGCCGCGGTGATTGGCGCGCCGCAGCACCAAAACGTGTTGGGGCTGCTCATCGACGAAGCGCTGCCGGTGCCCAACTGCCCGCCCAAACCGGCGTCCGGCAAGAGCGCCGGCTTCACCAGCCTGCGCACCTTCCAACGGCTGCACCGGCTGATCAACACGGCCACCGGCGCGCACGACAACATGGCCATCGCCGCGTTCGCCCGCCACGTCGTGCGGCTGCCCGCCGGCGGCTACAGCACCACCCAGTTTGACATGACGGATGAAGAGCGGGACGCGCTGGTCGACGCCGGGCGGCAAACCATGCGCACCTTCCTGGCGAGCCAGACCGTGCTGGAGGGCACACGCGAGATCGGCGCCGGCGACTTTGCGCCGACCGCCGAGTCCAGATGGATGGCGAACGACGCGGCGGGCACGATCTTGCAGCGATAACTTCAAATGGCTCACGCAAAGACGCAAAGCGCGCAAAGAAAATTCGCAATACCGAAGAACTCGCTGTTGTCACCCTGAGCGAGTTTGTCTCGCGAGGTGTGTTGCGGCGAAAGTTCAGCGAAGGGTCTCGTTTCGGACGCGAGATTCCCTTCGACCCGGCTCAGGGCATGCTTCGCTGGAGCCTCGTCGCAACGATAATTGGGCGATACACCCGCGCACGCGAAGCGTGACAAACACCAGGCAGCGAGTTTTGCGGTACCAAGAAAATCCTTGGCGACTTTGCGGCTCAGCGTGAGAAATTCAGACTTTTAGTAACTCATTCGATCGCGTAGGAGTCATTATGTCCACTTATCTGCTTGGCATCGATGTTTCAACGACCGCCACCAAGGCCCTGCTGATCGACGATACCGGCGCGGTGATCGCCGTGGCCGCGACCGAGTACCCGTTCGAGACGCCCCAGCCGCTCTGGACCGAGCAGGACGCCTCCTTGTTCTGGGATGGCACGGTACAGAGTGTGCGCGCCGTCCTGGCGAAGACCGGCATCAACCCGGCCGACATCGCGGGGGTGGGCCTCACCGGCCAGATGCATGGGCTGGTGACGCTGGATGCGGCCGGCGAACCGCTGCGCCCCTGCATCCTCTGGAACGACCAGCGCACCGCAGCCCAGTGCGCCGAGATCACGGCGCGGGTCGGCCGCGACCGCGTGCTCCAACTCACCGGCAACCCCGTGCTCACCGGCTTCACCGCGCCGAAGGTGCTGTGGGTGCAGCAGAACGAACCGGAGGTCTACGGCCGCATCGCGCACATGCTGCTGCCTAAGGATTACGCGCGCTACAAGCTCACGGGCGAGTATTACAGCGACGTTTCGGACTCTTCTGGTACGTCGCTGTTCGACGTGGGCCAGCGTCGCTGGTCGGATGAAATGCTGGCCGCGCTCGACATCCCGCGCGGCTGGCTGCCGGAGGTCACCGAGTCGCCGGTCGCCAGCGCACGAATCAACGCCGAGGCAGCCGCGGCCACTGGCCTGGTCGCCGGCACGCCGGTAGTAGGCGGCGGCGGTGATAACGCGGCGGCGGCCGTGGGCACGGGCATCGTGGCGGAGGGGATCATCTCGACCTCGCTCGGCACATCGGGCGTCGTGTTCGCCCAGTCGGACGCCTACCGGGTGGAGCCGGAGGGCCGGCTGCACGCCTTCTGCCATGCCGTGCCGGGCAAGTGGCACCTGATGGGCGTGATGCTCTCGGCCGCGGGCAGTTTCCGCTGGTACCGCGACGCCGTGGGCCAACACGAGAAGGAGCTGGCCGCGCGCACCGGACAAGACGTGTACGAGGTGCTTACCGCCGAGGCTGCTGAAGCGCCGGCCGGCTGCGAAGGGCTGCTCTTCCTGCCCTATCTCACCGGCGAGCGCACGCCCCACCCCGACCCGCTCGCGCGCGGGGCCTTCGTCGGGCTGACCGTCCGCCACGGCAAGTCGCACCTCACCCGCGCCGTGCTCGAAGGGGTCAGCTACGGCCTGCGCGACTCGCTGGAGCTGATGCGGGCGCTGGGCGTGCCGGTCGGCCAGATCTGCGCGTTGGGCGGCGGCGCGCGCAGCCCGCTCTGGCGGCAGATCCTGGCCGATGTATTCGGCACGGAGCTCGTCACCGTGAATGTGACCGAGGGCGCGGCCTACGGCGCGGCGCTGCTGGCCGGCGTCGGCGCACAGGTTTACCACAGCGTCGAGGACGCCTGCGCCCGTACAGTCAAGATCACGGGCAGCACCGAGCCGACGGCGGATGCGGCCATTTACGATGCCTACTACCCGCGTTATCGTGCGCTTTACCCGGCGCTGGCCGGGGAGTTCGCCGCGCTGGCACAAGTAGGCCGCTAAAACAACGCTCCGGGAGGCGGCATGGGCAAAACGTCTGACAGAGCATCGGCGGCGTTCGGGGCCCTGGCCGCGGCGACCGCAGCAGCCGCCTCGGTCTATTGGTTCCTCGTCCGTCCCTGGCATCTGCGCTGGGGCGCTTCTGATGAAGAGGTGGTGCGCGCCTTGCCCGGGGATAATCTGGTGCCGGACGCCAGGATCAGCGCCACCCATGCCATCACGGTCCAGGCAACCCCGGCTGAAATCTGGCCCTGGCTCGTGCAGCTCGGCCAGGGTCGCGGCGGCTTCTACAGCTACGACTGGATCGAGAATGCCATGGGCCTCGACATCCACACCGCCGACCGCATCTTGCCGGAGTACCAGGAGCTGAAAGTGGGGGACACGATCCCTCTGGCGCCGGATGCTTTTGGCCTGCCGGTCGCGATCCTGGAACCCGAACGGACGCTGGTGCTACACGGCGACACGCGTCTCCCAGGCGGCGGCGCGATGCCGCCGCTGAAACCGGGAGAGTATCTCGCCGCAAGCTGGGGATTCCACCTGTTTGGGCAAGCGGATGGCGCCACTCGGCTGGTGGAACGCTGGCGCGCCGACTACACACCGACCGTGATGAACGCGGTGTTCTACCGTGCCTTCCTGGAACCCGGCGCCTTCCTGATGCAGCGCAAGATGTTGCTGGGGATCAAGGCGCGGGTCGAGGGCCTGTCGTTGCCGCCGACCTGCGCCCGGTGACCCAGGTCGCGATTGACGCAACCTGGTCGGCAGTGCGCTGGCGGCCGATCGAGCTTGTTAAATCAAAATCAGCCGACTGATCATGTCGGGAGAATCGGCGCTGCCAGCTTCGTAAAGGAGCATCATCATGGAAAGTAAAACACGCCAGGTTGTTCGCACTATCGAGCCGCAACCGGTCGTCGAAGGCGCCGGCGTCCGGCTCAAACGCAGCATCGCAGGCGCAGCGTTGGATTACCTCGACCCCTTCCTGCTGTTCGACCACTTCGGGTCCGACAATCCGGCCGATTACCTGCCCGGCTTCCCCATGCACCCGCATCGCGGCATCGAGACGGTGACCTACATGCTGGCCGGCGCCGTGACCCACCGTGACAGCCTGGGCAACGCGGGCGCCATCGGCGCGGGGGACGTGCAGTGGATGACCGCGGGCCGCGGCATCATGCACGAGGAGATGCCGCAACCGGTGAACGGCCGGATGGCCGGCTTCCAGCTCTGGGTAAACCTGCCCGCCCGCCTCAAGATGACCCAGCCGCGCTACCAGGAGATCCTCTCAGCCGCCATCCCCGAAGTCCGCCGGGATGACGGCGCGGTCGTCCGGGTGATCGCCGGCGCAGTGGGCGACGTGCGCGGCCCGGTGACCGACATCTTCGCCGACCCGGAGTACCTGGACGTGACGCTGCTCCCGTACACTAGCTTCGATCAGCCGGTGACGCGGGGACACAACGCGTTTGCCTATCTCTTCGAGGGCGGGGGAACGTTCGGGGACGGCAGCGCGGCGCTGGGCAGCCCGAAGCTGGTCGTGCTGGGAGATGGCGACAGCGTGCGCGCCCAGGCCGGCGCGGGCGGGCTCAGGTTCCTGCTCGTCTCCGGCGCACCGCTCGGCGAGCCGATCGCCCGCTATGGCCCGTTCGTGATGAACACGCGCGAGGAGATCCTGCAGGCGCTGGCCGATCTGCGCGACGGGACTTTCGTGCAGCCGTGAGTCGAGATGGACTGGCCACAATTTGAATCGCCAAGAGCTTGACAGAGCATGTCGTGTGAAATACAATGTGAACGATCCCATCAGGATCACAGATCCCCGAGGCGGCCTGCTTCACGCCGCCTCTGACAACCATCCAGCAAGATTCGCCGAAGCTCGGTCGCACCGCAGTGCGCCAGATCGTGCGCATGATCCAGCCAACCATGAGTTGTGTGGTAGCGCGAAAGGGCCAGGGTTTAGGCGCAGTTGCTGACGCATGCAAGCTCAGTGTTGAGCCGAATCGGGAAGGAGGTACACCACCAACCGAGTAACCCCCCGTATCCCAGAGTCAAATCATCTAACCAACCACGTGACATCCCAAGGAGGGGATAATGAAACGCCGTATTTTCGTCCTATTGATCCTCGTCATGGTCGTCGCCGCGATGGCGTCCTGTATGCCCGCGGCTGCGCCAGCCGCCCAACCCGCCGCTGCGCAACCCGCCGCGGCTGATGCGGCCAACTGGTGCTCCAACGTCCGCATCGCCTTCTTCCCCGGCGGCCCGCAGGGCGGCGTGTTCGCCAACAATGTGTACAACGGCGCCAAGGCTGCCCAGGCCGATCTCGGTCCCAAGGTAGACTATGTCTTCTCTGACTGGGATCCTCAGAAGATGATCCAGCAGTTCAAGGAAGTCGCAGCGACCAAGCCCGACGGCATCGCAGTCATGGGCCACCCCGGTGACGAAGCGTTCGACGCGATCATCCGGGATGCCGAGAAGAACGGGATCATCGTCACCAGCCAGAACACCCCGCTGCCGATCGTGCAATCAGAATTCACGGCCAACGGCTTTGGCTATGTCGGCGCGGATCTCTACGGCGCCGGCGCCTCCCTGGGCAATGAGGCGATCAAACGCTTCGGGCTGAAGGCGGGCGACCGGGCGATGGTTTGGGGCCTGCTCTCGCAGCCGACGCGCGGCGAGCGCACCAAGGGCGCCAAGGAAGCACTGGAAAAAGCCGGCCTGATGGTGGACTACATCGAAATCGACGCCGCGACCAATAAAGACCCGGCCGCGGGCGCCCCGACCTTCGCCGCGTACGTGACCTCGAACCCCGACGTCAAGCTGGTGGTCACTGATCACGGCGGTCTGACGGCAACGGCCGAGACCTACCTCAAGGCCGCTGGCAAGAAGGCCGGCGACATCAACATCGCAGGCTTCGACCTCTCGCCCGCCACCGCTGCAGCCATCAAGGACGGCTGGACCAACCTGGTGATCGATCAGCAGCCGTGGCTCCAGGGCTACCTGCCGATCCTGCAGATCTGCCTGTCGAAGACCTACGGGTTCTCCGGCCTGAACATCGACACCGGCAGTGGCTTCGTCGACAAGGGCAACATCGATCTCGTGGCGCCGCTGGCCGAGAAAGAAATTCGGTAGGACGGTAGATTGGTAGATTGGTAGATTGGTAGATTGGTAGATTGGTAAATTGGTAGATTGGTAGGCTGGTGAACGGAACACGGTAGACGGTAAGTTTGCCTGCATCCCCGTTCCCAATCTACCAGTTTACCAGTTCCTAATCTACCAATCTACTATCACTTCCAGGAGCCACCAGATGGATTATATCTTCCAAATGAAGAACGTCTCCAAGACCTTCGGGGAAGTGCAGGCGGTGCACAACATCAACTTCGAGGTCGGGACGAACGAAATCGTGGGGTTGCTCGGCGACAACGGCGCGGGCAAATCCACGCTGATCAAAATGATCACCGGCTATCATCAGCCCGACCCGGGCGGCGAGCTTTACTGGAAGGGTCAACGGATCGAGAACCTCACGGTTGCCCACGCGCGTGAGATCGGCATCAATCCGGTTTACCAGGAACGGGCGCTCGCCGATCAGCAGTCCATCTGGCGTAACATCTTTATGGGCCGTGAGCTGACCAAGCGCTTCGGCGTCATGGACATCGCCAAGATGCGCAATGAGACGCGGAGGCTGATGACCGAAACGATGGGTTTTACCTCCTCAGCCATCACGGCAGACTCGCCGGTCAAGACGATGTCGGGCGGCGAGCGCCAGGGCGTGGCCATCACCCGAGCCCTCTATTTTCAGGCTGAGCTCATCATCCTGGACGAGCCGACTATGGGCCTGTCGCTCTCCGAGACCAAAAAGGCGCTGGATTTCGTCAGCGATATCAAAAAGGCCGGGAAGGCATGTATCTTCATCGATCATAATATCTTCCACGTGTACCCAGTCGTCGACCGGATCATCGTGCTGGACCGCGGCACCATCGCCGGGCAATTCATGAAACATGACGTCACCCTGGACGAGCTGATCGACAGGCTGTACCGGGTGGCGGAAACCGGCGAACTCGACAAAGGGCCGAGCGGAGGTGCGCAATGAGCGCCGAAGTCAAGAGCACAAAACCGGTGGGCACCAACCGCAAAGAATACAGCCCGGTCGGGCGAGTTATCCGCCAATTCGGCATCCAGATCGGCATCGTCGCGGGTCGCGCTGATCGTCTGGCTGCTCTTCGTGATCGGGTCGCCCCGCACGTTTCTGTCGTACCCGATCTACAATGCATTCATGGGCGCGACCCCCTACTTCGCCATGGTCGCCATCCCGCTGACCCTGGTGGTGATCACGAAGGAGATCGACCTCTCGTTCCCCTCGATCATGGCGTGGGGCATGGCGATTTATGCGCTCGTCATGGGCATCACCGGCGTCCCCATGCTGGCGTTCATCGCCTGTCTTGCGGCCGGCGCGTTCGCAGGCTGGCTGAACGGCACCATCGTGACCAAGATCGGCATCCCGTCGCTGGTCGCCACGATCGGCACACAGTTCTTCTGGCGCGGCGTGGTGCTGGTGATGCGCAACGGGAACGGCCAGTCTTTAGCAACCTCCAAAGGGTCCGTCGTCGACACGCTGCTGGTCGGCCGGCTCTTCGATAAGATCCCCGCTCAGTTCATCTGGACGATCGTCATTGCGATCGCGGTATGGTTCCTCCTCAACCGCCATCGGTTCGGCGCGCATGTCTATCTGACCGGCGACAACGAAGACAGCTCCCGCCTGATGGGCATCAACGTCAATCGCATCAAGATTCTCACCTTCGTCATCGTGGGTGTGGCAGCCGCCTTCTCCGGGCTGGTGCAGAGTCTGGACGTGTCCTACTTCTGGCCGACGGTGGGTGAGGGCCAGTTGCTGAACACCCTGGCCGCGGTCTTCCTGGGCGGCACGTCGGTGTTCGGCGGCACCGGCACCATTTTCGGCACCTTCGTCGCCTCGTTCATCATCGGCGCCATCAACGCCGGGATCGTTGCCGCCGGGCTGACCGGCATGTGGACCCAAGTGATCTATGGTTTAATCATCGTCGTCTCGGTGGGCATCCAGACGGTCGTGGGCCGGAAACTCAGATAGTCTCCGACTCTACCGATCCCAACCACAAAGTCACGAAGACACCAAGTCCCACAAAGACCGTTGGTTTTTCTTTGTGCATCTTCGTGCCTTGGTGTCTTTGTGGTAAGGTTCTTGCTCGTTACACAAGAATCTACCTGCAAGGCCTCAATAGCCTGCGAACTGGGGTCAATCGCACCGATGGGTTCCATTTGTGCGAAAAATGGGTTCCAATCGTGCAAGACAACGCGCCGGAGATATGGTGAAATAGACCCAATCCCGGCGCGTGGCTTTTTCCGCCGCGTGATGTCACCATCAGCCTGGCCGATAGCGGTGAAGAATCTCCTCTCAACGATAATCCGATTCTTGTGCGCTGGTGGGGTCAAAAGTTCGAGCCACGGAGGTTGCACGTAACCTCCCAGTAGGAAGAAACGCGTAAAGAGAGCTGTCAAAAATCTCCGCGCTCTCCGCGTCTCCGTGGTGATTCAGCGTGATCATACTTGGGCAAGGAGCAAGCGATGGCGCAAGAGCAGGTGTTGCTCAGGGTCGAGGGGGCCTCCAAGGCTTTCCCCGGCGTCCAGGCGCTTTCCGATGTGACGCTGGAAGTGTCGCACGGGGAGATCCTGGCCCTGGTGGGCGAAAACGGCGCGGGGAAATCCACCCTCATCCACATCCTGGCCGGCGCGTATCGACCCGACGCGGGCCGCATCGTGCTCGACGGCCACGATGTTGTCTTTCACAGCACTCACGAAGGCGAGCAGGCCGGCATCAGCGTGGTCTTTCAGGAGTTGAGCCTGGTACCGAACCTGAGTGTGGCCGAGAACGTCTTTGCCGGTCGTCAACCGCTCGGGCCGATTGGACTCGATCGACCAGCGGGCCATGAACCGCGCCACGCAGGAGTTGCTCGACCTCTTCGGCGTGGACTTCAGACCCACGACCCAGGTTGGCCGCCTCTCTATGGGCAACCAGCAGATGGTCGAGATCGTCAAGGCGTTGGCTCGCAACGTCAAGGTGCTGGTGCTCGACGAGCCGACCTCCTCGCTAACCCTGCAAGAAGCCGCGCGCCTCTTCGAGCGCCTGGAACAGCTCAAAAAGCAGGGGTTGGCAATCCTCTATGTCTCCCACCACCTTGAAGAAGTGTTCCAAATCTCCGACCGGGTGGCCGTGCTGCGCGATGGGAAGCTGGTCGGCGTGCGCCCTACCGCGAGCTGGACGAGCACACGGTCATCGGCATGATGGTGGGCCGCGAGTTGGAGCCGCTGGAGGAGAACATTCAGGCCGAGGCGGGTGAGGAGATGCTGCGCGTCGAAGGCTTCTCGCGCGCCGGAGCATTCCAGGATGTATCCTTCGCGATACATGCCGGCGAGGTGCTCACGTTCTTCGGCCTGGTCGGCGCGGGGCGGACCGAGGTCGCGCGGGCCTTGATGGGGCTGGACAGTGGGGCCACAGGGCACGTGACCCTGCGCGGTAAGCCCATCCAGATCCGCCAGCCCCGGCAAGCGATGCAAGCCGGGATGGCCTACCTCTCGGAGGATCGCAAGAACGAAGGTCTTTTCCTGGACAAGACCATCATGGAAAACTTCCTGGCTCCGAATCTTGACCAGGTCACGCCCGGCGGGTGGCTGAATTGGAGCATCCTGCGCCGCATGACGACCCAATATACGCAACAGCTCGACGTGCGCACGCCCAGCCTGAATCAGAAATTGCGCAACCTGTCGGGCGGCAACCAGCAGAAGGTCTTCCTGGGCGAATGGCTGGCCCGCCAGCCGCAGGTCCTGATCGTGGACGAGCCGACCCGCGGCATCGACGTCGGCACCAAACAGGAAATCCACCGGCTGCTGCGCGAGCTGGCCAGCCAGGGCAAGGCAGTCATGGTGATCTCGTCCGACCTGCCCGAAGCGTTACGGGTGAGCGACCGTATCGCGGTGATGCGCGAGGGAAAGCTGGCCGGCATCATTCCCGGCGCTGGTGCGACGGAAGAACAGGTAATGATCCTGGCCGCCGGTGTTTCTGGCGGCGCCCGACTTACTGAAGACGCCAACAAGGAGAAACAGACCGCATGAGCACGAAAGCCAGCACAGAAGTGACCGCACCATCCTCAGGGGTCAGATTCGGGCGCCGTCTGCTCGAACAGCGCGAGCTCAGCATCTTCCTGGTCGTCCTGTTGGTGGCGATCTTCCTCAACTTCGCCTCGCCCAACTTCCTGAAGCCGGCGAACCTGAACGCCCTGGTGTTGGGGCTGTCGTTCAACGCCATCGTCGCGGTCGGCATGACCGTCCTGCTCATCTCGGGCGGCTTCGATCTGTCGGTGGGCGCGACGTTGGCACTGGCCGGCGCGGCCGCGGGCTTTGCCATGACCAAGCTGGACGTGAGCGCACCGGTGGCCATCCTCTTCGGCCTGGCGAACCGGCGCCTTCGTCGGCCTGCTGAACGGTCTCATCATCGCCAAAGTGGGCGTGAACCCGTTGATCGCCACTTTGGGCATGATGCAGGTGGCGCGCGGGGCCGTGTTCCTGCTGACATCGGGCCTCGGCATCCCCAACCTGCCCGACACCTTCAACGAGATCGCACAGGGCAAGCTGTTCAGCCTCCAGTTCCCCATCTACATCATGCTGGTCGTGGTGATCGTCGGCGAGGTCCTGCTGCGCCGCTGGCGCTTCTTCCGCCAGAGCTACTTCATCGGCGGCAACGAGCGCAGCGCCCGGCTTTCGGGCATCAATGTGGATCGGGTGAAGATCCTGAACTACGTCCTGATGGGCGTGCTGGCCGCGCTCACCGGCCTGCTGCTGACGGCCCGCATGGGCACCGCGTCCGTTTCAGCCGGCCTCGGCGTCGAGCTACAGGTGATCGCGGCCTGCGTGATCGGCGGCGCCAGCCTGGCCGGCGGCGAAGGCTCGATCCTCGGCTCGCTGCTGGGCGTCATCCTGATGGCGCTGATCCTGAACGGGCTCAACCTGCTGGGTGTCAACCCGTACTGGCAGACGATCGTCATCGGCGGCGTACTGATCCTGACCGCGGCGGCGGATGCGTTGAGCCGCCGACGCGGGGACGTCGAAGTAGCCGACCGCCGCGGATTCTCAACGCTGGAGTGAAAGCTTTAGCCGCTTTGCCTGGGTAACAAGGGCCACCGGCTGAAGCCCTCATTCCAAAAGATTATCTGACATCGCAAGCTCCGATTTCACGAAGGGAGGCAAGTACCATCAGCTATCAGCCATAAGCTAGCAGCCAGTAAGACCTACAATCCCATCCATTCCCACTCTAGAGGAGAAGCAACCCATGAAGAAAGCAATTCCTGGTATTCCTGTGCGTCGTGACCATTCTGGCCACGCTCGTTGGGTGTGGCTGCAGCGCCCGCACCGGCCGCAGGCGCCCGCGGCCCCGGCGCCGGCGGCAGAACCCACCGCAGCCCCAGCCGCAGCGGAACCGACCGCGGCGCCGGCCGCAGCGGAGCCCACCGCGGCCCCGGCCGCAGCAGAGCCCACCGCGGCGCCGGCCGCCGAACCGGCCAAGAAGAAGCTGTACGTCGAGGCGTTGGCGCTGACCAACCTGCCGTACTTCATCGACCATCGCGTCGGCCTGGAGTTCGCCGGCAAGACCCTGGGCGCCGAGACGAAGTTCCTCGGCCCCGTGGACTACGACATGACCGCCATGGTCAACACCATGGAACAGACCATGGCCGAGAACCCGGATGGCATGAACGTCGTCGGCTTTGACCCGGCGCTGAAGCCCGCGATCGACCAGATCGTGGACGCCGGCACGCCGCTCGTCACGCTGGATGCCGAGGTCTACGGCTCGAAGCGGCTGACCTTCCTGGGCACCGGCAACTACAACGCCGGCCGGGTGGGCGGCAAGCTGCTGTCCGAGCTGATCGGCGGCAAGGGCAAGGTCGCCATCCTGACCAAGGTCGGCCAGAGCAACCTGGAAGAACGCCTCCAGGGCTACAAGGACGAGTTCGCCGCCGAACTTCCCCGACGTCGAGATCGTCCAGGTGATCGACGACCAGAGCGATTCTGCCAAGGCTGCGGATGGCCTGAAGGCCGTGCTCCAGCGCGAGCCCGACCTGGCCGGCGTCGGCTGCGTCGAGGCCGCGGGCGGCGTGGGCGCGGCGACTGCCGCCAAGGAACTCGGGTCTGGCCGGCAAGCTCAAGATCGTCTCCATGGACCGCGACGACGGCACGCTGAAGTTCATCCAGGACGGCGTGATCGACGCCTCCGTGGCGCAGAAAAGCGCGCTGATGACCTACTACGGCACCGTGCTGATGGACGGTCTGAAGTACAACCCTGTCCCGATCGTCGCCGACAACAAGGCCGCGGGCATCGTCCCGATGCCGGAAGCTGTGGACACCGGCGTGGTCGTGATCAACAAGGACAACGCCCAGTTCTTCTATCACACCGACAATCCGTACGATTTCAGCCAGATCGAGATCACCCCGCCGGCGCCGGACGAGACCTACGTCGAAGTGTTGGCGCTGACCAACCTGCCGTACTTCATCGACCACCACCTGGGCCTGGAGTTCGCGGGCCAGGAGTTGGGCGTCAAGACCAAGTTCGTCGGCCCGGTGGACTACGACATGACCGCGATGGTCAACACCCTGGAACAGACCATCGCCGAGAAGCCGGCCGGCATCCTGGTCGTCGGCTTTGACCCGGCCCTCAAGCCTTCGATTGACAAGGCTGCGGAAGCCGGCATCCCGATCGTCACGCTGGACGCCGAGGTCTACGGCTCGAAGCGCGACACCTTCCTGGGCACCGGCAACGTGAACGCCGGCAAGGCGGGCGGCAAGATCCTGGCCGATCTGATCGGCGGCAAGGGCAAGGTCGCGCTGATCACCAAGGTGGGCCAGAGCAACCTGGAAGAGCGCATCGCGGGCTACAAGGCCGTCTTCGCCGCAGGACTATCCCGACGTTGAGCTGGTCCAGATCATCGACGACCAGAGCGACTCGGCCAAAGCCGCGGACGGCCTGAAGGCCGTGCTGCAGCGCTATCCTGACCTGGCCGGCGTCGGCTGCGTGGAAGCCGCCGGTGGCGTGGGCGCGGCGACCGCGGCCAAGGAGTTGGATCTGGTCGGCAAGCTCAAGATCGTCTCCATGGACCGCGACGACGGCACGCTGAAGTTCATCGAAGATGGCGTGATCGACGCATCCATCGCGCAGAAGACCGCGCTGATGAGCTACCTGGGCACCAAGTTCATGTACCTGATGAACCACGGCCCGGTGCCGGTGGTGGCGGACAATGCAGCCGCGGGCATCAGCCCCATGCCGGAGTCCGTTGACACGGGCACGATCGTGATCAACAAGGACAACGCGAAGTTCTTCTATCACGAGTAGACGGGTAGTAAGTAGATAGGTAGACTGGTAGATTGGTAGATTGGTAGATTGGGAAACCGGGATCTTACCCGCCCGATCTACCGATCTGCCGGTCTGCCGGTTCACCGAAAACTCAGTGCCCCATCTATCAGATTGTCGATTCACCAGATCACCAACATCCCAACGTCCCAATTCACCAATTTACCAATTTACCAACATCCCAACGTCCCAATTTACCAATTTACCAATTTACTAAACTACCAACACTCCAATTTCCCAACCACAACCCACCCCTCCACGAGGCCAGACATGAACTCACGAGAGCGCGTTCTCGCAACGCTAAATCACAAGGAACCCGACCGCGTCCCGTTCGATCTGGGCGGCACGGTGATCACCGGCATCCATTACAAGGCCTACACCGCCCTGCGCGACGCACTGGGGCTGCCCGCCCGCGAACCACAGATCATCGACATGATCCAGCAGCTTGCCCTGGTCGAAGATGATGTGATGGATCGGCTCGGCGTGGATGTGAAAAACATCTCCCCGCGATCCTCGGCCAGCTTTCAGATCACGGTCGGCGACATGGGCGAGTACACTTATTTCTACGATGAGTTCAAGATCGGCTGGCGCTCACCGAAAGACGGCGGCTGGTATTACGACATGTTCGACCACCCGCTGCGGGGCGAGATCACCGAGGCGGACATCGATCGTTTCCCCCTGCCCGATCCGCTGGACCCCGCCCGTTTCACGGGGCTGCGCGAGATGGCCATCCGGGTGCGCGACGTGGAAGAGCGCGCCGTGGTCATGGGCAACATCTCCGCCGGCATCTTCGAACTGCTCACCTGGCTGCGCGGCTACGGCGACGCCTACGCCGATTGGGGCTCTGGCTCGCCCGTCGCCCGCCGGCTGATGGACCGCGTCCTGCAGATGCAACTGGCCTACTGGGAAAAGGCGCTGGCGGAAGTCGGCGACGTGATCGACGTCGCCCAGATCGCCGATGACGTGGCCGGACAGCAGGGGTTGCTGATCTCGCCGCGCAGCTATCGCAAGCTGCTCAAGCCGCTGCACAAAGAGATTTGCGACTACATCCACGCCCGCACCGACGCCAAGATCTTCATGCACTCGTGCGGCGCGATCCGGGCTATCCTCCCCGACCTGATCGAGATCGGCGTTGACATCATCAACCCGGTGCAGGTGAGCGCGGCCGGCATGGACTCCGCCGAACTGAAGGCTGAGTTCGGCAAAGACATCACCTTCTGGGGCGGCGGCGTGGATACCCAGGGCGTGTTCGGCACCGGCACGCCGGACGACGTGCGCGCCGATGTGCGGCGCCGGCTCAACGACTTCATGCCCGGCGGCGGGTTCGTGTTCAACACCGTGCACAATATCCAGGGCAACGTGCCGGCCGAGAATATTATGGCGATGTGGGAGACGGTGCGGGAGTATGGGGTGTACGGCGGGTAGGCGAGGAAACGAGTAGACGAGTAGACAGTAGTAGATAAGGAAACAAGTAGACAAGGAAACAAGGAGACGAGGGGCGCGTGTCGTTTTCGCTAAGGAGGCTACCTCGTGGCGAAGATAACCATCAAACAGCTCATGGAGTTGAAGGGGCAGCGGAAGCTGGCGCTCACGACGGCTTTCGATCACGACGCGGCCCGCGCCTGCGAGTTGGGCGGGGTCGACATCATCGTGACGTGGCCGCAGCACAACGAGAACATGGAGGAGCTGCGCATCGTGCTCGATCAGGTGCGCAAGGGCGCGCCCAACACGCTGATCGGCGCGGGCATCCCGCGCTACGAAGCATACGTCAGCGAGACCGATGCCGTGCGTTGCGCCTGGCAGGCGATCAAGGCCGGCGCAGACCTCATCTACTCGTCCGGTATGGAGCACAGCAAGTTCAAGGCGCTGGCGCGCGAACGGATCCCCTTCGTGGGCCACGTCGGTTACATCCCAGCGCATAACACCTGGTTTGGCGGCCCGCGCGGGGTCGGCAAAACCTCGGCCGAGGCGATGCAGGTGTACGAGGACACGCTGGCCTTCCAGGAGATGGGCGCGGTTGCGGTAGAGATGGAATGCGTGCCGGCGCGCGTTGCTGAAGAGATCACCCGGCGCGTGGACCTGCTCGTCTTCTCGATGGGAAGCGGGGCAGGCTGCGACGGCCAGTTCCTTTTCAGTTGCGATATCTGGGGCACGCACGACCGCCACTATCCGCGGCACGCCAAAAAGTACCGCGACTTCTACAGCGAAGGGATCGCGGCCATGCAGGAATACCGTAATGACGTGGTGACAGGCGCTTTTCCGACCGATGCCCATGTGATCCAAATCCGCGACGAGGAGTTCGCCCGTTGGCGCGCTGGCCTGGAGCCGGCCGGCGGGGAAATGGGATGAACATATCGACGACTGTGTCGACGACCGTATCACTGCCAGCCTGATGCAACACGGCCAGGGACCCGCGGCGATGCGCGGGCCGGCTCATGGAGGGGGAACACGTCATGACCGTGGGTATTGAAACACACCGGTCTCTCGGTGATTACAGCCTGGTCGGTGAACAAGCAGCGCTGGCGGTGCAGCAGGGCCTGGCGGATGCGAAGTGGTACGCCACGCCGATCCCAAAGGAACAGATGCGCGGTCTGCTCGAACGCCGCGATGGCCCGGCGGTGCGTGACACCCTGCTCTGGTTCGCGCTGCTGCTAGGATTCGGGCTGGCCGGGCTGGCGCTGTGGGGCACCTGGTGGGCGATCATCCCGTTCGCCATCTACGGCGTGCTTTACGCGACATCGTCTGACTCCCGCTGGCATGAATCGAGCCACAGCACGGCGTTCAAGACCGATTGGCTGAACAACGCGCTCTACGAGATCGCCTCGTTCATGGTGATGCGCGAGTCGGTTGTCTGGCGTTGGAGCCACGCCCGGCACCACAGCGATACCATCATTGTGGGGCGCGACGCCGAGATCGCCTTTCCCCGCCCGGTCTCGCTGCCCGGTGCGATCGGTAAGTTTTTCGCCATCCCCGGCATCTTCTTCTATTTCCGCACCTTGCTGAAGCACGTCGTCGGGCGGATGACGCCGGCCGAGCGCACCTTCATCCCGGAGGCGGAGTTCGGCAAGGTCTACTGGCGGGCACGCATCTATCTGCTCATCTACCTGGCCGTGCTTGCGCTGGCAATCGCCACCCGCAGCATCCTGCCGCTGATGTTCATCGGCCTGCCCACCCTCTACGGCACCTGGCTGATGGTGGTCTACGGCGGGACACAGCACGCCGGGTTGGCGGAGAACGTGCTGGATCATCGCCTGAACACCCGCACGGTCTACATGAACCGGATCAACCGCTACCTCTACTGGAATATGGGGTATCACATCGAGCACCACATGTTCCCGATGGTGCCCTATCACAACCTGGCGAAACTACACGAACTGGTGAAGCATGACGTGCCGCCGCCGTACCACGGGCTGGTTGAGGCGTGGCGGGAGATCATCCCGGCCCTGATCCGCGAGTCGAAAGACCCGGACTACTTCGTGCAGCGCCCCCTGCCGCCGCCCGCGCCGCAAGCGGAAACCTCCCGCACCGCCCAGGTGATCACTTCCACGGCGCAGCCGGACGCCGCGGGCTGGCTCGAGGTGTGCGACCTGAATGTGCTGCTGCCGGGCGACGTGTTACGCTTCGAGCACGCGGACAAGACCTACGCCATCTATCGCACGCAGATCGGCCAGTTGTTCGCCACCGATGGTTTTTGCACCCACGGCCGGGCCCACCTGTCGGACGGCTTTCTGCAAGGGACCTGCATCGAGTGCGCCAAGCACAACGGCCGCTTTGAGATCCGCGACGGGTCGGTGCTGCGCCCACCCCCGCGCCAGCCGCTACGCACCTATCCGGCGCGCGAGCAGGATGGCAAGGTGCTGCTTCACATCGCTTCGACGCCGGGAGGATGACACACATGGCAGTCAATGTAAGCGCCCACAGATCGCTGAGCGATTATAGTCTGGTCGGCGAACACGCGGCCCTGGCGGTGGAACGTGGCCTGGCGGACGCGAAGTGGTATGCGTCGCCGATCCCGAAGGACAAGATGCGCGCGCTGCTCGAGCGCCGCGATGGCCCGGCGGTGCGCGACACCATTCTCTGGTTCGCGCTGATCTTTGCCTTCGGGCTGGCCGGGCTGGCGCTGTGGGGCACCGGCTGGGCGATCATCCCGTTTCTGATTTACGGCATGCTGTACGCCGCCTCGTCCGACTCGCGCTGGCACGAAGCGGGGCACGGCACGGCG
Source organism: uncultured Chloroflexia bacterium (assembly GCA_963841825.1). Lineage (GTDB taxonomy): Bacteria > Chloroflexota > Anaerolineae > CG2-30-64-16 > CG2-30-64-16 > CAWJEL01. The sequence continues at coordinate 111,003 of CAWJEL010000016.1, forward strand.
TTCAAGACCGACTGGCTGAACAATACCCTCTACGAGATCGCCTCCTTCATGGTCTGCCGCGAGTCGGTCGTGTGGCGCTGGAGCCACACCCGGCACCACAGCGATACGATCATCGTGGGGCGGGACGCGGAGATCGGCGGTCAACGACCCGTTTCTTTGATCGGCATGTTGCTCAAATTCATCAACATGCCCTACCTCATCAACTACTACCGGAGCGTCGTGCGCCACGCCTTCGGCCGGATGACGCCCGCCGAGCAGACCTTCATCCCGGCGGCGGAGTTCGGCCGGGTCTACCGGCGGGCGCGTATCTATCTGCTGATCTACCTGGCCGTGATCGCGCTGGCAATTGCGACGGGCAGCATCCTGCCGCTGCTGTTCATCGGGCTGCCGAACATCTACGGCGCCTGGCTCCAGGTCGTCTACGGGATCCAGCAGCACGCCGGGCTGGCCGAGGATGTGTTGGATCACCGCCTGAACACCCGCACGGTTTATCTGAACCCGATCAATCGCTTCCTTTATTGGAACATGGGCTTCCACATCGAACACCACATGTTCCCGATGGTGCCCTATCACAACCTGGACAAGCTGCATGAGCTGATGAAGGCCGACTGCCCGCCGCCGTACCACGGGCTGATCGCGGCGTATCGCGAGGTCATCCCCGCGCTGATCCGCCAGGCAAAGGATCCCGATTACTACATCCGGCGGGAGCTGCCGGCCCCGTCCGCAGCGGCCGCGCTGACGGAAACCGCGCGAGCCTCCGCGATCGTGACCTCCGACGCCCAACCCGACGCCGATGGGTGGGTCGAGGCCTGCAACCTCGATATGCTCGTGCCGGGCGATGTGTTGCGGTTCGAGCACGGGAACAACACCTACGCCATCTATCGCACGGCTATCGGCCAGTTGTTCGCCACCGATGGTTTTTGCACCCACGGCCGGGCTCACCTGTCGGATGGTTTCCTGCAAGGGCACCTGCATCGAGTGCGCCAAGCACAACGGCCGCTTCGAAATCCGCGACGGCAAAGTGCTTCGCCCACCCCCGCGCCAGCCGCTGCGGACTTATCAGGTGCGTGAGCGGGAAGGCAAGGTGCTGCTGAACGTCGCCACGTCGGAGGCTGCGCCAACGGAATAATCAACCTATAAATATCCGCAGGATGACCCGACGTAGAACAATTGCTACGCCGGGTCATCCTGCCGTCACAGACCTAACTCACATCATTGCCCTGGCAGTGATGCCGATGTATAATCCGCTAGAATAACCTGGACCTACCCCAACAATAATCAATAAATCGATTAAGGAGTAAGAAACATGAAACCTGTGACCCTCGGTGTTATCGTCGGCACCCGCGGCTTCTTCCCCGGCCATCTGGCTGAGACCGGCCGCCAGACTGTGCTTGACGTGCTGGCCGCAGAAGGCATCAAGGCCATTGCCCTCGGCGCCCAGGATACACCTTACGGCAGCGTCGAGAGCGTTGCTGACGCCCAGAAGTGCGCCGACCTGTTCAAAGCGCACCGCGAGGAGATCGATGGCATCCTCGTCACCCTGCCCAACTTCGGCGACGAGCGCGCCATCGCCAACACCATCCGCTGGTCCGGCCTCGATGTGCCGGTCTTGGTCCACGCCTTCTCCGATGATGCGGCCCACATGACCCCGGCCGACCGCCGCGACTCGTTCTGCGGCAAGATGTCGGTCTGCAACAACCTGCACCAGTACGGCATCAAGTATTCGCTGACCGCGCTGCACACCGTCGATCCGAAAAGCGCCAGCTTCCAGGCCGACCTGCGCAAATTCGTCAGCACGTGCCGGGTGACGCGTGGGTTGCGCAAGGCGCGCGTCGGCCTGATCGGCGCGCGGCCGGCTAACTTCATCACCGTCCGTTTCAGCGAGAAGCTCTTCGAGCGCGCCGGCATCTCCGTCGAGACCGTTGACCTCTCGGAGATCTTCGGCCGCGCCGGTCGTCTCACTGTCGCCGATGCTCAGGTTAAGGCGAAGCTCGATCAGATCAAGGCCTACGTGCCTACCCGCGAAACCCCTGCCCATGCCCTCGAACAGATGGCCAAGCTCGGCGTCGTGATCGACGGCTGGATGGCCGAAAACGAGTTGGACGCGAGTGCGCTGCAATGCTGGACCGCCATGGAAGAGTTCTACGGCGTCGTCCCATGCACCCTGATGTCGATCATGAGCAATGACCTCATGCCGTCGGCCTGCGAGACCGACATCGCCGGGGTGATCGGCATGTACGCGATGGCCCTCGCCTCCGAGAAACCCAGCGCGCTGGTCGATTGGAACAACAACTACGGCGAAGATCCCGACAAGTGCGTGGTCTTCCACTGCTCGAACCTGCCGAAGGACGTCTTCGTTCCGCAGTCGATCCGGCCCGAGGACATCATGGTGATGGACTACCAGGCGATCATCGCCGGCTCCGTGGGCAAGGACAACACCTTCGGCACCGTCGTGGGCCGCGTCAAGGCTGAACCGTTCACCTACTGCCGCGTCTCGACCGACGATTACCAGGGCAAGATTCGGGTCTACCTGGGCGAGGGCGAGCTGACCAACGATCCACTCGACACCTTCGGCGGCTACGGCGTGGCGAAGATTCCGAACCTGCAGGGGCTGCTGGCGCACATCTGCGAGAACGGCTACGAGCACCACACTGCCATCAACCTGTCCCAAACGGCTGGCGCGGTCAACGAGGCGTTGAGCAAGTACCTGGGCTGGCAGGTGTACCACCACAAATAGACGGGGTCGCAATTTTGGTTCGTCCCGCACCACGCGCTGCCGCGACGCCACCGATTGAAATCGGTGTCTGATACGCCCGAAGTGTGCTAAAGCACACTGGCCCGTGTGAGCATCAACCTTATGTCCACATCGAGGCGGGAGTATCCTCAGATGCTCCCGCCTCCTGCAAAGTAAAGGCACACAAAACCCATGAGTGACACTGCCCAAATCATGCTGCGGGCCTACAAGGCCCACGTGGCCCTTCCCGCCTTCAACATCCCGTATCTGCCGATGATGGAACCGGTCACCAAGGCCATCGCGGACGAAGATTCCTTCGCGCTGATCGAAGTCGCCCGGCTGGAATTCTTCAAGTTCGAAGCCGTGAGCCAGGCCGCGGTCAAGGCCGAGTTCGACAAGTGGCAGAACCCCGGCCACATGCGTTTGCACCAGGATCACGTCCCGGTGATCGACGAGGACGGCCAACACATCGATTTCGCGGCCGAACTCCAGAGCGCGATCGACCTGGGCTTCGGCTCGGTGATGGTGGACGGCTCGCGGCTGTCGCTGGACGCCAACATCACCGCCACCCGCCAGGCCGCGGAGATCGCCCATCGCGGCGGCGTGCCGTGCGAGGCCGAGCTCGGCGCGGTGATGGGCCACGAGGCCGGCCCGATGCCGCCCTACGAGGAGCTTTTCGCCAGCGGCAAGGGCTTCACCGACGTGGATGAGGCCAAGCGTTTCGTCCAGGAAAGCGGCTGTGACTGGCTCTCCGTCGCGTGCGGCAACGTCCACGGCGCGATCGCCGCGGGGCTGAAGGATCAAGCCAAGCCCAAAGCCCGGCTCGCCCTGGATCACATCGAGGTGTTGGCCGAGGCCACCGGCATCCCGCTGGTGCTCCACGGCGGCTCCGGCATCCAGCAGGAATACGTCCTGGGCGCGGTCAAGCGCGGGGTCGCCAAAATCAACGTCGGCACCGAGATCCGCCAGCCGTACGAAGTGAAGCTGCGCGAGACCGGTGACGTCGCCGCGGCGCAGGAAGTCGTCTATCAGCGCACTCGCTGGCTGATCCGGGAATTCTTCGGCTGGAGCGGGACGGCGAAGGTCGTCGCGTAGAACTGCCCAAAATAACCACGGAGACACGGAGTACACGGAAAATTTTCGTATCTTTCAGTCTATGTCCCAGACAGATCAAGCATCCTGAGCGGAGTCCCGCCGCACTACGCGGGACGTAGTCGAAGGATGCGAACTGTGCCATGCTCGCTCCGCATCCTTCGACTACGTGGCGGGAACCGCACCGCCACTCCGCTCAGGATGCTTCGCTATGGCTGAACAGTCACTCTAGGATATAACAACTCCGTGCCCTCCGTGCCTCCGTGGTTCCATAACATGCAACGAGGCATCCCCATGAGTCTACTTGGCATCGACGTCGGCATTTCGGGCTGTAAGGCCGTGGCGTTCGACCTGGAGGGCCACGCCCTGGGCCAGGCGTATCGCGAGTATCACCTCTACCAGCCGCAGCCGGGCTGGATGGAACTTGACCCCGCCGAAGTGTGGGCCGCGGTGAGCGCCGTCGTGCGCGAGGCGGCCGCCGCGGCGGGCGACCCGGTGACCGCGCTGGCGATCGCCACCCACGGCGAGTCGGTCGTGCCGGTGGACGCGGCGGGCGCGCCGATCTATCGCTTCATCACCGCGATCGACACGCGCGCCGTGGCGCAGATCCGCTGGTGGGAAGAGAAGCTGGGCGCCAAACGTCTCTTCGACATCACCGGCATGCCGCCGCACCCGATGTACACGGCCAACAAGCTGATGTGGTTGCGTGAATATGATCCGGCGGTGTTCCACGCGGCCACGCGCTTCCTGTGCATGGCCGACTTTCTCTTCACCCGCATGGGCCTGCCGCCCACGATGGATCACAGCCTCGCCTCCCGCACCATGCTTCAGGACATCCGCACGCGCACGTGGGATACCGAGCTGCTGGCGATGGCCGGATTGGACGCCGAGCGGCTGTCAGCCACGGTTCCTTCGGGCACACTGCTGGGCGAGATCGCGCCGGCCGTCGCCGCCGACCTGGGCCTGGCGCCCGGCGCGGTGGCCGTGACCGGCGGGCACGATCACTGCTGCGGCTCGCTGGGCGTCGGCGCGACCCGGGCGGGGATGATGATGGACTCGACCGGCACGGTGGAGTGCGTCACCGCCGTCATGGAAACGCTGGTCCTCGACGATAACCTGCTGCGCAGCAACCTGCCGGTGGAGCCGCACACGGTGGCCGGCATGTACGTGGTGCTCGGCTGGTCGTCGGTGGGCGGCGCGCTGCTGAAGTGGTACCGTGACACCTTCGCCCGCGCGGAGGTCGCCGAGGCCGAGCGCAGCGGCCGCAGCGCATACGACGTGATCTTAGGCGAGGCGGTCGAAGGCCCGTCGCCGGTGCTGATCCTGCCGCATTTCGTCGGCAGCGGCACCCCCGCGCTCGATCCACTCTCCAAGGGCGCCATCCTCGGTCTGACCCTTAGCACCACGCGCGGGCAGATCGTCAAGGCGATCATCGACAGCGTGACGTATGAGATCAAGCTGAGCATCGACGCAATGGAGGCCGCGGGGCTGGCGATCGACGAGTTGCGGGCCATGGGCGGCGGCACCAAGTCGGCGCTGTGGCTGCAAACCAAGGCCGACATCCTGGGCCGTCCGGTCAAGGCGATGGACGTGTCCGAGGCGCCGTGCCTGGGCTGTGCGCTGCTGGCCGGCGTCGCCACCGGCGTCTACGCCTCAACCGTCGAGGCCGTCGCCCGCGCCGTGCGCGTCAATCGGACGTATGAGCCGAATCCGAAGCTGCAACCACAGTACGCGGAGAAGGCGGCGCTCTTCGCCGAGGTGTATCCGACGTTGAAGGGGTTGAATCGGAAGTTGTAGTTGGGCCAGTCCTTGAAAATGAAGTAGAATGGAAATCGTACGGCAAGACCGGTCCTTTGCCGTACACATGCAGCACTCGGTACAAACCGACAACACAACCCGGTGGAGCCATCATGCAATTTGAGTGGGATCCCAAGAAGGCATCCATCAACCTGCGTGCTCACAAGGTGTCCTTCGAAGAAGCAGCTACGGCGCTGGAAGATGAGCTTTCACTCACAGGTGATGACCCGGATCATTCCACAGTGGAGGCGCGTCAAATCACATTTGGCAACTCAAGCGTGGGTCGAGTGCTGATCGTTTCGCACACGGAGAGAGGCGGACGCATCCGTATCATCAGCGCCCGAGTTGCCACTCGAGTGGAAAGGAAGCTATATGAAGAAGGCTGAAATGGTGGATGATGATCTGCGTCCCGAGTACCGCCGGGAGGATTTCGGGCCGATGGTGCGCGGAAAATACGCGGCACGGCTGAAAGAATCCTCCAACATCATCGTGCTCGACCCTGAGATCGCCGAAGCTTTCCCGAACGCAAAAGCCGTCAATGATGCTTTGCGTGGCCTGCTGGAACTGGCCCGGACGAGCGTGAATCGACCTTCGCCGTCCGCCTCAACACCTGCGCAAGCCGTGCAGCGTTGACCTGCTTGGGTCAAGACATGAAGACAAACGCAACTCCCGAACCAACGCCGGGCAATGATCTACACCCGGAATATAACTTCGACTACCGCAAGGCTCGCCCCAACCGGTTTGCGGGGCAGGTTGACCCGATGCGCTTGGGCGACCAATTCGTTCCGGGTGACGGCGACTACACGGCCGAGCGCGACGAGCTATTCAGGGATATGACGCTGGACGACATGATCGCGGGCATCAAGCAAAGACGGGGGCAAACCGCCATTGAGCCACGGCAAGTCGGACGTTGAGGGTTATGAGCACCGAGTTTGCGCCTGTACATCCCGGCAAGATCCTGCTGGAGGAGTTTCTGAAGCCGTTTGGCATCAGCCAATACCGGTTGGCGCAGGACATCGGCGTCCCGCAGTGCCTTATCAACACGCGGACAAAATGATGACGATTGTGGAGGTGAGGAGATGGGCGTTCTGCAGAAAAGTGAGGTTCTTGCGATTCTCAGCCACCATAAACCACGCTTCAGCGAGCAGTATGGCGTGACCGACCTGGGCGTGTTCGGCTCGGTGGCCCGCGACGAGGCGCACCCGGACAGCGATGTGGACATCGTCGTTCGTATGCGGGAACCAAAGCTGTTCTTTATGGTTCACATCAAGGACGCTCTCGAAGAGGTATTCCAGAGACCTGTGGATATCATTCAGTACCGCGAGACGATGAATCCGTTCCTGAAAAGACGCATTGATCGGGATGCTATCTATGTATGATGTTGAGCTCGTCGCCGAATTACTCAATCAGATCCTCGTGGCGGCTCATCGGATCGAGCGAAGGTTTGGGCCAATTCGGACTGCGGACGATTTTCTCAGCTCGGATGAGGGGATTGACCATCTGGATGGAATCGCCATGATGCTCATCGTGATTGGCGAGAGCGTCAAGAACCTGGATAAGGCCACGAATGGCACGCTGTTACCGCGCTTCCCCGAGGTGGATTGGAAGGGTGCCAAGGGTGTCCGGGATGTCATCAGTCATCACTACATGGATCTGAATGCCGAGGTGATTTTCGACATCTGTCAGACGTTTATTCCATCCTTGATCGCCACCGTCGAAAAGATGCAACAGGAGATAGCGGCCTGAGTCGCCGCGAGTAACAAATGATCGTGGGATCGAAGCCGCAGCCGTCCGCGAATTCAGCACGAATTCACGAATTAGCTGAACGACACGCTCAGGGCATTCGGACATTCGTGTATTCGTGTGGTCATTCGAGGATGGCCGTCGCCCGCGCCGTGCGCGTCAATCGCACCTACGAGCCGAATCCGGCGCAGCACGCGGAGAAGACGGCGGTGTTTGCCGAGGTGTATCCGACGCTGAAGGGGTTGAATCGGAAGTTGTGGTTGGGCAACAAGACGAGGCGATATCGCTCAAAACCCACAAAATCCTCTGGGGTCGTCGGCGAACAATCACTGAAGTTTCGGTATAGTTGAGTGCGGCTGTAGGCCGCGAACAGCACGGCATGTTGCAGGCTGATCGGCGTTGGCCGAAAGTTGGCAAAACGTGCGACTTGTGGCGGAATATGGGCCGATCTTAGCGCCAATAGGAGGCATCGATGGGCCAACCCCGCCAGACGCGTGCCGAAGTCCAACAGAATCTGGCCGAACTGCTGGATTGGCAGTTTGCGGAACGCAATGATCAAGTCGTCGCCCAAGCCATCTATAGCGGGCAAGGCGTCGACGTTGGCTACGGGTTGGAAGAAGCCGGTCTGTTGGATGGCTTCTTCGCCTTTCTGACGGCCAGCGGCATCCAAGCGCACTGGCAGACGCTGACGATTGCCGGTGTGCGCCACCTGTTTGTGCCAGTGCTGCTTTTCGTGTTGCTGTATGGCACGCGGGTGCTGTTCGGCATCGCGTCGAGCAATGCGTTGCCGGCGCTGCTGTTCAGCAACGTGGCGGCGATGACCCTGATCGGGTTCAATGCCCACCAGGTGGCGGCCGGGCTGAGCACCCGCGGGGCCAAGCGGCGCACAGTGGCGAGCGAATACACGCTGATGGACCCGCAGACGTTGGCCAACGCCATCTGCAAGATCAGCGCTAGCGCGCTGCAAGAGCTGTTCAACGGCACGATTCAAGCGTTGGCCGCCTTCGGCGTGTTCATGGCCGAGGTCATGGTCGCCGTGGATGGCACTCGGGTGGTGACTGCGCCGTCGTTTCAAGGCTGCGGCAAGCTGCGCGTCACCGAGCGTCAGCGCAACCGGCAAGGTGTGCAGGTCGAAATCGTCAAGTTCCTGTTTGGCTGGCGGCTGATTGCGTTGTTGGATTTGCGTACGCTGATCCCGCTGGCGATCCAGATCGTCCAGATTCAGGCGCATGAGGCACCCTACCTGGTGGCGCTCGTGCAACAAGCGCAGGCGAATCTGGCCCCGCACAGCCGGATTAGCCAGTTGGTCATCGACCGCGCCTACGTCGACGGCGCCAGTCTGTATGCCCTGCACGAATTGGGCATTACTTTCGTGGTGATTGCCAAGTCGAACATGGCGGTGCGCGTCTGTCGCCTTGGCCGAACAGGCCGGGACGCCGATCTATGAACGCCGCGAAACGGTGCGCCGGGGCACGGACGGGAGGCCACCACCGAGGTGTGGGTGTCGTGGGTGCGGATGGTCGCCGACCTGCGGCATTGGGACGGCTTTCGCCCTCCCGTCGCGGCCGGGCAGCCCTTGCGCTGGGCGCAGCGTCCCGTCCTGCATGCCGCGATTGTCAACTTGTGGCGCAACCGGACGCCGGAACCGGCTGGTGAACGCGTTGACCCGACCAATGCCACCGTCAGTGACCCCTGGGCGGTGGTCGACGGCTACGACGACCGCAGTTGGATCGAGAACGGCTTGTTCCGCAACAGCAAGCAGTTCTGGCGGTTGACGTGCCGGTTCCCGCAGAAGACCGAGGCCGGCGTGCAGAGCCACCTGACGTTCGTGGTCATGGTGTTGGCCGTCGCCACCGCCTATCGCTTGTGGGACCAGGCCCAGGCTGGCGCGGTGGTGGAAGCGCCGGATCACCAAATCGCCCAGGTAACGCATCACATCATTGACGCGGAGACCGGTGAGGTCAATGGCGCGCCAGAGCCCGCACCCGCGCCTGGCACGCATCTCGCCAGCCGCCTGGCACCACTCGACATGGTGGCCGCCAAGCCGACCGGGCTGGTCTGGAGCCACGAACAGCTCGCCGGCCAGGGCCCGCTGCGCTGGCGGCGGCAGCTGCAACGGGAGAATCGCGACAAAGTGATCGTCTTCGTGGATCATTACTATGGTATCTTCCATACCAGTGAACTGCTGGTCTTGTCCGGTGTCCGGGTGCGGGAGCTGCCGCCGCACCTCGGCTCGCGGGATGATATTCTACGCCGCTATGGCTGTCTGCCCGATGGCTAACAATGCAATCGATTGTGCTGACATGGCTCAAAAGCCGCTATGCACTATACCGAAACTTCAGAACAATCAGTGTGCAATCTGCAAGGCGGAGCTGATCGTCGATTCAGTAGGTCGAAGTGACGATCCGTCCATCGTCGGAGATGAAGCTCACGTTATCGCTTCGGCAAGGAGGCTTCCACGTGTGGTGATTACGACGCCCTGTCACCCGAGGAAAGAGACCACTACTCCAATCTTATCCTGTCTGCAGAACGCATCACAAACAAATAGATGACAACCTGCCCATTTTACAGTGGAGAGGCTCAGAGAAATCAAGGCAGCACATGAAAATGAAGCGGACTGCGCCGTACCGAAAACGGAAGATAAAGGCAGCAAGATGACCTCACCTATGCGGGCTACATCGATGAATGGCAACGGCGAGCTGGACTTTGCCAACTGGCGCGACGTTTGTAGTTGGATCGACTCGGCAGTCGACACCGACTCTACCCAAAACCTGGTACCAGGCTCAGAAAGAGTTCCTGATCTGGATCATTGGGCGGATTTGGCCTAATCGGTATCCCTTGCTGGATAGGCTCTGTATAACTACAAAGCTGTGCTCCAGGAGCTGGTCCTGAATGTCTTCGACCGCCTGTGATTGGGAGCGCAAAGATGCGAGCTTCCTTCGGACCGTAAGCTCACCAAGCTGAAGGGCAAGTGGCTAGAGAACGGTATTTTGAGCTTCTCAGGCAACATGAGGAGCATGTGGATCTCGTCTGTGACCTGTTTTTTGAATTAACGCGTGCGGCCAATTATGTGTGCGATCGCTGGCTGGCGCGATAGTCTTTTCTCGGGTTATCGACTTAAACGAGGGAGCCCTGTTAATCGAGCGACACAGCGTTGGATGGAAGCTCGAGACGATTCATTTCAGAACCGAATACAGAGACCAGGAGCGTACTGAGATGCCATACCCTGGTCTCACGGCATTCAAGAAGGTTGGGGATTCACGCGAGATTATGCAATCGATCCCAATCCGCCAGAACTACCCATGAGCGATGATGAAGATGTCTCAGCCAGAACAGCCGGACGAACGCGCGAACTTGCGCGTTCCTGAGAAACCCGTGCCTCGGGTGGAATCGATGGGGCGGGCCGGGGCAGAGCCCAACACGCAGTTCCGCTTGATGCCTACGCTGGCGGATAACTTCGATTCTCGGTCGACGCTACCGTGCGGGTGACAACCTGACGCGTCACGGGCGCAGGCGAACACCAGCCGTTGTGCCCCTCGGCCAGCCCCTACGGAAGGTTCCAACATGCCACAAGACATCAGCATCCTCACCCTCCCGCTGCCCCTGCGCAGGGCAGAGTGAACTGCACCTGATGGAATGCGCGGCCAGTCCTGATTGATTCAGAGGCACGAACTCGCAAAGCGCTGGCGAGAACTCGACAACGCCGGCAATTCGCCGGGTTCCCACGCTCGTTCTTCTCACGCATGAGGAATTCGACCATATCGGGAACGCGGCCGACCTCCGCTCGGCATACGGCGCCAGGGTCGTGATGCATCGGGATGACGCCAGCATGGCCGAACGCGGGGACATGTTCGTCAACCGGAAGCGACCGAACGTCCTGGTCAGATCGCTGATCCCGCTCTTCACGGGGTTCGGACAATCAAAGTGCTTCACGCCGACGCGCCTTCTGACTGAGCATACGATCGATCACAACTGGCCTGAGGCGAAGGTCTTATCTCCCAGGGCATTCCAGGGGATCGCTCTCGTCCTAACCGTCGCTGGCTAGTTGGTTTGCGGCGATCTCGTTGCGAATCCCAAGGGACCGGCGCTCAATTCCATTATGGATGACCCGGCGGCCGCGGTCGCCAGCCTCGGTCGCTTGGAAAGTCTGAAGATAGGAACGGTCTATCAGGGCACGGCCAGCCTTTCGCGATGAAGCCGCCCGCGAAGGGCACACTTAGCGCGGCCTGACAGCTCGTGAGAAGGCTTGAGTCTTGAAGCTGCACACCCTCCCAAAATCCGAGCTCCACCTGCACCTCGACTGCTGCCTGAGCTGCGAGGTCGTGCGGCGGGTGGCGCCGGACATCACGTCGGGGGCGTTTTGCGTCGCGACGCAACGATCTAAAGGATCTGGGGTATGGTCTATCGGAACAATGAACCCTATAACGATCTGCCCCTGCTGCCGCCGCCAGCGGATATCGAGAGCGCCGCGCGTGCTGCGACGCTGCATCACAGCCAGTCGGGCGCTGGCCGAATTGAAGGGCGCGGGGAATCTCATCCCGAATCAGTCTATGCTGATCAACTCGATTCCCCTGCAAGAGGCCGACTGAGCTCGGAAATCGAGAATATCGTGACCACGCAGGATGCGCTATTTCGGGCGGCAGTCGAAGAACCGGGCCGGGCCGACCCACAGACCAGGGAGGTGCTGCGCTATCGGACTGCGCTGCGGCATGGCTTCGATACCTTACAGAGCCGGCCGATCGGCATCGATCTGATGCTCGAGCTGTGCTCCATGCTGCACGACGAACCGGCCGCGTTACGCGACCAGGAGCCGATCCTCATCGAGGACGTGGCCGCCCAGAGCTGTCGTCTACACGCCACCGCGCGGTCGATCAGCTGATTGTGGCGCTGTTGCGCAACCTGGACGCATTCCTCCAGGAGCCATCCGGCCTTGACCCGTTGATCAAGATGGCCGTTGCCCACTACCAGTTTGAGGCCATCCATCCTTTTGTGGACGGCAACGGTCGCACCGGCCGCATCCTCAACCTGCTGTTCCTGGTAAAGACGGGGCTGCTCGAAATCCCGGTGCTCTATCTCAGCCGGTACATCATCCAGAATAAGGGAGAATACTATCGCAGGCTGCGTGCCGTTACCGAAGATCACGATTGGGAGGGCTGGCTGATCTTCATGTTGACCGCGGTGGAGGAGACCGCTCGGTGGACGACCGGCCGCATCGGGGCGATCCGCGATCTGTTCGACGCGACGACGGAACGTTGCCGGCGGGAGCTGCCCGGCCGGGTGTACTCAAAGGAGTTGATGGAGCTGATCTTCACCCAGCCATACGTCAAGATCAAATTCTTGGTGGATGCCGGTATCGCCGAACGCATGACTGCCTCCCGGTATCTCCGAGCATTGGAACAGATCGGTGTCTTGAGTTGGTGAGCAACACGGCCGGGAGCTCGTTTATCGGCATCCAGCCCTGCTGGAAGTGCTGTCTGCATGATGCTGACATGTCCATGTTTATCGATTTTAGGGACATATCGCTAAAACATGTCCACGTCATGGACATATGCCAGACGAAGCCATGAACCTGCACACCCTGCCCAAAGTCGAGCTCCACCTGCACCTCGACTGCTGTCTGAGCTACGAGGTCGTGCGGCGGCTGGCCCCGGACGTCACGCCCGAGGCGTTTGCGCCGCGATTTCGTGGCGCCGCCCAAGTGCCGGAGCCTGGCCGAGTATCTGCGCACGCCGCCGCATCACGTCGCGCTGATGCAGAGCGAGGAGGCGCTGCGCCTGGTGGTGGACGATCTCTTCGCACAACTCGGCCGCGACGGCGTGATCTACGCCGAGATACGCTTTGCGCCGCTGTTTCACACCCGGCGCGGCCTGAGCAGCGAGCAGGTCGTGGCGATCGTCGATTACGCGGTGGCGCAGGCGAGCGCGGCGAGCGGCATTGAGGCGCGGCTCATTCTCGCGACGCTGCGTCATTTCAGCGAGGCGCAGAGCCTGGAGACCGTGCGGCTGGTCGAGCGGTTCCGCGGCACGCACGTGGTCGCGTTCGACATCGCCGGCGACGAGGCCGGCTACCCGCTCGACGCGCACCTGGCCGCGTTCCGCTACGCCAGCGCGCGCGACATCCCCTACACGGCCCACGCTGGCGAGGCGTGCGGCGCGGAGAGCGTGTGGGAGACGTTGCGGCTGCTCCAGCCCACGCGCATCGGCCACGGTATCCGCAGCATCGAGGACGAACGGCTGATGGCGCACCTGGTGAGACCGGCGTCCACCTGGAGGTGTGCCCGAGCTGCAACGTCCAGACCGACGTCGTAGCAACATACAGCGATCACCCGGTGGATCGGCTTTACCGCTACGAGACGCCGCCGGGCAGCACCATGGTCAATGGTCCATCGTCTATGGTCCGTGACCGGCAGGGCATCTCGCTCGGCATCAGCACCGACACGCGCACCGTCACCGACGTGACGCTGACGCAGGAGTACGAGCGGTTACACGACACTTTCGGCTGGGGCGCCGAGGAATTCCTGGCCGTCAATCTGAATGCGATCCGCGCGGCTTTCGTCGAGCCGTACGTAAAGCAGACGCTCGAACAACGCCTGCGCGAGGGGTATGGCGTGGAGCTTGATTAACAGCGTTCTCTTTGCCCGGATTCACGCGGATTTTCGCGGATTGAGAATAGAAATCAGGACAAATCCGCGTCAATTCGCGCCGATCCGCGGCAGGTTCCACCATCGTGAACCACAAATCATCTTCGACAGGAGACCATCGCATGTCCAATCCAAATCCACCTTCGCCCTCTTTCTGGGCAACCGGGGACTCTTCCCCGCCTCCCTGATCTCCGGCGCGCGCGCCGAGCTGATCAGCACGCTGAACGGCCTGGGCCATGAAGTGATCACGCTGGACGCAGATGCCACGCGTTACGGCGCGGTCGAGACCATCCAGGAGGCGGCAAAGTTCGCCGCCTTCCTGCAGGAGAACCGCGGCCGCTACGATGGCGTGATCCTCTCCCTGCCCAATTTCGGCGACGAAAACGGCGGGATCGCCGCGCTGCAGGATGCAGGCGTGCCCATTTACATCCAGGCGTACCCGGATGATATGGACAAGATGAGCCCCGACCTGCGTCGCGACTCGTTCTGCGGCAAGCTGTCGATGATGGACGTCTTCTACCAGAACGACCTCAAGTTTACCACGCTCAAGCCGCACGTCGTCAGCCCGGCCAGCCCGAAGTTCGTGCAGAACATCGACCACTTCGACCGCGTGTGTCGCGTGGTGAAGGGCCTGCGGCGGATGCGGGTCGGCGCGCTGGGCGCGCGCACCACCGCGTTCAAGACGGTGCGCGTGGACGAGGTGGCGCTCCAGCGCCGCGGCATCACCGTGGAGACACTCGATCTGTCCGACGTCTTCGCCCGCGTGCGCAAGGTGTCGGCTGATAGCCCTGCCTTCAAGGACAAGGCCGCCAGACTGCACGCCTACGCCTCGTTCGGCGCGGTGCCCGTCGGGCCGATGGACAACCTGGTGCGCCTCGGCGTGGTGCTCGATGAAATCGTGGACGAGTTCCAGCTCGACGCCTACGCCATCCGCTGCTGGCGGGAGCTGCAGAACGAGCTCAACATCTCGCCCTGCGTGCTGCTCGGCGAGTTGAGCGACCGGGGCATCGCCGGCGCGTGCGAGGTGGACATTGCCAACGCGGTCATGATGCACGCGTTCGAGCTGGCTTCCGACGCCGCGGTCACGCTGTTGGACTGGAACAACAACTACGAGGAGGAGGAGGACAAGTGCATCCTCTTCCACTGCGGCCCGACCCCCGCATCGATGATGCAGGAAGGGGGCCGCGTGACGGATCACCTGATGATCGAGGCAGGGTGCGGCTTCGGCTGCCACATCGGCCGGCTCAAACCGACCGAGTTCACCTTCGGCAGCCTGATGACGTTCGACGGCGAGTCGCGTGTCTATATGGGCGAAGGGCGCTTCACCGCCGATCCGATCCCGCCGGAGTTCTTCGGCGTCGCGGGCGTGGCCGAGATGGCGAAGCTCCAGGACGTGCTGTACTACATCGGCGTGAACGGTTTCCGCCACCATGTCGCCATCACCCCCGGCAAGGTCGTCGCGCCGGTGGCTGAGGCGATGGAGAAGTATTTGGGGTTCAAGGTCGCGCTGCCGCAGGCGTGAGACGTGATGACGTGCTGCGTGATTACGTGATTACGTGATTACGTGATTACGGGACCCATGCTGCCCGATTTGGTGAGAAGCATTCCGTTACAGGACATCACGTAGCACGCATCACGCAGCACGGAGCATTCCCGCACTTACCACCTACAGAGGACGATCATGCCAAAGCTATACGGAAAATCCTTCACCCGCGCCGAGCTGGTCGAGCGCGGGGGTGACATGCGCCAGTTCGCCGGTGTCCGCTTGGGTGCGCTGGGCGACGGTTTCGAGCGCGGGGTGCGCACGGTCGATTTCCGCACGGGCAGCGGGTTCGACTTCACCGTGCTGGCCGACCGCGGGCTGGACATCGGCGCGGCGAATTTCAACGGCGCGGCGCTGGCCTGGCAATCGCCGACGCCCCACGCGCACCCGGCATTCTACGAGCCGGACGGGCTCGGCTGGCTGCGCAGCTTCGGCGGCGGGTTGATGACCACGTGCGGGCTGACCTACTTCGGCGCGCCAAACGTGGACGAGGGGCAGCCGCTGGGGCTGCACGGCCGGGCGTCCAACCTGGCAGCGACGAATCTGGCCTACGGCGCGGACTGGCACGGCGACGAGTACGAGCTGTGGGTCAGCGGCCAGATCCGAGAAGTGCGCTTCTTCGGCGAAAACGTGGTGTTGCGCCGGCGCATCTCGTCCTGGCTGGGCAGTTCGCGGCTGGTGGTCGACGATGCCGTGACCAACGAAGGCTACGAGACAACGCCGCACATGCTGCTGTATCACTGCAACCTGGGCTACCCGGTGCTCAGCGAGGACTCGGAGCTGCTGATCGACGACGCCGAGGTGCTCGCGCGGGATGAAATCTGTGCGCCGGGCCTGCCCGATCATCGCCGGTTCGCCCCGCCCACGCCCGGCTACGCCGAGCAGGTGTTCCAGCACGTCCCGCAGACGGACGCCGAGGGGTTCGCCCGGGCCGCGCTGGTCAATCGCGCCTTCGACGGCGGCCGCGGGCTGGGCGCCTATCTCCGCTGGCACGCGGCCGAGCTGCCGTGGATGATCCAATGGAAGCAGATCGGCCAGGGCGTGTCCGGCTGCCGTGGATGATCCATGGAAGCAGATCGGCCAGGGCGCGTACGTGGCGGGCCTGGAACCGGCCACCAACTGGACGATCGGCCGGGCGGCGGAACGCGCCGCGGGCCGGCTGAAGTTCCTGGAGCCGGGCGAGACGCGCAACTACCGGCTGGAGCTCGGCGTCCTGGCGTCGCAGGCGGAGATCGAGGCCTTTACGGCGGGGCTGTCGCGATAAGTAGCCCAATCTGAAAAACACCACGGAGACACGGAGGGCACGGAGATTCATTTTGAGATCTCCGTAACCTCCGTCCCACAGGGAGGCTTCGCGCTGCCTCTGTGGTTCAATCATTTTCCATCGTCCCACCTGTCCATGAACAAACTCTTCGACCTCAATCCTGAAGAAGCGGCGCGCCTGGTGCTGGTCCGCCACGGCCGCACCGCCAGCAACGCGGCCGGCCGGATCCAGGGGCGGGCGGACATCCCGCTCGATCCCACCGGACTGGACGAGGCGCAGGCCGTCGCCCGCGCGCTGCGGCGCTGCGGCGCGAGCGCGCTGTACACCAGCCCCTTGAGCCGGGCGCGCACGACTGCTGAGATCATCGGTCGCGAGTTGGGACTGGCAGCCCAAACCTGGGATGACCTCACCGAGTACGAGTTCGGGCTGATGTCCGAGCGGGACCTGGAGGATCTCAGCACAACCCATCCTGGCCTCTACACGGCGTTGGACGCGTGGCTGGAGGCAGGCCGTGACGATCCCATGCTGCGCCCGGAGATCCCCGGCGCGGAGCCGCTGGACGTGTTCGCCGCGCGCATCGCCGCGTTCTGGGATCACATCGAGATGGCGCACCGCGGCGGGACGGCCATCGCGGTGACGCACGGCGGCGTGCTGCGTGGCATGTTCACCCTGGCCGCGGGCGGCGATCTGCGCCGGCACTCACCCTTCTGGGCTGACAACTGCTCGATCTCGGTGCTGGACTTCTATCATGGGGCTGTGGTGGTGCGGCTGTTCAACGATACCGCTCATCTCGGAGTTGCACTCAAGCTCGGCAAGAACTCG
Organism: uncultured Chloroflexia bacterium; assembly: GCA_963841825.1. GTDB lineage: Bacteria > Chloroflexota > Anaerolineae > CG2-30-64-16 > CG2-30-64-16 > CAWJEL01. The sequence continues at coordinate 128,638 of CAWJEL010000016.1, forward strand.
CTCCTATGATCCCGTACAGTTCGTCTGACCCACAGTCAACTACACCATCAAGGTGTCGGGTACGATCGCTGAACCTGCCGAAGCGCCCCTTCGACGAGCTCAGGGAGCGTGATTTACCGACAGTGTTACGCTATGTCCGGTTGTCGAGCACATTTCAACCCTGGGGCGAAACGGACCCTGAGCTTGTCGAAGGATAGGCCACACGCCGCTTCAACAGGCTCAGCGCGCGAATCTTCCCCCCGCTTTGAAACACACACCCGGCTGTCGCGTTCTTTGACACAGAAATCGAGCCGTGTTATGATGCGTTAAGCTGGTAACGTTTCCACATGCTGGCGCAGAACCTCAATCACCTGACACTATCGTAAGTTGCGTTGCCCTGAATTTCTAAGCAGAACTGGCTCGATTCGCGCAGCTATCCTATGGAATCGTTTTTAGGATTGACTTTATCCCTTACCCGGTCGCCTGATCGGCGACCGCGCCGAGTGAGGAGATCGCCTCAAAATGCAGCGCACCATCAAGGATGTAGCCAAGCGCTCAGGTAGCTCGCCTTCGACGGTCTCGCGCGTCTTGAACCGCAGCGGTTACGCGAGTCCCGAGACGCAACGGCGCGTCGAAGAAGCTGCGATTGAGCTCGGCTACCGTCCGAACTGGCTGGCGCGCGGTCTCAAAGGCAAGCCTTCACACCTCATCGGTCTCATCATCCCGGACATCTCCAACACCTATTACACGGCGATCGCACAGGCTGTGACGGCGGAGTTACGCGCCCACAGCTATGAACCGATCCTGTGTGTCAATAACGAGGACCCGCTGGTCGATCTCAACTACCTGCAAATCCTCCAACAGAAACGTGTCGACGGCATCCTGTATGCGCATCCTGCGGGCGGCACCCATCGGGCCTTTGTCGAGGAGTTGGTGCGCGGCGGGCTGCCCATCGTGGAGCTCAACCGGCAGCACGCCAGCGATCTGCTGGATGCCGCGGTGGCCGATAACTTCCGCGGCGCGTACCAGATGACCGAGTATCTGATCGGCCTGGGCCATCGCCGCATCGGTCTGATCCTGGGCGAAATGGCGCTGATTACCGGAAAGAACCGGCTGGAGGGTTACCGCCGCGCCCACCAGGATGCGAGCCTGAATGTCAACCCCGTCTACGTGCGCACCGGATCATTCACTCGGCTGTACGGGGAACAAGCAGCGCGTACCCTGTTGGCGCTGACTGAACCGCCCACCGCGATCTTCGCCGGGAACAACCGCATCCTGATGGGTTGCCTCGCAGTGCTTGAGGCGCTCGGCCTACGTGTCCCGGAGGATGTGTCCATCGGCGCGTTCGATAACTCCGAGTGGCTCGGCATCTGGCGGCCCCCGATCACGGCGGTGGACGTGGCGATCGAGGAGATCGCCCGCCTGGCCGTCGAGTTGCTCTTACGCCGGATCGCCCAGCCCGCAGCGGATCGCAGCGCGGGCGGCGACAAGCCTATCACTTACACTTTGAGCACATCCCTGATTATACGGGCATCATGCCAACCTCCGCGGGTGCTTTGACCGGCCGCGTGGGCAGGAGAAATTAATGAAAGGTTATATGGGCAAGCTGTTGCGAGTCGATCTCGCGACGCGCCAGATCACGAAAGAGGCGCTCGATCCGCAGCTTGCACGCGACTATATCGGCGGGGCCGGTCTGGGCATCCGCCTGGCCTACGATGAGATCCCGCCCAACATCGATCCGCTTGGCCCGGAAGCCAGGCTGCTGATCATGACCGGCCCGGTGACGGGGACGGCGCTGGGCAGCGCGGGCCGCTTCGAGGTGGTGTTCAAGTCGCCGCTCACCGGCATCCTGTGCGATTCCAGTTCCGGCGGGCATTGGGGCAGCGATCTCAAGCTGGCCGGTTACGATGGCCTGATCCTCCAAGGCGCCGCCGAGACGCCGCTCTACCTCTATATCGTGGACGGACACGCTGAACTCCGGGACGCGTTCGCACCTGTGGGGCATGGACGCCTACGCCGTGCAGGACGTTCTTGCAGGCCGAAATCGGCGACACGAAAGCACGCGTGCTGTGCATCGGGCCGGCTGGCGAGCGTGAAGTGCTGTACGCCTGCATGATCAACGACGCCGGGCGGATGCCGGGCCGCGGCGGCAGCGGCGCGGTGATGGGCCACATGAAGCTCAAGGCCATCGTGGTGCGCGGCACGGGGCGCGTCGATCTCGCCGAGCCGGCCACCTTCCGCGCAGCCGCGGTGGGGGTCAACAAACTCAACGCCACATCGCCCCAGGTGGAGGGCCTGCGCGTGCTGGGCACCCCGCGCGTGATGGATAACAACTGGCCGCTCAGCGACATCCCCACCAAGAACTTCGCGCTCGGCATCGCAGGAAGCCATGTGCGTCAACCTCGGCGGGAAGAAGATGCAGGCGACCATCCTGGTGCCGCACGTCGCCTGTCACCGGTGCAGCATGGGCTGCTCGCGCTGGGTGCGCGTGCCTGAAGGCCCCTACACCATGGATGCGCCCGGCCCTGAGTTCGAGACCCTGGGCGCGCTGGGCACGAACTGCATGATCGACGACCTGGAGTTCGTCTCCTACGCCGCACACCTGTGCAACATCTACGGCATGGACACCCTCTCGTGCGGCGGGACCATCGCTTTCGCCATGGAGTGCTTCGAGAAGGGGCTGCTGACAGTCGAAGACACCGGCGGCATCGAGCTGACATTCGGCAACAAGGAAGCCATGCTCGCCGTGATCCAGCAGATCGCGTTCGGCGAGGGGTTCGGCCCGCTGCTGGCGCTGGGATCGCGCAAACTGGCCGAGCGCATCGGCCGTGGATCCATCGACTTTGCCGTGCAGATCAAGGGCATGGAGCTGCCCATGCACGATGCACGCGCGTTCTTCGGCTGGGGCGCCACGTATGCCACAGGGCCGCGCGGCGGCTGCCACCTGCACGGCATGTCTTCGATCTACGAAGGCAAGGACGCGCCGCTGCCCGAGTGGGACCTGCACGGCAACTATCCCCGGCACAGCGACGAGCACAAGGGCAAGATCGCGCGGCTGGCGCAGAACTGGGCGCATATCCTGAACTCGATGGCGATCTGCTACTTCTACTCGTTCACGCAGAAACCATCCGATCTGTGCGAGTTGCTCAACCGTGCCACGGGAAGTGCGCTGGACCCGGACAGCCTGCTGGTGATCGGCGACCGGATCAATGCGCTGCACCGGGCCTACAACTATCGCTGCGGCATCCGTCGCGCCGACGACCGCTTCCCCGCCCGCGCGTTGATGCCGCTGGCCGAGGGCGGCGCGGCCGGCAAAGTGCCCGACGTGGAAGCCCAGCTCGCGGAATACTACGCCGAGCGCCGCTGGGAGCCGGACGGCAAGCCGGGCTACGCCAGCCTGATCGAGCTCGGCCTGGCGGACGTGGCGGCTGATCTGTATCGATGATCGTGCGGCTCAGGGCGTTTGGCGAGTTGGAAGAACCACTGGGCGGCGCCCGACACCAGGTGACGCTGCCGCCCGACGCGACCCTGGCGCATTTGCTGGACGCGATCGACGCGCAGTGGGGCGCACAACTTGAGCCGGCGTGGTGGGATCGTGAAACGCGCCGTTTTCGCGGCCCGGTGGTGATTTTGGCGGGCGGGATCGATGTGGATGACCCTGCCACACGCTTGAACGACGGGCAGGAGATCCTGCTCGTGCCGGTAGTCTCCGGAGGATGATGATGACACATCTTGCAACTGAAATCAAAGGAGTGGCTGTGTCGCCGGGCAAGCTGGCGATCTACTGGCTCGGCGGCGCCGGGTTTATCTTCAAGGCGGCCAGCGGCCCGATCGTGGCCGTCGATCCCTACCTGTCGGACTCGCTGGATCACTACTATTCCTGGAAGCGCCTGCCCCTTTCCCCGATCCCGCTGCTGCCGGCCGAATTGGGGGCCGACCTGGTGCTCGCAACCCACGCGCACGAGGATCACCTGGACCCGGAGACCATCCCGGATCTGGCGCGGACGAGCGCCGCGCTGTTCGCCGGGCCAGGCATGTGCGCCGAGTCGCTGCGCACTTGGGGCATCCCGGCCGATCGCATCGTCGAGATCAACCGCGGCGAAACGCGGCAACTGGCGGGTGTGCCTGTGAGTGCGGTTCTGGCGCACCACGTGTCGAACGCGGGCGCGCAAACACCGGACGCGGTGGGCTTCGTCTTTGATTTGGGCGGCATCCGCATCTATCACACCGGCGACACGCTCTACCATCCCGATCTACAACAGGTGCGTGCGCTGCGGCCACACGTGATGCTGGTCTGCATCAACGGCGGCTACGGCAACATGGGGCCGGAGGACGCCGCCCGCCTGACCGCCGAGATCGAGCCGGCGGTCGTCATCCCGATGCACTGGGGTCTCGTGGCCGAAAATACGGCCGACCCGGATCTGTTCACCCGCGCCCTGGCTATCACTGGAAGCAAGGCCCGTCCCGCGGTGCTGCTGCCCGGTGACTGTTATGTCTCGTCGTTCGCGCGAATCTAGACGCTCACCCGCTGGATATTTTCGCATTCAGCAAGGATTTCACCACGAAGACACCAAGACACTGAGGCCGACGAAGATATACATTTCCTTTGTGAACCTGGTGGTTTTGTGCCTTTGTGGTGAATGACTTGATTCGACGCCCCAACAACAAGGAAGGCCAGCTATGAAAGCGGCAGTGTGGCACGCAAGACACGACATTCGCATCGAGGAATTCCCGGATCCCGACGCGCCCGTGCCGGATGAGGTCAGGCTGCGCATCGCGTGGTGCGGCATCTGCGGCACCGACCTGGAGGAGTACACGCACGGCCCGCTGTTCATCCCGCCCGCGGACCGGCCCAACCCGATCACCGGCCGCCATGCACCGATGGTCATCGGCCACGAGTTCGTCGGCGAAGTCATCCGGCTCGGCAGCGCGATCACCGACCTGAAGATCGGCGACCGCGTCGCGGTCGACACATTGATCCACTGCGGCGAGTGCGAATTCTGCAAGCGCCACCAGGTGCATCTGTGCGAACGGCTCGCCATCATGGGGCTGATGACCGACGGCGGGCTGGCCGAGTACATCAACGCCCCGCGCTACATGTGCTTCAAGTACGCTGATGGCCTGAGCGACGCGCACGCTGCGCTGGCCGAGCCGGCGTCGGTGGCAGTGCGCGGCGGCGCGGCGCGGCCGGCTGGCGCCCGGTGAGACGGTCGCGATCGTCGGCGCGGGCAACATCGGGCTGCTGACGGTCGAGGTGGCGCGGGCCATGGGCGCGGAGCATATCATCGTGCTGGAGCCTGCTGCGCACCGCCGGCAGGTGGCGTTGGATCTGGGCGCGAGCGCGGCCATCGATCCTGCGGCGGGCGACCCGATCAACGCGGTCAAGCGGCTCACCGGCGGCCGCGGTGCGGATGTCGTGTTCGAGTGCGCCGGCATCACCGCCACGATGGCGATGTCTCCCGAGCTGGCGCGCCGCGCCGGGCGGGTCGTGCTCGTGGGCCTGCACGACGCGCCGGTTCCCGTCCGGCTGGCGTCGGTGGTCATCAACGAACAGGAGCTGATCGGCTCCTTCTCGCACGTGTACGACGAGGATTTCTCCGCCGCCGTGGACATGCTGAGCGCGGGGCAGATCGTCGCCGGGCCGTTGATCACCGCCGAGATCGGGCTCACAGACCTGGTTCGGTACGGGCTGGACGAGTTGAACACCAGCAAAGACAAACATCTGAAGATTCTCGTTTCTCCGGAAGGCTGAACCATGACCATTGCTAATTTTCTGGCCTCGACACGGCTGACCTTTGGGCCGGGGGCACTCGCCGAGATCGGCGGCATCGCCCAGGCGGCCGGGCTGCGCAAAGTCCTCATCGTGACCGACGCCGGGCTGACGCGCACCGGCATCCCGGACCGCGTCGCCGCGGCGCTGACACAGGCGGGTGTAGACAGCGCGATCTTCGACGCGGTGGAGGCCAACCCCAGCATCGAGACCGTCGAACGGGCGCTGCAGGTCTACCGCGACCAGGGCTGCCAGGGACTCGTCGCGGTGGGCGGCGGCAGCCCGATGGACGCGGCAAAGGCCCTGGGCGTGCTGGCGACAAATCCGGGAAAACTCCTGGACTTCGTAGGTCTTGGCAAGGTAGTCCGCCCACTGCCGACCCTGATCGCCATCCCCACAACCACGGGCACCGGCAGCGAAGTCACCCAGTACACCGTCATCACCGATCACGCGCAGCGGCGCAAGGTGGTCATCGGCGGGCCTCAGGTCGCGCCCTCACATGCGCTGCTTGACCCGGAACTGGTGGCGAATCTGCCGGCCGGTCTGCTGGGGGCCACGGCCATGGATGCGCTGACCCATGCGATCGAAAGCGTGATCTCGACTTTTGCCTCGCCGTTCACGGATGGGCTGGCGCTGCAAGCGATCCGGATGATTGCCGACAACCTGCCTGAGCCGGCGACGCCGGCAGCGCGCGCCAACCTGCTTTATGCCAGCACGCTGGCCGGGATGGCGTTTTCGTATGCGCGCACGGGATTGGTGCATGGCATGGCCCACCCATTGAGCGCCTACTACGATGTGCCGCACGGGCTGGCGAACGCCATCCTGCTGCCGCACGTGCTCGGCTACAACGCGCCGGCCTGTGAACCGGCGCTGGCGCGTGTGGCGGAGGCCTTCGGCCAGCCGGCCGACAGCGTCGCGGCGATTGCGGCCGTCCAGCAGTTGGGCCGCGCGGCGGGGATTCCGCCCAACCTGAGTTCCGTGGGCGTCACCGAGGAGTTCATCCCGCAGATGTCCGTCGACGCGTACCAAAGCGGGAATGCGCAAGTCGTCAACCCGCGTAAGCCGACCCTGGCCGATGTGGAGGCGCTCTACCGGCAAGCACTGTAAAAGACTGCTATCAGCAGATCCCCAGCCGGTTCTGTGGATTTTGCGAATACTTGGAAGTGCGACTACAATTGCATCCGTTGCTGCGAGGTCGTTGCAGGCTTTGTTGTCCGCCTGTTCCATCGGAGTTAGGATGCAGCGCTAGCCACTTATTACACACAAGTGTGGCGCCTTTCCTCATTGGGCGCCGTCAGCTTGTAGCCCCCGGAACGTGACCCACAATCATGTCGCCGGCTTGGGTATGGCCTGCCGTAGCGCGGCCATCGTCAGGAAGGAGGTGATCAACAGCGCCAGTCATCGCCAGGCCCGCCCCATTCCGAACGAAGGGGACTCGGGCAATCATTGCATGTACACCCGTCAGTATCCTGAACCAATTCAAGTAAGGAGAAGCTTCTAATGAAGGCAACTAAGTCCCTCGTGTTCGTCTCGTTGCTGGTCATCTCGGCCATGCTCTTGGGAGCCTGTGCAGCGCCCGCGCCTCAGGTGGTTGAGAAGGTCGTGACCCAGGTCGTCGAGGTCGAGAAGCAGGTCGAAGTCGTCCAGACCCAGGTCGTGACGGAAGTTCAGACCCAGGTCGTCGAGGTCGAGAAGCAGGTCGAAGTCGTCGTGACCCCGACCCCCGGCCCGGCCAACCCCTACAACCCGGAGAACCTGTTCAAGCTCGCGGCCGAGTTGAAGGATGCCACCAAAGAATGCAAGCCGGCCAATGACGCCAAGTACGCCATGATGACCAACGCAGTCGCCCCGTTCTGGACGGCCGCGCAGATCGGCGCCTCCCGCGCCTCGGGCGAAATCAACGTCCCCATCACCTTCCAGGCTCCGACCGCCGCTGAGAAGCTGTCTCAGCAGCTCTCGATGCTGGAAACGTTCGTCAACGACAAGTACAGCGCCATCACCTTCTCGGCCATCGACCGCGATGCACCGAAGCCCATCATCGAGAAGGCCGTCGCCCAGGGCATCCCCGTCCTGGTGATGGACTCTGACTCCACCGGCAGCGAGCGCTCCATCTACATCGGCATGTCCGACTTCGATGCCGGCAAGTCCGCGGGCGAAGCCGCCAAGCAGATCATGGGCAAGGGCAAAGTGGTCGGCCTGGTTGGCTATGCCACGGCCCAGAATGCCCAGGACCGCATCGCCGGTGTGAAGGCTGCCTTCGAAGGCAGCGAGCTCGAGCTGGTGGAAGTCCTGTTGGACGACATCAAGCCTGAGGTCGCGCTGAGCAACGCCCAGACCGCCATGCAGAAGTACCCGGATCTGGCGGGCTTCATCACGTTCTACTCCTACGACGGCCCTGCGGCCTGCCAGGCCGTCATGCAGGCCGAAGCATCCGGCAAGGTCAAGATCGTGGCCTTCGATGCCGAACCCGAGACCATGCGCTGCACCCAGGAAGGCGCCGTGCAGGCGATGATCGGGCAACGCGTATACTTCTATGGTTACCTCTCCGGCCTGATCATGCACGCCATGGTCTGCAACGGCGAAGAGGCCACCATGAAACTGCTGGAGCCGTACCTGAGCGAATGGCCCAGCCTGGCGACCAAGGACACCGCGCAGGGCGCCGAGGGCAAGATCCACCTCAACACGGGCGTGGATGTCATCTACGGTGACACGTTCCCGCAGTACCAGGAGTACCTGAACTCCATCGGTATCCCGTCACAATGACGCCACTGATCCCGCGGGCGATCTGCCTGCAGGATCCAATCTTGATACGGTAAAGATAAGCCTGGATCAGAGCCTTCAGGCGGGGCGACACCGGCTAACACTTGCACCTGCACAAACCGCAGGTGCAGTGCAGGTGAGCCTCGATTCCGGAACGCTAACTGAACCGTATTGGGTCTGAATTGCCCGCGTAACTTCTCGGGCCGGGTGATCCTCCGCAATGGGGGATCACCCTCCGGCCCCGAAGGAACCCTCCATGGAGGCGATGCAACAGCATGGACAAACAACCCTTGCTCCGTATGGAGAGCATCTCCAAGCGTTTTCCCGGCGTGCAGGCCCTTGAGGACGTCGATTTTGAGGTTTACCCTGGTGAAGTCCTCGGATTCTTGGGCGAAAATGGGGCGGGTAAATCGACGCTTGTCAAGATCCTCTCCGGCGTGTATACGAAAGACCAGGGAACGATCTGGTTCAAAGGCCAACCAGTAGAAGTACATAACCCGCATGCGGCCCAAAACATCGGTATCACCACGATCTTCCAGGAGCTGGCGCTGGTACCCTACTTGAGCGTCGCCGAGAACATCTTTCTGAACCGTGAGCCGCGCCGGATTCGTCCCTTGGGCATGGTGGACTTCCGCCTGATGAAGCAGCAGGCCGAAGAGATTATGGCCGATCTGGGGGTCGAGATCCCCGGCGACAAGCTCGTCAAGGAATTGACGGTCGCGGCCCAGCAAATGGTCGAGATCGCCAAGGCGATCTCCCGCAATGCCAGCCTGATCCTGATGGATGAGCCGACCTCAGCGTTGTCCAGCAAAGAGGTGGATGCGCTTTTTAGCTTGATGGGCCGGCTGAAGGAAAAGGGCGTCGGGGTCGTCTTCATCAGCCACCGTCTGGAGGAAGTCCTTGAGGTCGTGGACCGGATCATCGTGATGCGCGATGGCCATCGGGTGGGCGAGATGCCTCGAGTTGAAGCCACCAAGGCCAAGATCATCCAGATGATGGTGGGTCGGGAGGTCAGTCTGTTCCCGAAGGAAGAGGCCCAGATCGGTGAGCCGATCCTGGAGGTCCGCAACCTCTCCGGGAGCAACGGCGTCAAAGACGTCAGCCTCACCGTACACAAGGGAGAAATCGTCGGGCTGGCCGGCCTGGTGGGCGCCGGCAGGACGGAGGTTGCGCGCCTGATTTGCGGTGCGGACCGGGTCACTGGCGGCTCTCTCATCGTCGACGGCAAAGAGGTCCAGATTCACCACACCGGCGATGCCGTCGAACAGGGCATCGGCTGGGTGCCCGAGGATCGCAAACAACATGGCCTGGTGCTAATGATGGACGTCAAGTCGAACATCAGCCTGGCCATTCTTAAACGCATATCAGGCGTCACCGGCGCCATCAATGCCGGGAAAGAACGCGATATCGCGCTGCACTACGTGGATGCCCTCTCGATCGCCACCCCTGGCATCGGGCAGACGGTCAGCAATCTGAGCGGCGGCAACCAGCAAAAAGTCGTGCTCGCCAAGTGGCTGAGCTCCAAACCGAAGCTGTTGATCATGGACGAGCCGACGCGCGGCATCGACGTGGGCGCCAAAGCCGAGGTTCACGCCCTGATGAGCCACCTGGCCCAGGAGGGGATGGGCATCCTGATGATCTCGTCCGAGCTGCCTGAGATCATGGGCATGAGCGACCGGGTCGTCGTCATGTGCCAGGGCCGCGTGACGGGAGAGTTCGCACGGCCCAACCTGTCACAGGAAGAGATCATGACGGCCGCCACCCGCTTCCTCAGGCTGGAAGCCCTGGATGAGACCGGCGCGGAGGTCGCGCCGACCGGTTTCGAGCACATGGGCGAACAGATGGCCGTACACCTCGCCAACGAAGACGTCGACTGATCGCCTGAAGGCCATTCCTTACGTGGAGGATACACAAGATGCAAAAAACCACTGCTCAGACCGGCGCTGGCGGAGCCCAATCAAGGACATTCGGTGAGCGACTCAAGGCCCTCTTCGGCCAGCCGGAATTCATTCTATTCCTCGTCGTCATCTTGTTAATTGTTTTAGGTGGCATCGTGAACCCGCGCTCCTTGGGCGTTGAAAACCTCAAGATCATGACGCGTGACACCGCGATCCTGGCGATTGCCACGATCGGCGTGTCCTTCACCATCCTCACCGGCGGCATCGATCTGTCGGTCGGGTCGATCATCGGTTTGGCCGGCGTGATGTCGGCATTCTTCATGATCAATTGGGGGCTGCCCATCTGGCTCAGTATCGTCATGACGTTGGGGCTCGGTCTGTTGATCGGGGTGTACCACGGCCTGTTCGTGACGAAGCTGAAGATGCACGGCTTCCTGATCACGCTGGTGACCATGGGCCTGGCGCGCGGCTTCATCCTGGTGATCACGAATGCCTTCCCGATCACGGGGCTGGCGCGCGCGTTCACCACGATGGGACAAGGTTATGTTTTCAACCTCATCCCGATCCCGGTATTGATCGCCGCGGGTGTTGCGGGGATCGCTTTCTTCGTCCTGCGCTACACCTATATCGGGAGACAGATTTACGCGGCGGGCGGGAATGCCGAGGCGGCGCGCTTCTCCGGTGTGAACGTGGACGCACGCATCATCCTGTGCTACGTCGTGTCGGTGGTCTGCGCTTCCATCGTCGGCATGATCCAGGCCGCGCGCATGAGCCTGGGCCATCCCGGCGCTGGCGAAGGGTATGAGCTGCTGGCGATCACCGCCGCGATCCTGGGCGGCGTCAGCTTTTTGGGCGGACAGGGCGGCGTCATCGGCATCCTGGTCGGCGCGCTGCTGATCGGCGTCCTCCAGAACCTGTTGGTGATGATCAACGTCAACCCCTACTGGCACAAGATCGTCATCAGCCTGGTGCTGCTCGCCGCCATTACCTTCGACTACGCCCGCCGCCGCCGCCGCGTGTAGTCCTGCGCATATTCGGCTAAGGGTCGACCAAGATCTGGGGTCTCCGGTGGCGCACTGCGTCGAGAAGGCCCCTCTCTTTGGCTCCTATGTGGCAACGTTTCCATATCAACGGCTCGGACCCAAGGGTCTTGCCGGTTGAATCCTTATACATTGAGTTCCGGCTTGTCCGGGTTAAGACATTCTTCCACAAGAGGTGAAATGATGGCGAGTCAAAAACCTGTCGGAATCGGTTTCATCGGCGCAGGCGAGATATCGCTCCTGCACGCTAAAGCGGTCAAGGCCATCCCAGGCGCCAGACTCGTGGGGCTGTGGAATCGGACGCAGTCGCGCGCCAGCGAGCGCGCCGCGCTGTATGGCTGCCGTAACTACGCGACGCCGCTCGATCTGGTGAGCGATCCGGAGATCGACGCCGTGTTTGTGCTCACCGACCTGGACACCCATCTGGAGTATGCCCGGTTGGCGATGGCGCACGGCAAGCACGTGCTGGTGGAGAAGCCGCTGGCTGCCACCGTGGCCGAAGTCGAAGAAATGAAGGCCATCGCCGAACGCCAGGGCGTCGTGATCGTGCCCGGCTTCAACATGGTCCACGAGGCCAGCCTGGCGCGCGCCAAAATGCTGATCGAGAACGGCGACATCGGCAAGGTCGTCTCTTGCTACGTGATGTACAACATCCACCATTCCGAGGAGCGAGCCTCGACCCTGCCCGGCATGGTGCGTCACATCCTCAGCCACAACATCTACACCATGATGTATCTGGTGGGCCGCCCGGTGCGCGCCACAGCCATGAAGGCGATGCGCCACTACGAACAGCTCACCAAGGAGGACCTGGCGATGGTGCTGCTCGATCTGGAGTGCGGCGGCATCGCCCACCTGTGCGCCAGCTTCGCGGCCGACGACCTCTCGGCGGACCCCTGGACCTTCATGGTCAAGGTGATCGGCACCGCCGGCACGACCCGCTACACCTATCAGGATTGGGTCGAGGCGAAGAAGGGCATCTCGCACTCGCGGGTTTACACGGCCTACCAGGAAACGATCACCAACGAGGATCGCTACTTCGTGGACGTCTGCCTGCAAGGCGGCCAGCCGCTATCGAGCATGGACGATGCGATCGTCGTGCAGAAGACGATCGAGGCGGTGGAGAAGTCCATCAGTGAGCACGTAATCGTGCCGATCGTCTAGTCAGGGAAGACTTCACCACGAAGACGCCAAGACACGAAAGCGCACAAAGAATTGGTTTGCTTTGTGAACTTCGTGGCTTCGTGACTTTGTGGTGAGCAATCTGGTTCGACTTGTCCGAGATAGGAGTTTGGTATGAAAATCGCAGTGATCAACGAAACCGAGCGCGGCCGACCGCAACGCGGACATCATCGCGGCGCTGGAAGGTCGCGGGCACGAGGTCCTGAACGTCGGCATGAAAAAGGGCGGCGAGGCGCCGGAGCTACAGTATATCCAAACCGGGCTGATGACGGGCCTCCTGCTCCACCTGAAACGCGTGGACCTGGTGGTGGGCGGCTGCGGCACGGGCCAGGGCTACCTCAACTCGGCGATGCAATATCCCGGCGTCTTCTGCGGCCACATCCTGACCGCGCTGGACGCCTGGCTGTTCGCCCAGATCAACGACGGCAACTGCATGTCGCTGATGCTGAACCAGGGCTACGGCTGGGCCGGCAACGTCAACCTGCGGATGGTCTTCGACGCCTACTTCAGTGTCGAGCGCGGCCGCGGCTACCCCGCCCATCGGCAGGCGCCGCAGCGAGCGTCACGGATGGCGCTGTGGCAGGTCTCGGGGGCGACCCATCGCGCCTGGCCCGAGATCCTCGCCGCGCTGCCGGATGATTTCGTCGCGCCGGCGCTAAGCTACCCGGGCTTCTGGGAGCTGCTTGACGTGGCGTCCATCCAGGATGCGGCGCTGAAGTCGGCGCTGATCCAGCGGGCTCCAGTCGGCCAAGGGGCGCATTCAAAGTTGGTAGTCCAAGCATCCTGAGCGGAGCACGGCGCACGAGATCCATCGCTTTGCGTAACCCACAGCCTGTGCCGTGCGGAGTCGAAGGAGGCGGTCTTGGCTGAAAGACCGCTCCGCACCCTTCGACTCCGGGCTGCGGCCCTCCGCTCAGGGTGCTCCACTCGGCTGGCGTGAAGTGGTTCTTGAATACACCCTCACAAAGGATACGGATTCATGGCAATATCAACCTCATCGGCTTACCATTCCGAGGCGCTGCTGGGCGAGCTGGCCGAACGGGCGCGCGAGTTGCGGCTGGACAGCCTCGAGATGATCCACCGCCGCGGCGCGGGCCATCCGGGCGGCTCGCTCTCGGCCGCCGAGATCATGGCCGCGCTCTTCTTCCACAAGCTCAACATCGACCCGGCGCGGCCCGACTGGCCGGAGCGCGACCGCTTCATCCTGAGCAAGGGGCATGCGTCGGCCATCCTCTACGCCGCACTGTCGCGCCGCGGCTTCTTCCCGCGGGAAGATCTGTCGCACTGGGGCGAGATAGCGTGTCACCTCCAAGGCCACCCGGACCGCCTCAAGACCCCCGGTGTGGATATGACGTCGGGCCTGTTGGGCCACGGCATCCCCATCGGCGTGGGCCTGGCGCTGGCCGCGCGGCGGCAGGGGCTGAGCTATCGGACCTACGTCCTCATGGGGGACGGCGAAATCCAGGGCGGCATCGTTTGGGAAGGCGCGATGGCCGCGGCCAAGTTCCGCGTGGCCAGCCTGACCGCGATCCTCGACTACAACGACGTGCAGTTGGACGGTGCGGTGCATGACATCATGCCGCTCGAACCGCTGATCGATAAATGGCGCGCGTTCAACTGGGCGGTGCTGGAGATCAACGGCCACAACGTGCGCCAGGTGCTTGAGGCGCTGGACACCGCCAGCGAGATCCACGGCCGGCCGACGATCATCGTCGCGCACACCACCAAGGGCAAGGGGGTGTCCTTCATGGAGGACCGCTCCTACTGGCACGGGGTCGCGCCGAACGCCGCGCAGTTGAGCCCAGGCAGAGACCGAACTGGGGAGGTGCGTATAATGGGCGCCCTTGCGATCAGAGAAGGCTACGGCCGCGGCCTGGCCGAGTACGGCCTGGTGAACCCCAACGTCGTCGTGCTCGATGCGGACACGTCGGGGTCGACGTTCTCGTCCTTTTTCGCCGAACGTTTCCCGGATCGGTTCTACAACATCGGCATCGCCGAACCGTGCATGGTGGACGTGGCAGTCGGCCTGGCGCTGGGCGGGGCCGTGCCGTTCGTCAACGCCTTCGCCGCGATCCTGTCGCTGCGCGCCATGGAGCAGATCCGCACGTGCGTCTGCTACGCGCGCACCAATGTCAAGCTGGCCTCCAGCTACGCCGGCCTGTCGGACTTCAAGGACGGGCCGACGCATCACGCCATCACCGACATCGCGCTGATGCGCGCGCTGCCGGAGATGACGGTGATCGTGCCGGCCGATGCGGCCGAGGCGGCCCGCTGGGTGCCCATCATCGCCGAGTACGACGGGCCGGTGTACCTGCGTCTGAGCCGCGGCGCGGCGCTGCCGGCCGGAAATGAGGGCTTGCCCCTGCTTCTCGGCCGCGGCCTGACGCTGCGCGAAGGGAGCGACGTAACCCTCGTCGCCACCGGCACCATGGTCGGGCGCAGCCTGCTCGCAGCCGATGAGCTCGCGAAGTCCGGGATCGCCGCGCGCGTCCTGGAGATCCACACGGTCAAGCCGTTCGACAGCGAGCTGATCTGCCGGGCGGCCGAAGAGACCGGCGCGCTCGTGGCCGCTGAGGAGCATTCGATCATCGGTGGGCTGGGCGGCGCGGTGGCCGAGGCGCTGGCTGCAGGTTACCCGGCCGTTCTGGAACAGGTGGGCATCGCTGACTGCTTTGCGCGCACCGGCCCCGACCCGGAGACCCTCATGGACGCCTTCGGGCTGGCGGTGAGCGATATCGTCGCGGCCGCGCACCGCGCCATCGCGCGCGAAACGCCGCGGGCGCTAAGAGATTGTTTGAAAAGGCCGGATTCATCGCACGCAGAGGCGCAAAGAACGCAAATCGGCAATCGAAACGGCCGCAGACTATGGGTATCTCTGCGATTTTGCGGCTTTGCGTGAGCTTTTCAAACAGCTTCTAACATCTCAGGAGCCAAATATGACGATCAAGAAACTTCCCTATTTCGCCAACGGCGAATTCAAACCATCGCAAACCACCCAATGGATGGACTGCTTCGACCCATCCACCGGCCAGGTGATCGCGCAGGCGCCACAGTGCACGGTCGCCGAGGTCGAAGAGGCGGTCGCCGCGGCGGCCGCGGCGTTCCCGGCCTGGGCCGCCACGCCGGCCAGCAAGCGGGTGCAGGTGCTCTTCCGCATGAAGGCGCTGCTGGATCAGCACCTCGACGAGCTGACCTATCTGGTGGCGCAGGAGCACGGCAAGGTGTGGGACGAGGCGATGGGCGATGTGCTCAAGGTGACCGAGGTGGTCGAGTTCGCCTGCGGCATCCCCCACCTGATGAAGGGGCCGGCGCTGATGAATTGCACGACCGGCTACGACACCACGCAGTACATGGAGCCGCTGGGGGTCTTCGCCGGCATCGCGCCCTGGAACTTCCCGGCCATGATCCCGATGGGTTGGATGGCGCCGCTCTGCATCGCCACCGGCAACACCTTCGTGCTCAAGGCCGCCAGCTTCACCCCGCAGAGTTCGCTGCGCATCGCCGAGCTGTGGGTTGAGGCCGGGCTGCCCAAGGGTGTTATCAACGTCGTCACCTGCTCGCGCCATGAGGCCGAGATCCTGCTCAAACATCCCGACATCAAGGGCATCTCGTTCGTTGGCTCCACTGCGGTCGGTATGCACATCTACGCGACCGCGGCAGCGGCCGGCAAGCGGGTGCAGGCGCTCACCGAGGCCAAGAACCATGCGCTGGTGCTCAAAGACGCCGCGCTGGAGCGCTCGGCGCGCGGCATCATCAACTCGGCGTGCGGCTGCGCGGGCGAGCGCTGCATGGCGCTGCCGGTCGTCGTCGCCGAGGAAGCCATCGCCGATGAGTTGGTGGCGATCCTGGCCCGGCTGATGCGTGAGTTGAAGATCGGCCCGGCCTACGACAAGACGAGCCAACTCGGGCCACTGGTCAACGCTGATCACCGCCGGTCTGTCATCAAGTGGATCGAGAAAGGCGTGGAGGAAGGCGCGACGTTGGCGCTGGATGGCCGCGGGGTCCAAAGCGTTCCAGGTTTTGAGAATGGCTTCTACCTGGGGCCGACGCTGTTCGACCATGTCCAACCCGGCATGAGCATCGGCGACCGGGAGATCTTCGGGCCGGTGCTGTGCATCAAGCGGGTCAAGGACTTCGAGGAAGGGTTGGCCGTCATGAACGCCAACGAGTTCGCCAACGGCTCGGTGATCTACACCCAGAGCGGTTACTACGCCCGCGAGTTCGTCCGGCGGACGCACGGCGGCATGGTGGGCATCAACGTGGGCATCCCGGTGCCGCTGGGCATCTTCGGCTTCACCGGCCACAAGAATTCGTTCTTCGGTGATCTGCACGCCATGGGCACCGACGGCGTGCGCTTCTTCACCGAGCTGAAGAGCGTCACCGCGCACTGGTTCTCCGAGGCCGAGGCGCGCGAGGGCCGGGTGTTGAACTCGTGGGATGGCATGATCTCGATGCCGAACCAATAGGGGCATTCAAAGTGAGTTAGCACCACCTGAGCGCAGCATCCTGAGCGGAGGGCCGCAGCCCGTAGTCGAAGGGTGCGGCCCTGGACAACAAGACCCCGGCGCACCCTTCGACTGCGCCGGGGCCCCTACCCCGGCTTCGCTCAGGATGCTCCGCTTGCTTGGCCCGAACTATCTTGGAATGTACCTGAACCAACAGGGGGATATGATGCGAGGACGCGGCGTGTTTGAAGGGGTGGCGGGCGCGTATCCGCGCGCGCTGTACCGCTCGATGGGGTTCGGCGACGACGACTTCGAGAAACCGCTGATCGGGATCGTCAACTCGTGGAGCGAGGTCGATCCCGGCCATTTCCACCTCCGCCAGCTCGCCGAGTGGGTGAAGGAAGGGGTGCGTGCGGCGGGCGGCGCAGCCGCGGAGTTCAACACCGTGGCGCCGTGCGACGGCATCGCTCAGGGCAAAGGGATGCACGCGATCCTGCCGCTGCGCGACGTGATCGCCGCGTCGGTCGAGCTGATGGCCGACGCCAACCGCTTCGACGGCGTGGTGATGCTCTGCTCGTGCGACAAGATCGTGCCGGGGATGCTGATGGCCGCGGCCCGACTGGACCTGCCCACGATCTTCGTCACCGGCGGCCCCATGCTGCCGGGCCATGCCGCCGATCCGCAGACCGGCGCGGAGCGCGGAGATCATCCTGAGCGACGTCAAAGAAGCGATGGGCCGCTACAAGGCGGGGCGCATCACCGAGGACCAGTTCTACGAGATCGAGTGCAAGGCGTGCGGCGGGCCGGGCGCGTGCGCCTTTATGGGGACCGCCAACACGATGAACTGCATTGTCGAGACGCTGGGGCTGTCGCTGCCCGGCTGCGCGACGCTGCCCGCGCTCGATCCCGACCGGGCCGAGCTGTGCCGCGCCAGCGGCCGGCGCATCGTCGAACTCGTGCGCGAGGGCGTGCATGCCGGTCAGATGCTCACCCAGGCCAGCCTGGAGAACGCGGTGCGCGTGACACTGGCGCTCGGCGGGTCCACCAACGCCGCGCTGCACCTGCCGGCCATCGCCAGCGAGATCGATGAAGGCGGCGTCGACATCACGCCCGACACCTTCGATCAGTTGGGCCGGCAGACGCCGCTGATCGCCAAGTTCGCGCCGGCCAGCCGGCTGACGGTCGTCGATCTGCACGCGGCAGGCGGCATCCCGGCGGTGCTCAGCGTGCTGGCGCCGCTGCTCGACCGGGACTGCGCCGACGGTGGACGGCCGCACGATCGGCGCAATCGCAGCCGAGGCGCGAGTCTTGCGGGATGACGTGCTGCACCCGCTGGACGCGCCGATCGCAGCGCAGGGCGGCATCGCGGTGCTGCGCGGCAACCTGGCGCCCGACGGCGCGGTGGTGAAGCAAAGCGCCGTGGCGCCGGCCATGCACCACCACATCGGCCCGGCGCGCGTCTTCGAGTCGGAGGAAGAGGTCCGGGATTCGCTGATGTCCCGCGCCATCAACCCCGGCGACGTGCTGGTGATCCGCAACGAGGGGCCGGCGGGCGGGCCGGGGATGCGGGAACTCTCGATCCCCGCCGCGATGCTGGTCGGCATGGGCCTGGGCGAGTCGGTCGCCATGATCACCGACGGCCGCTATTCCGGCGCGACGCGCGGGCCGTGCATCGGCCACGTCTGCCCCGAGGCGTACGTGGGCGGGCCGATCGCTGCGGTGCGCGAGGGCGACTTGATCGAGATCGACATCCCGAACCGCCGTCTGGTGTTGCACGTCCCGGATGAGGAGATCACACATCGCTTGGCCGAATGGCAGCCGAGGCGGCCGGCTGTGACCAAAGGCTTCCTGGGCCTCTACAGCCGGACCGTCTCGCAGGCGGACCGCGGCGCGGTGCTACGGTAGTCGCGGGTGTGGTTCAGCTTTTCGCGCCAGCGGCTCTGCGATTCTATCTGCGCAAATCTGCGTTCTCTGCGGTTCCCATGATTCGGCAAAACCACCTAACCGCAGATGACGCAGATGACGCAGATCATGCGGTCAGCGGAAACGCAAGCGGTGCGGCTGCCTGCTAGGCGACCGCACCGTGGTTTGTAGCCGTAGCAAATGCAAAACTCCATACCGCGCCCGGTAATCGCTCGGACTTTTTTATAATACCGTTCATCTGCTATACTGTCCCTCGCACAAACTATTATCGCAAAGGAGCTACCATGAACGCTATCGAACGCGTCCAGGCAGCAATCGACCTGCGACCCCCCGACCGCGTCCCAGTCGATCTGCACAACTTTCGACCCGCGGCCGCGGCCATGGGTATCTCGATGGCCGAAGTCTTCCAGAACGGGGATCTGTTGGCAGAGGCCATGTTGAAGGCGTGGCGCGAGTTCGGCCACGACATGATCCTGCTGGAAAACGGCACGGCGTGCAACGCCCAGGCGTGCGGCGTGGAAGTTATCTACCGCGACGATTCCGCGCCGGCCGCCCATATCCCCGTCATCACCCGGCTCGAAGATGTGGACAAGCTCGAAGTCCCGGACCCCTACACCGCCTTCCCGATGTGCGAGATCATCAAGGCAACCAGAATCCTGTCCCGTGAGATCGGCGATCAGGTCTGGATCTGCGGCCGGGCCGACCAGGGGCCGATGGACCTGGCCAGCCAGCTCTTCGGGATGGAGCCGCTGATGCTGGAGATCGCGACCGGCGAGAAAGCCGACCTCGTGCATCGCCTGCTCGACTACGCCCGCGCGGTGGCCACGCGCTACGCCTTCGCCTTGATCGAGAGCGGCGCGCGCTCCACATCGATCGGCGAGCCGGTCGCCGGGCCGGATGTGATGTCGCCCCGGCACTACCGGAAGTACGCGCAGCCGCAGGAGAAGCGGATGGTGGATGACCTCAAGGCCAAGGGCATCATCCTGCATAACCACATCTGCGGCAACACGATCCCGATCATCAACGAATTCATCGCCACCGGCGCGCAGATATTAGAGATCGATCACAAGACCGACAAACAGAAGGCCAAGGACGCCGGCCGGGGCAAGACGTGCTTCCTCGGCCCGATCGACACCGCGGTGCTGGCTTCCGGCACGCCGGGCGAGGTCGAGGATGCGTGCCGCGAGGCGATCGCCATCATGGCGCCGGAGGGCGGGTTCATCCTGGGGCCAGGCTGCGCGCTGGGGACGGAAACGCCGGACGAGAACATCCACACGCTGGTGGAAGCCGCGCAGAAGTACGGGTGCTACCAGTGACGGATGCGGCGCTCCATTGCCTCAGAAAGCTCCGCAGGCACCGCGAAGCCTGAACTCATCGAAGGGTGCCCGCCTCCAGCGGGCACGTTTCACAAAGCCGACGAATCATGCTAAACTTGCAAAGTCCCGACCTGATGAGACAGGCGATTGACTCAAAGGCAACGCACAATCCCAAGAACTGGGCGGAGCCCTCTATGTGAGTCAGGGACGAGGAGATGAACGATGTTACAGACGCGTACAACGATCATCGAGCAAGTGCGCCGCCTGGCAGCGCCGCTGAATCATGCCGACCGTCTGGCGTTGATACGGGCCATCGCGTCTTTGGAGACCCCAAGACGCGAACCTGGAATCGCACCTGAGAATGGACAAACCTTGGAAGCTGAGCAGGAGGCGTGGTTCGCACGTCCCGCAGCAGAAAGAGAACGATACGTGGGCGAGTACGTCGCGATCCACCGCGGGGAGGTCATGGATCATGACCTGGATCAACGCACGCTCTACCTACGGGTTCGCGCACGATTCGGGCGCCAACCGGTGTTGATCGTCAAGTCGGACTGGCTTGCGATGCCGGAGTTTACCCTGCACAGTCCGCGGATGGAGCGTTGACATGGGGTTTAGCTACGACCGGACCTTTGTCCCGCCCTTTCCTCAATTGCCCGTCACCCTGACGCTGCCGGAGAACGGTGCGCAATCGCCCGCCATATCCGGGTTGGTTGACACGGGAGCCGACGCCACTCTGATTCCAGCGCAACGACTTCGCGAACTGAACGCCCCAGAGATCTACACGGCCCGACTGCGCAGCCACTGGGGCGAGCCGCGAACGGTGTCCGTCTACCTGGTGGACCTAGAAGTGGCTGGTCACAACCTCCCCGGCATCGAGGTCATCGCGGACGACTTCGCATCAGATATCCTGCTCGGTCGAAATGCGTTGAACCGACTGATTCTTCTGCTGGATGGTCCGGCAGGAGAGGCTGATGTTCTACTCAATCGGCCACGCCGGAAATCGACCAGCGCAATATCTGACAGTTAATCGATGAAAAACCAAATCAAACCTGGAGCATCACCATGCCATGGACCACCGTCCCCCTGACCGAAGACGAGCGTGCGGATTTCCGCCGCCGCTTCGATGCGCGCCTGACGAAAGTGAAGGCAAAAACGGCTGACGTCTTCGCCTTCCGGGATGTCAAGGCGCCGCCGTATATCGTCAGCAGCGCGATGTATTGGATGTTCGGCCTGGATCCGGAAACGCTGCCCGATGATTATGTCACCGATCCTGCGGTGATGATCAACTTTCAGGAGCGCACCTACTACGACCAGATCAAAGAGATCGACGACGACTTCGTGCCCTACCTGATGCCGTGGTACGGCACCATCGTGACCGCCTCGGCGCTGGGCTGCCAGATCGAGTACTTCCCCAAGCAAGACCCCGCCGCGAACCCGCGCTTCTACCCCATTCAGACCGCAGCCGATATCAGGCGCATGCAAATCGCAGATCCTGAGCGGGACGGCCTGATGCCGCGCGTGCTCGACTATCTCCGCCTGATGAAGCAGCACAGCTTCCTGCCCGTCGGTATTACCGACTTCCAGGGGCCGTTGACCACTGCCAACCAGCTCATGGGTTATGACAAGCTGATCTACCTGATGCACGACGACCCCAAGGCCATGCACGAGCTGATGGACAAAGTCACCGAGTCGCTGATCGTGTGGGTTAAGAAGCAGAAGGAAGTGATCGGCGAGCCGCTGACCGAGTGCATCGGCGATCAGCAGGTCTACACCGGCGAGCATGCGGGGGTGTGGTTCTCGGACGACGACGCGGTGCTGATGTCTCAAAAGACCTACCGCGAGTTTGTGGCGCCGTACAACTCCCGCATCCTGAAGGCGTTCGGCGGCGGATGCCTCCATTACTGCGGCAACGGGACACATCATGCCGACACCTTCCTCGCCATGGAGGGCTTGAAGGCGCTCAACATCTTCAACCTGTATAACATCCCGTCGGTCGCCGAACTGCAAAAGAAGCTCCAGGATCGCATCGCGCTGTTCGTCTGCGACTTCACCCCGGTGGAGTACCAGGCGTACTTCGACGAACTGTTGACGACACTGTCGTACCGAGGGCTCACCATCTGCTCGCAGTACTCGCCGGTCGTCGGGCTGCTGAAGGGCGGCAAGTACGATGCCGTGAATCGCGACCTCCAAAGTGGACGCAGAGCCGTCTTCGAGTATCTGCAAAACTGGTTCGCACGACATTGACGAACCTTACCTGTTGCGTAAGCCAGATGGCTTATAAGCCAATTGGCTTACGCAACATCAGGGTTTGGTTTCGCTGCTTATCGCAGATAATGCAGATCAGCGCAAAGAAGTTATAATTCACGGCATGGAAACCGCAGCCCAGGTCGATCCGCGCATGATGCCAATAAGACGCCCCACACTGGGCCTGCTGACGTCCCAACTCAACCGCGGCTTCCACCGCGCCGCGCTGATGCGGATCGCCGAGGCCGCGCACGCCTCCGGCGCCAACCTGATCTGCTTCGACGGCGGCATCCTCGCGCCGCCCGGCGCGGCTGACGCCGCGGCCAATGCCCTGTATGACCTGGTCGGTCCCGGCGCGGTTGACGGGGTGATCATCTGGTCCAGCGCGCTGGACTGGATCGTGAACGAGGCGCAGACGGAAGCTTTCTGCCGGCGCTTCAGCCCATTGCCGGTCGTCAGCGTGGGCCGCGCGTTCGCCGGCATCCCCAGTGTGCTCGTTGATAACTACCAGGGGATGCGCGATGCCGTCTGCCACCTGATCGAGCATCACGGCCACCGCCGCATCGCCTTTCTGCGCGGCCCTGAGGGCGCACAGGAGGAGGAGCTCCGCTTCCGGGCGTACTGCGACGCGCTGATCGCTCACGGTCTGCCCCTGCGAACCGATCTCATTTCCGATCACACCAACTGGGAGCGGAGCGACGGTCCGCTCGCGATCACTGATTTCCTCGACGCGCGCGGCCTCCACCCCCAGCGCGACTTCGACGCGATCATTTCCGTGGGCGACGATATGGCGTGCGGTGCGCTCGAAACGCTCCAGGCGCGCGGCGTCCTCGTGCCCGATGATGTGGCCGTGGTCGGGTTCAACGACGATGACGAGGGCCGGGCCATCCTGCCCGCGCTCACCACCGTCCGGCAGCCGGTGGAAAAAATGGCGCATGCGGCCGTGTCCGCGCTGCTGGCGCTGCTGGCCGGGCGCCCCACGGCCGAGCTCGTGACGCTGCCCCTGGAGCTGGTAGTGCGCCAGTCGTGCGGCTGTCTGTCTCCCAGCGTGCTTCAGGCGGCCGTCCGCACAGCCGTCGGCACAAGCGAGACTCCGCGCCAACCCGCGATCACATCTCACGAAACACTCGCCACGCAAATAGTCCAGGTGACCGGCGCGCCCAGCCCCGCGGCGACACGGCTAATCGCCGATTTCCTGGCGGACCTGAGTGCGGACCCGAATCGAAGTCCATCCGGCGCGTTCCTGGGCACGCTGAACGATCTCCTGCAGCGGGATGCGTTGGCAGACCGGGAGGTAAGCGTCTGGCATGCGGGCCTGTCGGTGATGCGGAGCGGGCTGCTGCCGGCGCTGGAAGCGAACACTCTCCCGTCCGCCGAGGATCTGTGGCAGCAGGCGCGAGTGTTGGTGGGCGAAACCGCAGCGCAGGCGCGCGCCTACCAACGCTTCCGAGCCGAGCAGGACACGCGGCTGCTCGGCGATCTGAGCCAGCGCATCCAGACCGCCGCGCACCGCGCCGCGCTGATGGACACGCTGGCGGCCGAGTTGCCGGCGCTGGGGGTCGCGGCGTGCTATCTGGCCCTGTATGAAGAAACCGATGTGCCAGTGCAAATGGCGCGCCTGCTGTTCGCTTTCGACCAACACGGCGTGCGCGCGCTGGACCCGGACGCCAGCCTCTTCCCCGCGAGGCAGCTTCTGCCGCCGGGCGTGGCGCAGGACGATGCGCCGCACAGCCGGGTGGCGCTGCCGCTCTACTTTCAGAATCGCCAGCTCGGCTTCTTGCTGCTGGCGGTGGATGCCCGCGGGGCCGGCTTCACGGAGGTCCTGCGCGAGCAGATCAGCACGGCGCTGGCCGGGCTCTTTCTGCGCGAACAGATCCGCCGCGCCTGGCAGGAGGCCGAGGACGCCAGCCGCCTCAAAAGCCGCTTCCTCGCCACGGTGAGCCACGAACTGCGCACCCCGCTCAGCCTGATCGTGGGCACCATCGAAATGATGCAACGGGAAGAACTGGAGCGGGGCGCGGCGCTGCCTGAAGATCACCGCCGCGATCTCGCCAGCATCCATGCCGGCGCCCAACACCTCGCCCACCTCATCGCGGACGTGTTGGATCTGGCCAGCAGCCAGGCCGGCGAGCTGCGACTGAACCGTGAACCGCTGAAACTGAGCGACCTGCTGGCACGCGTCATCACCCTGGCCGAACCGATGGCGCGCGAAAAGGGCCTCACCTGGGAGACCGAGTTCCCGTCACACCTGCCGATGGTCCTGGGGGATCGCACGCGGCTCCAGCAGGTGATCCTGAACCTGGTCAGCAACGCCGTCAAGTTCACCGAGCAGGGTTCGGTCTCGCTGTGGGTGGAAATTGGCAAGAAAGAGGCGGTGATCGCGGTCAGCGACACGGGGATGGGGATCCCATCTGCCGAGCAGGAAACGATCTTCAACGAGTTCAAGCAGTCGGAACGGACGGCACGCCGCGGCTACGGCGGGATGGGCCTCGGTCTGGCGATCAGCCGCCGGCTGGTGGAGCTGCACGGCGGTCAGATCGGCGTGCTCTCGACCGGCAGCGACGGCGCGGGCTCGACCTTCTACTTCACCCTGCCCATCCTGATGACATCGGCCGGCGATCCGCGCGAGCTGGGCATCCGAGCGCAGACCGTGGTGTTGCTCACCGAACAGGCCGGCGAAGGTATCACCCTGACCAACTATCTGCTGGGGCGCGGGTTCACCGTGGAAACGGTGGCGATCGCCGATAACCCGGACTGGCTCGACCAACTCCTCGCCGCTCCCCCGGGCGCAGTGGTGCTGGAGCAAGGACCGGCGACCGAGCGCGGCTGGGAACTCATTCAAAGACTCAAACTCGACCCAAACACAAGCAGCGTGCCGGTACTCTTTTATAACCTGCCCGAAGATCAGAAGTCCGGCTCAGTGCTGAGCCTGGATCAACTGGCGAAACCGCTCGGCGGCGATGACCTGGCGCAGGCGCTCAGACGCCAGGGGATCGAAACCGGCCGTGGCAAACGCAAGACGATCCTGATCGTAGACGACGATCCAGCCATCCTGGCGCTGCACGCACGCGTCGTTCAGACGCAGGTACCCACCTGCCGGGTGCTGCGCGCAAGCAACGGCGTGGAAGCGCTCGCCGTGATGGCGCACACCCGGCCCGACCTGGTGCTGCTCGACCTGATGATGCCCGAACTGGACGGGTTCGCCGTGCTTGAGGCGATGCATGCGGATGAAAACACGCACAGCATCCCGGTGATTGTGCTGACCGCACAGCTTCTGACGCACGACGATATGGCGCGCCTGCAGCAGGGGGTGGCAGCCGTGCTGGGCAAGGACCTCTTCACGCCGGCTGAAGTGCTGGCCCAGGTAGAGGCGGCGCTGGCGCGCACGAAACGGCTGGGCAGCGAGCCACAGCGTCTCGTCCGGCTGGCGATGGCCTACATCCACGAGCACTACACGGACGCGATCTCACGCGATGATCTCGCCCAACACTTCAGCGTGAACGAGCGTTACCTCACCCGGTGCTTCCGCCAGGAGACCGGCGTCACGCCCATCGCCTACCTGATCCGCTATCGCATCCAACAGGCCAAGGTATTGCTGGAGGCCGGCCAGTTGAGCGTCACCGATGTGGGCCTGGCGACCGGCTTCTCGGACGGCGGCTACTTCGGCCGCGTTTTCCAGAAGGAAGTCGGCATCACGCCGGGCGCGTACCGCCGCGGCCTGCGAACCGTCTCGCCGCAATAGTTCCAATCGTGCCACCAAAAGGTTCCTATCCTACAAGACAGACGCGGCAAGCTGTGGTGAAATAGAGGCTGCTAACTTTGGCGGCGTGGCGGGCGGCTGCGCTAACCGGATGTGCCCGATGATGATGACGTGCCTGATCGGCGAGGCGGATCCGTTCCTGGCCCGCCTGCTGGAGCGGTTCGGCGCCGCGAGTGGACTGACCGTCGTGTGGGCAAAGGTCGGCCAGGAGCTATTGAACCTGGCGCAGGCACTCAGGCCGGACATCATCGTCGTTGACCCGGAACTGCCGGGAACGCTACGCGGGTGGGAGGCGATGCGGGCCATCGGGGCCGACGCGGGGCTGGCGCATGTCCCGGTGCTCACCTGCTCGTGGCTCAGTGAAGCCGATGCGCTGGCGCTGACAGGTGATGCGGACGGCCATCTGCAAAAGCCCGATCTGCACTATGAGGACTTCGTGGCCGCTTTGACGGGCGCCGGCCTGAACACAGCAGCGCAGCCCGCCTGGCAAGACAACCCGCTGCCCGTTTGATCACGGCTTGCTCAATACGCGAACACAGGCTCGACCGCAACGGATCGGCCTCGGATTTATAACACGTCCGTCACGCAACTCGGACCTATTCTCAAGGAGCTTTCACATGTCACAGATCGAAACCATCTACAACGCAGTACTCGAAGGGGACGCTGCCGGAACCAAGGCCGGCGTCAACGCCGCACTCGATGCCGGCATCGCACCGGAAACGATCCTCAAGGACGGCCTGATCGCCGCCATGGGCGAGGTCGGCCGCCTGTTCGAGGAAAACGAGTACTTCGTGCCTGAAATGTTGGTGTCGGCCCGCGCGATGCAGGGCGGCCTGGCCATCCTGAAGCCGCACCTGGCCGCCGGCGGCACCACCCCGGCCGGCAAGGTCGTCGTCGGCACCGTCAAGGGCGACCTGCACGACATCGGCAAGAACCTCGTCGCCATGATGCTCGAGGGCGCCGGGCTTCGAGATCGTCGATCTCGGCACCGACGTCTCCCCCGAGAAGTTCGTCAACGCCGTCGTCGAGCACAAGCCCAAGGCCATCGCCATGTCCGCGCTGCTGACCACGACCATGCCCAGCATGAAGAACACCATCGGCGCGCTCGAAGAGGCCGGCGTGCGCGGCAACGTCAAGGTCATGATCGGCGGCGCGCCCGTGACCGACGGCTTCGCCAAGCAGATCGGCGCGGATGGCTACAGCCCCGATGCCAGCTCGGCCGTGCGTCTGGCCAAGTCGCTCGTGGCTGCGTAACACAATTCGGATAGTTGTAGGGGCGGGTCCGCCATCGACACCGCAATCTCGCCTTATCGAGCAGGGATGTGGCGCTGGCAGACTCGCATTTGCTGCGAAGAGACCCGCCCCTACGATTCATATTGAATCCACTTGGTTGACAAGCGCGTCGCCGCCGCGGCGGCACTTCTCTGACGCGGGTCTCCTCCTTCTTGGTGTGGGGGTGTGATGTCTGGGCAGGCATCACACCCCCGATCCGCGTTGAAGACCTGTTTCCCCAGCGGAGGTCCTGGCATGATGCTGACCCACAAAGAACGCCTGCTGCGGGCGCTGCGCCACCAACCGGTGGACCGCCTGCCGACTCAGATCAATTACACTGCCGGGATGGGCCGGCTGCTGGCTGCGCACTTCGGCGTGTCCGCCGGCGAGCTGTCGGCTGTGCTGGACAACCACCTCGTGCGCGTGGACGTGAGCCATCCTGAACGGTTCAGTGCGGATGGCCTGGCGCGCTTCGATTGGTGGGGCGCCGGGCATGACACGGCTGAGGAAGGCTACTACATCCGCGTCAGCCCGCTGACCGAGAGCAAGGATCTGGACGCCTACCCGTGGCCCGATCCCCATGCGCCTGACCTCCTGATCGACGCGGCGCGCACGATTTCGACCCACAGCGCCGAATACTTCATCGCGCCCAACCTCGGCTTCGCCCTGTTCGAGCGGGGGTGGTCGCTGCGCGGCTTCGAGCAGTTCTTCATGGACATGGCGCTCGATCCCGGTTTCGCCGCCGAGTTACTCGACCGGATCACCGAGATCCAGCTCATCCTGATCCGACGCTACATTGATCTCGGTGTGGACGGCGGCTACTTCGGCGACGACTACGGCGCGCAGAAGGGGCTGCTCTTCTCGCCGCGCACCTGGCGCCAGCTTATCAAGCCCCGGCTGGCCCGCCTCTTCGCCCCGTTTCGCGAGGCCGGCCTGCCCATCCTGATGCACTCCGACGGCCAGATCCAGCAGATCCTGCCCGACCTGGTCGAGATCGGTCTCACCGCGCTGAACCCGGTACAGCCGGAAGTCCTGGAGCACATTTGGCTGCGGGAGAACTTCGGCGGTAAACTGGCGTTCTACGGCGGCATCTCCACCCAGACCGTGCTGCCCCACGGCACGCCCGACGAAGTGCGGCTGGCTGTGGCCGCCTGCGCCCGCGACCTGGCGCCGGATGGCACCGGTCTGCTGCTCGCGCCGTCGCACCGCATGATGACCGACATCCCGCTGGCCAACGTCGCAGCGATGGTGGAGGCGTTTCGCGAGTCAGGGAATCTGTCAGCAAGATAGTTCGGGTGTAGGGGCGGGTTTTCCGTGGTCAAGGTTGACCTGCCTGGTGTGGTCGTCGCGTCGTGACGGCGGGATCTTCGTTGATGTAGAGAAACCCGCCCCTACGCTATCTTTGAACACACCCCAAAAAATCCACCGAGAGGAGTAGGGCGCGTGGAACTCAAACTTTTCCGCCACCTGTGGGGAGTGAATGAACCCTGGGAGACGGCCTTCCCCAAGTTCAAGGCTGCGGGTTATGCCGGCATCGAGTGCGGACTGCCCACGCCCGACGACGAAGCGCGTTTCCGTGATCTGCTGGCAGCGCACCAGTTCGCATTCATCGCCCAGGTTTTCACCTCCGGCGCGGATGTCCAGGCGCACGTGACGTCCTTCCGCAGCCAGCTCGCCCGGGCCGCGACGTTCGCCCCTGTGCTCGTCAACTGCCACGGCGGCCGCGACGCGTGGTCAGCGACCGAAGCCCAGCAGTTTTACACCGCGGTCCTGGCTGCCGAACGCGAGATGGGCGTCGCGGTGGCCCATGAAACCCACCGGGGCCGCATCCTGTACAACCCGTGGATCACGCGTGACCTCCTGCAGCACTTCCCCGATCTCAAGCTCAGTTGCGATCTCAGCCATTGGGTCTGCGTCTGCGAGCGGCTGCTCACCTCGGAGGGAGATATCATCGCGCTGGTTGCCCAACACGGCCTCCATCTGCACGCCCGCGTCGGCTACGAAAATGGGTCGCAGGTGGCCGATCCCCGCGCGCCGGAGTTCGCCCCGCAGCTCGCCGCGCATGAGGCGTGGTGGGACATGATCTGGGACAGCCAGGCCGCCAGAGGGATGACGGTCTCGACCCTCACCCCGGAGTTCGGCCCGCCGTCCTACCAACACACCCTGCCGCCCACCGGCACGCCCATCGGCGATCTGGCCGAAATCTGCGACTGGCAGGCCGCCCGGCAGGCGCAACGCTTCGCCAAACGGTAGGCGCGAGCCAACCGGGTTCCAACACGGAAACAAATGCTCACCACAAAGACGCCAAGACTCGAAGGAGCACAAAGAATTCGGTCTTCTTTGTGTGCTTGGTGACTTCGTGGCTTTGTGGTGAAGGTTTGGTATCGGCTTATTTGGGCTAGGGAGAAAGCGATTCATGACATCCGAGGAACGCCAGCACTTCATGCGCCAGGAATTCCGCCGCATTTTCGGCGGCGAACCTGAGGTTTGGGCCCGCGCGCCGGGCCGCGTCGACCTGATGGGCAGCCACACCGACTACAACATGGGCTACGTCATGACCATGACGATCGACCGGGACACATGGCTGGCCGCCCGACCCCGATCCGATCGCCGCGTGGCGCTGCACTCGCTCGACATGGCCGGCAGCAGCGAGTTCAGCCTGGATCAGATCGAGCATGACCCGACCGCGCCCTGGACAGACTACGTGCGCGGGATGGCGCTGTTCCTGGAAGAAGCCGGCCATCAGTTGACCGGTTTCGACGGCTTGATCCACAGCACTGTGCCATTCGCCAGCGGTCTCAGCTCATCTGCCGCTATCGAGATGGCGGCGGGCGTCGCCTTCCAGACGGTCAGCGGCTTCCGCATCGACCCGGTGGCGATGGCGCTGATCGGCCAGCGCGCGGAGAACCGGTTCGTGGGGGTCAACTGCGGCATCCTGGATCAGTACAGCTCGGCCATGGGGCAGGCCGGGAGCGCGCTGCTGCTGGACTGCCGCCATCTGACCAGCCGGGTCGCGGCGATTGCGCCGGGCATCCGGGTGGTGATCTGCGACACGCGGGCCGAGCGCAAGCTGACGGGCTCCGAATACGGCGAGCGCCGGGCGCAGTGCGAGGAAGGGGTCCGGCGGCTGCAAACCTACTACCCCGATATCACCGCGCTGCGCGACGTGTCGCTGGCCCAATTCGAGGCGCACGCGGCTGCCCTGCCCGAGGTGGTGGCCCGGCGCTGCCGCTTCATCATCGAGGAAAACCAGCGCGTGCTCGACCTGGCGGAGGCGTTGCCCGGCGGCGAGCCGGGGCGGCTGTTCGAGTTGTTAGCGGCGTCCTACCTGGGCGCGCGCGACCTGTACGAGATCGGCGCGCCGGCGATGAGCGCCATGATGGCCGCCATGCTCAGCGCGCCGGGCGTGATCGGCGCGCGGCAGGCCGGCGCCGGGTTCGGCGGGTGCATGGTCGCGCTGGTACGTGAGGACGCCGTCGCCGGCTTCAGCGCCCACGTCGAGGCAGACTACTTGCGGCGAACGGGGATCCAGCCGCGCGCCTACGCCGTGACAGCCGCGGCCGGGGCTGGTTTGGCAGCGTAGAGAGACTCTCGAATTTCCGAAATAACGATGACCTTTGGTATAATGTTGTGAATGGGTCATCGACCTTCATCCACAGATGACCCTATGCTTCCGCCATCCGCATGGTGATTTTTGCGCGTTAAGGAGGAAAACATAGCGACACGAAAGAATCCGCCCATGACCAACTCCGATCTTCCCCAACATTCACACAAATAGGAGAGAGAACCCATGAAACATCGCCTGTATCTCGCTATCGCCCTGCTGTTGCTGGCGTCCTTCGTGCTGGGCGCGTGCGCGCCGAGTGCGGCGCCGGCTCCGGCTGCACCCACGACGGCGCCTGCCGCGCCGGCTGAGCCCACCGCGGCCCCCGAACCCGCGCAACCGGCCGGCAAGCCGCTTTTCGTGGCGATCAACAAGAGCGCCGATCAGCAGTACTTCATCGACCTGCAGAACTCCTTCGTCGCGGCCGCCAACGAACTGGGTGGGGATGCGAAGAAGTTCGACGCCAAGCTCGACCCGAACCTGGGCGTGAGCCTGGTGAACGACGCCATCTCCGCCGGCGCCAAGGGCATCGCCATCACCGTGCCGGATCAGACCATCGGGCCCACGATTGCGAAAGCGGCCAAAGATGCAGGCGTCGTGCTGATTGCGACCGACGACGGCATCATGGACGAAGCCGGCAACCCGGTCCCGTTCGTGGGCTTCGACGGCAAGGACATGGGCAAGAAGGTCGGCGAGGCCGCGGCCAAGCTGCTCACCGACAGCGGCTGGCTCACGGATGCCGCCAAGAAGGTCGGCGTGCTCTCGGTCGAGGTCCAGACCCTTTCGGTCTGCAATGACCGCACCGACAATGAGAAGGCGGCCGTCAAGGCGGCGGGCGTGCCGGATGCGCAAATCTTCGCGGTGCCGTACACCGGCGAAGCGCTGTCGGCGCAAGACGCGGCTGGCCCCGTCATCACCGCTAACCCGGACGTGACCAACTGGATCGTCTTCGGCTGCAATGACGAAGGCGTCCTCGGCACCCTGAATGCGCTCGCGACCGCGGGCGTGAAGACGGACGACATCATCGGTGTCGGCCTCGGCTCCTACGAGGCGTGCAAGCCGTGGGCTGCCGGGCAACCGTCCGGCTTCAAGGCCGGCCTCTTCATCTCCGGCCTCGACGTCGGCAAGACCGCCGCGACCGTGCTGAACGACGCGGTCGTCAACGGCAAGGCGCCGGCGGCCGTTTCGTACGCCCCGACCTCCATCGTGGATCCGACAACCTTCAAGACCACCATGGATCCGATCTCGCTGGCGAACTGCTCGGCCGGTGGCGCTCCTGCCCCCGCCGCGGGCGAGAAGCCGCTGTTCGTGGCGATCAACAAGAGCGCGGATCAGCAATACTTCATCGACCTGCAGAACTCCTTCGTCGCGACTGCGAACGAACTGGGCGCGGATGCGAAGAAGTTCGACGCCAAGCTCGACCCGAACCTGGGCGTGAGCCTGGTGAATGACGCCATCTCCGCCGGCGCCAAGGGCATCGCCATCACCGTGCCGGATCAGACGATCGGTCCCGCGATTGCGAAAGCCGCCAAAGATGCAGGCGTCGTGCTGATTGCGACCGACGATGGCATCATGGACGAAGCCGGCAACCCGGTCCCGTTCGTGGGCTTCGACGGCAAGGACATGGGCAAGAAGGTCGGCGAGGCCGCGGCCAAGCTGCTGACCGACAGCGGCTGGCTCACGGATGCCGCCAAGAAGGTCGGCGTGCTCTCCGT
The DNA here is from genome assembly GCA_963841825.1 of uncultured Chloroflexia bacterium. Lineage (GTDB taxonomy): Bacteria > Chloroflexota > Anaerolineae > CG2-30-64-16 > CG2-30-64-16 > CAWJEL01. The sequence continues at coordinate 161,543 of CAWJEL010000016.1, forward strand.
GGAAGTCCAGACCCTTTCGGTCTGTGTCGACCGCACCGACAATGAGAAGGCCGCGCTCAAGGCCGCGGGCGTGACCGACGACCAGATCTTCCCGGTCGTCTACACCGGCGAGACCTTGTCTTCGCAGGATGCCGCCGGCCCCGTTATCACCGCGCACCCTGAAATCACGAACTGGGTCGTCACGAGCTGCAACGACGAAGGCGTCCTCGGCGCCCTGAACGCGCTCGCCACCGCGGGCATGAAGACCGACGACATCATCGGTGTCGGCCTCGGCTCCTACGAGGCGTGCAAGCCGTGGGCTGCCGGGCAGCCGTCCGGCTTCAAGGCCGGCCTGTTCATCTCCGGCCTCGACGTGGGCAAGACCGCGGCGACGGTGCTGAACGATGCGGTCGTCAACGGCAAGGTGCCGGCGGCCGTCTCCTACGCTCCGACCTCCATTGTCGATCCGACCAACTTCAAGACCGGCATGGATGCGATCTCGCTGGCGAACTGCTCCAAGTAGTCTGGCAACATAGACTCGATCCGAGGCTCACCTGCACCGCCTCGTGCGAGTGCGTGAGCCTCGGCTTCAAAAAGCGCTGGCTTGAAGATCACCGCGGAGACACGGAGAGCACGGAGATCGCTTAATAGACTCAATGCCCCCGTGTCTCTGTGGTTCAGTCTTCGCCCACAAAGGCCTTGACGACGCCCGACCTGGAATACTGCTCAGATCTCTCAAAGAGTACCCGATTATGACCACGACTATACCAGATGTTGCGGCTACCGAGGCTGCCGCGCCGCCCGGGACGCTGGAGATTCGCAACGTCAGCAAGGCGTTCCCCAACGTCCAAGCCCTCAACGATGTCTCGCTTGATATCCGACCCGGCGAGATCCTCGCGTTCATGGGCGAAAACGGCGCCGGCAAATCCACGCTGCTCAAAATCATCAACGGCGATTACCGGCCGGATGCCGGCACGTTGACGATTGACGGGCAACGATTGGCCTTCTCGAGCCCGCGTGATGCGCACAAGTCCGGCATCCGGGTCATTTACCAGGAGCCGGAGATCATCCCGGGTGTTGATGTCGCCGAAAATATCTGGGCTGGCGAGCTGCCCAAGCGGCTCGGCCTGCTTAACCGGCGGCAACTCAATGCGCAGGTGCAGCACAGCCTGGCCGAGTATGGCTTTGAAGACATCCTGCCGGCGCACCTCAAGGGCGAAGAACTGTCCGCTGCCCAGCGCCAACTTGTTGAGATCATGCGCGCGCTGAAAACCGGCGTGCGGGTGCTGGCCCTCGACGAACCGACTTCCTCGCTGACGGACGAAGAGGTGGATCGTCTCTTCGCCCTCGTCCGGCGGCTGCGCGACGAGGGGGTGGCGATCATTTACGTGTCGCACCGCATCAAAGAGATCTTGCGGCTCTGCGACCGCGTCGCCATCCTGCCGCGACGGCCAGCTCGTCGCGGTTCGGCCGGCTGCCGATCTGAACGACGCCGAAATTGTCCGGCTGATGGTAGGCCGCGAGTTGTCCGACGTCTTCCAGCGGCGCCGGGCGGACACGGATGACGAAATTCTGCGGGTGTCTGGCCTGTACAGCAACTGGCACCAGGACGCCAATTTCTACATCAACGCGGGCGAGGTTGTCGGATTTGCAGGCCTCGTCGGCGCGGGCCGCACGGAGCTCGCAAAGGTCATCTTCGGCGAACTACCGAAGACGCGGGGCACGATCACGCTCGAAGGTCGGGATGTAACGATCCGCCGGCCCGATAACGCGATCGCCAAAGGGATCGGCTTTGCGCCCGAAGATCGCAAACGCGAAGGGTTGGTACTGATCCGCAGCGTGCTGGAAAACGCCTCGTTGGCAATTTTGCCCCAGATCAGCCGCTTCCATTTCGTGCGTCGGGGCTTGGAACGGCAGATCGCGACCGGATTTATCGATAAGCTGCGCGTGCGGACGCCGTCCCTCGAACAGGAGGTCGGCAAGCTCTCCGGCGGCAACCAGCAGAAGGTCGTCCTGGCGCGCTGGCTGGCAGCGAAGCCAAAAATCCTGATCCTCGACGAGCCTACACGCGGCATCGACGTCGGCGCGAAGGCGGAAATCTACCACCTGATCGATGATCTCGCCAACCAGGGGTTGGGGATCATGCTGATCAGCTCCGAGTTACCGGAGATCCTCGGCCTCTCGGATCGGATCTACGTCATGCAACAGGGCCGGATTACCGGCGAACTTGCCGCGGCGGACGCCACCGAGGAAGCGGTCCTCGGGCTGGCAATGGTTGATCAACTCTCTGCGGTTCCGGCCGGAACCACGACCCCATCCCAGGAGAACGGTACAGCATGAGCAGCACATCCACTTCCCCAACAGCCACCTCAGCACGGCGCGGCGGCCCGCTCAAAAGGCTGGTCGCCTTCATCGGCGCCGACAACCTCTCGCTCATGTTCGCTCTGGTTGTCCTCGTTTTGCTCATCACGGTCGTGAGCGGCTGGTTCGGGTTGAGCGGCGGCGACAAGTTCTTCTCCTGGCAAAACCTGATGAACAGCCTGGCCCAGGCGATCGTGATCGTCGGGCTGCTGGCCATCGGCGAGACGGTGGTCATCATCGCCGGCGCCCTGGACATCTCGGTCGGCTCCATCGCCTCGGTCGGCTCGGTGGTCGCCGCGTCCGTCTTGGTCGGCGTCGGGGTCGGCGCGACGTTCGGCTTCCTGCCCACCGGCAACGTATTCGTGGCGGTCGCGGCGGGGATCATCGCCGGCGCGCTCTGCGGCGTGGTCAACGGCCTGATCGTCACCCAGCTCCGGGTGAACCCGATCATCGCCACGCTCGGTACGTTGGCCGCGTTCGCCGGCTTCGCTTTCTTGTTGGCGCCCGAAGGCAAACCGGTTGGGGTGCTTACCCAGCCGGACTTCACCTGGCTGGCCCAGGGTCGCTTCCTGACCGATCTCCAGGTTCCGCCTTTGATGAGCGGCGGCAGATGGACCGGCATCCCGGTGCTGACGGTGATCCTCATCATCGTCGCGATCCTGATCCACATCATCATGACCTACACAGACTTCGGCCGCGCCATCTACGCGATCGGCGGCAATGCCACGGCGGCCCGCCTCGCCGGCATCAACCTCTCCCGCGTGCGGATCCTCATGTACGTGTTGTCGGGCGGCATCGCCGGGCTTGCCGGCGTCCTGCTGACGTCACGCACGACCTCGGGCAACCCGGTCAACGGGACCGGCCTGGAGTTGCAGGCGATCACCGCGGTCTTCCTGGGCGGCGCAGCGACCGCGGGCGGCAAGGGCACGATCTTCGGCACCTTCCTGGCCGTGATCCTCGTGGGCGTCCTCAACAACGGCATGAACCTGCTCGGGTTCAATACGTTCGTCCAGCGCATCGCCCTCGGCTTCCTGCTCGTCGCGGCCGTGGCAATCTCACAGTGGCGCCAGGCACGCACGGAACGTGCGCGCACAAGCATCGCGGCGAAGAGCTGAGACCAATTTAACCACAAAGACACCAAGACACTAAGAATTCTACCTTTGTGGACTTCGTGCCTTTGAGCCTTTGTGGTGAAGGCTCGGTTCCGGTTTGTCTTGGTTAGGGGGTTAATTGCCCATGAAGGTCCTATTCATCGGCGGCACCGGGGTCATCAGTTCGGCGTGTTCGGAGCTGGCGCTGGCCCGCGGCATCGAGTTGTACCTGCTCAACCGGGGGGAGTCGGCCCGGCCGGCGCCGACGGGCGCGCGCGCCCTGCACGCCGACATCCGTGACCAAGCGCAGACCCAGGCCGCGCTGGCCGGGCACACCTTCGATGCGGTCGTGGATTGGGTGGCTTTCACGCCCGAGCACATCGCAGCCGACATCGAGATCTTCCGCGGCCGCACGGCGCAGTATGTGTTCATCAGCTCGGCTTCGGTCTACGAAAAACCGCCGAGCCGCCTGCCCATCACCGAGTCCACGCCGCTGAGCAACCCCTTCTGGACCTACGCGGCCAACAAGATCGCCTGCGAAGATCTGTTGCGGCACGCGCACCGCGCCGAACAGTTCCCGGTAACGATCGTACGGCCTTCGCACACTTATGACCGCACCAAGCTGCCCACGCTCGGCTACTACACTGCGATCGCACGCCTGCGCGCGGGCAAGCCCGCGGTGGTGCATGGCGACGGCGCCTCCCTCTGGACGCTGACGCATCACCGCGATTTTGCTGTAGGTTTCGTCGGCCTGCTCGGCAACCCGCGTGCGGTCGGCGAGGCGTTCCACATCACGTCGGACGAGCTGCTGACGTGGAACCAGATCTACACCCTCCTGGCCCGGGCCGCAGGCGCCGAGCCCAACCTGGTGCATGTGCCGTCGGAGGTCATCGCCCGCTTCGACCCCGAGCTCGGCGCCGGCCTGCTGGGCGACAAAGCGCACAGCGTGATCTTCGACAACAGCAAGATCAGCAGCTTCGTGCCCGACTTCGCGCCGGCCATCCCGTTCGCGACCGGCGCGGCGGAGATCATGGCCTGGTATGACGCCGACCCGGCACGACAGGTCGTTGACCCGGCGCTGGATCAACTCATGGACGCGCTCGGTGGCGCGCATGCAAGCTATGACCGTTTAGCGCTTGTTCCGCGGCACGATCACAGCGACGTGTCTCAACTTCAGCCAGCGCCAGACATTGCCTGCGCGACCTGTTGCGCGTTGCGGAGTCTGGCGGCGCTTGGCCCCGCAATATCGCACAAACCCAATTACGTAACAATAAGCCATCAAATGGATGCCCCCTCTGCTGCTTGTCAGGCAGGGAGAGGGGGCATCGAACGCTTGATGAGTGGATTGCAGGCTGGTTATGTCTGCTGGCTGGAAGGCTGGGAGAATAAATGCAGCCCGCCCCAACGCGCCTCCCCATTCACAGCCGCAATCAACAGGAATGCCTCACCATCCTTCGCCTCACCCCAGCCGACCGAATAGACCGCGGAGATGATATGCTGCTCGGCGCGCGTGTAACGCCCGATAAAAGCCGACGTATCCACACTGAAGTCCAGTCTAGGTGCGCCAGGGCCGAGATGCTGTCGCCGAAGCAAGTCGATGGTCTCCGCGAGGCTCAGCGCCTTGGGTTTCGCTGTGTCGATTGTAACCAAAAATGGTTCTGCTATCACAGCGCTCAGGGCAATATAGTCCTTGGCAGCGATCGCAGTTTCAAGTTGACCGAGCAGGATGTCCAGGTCATACCCTTCGATGATGACGCTGACAGATGTCAGATGCACGATGGTGCCATCGCTGTTGCTCTCACGCCAAACCTGGATGCGGCCGGGCTGACTGTTGGCTGGTGGGGTGAACGCCACTGTTGCTGTGAATCCACTGTATTGTCCGTTCGCGCCCATCTCCCGGCACCGCGCCACCCCAATTCTTCCACTACTCCCATCCAGTACACCTGTCCACAAGGTATCTTGAGTGGGTGACGCAAGCCCTGTGAGCAGGATAGGATTACGCACTATTTGCCCGTCCGTTGGGCTGACGATAAGGATTTCCTCGCAAGTGAATCCATCAGGACACGGGGGCAACGCCCAACTCGGCGCTGGTTCATCCAGCTCCTGTATCCCGATAGTTCGAGTCGCCGGCGCTCTCAGTGACCCGGCCCTTGTGCGTTCGATGCTCATGGTGAAGCCTTCATTGCTGTTGAAAAACCAGACTGTTTGTTATATAGACGTCGTGAAACATGGAAGGTAACGCTTGATTTTTTCTACGCCTCGGCAAACCACAAGTTGGGGCATGGTTCGCGCCTTGAAAACTCGGAAAACAACTTGCGCCACAGGCGATCCCTTATGGGAACCTGTGGCGGGTGTTGTCGAAACTTGACACCCAACCGTGGGGATGATATAAACGACTTAAATTCAGAATATCAGATATTGTGATATTTCCCGAACGAATTCTCCGCGCAGGATTAAGTCCAAGGTTGAGACCAGGGTTGAAGTTCAAGGAAGTTATGCGCGTCCGAAGCAGCCTGGTAGACGACACCGCAGCGGAACTCCGCCAGATGATCGTGGGTGGGCAGTTGCAGCCCGGCGAATTCCTGCCGCCGCAAAAGGAACTCGCGGCGCGCTTCGGGGTCGGCGCTTCCACCCTGCGCGAGGCAGTCCAAACCCTGATCGCCGTGGGGTTGCTCCGTTCGCATCCAGGCAAGGGCACGTGGGTGCGAGAGGACGCCGGCGGCGGCCTGATCCATCCCGAAGCAGTCAAAGCCCGCCTGGGCGAACTCAACGCCAGGTCGCTGGCCGAGGCCCGCTCGGTGGTCGAGGTCGCCCTCACCGAGCTCGCGGCCACCCGGGCCACCGCAGACGACCTTGCCCGCATCCGCGCCGCCATGACCGCGATGCGGGCAAATGCGACGGACCTGCCGGCCTTCATCCGGGCTGACTTTGAATTCCACCTCGCCATCGCCGATGCCGGCCACAACGAGCTGCTGGCGCAGTTCTACCACCTCACGCGCACCCTTTTCAATGAAGTGAGCTACGAGCTGATCTCGCTGCCGGACAGTCCAGGAAAAATCCATCGAGATCCAGGCCGCCGTTCTGGAGGCCATTGAGGCGCGCGACTCGCAGGAGCCAGGCAGGCGGCCGAGGCGCACATGCAGTACATCTACCGGCTGTTGGCGCAATAATCATTTTCTTCAGGAGAAACCCACCCATGAGAACCGCGAATTCACTTTCCTTCACCGCCCCGCAGTTTGCCGTCCTCTCCGAGTCGCAGATGGAAGACCTGCACCTGGCTGCCCTGGAGACACTGCGCCGCACCGGCATCCGCTTCTATCACCCGGAAGCCATCGAGATGCTGCGCAAAGCCGGCGCCTTCGTCTCCGACGGCAACCTGGTGAAAATCACCGCCGCGATGGTGGAAGACGCCATCGCCACCGTCCCCGGCCGGATCATCATGTGCGACCGCGACGGCGCGCCGACCGTGTTCCTCGAAGGGAGCAAGGTCAACTTCGGCACCGGGTCGGACTGCCTGAACCTGCTCGACCCTGCAACCGGCGAGCACCGGCCGTTTACGCAGCAGGACCTCATCGACGGCTACCATCTGTGCGACGCGCTGCCCAACATCGGCTTCGTTATGTCCATCGGCATCCCGGCAGACGTGCCGCCGCACGCCACTTATGACGCGCAGATGGCGCTGATGCTGGAGCACACCCGCAAGCCGTTGGTCTTCGTCACCAACGACAAGGCAAGCTGCCAGCGGGCGATCGACATGGCCGCGGCCGTGGCCGGCGGGTACGACCAGCTTGCGGAGCAAGCCCATATCCTGCTCTACTCCGAGCCGAGCTCGCCGCTCAAGCAATCGGGGACTGCCATCGACAAGCTCCTGCTGATGGCGGACTACCGGCTGCCGGTCGTCCACTCCCCCGGCCCGCAGATGGGCGCCACTGCGCCGATCACCATGGCCGGGGGGCTGGTGATGTCGGTCGCTGAGATCATGAGCAGCATCGTCGTGCATCAACTCCGACGGCCCGGCGCGCCGTTCGTCTTCGGCGCGGGGCTGCATCATATGGACATGGGCGCGATGCAGATTTGCTACGCCTCCCCGGAATTTCAGCTCACCAAGGCCGCCGTCGCCCAGTTGGGCCGCAAGTATGGCATCCCCACCTGGGGCTACGCCGGCTGCTCCGACGCCAAGGTGATGGACGAGCAGGCCGCGCTGGAGGCGATGCTGTCGGTGCTGATGGCCAAGCTCACCGGCGCCAACCTGATCCACGACGTTGGCTACATGGAAAGCGGCCTCACCGGCTCCTACGAGATGATCGTGCTGACCGACGAGCTGGTCGCGATGACCAATCACCTGATGAAGGGGATCGATGTCAACGACGAGACGCTGTTGGTCGAGGAGCTGGATCGGGTGGGTCCCGGCGGCAACTTCCTCGACACCGACGCGACGCGGGCGCACTACCGCGACTTCTGGTTCCCTCAAGTTGCTCGACCGCAAGATCCGGCCCAACTGGCTGGCGGCCGGCGGCACGACGCTGGGCCAGCGGTTGAACGCCAAGACCCGGAAGATCATCAAGGAGCACAAACCCGCGCCGCTCGCGCCGGAGAAGAAGCAGAAGGTGCAGGAGATTTTGGCGGGGGTTTGGAACTAAAGAAGTTGGACTTGCCTCGTGTGCATATTGCGGTACGGCTACAGATATGCATGCGAGGAGCGGCACTGACTTGGTCTCCGGTGAGATGGTCATCCACCGTCAGGAAGATTTTCGGCAGCCGATACTTCAAGCACTTCGGCGATCGCCTGCTCGAGCGACATGACGCTCCCTTCCACCCAGGCTGCATCGGCGACTTCCGCGTCCAGCATCTGCCGAGCTGCGCCGACCGTTCCCTGGAACTTGACCACGAAGTCTTGCGGCGCGACCATTCCGATCACCTCGAACTGGCTCTGGGTTGCGGACCTGAGGCGGTGTTCGCACCTCACTGTGAGATACTGCGCGCGACATGTGAAGCAGCCGTGCGATATTTGTCCTTTGCTCTCTTGTCGCTTTGAGGGTATACTGTAGGCCAAATGGATGCAGTCCTTGGGTAAAGTGTGCGCTGGCGATGGCAGAGCGGGGTGTGACTCCGGCAACGCTGCACGTTAGTTTGCTAGGGGATTTCCGGCTCGTCTACGGCGAAAGGCCGGTAACCTCCGTCAATACCCCGCGCCTCCAGGCCCTTCTCGCCTATCTGGTTCTGCATCGAGACGCCCCGCAGTCACGCAGCCATCTGGCATTCCTCTTTTGGCCCGACACGAACGAGGCGCAGGCCTTTACGAACCTGCGCAATCTGCTTCACAAACTTCGCCAGGCGCTGCTCGATCCCGATCTTTTCTTCGACGCTGACGGACACACCGTGGTTTGGCGACGGGATGCCCCCTATACACTCGACATCGCGGCGTTCGACACCCTGGCGCAGTCTGCCGCGCGGGCGGACCTTGAGCAGGCAGTTGCGCTGTATCGCGGTGACCTGCTGCCCAGTTGCTACGACGACTGGATCGTGCCGGAACGCGACCGGCGCCAGCAGACGGTGACCCATGCGCTGGTGCGGTTGATCGAGGCCCTGGAAGCAGACCGTGACTACAAAGCGGCCATCGGATACGGTCTCCGCTTGCGACAACTCGATCCATGCAACGAAGATGCGCACCGCACGCTCATGCGGCTGCATGCGGCCAACCAGGATCGCGCGAGCGTCCTACGTGCTTATCATACGTGCGTCAAAAGCCTGAAAGATGAGCTCGGCGCCGATCCATCCCCCGAAACGCGGGAGCTCTACGAGCGGCTCTTGCAGAACGCGGCGGCACCACCCCTAACGTTCACGCCGCAGGACGAACCAACCCTTGTGGGCCGCCAGCGAGAGTGGCAGACGTTGCTGGCCACGTGGCGTGCGGCTGCCAGCGGTATACCCGGGTGGGTGACCTTAACCGGCGAGGCGGGCATCGGGAAAACGCGGCTGGCTGAAGAGCTGCTGACCTGGGCTGGCCGGCAAGGCATCACTGTGGCTGCCGCACGCTGCTATGAGGCCGAGGGCGCTTTAGCCTATGCGCCTGTCGTCGCATGGCTGCGCTCCCCCGCGTTGCACGCCAGACTGAGCGTGCTGGAGCCCGTGTGGGCGGTCGAGGCGGCGCGCTTGCTGCCCGAGCTACTGACGGAGCGGCCGGGCCTGGCCCGTCCCAAACCCACGGGCGAGGTGGCCCAGCGCCAGCGCTTGTTCGAAGCTTTGGCGAGGGGAACGCTCGAACGCGGGAAGCCGTTGCTGCTGTTGCTCGATGACATGCAGTGGTGTGATCGCGACACGCTCGAATGGCTGCATTTCCTGCTACGTTTCGATCCGCGCGGCCGGCTCCTGATCCTCGGCACCGCGTGGTCCGAGAATGCCGCCGATAACCCTCAATTGCACGCCCTGTTCGCGGCTCTGCGCCGCGACGCCCAGCTCACCGAGATACCGCTTGCGCCGTTGAGCGCCGCTGAAACCGCCTCGCTCGCCGTTCAAATGTCCCAGCAGCCGCTGCCGTCGGAGCAGTTGGTGCGGCTATATCGGGAAACGGAGGGCAACCCTCTTTTTGTCGTCGAGACGATGCGATCCGGCCTGGTGATGGGTGGTCAGGCCGGGCCGGCTGGCGAGGCGGCAAACTCACTTCCACTGCCGCCCCGCGTGCATGGGGTCTTGCAAGCCCGTCTTGCGCAGCTCTCTGCGCCGGCGCGCCAGTTGGCTGGTTTGGCGGCCGCTATCGGCCGCGAGTTCACGTTGCCGATCCTGGCGCGGATCTGCGAACAGGACGAGGATGGCCTGGTGCGCAGCCTGGATGAGCTCTGGCAGCGCCGCATCGTGGCTGACGCCACCGGGCAAAGCGCAGAGGCGTATGACTTTACACACGATAAACTCCGCGAAGTGGCCTACAACAGCCTGAGCGCCGCGCGGCGGCGTCTGCTCCATCGCCGTATTGCAGCGGCTTTTGAAGCGGTGTACCAAAACCAGCTCGACCCGGTCAGCGGCCAGATGGCGACGCACTACGAGCTGGCGGGGTTGTTCGATCAAGCCGTGTTGTGCTACCAACGCGGCGCCGAAGGGGCGCGCCAGGTCTATGCCAACGGTGACGCGATCCGCTATTACCGCCGCACGCTGCGCGCTGCTGGCGGGACCGGCAGCTCACTCGCCGGCGCTGGCGGCAGACCTGTACCACCATTTGGGGGATACCCTGCACTGGACGGCGCAGCACGACGAAGCCAGGGCCGCCTTCCAGCAGGCTATTGCTGCAATCCCAATCACGGACTCCATCTACCAGGCTGAGCTGCACCGTAAGATCGGCAATAGCTGGCGTGATCAATGTCGCTATCCAGAAGCGCTGCTGGCCTATGCCGATGCGGAACGCGCACTGGCGCCAATCCCACCTGAGCCATCACCGGAATGGTGGCACGCATGGCTACAAGTCCTGCTGGAAATCAACCTGGTGTACTATTGGCTAGGACACGTATCAGAAAGTGACCACTTGCGTGTGAGGCTCCAACCTGCCATCGAGCAACATGGCACACCCACCCAGCGCGCCTCCTATTTTCAGGGCGTTGATCGAAACGAGTTCTTGCGCAATCGCCATGTGGCAACGGCGGAAATGGTCTCCCTAAGCAAAGCGGCATTAGCGGCTCAACAGGAGGCGGGCAATCAAGCTGCGGTGCCCGCGGCAAACTTTCATGTTGGCTTTGTGGCGCTATGGAGCGGTGACCCACTGGGCGCGATGGAATCTCTCCGTATCGCGCTGCGCCAGGCCGAGCAGACGGATGATGTGAGTCTGCAAGCGCGCTGCCTGACGTACTTGACCGTTGCGCACCGGCAGTGGATGCAGATGGAAGATGTTCGATGCTATGCGGCGCGGAGCCTGCAAGTGGCTGCCGCCGCGCACATGCCCGAGTACGTCGCGATGGCAAAGGCGAATCAGGCTTGGCTGGCGTGGCGTGCTGGCGACCTGGGCTCAGCACAAGAACTTGCCCAGACGGCGCTGGAGCTGTGGCATCAACTGCCATCCGGCCATGCCAGCGCTCCCTTTCAATGGCTCGCCCTCTGGCCCTTGATTGCGGTGGCGTTGCGCGAGGAGCAACACCTGCCAGCGGTTGGCCACGCACGCGCGCTGCTCGATCCTCTCCAACAACGTCTGCCCGACGCGTTGTCCGCCAGCCTCGAACAAGCCATTCTGGCGTGGGAAAGCGGCGCGCCCGAAGTGGCGCGTGCGCTGCTCCACCAGTCCCTGGCGCTGGCGCAACAGATGCTCTACCTCTGAACCTTCTTCCCTCCTCACCAACTCGAATCTCCTGAAAAACTCGTGACTGGAAACGCGCCAGGAAACGCTTTGGAAACGCCGCGTTTGGTACACTGCCTGTAGTTCAGTTCTGCCAGCCGGGGTGATCACATTCGCACGACGCCCCTCATCAGTTACCAGCTCAAGAGGGAGGGTCTTATGTCAGCCAGTGAAAACAAGGCGTTCGTTCGTCGGTACCTGGATGCGCTCAGCGGCAAAGAGAAGCCGGCCGCGGTGGTCGATCAATATGTCTCCGATGCTGACGCGGAATTGAAGCAGCACATTGCGGGTTATGAAGCCGCTTTCCCGCGCTACGCTTTGGACGTGGAAGACCTGATCGCAGAAGCCGACAAGGTGGTGGTGCGTTTCACCTTCCGCGCCACCTATGGAGGCGGCTTTATGGACATCCCCGCCACGGGCCAGCAGGTCGCCACGCCGGGCATCATCATCTACCGGATCGCGGACGGCAAGATCGTGGAACACTGGATGCTGGTGGACTCGGCCGTGTTGATGCAACAGTTGGGCGTGCAGTCGTAACATGTGCTTCCCCAGGACCGACAGGGCTGCAATCCCTGTCGGTCCTGGGAATCCAAAGGGCCATCATGGAGAGTCAAACTCGTTTGCGTGTTGGCATTGTCGGCTGCGGCTATCAGGGCGGCATCCTGGCGCAGACCGTCGTCACGGACAACGCGTGGCGCATCGTCGCTTGCGCTGATCCCGACCAGGCGGCCGCGGCACGTGTTGCCGCGATCGCCGGTGGCGCGGCGGTGTACGCGACGGCGGAGGAGTTGCTGCGGGGCACGGATGGGGACGCCGTCTTCGTTGCGACCTCACATGACGCACTCTACGAGTGCTCCCTGGCCGCCATCCAAGCCGGCAAGCACGTCCTGGCGGAGAAGCCCATCGGCATCGACGAGAAAGAAGCGGCTCAGCTTGAAGAGGCTGTCGCTCTATCCAACGTCTGCTTCATGTCCGGCTATTCCTTCCGGTACATCGCGGCCTGGCAGAAGGTGCTCGAGCTGTTGGATGCGGGTGCGGTGGGCGAGATTCACACCATTATTGGCAGCATTTGCGTCCCTCCCATGTCGTCGGGGTGGCAGGCAAGCCCCGAGACCGGCGGCGGGCCGCTGTTGTATGTCGGCTCGCATCTGGTGGATCAAATCCTCTGGTACCTGGGCGACGATCCGGTCGAGGTTGACGCCGACATCCGCTACCGCACCGACACGCGCGCCGACGAGACGGCGACGTTCCAGATCCAATTCAGCCGAGGCGCGGTGGCGTTGGGCGTGGTGACGCAAGCGGCCCACGCAGGGTTTTACAGCAACCTGGACATCTATGGCCGTCAAGGAAGGATCAGCCTGCGTGGCGTTGGCTTCACCTACGGCGTAGACGTGGTGAGCGATGTACTCCCCGCCTACGCACAGCCGACCAGCATCCACTTTCCGCAGATCGCCGATCTGCGAGTTCTGAAACATCAGGCACAGCTCCTCGAGTTCGCGCAGGCGATCCGGGAGCATCGACAGCCCTCATGCACCGTGACGGATGGACGGCGCGTGCTCAAGGTGCAGGACGCCATCACAAAATCGGATCGCACCAGCGCGCCGGTTCGGATTGGCTGAACCATCGTCGCGCTATCCATCGGGAAGCTGCCGCTGCAGCGGCTTGTTTTTCAGGAGATATCACGGCGAGCTTTGTCCGGTTGATCTTCGCTCTAACGATCGCTGTGGCTCCGCCGTTGATGCACTGTTTCTGGCCAGTCGGCGCGATGGTCGGCGTGTGGTTATGGCGCTCGATGCGATCACGAACCGGCAAATTCAAGGAGGCAGAAGATGAAGGCTCGATTCGAAGATGTTCTACGATCCTGCATGCTTGCAACATTGATGCTGTTGATCGCGCTGGTCCTGGCAGCGTGCGCGAGCACGACCGCCGCGCCGGCGACCCGCGAGCCGGCGAAGCCGATCTCAGCTCCAACAGCCACAGAGCAGATGGCAGAACCTACCGCCAAGGCTGCTCCCACCGCTGCAACCAAGCCCACCGCTGCACCCGAGCCCACCGCCGTCGGCGGGGACCTCATTCTCGACAGCCGTGACGTCGGTCTCGATAAGCTCAAGAGCTATCGAGTCACTTGGAAGGCCGACTGGGAGACCACGAAGAACGGAAAGATCGAGCAGACGAACTGGAACTGGCTCCTGGAGTCCACGGCCGACCCGGTCGGTTCCCTCACTGTCTGGAAGGGAGCCGACGCAAGCGGTTCGGCGCCTGGCAGTTGGGAGCATTGGGAGGACGGAAGCAACGCCGGTTATGTGAGCATTGATGCAGATGGCCAAAGACCTGCGCGTCGCTCTGGAACGCGCGATACTTCAGCCCAGCGAAGAGAAACGTAAGCTCGATCCCAGGACTGTTCTTCTTGCCCCGCATGCTGGGCAGCCTGTCAGGCGCCAAATATGCCGGAACCGAGACCGTCAACGGCATCCGGTCCAACCACTACACGTACGACGAGGCGGCTGCCAATCGCGCGGACCTCGGCAAGGTGGCGGGCGAGATCTGGGTGGCCGCTGACGACGGCTACGTGGTCAAGGATACGGTAAGCTGGGAAGGCGGCGCAGTACCGTTTGGGGCAGACACCCCTGCTGGTGAAAGCGGCAAGGGCAGTTGGACCTGGGAGCTGACCGACCCCAACGGCGCGATCACCATCCCGCCACTGCCGGACTGCGACAGCGCCACCAACGGGCTGCCGCTGATATCCGGCGCGTATCAGAAGACCGTCACGGGAGACGTCGTGGTCTACCAGGCATTTCATGGGGAGAAGGTGGTGCCGTTCTACCAGAAGGAGATGGTGGCCGGCGGCTGGAAGCAGTCCGGCGAGCCAACGAGTAAGGATGGGGTCGATATGGTGGCGTTCACCAAGGATGGCCAGAAAGCCTCAGTCACCGTCACCACCAAGGGTCAAATCAGCGACGTGATGATCGCGGTGACGAAAGAGCAGTAGACAGGTAGACGAGAAAACCCGGGTGCAGGTGCTGCGGCCGGTGAGCGAAACGCCCACCGGCTGGCCCGGACGCGATCGTCCGTCGCAGGCTGACAGGCATTTGCCCTGGCAGCCCGGTCCCGTCGGGACGGGGAGCCCTCCTGGAGGTCGAAGCACAGGCGCCGATCAACGGAAAACCCTGGTCAGTCCGGGGCGGTCGCCCCGGGCTAACGCCTATACTTCAAGCGCTTCGGCGATGGCCTGTTCGAGCGGCATGGTGCGCCCCTGCTCCCACGCCGCTGCGGCCGCTTCTTTGTCCAAAGAACGGCGAGCCGCCTCGAGTGATTGCTGGATCAAGACGTAAAAACTCGCCGGCCAGACAAGGCCCGAAGCCTCATCGAGCGCCCGCGCGGCGCCGCCCAGACGCAGTGCCCTTGCGAATTGGGATCCTTCCGCGCTGACGATTGCCGTGCCATACAACACGCAGGAAATCCCCATGGGATCGCCCAATTCGCGGAAAAGCAGAAGGCCATCCCTGATAAGCGGAAACCCTCTCACTGGGTCTCCCCCAGCAACTACCAAGAGTCCGAGTAGCGCCACGCAGAAACCAAGGTCCCGCCGGTCCCCCAACGCACGGCAAAGGCGCAAACCTTCCTCTGTAAGCGCCACGGCCGAGCTCAGATCGCCCTGGGCCCACCGCATTTGCCCAAGCAGGTACGTCCACTGGGCGATACCCAACCTGTCGTTGATCTCCTTGCTGAGCGCCAAGCCCTGCTCCAACAAATGCTGGCCGCCAGCGGATTCGCCTTCCCAGTAAAATACAAGCCCCAGCCGCGCCAGCGCCCAGGCGGTCCCCTGGCGATCCCCGATCTCCCGGCAGATCGCCAGACCCTCCTCATAGAGCCTGCGCGCCTCCGCGAATTGACCACGATCGTTGGCCATCCAGCCCTGGTAGATCAACACCCGGGCCATCCCTTGCCGGCCGCCGAGCGCGCGGTAGAGAGTCAGGCTTTCCGCCCACAGCACATCCGCCGCCGGATGGTCGCGCAGGTAGTAGGCGCACCCGCCGGCGCCCATCAACGCCTTGGCCCGTGCGGCCGCATCGGCGTCCGGCCCTGCCAACCGCAGCATCTCCGCCAGCCACGTCTGCCCCTCAGCCAGGTGGCCGCGCACTTCCCAGAAGCGCCATAACGCTCCTGCCAGCCGCAGACCTTGCGCCGCTTCACCCTGCGCCGCCAGCCACTCCAACGCCGCCCGCAGATTGCTGTGCTCAGCCTCCAGCCGCGCAAACCAGGCGTCCTGTTCGGGACCAAACAGCCTCGGCTCGGCCTCTTCAGCCAGGGTGAGGAAGAAGCTCGCGTGTCTTTGCTGCCAGACCAAAGCTTCAGCGTTCTCTTTCAGCAGTTCCAACCCGTACTGGCGCACCGTCTCCAGCAGCCGATACCGGCCGGTGTCACCCGGCCATTCCAGGATCACCAACGATTTGTCCACCAGATGCGCCAACAGATCCAGGACTTCACCTTCCGGGACGTCGCCGCCGCTGCACACAGCTTCCGCCGCCTCCAGCGTCCACCCACCCGTAAAAACGGCCAGCCGGCATAAGAGGGCGCGCTCAGGCTCCGACAACAGGCCATAGCTCCAATCAATGGTCGCGCGCAACGTCCGGTGGCGCGGCAACGCCACCCGGCTGCCGCCCGTCAGCACCCCGAAGCGGTCGTCGAGGCGCGCCCGCAACTCCTCGACCGGCAGCGCGCGGATGCGCGCCGCGGCCAGCTCGATCGCCAGCGGGATGCCGTCCAGCCGGCAGCAGATCTCGGCAACCGCCGGCCCGCTCGCCTCCGTCACAGCGAAGCTCGGCAGCACCGCAGCCCCCCGGTCGGCGAACAGCCGCACCGCCTCGAAGCATACGAGTGAAGCGAACAGTGGCAGATGCTCGGGATCGGGCGTCTCCAGCGACGGCACGCGATAGGTCGTCTCGCCGGCGATCATCAGCGGCTCACGGCTGGTCACCAGGATTTTCAAGGCGGGCGCGGTGTGCAACAGCGCGTCCGCGCAGGTCGCGCAGGCCGCGATCAGGTGCTCACAATTGTCCAGCACCAACAGCAGCCGCCTGGCGCGCAGATGGTCCCCCAACTGATCCAGCATGGGCCGGCTGGCTTGATCGCGCAGGCCCAGCGCCGCGCCGATCGTTTGCGGCACGAGCGCCGGATCGTACAGCGAAGCCAGCTCGACCCACCAGACGCCGTCCGCGAAGTCGGGCAGCAGCCCCTCAGCCGCCTCCAGCGCCAAGCGCGTTTTGCCCGCGCCGCCGGAACCGGTCAGCGTCAGCAGGCGCGTCCCGGCCAGCAGCCGCCTGACCTCCGCGATCTCACGCTCGCGGCCGATGAAACTGGTGAGCTGGACGGGCAGATTGTTGTCTGGCAGATCACGATCGGGCGTTTGCCAGGGGGCCTGGTCGGGCGCTGCGGGCGCGCCGCCGGGCGGCGGGAGGCCGGCGTCAGGGTAGACCGAGCGGGCATAGGCCATGAACGCCGGCTGCTCGGCCGGAGGAATGGACAGGATAGCTGCCAGGCGTTCCAGAATCGGTTTCGAGGGCCGCCGGTCCCCGGCTTCGATTTTACGCAGGGACACAGGCGCGCAGCCGATCTGCTGGGCGAGATCTTCTTGTGTGAGGTCCAGGGCGCGGCGCTGCCGTTTCAGCCACTGGCCGAAGGGGAGGGTTGCCTCATCCATCGTCGCCTCCATGTGCGTGGTCAGAGGGTCACGGCTTTGTAGAGACACACGTATTGTACCACATTTTGTAGCGGCGCGCGTATCGAATATTGACCTTCCCACGCCACCCAAAATCTGATTCAATAGCAGCAGGTACTCAGTACGGCGCCAGAGATGGCAAATCCCCGCCGTACAGGGTCAGGAGGGTCCGATGAATGCAAGTATCACGCTTCAGAAAGCCCCGGTCTCCGAGATGAGCCTGTACTCGGGCCGCCCCGACGGGTACGAGCAGTTCTCGGCCGCGCTCTTCGGGCGACCCGACCGGACGCCGATCGTCGTCCAACCCGGCCTCTATGCGATGACGTTGTACGGCCTGTCGGTTCGGCGCTTCTTCCGCGAGCCGGAGACGTTCATCCACGCCTCCCACAAGATGGCGGCCTATTTCGGCTTCGATTGGTGGTCACCGGTCTTCAACGTCTTCAACATCGAGGCTGAAGCGCTGGGCCAGGCCCTGGTCTGGCGTGAGGACATGGAGCCGTGGGTGGACCAGGACAACCCGCTGCTCCGGGGGCGCAGCGATCTCGACCGGCTTGCGCCGCCGATCCCCGGCGAGAGCGGGCGCATGCCTTTCGTGGTCGAGATCTACCGCCGCTTCGCCGAGATTACAGGCGTGGCGCCGGTGTGCATCTGCTGCTCTCCGTTCACGCTCGCGACCCATTTGCGCGGGATCAAACCGCTGATCTTGGATATGTACCACGATCCGAGCTACGTGGACCGCCTGCTGACGTTCCTGAGTCAGGAGGTCGTCGTGCCGTGGATCCGCTGCCTGGCCGAGACTACCGGCGCATCCACCGTCGTGATGTGCGATCCGATGGCCAGCCCGCCCGCCCTGTCCCCGTCGCTGCTGCGCCGCTTCCGCCAGAACCACGTCCAGGCCGTGATCGAGGCGACCAGCTCGCCGTCCTGCGCCGTGATCGACGGGCGTGCCGGCCGGTGTGAGGAGCAGGTCGCCGACGCCAGCCTGGTGACGGAACGTCAAGCTGCTGGACATCCGGCCCGAGCTGCTGCGAGACGGTCCTCCCGAGAAAATCGTGGACGCGGTGTGCCGGACGCTGGAAGCAGGGTGGCTCGACGGCCGGTTCGGCCTGCTGATGCACCACATCCCCATCGACACACCCATTGAAAACCTTCGCACGGTAGTGGCGGCAGTCAAGCAGTTCGGCCGCTACCCGATCGCGAAGCGACTGCCTCGGCAGGCCTTCCGCAGCCCTGAGGTAGCCCCGTTCCAGGTGAGCGCACCTCAACCGGCGCACTGAAACTGAAAGCGACCGATTCAACAAGGAGATGTGTTTGTGGACGAAGCGATGAGAGTTCTTTTGCTTTCTGTGCATATCTAACCCATCTGAAGGAGGCCCGCGATGTCAATCGAGAACACCCGCGAAACGATGTTACGCTACCTCAACTCAGAACATGGCGACGCCAGTATGCTGGCAAAGGATGTCATCTTCACCATCATGGCAACCGGCCAGGAACACCAGGGACCTGATGCCGTGTTGGGCATGCTGCACTACTTCTACCACGTTGCCTTCGACGCGACCGCTACCACGCGCGTCATGCTTTTCGGTGAGAACAACGCAATGTTTGAAGGCGACTTCGTCGGCAAGCACATCGGCGAGTTCGCCGGCATTCCCGCAACGGGCAAAGATGTGCGCGTGCCGCTCTGCGTAGTGTATGACCTGGCGAACAACCAGATTACGCGCGGCCGCGTCTATTTTGAGATGCCTGCCCTTCTCCAACAACTCGGAGTGTCCATGGGCTAGGCGACGTTGGCCCTGTTGATTGAGCTACGACACCCACCGCGTATCCTGCGGGCTGGAAGCAGTAGCCTAGTCAGTCGCATCAGTTCACTCACGAAAGGAGTCCATCATGAAAGCGAGAATCGTTCTGGCGCTGGCCATGATCCTGGTTCTGGTCCTGGCCGGCAGCGCATCGGTGGCGGCCGGTGGCGCCACGGTGCCCTTCAAGGCATCCTATGCGATGCTCCCCCAAATCGTCGACGAGGATGAGCACGGCTGTTTCATCCAGCAACTGCCAGGCACAGGCCAGGCGACGCACCTGGGCCGCAGCACCTGGTATTCCGACGCCAAGGCCTGCCAGATGAGCGGCACCCAATTCGGCACCTCGATCTTCACTGCGGCCAATGGCGACCAGCTCATCGGCACTTTCTCAGGCATCACTGCCATCCACATGACGCCGGCCGGGCCGGAGGCCGAGTTCAGCGGTACCGCCTGGGTGACTGAAGGCACCGGACGGTTTACAGGCTACACCGGCACGTTGGCCTACTGGGGGACCGCCTCGTTGGTCGCATCGCCAAATACTGGCAAGCTCTACTTCGACGGGACGTTGACCAAGCCGCAGCAGCACGCCCACCAGAAACCCTGACCGCTTCCGCCGCGGTGTAGCGCAAGATGGCATCTTGCGCTACACCCTGCATCGCCTGCCGTAGTGGCCCACGTGGGAGAACCCAATGGCCACGCCCACCGAGACGACCGCCACCACCGTTTCTGTTGGGCTTGTTTCGAGCGGTTCGGCATCGCCACCCAAGCCGATCCTGTGAGCCGCGGAACGACAGCCGGCGGAACTGGCAGCGACGATGCCGGCAACCAAACAAGCTTTGCCTGAGAGGAGGGCGAAAATGGCGAAAGTGTACAGCCTTCACATGATTGCGCTGAAGGCGGGCGCGAGCGGGCCGGACTTCGAACGCATCTTCCGCGAGGAGATCAAGCGCGTGCCGGGGCCCAGCGGACTCACCATGCGGCTGCTGCGCGGCGACCGCGGCGACCGCGAAGGCAAATACCTGGTGATGTTCGAAATCGAAAGCGTCGAACGGCGGGACCAGCTCTTCCCGGAGGCCGGTCCGGCTGCCCGGCAGATGTCGAGCGAGGTGATGCAGTGGATGGGTTCGGCGGGTCCGAGCCTGGCGAAGTGGAACGAGTATACGACCCCGTTTGATGCGATCTATACGGACTATCAGGAGATCGCAAGTTGAAAATTGTCCCTCGGTCACACACAAAGGAGAGCACCATGTCAACGCCAGCAGAGAACAAGGCCATGTTGGATCGCTTCAACGTGGAACTGAACAAGGGCAACCTGGATATCGTCTATGAGTATCTTGCCCCGGATTTTGTCGGACACGGCCTGTTATTGCCGGAGCCCATCCGGGGGCCTGATGGGTACAAGGCGTTCCTGGCAGCGTTTGGCGCGGCCATGCCTGACCTGCACTATCCGAGCTGGACGCTGATCGCCGAAGGAGACCTGGTCGCCATTCGCATGTCGGCAGAGGGCACCTTCACCCACGAGCTGATGGGCATCCCGCCCAATGGCAAGAAGGCGCTCATTTGGATGATCAACATCTGGCGGTTCGCCGACGGCAAGCTCGTGGAATGGTGGCAAAGCATGGACACCCTGGGGTTCATGCAGCAGCTCGGCGCCATTCCCCCGATGGGTTAGGGGCGGGCGCAACGCCTGAGATCCATTCATGAGGCAGTCAGCAGCTTGTGAGTTTCGCGCTGCCGAGTTGCTGACCGCGCCGGTGCGATGTGAGACATAGCGGAAGCCCAGTAGATCCAGGTTCGGTAGTAACGACTTCAGTCGTTCAGTTGCGTTCAGCAGAGGAATGATGAACCAATCCTCCGCGGAGACCACCGCCATCACCACCTTCGTCGTGCGCTTCTGGCGAGAGCCATCCGCTGCCAAGACACGCTGGCAGCGGCCGGGCCGAGCACGTCGAGAGCGGGCAGCAGGCGAGTTTCCTGGAGATCGAGGTTCTGCTGCGCTTCTTCGGGCGTTTCGGCATTAACGTGAAAGCTGCGCCAGGCAGCAGCACCAAGGAAGACCGAGAGCCCAACTCGGGGCTTTGATCATTGCTGATCCGACCGCAAGCTCAGAGGAGGTGAAGCGATGGGCACCTTACGCATCTGGCTCTTTGGCAGGCTACGACTGGATCACGAGAACTTCCCGGTCGACCCCGCGCTGTTGCATCCAGTCCAGAGTCTGTTTGCCTACCTCCTGCTCCACCGGGAGCGCACGCACAGCCGGGAGATGCTGGCCGACGTCTTCTGGGGCAACCGCAGCGACGGTAAGGCCCGCCGCTGTCTCAACACCGCGCTATGGCGGCTGCGCAGCGCGTTGGAGCCGGAGGGCATCGATCGCGGCGCTTATCTGATCAGCACGGACGCCGGCGAGCTGGGCTTCAACTGCGCCAGCGACCATTGGCTGGACGTGGCCGTCTTTGAAGAGCGGGTGCGTCAGGCGCTGGCCAGCCCGAGCCATCAGGTGGAGGAAGCCGATGTCCAGTGCCTGCGCGAGAGCATGCAGTTGTGCCGCGCGGAGCTGCTCGAGGGCTTCTACGACGACTGGGTGTTGCGGGAGCGGGAACGGCTGCGGCTACTCTATCTGCGCTGCCTGCGCCGGCTGATGCACGCCTACCGCCAACAAGGCGCGCTCGAGGAGAGCCTGGCCTGCCGCGCAGCAGATCCTGGACTGCGATCCCCTGCGCGAGGAGGTGCACCGGGAGGCCATGCGCCTCTACTGCGACCTGGGGCAGCGCACATTTGCCGTACGCCAGTACCAGCGCTGCCGGGAGATCCTGGCCGATGAGTTGGGCATCCTGCCCATGGAGGAGACCCAGGCGCTGTGCGCTCGCATCGCGGGGCATGACGCGCATGACCCCAGCCAGCTCATGACCGTCACGGGCAACGCGTACCTGCAGCACTGGCGGTGCAGCAGCTTCGCCGGGCCATGGACGAATCGGCCCTGGCCCAGGCCAGGTTGCGCCGGGCGGTCACGCTGGTTGAAGCGGTTCGTTCCCCAGAGCGCAGCGGCCGCACGCAGCCTGCCGGGAAGCAGACGAGTTCTTGACCGATCATCGTGAGCACTGTGCTGGTGATAGCGCCGTTATACCTACAAAGACCGCGTGGTGATAGGCGCATGCGGATCATAGGCTCCAGTGGCGCCGGTTTTCTGCGTGAATCAACGCTGCGCTGCGCGCCGAGCGGCTGTTGTACCGCCACTCGATGAACAGATCAACACGCAAAGGCAAGCGAAGGTCGAGCTTGGAGCGAGCGCGGATGAATTCGAACGACGAGGAGACGCAGGTATTCATCGTGCGGCTGTGGCGTGAGCTGCGCGAGATCGAGGGAGCCAGGCCGCTGCTGCGTGGAACGGTCGAGCATGTGCCGAGCGGCGAGCGATGTTCGGTCAGGGATGTGAGCGCGATTAGGCGTTTCTCTTGCCCTATATCGAGGAGATGGGCATCGATTGGAATTCTGGTGCGCTTACATTTCACACACCACCCGTGATTGCAGGGCAGGATGATGCAGAATAACTGGTCATCAGGAACATGAAGAACATCGGATCAATCCGGAGGCAACGGCTCGCCTCAAAGGGCCCTCTCTGCCCCGGCCATCACCTTGCCCAAGGCGGCGGGGCCATCCGCAGCATCGGGGAGAAGTTCGCGGCCAACCCGGTGACAGGCACCGGTTCGATGAGCGTGCCCATTGCCACCAGCCCTGGTCGCTCCGGCTTCGGTCTGCAGCTATCCCTCTCCTACGACTCTGGCGCGGGCAAGAACCTTTTGGTCGAGGTGCGCCCACAGAACTGGACACCTAACAGACTACTGGTGGCCGAACAATTTCGACAAAAGCCCGCAGGAGGCAACTATGGCAAAGTCAACCGAACTTCAACTCAAGCATACTTCACTCAGAATCGCTGACCACCTGCTCGACTTCTCGAGGTTGGGCCTGTTTCTCGATCGTTACACGCTTCCGCCTAGCGGTCCTACGATCGTGGATTTCCAGCCCTTGCAGGGCTACGCCGGCACGCTCATGATCATTGCCGGCAGCGGCTTGGCTAGGAACGGCGCGCCAACCACGTCCAGGTGGGCGGCCGCGCTGCCCTGGTGGTGGCTGCCGAGCCCAACCGTCTCACCGTCATCACCCACCACCAGACCCGCACCGGGCCTGTCGCCGGTGACCGTAGACGGCGTCACGGCCGCCGGGCCGCGTGATTTCGATGAGTTGGCCTGGCCCAAGCCAAGCGCAGGCGATGACGGGCCGCCCTACTCCTATGTCGGCGCTGGCGCCGGCGATGCTCCTTCCGCGGGAACTGTTCCGCCCACAGGAACAGCCGCGCATTCTGGTCGTCGTCTGCCACCCCACCGATCTGACGCCACCGATCCCTGCCGATGCGCGCCAGGACGTGGTGGACTCGTTTGCACAGGTGTCCAGCTTCTATGACCAGGCGAGCTATGGGCAGCTCGACGTGCAGGTGGATGTCACCAACTTCGTGGCGCTGCTCAATAATGCCGACTATTACCATCGCACCAACGGTGGAGCGGGCTACCCAAACATCGATGGCGCCGTCCTCGGCCACCTCATCGCCGAATGCGCTCAGGGTGCTGTTGATCAGGGGTTTGACCTCAACGACTACTCGGTGATGGTGGCCTCGGTCCACATGCCCGGCTTCACGGTACACGCCTGGGGCGGATGGAGCCAGAGCAATTTCGCCTATGACGATGGGGCAGGCGTTTCGATCAACATCACCACCACGCATTCACTGGGCATGATTGCCCAACGACACGATGCGGACTGGGGGCGCACCGCGCACGAATTCGGCCACAACCTCGTGGACGGAGCGCTGGTGCTGGGCGAAGATGTCTATTCAAGCGACCTGATCGACCCCGGCGAGGCAACCGCGCAGGACTTCGAGCTGATGGGGAATCACGACTCCCACCCGCTGTTCTCCGGCTTCTACATGCATCAGCTTGGCTGGTATGATCCGGCGAACATCGTTGACGTGGTCTGGGATCGCAACCCGTTTCTCAGGAGTATGACCTCGTGGCCCACGACCTGGGCCAGGATGCCGACGCGACTCGCTACCATTTGCTCCGGATCAAGGTGAGCGATGGTCTGTACTACTTCGTTGAGGTTCGCCAGCGCCCAGACTTGGGAGCAGCCGCCCCCCAGGTTTTCGATGAGAACATTCCGCTGCCGATGGGCGACACGCCCGATGGTGGAGTGGTGGTGACCAAGGTGATCACCGGCGAGCTTAACAACAACCACCAGACTCGACTCATCACGCTCCTCCAGGAACAGAGTCGGGTGATGATTACCGGTGAAGAGGCTGTCGATCCGCTGCGAACACTGCGGATCGTGGTCGTGGACGACAACGTCCAGGCCAGGCCACGGGTGTCTACACGTCGCTCGAATGGGCACAGGAAATCGCGGACACACCAGGCGGCGACTTCGACCTACGCATAGAACCGTGGGGGCCGGGGTATGAGACAGAAGACATCTGGGTCGACCGTGACCCGTTTGGCGTCTACGACTTCACCGATGCTCTTGGCACCCCGGTTGGAAACGGCGACGAGCCGCGACCGTTGGAGATCAATCGTTTTGAGGCGCGTATCCGCAACGATGGCGCCGCCGATGCGACGAGCGTGCGAGTCACGCACTATTCGGTTGAACCACCTGGCGTGGGCGACAACGGCAACTGGGCGCCGCTTACCACATACACAATTGCCACTATCCCATCAGGTGGCTCGGTCACTCGCCGGGTGAACTGGGTCCCGTTGCTGGGCGAGCACACCTGCCTCAAGGTCGCAATCTCCCCCCAGCTCGGTGAGGTAACAACTGGTAACAACTCGGCACAGGAGAACGTGTTCAACTTCCAACCTCCCGCATCGTCGGTACCGGAGCCCGTTGTCATGACGGTAGCGGTGCGTAACCCGCTCAAGGAGCGCTCGCTGGTGATGAT
This sequence comes from uncultured Chloroflexia bacterium, assembly GCA_963841825.1. Lineage (GTDB taxonomy): Bacteria > Chloroflexota > Anaerolineae > CG2-30-64-16 > CG2-30-64-16 > CAWJEL01. Next base: position 186,783 of record CAWJEL010000016.1, read on the forward strand.
TTCCCTGCAAGGCGTGCCTCAGGGCTATTACGTGTACTTCCCGCACCGCTGGCTGTGGCTTGATGCCTTGGCTGAGCGCAAGCTCGACTTGCTCATCATCCCCTTGGTGGATATCCAGGAGATGAAACGGCGGAAGGCTGACGTACGGACTGTTTGGCCGCGTGCCGCACGTGTATTCGAAGAAGCAGGCAGCTGACCGGTTACCCCGCCTCATGGATGGCTCCAATGGCGGCATCCTGGCGAGTGTCACTCCAAAGCATCGCAGTGAGGTCAAGCTTGACGACCAGGCAAGCCCAGAGGACGAAGACCGCGTCAGGGTCACGGGCTGCTACGCCCAGGTGAAGGATCAGCAGCTTCGAGTCGACATGACGCATCCCGATGGCTTAGTTACGGTGGCAGCTACCAAGACCGATAAGAACGGGCGCTTCAGCGCCGTGTTCGATCTGGTTCAAAAGGGCAAGAAACGTGGCGCCCGCCAGAATGAGAAGGCAACCTATCGCTTCCAGGCGCATATCATCAATGCTGCGCAGCTCGCGCCAGCCGATTCCAATGTCGTCTGGTACCAGGTTAGCTACCTGGAAGTGCAGCAAACGCTCGCAGATGACAGCCAAGCTAGCGAAAGACAGCCACCAGAGCAGAAGCGACCGTCGTCGAAGTAGTGCCTTCGATAGCAGACGGCTGTGACCCGCAGTATCCGACAATGGGTCACAGCCGTAATGCACTTGTTCGCACGGCTGTAACCTTGTCGATGTTCATAACGCTTGCGAAGGCGTCAATATCGGCATTTGGGGCGTCCTCGAGAGTAGTATGCGATTCGTATGGAGGTAGAAAAAATGGAAGAACCTGACAGGACGTTTGAAAGAACGATGTTGAGCAAAGCGGCACTTGACATCGCAATGGCGTACAGAAAATACCGCAATCTCGTAAAGAGTGGCGTCGACCCGGATAGTCGCCATACTTCAAGTGATCTTCGGCGTTTACTACGCAGTTCCTCCGGGACCGCACGCCCCCGACACCATCTCGACAGTCAACGAACTCTACATGGCTCCGCGAGATGCGCAATTGCATTTCTCACTCGCTGGGGAAGAGGCTGAGGCAAGCGTTGCCTATCTGAAGGAGATGCTCAAATGAGGAGGCAGCCCCCTGGCTTCGGTCCAGGAATTTCAAGAAGGAGAAGAACCATGAGCGAAGTCAGGAAAAATTCATACACCACCTTCAGGGTGGCGAAATCCTACATCCCCAGGGTTTGCTCGTCCGCATTCCTGCCGAGTCATTTAGTCAGAGAACCCTAGTCAGGCTATCACCAATGAAACCTCCGCCACCGGACAAGGCGGATATGACGCTGCCCAATTTGGGCATGGCATTTCAGATCTCATGCTCAAATCGTCCGGAGCAACAGGTAGATGTGGCATTTCGCGTGCAAGCCAGCGTCGCCCAAGACATAGAGGCCAAGAACGGCGTAGCCTTGTCGAGGTCAGGCGCGGGTTCTCCAGCACGCTCGTTGCCGGCAAGCTAGCGAAGCGGGTTGCCAATGGCGAGACGGCCTATGCGATTGAGACGAGAGTGGAGTTGCCGCACCGTACGGGGATTACCCTTGCTCCGGGATACCTAACTCCGGTAACGCCGTCGGTCTACATTCCGATTCCCCACCACTTCAAAATCTGGCCGCTCGACAAATATGCGGATGGAACCTGCCGCCGTGCTGGCACCACGTTGATAGACGAATCCTGCCGGGAGCCAGCCCCGCAGAGCATTTATCCGGCCTGCTACCCGGCCGCCTGGGCCAAGTTGTTACGGCGCCTATCGACTGGTACTGGCGCCCAATAAACGGCGGTTGGAGATAGGCACACCCCATGCACGCAACCCGTCGCCGGATGAGGACGGCGACTACTTCTCTACCTGGACCATGGGAACCGATACCCATAGGAGCTACCCCGGAGGCGATCCGTGTCGAAGACTGGCACGCCGGCGAGCAGGTGGAGGTCCGTGAGATCAGGTTCCCGTTGCGAGAGGACATTCCAGTCGAGGAAGCGATCGGAGCCCCGCGCAGAGCTAATCAAACGCTCCTTACAGTCTCTGGTAGGTCGCTTCCGCATCCCGGCCTTCATCGCTCACGCAGGTCATGCCTGGAATGTCTTTGGTGTCGACCATCGGGGATATTGGTCTCACGGCCAGAACCCCAGCGCCGACAATCTGAGCGACTGGTGTCAGTGGGACAGAGCCGACTGGCTGGAGAACGAACTCAAGCTGGCGGCCGATCCGGACGAGCAGCCACATGACTGGTTTGTCATCAAGTATCCGATGAACTGCCAGCTCAAACCTTCTATCAAGCGACTGGGCTCCCATCGCGCTGGGTCCAGCGATACTATCGACTACATTCGATTTGTGGAGCTTGCGACTTTCCCAGCTTGGCCTGGACCCCTTTCATCTCGCCTGGTCACCGCGAGATCAGTTACTTGCTGATCGAGTCGGCGGTTCCTCTGGATCGTGATGGTCGGCCCACGGTTAGGCATGATGACACCTGGAACGACGACTTGGGTTATCGGGTGCCAGTGCCAGAAAACGAGCGAGGTGATTGTGACTGTCACAATGACGAGGGTTGCCCACGCTGCCGTACACGGCTGCAGTTGCCGTTCTGGGTGAACAATCTATGCAAGGACGAACTCCATCGTTATCGGGTGGACCTGTACTTCTGGACTGCCGGCGGCGGTGGGTTTCCATAGAGGCGGCACCCATTCCATTGTTCCTGCACCGGTCAATGGGCGTACATTTCCGATCTTCGATCGACGCTACCCGGGTGTATTCGCTTCCAAGTCCTGGCCCCGGTGAGGAGTTCGATATCAGGCAACGCCGGACACGACGCCGCAGGCTGCCGGCAGAAATCACCCGCTCAACTGGAGGCCGATGGCCTGGCATGTCGATTTCAGCAGGAACCAGCTCGATATGATACCATCCACGGAATCAAGCTGGTTCTGGTCTGCGCCGATCGCGGGGGTGACGCGCGTTGCGTCGTTCGGACGTTAAGCAGCTCTGGTTTAGGACTTTCCCAGTAGCCGTGGCGTGACAATGAACTGAAGCGCAGGAAGCTCTGGACATGTCTGTCAAACCAGGCGAGGCATGCCCGGAGCAAAACGGTAGATCGAGGAAGGGACTGTGTCTCTGACTGCGCCGCATAGATCCTTGTTTCGTTGGTCTGGATATGCCTGAAGTTTCGGTATAGTTGAGTGCACTCATTGGCTATTAGCAGCACAGTTAGTTGCGACTGGCAAACTGATGGCCGGAAGTTGGCAAAACTTCGACTTATGACGGAATACCGACCTATCCAACCCCCGACAGGAGGTAGCGATGGGTCAAGACCACCAAACCGCCGAGGAAGTGCCTGAGAATCGGTGCGAACTGCTGGCCTGACGGTTTGCCGAACGCAATGATCAGGCCGTGGCGCAAGCCTTGCAGCGCGGGCAGGGCGTCGATGCGGCCTATGGGTGCAAAAACCGGTTTGTTGATGGCTTCTTTGCGTTTCTGGCTCATCTCGGCCCGCGGGAGACATTTTGCGCCATTATGGCCGTCTGCCCGATGGCTACGCCGCAATTAATTGCGCTGCCATGGCTCCGAAAATCGCTATGTACTATACCGAAACTTCAGTCACGAAAGTCGACATGCATCTGCATGAAAAGAGGTGACATATGCGCTATCGGAACATCGTCCATTCCGTGCCGACCGTTGCGGCTCTACCAGACAGATCTAGCGAAGGGAGTATGGTGATCGTCGCCAATTATTACCCGGATATCCAGGGCGGCGGCGGCGCGTTCTGTTGGAAGGACGGCCGGGACAAGCGAGAGCACAACGGAGGCACGATCATCAATCCTACCCATCCCATCCGTCCGGGCAACGCAGGTTACTGGACAAGCGAGCATGCGACGAACGGCGTTTGGGTAAGATGTGCTGAGGGTGTCATCACCACACGCCGATTCGGTGCACGAGGCGACGGGATACGCGACGACACGGATGCCGTGCAGGCTGCCTATAGATCTTCTCGTTTTGCGTCGTGTTTGATAGTGCCGATGCGTTGCGTGATTGTGCCAACCAGTTGAATGCTGAGAACGTTGATCTGTTGAGCGATGAGTTCGCGTCGCATGGTTACAGTCTTTCCCTCCGCCCAGCTCCCGACGTGATAGTCGAAAGCACTGAGAACAACAGGTGGAGGATCGTTGATGGGGACCAGGACTATCGCATCCGCCAGGGTGATGATACTACGCTGGTTGTGAGTCTGGCAACGCACAGTCGTAAGCTGTATTCGCCACCAGGCACGTACAAAGGAAATTTCGTCTTCAATGGTGATGCGCCGGTCATGGGCGCAGGGGCAAAGGAAACGATCTTGCAGCCTTACGATATCGAATCTCCTTGCGTTTGGCTATATGGAGGTTGGTGCGAATCAAATCATGGCGCCACTTTGACCGATCTCTCGATTGTAGGACCGTCGGACTGGCACACGTCGATTATCCAGAGCCATATCGGGCTGAAATGCGGAAGCGATCCGGGCAGCGGCTTCTCAAACGGATTGGTCGAGCGTGTCGAAATCAGCGCATTGGATATCAACTGGGACCTACGATCAGCCGTCATGTGCAGCTTTCGGCAGGTCTACTCCCACCACGGCGGAATTGGCCTGATGATAGATAATGAGCGCGGCGTCACGACTTGCCATTTCGATACGTGTCGTTTCACCACGAGTGGCAATGGTCTTGACCTGCGAGGCGGCCACGTGCTGGTGTTCACCAACTGCAACTCCGAGTCAAACAAGAATTGGAACTGGTCCTTAATACTGGTATCTCCAGCGGCCCGACAAAACACATCTATAACGGCTGTTGGTTTGAAGACGACGGCAGACATGGGAAGGGAGGGGCGATCAGCCTGGATATGAACGAGGGAATTGCGTCCACAAAGCCAATGGATGTGGAATTCAACAAATGCGTTATCTCGTCTCCAGCCGGTTGCTGGGATCTCAGTGCTGATCGTGCGCAGAATGTGGTGTTCCACGAGTGTGCATTCAGCCCGCCTACCTGCGCCTCAGGAGAAATTCCCCGCCTCCGCAGGATTCGATAAGACCAGATTCACTTTTGCCACGTCAACGGCAGCGGAAGGTAAAGTCAAGGTGCGTCTCATCCAATCCGGCACCGTGCAAAGAAGACCTACAGGCGTGAAGTACCTGTTTAGCGTTGATCTGGCTCTTGGCGACGGGCTAGTTGCAGGGCCTGTTCCAGAAGCATTGCGCGTTCAGTTTGAAGCACACTTCCTTGAGGTTTCTTTTGAGAATGCCTGCGTTCTTGTCAAACAGGCCGGGAGCCGGTGGACGGTCGTCGACAGGGGCGAGAAATACTCCATCCGCAAGGAGGATGATACGCTCAATGTGTACAGCGGGACATATGTCGATTTCCCGCCGCTTGAGAAAGCAACAGGGGCAACCGGACCCGATCCTAGCATTCTTGAGACCGCCGGGTTC
>CAWJEL010000017.1:0-22862 GCA_963841825.1 uncultured Chloroflexia bacterium
TCATGAAGGACATCCTAGTCATCGGCGCGGGGCCGGCCGGGCTGCTGGCCGCGTGGATTGCTCGCCGACCGCGGCGCAAGGGTGCGCGTGCTGGCGAGCGGCATCGGCACGACGCATGTGTCGCCCGGGTCGATCCAGGTTTTGAATGAGTCGCCAGGCGCCTCCCTGGAGAACTGGATCGCCGCGCACCCGGAGCACCCTTACGCGGTTGCCGGTGTGGATACGTTGCAGGGCGGACTGGCAGCATTCCGGGAAGTCTGCGGGCAGGCCGGGTTGAACTACGTGGGTAGCGAAAACCTAACCCCCTCTGCTCCCCCTTCCCTGCGAGGGAAGGGGGAGCAGAGGTAGGTGTGGTCAACTTCCGGTTGCCGACGGCGTTGGGCGCGATCGTCGAGGTCGCGGTCGTGCCGGAGAGCTTCGCGGCCGGCGACCTGCGCCAGCCCGGCGCCATGCTGATCGCCGGGCCGGCCGGCTGGCGCGACTTCTATCCCAAGTTGTGCGCCGATAACCTGACCCGCCAGGGTTTCTCGGCCCAGGCCGCGACCTTCGACCTCCCAGAGATGCGCACCAGCCATTTCGACGCAACGCCGGTCGGGCTGGCCGGCTCTTTGACCGGGCGGACGTGCGCGAGCGGGTGGCGGCGCAGCTCAAGCCGAAGCTGGCTGGCGCGACCCGCGTTCGTTTCCCCGCCGTGCTCGGCCTGGAGCATAGCGCCGAGGTGTGCGCGATCTGAGCGACCGCCTGGGCGTGCCGGTGTTCGATCCCTACGCTGCCGCCGAGCGTGCCAGGGATGCGCCTGTACAACGCGTTCAAGGCCGCGTTCACCCAGGCCGGCGTGGCTATCTTGCTCGACATGACCGCCGTGCGCGGCGTCGTCGAGGGTGGCCGGGCGACCGGCGTCGTTGTGCCGAACGTCGTGCGCGACCAGACCTACCGGGCGGACACGATCATCCTGGCGACGGGTGGCCTCTACGGCGGCGGCATCACCAGCGACTACACCGGCGCGCTGCGTGAGGTTGTCTTCGGGCTGCCGTTACAGGCTCCGACTGGCGGCCCGGAAGGCTGGTTCGCACCGCGATTTCTCGCTCAAGCGAGCACCCGATCCACCGCGCCGAGCCTCACGTCGAACGCGCAGATGCAACCGGTTAATGAATCGGGTCACGTCGTCATGGAGAACGTCCGCATCGCCGGCCGGCTGCTGGCGGGTTATGATCCGCTGGCTGAGGGTTCGACCGAGGGCGTTTGGCTGGCGACGGCGTATCGAGCGGCATCCTCATAATGCGTGACTCGTGGTGCGTGATGCCGAGACGAATGGAATGCCTCTCTGCTTTCACGTAACACGTATCACGTATCACGTATCACGCATCACGCATTACGCATCACGCATCACGCATTACGCAAACAAGACACAGAACCGTCTATGAGCGAACATTACACACCTGCCTTACTCGAAGACATCCGCCGCACCGCCGACCTGTGCGTCGGGTGCAACATCTGCACCAGCGCGTGCCCGGTCGTGCCGGTCACCGACCTGTTCCCGGGCCGAAGTATGTCGGCCCGCAGGCGCAGCGGTTCCGACGTTCCCGGCGCGCCCTCGCCCCACCACTCGCTGGACTACTGCTCGGGCTGCGGCGTCTGCACACTGGTCTGCCCGCACGGCGTCAAGGTGATGGAGATCGACACCGCGGCCAAAGCCAGTGCTGCGCAAACAGCAGTTCCGCGAGAAAACCCGTAACCTGAAATGGTGGCGCAACACGGTGTTCGGTTACAACGAGGTGCTCGGGCAGGTCGGCGGTTGGGCTCCGGTCCTGGCCAACGCAGTGATGGGGTTCCGGCCGGTGCGCATCCTGATGGAGAAGACCTTCGCCATCGACCGCGACGCACCCTTCCCGACCTTTCACTTCAAGAAGTTCCGCGGCTGGTTCTTCGGCCAGCACCGAGCGCGAAAAGGCGCCGGCGGCCCGGCGCGCCGCAAGTCGCCTACTTCCACGGTTGCGCGACGCAGCACTACGAGATGGAGGTCGGCAAGGCCATCGTCACCGTGCTGGAGCACAACGGCTTCGAGGTCATCCTGCCGGAGCAGAACTGCTGCGGCCTGCCGATGCAATCCAACGGCAACTTCGGCGAAGCGCGACGCTACGCGCTGGCCAACCTGCGCAAGCTGGCGCCCTATGCCGCCCAGGACATCCCCATCGTCGTCGGCGGGACAAGCTGCGGGCTGGAGCTGAAACTGGATTACCGGGAATTGCTCGGCATCCACACGCCCGAGGCGAAGCTGGTCGCAGAGCACGTTTACGACATCAACGAATTTCTATGGCTGCAACACGAGTCGGGGAAGCTCAAGACCGACTTCAAACCACAGACCGGCCGCTATCTCCCGTATCACACCTCGTGCCACCAGAAGCTGCACCGCATCGGCCGGCCTGCACTGGATCTGCTGGGGCTGGTGCCGGGCCTGACGGTCGAGGAGATGGGCGCCGACTGCTGCGGCATCACCGGCACCTATGGCTACAAACACGAGAAGCACGCCATCGCCCAGGCCGTCGGCCAGCCGCTGTTCGACAAGATCGTGGCCTCAGGCGCGACGCAGGCCATCTGCGACAATGAGACATGCCGCTGGAACCTGGCTGCCAACACCGGTTTGGATGTGGTGCATACGGTCGAGGTGTTGGCGGAGGCGTATGGGGTGATGCGTATAAGCGTATAGTCAGAGCGATTGACTTCTGACGGTTGAGATGCTATAACGTAGCGACAGATCGCGGTTAGGTTGACTTGTTTGTCCGTGTGAGACAGAAGTCGGAGGCTGAAATGAACGATCTCGTCGTAGACAAAGTGATGGATCAACTAAGAGTATTGCCAACTGAATTGCAGTGGCGCGTTCTGGAATTCACGCGTGCCCTGGCGATCTCAGAGCCGCACGGCGTTCCCGGCCAGCAGTTGCTGTCGTATGCAGACACCATTCTGCCTGCGGATTTGACGCGCATGAATCAAGCCATTGAGCAAGGGTGTGAGCAGATTGACGCAGTGCATGGTAGATTCTTGTTGGACACCAACATCATCATAGCGCTGTTTGCGTCCGATACGGCCGTGAAAACCCGACTGGCGGAAGCTGACGAGGTGTTCGTTTCCAGCGTTGCGATTGGTGAATTGTGTTTTGGTGCGAGGAGATCGGCTCGCGTGCAAGACAACCTGGCCCGAGTCGATGATTTCGCGAGCACCAACGTTGTTCTCGCCTGTGATACTGAAACGGCGCACCGATACGGCGAGATCAAGGAGCGACTGTGTGCCCGTGGGCGTCCGATTCCCGAGAACGACATCTGGATAGCTGCAATCGCTCTCCAACATGATTTGATCCTGGTGACTCGTGACGCTCACTTCGAGGCCGTTGATGAGCTGCGCCTGACGGCCTGGTAGACGCCTGATCTGGGAGCGTTGCCTGAATATTCTTATTATCGGTGCGGGGGCTGTTGGGACATTCGTCGGCACGCGGCTGGCGCTGGGGGGACATGCTGTGACCCTCATCGGCCGGCCGGAACTAGCCGAGGCGGTGCGCGCCGGCGGGCTGACGCTGATCGAACCGTCCGGCAGCCGGCGCACAGAAGGCGCGCCGCGGTAGACAGCATCGCCGCGGCGTTCACTGGTTCAACCTCAACCTTAGCCTTGACCTCAACCTCGCCCTACGACTTCGCGCTGATCACCGTAAAAGCGTACGACACGGCGGTTGTCATCGCCGAGCTGAAGGCTGTCGATACGGGGCAGCTCCCGCCGCTGCTCACCCTCCAGAATGGCGTCGGCAATGAGGAGGCGCTGGTCGCGGCGTTCGGCGCAGATCAGATTGTGTCTGGCGCGCTCGACACGCCCGTGTCGGCGCCCGCGCCGGGCCAGGTGCAGGTCCATCGGGAGCGGTTCAAGGCCGGGGTGGCGCCGGTCGGGCGGGACGCGCCAGTCGCTGCTGCCGCGGGGCTGCTCCGCGACGCGGGCTTCGCTGTGGACGCTTTCGCTGATTACCGCAGCCTCAAGTGGTCAAAACTGCTGATGAACCTGCTGGCCAACGCCCAGTGCGCCATCCTGGACTGGACGCCGGCGCAGGTGATGGCTGATCCGACCGCCTCCCGGTTGGAAGCCCAAGCCTGGCAAGAGGCGTTTGCGGTGATGGCAGCCCAGGGCATCCGCCCTGTCGCGCTGGCCGGCTACCCGCTCCCGCTGCTCACGCCGGTCGTGCGCCGGCTGCCGGCGGCCTGGCTGGCGCACGGGCTGAAAAACTTCGTGTCTGGCGGCCGCGGGAGCAAGCTGCCTTCGCTGCATGTCGCGCTGGCTGCCGGCAGGCGCTCCGAAGTGGGTTGGCTCAACGGCGCTGTCGCGCGCTATGGCCGAGCGGCCGGCGTGCCGACGCCGGTCAATCGCGCACTGGCCGACGCGCTGACGGCGCTGTCAAACGGCGAAGCACGACGTGAGGAATGGCGCGGAAATCCTGGCGCGATTGTTTCCTGGCCGGATCCTCTGCTTAAAGTTTGACTTTGACGCACACACCTTTCCCGTGTATAATTTTCTTCACTCTCAGGCAAAATACTTTGCGCATCTAACGCTTGATCGTGAAGGGTATCCGGGCCGCGCCATCAAGCAGGGTACCTCTTCGCGATACAAATGAACGTCCTGGTCCGGCTGCAAAGCCTTCCTCAGCACCGAAAGGGGGTGAGAGTTACCGGCTTAAGTTCCCCACGGCGCAGTCCACATCGTTTGTTTAGGTCAGACAAGAATTCGGCATTCACGCAATCGACATTCGAACTGCAACTTAAAGGAGGAGCTACACCATGAAGCATGTATCCCTGATTCTATTGGTGATCATCCTGGCAGCCTCCCTGGCGGCCTGCGTGCCAGCCGGCGGCAGCAACACCATCCGGCTCGGCCTTGAGGGGCCGATGACCGGCGACTACGCCGAAGAGGGCAAGGGATTCCAGAATGCCCTCAATCTGCTGGTGGAACAGACCAACGCTGCCGGTGGGATCAACGGCCAGCAGATCCAGCTCTTCATCGAGGACGACAAAGGTGATCCGAAAGAGGCCGCCCTCGTCGCTGACCGCATGATCTCGAACAAGGTGATGGCTGTCATCGGCGGTTACAACTCCACCGCAACCGAACCAGCCTCAGCGATCTACAATCGCGAAGGCATCCTCCATATTACACCGTCCTCCACAGCCACTCGCCTCACGACCCACGGCTACCAAAACTTCTTCCGCGTCTGCTTCCTGGATGATCGCCAGGGGCTGTTTGCGGCTGATTTCATCACCAAGGACTTGGGCCACAAGAACGTAGCCGTCCTGCACGACAACTCGACCTATGCCCAGGGCCTGGCCGAATGGACCAAGAAGTACCTCGAAGAGCGGGGCGCCAACGTCGTTTTCTATGATGCCATCAACCCGGAGGACACCGACTTCAGCCCAACGTTGACCAAGATCAAGGCCGCCAACCCTGAATCGATCTACTTCACAGGCTACTATGCTCAGGGCGGTCTGCTGCTGAAACAGGCGGCTGCCCTCGGCCTGAAGACCCAGTGGATCGGCGGCAACGCCATGAACAACCCGGAGCTCATCACGATCGCTGGCCTGGATAACGCAGAAGGTGTCCTGGTGACCAGCGAGCCGCTGCCCAGCGACCTCGACAGCCCTGAGGCCACAAAGTTCATCGCTGACTACAAGGCCAAGTACGGGGTCGAGCCGACCAGCGTATGGACGGTGATGGCCGCGGACGCCTTCCGGGTTATCAAGTACGCCATCGAGCAGACCAAATCTACCGATCCGAAGGTATTGGGGGAATGGCTGCACAAGAACTTCAAGGACTACCCGGGCATCACCGGCCCCATCCTTGGCTTCGACGAGAAGGGCGACCGCAACGGCAGCATCCATAAGGCCTATGTCATCAACGACCAGGGCCAGTACGTGCCGTATCAGAAGTAGTGACCGTATGCAGGTAGATTAGGGCCTGGTAGGTTGGTAAATTGGGACTCAGAAGATTGAAGCCCTTCGCAGGGACGCTCAGTTGACCAATCTACCAATCTACCAATCTACCGATCTACCAATCTACCAATCGCATTCCTCTCCGTCGCTCGCCCGCGAGGCCTACATGGAACAACTCGCCCAGAACATCCTCAACGGTGTAACGATCGGCACGTTCTACACGCTCGTGGCGCTCGGTTACACCATGGTTTACGGCGTCCTCAAACTCATCAATTTCGCCCACGGCGATCTCTTCATGTGGGGCGCCTATTTAGGCTACACTGGCTTCACGCTCTTGCTGGGGTTGGGGTTGCGCGGCGGGCCCTGGATGATCGTCCCGGTGACGCTCGGCGCTATGCTCGTCGTCGCATTGGGCGGCGTCCTCCTGGAGCGTACAGCCTATCGCCCACTGCGCCACGCGGGCCGTCTGCCGCCGATCATCTCAGCCTTGGGCGCAGCTTTCATCCTGGAGAGCCTGGCGCGCAACCTCTACGGCGCAACCTACATCACCTACCCGACCAACATTGCCCCACGCGGCGGCGTTACGCTCATCGGGGATGTCACCGCCAGTACGATGCAGATTATCCTGCTCGTGACTTCATTTGCGCTGATGGGTATCTTGTGGCTGTTCGTGAACTACACTCGCGTCGGTACCGCGATCCGCGCCGTATCCCTCGATCACGACACCTCGCGCCTGATGGGCATTGATGTCAACCGGATCATCACCGTGGTCTTCCTCATCGGGCCCGCGCTCGGCGCAGCCGCCGGGATCATGGTGGCCCTGTATTACGGCTCGTTCGATTTCACGCTCGGGATGACGTTCGGCCTGAAGGCCTTTATCGCCGCCATCCTCGGCGGCATCGGCAATATCCCGGGCGCCATGCTGGGCGGGCTGATCCTGGGTACCGTTGAAAGCTTTGGCGCCAGCTATTTGTCACCCACGTGGAAAGACGTCATCGCCTACGCGTTGTTGGCCTTATTCCTCATCGTGCGCCCTACCGGCCTGTTGGGCGAACGGGTGGCGGAGAAGCTGTGAGGATGATAGCATGAGCGCACTTCTGACCCGCCTCCGACGTATTCCACTGCCCTTCTGGTTCGGCGCGCTGCTGCTCATCGCGCTTTTGCTGCCACTGCCGCTGGACAACTATCTGCGCGCCGTGTTGTGGCAGGCCGGGATCTACGTTTTGCTCGGCCTGAGCCTGAACATCATCGTAGGCTACGCTGGCCAGTTCCAACTCGGCCACGCGGCGTTTTATGCCATCGGCGCCTACACGGTCGGCATCCTGAATATCTACCTGGACGTGCCCATCTTCCTGGGCATGGTCGTGGCCGTCATACTGGCCGGCATCGCTGGGTTCGTGCTCACCCGCCCGATCCTGCACCTGCGCGGCGATTACCTGGCGATCGTGACAATCGCGTTCGGGGAAATCGTGCGGATGTTGCTGGTCAACAACATCTTCGGCATCACCGGCGGCGCCAACGGCCTGTCGGGCATCGACCAACCGTCCATCTTTGGCTTCACCTTCAAGACAACCTTGAGCCAGTACTATCTGGTGCTCTTCTTCGTCATTATTGCCATCGTGGCGATGCGTCGCCTGGAGAATTCGCGGCTCGGACGGGCGTGGACCTACGTGCGCGAGGACGAGTTGGCGGCTGAAGCCATGGGCGTGAACACGATACGGGTCAAGGCTGTCGCGTTCTTGCTCGGTTCAGCATGGGCGGGACTGGCCGGTGGGCTTTACGCCAGCCGCATCAGCGTCATCTCGCCCGATATGGCACGCTTCCTGGAATCGGTGCTCATCTTTTCGATCGTGGTGTTGGGCGGCGTCGGCTCCATCCCGGGCGTGTTCGTGGGCACCTTCGGCATGGTGATTCTGCCGGAGCTGTTCCGGTTCGTCAAGGACTGGCGCGACGGCTTTGTCGGCCTGGCGATGGTGCTGATGATGATCTTCCGCCCCATGGGCCTCTGGCCTAGCCGGCGCGTGGCGCTGGAGATGGAAGAGGCGCCGGCGCTTGTACCGGAGACGACCTGAGCGTGATCCGTGATGCGTACTACGTGATGTCTCGTCAGGCAGCTTTCGGGGTGAGATGTGAATTACGCTGAGTGGGAAAACGTAATTCGTGATGCGTGCTACATGATGTCTCGTTCGGCAGGGTTCGGGAGGATGTGTGAATTACGCTGAGTGGGAGAAGGGGCTGCCGCGGGATGTCACGGGGGATACGCTGTGGAAAATTGAAGCCTATCGCCTGGGGCTGTTTGCCGGCTACCTGGCCTGGGAGGATGTCAGCAAGCTGGTCAGAGATCGCCGAACGTTGGAATTGACCGGCCAATTATACGATGCTGTCGGTTCAGTAGGCGCTCACATTGTGGGACCCGGCTCACTTATTGACAAACATTCCATTAGCCGGCGAAACCATCGTTCCAGAGACAATCACGTAGCACGTAGCACGTAGCACGTAGCACGTCACCCATAGGACTCAACACCATGTCCTTACTCGAAGTTTCATCCCTGACCAAATCGTTCGGCGGCCTGATGGCCGTCTCGAACGTCGACATCCGCATCGAGCCCGGCGACATCCTGGGCATGATCGGCCCCAACGGCGCGGGCAAGACGACGGTGTTTAACCTGATCACCGGCATCTACAAGCCGGATAAGGGCACGGTCCAGTTTGACAGCAAAAGCCTGGTCGGCAAGCGGCCGCACGCCATCGCCGCGGCGGGCATCGCCCGCACCTTTCAGACCATCCGGCTGTTCCCCGCGCTCACAGTGATGGAAAACGTCATGTCGGGTCGGGATTGCCGGAGCCGCGCCGGTGTGGCGGGGGCCATTTTCCACCTGCCGGCGCAGCGCGCCGAGGAGCGGGACATCCGCGTCCAGGCCGAGCGCCACATGCGCTTCATGAATGTCTGGGAGTACCGCAACGAGCTCGCCAGGAACTTGCCGTATGGCGATCAGCGTCGCGTCGAGATCGCCCGGGCGTTGGCCACCGACCCCAAGCTTCTCATCCTGGACGAGCCGGCAGCCGGGTTGAACGAACAGGAAAGCGCCGATCTGATGGCGCTCATCCACCTGATCCGCGACACCGGTGTCACCATCTTCCTGATCGAACACGATATGAAGGTGGTGATGGGCGTTTCGGACCGCGTCATGGTGCTGGACAACGGGCATAAGATCGCTGAGGGCACGCCGGTCGAAGTACAGGCCAACCCGCGCGTGATCGAGGCGTACCTGGGTCGCGATGACGAGGATGAGGAGGATCTCGATGAGTGAAGCGATCCTGGAGATTCGCGAGGTCCACACCTACTACGGCCACGTGCATGCGCTGAAGGGCATCTCCCTCTCGATTGCGCCGGGCGAGATCGTCGCGTTGATCGGCGCCAACGGCGCGGGTAAGACCACGACGCTGCGCACCGTCAGCGGGCTGCTGCGCCCGCGCGACGGCGAGGTTTTCATCAACGGCAAATCGATCCAAGGCATACCGGCGCATGAGATCGTCTTCATGGGCGTCTCTCATGCGCCCGAAGGCCGCAAGATCTTCTCGACCCTGACGGTCAACGAAAATCTCAACATGGGCGCCTACACGCTTAGCGACAAAAAACGCATCGAGGAGCATCGCGAGCGCATCTTCACCCTCTTCCCGCGGCTCAAAGAGCGCCGCAGCCAGCTCGCCGGCACCCTCTCCGGCGGCGAGCAGCAGATGCTGGCCATCGGCCGGGCGCTGATGTCCGACCCCAAGGTGCTGCTGCTCGACGAACCGTCGCTCGGCCTCGCCCCGCTCCTGGTGCGCGCCATCTTCGACACCGTACGCGAGATCAACCGCGCGGGCACGACCATCCTCCTGGTCGAGCAAAACGCCCGCGCCGCGCTCAAGCTGGCGCACAAAGGCTACGTGCTGGAAACCGGCAGCATCGTGCTCTCCGGGCCGGCGGCGACGCTGCTGGCGGACGAGCGGGTGCGGAAGGCGTATTTGGGGGAGGCGTGAGGGCGTGAAACGTGCTGCGTGAAACGTGAATACGTGACAGCCTCGTTGACTTTGGAACCGCGCGCGGCATATAATTTGAGCGTGGAGAGGAGATCAGGATGCCGCGTGTAGTTAGCTTATTCGCCGAAGGAAGAACCAAGATGCTTGTAAGTGTTCACGGCGTATATCGACACGGCAAGATTGAGTTGATAGAACAACCCAGAATGGTGCATGACGAGACCCGCGTTGTTGTCACGTTTCTCGAATCTGGGGTAATTGATTTGTGGACGCGTGGGATTACCGAAAAACAAGCCGCAGAATTGCGCGCGCGCCTTGCGACGTTCGCGGAAGACTGGGACAGCCCCGAGATGAGTATCTATGACAACTACGACGCCGCCAAAGTCAAACTATAGACGCGGCGAGATCATCTTGGTGCTCTTTCCGCATTCGGATTTTCGTACTGCCAAGACACGTCCCGCGCTGATTGTCCAAGCAGATGCCCTTCAGACAGGATTGCCGCAAGTCATCGTGGCAATGATTACGAGCAAATCCTTTCGCGCCGATCATCCCAGCCGAATTCTCGTACGTCTATCCACGCCAGAAGGACAGCACTCTGGTTTACTCACAGATTCAGTGGTGATGACAGATAATCTCGCTACGATTGCAGAAGTCGCGGTTGAGCGTGTCATCGGAACACTGCCTATGACGGATGTGGACAAGTCTCTGCGGCACACGTTGGATCTGTAAGTACGGCAAGCACAAACCGAACATGCACGAACGGCTACCACAGGCGCTGTCCGGACCGGCCGCGACGCTGCTGGCGGACGAGCGGGTGCGGAAGGCGTATTTGGGGGAGGCGTGAGGCGCGTGGAGCGTGGCGCTTCGATTGACTTTGGGTCGTGCGCGACATATAATCTGGATGTAAGGCAAAAAGGAGACTATGATGTCGAGCACCGGACTGACCAGACAATACATTCGGGATTCGGGTGGCAAACAAATCGGCGTAATCCTGCCGATCGACGAGTATCAGGCGCTGGTGCGGTTGCAGTCGAAAACGCGCCGTGACCCTCGTTCGGAAAAACCCGCGGGTGCAACCCCACCATCTTTGTACGGCGCTCTCCGCTATTTGGACGGAGTGGTTGCAGCCACCGAGGATTTGGACGACACTCGGCGCGAGCTATGGGCGGCTTGGGATCAGGGCGATACACCATGATCGCCGCAGTCCTGGACACGCACACGGTGATTTGGCTGCTTCACGCGGATACTCGGCTGTCAGCCAGAGCACTGCGAGCGATCGAAACGGCCACTACCCAACAAACGCAGGTCACAATCTCCTCGATCTCACTGGTGGAGACCGCCTACCTGGAAGAAAAAGGTCGCATTCCCATCGGCACTCTCCACGGGTTACTGGCACTTCTTGACAAGCCCGAGTCACAGCTTGTCGAGACGCCAGTGAGTCGCAGCGTCATTGCATCTCTCCTTTCCATCTCCCGCGAGACAGTTCCCGACATGCCTGATCGTGTCATCGCCGCGACGGCTCTCAGCTTGGCGGTGCCGGTGATCAGTCGAGACGGCAAAATACGAGATAGCCAAGTCGAGACAATTTGGTAAGAGTAGCTGGACCGTAGCAACTGCTGGCAGACGAAAGGGTGTGGAAGGCGTATTTGAGGGGAGGCGTGAGGCCGACGGCTCTCCAACGGATCGACAGTCAGTTGAACAACGTATAGTTAGGCCCTACGGCACATGCTCGAAGGTTGACCGGAGCAGTCGTTGTCCCTATAGTTCAAAGAAGGTGAAATATGCACTGGCATTGGGCAAACAATGGGGAGCTGGTCCTGATCGACTCGACTGCTGACGAGCGCACGCGCGCGGCACGGGGCATTGCAAGGCTTCGGATGGCTGGCAAGCACGGCGAGACGACAGGCGGTCGACTTCTCCAGGCCATCGAGAATGGGCACCTACCATGGACGGTGATAAAGAGTCTTTCCCCCTGGTGCAACAGCGAAGGAAAGTATGCGGAGGGCGTTGCACCAGCGCAGGCGGTGTCGCGAGCCTTCTTCAACGAACAGGTTCTTCCCCGCCTAACCCAATTCCAGGGTGATGGTGTCACTGAGGCCATCTCGCTTCAACGATTTGCGGAGTTTGCTGAGAAAGCGGGGATTTGGGTCGACCGCACTCTCGTTCGAGAACCAGTCCGCACGACAGTCTGTGCCCGGGGCGGCAGAACGCACTACCGATCGAACGAACCCACGGTTACGTACAAGCGACGACCCGTTTCGGACTATCCGTCACTCGTGCATGCTTACAGCAATAGCGATCTGGCCTCGCCGTCCCGCTCCACGGTTCCTCTCCTGGCCTACTGGTCAGCCCTGGAGCTGCGGCTGCCTGACTTCGCCGCGGCTCTCGGCCTCGAATTGTCGGATGCCGAGATATTTGGCTTCGAGTATACGGTGCCAATCCAAGAAGGCAAGGGTAACGACTCCCATACCGACCTTATGCTTCTGCTGAGGAGCCAGTCCATCGCCATCGAAGCCAAATACACCGAGCAGCCGTACGAAGTCGTCCGAGACTGGCTCGGATCACCGCCGTCACGCAATCGGGTATCCGTCAAGACGGGCTTGATAGCCCAACAGTGACTCTACCCGACCTTAGCCCGCAGCACACTGGCAACGCTACGTGCTTTCACTTCACATGTGCTCTCGAACCAGGATGTGTTGCAGTTTGCTACGGCGTTCTGCGCAATTCAGCTTCAATCTGATTGCGGCACGGCATCTCAAAAAGCAAAGACCGCCGCACGACGGCGACGGTTCAGAATGGCGAGCATCATCAAAAACTCACGGGCAAGAACGAAATGCGATCCAGGTATTCGTCTTCTTCCGATGCGCCGCAGATGAGCACCAGTTCTTCAATCGTTTCGCCGACACTCATTCTGGGATTCAGCACGAGAATACCAGGAACGTGTCGTCCTTGAGCCAGGTGGTTCTGCAAATGCGGCGGCATAGATTTGCGATTGTTCGTCACCAGGATGAAAGCGTGCTGCTCGCACCAAATCAGAATATCGGGATCGAGGGTGCTGTCAGTCGGCGCGCTGATGTCTCCAACTCGCCAAACAACCAGACCCGGCTCGCGTCGTAGAAGCTCCTGACGATAAAGCGGATCAACATTTTCATCCAGCAGAAGACGAATCGCGCTCATGCCGGCATCTGCGCCTTTTGCTGTTGTGTTTTCAGCGCGCGCAAGCGCACAACCACTGGCGGGGGATTGCGGTCCTGTTCGGCCCTCATGCGTTCACCCCACTCGATCCAGTCCTTGACGTACGCTTCCACTTTCGCGCGGTTGCTGAGATAATAGAGAATCGTGGCGTAGACCTGTTCCAGGGTCAGCGACGGGAAACGTCGAGCAATCTGTTCGGGAGTTTGTTCGCGGAACAGATACTCATAAAGCACAGATTCTATGCCGATCCGATGCCCTTTGATGCGAATGTCATCCGGCGCAAGAAAGTCGAAGTACTGTTCGAGTTGCATCGTATCACCTCTCGCTATCGATCATACCACAAACGCTGAACGCCGCCAATCTCCCAAAAATCGGCGCGCGCGGCGCGCGAAAATGTGGTACAATTCGAACACTGCGAAAGAGGTGCCCCAATGACAAGCAAATCCACAGTTGACGACTTCCTGGCCCAACCGACACTGGCTGTCGTCGGCGTATCGCGCGACCCCAAGGCGTTCGCCAACGGGGCCTACAAGGAGCTGAAGGAGAAGGGCTACCGGCTGTTGCCGGTCAACCCGCACATGGAGGCGTTCGACGGGGAGCCCTGCTATCCCAACCTCAAGGCGCTGCCTGAGCCTCCGGGTGGCGCGCTGATCCTGGTCGCGCCGGCCCAGGCGGAAGGGGTGGTGCGCGATGCCGCCGACGCCGGTATCAAGCGTGTCTGGATGCAGCAAGGGGCGGAGTCAGAGGCGGCGATCAAGTTCTGCCAGGCGAACGATATCAGCGAGGTGCATGGCGAGTGCATCCTGATGTTCGCCCAGCCGCAGAAATTCATGCACAAGCCGCACCGGTGGGTTTGGGGTGTATTGGGGAAATTGCCGAAGTGAGTAGACGAGCATGCGGCGCGTTTGGACTGCAACGGGAGGCCAGGAAATAGAACGGAGCAGTTCGGGGTTGCAGGCACCGGTTTCTGGTTTCCAGTTACCACTTTCCGAGTCTGTTTGACATTCTCCCCAGTGCCGTTATAATATCGTTCACATCCCGTTCATTAGTTGTGTCTGTCTCACAACGCCGTGGCCCAAGGGCGCGTTGAGTTCAATGCAGAGAGGAGGAGCGCCGCGATTATCCCTACGGTTTCGCAAGCCTTTCCTGAAAGTTGGCACCCAAGCATTAGGAGGAGTACACAAGATGAAGCATCTCAAACTGATCAGCCTGTTCGCCGTAGCCGTATTGCTGCTGGGCATGTTGGCCGCCTGCGGGAGCCCGTCCACGCCCGCGGCGCCTGCTGCACCGGCAGCCACCGAAGCGCCTAAGCCGACCGCTGCCCCCGAGCCGACCGCGGCGCCCGCGGCCGCAGCCAAGAAGCTTGTGATCGCCAGCGATGCCTCGTGGCCGCCCATGGAGTTCGTGGACGCCAGCAAGGCCATCGTCGGCTTCGACATCGACCTGATCCAGGCCATCGCCAAGGATCAAGGGTTGGAAGTCGAGATCAAGAATACGGCCTGGGATGGTATTTTCGCAGGGCTGGATGGCGGCGCATATGATGCCATCCTCTCCTCGGTCACCATCACCGATGACCGTAAGAAAACCTACGACTTCTCTGACCCGTACTTCGATGCCAACCAGGCCATCGTGGTGCGGGCGGATGATGCCTCGATCAAGTCTGAGGCGGATCTGGCCGGCAAGAAAGTCGGCGCCCAGATCGGCACGACCGGCGCGATCTATGTGACTGACAATCTCAAAGATGCCGAGCTGAAGCAATACGACACGCCCGATCTGGCCGTGCTGGACCTGCTCAACAAGAACATCGACGCCGTGATCGTGGACACCCCTGTGGCGGCGAACTATGCGTTGCAGGCCGACCAATTCAAGGGCAAACTGGTGATCGGCGCTCAGATCGATACGAACGAGCAATTTGGGCTGACCGTGCAGAAGGGCGATCCCAAGCAGGTGTTGGCGATCTTCAACGCCGGGCTGAAGAATGTCCAGGCCAGCGGCGAGTACGACAAAATCTACGAGAAGTGGATCGGCCCCAAACCGGGCGCGGCAGTAGAGGCACCGGCGGCTGGAGCATCCCAGACGAAGACGGCCTCTGATACCTTGTATGAGGCCGTGAGCTGTGATTACGGCGGTGAGTTCAAGTCCATTGAGGCGCTGGACGACAGCACGGTGAAGTTCACCCTCTGCGCGCCGGACGTGGCTTTCCCGTCAAAGGCCGCCTTCTCAGCATTCGCCATCCACTCCGCCAAGCAACTGCAGGAGACTGCTGGTACGAGCGCACTCCTCGATAATCCCATCGGCACGGGACCTTACATGCTTGACAAGTGGAACAAGGGCGACAGCATCATTCTAAAGGCTAACCCTGACTACTGGGGCGAAAAGGCGAAGACCGATCAACTGGTCTTTCGTTGGAGCACGGAAGGGGCCCAGCGTCTGCTGGAGTTGCAGGCTGGGACTGTGGATGGCATCGACAACCCGACACCCGACGACTTCGCTAAGATCGAGGCCGACACCACGCTGAAGCTTTACCCGCGTGAGGCGCTGAACATCTTCTACCTCGGCATGAGCAACACGGTGCCGCCGTTCGACAACGAAAAGGTACGCCAGGCCGTCGCCATGGGCGTCGACCGGCAGCGCATCGTGGACAACTTCTACCCTGTCGGATCCGTTGCTGCATCACACTTCACCCCCTGCGCCATCCCCGGCGGCTGCGAGGGCGAGGAATGGTATCAGTTCGATCCTGTGGCAGCCAAGGCACTGCTGGCCGAGGCCGGTTTCCCGGATGGCTTCGACACCGAGTTGTCCTACCGCGACGTGGTGCGCTCCTACCTGCCGCAGCCGGGTCTGGTAGCACAGGATCTTCAGGCGCAGCTCAAGGAAAATCTGGGCATCAACGTCAAGATCAACGTGATGGAATCCGGCGCGTTCCTGGATGAGAACAAGACCGGCGTTCAACCGCTCTATCTGTTGGGTTGGGGTGCCGACTTCCCTGACCAGACCAACTTCCTGGACTACCACTTCGGAAAGGGTGCCAGCAAGCAGTTCGGCAATGGCTTCCAGGACATCTGGGATGTATTGGATAAGGCGGCCAAGCTGTCCGACCAGGGCGAGCGCAACAAGCTCTATGCTGAGGCCAACGCCCTGATCAAGCAGCATGTGCCGATGGTTCCGGTGGCGCATGGTGGTTCCGGGACCGCCTTCAAGGCTGACGTCACCGGCGCGCACGCCAGCCCGCTGGGGAATGAGAGTTTCTCCGTCATGACCCCGGGCGATCGGACGCAGTTCGTCTGGATGCAAAACGCCGAGCCACTCAGCCTTTACTGCGCCGATGAAGAAGATGGCGAGTCGCTGCGGGCGTGCGAGCAGGTGAACGAGGCGCTGCTGGCCTACAAGATCGGCGGTACCGCGGTCGAGCCGTCGCTGGCTGAGGAGTACACCGCTAACGCTGACCTGACTGAGTGGACCTTCAACCTGCGTAAGGGTGTCAAGTTCCACGATGGTAGCGACTTGACCGCGCAGGATGTCGTAGCGAGTTGGGCTGCCCAATGGGATGCGGAGAACCCGCTGCACAAGGGACGTACCAGCGTCTTCACTTACTTTAACGCGCTGTTCGGGGCCTTCCTGAACGCACCACCGGCCGAATAAGTAAATGTTGGGTTTTTCGGGGCGGCAGCGCCGCCCCGAAAAACCCGAAATGCACACATGATCCGCTACATCTTTCAACGTCTGCTGGCCGCAGTCCCCGTCCTGGTCGGCATCCTGTTTGTGACTTTTGCTTTGGCGCGGCTGCTGCCCAGCGATCCATGCCGGGCCGCGCTGGGCGAACGCGCCACCGATACCCTCTGCAACGCTTTCATCGTGCGCAACGGTCTGGACAAGCCGATCCCCGTGCAGTTCGCGCTTTATGCACGCGACATTTTGCATGGCGATCTCGGCAATTCGTTCCGCTATGGTCGGCCGGTGACCGATCTGCTGGTTGAGCGGCTGCCGGTGACAATCGAGCTCGCCCTGGCAGCGCTGGTCATCGCCACCGTTTTTGGTGTCCTGCTCGGCACCATCTCGGCCGTCCGGCGCAACTCGGCCGTGGATGTAGGAACGATGCTCTTCGCAAATGCTGGTGTCTCCATGCCAGTGTTCTGGCTGGGGTTGATGCTGGCGTACGTGTTTGCCTTGTTGCTGAAAGGGACGCCTTTTTGGCTGCCGCCTTCGGGCCGTAACTCGCCCGGTTTGATTCTGCCCTCATTGATTGAAGCCTGGCACCTGAACGTCCAATCCGGAACATCGCTGTACACACTGTTGGCCTTCATCTCCAATATGCACCTGGTTAATTCGCTGTTGACGGGTAATTGGGCCGCGTTCAGAGACACGGCGCAACATCTGATCCTGCCCGCGCTGGCCCTGGCCACGATTCCTATGGCACTGATCGCACGCATGACCCGTTCCAGCCTGCTGGAAGTCCTGGGGCTCGACTACATCCGAACTGCGCGTGCTAAGGGCTTAAAGGAGCAGACTATTGTTCTGCGTCACGCTATGCGCAACGCCATGATCCCGGTGGTCACCATCATCGGCCTGTCGTTGGGCGCCTTGTTGGGCGGCGCCGTGCTCACCGAGACCATTTTCAATCTTTCTGGCGTCGGGCGTACACTCTTCGATGCGATCCAGGCGCGAGACTATACGATCGTTCAGGCTTTCACCCTGGTGATTGCCGTGATCTATGTGATCGTTAATCTGTTTGTGGATATTTTGTACGTCTTCCTTGATCCCCGGATTCGTTTGAGCTGACGGAGCAATATGTCTGATTCCGACACCAGTTCCGCGGAGGAGATCCTGACGCGGCGCCCGCGCACGCCGACCCGGGATGCGCTGCGCGCGCTTTTCCGTACGAAGTCGGCCATTTTGGGCATGACGATCCTGTTCGTTCTCGTTCTGGTTGCCATCTTTGCGCCGCTTATCGCGCCCTACGACCCGAACAAGGTGCTGATTGGCGTCGAGAAGATCAAAATGCGTTCGGGGCCGTGCATCCATTTGTTGGGCTGCCCGCAAGACCAGCCACAGCATATCCTGGGGGTTGATGGTAACGTGCGCGATTTCTTTAGCCGCATCGTATACGGGTCGCGTATCTCGCTGATTGTGGGCCTCACGACGGTCGGCTTTGCCATTATCATCGGCACCATCTTGGGTGCGGTGGCTGGTTTCGCCGGCAGCACGGGTGATAACGTGATCATGCGCATCATGGATGTGCTGTTGGCGTTCCCGGCCCTGCTGCTGGCCATCGCCATCGTCACCGTGCTGGGCGAGGGGTTGCTAAACGCCCTGTTGGCGATCGCCATCGTGTCCATCCCGACTTATGCGCGCGTCGCGCGCGCCAACGTGCTGTCGGTGAAGGAGTGGGACTTTGTCCTGGCCGATCGCGCGATCGGTGTGCCGTCGAATCGTATCCTCACGCGCAGCATCCTCCCGCATACACTGACACCGTTGATCGTGGCGGGCACGCTGGGCATCGCCACGGCGATCCTGGATGCGGCGGCGCTCTCGTTCCTGGGGTTGGGCGCCCAACCCCCCATGGCTGAGTGGGGCTCGATGTTGGGCCAGGAGCGCAACCAGGTCTTCACTTCGCCGCACCTGGTCTTTTTCCCGGGCCTGATGATCATGCTGACGGTGTTGGCATTCAACCTGCTCGGTGACGGACTGCGCGATGCGCTGGATCCGAGGCTGCGAAAGTAACTCGCTAGCTTGCGTTGCCACAGAATTGTTGATCGCAGTGTAGCGAACGGCAGGCTTATCGTCTGCCGTTCGGCTTATCTGAGGAGGTGTACGGTGCCCAACCAAACCCCATCTGATCTGTCCGTCAGAACCGGCGCGGGCGGTTATAATCCGCCTCCCCCGCAAGCAGGGACGCGGTTTGATCGTGGGTGGTTCCTGTTTTTTGCCGCACTTGCGCTGCTCGTATTGCTCGTGTTCGCGGTGGGCCAGAAGTTCACGACCGACATCCAGATCGGCGGCGTCACCATCCATATCAGCCTGGGTGATCCGTATGGCCGAATCGTCCAGTTCCTGTTGGACGGCGTGGTGGTCACGCTGAAGCTGACCCTGATCTCGTTTGTCTGTATTCTGGTTGTCGGCATGATCGGGGGGTTGGGGCGCGTATCCGGGAACCGGTTTTTCGGTGGGATCGCCTCGTTATATGTGGAGATCGTGCGCGGCATCCCGGTCCTGGTCTGGCTGTTGTGGATCTGGTTCGCCCTGCCGCAGTTGCTCCAAAGGCTCGGCCAGGCCCTGGCCCAAAGCGCGCCGCAAATCGGCCAATGGCTGATGAATATCAAACTCCAGCCACTCACAGCGGCGGTGTTCGGGCTGACCTTCGCTTACGGCGCATACATGACGGAGATCTTCCGCGCCGGCATCCAGTCGATCCCCAAGGGTCAGATGGAAGCCGCACGCTCGCTGGGGATGAACTACATTCAGGCCATGCGTTACGTCGTCCTGCCGCAGGCGGTGCGCGTGATCCTGCCGCCTGTGAGCAACGAATTCGTGACCTTGTTGAAGGACACCTCGTTGGTTTCCATCCTGGCCGTGTCCGACCTGACCCGGCGCGGGCGCGAATTCGTCGCGACCAGCTTCCTCAGCTTTGACACGTTCACGATGGTCGCGTTGCTCTATCTGCTGATGACGCTTTTCTTCACGCGCATCAGCACCGCACTAGAGCGGCGGATGTCGGTGGAGAGACGATGATGGCGGACGATGGACGATTGCCGATGGACGATAGACGATGGACGATGGACGATGGATGCTTTGGGGACGCGTATGGTCCGTCGTCAATGGTCTATGGTCTATGGTCAATGGTCGTGTAGGGGGTTTCTATGGCAGATAAAATCATCCGGATCAAGAACGTCCATAAGTGGTTCGGCCGTACCCATGCCCTCGACGGTGTCAGTTTGGAGATCGAGGAAGGTGAGGTAGTGGTCATTATCGGGCCGAGCGGCTCGGGCAAATCCACCTTGCTGCGCAGCATCAACCACCTGGAAGCCGTCAACTCCGGCGAGATCGTCGTGGACGATATCCCGCTGACGGGGAAGTCCACCGATATCAACGCGGTGCGGGCCGAGGTCGGGATGGTGTTCCAGCAGTTCAACCTGTTTCCCCATCTGACCGTGCTCGAGAACGTCATCCTGGCGCAACGGGTCGTCCGTAAACGCAACCGCGTCGAGGCTGAAAAAAAGGGGCGGCCCTGTTGGACAAGGTCGGCATCCCGGAAAAAGCAGACTCGTTCCCCGGCCAGCTTTCCGGTGGGCAACAGCAACGCGTTGCCATCGCCCGCGCCCTGGCCATGGACCCCAAGATCATGCTGTTCGACGAGCCAACCAGCGCGCTCGATCCGGAAATGATCGGGGAAGTGCTGGACGTGATGCAGGATCTGGCGCAGGAGGGGATGACGATGGTGGTCGTCTCGCACGAAATGGGCTTTGCCCGCGCGGCAGCGCGGCGCATCGTCTTCATGGCTGAGGGCCAGATCGTGGAGGAGGCGTCGCCGGAAGACTTCTTCTTGGCCCCGAAGCACGAACGCACCAAGCAATTCCTGAGCAATATTCTGGAGCGCTAGCGCAGCGCAACTTCAACTCAGCCGCCGTGTTAAACGCCACAGTCCAGCATGTAGAACGCAAAACGCATCCAGGCCAGCAGCGGTTGCGGTTTGCGTTTTGTTGTCCCGGTTGGACGATCCTCAACGAGAGGTTCCACACCTGATGCCATTACTTCGTCTGGTTATCGCGGCAGTTGTCGTGTATCTGATCGGCTCGATCCCGGTAGGATACCTTGTGATTCGGTTGACCCTGGGCAAGATATTCGCACAGTCGGCAGCGGTCGGACCGGCGGCACCAACGCGATGCGCGCGGGCGGTATCGTGGGCTGGCATCGCGACGGGCATCGGCGACATTTTGAAGGGTTTTCTGGCGGTGGTCATCGCCCGTTTGATCGTCGGTGACGCGGTAGCGGACCAGGCTGTGGCCGACATTGTGGGCGGTGTCGCCGCGGTCATCGGCCATAATTATTCGGTATTCATGGGTTTTCGGGGGGGCGTGGGCACCACGCCGAACGTCGGCGGCGCTATCTCAATCTGGCCATTGTCGGCCCTGTGGTTGCTCCCCTTGCTGCCTTTCGGCCTGAACGTGATCCGCTATGCCTCGTTGATGTCGTTGATGGTCGCGGGCGGTGATCCCGATCTCGTTTGCGATCCGCGCGGTGTTGGGATATGGCCCCTGGCTGGATGTGCTCTGACGGCGCGCTGACTGGGCCTGATCGTGGCCTGGTCGCTACGCCCAAATATCAAACGGCTGATCAATGGGACCGAGCTACGTTCGCCAAAGGTGTTGCACCACTAAAGCGTCCGCAGCCCGGCCTGGATTTTCAAGCCCAGAACGCTACTAATTTGACACTAAAGCCCGTTCTGGATATACTCTTTTCGAACGCGTGGGGCTGTAGCTCAGCTGGGAGAGCGCTACAATCGCACTGTAGAGGTAAGGGGTTCGAGTCCCCTCAGCTCCACTCCTGGCCTGCAAGCATGTTGAGCAGGTCTGGTTATTAAAACTACATAGTCGGCGTTGAACGGAAGCAGTAAGCCAGAGCCGCAGAGAGCGGGGAGGGTGGAAACCTCGCAGGTGGGTCGGCCCCACATGCCTTGCAAAGGCTGAACTCGTCCGGGAGCCGCACAGGTGAAACGCAGTAATCTGTGCCGGGGTGCCCGTTACAGCACGCACCGAGTGGTCGGATCAAACATGGGGCTGTAGCTCAATTGGGAGAGCGCTTGAATGGCATTCAAGAGGTAAGGGGTTCGAACCCCCTCAGCTCCACTCACCGGCAACCAGGGTGGTACCGCGGAGTCCCCTTCGTCCCTGAACGACGATGGGGATTTTTGTTTTCTGGAGATTGGAAGCTGGTTGCTAGAAACTGGAAGCTGGAAACCGGGAAGCTGGTATTAGGGATTGTGCGCGTATGAGCATCAGCAGCAAGCCGTTCGAACCGGAGAGCATCTACCTGCCCATCCTGCCGGGGCCGGGCGACCTGCACGTGCGGGTCGCGGGCCGTGCGGTGGCAAGCCACTGCTGCTTTTTCACGGCTCGGGGTCAGATGTGACCTGGCGTACCTGGAGTGCTGCAGATCGACGCATTCGGCCAGGCGCGCCGTGCCGATGCGCTGGACTGGCCGGGCTGGGGCGATTCTGCGGGCGTGCGTCCCGAGGGCGCGGAGCGGTTCAACCCCACGCCGATGGTCGAGCTGGCCTTGCGGGTGATGGATACATTGGACATCGCACGTGCCGAGATCGGCGGGGTTTCCTGGGGTGGCCGATCGGACTGGAGCTGGCGCTGGCCGCGCCGGAGCGGGTGGATCGGTTGTTGTTGGTCGACGTGGCCTGTCGGCCGGGTCGCACCCGGCGGCGGACGCTACGCGCCGATGACGCAGCCGGTCTGCCTGGCCTGGGCAGAAGAGGGCCCCATCATACCACTTCTCGCTTGGCCGGGCGTTGGCTGCCGCCCTACCAAATTGCAGCCTGCATCTGTTCCCGGGATCAACGCACTGGCCGCACCATCTGCACGCGGACGCGTTTAACCAGATGGCAGTGGCGTTTTTGCAGGAAACTGGAAACTAGAAACTAGAAGCTGGTACGTGTGGATGGCATGATCGCTCACTGACCAGTTTCCA